>NZ_SELS01000033.1 GCF_004197395.1 Paraburkholderia sp. UYCP14C | reverse complement strand
AGCGACTGGGGGCGAGAATCATGCCGGGCCCGGCTGGCCAAATCCCCAATTATCGGGGAGTGAAGATAGTAACGGGGGGGATTTCGTGCTGTCGCGGTTCACGCTGCAGGCCGCGCGCGCGATGTCGGCACGCCATGCGACCACCCCGGTGTTGCGGATCGGAGGCGTCGAGCCCGAGTACGGTGCGCGTTCGAACAGTCTCGCATTCGCGCGCGAATATCTGGACCGTCCGCTGCCGCACGCCAACCCGATCACGGTATCAATGTGTGAACAGATGTGCAGCCGGCAGCTGGACGCACGGCGCGCCCGCCTCGGCACGTCGACGATGATTCGCCACTACATGAATGCAACGTGGGGCGGCGGGCCGCTTACGCTTGAAGAAATGGCCCGGATGATGAACACAAGCGCGCGCACGCTCAAGCGCAGGCTGCAGGAAGATGGCACGACGTTCCGAACCCTGCTCAATGAAGCGCGCAGCGCAATGGCCGAAACGCTGTTGAGCGATGCGCACCTTACGCTCACAGAAATTGCGGAGCGGCTTGGTTACAGCGACTTGTCAAGTTTCTCGCAAGCGTTCAAGAGATGGTATGGGGTCGCGCCGCAGGTTTACCGTGCGGGAACGGTGCAAGGACGGAAAGAGAAGAACGGATAAGGCGGAAATGTCCACAGGGGGCCGCCGGTCGGCCTGGGCCGGAGCATCAAAAGTCGTTTACTTTCAAAGGTTAGCGTGAGGGGGTTGTAAACAAAGGGTTTTTCGTCGTTTACGGTCGTCTTTTCGGGGGGCGACGGGTGCGCGAGGACAAGGAAGTGCAGGCGCTGGTGGCGATATTTCGGGATCTGCCGGATACGCGGGTGACGGGACGCTGCGATCACGATCTGCTCGATATCGTGGTACTGGCGCTATGTGCGGTGATGTCGGGAGCCGAAGGCTGGGACGACATCGAGGCATGGGGAATAGCCCGGCAGGCGTGGTTGCGGCAGTACCAGAGGTTGCGCAACGGGATACCCGGACATGACACGATCCGGCGCGTATTCGAGTTATTGTCGCCGACGGAACTGGAACGCCGGTTTGTGCAATGGGCGGAGGGCGTATGCGGTGCGCTTGACGGGCGGGCCATCGCGATTGATCGGCAGGCAGTCAATCAGTTCGCCATCCTGTTCGGCGAGCGATACATGCAGGCGCGCGGATAATGATTCCTTTAACCGCCTCGCCCACGAAAATGCGGACAGGTTCGCTTGGGGTTGCCGGGCTAAAGGAGTTTGTGGAAATGTCCAGCTGACGCGACCATCTGATACGAGCGGCAACTATCTCCCGAACTCCCTCGAAAAGGTCATTGACCCAGGGGCGCTCGCGTGAGCTCACTCATGCGTTCCCGAATATCGTAGATTCTCACCGATACATCGATCAGGTCCGGGTTCTCCTTCATACGAGTAATGGCCGGCCCTTGAACATAAGATTCGGCGTCAGCCTTCGTCTCGAACAAGTAGATGGCCCCGGACAGTTGCTCCACCGGCTCGTCGAGCCAGATCTTCCACAGCAGGCCACGCATATCGACGAAGCGTTTCGCCATGTCGTCCGTATATCGAGCGTTCCATTCCTGCGCCGGCATATCGGGCCGGCGATAGTGTGTTATTACGATGACCATGCTCTGCAACTCCTATCAAGTCGAACTAGTAAGCGGTATGGTTCGGCGCCGTGTATCAACCATCGTTGCGGATATGGCTGAGCGGCACGCCGCGGGTTTCACGAATCATCACTGCGGCGACGAGAGTCAACGCCCCTAGCACCATGATGTAGACGGAATACATCCAAGACATCTGGTTTGCGGCCAACCATGTATTGAGGAAGGGAGCCGTTCCTCCGAAAATGGAGGACATGAGTGACGACAAGAAACCAACACCAAATCCACGGTGTTGCGTAGGGATCTGTTCCGCGATCAGTGCGGCATATTGCGAGCCGATGATCGTCCATACGGCAAGGCCGAGTCCTTGTGAGGCGAAGAGCGTCCAAGGGTCACGCGTCAGAAGCGCAGCCAACGGGATCGGTGCGAGGATGAGGCCCAGTCCGTAGACGAACACCATCTTCTTCCGGCCCAGCCGATCCGACAGGTGGCCGTAAAGCGGCAGCAGGCAAAGCGCGACGAGTTGGGCGAAAATGCTGGCGACGAAAGCGCCGTGCGCGTCCATGCCACGGCTGGCGATCGCGAAGGTGGGCGCGAACGCGACCCACGTGTAGTAAGCGACTTGCGCGCCGGCAGAAAAGAACACGATCTTCAGCAGGATCCGCAGCTTATCGCGGCCGCTCATCGGGGTGGGCTTAGTCTTCGATTCCGCATCGTAGATCGGAGACTCATGAGCTGCCTTGCGCAGATAGAGCGCAAACAGACCGAGAATGCCGCCAACGGCGAAGCCGACGCGCCACCCGTAGGCCACCATTTCCGCTCGAGAGAACACCGATGTCAACACGATACCAAGGCCGGTGGCACCCATCACGCCGAGTGTGGCACTGAACATCGTGCTGCTCGACCACAGGCCTCGGCGCTTGGCCGGCGCGATCTCCGCAACGTAGACATAAGAAACGCCAGACTCGCCGCCGTGCGCGAGCCCCTGAAGTAGGCGTGCTATCAACAACAGCACTGACGCCCAGATTCCGATGTGCGAGTACGAGGGTATCAATGCGATCATCAGACTGGCCGCGGCCATCGTCGACATCGTGATGACCAGCGTGTTCTTGCGACCGATTCGATCGCCGAGACGCCCGAAGATCAAACCGCCCACCGGGCGGGCGAGAAAACCGACCGCAAAGACGGCGAGGGTGGAAAGCAGTGCCGAAAGCGCAGTCGATTTCTCGAAGAAGCTGGCGGCGAGATAGACGGCAAATGTGCTGTAGATTGTCCAGTCAAACCATTCGAGCAGATTTCCGACGACAGCTGCTGTAAGCGACTTCAGCGCCTTGTTCGACGTGGTGCGTCGGCCTGGTTGCGAGGCTTGGCTGCCTGCGAGCGTTTCAATTGACATGATTGTCTCCTCCCGGCTCATTGGCCGTGCGGCTTCTAACGGATCGAGAGCAGCGGGTAGCGCTGCTCGTCTTCCTGGAACGGTTAAGCTAGACGAATTCCTTCCGGAATTGACTCTAAAAAAAGACTCACCAGACCGGTAGGGCGGTCCTAAAGCGGCAGATAGTGTTTCAAGACAGCCCAGTCCCGACGGGCAACGTTTTTTGCAAACAGTTCACGAATCTCTGCCTCCGATTTGCCGAGTTCATGCAGCACCTGATGGGTATGGAAACCCGGCTCAGGGGCAGGCGCCAGCGGCCCTACGTTTTGATTGCCGAATCTGTACCAGGTGGGGAGGGGCAGGTTGACGCGATGGCCGCTCGGGTGATCCGCTTCCCGCATTGCGAGTACTCTGCCGTTCAGTTCGAGGTTTGGCACGTCCGATACCGTACATGCCTCGCGCACCTGATCCAGCCTGATGATGGGCACGAACGATGCGGATCGACAATCTTCCAGTAACTGGGAGACTTCCATGCAGGTCCGCCCGGCGATTGCAGCCGCCACGGATGAGTCTGTTGGTTCGCTCGCACCGAGGAGTTCAGCGATCGCCGCGAAATCCTTCGGGCGGCAGGCCAAAAATGCCCAGCGGTCCTTGGCCTTGTACATCCGGTAGTGCGGACCGTAGCCGGGCACGCTCTGCGTCGAAGGCTCAGATCCTGTGGGCTCGCCTTTAGCTGAAACCGCAAAGGGGAATTGAACGAGTTGCGCACCCATCGATAGAGACGTCCGTACATACGAGCCGCCTCGTCCGAGCTTCCTTGCAACTAGCGCCTGTGCGACACCGAGGGCTGCGGTGAACCCAGTGATGTAGTCCACGCACGACGCCATTCCATGCAGCACTGGCGCTTCGGGCGTCCCATAGCGTGCCGTGACGCCGGTTGCTGCCTGTAAGACGGGATCGAACGACGGATATCCCTTGAGCGGGCCACCTAGCGGACCTCCCCATGCGCTGACCTGACAACTGATGATGTCAGGATTGATTCGCCTGAGCGCCTCGTCGGAGAGCCCCAGTCTTGCCGCCGTGACATCGAGGAAGTTGTGAAGAACGACGTCGGCATTCTTGACCATCGTCTCGAACACCGCGCGTCCCTCTGCCGTCTTCAGGTCGAGAATGATCGAACGCTTGCCCTGATTGACGTCGATGCCGAACCACATCGTCATGCGCGGGCCGGCCTGAGGCGCAGGCGGGTCGATCCGGGTAACATCCGCACCGAACTCGGCAAGAATACGGCAAGCGGCAGGGCCGGCGATCACGTTGGACAGATCAAGGACCCGCAGCCCGGAAAGGATCTTCGGCGAAGGCTCATGCGGCACCGAGGCTTCGGCGGTAGCCCGGTTCGACTTCCATCCGATTTCTACTTGATTGATATCGCGTGACCGCAGATCGTGCGACTGCACATCAGGACCTTCGATCGAGATATAGCGCCCGGGCTGTCGAACTGCGCCGAATATCGGGTCTTCAACCTCGCTCACATTCCCGCCTGCATGCGCAGCGGGCAAGTCGAGCCACTCTTGTGTCGTTCTGACGACCGTCACCGGAACGGCGGCTTCTCGCAGCAATTGCTCCCAAACATGTGCCGGCTTCGTCAAAAAGCGTTGGCTCATGAGCGTCCGTAACCGTTGAGTCCAGCGAGGACTCAGCCCGGCCGAATAGCTGATGTTATTTCCGCTCCCGTCTTCCTCGTACGGGCTGCCGACGATCATGCCCTCCGCAATGAGGTCATTCAGGATGCCCAGCACGTCGAGACAGGCCTGCGCGTGATGGACGTGATCGACGGCATTGATGAAAACCATCTTGCCGTCCCCGCAAAGGTAGTTTCCGAATTGAGGGCGTCCGAACTTTGCGAGATAAGCGTTGATGGCGGCGCGACCGGCCTCGCTGATATCGTCCGACATGTCTCGGAAGATGGGAAAGGCAACCTCGCTCATCGCCTTGTCGATCGGTGGCAAATCGAACCGTTGCGGCTGTCCGTCGACCTTCATGACCAGCACTGCCATGGCAGACATGAGCGCATCGGCGAGTGGCACTTCAACGCGGCAGCCGTCGTGAGTTTGCAGACGCCTCAGATAGGCCATCGTCGCCGCGATCGCAGCATGCACGCCGCCATAGGCCGATGCCATGGGAAGCGACGAAAAAATGGGGCGACCACCAAGCACGGGACCGAGGGCATGAATGTCGGTATAGGCGCCCACCGATGCGGCAACGGTACCTTCGAACGCTGCGACGCCATCCCATTCACTGCCCTCGGCGAAACCCGGAATCGACACGTACACAACCGATTCGTTACGATCGCGAATGCTCTCGTAGTCCAGTCCGAACCGGGCGGCACGCCCGGGCCCAAGATTGTCGATGACGATGTCGGCTTCGTTTGCCAGGCGCAGGGCGGCATGCCGATCATAGGGAACCTTCAGATCGAGGATGACTGCCGTCTTTCCTCGGCCCAGCGCGGCGTCTTCGAGCTTGTCTTCTCGATCCGGATGATTGATTTCAATGACCTCCGCGCCTTGATCCGCAAGAAGCATCGAAGCCACTCGTCCGGCCCAAACACCGCCTAAGTTCAAAACACGCACACCTTGCAACGGATAAACCTTATTCATCATTCTTCCTTTGTGTCGGCTAACCATCTCGGTCCGCATTCAGGATCGGGGGAGCGAAAGCCGTTTCGATCATCCAGCGTTTGATGAGACGCCGACTGACTTCAAGCCAGCTTTCGCTGATTCGATAAATCCGACGCCCCACGCATTTCGGCCACCCAAGCGCCTCTGCTTTCCAGTTGCGGCAGTTGCAGCAGCTTCGTGACGATATGGAACTGGGTCGGCATGTCCTCCCACGTGGTCGGGAAAAAGCTGACGCTTCCCCGGCCATGCCTCACGCGCTCCACCGACGCGCTTGCGCCGGCTGGTGACAGACAAGCGTGCGCGAGCGCCGCCTCGCCCCAGTTCTGGGTGTCTGGGAAGTATTTGTAGTGCAAGGTTCCATCGCTCCGCAGGCTTCCGAGGCCGGGATAGGCGGGGGCGACAGGGTCGGCCTCAGTTAGATCCTCAACCGAAATCTGAGCGAACTGATGACCGAGCCAGGAGGCCGAGCAGACGACCCTGTTCCCAAACACGCGAACCGGCGGCAACTCACACCAAATTTTCGCGTAACCCAATTCCTCGCGACCGCTCAGGATTGGATCCGCGAGGTTCTCCCACAGAACGCTTAGAAAGCTCCCCGTAACGTCGTCCGTTTTCCCATGAAAGTGAGCGGGAAAGCGCACCCCGAGCATGGAATAGCCGCGGCCGGCCAACCATTCGAGTTCGGAAAGCTCGGTCAACTCAACCGTGACGATCGGCTCACCTACAAGACGGAACCCAGGCGGCAGGAGTTCACCGAGTTGATCGGCATCGGTCAGATAACTGACGGCGACGCTGCGGCGATGCGGCGACGTGCTCCAATCGAACGGCTTCAAATCCGGTCCTTGACGCGGCCCTGCTGTTGGGCCAAAACCATAAGGCATCCGGTGCATGACACCGTCGTTCTTCAAATCGGACATATCCAATGAGCTCCGAGGCAATGGTGATGCGAATGAAGCAATTTGATGAGGGCCATCAAGTAGAGTCTTTCTCGCGCTTTCCGGCGGTAGACTTCACTTCACTTGACAAAGGGCGCTTTCCGCTGAAAATTCGTCCGCTGCGGTTCGTTGCATGAAGTTCAGTCGTAAGCCGGGACGCGGCCAACGCGTCTTGTAAAGCTTGCCGGTTCCCGATGCGGTCACCCAAACGTCCCGCATGTCCTGGCCACCGAAGCAAAGGTTCGTCACGAAAGGGTCGGGGACCTTGACGTGAGTGGTCGTTCCGTCGAGTTCGAAAACCGTGACCCCGCCGTCACCAATCGTCGCGACACAAACCCTGCCGTCCGCCTCGACTGCCAGAGAGTCGACGCGATTCGCCCCCTGGATATTGCTGACGACGCGGCCGGACTGGCGCCGCTGCTCTGGCACGAGGCGCCCCGGTTCCTCAACGTCAAACGCCCATAGCCGTCCCAGTGCCGTATCTGCCACGTAGACGACGCGCTCATCCGGCGACAAGCCAATACCGTTAGGCGAAATCAGGCCTTCCTTCACGCGCTCGATGCGAGACCCGTCCGGCAGCGCGTAGCAGATCGACCCATAGTTGCGTCCGAGGTCAGTGGCAGAGCCGTAGTCGGTGAACCAGATCCCGCCATGTCGATCGAAGACCAGATCGTTAGGCGCTTCCAGGCGGCGTCCTCCCGCCGTCTCGTAGAGCGTTTCGATGCGTCCCGTCGCGAGGTCAACCCGCTGCAGGCTGCCGGTGCGGTGGGTGGAGGGCACGCGCGCGGGCGCATTGAATCCTGCTTCTGTCGTGAAGGTGAAACACCCACCGTTATTGCAGACGTAAAGCCATCCATCCGGCCCCAGCGCTGCCCCGTTAGGGCCGCCGTCGAATTCAGCGACGGTCGACACACGGCCCGAGGGCTCGACTCTGACGACGCGTTTCGCCTCGATTTCTACCAGCACGACAGAGCCGTCATTCAGGGCGACAGGCCCCTCCGGAAACCGCAAACCTTCGGCAACGAGCTCGAACTCCATTCTTTCCTCGGTTAGGCAAAATTGACTTGCAATACTTCCGATCCAGCCGTCAGGCACCTCGAAGACGGCCGCCGTCATGGCTATAATATGACTGGTCGTCTTATATTTATCAATTCGCGCTAACCCTGACAGGGCGATCCGCCCGCATCTAGCGGCGTGGGCAGGTAATAGTGCAGTGCGAGAGGGAATTCCGCGGCTGCGTCCGGCGGCCCCGACCTGCCGGGTTTATTCGCGTCGTTGGCAGCAGACTTCACTGTTTTCAAAAAAAATGTAAGATGACTGTTCGTACGACGCTGACCGGTCGCTTTTTATTGGTTGAGGGGTTCAAATGAATACTGCCGCCCGTCGCGGGCCAAAGCCGAATCCGCACACGCGGGACGAATTGCTCAGCGCAGGATTGCGGATGCTCCACGCGGGAGGGTATTCCGCAACGGGGATCCAGGAGATCGTCGACAAGGCGAGCGTTCCCAAAGGGTCCTTCTATAACCACTTTGACAGCAAGGAAGCATTCGGAGCGGAGGTGGTCGACTGCTATTTCAACCGCAGCCTCTCCGAGCTACAGCCGCTGTTCCGCGACGACACACTGTCGCCGCTCGAACGGCTGCAAGCCTATTTCGATAAGAGAATCCGCTCGCTCAAGGCGGCTGGCTATGCGCGGGGATGCCTGATGGGCAACCTCAGCCTCGAAGTCGCCGACCACAGCACGGCGATTCGCGAGCGTATCGCCGCCAACTTCAAGACGTGGACCGGTCTCTTGGAGGAATGCATTGCTGCCGCTCAGGGCACCGGAGAGATCAGGAATCAGCTTCCTGCATCAATGTTGGCCCAGTTTCTTCTGAATAGCTGGGAAGGCGCGCTGCTTCGCATGCGCGTGGAAAAAAGCGACGTGCCGCTCAAAGAGTTCAGGGAAGTGATTTTCCACTCGGTTCTCGTCTGAGCCCGTAGGCGCCGCGCACGACCAGCCCGAAGCGCTCGATGCTCGCGCGAATGAACCGTTGAGCTGCGGGTGACCAGCGGCCCATGTCGAAGAAGCCATGGATCATGCCTTCGCAACGGAACATCTCCGCTTTGCTGCCCGCTGCGTGGAGCTCGATTCCATAGGCTTCACCCTGGTCCCGCAACGGATCGAATTCGGCGGTGACGATCACCGCCGGTGGAAGGCCCGCAAGGCTGGATGCCTTTATCGGCGCCAGCCGAGCATCCGTCAGATCCTTCAAAGCGCCCGTGTAGTGTTCGAAGAACCACCCGAGGGTTTCCTGCTCGAGGAAATACCCGCGCCCATGCTTTTCTATGGACGGATAACCCACCCAGCTGTTATCTACCGCCGGGTAGATCAGGAACTGCGCCGCCAGCGGTGTTCCGAGAGCGGCCAATTGCTGGGAGACGACGGCCGCTAGATTCCCGCCTGCGCTATCACCGGCGACAGCGACGACCTCCTCGCCCCCGAGTTGTTTTGCGTGCACCGAGACCCACCTCGTTGATGCGATCGCGTCGTCCACAGCGGCCGGAAACGGATGCTCAGGCGCCAGACGGTAGTCCACGGAGACGACCACGACCTGGCTACCCCGACAAAGCTCGCGACACATGTTGTCGTGTGTATCGAGGTCGCCGATGACAAAGCCGCCGCCGTGGAAGAAGGCGACTGTGGGGAAGGGTCCCGAGCCGTTGGGGCGATAGATGCGTGACCTTAGCGGACCGGCGCCACCATCGACGAAAGCATCCTTAACGCTGGCAACCGGCACCACTTGCTCCGGCGTACGCGAGCCGTAGGTGAGCGCAAGATATAGGTCCCGGGCTTCTTGTACCGAGCATTCATGCATCGGCTTGCGCCCGGACGCGGCCATCTGCGCAAGCACCGCACTGAGGTGTGGATCGAGGGGCATCGAGTTTTCGATGTTTTTGGGAAATGGAGAAAATTCCGCTGAGTCACACTGCCGTTACCGCCACCGCCTTCGTGACGAGATACGGCTCGAGTGCTTCGGGGCCGCCTTCCGAGCCGTACCCTGAATCTTTTACACCGCCGAACGGCATCTCCGGCCACGGCGTGGCGGGTTGGTTGATCCACAACATGCCGACTTCCAAGGCGTTCGTGAGCAGATGAACGTTCTTGAACGAGCGGGTAAAGGCGTATCCGGCGAGACCATAAGGCAAGCGGTTGGCCTCGGAGATCGCATCTTCGAGCGAATCGAATCCGCGAATGGCCGCCACCGGCCCGAACGGCTCGTTGTTGAACACGTCCGCGTGAAGCGGAACGTTGGTCAATATCGTGGGCGCGAAAAAGTTGCCCGCCGTCCCGATGCGCTCCCCACCTGTCGCCACGGTCGCCCCCGATTTGCGGGCGTCCTCAACGACATTCGTCATGGCGGTTACCCGGCGCGCGTTGGCGAGTGGCCCGAGAGTCGTGCCTTGCGCAAGGCCGTTGCCTACCGAGAGACTCTCCGCATGTTTGACGAGCGCTTGGGAAAAATCGTCGATGACGCTGTTATGCACGAGAAACCGCGTCGGCGAAATGCAAACCTGACCAGCATTGCGGAATTTCGCGGCTCCCGATGCTTTGACGGCAAGTTCGATGTCGGCATCCTCCGCGACGATCACCGGTGCATGACCACCCAATTCCATGGTCGCGCGCTTCATATGCTGGCCGGCGAGCGCAGCAAGTTGTTTGCCGATCGCCGTCGAGCCCGTGAACGTGACTTTGCGGATTGCAGCATGCTCGATGAGAAAACGGGAGATCTCTGAGGGATCGCCGAACACGAGCCCGAGCACGCCGTTGGGCACGCCGGCATCGGCGAAAGCACGGATCAGTTCACCCGGCGACGCCGGCGTCTCTTCCGGGGCTTTTACGATGAATGAGCAACCTGTCGTCAGTGCGGCCGACAACTTACGCACGACCTGATTGATGGGAAAATTCCACGGCGTAAACGCTGCAACCGGTCCGACGGGCTCCTTAACGACCGTTTGCTGAGCGTTGAGGTTGCGCGGCGGCACGATGCGGCCATAGACGCGACGCCCCTCATCTGCGAACCATTCGATAGTATCTGCAGCGGAGTTGACTTCTGTGCGCGCTTCGGCAAGGGGCTTGCCTTGCTCGAGCGTCATCAGGCCTGCTATCGTGTCTACACGCTCCCGCACCAGCGCAGCAGCCTTACGCATCAAGGTCGCGCGTTCTAACGCGGAGACCTTGCGCCAAGCCGCAAACCCAGCTTGTGCTGCCGCGACGGCGCGCTCCAAGTCGACGATGCCGGCACGGGCGACCGTGCCAATCTTATCCCCGGTGGCCGGATTGACTACGTCGAGCGTCGCGCCGCTCTGCGCGTCGCACCACTCGCCATTGATATAAAGGCGTGTGTTCTGATACTTCGTCATACCCATGAAAAACCTCGTTGTAGCATCTAACTGATCGGGGAGGGCCCATTACGCCGCGACTCCGCTAAAGTCGAGCACAGTTCGCCCGACCACATGTCCCTCGTCGAGGTCGGTCAAGGCGTTGTTGATCTTATCGGCTGCGCACGTGCGGATCGGCAACACGGCCAGTTTGCGAGCTTTGGCGAGCGCGACGGTTGCTTCAAGTTCGGCCAGCGTTCCCACGAATGAGCCGACGAGCGATAGAGAACGTTGCACCATCGGTGGAAGGGCGATCGCCGCCTCGCCGCCGTGCAGACCGCACAACACGTAGGTCCCTCCCTTGCGCAACGCGCCGTACGCCAGATCGAGCGTCGAGGGAATGCCTACGAAATCGAGCACGCCTCCGAGCATGCCTTGCGCCAATTCGCTCAATGCGTGGGGGGCATGGTAGCGGTCCGTACGTAGGGTCAGCGTCGCACCTTGAGCGCTGGCAGCTTTCAATTTATCTTCAGCGACATCACACGCGATGATTTTCTCGATACCGCGCGCGCGCAGGATAGAGATTGCGGTCAGGCCGACGCCCCCGCACCCAATCACCGCGACATGATCGGTCGCCTCGAGCGCCGGCAGCTTATTGACAGCCGCGTATGAGGAAACACCCGAGCAGGCGAGGGTCGCGGCAAATGCATCGTCGATTCCTTCGACGTCCACAAGATAGCGGGCGTCCGGCACGAGGATATGTGTCGCGAATCCGCCAGGCGTTGCGAGACCGATAGTGCGTTGTTTCGCGCACAGATCGGTGCGCCCACGATCGCAGGCCCAACATGCGCCGCATGCCACCCACGGAAACACAAGGCGGCGGGCGCCGACTGTGACCTCCGACACTTCCTCGCCAACGGCGACCACAATCCCAAGCGATTCGTGGCCCAATGTGAATGGCGGGAACAGCCCTCGATCGCTCAGCGAAGCCCGCTTACCGCCACCGAGATCGTAGTAACCCTTCCACAGATGGATGTCGGAATGACACAAGCCCGCATGCGTAACGCGCAATACGACTTCGCGGCCTTTCGGCACAGGCGTTTCGCGCAGGCGCGCCTGCAGCGGCTTGCCATGCTCCACCACGTCAAAACCCAGCATTTGTTGTCTCCTTATGTAAGTATCAGCGGATGCCGTATGTCGATACGGAGCCGATTCGCTTCTCAAATGCTTTTGCTGCGGATGCTGAATTTTGTGGGCCTACCGGTTTAGCCTCTCTTTACGAAACAAGTCGCCGTTGCAGTCGCGAGCAGCTTTCCTTCAGCGGATTTCAACGTGCCCTCCGACGTTGCAATATTGCGTGAGAGGTGGACTAGGCGAGCTTCGGCAAGCAATTCCTGATCGCGCGGTACCGGCCGCAACATCTTGACGTGCAGGTCAATCGTGCCGTAACCGACACCGGCCTCCAACGTGGAGTGGACAGCACAGCCGGTCACTGAATCGAGTACCGTTGCGGCAAATCCGCCATGTACGCCGCCCTGTGGGTTGAGATGTTGGCCACCGGCGCGTGCGGTCAGTTTCACGTATCCGGCTTCGACTTCGACAAACGACATTGGCACTGTCGTGGCCATCGGCGAGGGCGGCGAGTGGCCAGCCGCTACCGCCCGCAGCAGTTCGAGGCCCGTCATTTCCAGGTGATCCATTGGTTCCTCTCGAACTCGGTTCAGACCAGAATCGCCCCGAAGACGACTTCGGTAAATTCGATCAAAGGACGTCCGTTCTTTTCAGCGCGCATCCGCAAAAGCGCGCCCTCCCAACAGTTCAACACGAACTCGGCGAGCACTGACGCGGGTAGCTGATTTCGAATGGCGCCCGAGCTTTGCGCCTCGGCAATGCAGTTCGCGAAGAAGCCGCTCCAAGTCCTGAAATGCGCCGCTATCCGGCTGCGAATCAAGGCGCTGTGATCAGCGATTTCGAGGCTCAAATTGCCCATCAAGCAGCCCTGCACGTAGCCTGCCGTGCCGTAGCCACGGATCCTGTCTTTAAAATAGGCGCGCAAACGCTCGAGTGGCGGGATGCGTTCGTTGGTTAGAAGTGCATGCAGATCTTCGAGACCACCATCGAAATAGCTATCGACCACGTCCCGTCCGAACGCTTCCTTGCTATCGAAGTGGGTGTAGAACGACCCCTTGGGTACCTCGGCCGCGTCAACTATGTCCTTGACGCCAGTTGCCGTAAAGCCTCTCTCGTGAAACATCCGCACTCCTGCACGCAGTAGGGCGTCTCGCGTATTTGCCTTCGGCTTCGGCCCGCGGCGTGTGGCAGTCACTTGCGATTCCATCTTTCAGGGTCCAGTTTAAATATATGACCGGTCGTATTGAATTTAATGGAGGCCCCGGAAATTGTCAAGCACCCATGTCGATGTCATCGTGTTGACCTAAAGTATGACCGGTCATATTATATTTCGAGATCGCTTCCTAACCGATTCTGTGCATCGGACGGGGGGCGTTCGCCCGGCCCGTAGGTCTTAGTCGACCGGCAGAGATCTCTCCGATGTCGAACACCGCCAATAGGCAAGTACCGAAATTAATCATGCAGTGATAACTGGAGTGGATGATGCAGCTCAAGGGTAAGGTGGTATTCGTCACCGGGGCCAATCGAGGCCTCGGCGAGGTGCTAGTGCGGTCGCTCCTCGATGCGGGCGTCGCGAAAGTGTACGCAGCAAGTCGACGGCGCCCCGACGAATTCGATCACCGTGTGCAGTGGATCGAACTCGATGTGACGAATTTTGAAGGTGTCGAAATCGCTGCGGCTCAGTGCCGTGATGTCGACCTGGTCATCAACAACGCGGCCGTACTTGTCGCGGGTTCGCTGACATCGAGCGACTCCGTCGATGTCCTGCGCCGTCATATCGAAGTCAATGTTCTCGGCTTGCTCGCCGTGTCGAAGGCATTCGTACCCGTGCTCAAGCTCAATGGGGGCGGTGGGATCGTCAACATCCTGTCCGGTGTGACATGGTTCAGTCTGCCCGGCAAGTCCGCGTATAGCGCATCGAAATCCGCAGCATGGGGAATTTCAAACGGCCTCCGGCAGGAACTGTGCGGCCAAGGCACGTTTGTCCTGAACGTTCATCCGGGCTACATCGACACCGATATGGCCAGCGACGTTGACGCAGTGAAGACGGCTCCCGAGGACGTTGCACGCGCGATTCTTCAAGGCATTGAAACCGAGCAGAAGGAAGTTCTTGTCGATGAGGGCCCCCGGCAGATCAAACAGTCTCTCTCGAGCGCCGAGCCTATCTATCTCATCCCAGACCTGCATATCTGATGCTGCCGAGCATTTCGAGGTCCATCGCGAGCCTCGGCTTCGACGTGCCGAAATTGTGCTTTTCACTGCGCACCGCCGTTGCAGCTTGCGCAGCGTTTCTGATTGCCTGGTTGCTCGGGCTGGACCATCCGCAATGGTCCGCCATGACGATCTGGGTGGCGGCACAACCCACCCGCGGCCAGGTTTTAGAAAAGAGTGTGTTTCGTATCGCCGGAACGCTAACCGGTACGCTTGCCGGGATTCTCTTGATGCTCTGCTCCGGGGGCGAGCCCGTCTTGCTCGTAGCCGGGCTTTCCGTGTGGATCGCGTTGTGCGCCGGGATCGCTAACGCCCAGCGAGGATTCGTTGCCTACGGCACCATCCTTGCCGGGTATTCCGCCTCGATCGTTGCGCTGGCCGATAGGGCTCATCCTCACCGAATAATGGAAGTCGGTCTTGACCGACTCGCGACCATTCTGGTGGGGGTGCTGCTTGCACTCATCGTCGGCATCATCTTCACACCGCATGCTCAAGAGGACGCCTTGACCGGCCGCTTGAGACGGCTGACAGCTCGGGTTTTCCGCGATCTGGCTGCTTGGATCGGGCGGGACTGCGATGAGCCCCTTACGGAAGAGCAGCGCAAGATCCTTGCGGAGATGGCCGCCATAGAGGAACTGCTCGAGCCGCACGGCGCCGGCTCCCTTCGGTCGCGCCGCATGGTACTTGCCATCAGGGAGCTGATGATGACCGAAATGTCGTTGCTTCTTCTTGCGCGCCGGCAGGTAACGCTTGGCCACAACGATCTCGTCCTGCCACTGGAAGATGTTTCCGCATGTCTCGAAAGCGGCATGAGCTATGAGCAAACGGTGGCCGCCATGGAACGGCTCGTCCATGCGGCCGGGTTCGATCGACATCTACATGAACTTTTCTCTGTGATGTTGCACGCAGACCAAGCCTACATTGCGTCGGCTCGGAGGCAAGCAGCGGGCAGAGTTCCGCTATGTAGCCATCGTGTCGTTTTGCATCGGGACTGGGCGGCTGCATGGAGAGCTTTCGCCCGCGCGGGCATCACGATGCTGGCTGTCGGCCTTATCTGGGCCGCCACTGGATGGAGTGCCGCAACGCTGCTCCTACTTGGCGTTTCAATCATGGTCTCGATGGTCTCGGTGTTCGAGAACCCTGCGGGCATGATGCGTTTCATCTTCACAGGCCAGATCTGCGGAGTAATCGCGGCCCTGGCTTGCCAGTTCCTCGCCTGGCCGCTTGCTACGAGTGAACTGGCCATCGTGCTGATGACCATGCCTGTCATCTTGATTGCCGCTCTGTTCTACTCGCATCGGGTCACGATGATATTCGGGTTCGACTACGCCATCGTATCGCTGCTGTTCCTGCACCCGGCCTTTCCGCCGAAAGGAAGCTTTGTAGAGATGTTTGTCGACAGTATTTTCCTTGTCGCGGCACCGCTGATCGCCATGATTGCCTATCGCGTCGTTTTTCCCCTCGGCGCCGCAAATAGGCTGCGTATGTTGGTTGGCATGATGGTCCGTGAACTCCAAGAACTGGTGGACCTGCGAGGAAATACTGGTCGTCGCTTCGAATGGAAAGCCCGCTTACATCACAGGCTCCTGCGACTTGTCTCCTTGGCGGGGAGAGGGGGGAGCGCACAGGATGCCGCCATCGACGGCGGTCTGACGGTGCTGGCCGTCGGTTCCGCGACCTTCACGATGCATGAACTCTTAGCAAAAGGCACCCTGACTGATGGAGCCTCGCGCAGCATTCGCGCCGCCCTTGGCCGGTTGAGACGCGTGGCGAATGAACCTCATAAAGCCTCAGACGCGCTGTCCGTCGCATCGGTGAGGCTCACCCGTCTCGGCATGCAAGAGGCGAGGGATTTGGCCAACGCGGCGCGACTGCTTTCCGCCAATGCTGGTTTCTTGACGAATACGCGCTGAACGACGGCAGGCCCGTCAAGTTGTCGGTTGCGACGGGACCTGATGCGCCGGAGAAGTTCAGGCAAGTGTGTCCTACCCACCATTCACTAAAAAGGGCTTTATCCATGAAAAAGATCCTCGTGGTTCTGACTTCGCATGACCAACTCGGCAACACCGGAGAACGGACCGGTTTCTGGCTCGAGGAACTGGCCGCACCGTACTACGCGTTCCTGGATGCGGGCGCGGGAGTGACCTTGGCTTCACCCAAGGGCGGGCAGCCGCCGCTGGACCCGAAAAGTAACGAGCCCGGCTTCGAAACTGAGGCGACCAGGCGCTTCACGGTCGATGCGGCTGCGACGAAGGCACTGGCCGACACGAAGCGCCTCGCGGATGTGTCATTGGCTGACTTCGACGCTGTGTTTTATCCCGGCGGTCATGGGCCGCTATGGGACTTGGCTGAAGACCCAGTGTCGATCGCACTTATCGAACAGGCCATCCAGGCGGGCAAGCCCGTCGGCGCAGTCTGCCACGCCCCCGCGGTATTGCGTCATGCCAAGGGCGCTGATGGCAAGCCGCTGGTTTCTGGCAAGGCCGTTACGGGGTTCAGCAACAGCGAGGAAGAGGCCATCGGCCTGACCAATGTGGTCCCGTTCCTGGTGGAGGACATGCTCAAGGTCAATGGGGGGCGCTATACCAAGGCCATCGATTGGCAATCCCATGTGGTGGTTGACGGATTGCTCGTTACGGGCCAAAACCCCGCTTCCTCCGACGCCTCGGCCCGGGCAACGCTCGATCTGTTGGCATGAATCCCTCGCAATCAACGCGTGCAATCACGCGGCGCGAGATATTCCTGATGGCGCTATGCTGCGCGCTTGCCGTATCCGCCATCTACTATCACCAGCCGCTGCTGCCGCTGATCGCGGCGACGTTCGGCGTGGCGCCAACGCACGGAAACGTGATCGCCACGCTGACCCAACTGGGCTATGCGGCAGGCTTGCTGCTCTTCGTGCCACTAGCTGACGGCGTGCAGCCACGCAAGCTCGCGTCGCTTGTCATCATTGCCAACGCTGTAGCGTTGATGTCGTGCGCAATAGCGCCGACATTCGCCCTGCTCGGGGCGGCCAGCTTTCTCGTCGGCGCAACGGCGATTACCGCGCAGATCGTCATTCCCTCCGCGTCCGGCATGGCACCGCCAGCAAGCCGGGGAAGAGTGGTGGGCACCTTGCTCGGTGGCCTCTCTACCGGTGTGCTTCTCGCCCGTACGTTGAGCGGACTCATCGGCGCGCACTTGGGATGGCGGTGGATGTTTGGGGTCGCATCGGGCGTCGATCTGATGCTTCTCGTTGTCGTCAGGCGGTTGCCTGCCTCGAATGGACTGACGGCGATTCGCTATCGCGAACTCATGCATTCTCTCGTTGTACTGATCCGCGAAGAGCGTCTGCTGCGCATCTCCGCCGCTATGGGCTTTCTGACGTTCGCAGCCTTCAGTGCATTCTGGGCTACGCTTGCAGCGTTGCTGGCGCGCCCACCCTATGATTTCGGCGCCGCTACGGTCGGTGCATTCGGACTTGTCGGATTACTGGGTCTCCTCCTGTCTCCACACATCGGAGCACTTGTGGACCGAACCGGTGCACGGACGGTGGCATCCGTTAGCACTGTGCTCGTCATTCTCTCTATGGCGCTGGTCACTCCCGGCGCCCGCAACTTGTTCTGCCTGTTAGTCAGCATGGTGCTACTGGACCTGGGCAACCGCGCCGGGTTTGTCGCCAACCTGGCGCGCATCTACGGGCTGCGCCCGGATGCCCGTAGCCGTCTAAATACCGTCTTCATGGTGTCTTACTTCCTCGGCGGCGCGGCGGGTGCCGCGCTTGGCGGCTACGGCGCGAATCAAGGCGGCTGGGTGGGGCTCGCGATCGTTGGTGTAGTCCTGTCGGCAATGGCGCTCGTGGTCGGCCTGTTGGCGCACACCAGGGCGGATTCGGAGTATGCGAACGGACCGGCTTGAAGACTCCTCTTAAGGGATGGTAAATCCCGGACGCTGGCAGTTGACGAATTAAAGACGACCGGTCATAATTAATTTAATGACCGGAGCAATCCGATGAAAATCCGTTCGCTTCGTCGGCACTCTGTCCCTAACTTGTGCGCCGCTGGCGCGTTACTCACGTGTAAAGGATTCGTCCATGTCCTCGACCTCGCTTTTCTCGCCGCTTCGCGTTGGCCGTTATGAGCTGGCCCATCGGATCGTGATGCCGCCTCTGACCCGCATGCGCGCCGGCGCCGGCAACGTGCCGAATGCGCTCGCCCCCGATTACTACGGTCAGCGCGCGTCCGCAGGCGGGCTGATCATCGCGGAAGCGACGCAGGTCTCGCCCGGCGGTCAAGGTTATCCCGCAACACCCGGCATCCACTCTACCGAACAGGTGGAAGGGTGGAAGAAGGTCACCGACGCGGTCCACGCGAAGGGCGGCTTCATCTTTCTACAACTTTGGCATACCGGTCGTTCGTCGCATTCGAGCTTTCAGCCGAACGGCGAGCTTCCCGTTGCACCGTCGGCTATCGCGATCACCGGTCAAACCGCGCTGACTCCTGAATGGAAGTCCGTGCCTTACGAAACGCCGCGTGCGCTCGAGCTGGACGAGATTCCGGGGATCATCGAGGGCTATCGTGAAGGCGCGCGCAACGCAATGGCCGCCGGCTTCGACGGTGTGGAGATCCACGGCGCGAACGGCTATTTGCTGCAGCAGTTTCTGGACGATTGCTCGAATAAGCGCACGGACATTTACGGGGGCTCTGTCGAGAACCGCGCACGCCTGCTGATCGAGGTGACCGAGGCGTTGATCGAAATCTGGGGCGCCGATCGCGTCGGCGTTCGCCTCTCGCCGTTCGGCACTTACAACGATGTGGGCGATTCGGATCCGATCGGCCTTTACGGTTACGTGCTGCAGCGGCTGAGCGAACTCGGTGTCGCGTACGTGAGCCTGATCGAGGCGCGCACCGGCGGCGGTATGGAGATCGGTACGCCGCAGGAAGTCGGTGCGCTGCGTCCTTTCTGGCCCGGCACACTGATCGTTGCGGGCGGGTTCACGGCCGAATCAGCGGAAGAAGCGATTCGGTCGGACCAAGTCGATGCTGTCGCGTTCGGCAGGCAGTTCATCGCCAATCCTGATTTGCCGGCTCGGCTCAAGCGCGGTGCACCGCTCAACCGCCATGATCGCGCGACCTTCTATGGCGGCGGAGCAGCTGGCTATGTCGATTATCCCGCGCTGGAGACGGCGGGCCAAACGGAGTGACGAGGAGGCTCGCGGCGGCATATACGTCGCGAGCTTCTCGGCCATTCCACAACGAAGTGCCAATTCTAGAGGGACATTGAATATGAAAGTCGTCGTTCTCGCCGCCACCGGCCAGGTTGGCCGCCCGGTCCTCAGCGAACTGATCAGCCGCGGGCATCAAGTCACGGCGGTTGCCCGCAATCCGGACAAGCTTCCCAAAAGTATTCCAACCGTGCGCGATGATCTAAGTAGCGCAGATCGCCTAGCGGAGATTATCGCTGGCGCGGATGCTGTCGTCAGCGCCTTCGGCCCTGCGAAGCAGGATGAGCGATTCTTTAGCGATGTGAGCTACACGGACCAACTGCCTCAAGTGATCGAGCGCGCGATCGTCGCCGTTCGCAAGGCTGGTTCTGCGCGCCTTGTCATGGCAGGTGGATGCGGCTCGCTCTGGTACTCGCCCGGCGTGACGGTACTCGAATCCGGTTACTGGCCGGAAAAGCTGATTCCGATCGCAACATCCCACGTGAAAGCTTTCGCGGCGCTCAGAGCATCGGATATCAACTGGACGTACTTCAGTCCGCCGATGCAGATCGACCCGGGCGTGCGCACAGGCAAGTTCCGCCTCGGTGGCGATGACCTGATCAAGGACGATCAGGGCAAGAGCTGGGTTTCCTTCGAAGACTACGCGGTTGCTCTCGTCGACGAACTTGAGAAACCGGCGCACGAGCGCGCACGCTTCACCATCGGCTACTGATCGATGGACGGGCTGGCGGCGCGGCAGCGAAGTTCTTCCCCGGCCGCCAGCACGAGAGCATTCCCACCATCGAAAGCACTGATGTGGAGCGCGAATAGACGTCGACCAGTTCAATCGCTCGACAGCCGCCCGAAAGTGCCGGAGATCCCTTTACCACCTTCTCTTGGCGATCGGCGACGCCCCGCGATCGTATAGGAACCGTTATGGCGTACAGAACCCTCAGCCCTTTCACCGAGCAAACGATCCAGGAGTTTGCCGACCACACGAATGGTGAGGTCGAAGCAGCGCTTGCGAAAGCAGACGCTCTATCACTCGAACTGGTCAAGGGGCAACATCGCGCCGCGGCCCGCCGTTCTCGACAAGCTGGCGTCGCTTTTGACCGAAAATAGCGACAAGCTTGCTCGAACAATGGCGCTGAAATGGGCAAGCCCGTGAACTTCTCAAGCCGCAACTCATTGCCACTGAAGTTGGCGAGGGGTGGGTCGAATATCATCCGATCGGCATCCTGCTCGCGGTGGAGCCATGGAACTTTCCCATTTATCAACTTACACGGGTTGTTGCGCCGGCGATCGCGATCGGAAACCCGATAGTCTTTAAACACGCGAGTATCTTTCCGCAATGTGCGGCGCTGTTTGAGGACATCGTCCGGCAGGCTGGCGCACCGAGCGGCGCAGTCACCAACCTGTACGTGTCTTCCACGAAGATCGCCGGACTACTGGGGGACTCGCGTATCCAAGGCGTTGCCTGACCGGCTCGGAAGGCGCCGGTAGCAAAGTGGGGGCGCGAGCATCGGAAATGCTCAAGAAGTCCACGCTCGAACTCGGTGGTAGTGACGTGTTCGTCGTGCTGGATGACGCCGATATTGAGAAGACCGTGCAGGCGGGCATCTCCGCCCGTCTCGCCGACGCCGGACAGGTTTGTATCGGCGCGAAGCGCTTCGTGGTGCGGCGTGCAGTCGCGGAGAAATTTGTCGACGCGTTTGTCAGCGGCATGAAGAGCGCGCCAATGGGCGACCCGATGGCACCGGAGACTGTGCTGGGGCCGATGTCGTCCGAGGCGGCACTGAACGATCTCGATCGCCAGGTCGAAGCCGCGGTGAAGAATGGCACTCAAGTATTGGCAGGCGGCAAACGAGCAGAACGCAAAGGCTTCTTTTACGAACCTACGGTGCTGGCAAGTATCACAAAGGAAAATCCCGCCTACTACCGAGAGTTCTTCGGCCCCGTGGCGCAGATCTTTGTCGTCGATGACGATGATGCCGTCGTGTTCCTCGCCAACGATTCGCCGTTCGGCTTGGGAGGCTCGATTTTCTCGTCCGACATTAAGCGCGCTCGCTCTCTTGCATCGCGGATGGAAACTGGGATGGTGTTCATCAACACGCCGACGACTTCTCGCGCCGAACTGCCTTTCAGCGGGATCAAGAGATCGGGCTACGGCCGCGAACTCGGAGACGTTGGGCTCAAAGAGTTTGCTAACCGAAAGCTAGTGGTGGTGGGCAAGGGCTGAGCCCTCGGAGCACAGACGCGCTGTGCGCGTCTTTCCGCGCTCGAGCCCCTGAACGGACACGCGCGCGGCGGACTCTCTTCGTAGCGGTCATTCCGGTTGGAAAGCTTGCGTACACCTTCGCGTTTTTCTGCGGACGGAAGCCCTTAGTGCTCCGCTGCCTTGATCGGGAGGAGGCCAGTTTGCGCGTAGAACTCTTGCAATCCGAACGCTTCCCGCTCTCGCCGTGCGCGGTCACTGCGGTCCAGCACAGAGACCACGTAGATGCCGACGAATGCGAGCGGCACGGAAACCAGTGACGGGCTATCGAGGAACACCGGCGCATGAGTGTGGCCCAGTACGTCCATCCATACCGCCTTGGAAAACAGCGTGAGCAGGAGCGAAGAAGACAGCCCGAGGAGTCCGCCGGCCACGGCGCCGCGCGTCGTCATCCCACCCCAAAAAATCGACGATACCAGTACCGGAAAATTCGCACTCGCGGCAATTGCGGCCACCAATCCTGCGAGAAACGCGACGTTACTGTGCTCGAACATAATGCCGAGACCGATCGCGATTAAGCTGAGCGCTATAGTGGACGCTCGAGAGATGCGCATCTCCCGGCGTTCGTCCGCCTTCCCGCCAGCAAGCCAGCAAGCGTACAAGTCATGGGATACGGTTGTCGCACCTGAGAGAGTGAGGCCCGCAACAACTGCCAGGATCGTCGAGAAAGTGACGGCGGCGATAAAACCGTAGAACAGGTTTCCGCCCGTCGCTTCTGCAAGCTTTACCGCGACCATGTTGGAGCCGCCGATCAAGTCGTGCGTGAGATTGAAGTGTCCTCCGGCCGAGACCTTGAAGAACTCCGGATGTTGCACGAGCAGTGCAATCGCGGAAAACCCGATGATGAACGTGAGAAGGTAGAAATATCCGACGAGCCCGGTTGCGACGAGCACCGACTTCCGCGCCTCCTTTGCGTTGGGTACAGTGAAAAAGCGCATCAGAACATGGGGCAAACCTGCTGCGCCGAACATCAGTGTGATGCCGAGCGACAGGGCATTGATTGGATCTTTCACCAACTTCCCCGGACCCATGATGCTCAGTGTTCCCGGATGAACGGCAACGGCACGCCGGAACATTTCCTCGGGGCTGAAATTGAATTGCTGAAGTGCGATAACGGCAATGAACGTCGCACCGCAGAGCAGCAGAACCGCCTTGATGATCTGCACCCAGGTCGTCGCCTTCATGCCGCCGAAGAATACGTAGACAACCATCAACACACCGATGATGACCTCCGCCAGCCAGTACTGCAGTCCAAAAAGCAACTGAATCAGCTTCCCCGCACCAACCATTTGGATGACGAGATAAAAGATCACGACGACGAGTGACGTGAACGAGGTGAGCAGCCTGATCGGTGCCTGCTCGAAGCGATATGCCACGACGTCGACGAATGTGTACTTGCCGAGATTTCGCAACGGCTCGGCGAGCAAAAACATCACGAACGGCCATGCAATTAGAAAGCCGATCGAATAGAGCAAGCCATCGAAACCGAATACGTACACCATGCCGGAAAGTCCGAGGAATGAAGCGGCAGACATATAGTCGCCAGCGATGGCAAAACCGTTCTGCAAGCCGGTAATTCCGCCTCCGGCGCTATAAAAGTCCTTGGTCGTGCGGGTCTTGCTTGCCGCCCAACGCGTGATTCCGAGTGTAACGATCACAAAGAGCGCGAACATGCCGATCGCAGCCGGGTTCATCGCGGTATGCGTGGGAGCCACCCCCTCGGCTGAAGTAGCGTGGGCGAGCGTGGATGTGGCAAAGAGTGTAGTACAGAGGAGGGTGGAAGCGCGCTTCATCGATCAGTCTCCCTGCTGAGCTTTCGCAAGCATTGTGCTCATCAGCGGATCGAACGTTACGTTGGAGCGGCGTACGTACCAGGCCGTCAGCCCGAACCCGATCAACATGATGCCGACACCTGCGGCGATACCGACACTCGTCGTGGCGCCCTCATAAAGCGGCCGTGCGAGCGTCCGTGGCGCGAAGGCGACGAAAAGAATGAAACCGTAGAAGGTAAAGACCATGAGCGCCGTCAGCGTGAAACTGAAACGCCGGCGAGACGAAACGAGCACCTTGTACTCGGCACTGCTCTGGATTAATTCGATAGAAGTTTGTTGCACGTACTTGTCTCCTTAATGATGCTTGCCGGATTCACTGCGATAGATGAGTTTGAGCCCGAATGGCCAGAGGGATCAACGAAAGCCGTCATCAATTGGCCGTGACCGTCCGCAGGCGCGCGAGTGCGCGCAGCATGTCGTCCTCGAAACGCGAGACGATCGCGGCGAGCGGTTCTACCTTGTCGACGAACGCTAACGCATGTCCGGCAGAGAGCAATCCTTTCGACCAATCGCCGCTGACGTAAGCTTCGCGCCCGATCTTGCCCGCCACCATCGGCATCAATTCTTGAATCGTCACGCCCGGGTTCGCGGTTTCGATAGCCCTCACAGCGGCAGTCGTGTCATTGCGCAGTGCGCGGATCGTATTGCGCACGGAACTCATGCAAAGCTCAGTGTCGGTCGGCTGCGCTTCGATCAGACGACGCTTGTAGGCATCGTGCGCCCAAATTTCTTCGGCCACGGTGAAGCGGGTTCCGACCACCACGCCCGACGCACCCATCGCGAGCGCCGCGGCGACTTGTGAGCCGCGGCCTATACCGCCGCCAATCAGGTACGGAATGTCCAGTTGGCTCTCGGCCCAAGCAGCGTTCACGAACGATCCGACCATGTCGAGCCCCGGATGTCCACCGCATTCGGCTCCGACGATGGCAACGGCGTCGACACCCATTGCAGCTGCCTTGACTGCATAGCGTACGGCGGGCACTTTGTGCAGTACCTTCACGCCTGCCCGCTTCAGGAGCGGCAGGAACTCTTCGGGATTCCGACCGGACGTTTCAACAAACTCGACACCTTCATTCGCAACGAGTTCAAAAATTTCCCGGGTCTTCTCGCCCGGTAGCAGCTTTGGCAGCATTGAGACGTTGACACCAAACGGGCCACCGTCGCAGAGATCGCGACATCGCCTGATTTCCGCTCGCAACGCGTGCGGTTCCGGAAAGCTCGCGGCAGTGATGAATCCGATGATGCCGGCGCGCGACGCGGCCGCGACATAGTCAGCGTCCGCAAGCCACATCAGACCGCCAGCGACGACAGGCAAGCGCGTGCGGAAGAGATCGGTGACGCGGTTAGAAAATGGTTTGTGAGCCATGATGAACGGGGCAGTGCATTCCAATGCAGCGTCAGACGACACCGGTTGCCTTCAACTGGGTAAGCCGCTCTTCGGATAAGCCGAGCAGGCCTTGAAGAACATCCTGCGTGCCTTCGCCGAGTCGCGGCGGTATATGCCGCACCGGCAGACGCAGGCCGTCGAAGCGAAACGGCGGCGCAAGCACGTGCACACTGCCGGCATCGGCATGCGGTTGCGTCGTCACCAGACCGGCATCGATTGCCCGCGCTGAGCTGAGCGCCTCGTGAAGGCCCAGCACTTCGCCGCAGGGAATGCCCGCCTGCGTCAGGCGTTGAAGCAGCTCATGGCGCGTGCGGCAAGCGAATTCGCGATTCAGTTCCGGGAGTAGCGCGGCGCGATGAGTCGCACGGCTGATGTTTGTCTTGAAACGCTCATCATTGGCAAGATCGGGCCGTTCGATCACCTCACGGCAAAAACGTGCAAACTGTGCGTTGTTGCCAACTGCGACTACGAGCGGTCCGTCCTCCGCATCGAAGACGCCATACGGAACGACGGAGGGATGGGCATTGCCGCATCGCGGCGGGTCTTCGCCCATGATCAGCGCTTCGAGCCCGTTGTAGGAGGTGATCGTCAGGCCGCAATCGTAGAGTGCCATCTCGATGTGGCGTCCGTTGCCGGCGCGCATACGGTCGAATAGCGCCGCGAGAACCGCCTGTGCCGAATACATCCCCGTCATGATATCGACGGCGGCCACGCCGAACTTCAACGGCGGTTGGGCAGCCTCTCCGTTCATAGCCATCAGCCCAGCCTCGCCCTGAATCACCAGGTCGTATCCCGGGCGCGCCGCTTCTGGACCCGCGCGGTCGTAACCGGATATCGAGCAGTAGATTAGGTCTGCGCGTTCCTGTTTCAGTTGCTCGTAGCCGAGACCAAGCCTCTCGGCACCGCCGAACTTGAAGTTTTGGATGACGACGTCGCTCGTGCGCGCTATTTCGCGTGCGAGTTGCTGACCTTCGACTGTTTGCAGATCGATCGTCACTGAGCGCTTATTCCGGTTGACGCTGTTGAAGTAGGCCGTCTCCGTCGAGCCGACCGGTAGCCCCCAGTCGCGGGTGTCGTCACCGCGCTGCGGGTGCTCGACCTTGATGATTTCCGCGCCGAGATCGCCGAGTACCATGGTGCACCATGGGCCTGCCATCACACGGGAGAGATCGAGAACACGAACGCCAGCGAGCGGTAGCGATGATTGCGGATTCGACATGAAAGATTTTGAATGTCTGTTGGTTATGGTGAAGAGAAGTCGGTGATGCGTCGATGCGTTCATTACTGCGGACGCAGCGCTCCTCGATTTGGCAAAGCCCCCGGGTTCGGACCACGCCTTTCGAGGACCCGGGCTCACGCCGAAAGTGCACGGAGGCACGGCGCACTAGCAGCTCGGCTCCGGTGCGGGGCCGAGCGGACTGACAAAGACAGCCAACGTCGTGAATGTTAATATGACTGGTCGTCTTTAATAAGGCAATGGGAGTTACCCTGACAGCTTAAAGACAGGTGCGTACCTACGGCGAGCCGCTACCAACTGATGACTGTGGCAAGAGATGGGTATCGTTGGGTCCGGTACTTTACGTGGAGAGAGGGGATATGCACCGCATTGGGTTCTTGCTGAGCGATGGCTTCCAACTCATGACGCTAGCGTCGCAGTGTGTTTTTGAGTGCGCAAATATTGTCGTGGGCGATCCGCACTACAAGGTCGACAATTTTTCTATTGAGGGGGGCGAGGTCCGCTCGTCACTCGGTGTGATCGTCGGCACGCGCTCGGTGCGGGGATGTCGTGAAGTCCAAACCTGGATGGTCACTGGGGGCACCAATCCGCTCGCTTTGCCGGCGACGACGCGCGAGCTCGCCTTTCTGCGCAAGGAGGCGGAGCGTGCCCGACGCATCGCTGGAATCTGCACCGGCGGGTTCGCACTCGCAAACGCCGGATTGCTTACTCACCGGCGCGCTACCACACATTGGGCGTTCGCGCGCGAGATGCGGAAGCGTTTTCCCGACGTTCTGGTGGAGGAAGACCGTATTTATGTCGTCGACGATTTCATCTGGACATCGGCCGGAATGACTGCTGGCTTGGACATGGCACTGGCGATGATCGAAAGGGATTTGGGTGCCGACGTGGCACGGTCCGTGGCGAGGAAGCTGGTCATGCACCAGCGAAGGTCCGGAGGGCAGTCTCAGCATTCCCAGATGCTCGATCTTGCGCCTAAATCCGACCGTATCCAGAACGTGCTGAACTACGCTCGCAGTAATCTCGGCCGGCCGTTGACGATTGAAGAGTTGGCCGAAAGGGCTCACCTGAGCCCGCGCCAGTTTAGCCGTGTGTTTACGCAGGAAACGGGTAGGTCGCCCGCCAAGGCGATCGAAGGGCTGCGACTGGAGGCGGCGCGTTTGATGATCGAGCAATCGCTGCATCCGCTGAACGTCATTGCAAAGGAAACCGGGTTTAACGATCGTCGCCATATGCGAGAGGCGTTCTTGCGCGGGTTTGGTGTTCCGCCTCAGGCTGTACGGCGCAACTCATCGGGTCCTGAACCCGTTTCGGCATGATAGTTGGTACTCCGACGCCTCCGCAACCGATGTGATAAACGCGGCACAAGTCGACCGATTCGTTGTCTCTCTTCCCGCTGCGAGATGTGGATTGCTTCCGCTGGGCAGCGCCGATAACAATGTCCTGAATTCGTATGGTTTTCGTCATTTGTGCCACTCACCTCCGGAGCAAAATGTATCGATCAAAACCGCCGGCAAGCTTGGCGCTACGGTAAGTCTCGACATGCTGCGAACTCGTCAGCAGACGGCGACAATCCTGATGCAGCCGGCGACACAAGAAGGGTACTGTTAGTCGGAGGAGCTATGGTTACGGAATTCTGTCGCGGGTATGTTGCCGGAGGAACTGCTGCTGCGCTGATAGCGGTTGTCGCTTGCGTCGCTCTAATCTTGGGCGGCGGGCTGTCCTGGTGAAAACCCGATCGTTCATCGTCATCAAGAACACATGCTTTCGCACTGCCCGCATTAAGGAGATGTTGAACATCTTTTGCAGGGCACGCTGCGCAAACGCAGGCTTTGAAGAAATCCTCCTTTCGTTCTCCGGTCTCGATCGCTTTGACGGGTCTATCCACTGAGGAATGCGACGCAAGGTCGCAGCTCTAGCATGCCGCTTCATGCTCCAGCGACATAGCGATGGTCACTGCACATGAGTGATCTCGACAGCCACGTCGTGATTGCGCGGCGGACGAGTCATGATTAATATATGACTGGTCATCTTGGATTGAGAGGCGCTACTCACGCGCAAGCTGTCTTGTTTGCTTTGTCCGCGCACTCGTGTGTGCTTTCACACGCCAACGAACATTTGCGCACTTTTTTAATTGCTTGGCGGAGTGGTCACGATGAAAACCTTGAACGTGAACGGACGGATGCATACGGTAGACGTACCGGACGATATGCCGTTACTTTGGGTCTTGCGCGATGTGCTGGCAATGACGGGCACCAAGTTTGGATGCGGTGCGGCGCTTTGTGGCGCTTGCACAATTCACATCGACGGTACGCCGGCGCGTTCCTGCGTGACGCCGGTGAGCGCCGCGGTGGGCAAGAAGATCACTACAATCGAAGCGATCGCTCAGACGCAGCAAGGGCGTAAGATTCAACTGGCCTGGACGGCACTCAATGTGCCGCAATGCGGCTATTGCCAATCAGGACAAGTCATGTCGGCGAGCGCGTTGCTCGCGGCGAATCCGCACCCCACCGACGCCGATATCGACGCCGCCATGGCGGGCAATATTTGCCGCTGCGGGACCTACCCACGGATCCGCGCGGCGATTAAGCAGGCAGCCGGAGAGAAGGTGGCCGAGCATTCCACAGAATCGAATCGCGCGGAGGTCTGAGATGGCCTTAGCGAACGAAGACAAGGCACGAGCGGTAGTCGGGGTCACAACGTCGCGCCGAGAGTTTCTCAAGTTCAGTGCCGCCGCCGCTGTCGGCGGCGGCTTGCTACTGACCTTCGGCTTGCCAGTCGGAGCCGCCGTCAGAGACGACAACGTCAGCGATGCATCTTTTGCACCGAACGCTTTTTTGCGTATCGATCGAGGCGGCAAAGTCACGCTTGTGATACCGTACATCGAGATGGGACAAGGTACCTACACGTCGATTCCAATGCTCATCGCCGAGGAACTCGAGGTGGACCTCGACCAGGTTGCAATCGAGCATGCTCCTGCGGATAACAAGCTCTATGCGAACCCGATATTCGGGGTTCAGATGACGGGCGGATCGACGTCAATTCGCGGCAGCTATAGTCAGATGCGGCAAGCCGGTGCCGGCGCGCGCACGATGCTTGTCAATGCCGCGGCGCAGCGCTGGCGGGTCGCGCCGGAAGCCTGTCGCGCCGAGCGTGGTGTCGTGACTCATGCGGCCAGCGGGCGAACGCTCCGCTACGGCGAACTGGCCGACGCCGCCGCAAAGCTCCCAGTGCCGGAGAAGGTCGAACTCAAAAAGCCTGCCGATTTCAAATTGATCGGCAGGTCTCATCGGCGGCTCGACCTCGCGGGCAAAGTGGACGGCAGCGC
The DNA here is from genome assembly GCF_004197395.1 of Paraburkholderia sp. UYCP14C. GTDB lineage: Bacteria > Pseudomonadota > Gammaproteobacteria > Burkholderiales > Burkholderiaceae > Paraburkholderia. The sequence goes on along the minus strand of NZ_SELS01000033.1, from coordinate 57,918 downwards.
CACGTTCGGCATCGACGTTCGACAGCCGAAGCAACGCTTCGCTGTCGTGTCGATTTCGCCCACCTTCGGCGGAAAGCTCATCTCGGTAGACGAGGCCAAGGCTAAGCGTGTGCCAGGCGTCTTTCAAGTTGTGCGCATGGGCGACGCGGTTGCGATCGTCGCCAAGCACACCTGGGCCGCCAAGCAGGGTTTGGCAGCAGCCGATCCGCAATGGGACGCAGGGCCCAACGCGAAGCTTTCGACCGCCGACGTCGTTATGCAGCTGGCGGCTGCCGCTGAAAGGCCGGGTGCCGTTGCGCGCCAAGATGGTGATGCAAACAAGGCTATCACCAGTGCGTCGGCCAAGCTAGCCGCTGTCTATGAACAGCCGTTTCTCGCGCACGCGGCAATGGAGCCGATGAACTGCACGGTCGATGTGAAGGCCGACGCTTGCGACATCTGGGTCGGCACGCAGGTCATGGGCATCGCGCAGCCTGCCGTCGCCAAAGCGCTTGGCCTGCAGCCTGAACAGGTGCGCATCCACAATCATCTGCTCGGCGGCGGTTTTGGACGACGGCTCGAGGTCGATGGTATTTTGCGCGCCGTGCAAGTCGGCAAACAGGTCAAGGGACCGGTGCAGGTGATCTGGACCCGCGAGGAAGATGTCCAGCATGACATGTATCGGCCTTACTACTATGACCGCATCAGCGCCGGCCTCGACGCAACGGGCCGTCCGATCGGCTGGTCGCACCGCATTGCGGGTTCCTCGATCGTAGCGCGGTTCCTCCCTGCCGCCATCAAGAATGGCGTTGACATCGACGCGGTGGATTGCGCAGCGGACACAGCGTATTCGTTTCCCAACATGCTGGTCGAGTGGGTGCGGCAGGAGCCACCGGGTATTCCGACAGCGTTCTGGCGCGGTGTGGGCGCGACACGCAGCACTTTTGTGATCGAAAGCTTTATCGACGAACTGGCGGCAACGGCAAAGACTGATCCGCTGGAATATCGACTGGCCCTACTTGATAAGAGTCCTCGCGCGAAAGGAGTGTTACAACGGGCGGCCGCTGAGGCTGGATGGGGCGAGCCGCTTGCGCCAGGCCGTGCGCGTGGCATCGCGCTGTGTACTGGGTTTGGCAGCTTTGTCGCTCAGGTCGTCGAACTCGAATTGGGCACGGACGGCGCGGTCAAGCCGATACAGATCGACTGTGCGATCGATTGCGGCCAAGCGGTTAATCCCGACGGTATACGTGCCCAGATGGAGAGCGGGATCATCTTTGGGCTTTCAGGCGTGCTCTTTGGCGAAATCACGTTGAAGGGCGGCCGCGTGGAGCAGAGCAATTTCGACGACTACCGCGTGTTGCGCATCAATGAGGCACCGCCCATTCGCGTGCACCTGATCTCGAGCAGCGAGGCGCCCGGTGGGGTGGGGGAGCCGGGAACCTCGTGCGTGATGCCGGCGTTGACCAATGCGATATTCGCAGCGACGGGCAAGCGTATCCGCAAGCTGCCGGTGGGCAATCAACTGAGCACTGCCTGACGTATGGACAATCTCGATCAGCAGGCGCTGCGCAAGGCGTGCGACCGGCTTGCGCACGCCGTATCAATCGCGGCCGAGCTGATAGCGACGAAGAATGGAGTGCCGCCGAGCGCTCTGCTTGACGTGCGGGCGGCAAAAAACGACCTGGAGCTCGAGCCCGACGCTCTTCGTTATTGCGCTGCTGCCTGACACACCCCAACGGAGAGAAATGATGCAACAGACCGGACGTCAGATCGTCCTTGCCGCGAGGCCAACGGGTATACCGAAGTCCACAGACTTCCGGGAAGAAGAAGTCGCGGTGCCGGAGCCAGGCGATGGTGAGGTCCTGCTCGCGACCAACTACTTGTCTCTCGACCCGTACATGCGTGGACGTATGGACGATCGCAAGTCCTACTCGACTCCGACACCTATCGGCGGCGTGATGGAAGGTGACGTTGTTGCGGAGGTGATACGGTCCCGTCATCCCGACTATCGCATCGGCGATAAGGTGTTAGCGCGACTAGGATGGCGCACGCATGCGGTTAGCAATGGCGCTGGGCTGACCAAGCTCGACAGCCGTTTTAGCCCTGTCACGACGGCCTTGGGTGTGCTTGGGATGCCCGGCTTAACTGCCTACACAGGCTTACTGACAATCGGCAAGCCGCGAGCGAACGAGACAGTTGTTGTAGCTGCCGCGAGCGGCCCGGTTGGTTCGCTGGTGGGGCAAATTGCAAAGATCAAGGGGGCGCGGGCGGTCGGTATCGCGGGCGGCACACAAAAGTGCGCTTTCGTTCGGAACGAGTTGGGATTCGACGCTGTCATCGATCATCGATCCCCCCGCTTTGCCGAGGAGCTGGCCGCTGCTTGTCCGAACGGTATCGATGTCTACTTCGAACTCGTCGGCGGCCGGGTCTGGCATGCGGTGATGCCGCTTCTGAATGAGTTCGCCAGGGTGCCCGTTTGCGGTCTGATCGCACAGTACAACAGCTCCGGACAGCCGGACGGCCCGGATCGGCTTCCCGCAACCATGCGAGAGGTATTGTCGCGCAGCTTGACTCTACGCGGTTTCATCGTTCGAGAGTTCTGGGACCAGCGGCCGACGTTTCTTGGCGAGGTGAGTACCTGGATGTCGGAAGGCCGTGTTCGCTTTCGAGAGGACATAGTCAAAGGTCTCGCCAACGCGCCAGAAGCGTTCATTGGCATGCTGGAGGGTACGAACTTCGGAAAGTTGGTCGTCGAAATCGACGAAGGCTGACCATGACCGCCACAAAATACAGAAAATTGGAGAGCAACAACCATGCAAGTTCGGTTCGTACTCGACTACCGGAGCATCTATTCGTATCTGGCCAATTCACAAGTCAAGAAGCTAGGCGTAACCATCGACTATGAGCTGGTTGACATCGTTTCGGTCATGAAACATGTCAACAACCAGCCGTCGCCGCTGTGCCCACCGAAGCTTCGGTACTCGCGTGTCGACGCCGGACGCTGGGCGCAGAAATACGATCTTGCTCTGTCCCCTAACAAGACGCTGCTTAACGCCATGAAAGAGGGGCATCTGCCCAACGCGCTGCTATCGCGGGCGGGACTTGCGGCTCAGCAAATGGGGCTCTTTGAGAAGGTCAATGAGACATTGTTCAACACGGTCTGGACAGGAACGGAAGACTTGGCCACGGATGAGGCGCGTTTGCAGTTTGCGGCGGCCAATGACATACCGGCCGCATTGTGGGAGGTTGCAGACTCACCCGAGATCGTCGCTCAATTGGCCGTAAACAATGAGCGTGCCATTGAAAATGGTGTCTTTGGCGTACCGACATTCTTTGTCGATCAGGATATGTTCTTCGGAAACGATCGATTGTCTTTCGTCAAAGACAAGCTGGACGCGTTGGCGAGGGCTTCCCAATGAATAGTAAGCGCTTGTTGATAACCGGCGTCGGCCCCGGCACCGGGGCGGCCATTGTTCGGCGCTTCGCCGACGGCGGCTACGACGTAGCCATGGTTGCGCGAAATGAGCAACGTTTGAAGAAGATTGAGTCCGAGATTCGCGGCACTAAGGCGTTTCCGGTCGACGTCACCGACAGTGCCAGTTTCGCCGAGACGCTAGATCGTATCTTCGGCGACTTCGGGCCGCCCGATGTCGTTATCCATAACGCCGTTGGTGGAGCATTCGGAAACTTCCTGCAGATTGACCCCGCCATTCTGGAACGCAATTTTCATGTCAACGTGACGGCGTTCTTGGCTCTAGCGCGACGCGTTGCCCCGGCAATGATAGAAGCCGGTGCCGGCGCGATCATCGCGACGGGCAACACTTCCGCCCTAAGAGGTAAAAGTAATTTCGCCGGCTTCGCGCCAACCAAAGCGGCGCAGCGCATCCTGGCGGAGGCAATCGCGCGCGAACTCGGGCCCAAAGGGATCCATGTGGCCTATCTCGTGATTGATGCAGTGATCGACGTCGAATGGACGAGGGCGGCACGTCCGGACGCTCCTGACGATTTTTTTATCCTACCTGCCGACATCGCTGGCGAGTTATGGCATGTCGCACACCAGCCGAGGAGTGCCTGGTCGTTTTATCTCGAAGTTCGCCCGTTTAAGGAAACGTGGTAGGAAGCGATCTTATCGCCGATGTCGATGACAGGAAGTCGGCACTCGGTACATGGCGAGGGCACGCTGACGCCTTCTCGAGCTAAAGGCGTCTCAGCCTCGCCGTTCCAAGGAGAAAAGTAAGAGCTTCCTTATCACCGTGTAGATTTCGTCACTGAGTTTGGCTACTTTGGCGCACACCAAATGAATGGTGGACGCAACGGTGGACGACCGAATCAACGGCCTTTTCCGGTGCGATTGCCTTGCGGGATGCCCATGCCGGGCGGTGCTGGAGCGAATATCGAACTCGTGGTGGATGTGCCGGCATTTGTAGTGGCCGCAACCTTGGTCGCTTGCGTTACGGTCAGGAGCGCCTGCGACCCCTTTTGAATCCGCGTCTTAAAGTGCCATGAAGTTGAAATAGATGGAGAAGTGCAATGGAAAGAGCAGGACGATCGTTGCGCGCAATGGTCCAAGATTGGTTGTCGCCAGACCCTGAGCGAGGCTTTAGGGTGAGCCACTATGGGCGATCCAAGATCGGGCGTTACATTTGTGTTGTCGCAGACAATGGAAAAGGCTCGAGGGCTATGTTCTTTTATCGTCACCGCGATGGAAACTGGAGCGTCTTTCCACCGGAACCCGAAAGACCGGCCATGCGGATTCCGAGTTATCCTTAATTGGTTGGTCCCGAGCAATTCGAAGCGCTTTTTGCTGCAAGAGTTTCCAGCGGAAAGCTGTTGATCCATTTGCAGGAACCCGTCATGTATAGACGAGACGCCTTTTGTAAGCTTCCATTTGTTGATGTCGAATTGGTCTGCATGCGTGTATCGGCTTGCGAGTGGGCGAATTGCCGAAGCACGCACGTAGCCTTGATGAGATCCCCCTTGAACTGCATGTTCAGACCGATATCCTGTTCGCCAATAGCCGACACCACGCCAATCGCCGGGCTCGCGGGAATCGCCGGAGAAAATAGGTATGACCTCTGAAATCAAAACTGAACGCCACGCTGGCGTATTGACCGTCACGATCTCAAGACCGGACAAAAAGAATGCACTAACGAATGCGATGTACGGTGCCCTTGCGGACGCGATCGACGGCGCATCATCCGATCCCGAAGTCCATGTGATCGTGCTCCAGAGCGAGGGTGATTTGTTCTCAGCCGGAAATGACATCGGCGAGTTTGCGGCGCGAGCTGCAGGCTCTGCACTGCAAGAGCGCCATGTCGACCGATTTCTCCGCAGTCTGGCGAGCACCTCTGTTCCGCTTGTCGCGGCAGTACAGGGCAAGGCGATCGGAGTGGGCGCCACCATGCTGTTGCATTGCGACTACGTGATTCTGGCCGAGGACGCTCAGTTGATCACGCCCTTCATTGATCTTGCGTTGGTCCCCGAAGCTGCGTCGTCCTTGCTCCTGCCGTTGCGCATTGGCCACGCGCGCGCGTTTGAAATGTTCGCATTTGGCGCCCCATTGCCAGCCGCAGCCGCATTGGCATCGGGCCTTGCGAACAGGGTGGTGCCAAACGCCGAACTGCGGAGCGAGGCGAGACGTGCGGCGGAACAGCTCGCGTCGAAACCTTATGGCGCGATGATCGCAATGAAGCGGATCATGCGTGATACAGAAAAGCTCGCGTTGCAGATCGATGTTGAACTTGGCGTCTTCGCGAAGCGGCTCGAAAGCGATGAAGCCCGGGAAGCATTCGCTGCATTTCGCGAAAAACGAAGGCCAGATTTCACCAGGATTCGGGAACGCAAGTGAAAAGCCGCACGAACCGATGTGAGTTGCACGGCCGCTTCACCGCCCTGGTTGTATAGCTCATTGAAGCGATAAGAGCTGTCCGGGGGAATAGCGCATTACCGGACAGCCGGACTGACATTGCGCAGTTGCTGTGCGAGTTCGAGCATGCCAACCTTGGCGCGAATGACTTTCTGTTCCTGTGTCGTGGTGGACTCCTTGCGGTTCGCCGCACACATCGCCGATTCGGCTTACGCACTCCGGCGCTCGCGCGATAGCACGAAGAACCGGCCACTGTCAGATTCAGTCTCGTGCTATTGCACCGTCATTTTTTTGAGCCGAGCTCGCAACTGTAACGTGTTGCGGTCAATCCTAATTCTTGTAGTTCTTCATCGGTGAATACTCGGGATCGGGTGTGGAAGGTTCTGCCACTGGCGCCCTCTAAAGAGAATGTTCCCCCGGATCCCTCGATTACGTCGATGATAAGTTGCGTGTGCTTCCAGTACTGGTACTGGTTCACGCCAATGTATACGGGCACCTCACCGATCTCGCCGAGATAGACATCCCCCGCGCCGATTGTCAGCTCGCCGGGAAGATACGCGTTGATTGCGCTGTTGTCGCAGCAGCCACCGGATTGATGGAAGAAGAATGCACCATACTGCTTTTTCAACTCATCGATCAACGCCAGTGCTGCGGAAGTAGCCAGAATCTTTTCGACCATGCAAATCCTTTGCCGGGTGCCGCATCTAATGAAGTCCGAAAGCGTCTGTCAGTGCCCCGCTGCCAAGACAGCAGGGCACTTCGAGCTATTGAGGTAGCCGGATCAGAAAAAGCCCAGCTTATCGTCGCTGTAACTTACAAGCAGGTTCTTGGTCTGCTGGTAATGCGCGAGCATCATCTTGTGGTTTTCCCGGCCATAGCCCGATTCCTTGTAACCGCCAAACGCGGCATGTGCCGGATAAACGTGATAGCAGTTGGTCCACACGCGCCCCGCTTTGATGCCGCGGCCCATGCGATAGGCGACGTTGCCGTTACGGCTCCAGACTCCGGCACCCAGACCGTACTGAGTGTCGTTGGCAATGGACAGCGCCTCTGCTTCGTCTTTGAAAGTGGTAACCGCTAATACCGGACCGAAGATCTCTTCCTGGAAGATGCGCATCTTGTTGTGGCCTTTGAAAAGCGTCGGCTGCACGTAGTAGCCGCCCGCCAGCTCGCCTCCCAGATGCGCCTGCGCCCCGCCTGCCAGTACCTCGGCGCCTTCCAGCTTTCCAATGTCGAGGTAAGACAGGATCTTCGCCAATTGTTCCTTACTCGCTTGTGCGCCAATCATGGTGTCGGTGTCGAGCGGGTTGCCCTGCTTGATAGCAGCCACTCGTTCGAGCACGCGCCCCATGAACTTGTCATAGATTGATTCGTGGATCAGCGCGCGCGTCGGCGAGGTGCAGACCTCGCCCTGATTGAATGCAAACAGCACCAGTCCTTCGATGGCCTTGTCGAAGAAAGCGTCATCTTTGTCCGCAATGTCGGCAAAGAAGATGTTTGGCGATTTCCCACCCAGCTCCAGCGTGGCCGGGATCAGGTTGTTCGCAGCGGCCTGCGCAATGACGCGGCCGGTGCTGGTGCTGCCCGTGAACGCGATTTTGGCGATGCGGCGGCTGGTCGCCAGCGGCATGCCTGCTTCGCGACCAAAACCGTTGACGACATTGACTACGCCCGGAGGCAGCAAATCGGCGATTAGCTCGATCAGTATCAGAATGCTGATGGGCGTTGATTCAGCCGGCTTCAGCACGACGCAGTTGCCGGCGCCCAGTGCGGGGGCCAGTTTCCACGCAGCCATCAGAATGGGATAGTTCCAAGGAATAATCTGGCCCACTACGCCTAGCGGCTCGTGGAAGTGATAGGCGACTGTGGTCTCGTCGATTTCGCTTAGGCCGCTCTCTTGAGCACGCACAGCGCCCGCAAAGTAACGGAAGTGGTCGATGGCGAGCGGAATATCGGCAATAAGGGCTTCGCGGATCGGTTTGCCCTTGTCCACGGTCTCGGCATAGGCCAGCAACTCGAGGTTTGCCTCGAGCCGGTCGGCAATCTTGAGCAATACACTTGCGCGGTCGGCTGCGGACGTCTTACCCCATTTATCGGCCGCCCCATGCGCGGCATCGAGCGCGAGTTCAATATCTTCCGCGCTCGATCGCGCGGCGCTCGTATAGACGGCACCTGTGGTCGGCGTAACGACGTCGAAATATTCACCCTTGAGCGGTGGGACCCATTTGCCACCAATGAAGTTGTCGTAACGAAGTTTGTAGTCAATCTTGGCGCCTGCAGCGCCTGGTCCTGCATAAATCATGAAAGATCTCGCTTTGTATTGAAAGAGCGGTACTTCCGTTCGAAAGAACGGCACGAAGAGTTCGAAGACGGGTGCATCGGCATCTGCAAGATCGTCTTTGCAGGAACTATACGAACCGAGTTAACATAAGTAAAATCGTTTGTTGCTATTCATTGAATCAAAATAAGTGATCCTGCCATGGAGCTCTATCAGATCAGTCAGTTCGTCGCGGTTGTCGACACGGGAAGCTTCACGCGCGGCGCCTCGCGGGTCGCGGTATCACAGTCCGCACTGTCGGCGACCATCGCGAAGCTTGAGGACGAACTCGGTGTCGCTTTGCTCGAACGCAAGCGCAACGCGGTGACACCGACCGCTGCCGGCAAACGGCTTTACCAGGTCGGCTCCTCACTGCTTCAGACGTGCAATATTCTCAAGGCCGACATTCGTGCAATTGGTGCACCGCGCGTATTGCGCGTCGGTATCGTGCGGACCTTGCCCACGCCGCAACTCGGCGCCCTGTTGAAGGCGTTCAGGCAGGCGCATCCGGAAGTCATGGTGGAACTGACCGATGCTCCAGCGTCGGATCTCGCCGGTCATCTCAAGCGGAAGGAGCTTGACGTCTGTTTGACGACTATCCGCGAAGGCGACGAAATGGAGCGGAGCCTGGCGCTGTTCGACGAGGCGTATGTCGTGATCGTGAGCAAAGCACATCGCTTCGCCGGACTCTCATCGGTGACGCTGGCCGACCTACAAAATGAACCATTCATTGTGCGCACGAGCTGTGAGACATTTGAAGTTGCCGCAAAGGCGTTGCGGTCGCATGACCTTAAGTCTCGGGTGGTATATCGGACAGATCAAGACGATCGCGCGCTCGGCCTCGTTGCCGCGGGCATTGGCATCACTCTTATGCCGGCGAATTTTTGCAACGGAGAAGTTGTCGCGGTGCCCGTGGCCGATTTCCCGCATCGGCGGACGATAGGAGCACGGTGGATTGCCGATTCACGCGATCCGGCAATCGACTTATTCATTTCGTTTGCGAAGAGCCATCGCTGGATGGGGCCGTACTGACCGTTGGTTATCGGGATAGCCCGCGAACGCTCCATGGATTTGGAGCGGATCGCGTTGTATCGCATTCATCTACCTCGCCCGCATAGTCAACCGTTGTGGATCAGGAGGGAATACGCGCCACGTTCCATCATGGTGACGATAGAAGTAGATTGACAGAGATCCTGTTGTCGTGCTTTTCTCAATGCATACATAGCACTCGCGAGGGGACCGTCTGTTCCTGAACTCCGCAACACGCAGCCGGCTTTCTGAGTCTGGCGCGAGCCAGTGTTCGACCATTAACCGTAGCGACTTTCCAGCACTGGGCATCTACTTCTCCATCAATTTCGACCGGCTATGGCTCGCACATGTCTGGCAGCTAACTATGGAACTTCAGACGCGTTCGTAGATCGCGGCAACGCCTTGGCCACCGCCGATGCACATTGTCACGAGCGCATAGCGCCCGGCGGTCCGATGTAGTTCATAGATAGCCTTTACCGAAAGGATGGCACCGGTCGCGCCGAGTGGATGTCCTAGAGAAATGCCGGATCCGTTAGGATTGAGCTTACGGGGATCGAAGTCCAACACCTTCGCGACTGCGCAAGTCTGGGCGGCAAATGCTTCGTTCGCCTCGATCACGTCCATGTCGGAAACCTTAAGGCCAGTTCGTTGCATGACGAAGCGCGTGGCCGGTACAGGACCAATGCCCATGTACTCGGGCTCGACACCTGCATGCGCGTACCCCACCAAGCGGGCCAACGGCTTAAGCCCCATTGCAGCCGCTTTGCCCGCGTCAGCAAGAATCAGCGCGGCGGCGCCATCATTGATACCAGACGAGTTGCCCGCCGTTACCGATCCTGACTCCTTGAATACTGGCTTCATTTTGGACAGGGCGTCGACAGTCACGCTTTGACGGACGTGTTCGTCGGTATCGAATTCGACGACACCGAGGCGGCTCTTAACGGTCACGGGCACGATCTGTCTTTTGAAACGGCCGTCGTCGATTGCTGCAGCAGCGCGACGCTGGCTCTCCAGCGCCAGCTCGTCCTGCTCCTGGCGGGAAATACTGTAGCGCTCTGCGACATTCTCGGCCGTCACTCCCATGTGGATGCGCTGCCACGGATCATGAAGGATTCCGTTCATGTAATCAGTGATCTGGCTATCACCCATGCGCTTGCCCCATCGGACAGCCTCGGCGATGTATGGTCCACGACTCATGGATTCAGCGCCACCGCCAACCGCCAGGTCCGCATCGCCTAGCATGATGGACTGCGCCGCGCAGATAATCGCCTGCAGACCAGATCCACAGAGACGATTGACGTTGAACGCCGGCGTCTCTTTTGGAATCCCCGCATCCATCGCGGAAACACGACTCAGGTAGCCATCCCTCGGCTCGGTCGGGATAACGTTGCCCATGACGACCTGCCCGATGTCGCCTGCTTCGGCGCCTGAGCGCAGCAGCGCGGCTCGCACGACCGTCGTGCCCAGTTCGGTCAACGGAACATCCCGCAACGAGCCACCGAAGGTACCAATCGCCGTCCGGGCGGCTCCGACCACGACCACTTCACGACTACTCATTGCTAATCCCTCCACCACACAGGTGTGTTTAACCATCAAGTTGAAACGTGTTTCGCCGCCGTCGGCATGGGACCGTCGGACCTAGGGTGCGGATGGCGCCGAACAAGACCGATTCCGGAAGTCGCACCAAGTCAGCGTCGGCTCGCCGGATTGCGCCCACGACCCCGTCGGCCAGCCACGCTTGCGCGATGTCATGGGCCGTGAGCCACAGTCATTCAGTTTCTTGCTGTACTTTGTTTTTAAGTGGGTATAGCCGTTCGTCAAAGTCGTTAAGACTCGGGAATGAAAGCGGAGTCTCCCCCTCCAGGGATCGAATTCGATCACGCCACTTTTCCAGTATTTCGACTCTGGCCTCATGCGCGATATAAGGCACATGCCATCCAACAAACGGTGGCAATACTTCGAGTCCCGTGTAGGCCAGCGTTCCCTGCAACAAGTGCCTCAGCATCGATTCGAACGGACCATGTATTGCATCCTGTCCGAACATGTGTTGCTGCCCGCCTAGCGTTACGCTGACTAAAGCGCGTTTGCCACGAAGTCCTCCGCGGTCATAGAAGCGTGTTCCGCCGTACACAGCGCCAGACGCGAGTACGCGGTCGATCCAGCCCTTGAGAATGGCTGGCGTAGAGAACCAGAACAGCGGGAAATTGAGGACCAGGAGGTCACATTGCAGTAGCTTCGCCAACTCCTGCTGAATGTCGGCACTGATTGTCGCGGTCTTTATGCCGTGGCGCTGCTCGAGCGCATAGACGCAGTAATCCGGATTTGCTCGTTCGCCAAAGTCGGCAGCAGACGCGACCGGATTGAAGCCCATTGCGTAGAGATCGGAGACTTGAACCTCATGTCCGTCTTCGATGAATGTCTTCACCGCGACGGTTTTCAAGGCAGAGCTGAATGACTGAGGCTCCGGGTGAGCGTGAATGATCAGAACTTTCATGGCGGAAGTTTCGGCTGGGGAACATATGCACATCGCCGGCGGCGACGAGATGCTCATATGCTGCGGCCAACGCTAAAGGCTAGAAAGGTCTTTTCCGGTCAATACGGAGGTGATCTGATGCCACCGCGGACTACAGTCGGCGGCGGGCAGGAGCGCCGTGACGTGCTAGACAGGCACTATAAAAAAAGAGCCTGCGGCTGTCGTTGTGGGAGTGGAGTTATCGCGTGGGGAGCCGGCCGACCGGCGTCTGTCCTGCTGTAACCGGGCGCGCGGCCCGCTGTGCACCGGGGGCGGCACCGGTCCACTTCTTGAATGCCTTGCGGAAATTGGACGCGTCGGAGAATCCCAGCCGTTCCGCGATCTGCTCGATCGTCAACGAAGTCTGATCCAGATACTGACGGGCTAGTCCGAGCCGCACCTCGTCAAGAATCGCCTGGTACGATGTGCCTTCAGCTGCCAGTCTGCGGTGTAATGTGCGTACCGACATGCCAAAGCGCTCTGCCAGAACATCAACGTTCTCAAAGCGGCCAGGCTGCCTGAGTAGAAAGCCATGGATTGCGGATACCAGTTCCGAGTCGCTTTCAACGCCCGCCAATACCTGTTCGCAGAAGTCCCCGCACACTAGTGCTGTCATCGGGTTCGCGTTCGGCAACTTGCGCTCGCGCGCGCTCGCGTCGTAGTGCCATTCCATAACTTCTGCGCCGAATTCCACCGGACAGCCGAACGTTCGCGTGTAAGCTCGCCAATGTGCGGGAGCGGGGTAGGGAAGCAACATCCGGATTGAAGGAAAGGGCGCTTCAAGGACGCGGCTGAGCAGTGAGTTGATCGAAGCGCGCCAGAACTCCGCCACGAATGGAAGTAGGTCTCCCATGGACCAGGGATCGTGGCTGCGCAAGATTCCGGTATCGCCGTCGATGCGCGAACTAATCTGCAGTACAGGACCTGCATGACGGAGGTGCTTCATGCATAGATCGAGCGCTGCGCCCAACGTCGGGCTGCTGGCGATGGCATAGCCGTAGACACCGAAGTCGCTGACACGCTGCCGCGCACCTGCGAGCAGGCCGATGTCGGGGCGCTTGGCTAGATGGTAGGCATTGCGATAGATGGCCAACCGTTGATGGCGCGAAATCAACGTCCGCGGATCATCAAACTGCTTAATTCGTACCCCGGTTCCGGACAGTACTTCCCGCGCGGAGATACCTTCGTCGGCCAACTCGGCAAAAAGTGCGTCCAGGCCGAACAGCATCATCGTCGGCGCATGAGGGCCGCCGGCATGGCCCACGAACACGTCGCTGTTCACGGCTCTAGACGTGGACGTCATTCGTTTCTCCTAGTCAGCCAATGACCCCATATTGGCAGAAATAGACCCCATTTTAAATCCGGGTTACCCCGCGGCGAGAGTCGTTACTGGGTGAGGGCGACAACACCTACCGTCGTCGCGCCGCGAGGGCTGTCAGGGGATCGCCAAGGCAACCGAGGTGCCTTCAAGTATTTGATCGCTGGTGCGAGGAAAGGAAAGTCCCGCCACTTGTGTATCTCTTGATGCATAACCGATAGACATGCGTGACAGCTCAGCCCGAACCCGACTCCTGAACACCTTGTGTGAACTTCGACGATTTCATCCTGACGCGTTGACGTGGGACGATCAACTGGACATTCAGCAGTTTGCAACGATGCACGTGCGTGCCATCGCGCAACGCCCGTAGGGCGCTGCTGGCATGACATGCATGCCTCACCACACCTTGGGTGCCCGGAAACCAGTCCTGTCATTAAATCACCCGGAAAGCGGCAGAGAGAGACCTTGGCGATAGGACTGGCTCCAGCCATGATTAATCACATAGAGCGAGTGAAGGAGAGAGCACATGAGAGCCCTGATAATCGAAAAGAACGGCGAGCCGTCAGCGGTCGTCCAATCATGCGAATTGCCCGAACCGACGCCCGGGCCAACTGAGCTCCGCGTAAGGATGCTGCTGTCTCCTGTGCACCCGTCGGACTTGCACGTTATCCGCGGACGTTTCGCCCGTCAGCGTCAGCCCGAACTGCCCGCTTCACCCGGGTCTGAAGGTGTCGGGATCATTGACGCCGTAGGCAGCGAAGTACCGAGCTCGCGGCTCGGGGAGCGCGTGGTATTGCTGAACGTGCCCGGAACCTGGCGGGAGAAGGTCATCAGCCCGGCTGCGCGCGCGATACCGGTGCCGGCGGCGGTCTCCGACGAGGACGCCGCGCAGGCTCTTGTTAATCCGATGACAGCTTGGGCAATGACGATGCTGGAACATGAGCTAGGCCGTGGAGACTGGCTGGTCCAGAGCGCGGCGGGCTCAACGGTCGGCCGTTTTGTACTGCAGATTGCCAAAACGCAGGGATTTCACACTATCAACCTGGTACGCCGTCATGAGCAGGTCGCCGAGATCCAGAGTCTGGGCGGGGACGTCGTTATATGCACAGCGCAAGACAACTGGCCTGAACAACTGAGGGAAGCTGTCGGCGGCGAGGGCATCGTGAAAGCGATCGACTGCGTCGCCGGACGCACCGGCGCTACGCTGGCGCGCCAGCTTGCGCCAGGCGGGCGCCTGCTGGTCTATGGAGCGCTGTCGACGCACCGACAGACCGAACCGGCAGCCTTCGAGATGCCGATTTTTGCTCCGGCGCTTGTCTATTCTGCTGCCGAGGTACGTGGCTGGTTCCTCTATTTATGGCTCCAACGCAAGAGCCTGCTCGAAAGCGGCGAAGGGCTGCGCAGTCTGCTCGAGCAGATGGCTGCGGGCAGCCTGAGGCCGCCCGCAGCGCGCCGCTATCACTTCAATGATGCGCTCGAAGCTTTCGCAGCCACGGAGCGCGCCGCTCACGACGCTAAGCCGCTGCTGGCCTTCGCGGAAAGCTGAGCTTCTCACATCTGACCACCAAAACAACGGCGGCCGTCGCAACGGCTCTTACTCGCGCTTCTTCGGAGACAAACCATGCCAACAGTTGAATACCATAAAGATGGCAACGTCGGTGTCGTGACGCTTGCCAAGCCACCGCACAACCTGATTGACAACGCGATGCTGTCGGACGTGATGACAGCATACGACCATGCGCTCACGGAAGGCTGCAGATCGATCCTGCTGCGCAGTTCGATGCGGCACTTTTGTGCCGGTGCGGACCTGAATGTGATCTATGCAGAGCGTGGAGACCAGGAGCGTTTCGAGAGAATTTGGTCCGTGCTCGAGGACATCCCTATACCGACCGTGGCTGCGGTCCACGGAGCGGCGCTGGGCGGTGGCTTCGAACTCGCGTTGATATGCGACATGATCGTGGCCGCCAACACGGCATCGTTCGGCATGGCCGAAGCCACTCTCGGCCTGCTGCCGCTGTTGGGTGGTGTGCAGCGCGTGGTCCAGCGTGCCGGCCCTGCGCGCGGCAAGGAGATGGCAATGTTCGCGCGTCGCCACGATCCGCGCGCCCTCGAGCGCTGGGGCGTGATTAACCTCGTCGTCGAGGAAAGCGAACTGGGCAACGCATCGCTGTCGTGGGCACGTCAGCTCGCCGCTGGCGCGACTGTGGCTCTGGGCGGTATCAAGCGTCTGGCGAACCTCGCCGCAGGCGGCGGCGTCCAGGCCGCGGATGCGCAGCAGGCGCAGATCAACGACGTCATGTGGGCCAGCCAGGATCGCGTGCGCGGCCTCGCGGCCTTTGCCGCAACCGGGCCGGGCTCTGCCGTCTTCGAAGGGAACTGATCATGAGCAGCGCACCGCTTGCAGGTCTGAAAGTCATCGACTTCACCCGCGTCCTTGCCGGCCCAGGCTGCACCAAAGCCCTGCTCGATCTCGGCGCTGACGTCACCAAGATCGAGCCGCCTTCGGGCGACCTTGGTCGCGCCGGGGTGCCGCACGTCGGCGCCATGTCGCTCTACTACGCACAGCTGAATGCCGGCAAGCGTAACATCAGTCTCGACCTTAACTGGCCCGAGGCGCGCAAGCTCGTCACCGAGTTGTGCCGTGACGCCGACGTTATCGTCGAGAACTTCCGCCCAGGCACGCTCGCGCGTTTCGGACTCGCCTACGAGGATGTGATCAAGTTCAATCCCACGGTGGTCTATGTGTCGATCACTGGCTACGGACAGACCGGCCCGTGGCGCAACCGGCCAGCGTACGCGCCCGCAGTGCACGCCGAGACTGGTCTGACACACATCCTCGAGCAGCACTACGCCGGCGCGATGAACGAGTTGCGCAATGACGCCTGCAGCCACGCCGACGTCTATACCGGCCTCCAAGGCGTCATCGCCGTTCTGGCCGCACTGCAACACCGCTCGCGCACCGGCGAAGGGCAGCACGTGGATGTCTCGATGGCGGCGACAATGATTTCGGTCAACGAGCGTGCCGGGGCGCTGCTTTCGGGGCTGGACGTCAATGACGAGCCGTATGCGCTTAGCGCCAACGAGTCGCCGATCATAGAGCTTCCAGACGGACAGCGCCTGACACTCGTCGGGAGTCCGATATTTTCGCCGATATTCGCCCGGTACTGCTCGATGATGCGGCGGTTCGATCTGCCGCGTGATCCGCGCTACGCATCGGCCACGCTGAGGCGCGAGCACCTTGCCAGCCTGATGGCCGAAGTGCGGTCGTGGGTACTTACCTTCACGGATTTTGATCAGCTTCAGGCACAAGTCAGTGAGGCAGGACTCGCGATCGGGATGGTTCGTAGCATCGACGACATCGCATCGTCCGAGTGGGCCAAAGACTGGGGCGCGATCGTCGAGGTCGACGATCGCGAAGGCGGCACGCTGCGGATGCCGGGGCCGCCGTGGCGGTTCAGCCGATCAGAGTTGCCGGCGCCGGGCCTGCCTTATTTCCAGGGCGAATGCAATGCTCACGTGTTGGCTGAGCTCGGCGTGTCTGCCGAGGAGTTGGAGGTATTGCGCCGCCGACGAGTATTGCTGAGCCGACGTAGTCCGGTGGGCGCGTTCGATTGACGCTAGCGGGCGGTTGCGCTGATTCAAGAGGCTTGCCGGACCCGCTCAGGGCATTTTGGGAGCACCAGGATTTGCCCAGCCTCAGGAGGCTTTGTGCCCCGTGACGTCGAGTGGCGGTGGAGCAGCTTTTGGATATTGCGAAGCTCATCGACCGCATCGAGATGGAACTGCGGGCGCTCGAGCACAAGAGGAATTCGGGAAACGCCGCAATGCAGCTGCGAGCGCTCGCCCCGGAAATACAAACTTCAAAAGGCTATCTTGCCACAGACATTGCCCCCAAACATGCCGGAGCGTGGACGTCCCGAGGCCAGCCGCGAACCGGGATTCCGAAGACTTGTGGAGCGCATCCGAGAGAAATGACCTCGCTACCCGAGCTGATCAGATGGAACCCAGCCTTGGTGCGGCATAGAAGAAGAGGGGCGTGCGCAATATAGCGCGGTCCGGAAACACCTGCAGTCCCCAAGACAGCCAAGCGATTTGCATAAACGAAGGTGAGCGTCACCGTCGCCAGCGCGGAGACATGTGCCCCTCGCCAGCAGCTGGCGTGACCAGGAGAACAGAATGTCGAATGGAAGCAAAGTCATCATCACGTGCGCTATCACCGGATCGATCCACACACCGGGGATGTCGGAATTCCTGCCGGTGACCGCGGCAGAGATCGAAGAAGCCGCCGTTGGGGCTGCGCAGGCGGGCGCAGCCATCGTACATCTGCACGCACGCGGGCCCGAAGGGCGGCCAGATCAGTCCCCCGAGGCCTACGAGCTATTCCTGAAGGGCATTAGGGAGCGCAGCGATGTCGTGGTCAACATCACCACTGGTGGTGCCGCGACTATGCCGATCGAAGAACGGCTCCGTCCGGCTGCAACCTTCAAGCCCGAGGTCGCCTCGCTAAACATGGGATCGATGAATTTCGGTTTGTTCCCGATGTTGACGCGATTCCCCAAGCTCAAGTACGACTGGGAAGTGTCGTACCTTGAGGGCTCTCGCGATCGAATTTTTCGCAACACTTTCGCCGATATTGAATACATCCTTAAGACCTGCCAGGAGAACGGTACCCGGTTCGAGATCGAGTGCTACGACATCGGCCATCTGTATACGCTTGCGCACTTTGCAGAGCGCCAACTGGTGAAGCCGCCGTTCTTTGTGCAGTCCGTGTTCGGTATTTTGGGTGGCATCGGCGCTCATCCGGAAGACGTACTTCACATGCGCCGCACCGCCGATCGTCTGCTGGGGCGTGAGAACTACGAGTGGTCTGTGCTGGGAGGGGGGCGCAATCAGATCCCGATCGCGACGTTGGCTGCGACGATGGGCTCGCACGTTCGTGTCGGTCTCGAGGACTCGTTGTGGCTACGCAAGGGGCAACTCGCAAAAACCAATGCGGAGCAGGTCATGCTCGTTCGCCAAATGCTCGAGGGCTTGGGTCTGGAGATAGCGACACCAGACGACGCGCGCCACATCCTCGCGCTGAAAGGAGCGGGCGAAGTGGCCTTCTGAAGCAATTGACGGCGGCCCGTCAGCACGCACCCAGAAGCTGGAATGGACTGTTCAAAGCGAAAAGCGGTGCAACAGACTGAGTGCCAGGCGAGTGGAAGAAGGCTTCTATCTGGATTTGGCAGTGCCAAGTGGCTATTTTTCTCTTCGTTTGATTTGGTTGCGGCACTCGGCAGTTTGGCTGCAGCTTCGTGATCACGGCGAGCGTTTTACACAGACATCAAGGACTCCGATGCATGCATTGATGCAGCAACGACCGCTCCTCATCTCCGGCCTGATCGAGCACGCGGCGACCTACCACGGCGACCGGGAGATCGTCTCCTGCCAGGTGGACGGCAGCATTCTCCGCAGCGACTGGCGGCAGTTGCACGCGCGCGCCAAGCGACTTGCCAACGTGCTAACCGGCTTCGGCGTCCAGGCCGGCGACCGCGTCGCCACGCTGGCGTGGAACACGCACCGCCACGTGGAACTGTATTTCGGCGTGTCGGGCATGGGTGCAGTGCTGCATACAGTGAACCCACGCCTGTTCGCCGAGCAGATCGTCTACATCTTGAATCACGCCGAAAGCCGCTACGTCTTCTTCGACACCACCTTCACCGACCTGGTGGCTAAGATCGCGCCCCAATGCCCGCATATTAAGGGATTCGTCGCACTGTGCTCGCGCGCGCAGATGCCCGCACTGAATGTGGCGCGCCTGTACAGCTACGAGGACCTGCTCGACGGCGCCTCAGCCGAGTACGCGTGGCCGGTCTTCGAGGAGACCCGCGCGTCGTCGCTGTGCTACACCTCAGGTACCACCGGCAATCCGAAGGGCGTGCTGTACAGCCACCGTTCCACCGTGCTGCATACGTTTGCGGCCTGCGCGGCCGACGGCCTTGGGTTGTCGGCGAATGACAGCGTGCTTCTGGTCGTGCCGCTGTTCCACGTCAATGCTTGGGGCGTCCCGTACGCGGCCGCTATGTGCGGCGCCAAGCTGGTACTGCCCGGTCCTGGTGTAGGCGGCGAGAGCATCTTCCGTCTACTCCGCGACGAGGCGTGCAACTTCTCGCTTGGCGTGCCCACCGTGTGGCTCGGCCTGTTTGACTATATCGAGGGCAGCGCTGCTAAGCTGGACGTATCGACCATGCGCCTGAAGCGTGTAGTAGTTGGCGGTTCGGCGGCGCCGCGCGCGATCATCGAGAAATTCGAGAAGCACTTCGGCGCCTTTGTGATACAAGTCTGGGGTATGAGCGAGACCAGCTCGCCAGCCACTATCGGCAATCTGCTGCCCAAGCACGCTGGCCTGCCGCTAGAGCGCCGCTTTGATCTGCAGGTCTTGCAGGGGCGCGCGATCTACGGTGTCGAGATCGAGATCTTCGACGCCGACGGCAGCCCACTGCCACACGACGGAAAGGTTTTCGGCGAGCTGAAAGTACGCGGCCCATGGGTGGCGGGCGGCTACTACCGCGGCGACGATGGCGCCGCCCTCGACGACACCGGCTGGTTCCCGACCGGCGATGTCGCCACCATCGACCGCGACGGCTTCGTGCGCATCACTGACCGCTCAAAGGACGTCATTAAGTCGGGCGGCGAATGGATTTCGTCGATCGACCTGGAGAACGCCGCGGTCGGTCACGAGGCCGTGCAGGAGGCCGCTGTTATCGGCATTGCTCACCGACGCTGGCAGGAACGTCCGCTGCTGGTGGTAGTGAAGCGGCCGGACAAGGAGGCAGCGCCCGCTGATATCCTGGCCTACCTGCAGGACAAGATCACCAAGTGGTGGCTGCCCGATGACGTGGTGTTCGTTGACGCGCTGCCACACACCGCTACCGGCAAGGTGCAGAAGCTGGAACTGCGCGAACGCTTCAAGGGCTATCGCCTGCCGACCGACCAGAGCTGATGGCGCCTTGCCGCAGGTGCGAATTCGCGACCAGCAGGATGTCCGCAAAACCGCCGATGCTGGAGGCTTAGCACTCATCGAAGGTGATGATTGTGGCGCAGGTCATGGAGTGTCCGAACTCACATATGGAAAGTCATTTTAGCCGCTGTAACCACTGCCATCGGTTTTTTAGTGGGAACGTCTTGAACATTTGTCCCCCGATGGCGGCGACACATCTTCCAATCCCAAGGGTTTCATCATGAACGACAGCCACGATTCACTCTCCGCCCGCCAGACCGCCGTCGAGCGGCATCAGCCGCGGCTCTACCATGACCTGACCACTCCACACGAAACCCTCGCGATCCGCGAGGAAGTGCGGAGTTTTGCCGACGAACATGTGCGGCCTGCAGCCTGGGCGATCGGACATCGCGAGGAGTCCGTCGAGAATTTTCCACGAGAACTGTTCAAGAAGATGGCTGATGCCGGCCTGTTCCGCATCCCTTTTCCTGCAGAGGTCGGCGGTCGCGGCCTAAAGCACCCCGCCACGGCCACGGCAGTGTTGATCGAGGAACTTGCTTACTACTCCAACTCGGTGGCGGCGATCGTTGATGTGCACTGCATTTTGGCTGGCCATGCGCTCGAGCACGCATCACCCGAACTGCAGAAGTGCTATCTCGAGCCGCTGCTGGCAGGCGAACGCATCGGCAGCTTCGCGACCACCGAGCCGGAGGCCAGCACGGACCTCGACGTCAAGGTCATGCAAACCCATGCGGTCTGTGGCGATGCCGGTTTTGTGATCAACGGGCGCAAGCGCTTCATTACCAACGCACCGGTGGCAAATTTCGTCGTGCTGCTATGCACCGACGAAGGCCGCATGACCGAGGTCGTCGTCGACCTGGATGCGCCGGGCGTGCGTGTGGGGCCGCCGGATCGCAAGCTTGGCAACCAGGGGCAACTGACCGCAGACATCTATTTCGACAACGTGCGCGTCCCGGTCAGCAATGTCGTAGGTGTGCGCGGTGCAGGACTGAAGATCGCGCTGCAGACGCTCACTTATGGCCGAATCGGCATAGCCGCCAGCGGTGTCGGCATGGCCCAGGCGACCTTCGATCACTGCGTCGACCGCCTAAACAATCGTAAGGCGTTCGGAAAGAAGCTGGCCCAATTCCAGCATTGGCAGTTCAAGCTCGCCGAACGCGCGACCGAGATCGAGAACGCGCGCAACCTGTACCTCAAGGCGGCACTGCGCATGGATGCCGGGGATGCCTTCCCTGAACCCGAGGCCGCGATGGCCAAGTGGTACGCGACGCAACTTGCGGGCGAGTTTGCGCGCGATGGGGTACAGATCTTCGGCGGCTACGGCTTCATGCGTGAACTGGCGGCCGATGACTCGCACTACCGCGTCGAGGAGATCTACCGTGATTGCAAGATCTCCGAGATTTACGAGGGCACGAATGAGATCCAGAAGCTGGTGATTGCCCGCGCCATCTTCGGTAAAGAGGTGACAGGTTGACCACCAATTCGGCCTTCGGTTGGACCGAGGATTGACAGAAAATCACCCTGGCTGTGGCCGGAAATGAACCTGGATGGTGGGCTGGGCTTCGTGATGATTTGAACCGTAACTTGAGCGAAGAAGAAAGCACGTGAAATGTTTGGTCATTGAACGAAACGGCAAAGCGTCCGAGGTCGTCCATTGGCGTGACTTGCCCGAGTGTGCGCCAGGCCGCATCTCTTCCCAATGTGCTGTGATGACATGCTAAAGGATGATTCCATGACTTTAAGATCGAATCGGCAGGTGGTCCTCACTAGCCGCCCAGATGGCATCCCGCAGGCGGAACACTTCCGCATCGTCGAGACAACGGTGCCGGTCCCCGGCGCGGGCCAGGTGGTAGTTCGCAACGAGTGGCTATCGGTCGAGCCAGCAATGCGTGGCTGGGTCAGTGCCGTCGCTAACTACTCGGAGCCCGTTGCGTTGGGCAGCGTGATGCGATCGTTCGCCGCGGGACGTATCGTGGCGTCGCAGCATCCTGACTGGCCGGTGGGAACCGCGGTGACCGGTATGTTCGGGTGGCAGGAGTTCGCACTCGTCGATGGTACTCAAATTGAGCGCCGTATTGATGAGGTCGACCTGCCGCTGTCCACTGCACTCGGAGTGCTGGGCATCAATGGCGTCACGGCTCACTATGGTTTGCTGCAAATCGGTCAGCCTAAACCTGGCGAAACCGTCGTGGTTTCCACGGCCGCTGGCGCTGTCGGTTCGTGCGTGGGGCAGATCGCGCGGTTACATGGTTGTCGCACCGTGGGGATCACCGGTGGAGAGGTGAAGCGCGAGCTGTGTATGGAGCGTTTTGGCTTCGACCAGGCCGTCGACTACAAAGCGCCGGATTTCCCCGAACGCCTGGCCGATGCGTGTTCAGGCGGCGTGGACGTGTACTTCGACAACACGGCCGGTCCGGTAACTGATGCCGTCATGACACACCTGACCATCGGCGCGCGCATCGTTGTCTGCGGCACTGCCTCGATAC
This sequence comes from Paraburkholderia sp. UYCP14C, assembly GCF_004197395.1. Lineage (GTDB taxonomy): Bacteria > Pseudomonadota > Gammaproteobacteria > Burkholderiales > Burkholderiaceae > Paraburkholderia. The sequence continues at coordinate 35,408 of NZ_SELS01000033.1, read as the reverse complement.
CGAGCTGGAACCCTCCACCACTTGGGCCTCGCATTGAACGCCACATTCTCGTCAAGCGCGCTCGGATGCAAGGGTTCGTCATCTTCGATCATCTGGACTACTACGCGCAGGCACGTACTGACCTCGCAGAATGGGTGCGAGGCGGTCAATTGAAGTACGTGGAGGACATGCTTGACGGCATCGAAGCCGCGCCGGACGCGATCGCGGGCCTGTACCGAGGTGAGAATCTGGGCAAGCGTCTGATCCACCTCAACGCGGGTCAAATGTAAGCGATATTTTTAGTACCCGAGTGGAGAATCGTTTGCATCTGACGGTCATGCGTGACCGCATCGCGGCGGTCGGGATCGATCAGTGATGTCTGCATGGAGGTGATGAGACCAGTGCACGCCGGTATGATGGCCGACGCGCGTTCGGAGCGTCAACCCGTGCCGCCTCTCCTGATCCTGCTTTACTTCTTTGCTCTTCTCGATCGCGTGAACGTCGGCTTCTATGGGGACTTGTTTGTCAAGCCGTGTTCGATTGTCAGGTAAACGGATCAGATTTCATCCCGGCACCTTTGTATTGCGAGTGATGTGAAGCGGTCGTGTCGCACGGTGGTTCGATCCTGATCCGAGGTCGGGGTGTGGCGAGCGTTCCAGCCAGTGCCGGAACGAACTTCTATCCGTGCAGTGCATAAACGGCCTGCACCTCATGCAGCATGCGCGCAAGGCGCACTGGCAAACCCCAGTTACCGCCGCGCCCCATCGTTGGCTTCGGTCACCGTGCGGTGACCCCCCGACGTTACGGGCGCGTCGACCTCTCATCATGATGTGTTCCTTGCCAGACCACGCGAACGATGTTGACCCGGCACTTCAGGGGACAACAGGTTTGAGCGCGGCCCCGGCCGGGATGTCGCCGTGTTCCAGGTAGCGCCATAGCGCGATGGCAAGACGCCGTGCCAGCGCGACGATGCCCACCCGTCGCATCCGCTTGCCGTTGCCCGCAAAGCGCCGGTTGAACCACTCAGTCAGGAGGCTGCCTGGCTGCAGGCGCAGCCAGCGCCATGCCAGTTCGACGAGCATCTTCCTGCGCGGGCGTGGGCTCGCGCAGCACCGCCCAGACGCGCTCACCGGCGTGATGGCGCCTGAGCATGGCGAGCAGCCTGTCGCCATCGAGGCGGTCGTTCTTGGGCCGCCTTGCGCGTCGGTTCACTTCGATGCTGGCAGAATCAACCACGGGGTTGTCGATGCGTTGCGCGGTCAACCAGCGGTGCAGCCACCAGCCATCGCGCCCGGCCTCATAGCAGGAATGTACCTTGGCCTCGGGCGCAAGCCGGCAGCGCTCCTTCGCACGGCGTACACAATCGAGCACCGCTGCCGTGTCGCCGCCTTGCACGCTGTAACGGCTTGGGCTACGCCGACTGTCGCTCGCCGTTCGATCCTCGTATTGACAGCACCGTTACATATTGACGTAGTTCGGCCCGCCGCCGCCTTCCGGCGCGACCCACAGGATGTTCTGGGTCGGGTCCTTGATATCGCAGGTCTTGCAATGCACGCAGTTCTGCGCGTTGATCACCAGCCGCTCGCTGCCCTCGTCGTTCTTCACGAACTCATACACCGCAGCCGGGCAGTAGCGCGATTCCGGACCGGCATAGGTCTGCCAGTTCACGTTCACCGGTACCGAAGGATCTTTCAGCGTCAGGTGAGCCGGCTGATTCTCTTCATGGTTGGTGTTCGAGATAAACACTGAAGAGAGCCGGTCAAACGTCAGCTTGCCATCCGGCTTCGGATAGACAATCGGCTTGCACTGGGAGGCGGGCTTCAGCATCTCGTGATCGGAATGCTGGTGATGCAGCGTCCACGGCACATTGCCGCCCAGCAGCTTCTGCTCGACGCCGACCATCAAGGTACCGAGGTACAGGCCCTTGCTCATCCACTGCTTGAAGTTGCGCGCACGATGCAATTCGGTATGCAGCCACGAAGTCTTGAACGACTCCGGATACGCGGTGAGTTCATCGCTGGTGCGTCCGGCCTGCACGGCTTCAAAAGCAGCGTCAGCAGCCAGCATGCCGGTCTTGATCGCCGCATGCGAGCCCTTGATCCGCGAGGCGTTCAGGAAGCCAGCATCGTCACCGATCAGCGCGCCACCCGGGAACACCAGCTTCGGCAGCGACAGCAGGCCACCCGCGGTGATCGCCCGCGCGCCGTACGACACCCGCTTGCCGCCGTCGAGCATCGCACGGATCGCCGGATGCGTCTTGTAGCGCTGGAATTCCTCGAACGGCGACAGGTACGGATTCGAATAGCCGAGACCGACCACGAAGCCGACCACGACCTGGTTGTTGTCCATGTGATAGAGGAACGAGCCGCCGTACGTGTCGTTCTCCAGCGGCCAGCCGGCCGTGTGCATCACCAGACCCGGCTTGTGCTTCGCGGGATCGATCTCCCACAGCTCCTTGATGCCGAGGCCGTACACCTGCGGATCGACGCCGTCACGCAGCTTGAACTTCTCGTTCAGCTGGCGGCCAAGGTGGCCGCGCGCGCCTTCGGAGAACAGCGTGTACTTCGCGTGCAGCTCCATGCCGAGCTGGAAGTTCTCGGTCGGCTCGCCGTCCTTGCCGATGCCGAGGTTGCCCGTGGCGACACCCTTGACCGAGCCGTCGTCGTTGTACAGCACTTCGGCCGCCGGAAAGCCCGGGAAAATCTCGACGCCGAGCGCCTCGGCCTGCTGACCCAGCCAGCGCGTCACGTTCGCGAGGCTGATCACGTAGTTGCCGTGGTTCTTGAAATTGTCCGGCAGCGCCCAGGTCGGCACGCTCTTCGCACCGGTTGCGGACAGGAACAGGAAGCGGTCTTCGGTCACGTCGACCGTCAGCGGTGCGCCTTTTTCTTTCCAGTCCGGAATCAGCTCGGTCAGCGCGCGAGGGTCCATCACCGCACCCGACAGGATATGCGCCCCGATCTCCGAGCCTTTTTCCAGTACGCACACGCCAAGCTCGACGCCTTTTTCAGCCGCCAGCTGCTTCAGGCGGATCGCCGCGGACAGGCCGGCCGGGCCGCCGCCGACGATCACGACGTCGTATTCCATCGACTCGCGCGGGTCGTACTGCTCAATCAGGTTTTGCATGGTTGCATTCGTTATTGCACGGGGGATGGATCGACTGGTTCGATCGCAATTGATACCAGTTTCGCGCCGGGCCCAACGTGGTGTAGATCCAGCTCTTCGCTGCGACCTTCGATCCAGATGCCGTGCATGGCGGGCAACTTGACGTTCTTCAGCAACGCGCTCGACGCGGTCCATTGACCGGACAGGCTGATTAACAGTTGTACGCTGGCTGGTGTGATCCTCAGCGCATTCGTCGCGACGCTAACACTCGCGCGGCACGCTTCCCGGCGCGTCATCACGTTCAGTACCTGGACGGGTTTCGTTGGCAAGCTGATCCAGACATGCAGGTCACCGGAAAAGTGCACGGGCTGCCCCATCTGTGCGAGCAACTGTCCATCTTGCGAGTGCAGATCGACTGCGCCGTCACCGATCACCAGCATCGTTCGATCGAAGCCGGTGAATTGCGAAAACCGCGCCGCGCCCTTGAGGTCCGCCAGACTCACACGCCAATCCGCTATACCAGCAGGGTTCGTGCCACGGGCGAGGGTGCGGGTGGTGCCGCCGCCGTTGGCCCATGGTTCGGGCGCAACCGACGTGCAGTCGAGAAAGCGGACTGACGGCAGGGTTTCTTCGACGCGCTGCGTTTTCAGATGACGCAGCCCTTCGCCGGTATCGCGCGAAACGGGGTTGAGAGGGTCGAGTTTCATCACGCCGCCTTTGCACTGACGTGGGCTTCCAGTTCACCCAACACATCGAACAGATCACCGACAATGCCGTAATCCGCCACCGAAAAGATGGGCGCATCCGGGTCCTTGTTCACCGCGACGATCACCTTCGAGTCTTTCATGCCGGCCAGATGCTGGATCGCGCCGGAGATGCCGAACGCGAAGTACAGATCCGGTGCGACCGTTTTGCCCGTCTGTCCCACTTGCACAGCGTTCGGCGCATAGCCTGCATCCACGGCGGCGCGCGACGCGCCGAGCGCCGCGCCTACGCGTTCAGCGAGACCGCCGAGCCGGTCCATGTTGTCTTTCGACGCCATCCCACGGCCGCCGGCAACGACAACACGCGCCGTGCCCAGATCGCGTCGGGATTGTCCGGATGCCTGGCGCTCCAGCAACCTCGTTTTCTCGAACGCGGCCGCCGGTTTCGTTTCCACAATCGTTGCAGCGCCGCCTGATGGCTCCGCCGCAACGAAAGAGGATGTGCGTATCGTGGCAAACGTCACGCGCGCTGTGACCGATACTTTCGCGATCACGCTGCCTGCGTAAAGACCACGCGTGAAGCTGCCTTGCGCGTCGATACCGGTCACGTCCGCGAGAAACGCGCCATCGGTCAGCGCAGCGGCGCGCGGCAACGCGCTGCGGCCGAGATTGCGGTGACTCGCGACGATCAGCGTGTAATCGTCAGAGACGGCCTGAAGCTGACTGCCGAGCGTTTCGGGCACCTGGGCATGCGCCGCATCACCTGCGATAACGAGCACGCGTTCCACCCCGGCAATGCCGGACGCAGCCTCGGCACCTGCTGCGGGCACCATGACGTCAACCGGAAAGCCACGTTGGAGCGCCGCAGTGACCGCGCGCCGCGTCGATTCCGCGAGCGCGTCGTGTTCCCATTCCCCTACCACAAGGCTTCTCATGTCCGTGCTCCCAGGTTGTTGAACAGGTGTTGCGCGGCGAGCGCATCCAGCAGCCCAGCCGTATTCGCGACCTTGATGCCGGCTTCGCGCACGGGCGGATTGCGCAATTCGTCGATTGTCGTGCCCGGTGTCAGATCGACACCGAGCGATCCGCCGTCGATCGTCACAAGCGGCTTCTGCTTCGCCTTGACGATGCTCGGCAGCGTGACGCGACGTGGCTCGACCAGACGCAGGTCCGCGCTGACGACGCTTGGACCGTCCAGTTCCCACGTCGATGTGCCACCGTCATCGCCGCACGTCACCCGCCAGTGGGCGCCATGTGCGGACAACGCGCTTGCGTTCAGGGCCTGCGGCCAGCCAAGCAGTGCCGCAAGCATGGCGGCGACGCCGCCAATGTCGTTGTCGATCGCCTGCTTGCCGCATAGCACGAGGCCGAAGTCGCTTGTCGCCATGTACGCGCGCAGCAAGCGCGCGACGGCCAGCGAGTCCAGCCGGGCGCTGGCGGCGCCGGTATCGATCAGCGCCGCGTCGTCGGCGCCCATGGCGAGGGCGGTGCGCAACACGTCCTGGCTCGTGGACTGGCCGCACGTCACGACCGTCACCTGGGCGGCCACGCCTGCCTCCCGGAGTTGCAGCGCCTGTTCGACCGCGCATTCGTCGAAGGGATTGAGCGACATCTTCAAACCGGTCGTGTCGATCGCGCCGCTTGCGCTGACCCGCACGCGCACGTTGGCATCGACGACCCGTTTGACGGGAACGAGAATTCGAATGGTCATGTGGACAGGCTCCTGATCAGGACACGGCGCCTGCGCCGTATTTGCCGACGAGCAGCGCACCGCTCGCGAACCGGCTCAACGCGTAGGGGGCCAGCGAGACGTCAGTGGGCAGCCCAAGTGCATGCTGCGCGAGGATCTTGCCGACGCCCGGCGACAGCTTGAATCCGTGGCCGGAGAAGCCGAACCCGACGACGAGGCCCTCGATATCGCCAACGGAGCCGAGTACCGGATTCCAGTCGGGCGTGACGTCGTACACACCGGTCCACGACGACGCGAGACCGGCGGCCTCATAAGCGGGAAAGCGCTCGGCCACTTGCGCGCCGACTTCGCCGACGTAATCGAGCGAAATATCACCTTGCTCGGTCTCGGGGGCATTCAACGTCTCGCCGACCACGCCTTCGGACACCAGCATCTGACTGCCGCCATAGCTGCGGTAATACAGCATGCCGGCCGAACTGAGATCTTTGAACGCGGGCATCTTGAAGGAATAGGCGGCCGCATCGCATTCCAGCGCGAGCACCGTATGACGTTCAGGCTTTACCGGCAGATCCACGTCAAGCCAACTGGCGATCTCCGGTGTCCAGATGTTCTGCGTGCTGATCAGTGTGCCGCAACTGAACGAACCCGCCGTCGTCTCGACGCCGACCACCTTGCGGCCCTCGCGCAGCACGCCGGTGACGCTTACGCCTTCCATGATCCTGACGCCCTGCCGGCGCGCGGCGCGAGCGAAACTGGTTGCCACCAGATATGCGTCCGCGAAGCCCGCTTCCGGCTCGTAGCCGATCAACGCGGCGTTATCGAACTGAGCGATCGGCAGGCGTTCACGCGCCTCGGACCTGTCGAGCAACTGGACTTCGATGCCCATGTCCTGCTGCGTGGTCAACGACGCGTGCAACGGCTCGATCTTGTCGCCGTCCGGCGCACAGATCATGTAACCGCACTTGACGAGACCGCATGATGCTTCGTCATCGCCGACGTATTCGGCGAAATTGTTGAACGCCCACCACGACGAGCGGGCCAGTTCGACGTTCTGTTTCACCGAATAATGGGTGCGCAACAGACCGGACGACTGCGACGTCGTGCCCGCACCAATGGTGCTGCGCTCGAGAACAAGCACGCTTTTCGCGCCGAGCGCGGCCAGATGATGGGCCACCGAGGCTCCAATTACACCGGCTCCGATCACAACAAAATCGTAATGGCTCATGTGAACCTCTGCGTTGAAGATGGAGCCGATTCTAGACAGCCGAAAACCCACGGGACTTTTGTATTAGGCAAACTTATGGTTCAGACCGTGGATTGCTCATGCTCTTCGGGTGCCGGAAGAAAAAAAGCATCATGCAGGCTCTTCCGTGGCAAGAGGGTAAGTGGGCAAGAGGGCGAGAAGCCAAAGGCGACAACCAGCGGAGTTTTTCATGAGACGAACTCAACCTCCCATCGACCTGCGCGCGTTGCAGGCTTTTATCGCCGTCTGCGAAGCCGGGTCCATGACGGGCGCGGCGAAGCAACTGGGCGTGAGCCAGAGCGCGATCAGCCAGGCCATCGGCGCGCTGGAGCGCGATCAGGGCGTCGAGCTGTTCGATAGGGAAAGCCGGCCGCCGCGCCCCAATATCGCCGGGCGCGCGTTGCTGGAACTGGCCGGTCCGTTGATCGAGCATGCGCAGATGGTGAGCACGCGCGTTGGAGACGCGTCGCATGCAGGGAAACTGCCGGTGCGGCTCGGCTGTGTGGATTCGTTCGCGGCCACGGTAGGGCCCGAGCTCATCCGCGCAGTATCGGGCTCGGCGCGGCAGATTTCTCTCTGGTCCGGCCTGACGCCAGGCCTCAGCAAACAGTTACATGACCGTGAACTCGACGTGGCGATCTGCACGCAGACCCCTCTGAACGACGCACGAATCGTCGAAGTACCGCTGTTCTCGGAAGCATTCGTGGCCGTCGTAGCGCGCCCTTATCTCAAGCAGCGCAAGAACGTCGACTGGCGCACGCTTGCGCTGGAATTGCCACTGATCCGCTATACGGCGCGCTCCGTGATCGGTCAGCAGGTCGAGCGGTTCGCGCGGCACCTTGGCATAGAGAGCGCGCGACGCTATGAATTCGATGCGACCGATCCGCTATTGAGTCTGGTGGTCGCCCGGCTCGGATTTGCGATTTCGACGCCACTTTGTTTGTGGCAAGCGCGTCACTATCTTGACGAGATCGCCGTATTGCCATTGCCCGATAGCCGTCTCGGGCGTCGTGATTTTTTCCTGCTGCATCGTCAGGGCGAATGGGACGACTTTGCGTCGGAGATCATCGAGCTCACGCGTAGCGTGCTCGATCACAGCATCCGGCCAGCGCTGGCCCGCGTACTGCCGCATCTACCCGACGACGCCCTGCGCTGAGCACGTATTTAAAGGAGTGAACGATGAGCGAGATTTACCACCTGCATCGTGGCGATGGGCCGTTGCTGATTTCGATTCCGCATCTCGGCACGGAGATTCCGTCGTCGTTGAAGCATGTGTATTCGGAGGTGGCACTGACGGTGGCGGACACCGATTGGCATCTCGACCGCCTCTACGACTTTGCGAAAGCGCTGGGCGCGACTGTGCTGGGCGCACGTATTTCGCGCTACGTGATCGATCTGAACCGGCCTCCGAACGACGAGAGCCTGTACCCCGGCCAAACGACGACAGGCCTCTGTCCGACCGAAACGTTCCGGGGCGAAGCGGTTTATCAGCCAAGGTCGGAGCCTGACCATGCAGAGAAGCAACGGCGCGTCTCGACCTACTGGCAGCCGTATCATTCGGCATTGCAGACGGAACTGGCGAGGCTGCGCGAAAAGCATCCAAACGTGCTGCTGTGGGAAGCGCATTCGATCACAAGTGTATTGCCGCGCCTCTTCAAGGCGAAGTTGCCGGATCTCAATCTGGGTACGCAAGACGGTCGCACGGCAAACGCGCTCGTGCAAAGCGCCGTGGCACGCGCTGCTGCGGCCAGCACCTACACATGGGTCGCGAATGGCCGCTTCAAGGGCGGTTACATCACGCGTCACTATGGCGATCCCGAGCGTGGCATTCACGCGCTCCAGCTCGAAATGTGTCAGTGTATCTATATGAGCGAAGACGCGCCCACGACGCCCGCGCGGCGGCGCTTCAACCCACGCTGCAGCGCATGGTGGGCGGCGCGCTGGATGCACTTGAGGGTCTTTGACCGATTTGTCTTTGTATAAGTAAAGCTGTTGATGGGTCTGAACCCGAGGTGCCGTTCCTGTGCAGCGAGGCACCGCACCAGTGTGTAAGCCGCACTGCTTTGACGCGGTGGGCGTTTCCGGAAGTGACGTATTTATGGAGTTGGTCCGGCCAATGCGTTTCCCAGCATGAATCTTATGTTCCTGTTAGTAATCATGGCACGGAGGTTGCATAAGAAGTCGCGGTGAGTGGACGAAGGCGTATCAGTCCCGGTCATCCTGGCCGTAGAGGAAGATGGACAGGAACTGGATCGGCGTTTTGATCAGCCGCTCGGGACCATGTGGCACGTCGGCCTGGAAGGTGATGGTGTCGCCGGGATGCAGGATGTAGGTTTGCTGGCCATGGCGGTACTCGATGACACCCTTGAGCATGTGGATGAACTCGGTGCCCTGATGTTCGAAGACCGGGAAGATCTCCGATTCGTCGTCCATGGTGATCAGGAACGGCTCAAACAGTTTTTTGGGGCCTTGGTCGTAAGCAAGCAGGTGATAGGTGTGGCCGCGTCTGGTGCCCTTACGGACCACCTCCATGCCTTCGCCCTTCTTCACGAGCTGGGCGCCGCCTTCAGGTACGTCGAAGCGGCGGAACAGCGTGGACATTGACACACCGAGCGCGTTGGCGATCCGGTTGAGCACGTCGAGTCCAGTGGAAGTCTGGGCGTTCTCGATCTTCGAGAGCATGCCGCGGCTGATCCCAGCCTGCTCCGACACCTGGGCGATGGTCAGTCCGTGGCGCTGGCGAAGTTCGCGGATTGTCGCGCCCAGATAGCGTTCGAGCGAGGTTTTGCTGTCTTCGCCGTTTTGCATGTTTGAACCTCGTTGAAAGACATGAGGGTAGCAGATAAGCAGGGCCGCATTGCGCCCTGAGTGTTTCTCAGGGGGAACTATTGTTGCACAGTAATAAATTCATATTGATGCTGCGAACAGGCTCGCAGCGGGGTCGTGCAATGGGGCATGACTCGTCAATCAGCCAGCGATGGTGGTGCAAGGAGTGACGATGAACCTGAACGATGCGAGCAAGCTGCCGGTAAACGAGTTGGGTAGCGTGCCCCGCTTTAGCTCGGCTGAAGAGGCGCAGGACTACTTCACGCAACATGGCGTGAAGTACGTGCTGGCGCAATTCGTGGATATTCACGGGGTTGCGAAGGCCAAGTCGGTCCCGGTTGCGCACCTCAAGGGTGTGCTGAAGACGGGCGCCGGCTTTGCGGGCTTCGCGATCTGGGGTGTGGGCATAGAGCCGAACGGTCCGGACTACATGGCGGTGGGCGATCTGTCGACTCTCACACCAGTGCCCTGGCAGGACGGCCTGGCGCGAATCGTCTGCGACGGTCACGTCGACGGAAAACCGTGGGCACACGACTCGCGCGTCACGCTGAAGAAGCAGGTTACGCGCATGACGCAACGCGGCTGGACGCTATTTACCGGACTGGAGCCGGAGTTCTCGCTGCTCAGGCGCTCGGCGACGGGCACGATTGAACCGTGCGACCCGAGCGATACGCTCGCCAAGCCGTGCTACGACTACAAGGGACTGTCGCGCACGCGCGTCTTCCTGGAAAAGCTCACCGAATCGATGCGCTCGGTCGGCATCGACGTCTATCAGATCGATCACGAAGACGCCAACGGTCAGTTCGAAATCAACTACACGTATACCGATTGCCTGACCTCGTGCGATCACTACGTGTTCTTCAAGATGGCCGCCTCCGAGATTGCGAACGAGCTGGGCATGATCTGCTCCTTCATGCCGAAACCCTTCGCGAACCGTCCGGGCAACGGCATGCACATGCATATGTCGATCGGTGACGGCGAGCGCAACCTGTTCTCGGACAAAAGCGACAAACTGGGCATGGGGCTCTCTACCCTCGGCTATCAGTTCACCGCTGGTTTGCTCGCGCATGCGCCCGCGCTTGCCGCGCTATGCAACCCCACCGTCAACTCGTACAAGCGCCTCGTCGTAGGCCGCTCCTTGACGGGCGCGACGTGGGCGCCGGCCTACATCAGCTATGGCGACAACAATCGCTCGACGATGGTGCGCATGCCGGGCGAGCGCATCGAACTGCGTCTGCCCGATGGCGCATGCAATCCATACCTCGCGACGGCCGCGGTGATCGCGGCGGGACTCGATGGCGTCGAGCGTGAATTGTCGCCGGGTGCACCGGCCAATGAAAACCTCTACGAGTGGTCGCCCGCGAAGTTGCGCGAGCACCAGATCGGCATCCTGCCGCAGAACCTGGAGCAGGCGCTCGACGCGCTCGAAAGCGATCGCCTGATCTGCGACGCACTGGGTCCGGTTGCCGACGAGTTTATCAAGGTCAAACGAATGGAATGGCTCGAGTACATGCGCCATGTCTCGGACTGGGAAATGAAAAGCTATCTGGAATTCTTCTAAGGGGGTAAGACTATGTGTGGAATTGTAGGCCTGCTGGTCAAGACACCGGCATTGCGCGCGCAACTCGGTCAGTTGATGGTGCCGATGCTGATCGGCATGACTGAACGGGGCCCGGACTCCGCCGGACTCGCCGTGTTCGGCGGCGCGGTCGACGAAAGTCAGCGCAAGCTGAGCCTTTACGCGGGCTTTACGGAAGCCGGCAACGACTTCAACTGGAACGCGTTGCTCGATGCGCTCAATGGCGCGATCGACGTGAAGGCGCACGTCGCGGCGAAGGGCAATCACGCGGTGCTCAACGTGAACGGCAATGTCGAAGCAGTGAAAGCGTGGCTTAAGGAGCGTTTTCCGAAGCTTTTTCTGCTGTCCACCGGACGCTCGATCGATCTCTACAAGGATATTGGCTCGCCCGCCGAAGTCGCGCAACGTTACGGCTTCTCGAAGCTGACCGGCTCGCATCTCGTTGGCCATACGCGGATGGCGACTGAATCGGCGGTAACGCCGGATCGCGCGCACCCGTTCACGGCCGGCGAAGACTTTTGCCTCGTGCACAACGGCTCGCTGTCGAACGCGCATGGCGTACGCCGCAAGCTGGAACCGGAAGGTATCCGCTTCGAGACGGACAACGATACGGAAGCCGCGTGCCGCTTTCTCGAATGGCGGCTGCGTGAAGGCGACGAACTGCCGGTCGCCTTGCAGAAAGGCTTCGAGGAACTAGACGGTTTCTACACGTTCCTGATGGGCACCTCGACCGAACTCGCACTGATTCGCGACCCGTTCGCGTGCAAACCCGCAGTGGTCGCCGAGAACGACGACTACGTCGCGATCGCTTCCGAGTTCCGCTCACTCGCACACCTGCCGGACATCAGGAACGCCAGGGTATTCGAACCCGCACCCGAGGAGATGTATGTATGGAAAGCATGAAGTTTGACCTTGAGGGGTCGCCGGTACGCGAGCTGAACCAGTACCTGCATGGTTCGAAAGAAGCGCTCGAGGGCGTGAATGTCGACATCACGTCGCCGAACGGCGCCCACAACATCGCCGTGGGCGTTAACGCGCACGTGACCGTCACGGTGCAAGGACACGCCGGGTATTACGTGGGCGGCATGAACCAGCTCGCGACGATCGTCGTGGAAGGCAGTGCCGGCACTGGCGTCGCGGAAAACATGATGAGCGGCAAGGTCCACGTGAAGGGCTTCGCGTCGAACGGCGCGGGGGCTTCGGCACATGGCGGCCTGCTCGTGATCGACGGCGACGCGGGCTTGCGCTGCGGAATTTCGCTCAAGGGTGGCGACATCGTGGTCGGCGGTTCGGTAGGCAGCTTCTCGGCATTCATGGCGCAGGCCGGCCGCATGGTGATCTGCGGCGATGCGGGCGATGCATTGGGCGACTCACTGTACGAAGCCGTACTGTATGTACGCGGCGAAGTGAAGTCGCTTGGGGCGGATGCGCAGTACGAGCCGATGACCGACGCGGACGTGACAGCAGTCGGCGCGTTGCTCGACGCCGCAGGCCTCGATCATGACCCGCGCTCGTTCAAGCGCATTGCATCGGCACGCACGCTCTACCACTGGAACGCCGACGCAGACCAGGAATATTGAGCGCCGGCTGAACCCGCAACCGAACCGAACACCCAGTTCATCGAGAAGATCCCCATGGAAGCCAAACCTATCCATTTCGCCCGTTTGCAGCAGGAAGAGTCGCAAGGCTATGACCGCAAGACGATCGATTACATCCATACCGCCGCACAGCGCGGCCTCTACGAAATTCGCGGTCTGGGCGCGAAACGCCGCGTGCCACATTTCGACGATCTGCTGTTTCTGGGCGCGTCGCTGTCGCGCTATCCGCTCGAGGGGTATCGCGAGAAGTGCGCGACACAGACCGTGCTCGGCACGCGCTTCGCTAAAAAGCCGGTGGTGCTCGACATTCCGATCACCATTGCAGGCATGAGCTTCGGCGCGCTGTCCGCGAACGTAAAAGAAGCGCTCGGCCAGGCCGCGACCGCGATGGGCACCTCGACCACCACCGGTGACGGCGGCATGACGCAGGAAGAACGCCGCTCCTCGAAGACGCTTGTCTATCAGTGCCTGCCGTCGCGTTATGGCTTCAACCCGGACGACGTGCGTCGCGCCGATGCGATCGAAATTGTGATCGGGCAGGGCGCGAAACCGGGCGGCGGCGGCATGCTGCTCGGGCAGAAGGTCAATCCGCGCGTCGCCTCGATGCGCACCTTGCCGGCCGGCGTTGATCAGCGCTCGGCGAGCCGTCACCCGGACTGGACCGGCCCCGACGATCTGGCAATCAAGATCCAGGAACTGCGAGAGATTACGGATTGGGAAAAGCCGATCTACGTGAAAGTCGGCGCGACGCGCACGTTCAACGACGTCAAGCTCGCGGTGCATGCGGGCGCGGACGTGGTGGTGATCGACGGTATGCAGGGCGGCACGGCAGCCACCCAGACGTGCTTCATCGAGAACGTGGGCATTCCGACGCTGGCTGCCGTCCGTCAGGCTGTGGACGCACTTGAAGATCTGAATATGAAGGGCACGGTGCAGTTGATCGTGTCGGGCGGGATTCGCTCCGGCGCGGACGTAGCGAAGGCGCTCGCGATGGGCGCCGATGCGGTCGCGATCGGGCAGGGCATGTTGATGGCGCTCGGTTGCAACAGCGATACGTACTTTCAGAACGGCGCGCTGCATTCGGCCGCGGCGGACTACGCAGCGCTGAACACGTCGCCGGGTTTCTGCCATCACTGCCACACGGGCAAGTGCCCGGTCGGCGTGACCACCCAGGACGCGGTGCTCGAGCAGCGTGTGCAGCCCGAAGAAGGTTCACGCCGCGTGCGCAACTACCTCAAGACGCTGAACATGGAACTGACGACGATCGCGCGAGCGTGCGGCAAGCAGAACGTCCATCACCTCGAACCGGAGGATCTGGTCGCGTTGACGGTTGAGGCGGCGGCCATGGCGCGCATTCCGCTTGCGGGTACTTCCTGGATTCCCGGATGGAACAGATGAATTGAGTTGTTTTGAGTTTTTTGACTGTGGAAAAGTTGAGTGCATTCAACCTTGATTCATTAATCTATCAGGAGCCCGACATGAGCACTCCGCAAAGCACCACGCAAGCAACACCAGCACCATCCGGCGGTCTACGTGCCGGTACGTTAGGTTTTCCCGAGGTCATCGGCCAATCCATCGCGAACCTTTCGCCGACTTTCACGCCATCGATCAACGTGACCGCGATCGCGGCGCTGGCCGGTGCGGGGACATGGTTGATTTATGGTCTCTCGACGCTCGGACTGCTGCTGGTGAGCATGAGCATCATCGCGCTCTCGAGCCGGATCGCCTCGGCGGGTTCGTTCTTTATCTATATCTCGCGCGCGCTTGGGCCAATGGCGGGTGGCATTGCCGGCTGGGGGCTGATCGCGGCTTACGTGGGCACGGCAATGGGGGTTGGCGCCGCAGGCGTCGTGTTCGTGCAGAACGCTTTTACGGCCTGGGGTGTCAATATCCCGTCGTGGGCGGTCTACACGGTCTTTGTCGGCCTCGCCTGGTTCTTCTCGGCGCGTGACGTGAAACTCTCCTCGCGTCTGTCGCTGGCAATCGAAGCCGCTTCGGTGGTGATCGTGGGCGGCGTGCTGATCTATGTGCTCGCACTGCATCCGGACCATATCATCGACCATACGCAACTGGGGCTGCAGGGCGTGAGCGGGAAGGGCATGGCACAGGGCATGGTGCTCGGTATCTTCTCGTATGTGGGTTTCGAAAGCGCGGCCTCGCTCGGCCAGGAAACCAGGAACCCGCTGCGCGTCATTCCGCGCGCGGTGGTCTGGTGCGTGATCCTGTCGGGCTTGTTTTTCATGTTTGTGGCGTATTCGATGACGATCGCCTACCACGACGATGCAGCCAAGCTCGGCGGCGATTCGGCCGTGCTCAGCACCTTGCTCACGAGCGTCGGCGCCTCGCCGCTCGGTCCGGTGTTTTATCTGATTGCCTCGGTCAGCGCGTTCTCGTGCGTGCTTGCATGCATCAACTCTTCAAGCCGCCTGCTGTATTCGATGGGCCGTTATCAATTCGTGCACCGCTCGATGGGCATGGTGCACCGCACGCACCAGACGCCGTACCTGGCCGTTGCGTTTTCCTCCATCGTGACCTTTGTAGTGTGTATCGCGATGCTGGGCACGGGTCCGCTCAACACCTTCGGCTATACCAGTACGTTTGCGACCTTCGGCTTCCTGGTTGTGTATTTCCTGGTCGCCATCGCGGCACCGGTGTATCTGAAGAAGCAGGGCGAGCTCAAGACGAGCAACGTCGTGTGGGGCGTGCTTGGCGCACTGGCGATGGTCGGCGCGGTGATCGGCAGCGTGTATCCGGTGCCCGATTATCCGTATAACATCCTGCCGTATCTGTTCGTTGCGTATATGCTGGTTGGTGCAGTCTGGCTGTTGATGCTCAAGAAGCGCTCGCCGCAGGTGCTCGAGAAGATCGAGCACGATCTGGAAACAAGCGACGTGATGACCCACGGCAAAAAGTAAATGAGTGAACCCTTCTCCCTGGATAGCTTGCCCGCACCGAACACGAGTCGGGTGCTAGACGATCCAGAGGGAAGGCCCGCTAGCGGTGGCGGAATGGACGGCCAGGAAATCGATCTGCAATTGAAGCCGGAGCGCGGCGAGTGCGCCGCGCTCGAGATTGGTTGTGTTTCTTTCCCTGCCCGCGCCCGCGGGCAGGATTACATCAACGAAGACTACGTCGGCGTGATGCTCGGCGATCTGGCGGAGCGCGCCGCGCGTGGCAGCGTGATCGCTCTCGCCGATGGCGTGAGCGGCAGCAAGGGCGGACGGGTCGCGGCCGAACTCTCGGTGCGGGCCTTTATCGATGCCTATTACGGGCTCGCCGACACCTTGCAGCCCGGCGTGGCCGCTGCTCGCGCGCTCGAGGCCATACACGGCTGGCTGCATCAGATCGGCCGCGTCGACCCTGCACTGCAGCAGATGTCCGCGTCCTTTGCGGCGCTGATCGTGCGCCGCGCAACCGCGTATCTGGTCGCGGCCGGCGATGTGCGGCTCTATCTGCTGCGCGATGGCCAACTGGCCCAGCTCGGTGACGACGACGTGGTGCCGGTCGCCTTCGGTTCTTACGTGGCGCATGCGGTCGGCATGCTTCCGACGCTGGTGACGCGCATTGAAACGCTTGAGCTGCACGAGGGCGATCGCCTGCTGATGTGCTCCGACGGGCTCTATCGCCGCGTGCCGATGCGCGAACTGCAGACGGTGCTGGCGGCGCGCGGCGGTGCGCTCGAAACGGCGCGCCGGCTGGGCGCGCTGGCGGTGACGCGCGGCTCGCAGGACGACGTGACGAGCGCGGTGCTCGACGTGGGCGGCCTGCCTTTGCTCGATGTCGGTTACCTTGAACGGGTGGTCGGCACCTTGCCGATTCCGGCGGTGCCCGACGCCGGCGAAGTGGTCGACGGATATCTGCTCAAGAGCGTGTTGAGCGATGGCTTCTATTCGCGGATTTTCGCGGGCTACGATCTGGCCGATCCGAATACGCCGCTGGCGCTCAAGTTTCCCAAGCCGCGTGTCGAGCAGGACGAAAACGTGCGGCAGTCGATCGTGCGCGAGCGCTGGCTGGCAGGCAAGATCAGCGACGATGGCGTGCTCGCGCCGATGCCGATCGATGCCGACCGGCAAACCCGGCTCTATGTGGTGATGCCGCTCGGCGCAGGCGTCACGCTCGAAAAACTGCTGGGGGCGCCTCAGCCCATGGCGCTGCCACGTGCACTCAAGATCGCGCAACAGCTAGGCCGTTCGATCGACGTGCTGAATCGCCGCAATATCTTCCATCGCGATATCAAACCCGAGAACGTGCTGGTAATGTGGGGCGATAACACGCGGCTGCTCGATTTCGGATTCGGTTATATGCCGGGCATGCAGTTGCCGGGTCCTGACGCCGCGCCGGGCTCACCCGCTTATATGGCGCCTGAGTTGATGAAAGGCGCACAGGGCGATGCGCGCTCCGAGGTGTTCGCGTTTGGCGTGACCCTGTACCGGCTGTTCAGCGGCGGCAAGCTGCCCTACGGCTTCAATGGCCGTGTGCCGCTTTATCAGTACCGCCGGGACGCGCCGCTATGGCTCGACCTGGTGCTGGAGAAAGCGCTGCAGCCCGATCCGGTGCGCAGGTATCAGGACGTGCTGGAAGTCTGCGCTGACCTCGAACGTTTTTCGAGCGCTCGGGACGCGGTGGCGCCGATTCGGCGCAAGCCCCTGCTCGAGACCGATCCGGTGCTGTTCTGGCAGATGTGCGTAGTGCTGTTGCTGGCGTTATTGTTGTGGTCCTTGATGCGGCATTGATCCTTGCCTTGAGATTGCCCGCGAATTTCGTATCCGCTACTGGTCCAGCGTATATCCGCGTTGCCAAAATCAAACCCGTACTGCATTGGATTCTTGCCAATAACCCAGCGCATTATCCGCTGCTCCTACGTCGCAGTGAGCGTACGTGGACGACCTGTTCCCTTGGTCGATCGCAGCGCTCGCACACCATTACCACGGCCTCGCGCCTGCGCCCTGATCTTGTACGCCCACGAGCGATGCATCCCAAACGACGCCGCAACATCATTAGGATGCTCGCCTTCAGCCATACGCTGAACCGCAAGGATACGCATCTCTTCGAGCGTGTTGTGAGCCAGGCTCCGGCCATCTCGTTTCATGGGCGATACTCTCAATAGCTATCTCTCAAGCATAGCCATCTGTCCGCAAAATTCCCGACTTATGAGTAAGCCTTTGGGGTTTGGTCAACGATGAAGGCGACACGGTCGCGCGAGTGTCGACAACCAGCGCAAAAGACTGAAGCGAATCCCGACGCGATATCAGCAAGGGTTCATCCGCGCCCCGTGGGTCTGTTCAGTGCCGGTCGGCGTGACATCTCAGTTCAAGATGGCTAAGACGGGAGCGGACTCGGCATCGCACGCTCGAAGCTGGCGTTCCATCGCGTACACGTCTTCTGTAGCATCCGTACTGAGTCAGGTGCCGAGTTTCTTGCGTTTTGCGCAATGTGTCTGAAAGGGCGCGTCTGGAGCTGACGTGAACGATAGACTTGCTCGCAGTAGCGGGAGCGCGTGGCACACAAACATCACCCCAACGCCAACGGCTCCCGATAGATCCTCGCCTGCTCCTCGATCCAGTCACGAAAGACCCCGAGCGGCGCACTGTCCGATTTCTGCTCCGGATAAATGAGATAGTACGACCGGTCGCTAAGATAATCGTGCTCAGCGACCGGTATCAAAACGCGACGCTTCAACTCGTCCTCGATCAACAGACGCGGGATCAGCGCGACGCCGATCCCCTGAATGGCCGCTTCCGCGTGCATCGAAAAAAGCTCGAATCTCGGGCCCGACATGTCGCCTTCGACTTGCATGCCCCGTGATGCAAACCATTCGCGCCATGCATAGGGCCGCGTGCTCTGCTGCAGCAGGCGATAGCGACCCCAGTCGGCGGCCTTGAGCTTTCGTCGGGGAGCGATGAGCTCTGGACTGCACACGGCGATCAGGCTTTCCCGCATTAGGAACCTGCTGGCCGTACCGGGCCAGCTCGCGAGGCCCGCGTAGAGCGCGGCGTCGAACTCCGTGTCGCCGAACAGGAATGGGCGGGTGCGCGTAGTGAGGTTGATCGTAATGTCGGGATGGGCCGTCATGAACTTCGGCATGCGGGGAAGCAGCCACTTAGTCGCGAAGGTAGGCACTACCGCGACTTCGAGCGCGGCGCCGCCGCCACCCCTGCCCATCAGCTCAACCGTGTCACGTTCCACGTCGTCGAGGCGCGCGGCCACTTTGCGGCTATAGGCAAGGCCGGCTTCCGTCAGCGCGACCCCCCGGCGATCGCGCCGAAATAGCTTCAGGCAGAGAAAATCCTCCAACGAAGCGATCTGTCTGCAGATAGCGCTCTGCGTTACCGCCAGTTCATCGGCGGCTTTGGTGAAGCTCTGGTGGCGCGCTGCCGCCTCGAATGCGGACAGCGCGAGGGTAGACGGGATCTTGCGGCGCATGGCAGAAACTCTCGGGCGACTGACTTGTGCGATTCTCGCACAGGTGACTGAGAACAAGTCGTTTGATCCAGCGCGCAGCGGCGGATAAATTGACGCCACGATAAATTCCACGCGAGTCAAAAATGAGCCAACAGCAAAAGTCCGCGTCGTTTCAATGGGACGATCCGCTACTGCTGACGCAGCAGTTGAACGAAGAGGAACGGATGGTCGCCGAGTCCGCACGTAGCTACTGCCAGGAACGCCTCGCGCCGCGCGTGTTGGACGCATTCCGCAATGAGCAGACGGACCCGGCCATTTTCCGCGAGATGGGTGAACTGGGGCTGCTAGGTGTGACGATTCCCGAAGCCTACGGCGGCGCGGGCCTCAACTATGTCAGTTACGGTCTGGTAGCACGCGAAGTGGAGCGGGTGGATTCGGGCTATCGCTCGATCATGAGCGTTCAATCGTCGCTCGTGATGGTGCCGATCAACGCATTCGGCAGCGAGGCCGTCAAACAGAAGTATCTGCCGCGACTCGCAACCGGCGAATGGATCGGCTGCTTCGGGTTGACGGAGCCGAATCACGGTTCGGATCCCGGCAGCATGGTGACGCGCGCACGAAAGGTGGCGGGCGGCTACCAGTTGACGGGCAACAAGATGTGGATCACCAACAGCCCGATCGCCGATGTATATGTCGTCTGGGCGAAGGACGATGAGGGCGCAATTCGCGGCTTCGTGCTCGAAAAGGGTTGGAAGGGGCTTTCCGCGCCCGCGATTCACGGGAAGGTCGGATTGAGGGCGTCGATCACAGGCGAGATCGTCATGGACGAAGTGTTCTGCCCCGAAGAGAACGCGTTCGCGGAAGTGCGCGGCTTGAAAGGGCCGTTCACATGCCTGAACAGCGCACGTTACGGCATCGCCTGGGGCGCGCTCGGCGCGGCCGAAGATTGCTGGCACCGCGCGCGGCAATACGTGCTGGATCGTAAGCAATTCGGCAAGCCGCTTGCGGCAAACCAGTTGATCCAGAAGAAGCTTGCGGACATGGAAACGGAAATCACGCTTGGTCTACAAGGTTGCTTGCGGCTTGGCCGCATGAAGGACGAAGGAACGGCCGCGGTCGAGGTCACCTCGATCATGAAGCGCAACTCGTGCGGCAAGGCGCTCGACATCGCCCGTGTGGCGCGCGACATGCTCGGCGGCAACGGCATCAGCGACGAGTTCGGCATCGCCCGTCATCTCGTGAACCTCGAAGTGGTCAACACTTACGAAGGGACGCACGACATTCACGCATTGATTCTTGGGCGCGCCATCACCGGCATCGCCGCCTTCTGATTTTCGATCGCCATGAACGACACCTTGCAAGCGGGGGCGCTCGCCGGCGTGCGCGTCCTCGATCTGTCGCGCGTGCTTGCCGGCCCCTGGGCCGGTCAGTTGCTCGCCGATCTCGGCGCCGACGTCGTGAAGGTGGAGCGCCCGGGCGCGGGTGACGATACGCGCGCCTGGGGACCGCCGTGGTTGAACGATGCCGACGGACATTCGACGGGCGAGTCGGCCTACTATCTGAGCGCCAACCGCAACAAGCGATCGGTGACGATCGATATCGGCAGCGCAGACGGACAAAGCCTCGTGCGGCGGCTGGCGCGCAAGGCCGACATCGTGCTCGAGAATTTCAAGGTAGGGGGACTCGCGCAATACGGCCTCGACTACGCGAGTCTCAAAGCAGTCAATCCGCGGCTCGTCTATTGCTCGATCACCGGGTTTGGGCAGACGGGACCTTACGCGGCGCGCGCCGGCTATGACTTCCTGATTCAGGGCATGGGCGGTTTGATGAGCCTGACCGGCCTTCCCGACGGGACGGAAGGCGGTGGCCCGTTGAAAGTTGGCGTGGCGCTGACGGACATCATGACCGGGCTCTATGCGACGGTTGCGGTGCTGGCCGCATTGAAGCGTCGCGAGAGTTCCGGCGAAGGTCAGCATATCGATCTCGCGCTGCTCGACGTGCAGATCGCATGCCTTGCAAACCAGGCCGCCAACTATCTGGTGGGCGGTGTTGTTCCGCAACGCATGGGCAATGCGCATCCGAACATCGTCCCGTACCAGGAATTTCCTACAGCCGATGGATACATGATCGTGGCTGTCGGCAACGACGGTCAGTTTGCGAATCTGTGCAAGACGCTAGGCAAACCAGAGTGGTCTAGCGACGAACGCTTCGTTACCAACCCTCAGCGCGTGAAGCACAGAAGCGAACTCATCGCGCTGATTCACGGCATGACAGTGCAACGTACGACCGACGAATGGATTGCCGCGATGGAAGCGGCAGGCGTACCCTGCGGCCCGATCAATACGCTTGACCGGGTGTTCGCGGATCCGCACGTGCAGGCCCGTGGCACCCGCATCGAGATGCCTCACCCGTTCGCGAACGACGTTGCGCTGGTGGCGAATCCGATTCGACTTTCCGAGTCGCCGGTGCAGTATCGGAATGCACCGCCGACGCTCGGTCAGCATACTGAAGAGGTGTTGTCGGATTGGCTCGCAGCGACTGCGATGGAGATCGACGCACTGCGTACGAAGCAAGCGACATGAACATACAGACGATAGGGATTGTCGGAGCCGGCCAGATGGGGCGCGGCATCGCGCAGGTCTGCGCCGCCTCGGGGTTGAGCGTGATACTCAACGATATCGACGACGAGGCGGTACGACGTGGCTTGACCGGTGTCGAGGCCGGTCTGGGACGCATGGTGTCGAAGGGAACGATCCCGGAAAGTCAGGCCAGTTCGATACGCGCGCGAGTAAGCGGCAGCGTCGACGTGCGCAAACTTGCGACCTGCGAGCTGGTGATCGAGGCCGCGACCGAGCGCCTGCAGACCAAGCAAGACATTCTCAAGGCGCTCGATGGCGTAGTTCGCCCGGACGCGATCATCGCGACGAATACGTCGTCGGTATCGGTGACGAAGCTTGGCGCTATGCTTTCTTGTGCTGGGCGCTTCGTGGGGCTGCATTTCTTCAACCCGGTACCGATCATGGAACTCGTGGAAGTGATACGCGGGTTGCAGACGACCGACGCGACGTTCGATGCGGTAGCCGGCTTCGTAAAGCGCATCGGCAAGACCCCGATCGATGTGAAGAACTCGCCGGGCTTTGTGGTCAATCGGATCGTCGTGCCGATGATCAACGAAGCGATTTTCGTTCTACAGGAAGGACTCGCGGGTGCTGAGCAGATCGATGCGTGTGTGAAGCTGGGGGCGAATCACCCGATCGGGCCGCTCGCGTTGGCCGACCTGATTGGCCTGGATACGACGCTGGCCATCATGGACGTGCTGTGCCGTGATTTCAACGACCCGAAATATCGCCCTGCGCCGTTGCTCAGGGAAATGGTCGACGCAGGATATCTGGGACGAAAGAGCGGGCGAGGCTTTTACGTCTATTCCGATGCTCGCGCGTGAGCGCGGCCGACATGTCGATCGAAAATGGACTCTAACCAGCGTAACCCTATGGACGCCATGCAACGAGTTCGCGCCAATGCGGCCGCCGCTGCCAATGCCGAAGATGCGTCGGTCTGGCGTTGGTTTTCCGCGCTGCTCGAAGAGCGCCGCATCCGCTGGCGCTACATGTTCGATAGCTGGGTGGTGAACGTCGATCGAACCAGTGTCGCCACAGAGCGAACCTTCTACGACGCGATACGAGCGGCAAAGGACGAAGCCGACCGGCGTGGACTTGGGCAGTTCGCCGAGCGATCGCGAACGCGCCGGACGCGTTCCGACGCTTCCCAACACGAGCGTCAGACTCAGAACGACTTTCACCCGCACTGAGCGAATCGCTCGCTCGGCTTTTGGCGCCAGACTTGTACGTCCGTGGCATTGCGAATGCGATGACATGACGCTTCGCGCTGCAAGGTGCAACGTTCGATAGCTATCGTCACCTGCTATCCGATCACTCATCGTAGTCGTCACGCGTGCGAGACAGTTCACGCGCGGTGTGACTTGCCTTCGCAGTTCGAATCCCCCTCTCTTCCTCCGCGACGCACACACGCGTAAACACTTAGCACGATTTCTCCAGAACAGCATTGACCGTCACAGCCGTTTGGTAGAATATGCATAAAAAGCAGTATCACATATGAAAATGTCGTTCGTGCGTAAAGTGTATAAACAGTCCGTTTGGAGGAGACGATAGTGAAGAAGCGCATCATGGCTGCGGCGGCGGTCGCGGTGGGAACGTGTGTCGGCATCGTGCCGAGTGCACACGCTCAAAGCAGCGTCACGCTGTGGGGCTTGCTTGATGCAGGGGTGTCGTACATCAGCAATATCGGCGGGCATTCGGCGTGGAGGCTGGACGACGGCATCGCTTTGCCGAACCTGATGGGGTTCAAAGGCAGCGAAGACCTCGGCAACGGTACCCACGCGATTTTCGAGTTGGTGACCCAGTTCACGCTGCAGGGTAATCTCGTCGCCCAAACGTCGAATGGCAGCGCAACGGGGACAGGGCTGTTCGCGCGCAATGCGTGGGTGGGTCTCGATAACGACCGATACGGCAAACTCTCGCTCGGGCGGCAATATGACTTCATGGTCGACACGCTCTTTCGCGACGTTGGCGCAGACGCAGCGATGTACGGCGGCGGCTTCTACCAGTTTCGTGACGGCCCGTTCGCCAAGCTGGGCATTCCGGATTCGCCGCCTGACGAGGCATTCGACTTCGATCGAATGAACGGCGATACACCGTTGAATAACTCGGTCAAATACACGAGCCCGCGCTTCGGCGGACTGCGGTTCGGGGGCATGTATGCGTTCGGCGGGACGGCGGGTGATTTTCGCCAGAACAGCGCGGAAAGTTTCGGGGCGAGCTATACCGTCGGTCCTTTCGCATTCGGTGCAGCCTATACCGACGTCCGCTACGCGTCGCTGCTCGGCGACAGCATCCGCAATTTCGGGCTAGGTGCGAAATATACGAGCGATAAGCTTCTTTTGACGGCGCTTTTCACCAATACGCGCAACACGCACAACGGTGCGGCAGTCAACGCCGCCGAAGTGGGGGCGCTTTACAGCTTCACTCCAGCGTTCTCGACGAGTCTCGCGTACACCTACATGTGGGGCAACGAAGTGGTGGATCACAACCACGCGCATCAGTTTGGCGCTGTGGCCAAGTATTTCCTGTCCAAGCGCACCGCGGTCTACATGCAGGGGGCTTACCAGTTGACCAACGCGGGTGCCAACGCGGTCATCAACGGGACGTTCGGTCCGTCGAGCGGCCGCTCCCAGTTTATCGGCCGGATCGGCATGCAAACGATGTTCTGAGGAAGCGGACGTCGGCAAGGCGAGGCAGTGCCTTGCCTTGCCGATATCGCTAGAAGAGGGGCGCCGCGCGATTTCCGAACAGCGCGGCGCTTGCTTATTGGACGGTAGCCAATTGACGTTCGAGCGCGCCTGCGACGCGTGCCAGCGTACCTTCGATATGTTTGCGCAGCAGCCGGGTGGCTTTTTCCGCGTCCCGATCGATCGCGGCCTTCATGAGCGCTTCGTGTTCGCTGCTCTTATGGCGCTCTTCGGTTCGATGCAGCGCGGAATAACGACGGTAGCGTTCGGCGCGATCGAAAAGCGAGCCAACCATATTCGAGAGTAGGGCACTGGGCGTCGCCGACAACAACGCCATGTGATAGGCGCGGTGGCGTTCGGACCAGTCGTCGTCGAGCGCGACGGGGCCCGAGCCGAGACGCTTCTCCGCGAGGCTCAATCGATGAAAAGCCGTTAGCACGGCCACTTCCCATTCTTCGTCCCCGTGCGCGATCGAATCGCTGAGCGCCTCGTGTTCGAGCAGCACGCGCATCCGCGTGATGTCTTTGAAGTCGTCGATGCTGATGGGGGCGACCCAGAACCCACGATTTTCCGTCGCCCGGACAATGCCGTCCTGGGCGAGCCGATTCAAGGCTTCGCGGATCGGTGAACTGCTGAGCCCATATCCCTTCGAAAGGCTTTCGACCTTGAGCCGGCTGCCAGGGGCGAGCTCGCAGCGGATGATGGCCGTCTTCATCCGGGCAAAGGCGACGTCGATCAGCGGTGCGCCGTTCGAAGCAGGTGAGACCATGGGCGTGGGTTGACCAATGATTGTCGATGAAAGGAATTTTATGCGCAAAATGTGCCGATATGCAAGATCGAAATGTTTCACGTCGCAAGCGAAAAAAGCGCGAAGGCTACCGACCCTTCGCGCTGCGCGGATTGCATTGCAGATCAAGCACAAGTGGCGGCTATGGGATTTTCATGTGAGTTACCCGCTCGCAGTGCAGCGGCCAACTCACGGATTATCGCGGCTGCGTCTTCCGCTTTGCCGCAACCGCCGTACACGTAATGATCGGGGCGCACGATCACGGCTGCGCAAGCATGCCGTTGCATCCAGCTGACGAGTACTCCTTCGACGTCCTGATAGGCGTACGACGGTGCGCCTGACGTAAGCGGTTCTGTGCCAATCACGACCAGTTCCACCGGAATATCGCTCAGTACACCCCATTCCTCTGCCATGCGCTCGATGATAGCTGCATCGGTGCGGTCCTCGACGACGATGCGAAAGGTCATGCCGGTGGCTTCGTCGAGCAGGCATTGGCGACCGTCCGAGGTCTTGACGAGCGGTTGAGGAAACAATTGGCCGCGCGGGCCGTCATTCGCTGTGGATAGAAGGCCCGCACTGAGCCCCGGGATCAACGACTGCCGGACGGTGCCGCGCGGATTGGCCGATATTTCCTCGAGCAAGCGTTTGTCCCGATCGCGCGCGGCCGCGGGATCGCGCTCGCAGATCAGCTTGCCGAGCGATTTCGTGACGAGCGTGGTTTGCTTCACATGCGGGAGCCGTTCGGCCTGATATGTGTCGAGCAACTCGGGACCGGCCGCGCCGCGGTTCACGAGGGTAAGCTTCCAGACCAGATTGGCTGCGTCGCGAATTCCCTGGCACATCCCTTGCGCCAGAAACGGGGGTGTCATGTGCGCAGCGTCGCCGAGGAAGAACACACGGTCCGACCGCCATTGGCGCAGGACGAGAGCATGGAAACGATATGACGACGCGCGCCAGATATCGTATTCGCTTTCGTCGAGCCAGCGCGAGATGAGCCGGCGGACGAACGAACGCTCCATGACCTGCACTGGTGTTTCGTCCGCATTGATCATGAATTCCCAGCGCCGGACTTGACCAGGCCCGACCACGAACGTGCAAGGGCGCTCGATTTTACAGTACTGGACGTTGGTCGACGGTAGATTAGCGCCGCATCCGTCCTTGAGGACGACGTCGACCACGAGCCACGGTTCGTCGAAGTCGAGGTCTTCCATCTCCAGGCCGAGCCCCATTCGAATCGGGCTCGTTCCGCCGTCGCATGCAAGCACATAGTGTGATCGGTATGTGCGCGGTTCGCTCGACTCGAGTGACGCTTCGACGACCGTAACCGATGCGCCGTCCTCGCCAGACGTGACGGCATCGACTTGCGCGCCGAGCTTGACGGTCACCGACGGAAAGCGCGCGAGATTCTCGCGCAGGATCCTTTCCATCTGAGGCTGCATGAAAACATAGTTGGGCGCCCAACCGAGTTGGAACGGCGGCTCGGCCGCTTCGATGCGGCGAATCACGCTTGAATCCGTCGTGCGGTATTCGGACGGCCGATAGGGCATCACGTAACGCGCGATTTTGTCGGCGAGCCCGAGGTCGCCGAAGATCCGCATGACTTCCTGATCGAAGCCCATTGCGCGCGGCTTATCGAAGACCGTCAGGGACTTTTCGAGCACGAGCGTGCGCAGCCCGGCCTCGCCGGCCAGATTGGCAGCGACCGCGCCAACCGGTCCCATCCCGACAATGATCAAATCGAAGTCCACGTCTCCTCCTTATGGAATGCTGTTCCGCAAGCGCGCGGCGGCACTTGCAACGCGCCGGCCGTGCTGGCCGGCGCTGGGATTAATCGAAGTATGCCTTCGTGTAAGCGGTTTTGACGGTCGTGAAGAAATCGACCGCGTAGGGGCCCTGTTCGCGCGGCCCATAGCTCGACGCCTTGGTTCCGCCGAACGGCACGTGATAATCGACGCCGGCGGTCGGGACGTTTACCATCGTCATGCCGCTTTTTACATGTCGTTTGAAATGCGCCGCGTGCTTGAGCGACGTCGTGCAGATGCCGGACGAAAGACCGAAAGGGCTGTCGTTCGCGACCGCGAGTGCTTCTTCATAGCTGTCCACAGCGATGGCGCAGGCGATCGGGCCGAAGATTTCCTCGCGCGCGATGCGCATCTTCGGTGTGGCATCGATAAATAGCGCAGGCGATAGAAAGTGACCACGAGTTTCTCTCGGGAGGCGCTGACCGCCGCTGGCGAGCCTGGCGCCCTCGCTCTTGCCGATGTCCAGATAGTTCTCGTCATGGCGCAAGTGCGACTCGTCCACCACGGGGCCGATCTGCGTCTGTGGAGCGAGCGCGTGACCGACTCGTAGCGCTTCGACCGCTTCGGTCAGACCAGCAACGAACCGGCGATAAATGCCCTTTTGCACGATGAAGCGCGACGACGCGGTGCAGCGTTGTCCCGTCGAATAGTAGGCGCCCTGAACCGCGCAATCGATCGCGACGTCGAGATCCGCGTCGTCGAGCACGACGAGCGGGTTCTTGCCGCCCATCTCGAGCTGCATGCGCTTGCACTGTTGCGCGCCGCGCTGCAGCAGCATGTGTCCGGTTTCAACCGACCCGGTGAACGAAAGCGCGTTGACGCCGGGTGCAGAGACGATCGCATTGCCTACGACGCTGCCACGCCCCATGACGAGGTTGAACACGCCTGGGGGAATGCCGCTGCGCGAAATGATTTCCGCGAGCGCCCACGCGGATGCGGGTACCAGATCGGCGGGCTTGAAGACCACACAGTTGCCGTAGGCGAGCGCCGGCGCAATCTTCCAGGCGGGAATCGCGATCGGAAAGTTCCACGACGTGATAATGCCGACCACGCCGACGGGTTCGCGCGTGATCTCCACATCGACGAGCGGGCGAACCGACGGCAGTTTCTCGCCGCCCGTTCGCAACACCTCGCCGGCAAAGAACTTGAATATCTGGCCCGCCCGAGCCACTTCCGCGATGCCCTCGACAAGGGTCTTGCCTTCCTCGCGGGAAAGCAGCGTACCGAGTTCGGTTTGTCTCGCCAGCAGCTCGTTGCCAATGAAGTCCAGCGAAGTCGAGCGCGCCTGGATACCGCCGTGCGCCCAGCTTGCCTGAGCGGCGCAGGCCGCATCGATCGCCGCTCGCGCATCGTCGGCATCGGCTTGAGCGTACTGCCCGACGACATCGTCCAGGTCGGACGGGTTGATGTTGCTGCGGGATGCCGCGCTTTCTCGCCACTGGCCGCCGATGAAGTTGCTCTTCATATGAAGATCCGCTCGCACTTACGCGTCGAACGCCATGCGCTGGGCGGCAATCCGTTCGCGCATCTCGGCGATCCAGTCCTCACGCGACAAAAATCCCGGGCGACGGTGACACATGGCTTCGGTCTGCTTGAGGATTTCATCTATCGAAAGACCGAGATTGAGCGGTTCGCGGCACGGTTGGGCCGTGAAGAATGGGCTGTCCACGTACAACTCGATGGGATTGCCTTCGGGATCCTTGAAATAGATCGACCAGGCATTGCCATGATCGACTTGCTCGATTCCTTTGACGCCAGCTTTCACGGCCCGCCGATAGTACGACTGCAAGTCGGCAAGCGAGTCGAGCAGCAGCGACAACTGATTGACGGGGTTGAACGGCAGATCGGTCGGCTTTCCGTCGAACAGCACGAGCTGATGGTGGATCTCGGGATCCTGCGTCATGAAATACAGACGATGGCCTGTCGAGGCGACACCTTTGTCGCTAACGACGAAGCCCAAAAACTTGCGGTAGTAGTCGACCATCATCTCGAGGTCGCTGCAAAAAATCCCGCAGTGTGTGAACTGAATTCTCGGCAAGGCTGCCATGGCTGTCTCCGGATGTTTCGTTTGTGTTTTGTTCAGGTGTTCGTGTATCCGCGCGTTCACGCTTCGTCTGCGACGGGGTTCGATAACGTGCCGATGCCGGGAATGACGACATCGAATGTATCCCCCGGCTTCAGAAAGATCGGCGGCTGACGCTTGAAGCCGATTCCGCTCGGGGTGCCCGTTGCCAAGATATCGCCCGGTTGCCAGTCGAGCGCCTGTGAGACGTACGCGATCAGCTCGGGAATGCCGAACGCCAACTCGGAGAGTTCGCCGGTCTGCATGCATTCGCCGTTGAGCAGCCCTTGAATCGACAGCTCGCGATAGTCGCGGACTTCGTCTGCCGTGACGAGCCACGGACCCAGCGAGCCGGTGCCGCGGAAGTTCTTGCCCATCCCGTATTGGTGCGTGTGGAATTGCCAATCGCGCACGCTCGCATCGTTGAAACAGGTATAACCGGCGACGTGGGCCATCGCGTCTTCGGCTTTGATGTGCGAGCCTCCCTTGCCGATCACGACTGCCAGTTCCGCTTCGAAGTCGAAATGGTCCGACACACGCGGGCGGATGATCGGGGCGCCATGCGCCACGAGCGTTTCCGCGAAGCGATGAAAGATAACCGGGTATTGGCCGACCGTACGGCCAGCCTCGGCCGCGTGTGCGACATAGTTGATGCCGACGCAGATGATTTTGCTCGGGCGGGGAATGACCGGTTCGAGCGCGATCGCCGCGAGCGCGAAATCGGCCGTCGCCGTTTCGACGAGACGTCTGGCCTCCTCGAACGCGGCCTGATTCGATACGAGTGTCGCCAGATCGGCGACAGCGGGCAGTCGCTTCGCGAGATCGACGACGCCTTCATCCTTGACGGCGCCGAAGCCCGGTCGGCCTTCATGTCGATACGAGACCAGTTTCATGCGTTTGCTCCTTGTGGGCGTAAAAGATATTTTTGTGCATATTACACCGCGATGGATATAATGCAAGCGTCGGTGTGCGATATGACACCGGTTATCAGTCGATGTGATCCATTTTCTCGGAGCAGCGGATGTCGCTAGTCAATGTAAGAAAGGTCAAGCTGGACGTCGAAGAGGTCTGGCACGAAGGCGGTGAGCGGCTCGGCGAGCCGTTGGTCGTCGCGGTGGCGACGGCCATCGTCACGAATCCTTATGCGGGCCGGTATGAGGCGGATCTGTTGCCGTTCATGAGCCAACTGAGGCTACTCGGGGCCGATCTGTCGTCGCGTCTGGTGGCGGAGTTGGGCGGCGCATCGAAAGTCCAGGCGTACGGGAAAGGTGCGATCGTCGGCGAGGACGGCGAACTCGAGCATGGCGCGGTCTGGCATGAGGCAGGCGGGTGGGCCATGCGAGAAGCGTTGGGCGCACCGAAGGCGATCGTGCCGTCGGCGAAGACGATCGGCGCAGTGGGCACACGTCTGATGATGCCGCTCGGCCACATCCAGGCTGCATACGTACGGAGCCACTTCGGAACCTGCGAGGTCACAGTATGGGACGGCCCACGCCGCAACGAAATCGCCTTTGCGCTGGCGATGGCGACGGGAGGGCGCGTTCATGCGCGAGTGGGCGGATTGCAGGCGTCAGAAGTCAAAGGACTCGACGGTCTGCGATAGCGTTCAGGTAAACGATGATTTGCTTTGTGCACAAACATTAATATCGTGCACGTATCGATAAACAGGAGACAAACGATGACGACGAAGATGATGCGGGCGGCGCGCATGCACAACGTAGGCGAGCCGATGGTAGTGGAGGATATCCCGGTTCCGTCGCCGCGCCCCACCGACGTGCTCGTCAAGGTGAAGGCATGCGGCATCGTGCCAAATCTCGGCAACGTTTTGAGCAATTGGGAGAAGTGGTTTCCGCATCTTCCGTTGCCGAAGCTGCCGGCGATCTTCGGTCTCGATGCGACAGGCGTGATCGAAGAGGTGGGCAGCCAGGTTCATGCGTTCAAGCCGGGCGATCGCGTCTATGTGAATCCGGCCCGCTATTGCGGCGGGTGCCGCGCTTGCCGTTCAGGCGATACGACCGCATGCCCCTACTACACGTTCAACGGCTATTTCGGATTCAGCAAGCGTTCGCAGGCGATGTTCGACGACTATCCGTACGGCGGTTTGTGCGAGTACATGACGGCTCCGCAATACAGCCTCGTGAAGATCCCGGACAACCTGAGCCACGAAACTGCCGCGCGCTTCGGCTACCTGGGCACCGCATATCGTGCATTGAAAAAGGCGGAAGTCGGCCCGAGCAGCACGATTCTCATCAGCGGTATCAGCGGAACGCTGGGTCTCGGCGTTGCGCTGTTCGGGCTCGCGATGGGGGCAAAGAAGATTCTCGGCACCGCGCGTAACCGCGAACTTCTGCAGCGGGTCAAGGCGCTGGCGCCGGAGCGCATCGAAGTGATGTCGCTCGATGACGGCTCGGTCAGCGAATGGGCCGCGCGGGCGACGCAAGGCGCGGGTGTCGATGCCGTGATCGACGCATTGGGACCGGGTGCGCCGCAAGAGACGCTGCGTGAAACCTTGCTGACGCTGCGGCGTGGCGGACATCTGATCAATATCGGCGCCGTGGCGGGCGAAGTGCCGATCAATCTGCACTACATGATGGACAACGACCAGCGGTTCAGCGGTTCGGCCTGGTTTACGGCTGGCCAGGGGCAGGAGATGGCCGACATGGTGGAGTCGGGCGTCGTCGATTTGTCGGTGTTCGAGCATTGCACCTTCAAACTCGAGGACATCAACACCGCACTCGGAGGTATCGAGAATCGCAACGGCGGTTTCAGCAACTACGTGATTTGCCCTTGAGCGTCAGGTAAGCGCCTGGCTGGGTCACGTCGTGCCGCGCCAGGCGCATCGCTTTTTCCCTGTTCTTGCATAGAGCCTATCCATGCTTATTCGACGAGTGGTAACCGGTCACGACAACAACGGTCGCTCCGTGTTGGTTTCCGACGGCGCGCCGCCGCGTACCGTTTCCTTTCAATCGATTCCAGGCCACGCATTCGCGCAGGTCTGGACGACACCGCCTTCGCCTGTCGTGCCTGCCGGCAATGCGGACCTTACGGAAGGACAAGTCAAGCTATTGCCTCCTGCGGGCGGCACGAGCTTGTTGATCGTTACGTTTCCGCCCGACAGCACGATGAGTGCACCGGGCTTCGATCCCCTCGCGGCGGGCGAGGAGTGCATCGCACGCATGCCCGATCTCGCTCGCACGTTCGAACCGGACTGCCCGGGCATGCATAGAACCGATACCGTCGATTACGCGATCGTGCTGTCGGGGGAAGTTTGGCTGGAGGTCGATGATGGACGGGAGACGTTGCTTCATCCGACGGATGTCGTCGTGCAGCAGGGTACACGGCACGCGTGGCGCAACAGGAGCGAAGCGCCCGCGACTGTGGCATTTTTCATGGTGGGCGCCAGCCGTCAGAAGGTGGGGGAGGCGTAGTGAGTCACGCTGAATTGGAGTCCGCACTGTTGACGCAGCCTCTCGATAGCCGTACCCGAGAGCAATTGTTGACGCACGCGCGCAGTCAGAACGCCTGGCTCCCGCGTCCCGTATCCGATGAGGCGTTGCGCGAGCTATACGAACTCGCGAAGTGGGGGCCGACGAGCATGAATTGCTCACCGATGCGGGTGACGTTCGTGCGTTCGACGGATGCGCGCACACGGCTGCTGTCGGCTGTATCGCCGGGCAACGTCGAGAAAGTGCGCACCGCACCTGTAGTCGCGATCGTCGCACACGACACCGCGTTTTACGAGCAGCTACCCAAGCTGTTTCCGCATCGCCCGAATGCGGGCGATCTCTTTCGGGATCGACCCGCGCTCGCTGACCAGACTTGCTTGAGAAACAGTTCGCTGCAGGGCGGCTACTTCATTATCGCGGTTCGGATGCTGGGGCTCGACTGCGGACCGCTGTCCGGCTTCGATGCAGGGCTCGTCAATTCGCTGTTCTTCGAAGGAACATCGTTGCGCGTCAACTTTCTCTGCTGTCTCGGCTATGGCGATCCCGCTGGGCTGTTTCCGCGCAGTCCTCGGTTCGACTTCGAAGAAGCTTGCGTGATTGTGTAGGTCGTCGTACTAGAGAGCGATTGATCGCGGGACGATAGCATATCCGTTCGAAAACTCTAGGCGCTGCGGGCAGTCGCCCGCAGCGGTTCGATGCGCTGATTGAACCAGCAATCTCGCCAGTCGCAATAGAAGTCTTCCCAGAGCGCAGCCCATTTGCCGCCTTGATACCCACCGGTGAAATCGACGACAGGATCGATGGTCAACTGGTAACTGACGAGCGTGCCGGGTGGCATCAATGGCGAGACCTGCTGATATTCCTGTACGGCAGTATTGATATCCAGCGCAAGGTAGAGGGCGGAAAGTCCGATGCGGTTTGCCCGTCCTCCGTGCTTGCCCGCACCGGCGCCGCTCGTTGGTGCGACGGCCCACTTTGGCGCGTGCATGCGGTAGGCCGTGATGCCGGAAATGGCGGTGAGGATCATCCTGCCGCGCCTGCTTCGAGAGACGAAACGTAGCGAAGCAGGTCGTCAGTCCGACCATCGGAAACCAGTTGCTCGGCCGTCTTGTAGTCGAACACAGGCAGGGGTTCACGGTTTGGTTCACTCTCCCGCAAAACGCACGGTCGTTCGTTTGTCAAAGCCAGATTCAAATGTCGGGGTTTCAGCTAGATACAGATGTCGGGGTTGAGGTCGGTTTTGAGGGGTGGGTTAGGGGTGTTTTGCAGTCCTTTTATCTCTCTCTCGAGGGGTTTTTAGCACCGAGCCTCCCGGGTTCTGGTGTGTCCCCATGACGGCCGTATTCCAGTCATCGAGCGTCACTTCGCGCGGCTTCTTCGTGCCGGGCAGCCGTACCTTCGCGCGCACGGGTTCACCGCGGTTCGTGCGTGACGGTGAGCCGGATATCCGGCGGTTGTCGCGCTGCGCCTGGAGCGCCTGGGCTACCTGCAGTGCATGACCGAGACGCTTGTGCTCCACCACCGCGCCCTGGTCAATCACGGCAAGCTTGTCGTACTGGACGCAGGGCAGTGCGACACCATCGGCGCGGATCTCCAGGCGTCCGTCCGGATACTCCCACACGTCGATATAGCGGTGAATCAGCCTGCGGTTGGCCGGCGTATCCTCAAGCAGCCAGATCACGCGGTCGTTCAGCAGCGTCAGTGAATCCGAGACCTTGCGCAGGACCCGCCAGGTCAGGACCGCGTCGAGATCCTCGTCAGCACGCAACGGCCGGTGCGCATCGAAGGCGCTGCGTGGCGGCTTCGCAAAGCGCGCGTTATACGCGGCCATGAAGGCAGGGGCATAGGCGTTGGCGGCCTCGATGGTGCTGATGCCGCGCAGCCGGAGCTCCTTGACGAGGCGGTCCTGCAGCGTCAGATGGGCACGCTCGACGCGTCCCTTGGCGGGGCTTGAGTTCGCGCAGAACGTGTCGATGTTCAGTTCGTACATCGCTCGGCCGAACTGCGTGACGCCTTTGCCCGCGGTCTCCGAACGCTTCTTCACATAGAACACGCTGGCCTTGTCGCTGTAGAACGCCACCGGCTTGCCGTAGCGTTCCAGATACGCGCGCGTGGCCTCGAAGTAGCTGAAGGTCGACTCGGTTGCGGTAAAGTGCAGCGCCATCAGGCGGCTCGTCGCATCGTCCACATACACCAGCAGCGTGCAGGCCGGCGCCCGGTCCTCGAACCAGCGATGGTCGCTGCCGTCGATCTGCACCAGCTCACCGAAACACGCGCGCCGCGCACGCGGCTGGTAGACCTTGGGCGGTCGCTGCCGGCGCGGTACCCACAGCCCGGCGTCCGTCATCAGGTGCCGCACGGTTTCCTTCGACAGCACCAGCCCATGACATTCGCGCAGCTTCTCGCAGGCCAGCGTCGGGCCAAAATCGGCATAGCGCTCGCGAATGGTGGTCAGGGCCCGCACCGCCAGTCCTTCATCGAGCTTCCGGTTGCCGGGCGACCTGCGCTTGCGTGAGGCCAGTCCTGCCGCGCCGGATTCACGGTACCGCGCTACCAGCCGCTCGACCTGACGCACGGTCAGGCCAAGTCGCCCGGCGGCACGTCCGGGCTTCAGACCGATGTCCACCACGGCCTGGATCACCTTCAGACGGTCGAGTTCGCGCATGTTCAATGTCACCAGTGCGGCTGGGCTCATGACTGGCTCCTGCGATCGCGCAGCAATATGCCAGCTTGCCAGCCACGGTAAAACACGACATTTGTATCTTGCTAGAACCCGACATTCTCATATTGCCGCTACATCGTTTGTCTCCGCTAAGTTCAAATGTCGTGCCTCCAGCTAAATAGAAATGTCGGGTTTTGCTGTGCTTTTTCTTATGTTTC
>NZ_SELS01000324.1 GCF_004197395.1 Paraburkholderia sp. UYCP14C | reverse complement strand
GGTCCTTCAATCCGAAAGTCCCCCGGCAGGCCTGCTTCGAGCTACACACGCTGAAGTTCGTCGCCGACAGCGACAACGCGCTGCTGATCGGCAAACCCGGCACCGGCAAAAGTCATATCGCCAAGGCTATCGCCTACAACGCCACCCTGCAGGGAATGAAGGTGCGATACGTCGAGTCCGACACCGTGTTCGCCGGCTATGCCGTGGAAACACGTGCCGATCAGGACCGGCTGCTCAAGGCCCTGGTCGAGCCCGAACTCCTCGTGCTTGACGATCTGTTCCTCGCCAAACGCATTCCCGATGCCGCGGCCGAATTGCTGCAGACACTGGTCCATCAACGCTACAAGCAACGTCGCAGCATCCTCGTCACGTCCAACCGTGTCGTCCAGGACTGGGGGCGCTACCTTCGCGACAGCACCATGGCCTCGACGATCCTTGATCGTCTGCTGCATCGCTCCAAACTCCTCGAGTTTGAAGGCAAGAGCTATCGACTCCGGGAAGCTGCTGCCAGGCTTGCCGTCACTGAGGAATCCGACGCATAATCCGCTCGTCCTGCCTGGGGGAATTTAGCCGCCCGCAAGTGGAGGAGTTTGAACTGCCCATCGGGG
>NZ_SELS01000323.1 GCF_004197395.1 Paraburkholderia sp. UYCP14C | reverse complement strand
CTTAGGCGCATGTATCCGACCGACCCGACCCAGCACGTATCGCATGAAACCATCTACACGGCTATCTACGCTCAGCCGCGTGGCGAATTGCGCCGCCAGTTGATTGCCTGCCTGCGCCACGGCCACAACACCCGCATGTCCCGCACGCGCGGCACAGACCGACGCGGGCAGATTCCCGAGATGGTGAGTATTCACGTGCGCCCACCCGAAATCGAGGACCGCCTGCTGCCTGGCCACTGGGAGGGCGATTTCATAAAAGGCGCTGGGAACCAATCCTCCGTTGGCGTGCTGGTTGAGCGCACCAGCCGGTTGGTGCTGCTTGCCAAGATGGAGGACGCTACCGCCGCCTCAGCTCTGGCAGGCTTCTCGGCCAAACTCAACTCGATTCCTGAACCCCTGCGCCAGAGCTTCACCTATGACCAGGGCAAGGAACTCGCGCGCCATCAGGAACTCGCTGCGGCCACCGGCGTGCGCGTGTACTTCTGCGACCCCCATAGCCCCTGGCAACGCGGCACATGTGAAAACACCAACGGGTTGCTGCGGCAGTACCTTCCCAAGGGAACCGACCTCTCGGTCTACACACAAGACGAACTCGATGCTATCGCCGACAGCT
>NZ_SELS01000322.1 GCF_004197395.1 Paraburkholderia sp. UYCP14C | reverse complement strand
TCGATATTTTGGGCTTATGTTTTGCCAGCAAGGTCAATAAGGTGTGTTCAGAAACCGGTTTCGACAGAAGCTTCATGCCACTGGCGGCTACTTTCTTGAGCACCGCTGACGAGGTGTCCCCCGACCACAGGATCGCAGGGATCGAAGCGTCGGTCACAGCGCGGACTGCCGCAATTGCGGCAACACCGTCCTCGGTTTTCAGCCGGTAGTCGGAGAGGATGAAGTGCGGACCACCTGCCAAAGCTTCGATGCGCAACTGCTCGATCACGTCGGATGATGATTCGCCCGCCACGACGTAGCATCCATGCTCGATCAGGCGCATCGATATTTCGATTCTCAAGTCGTTATTGTCCTCGATGATCGCCACGACCATACTGGTCAGGTCCAGGTCGCCGCTTTCAACCGTCTGAACCTCGAGCAACTCTGGCGCTATGCGTCCTGCGAAGGGGACCGAAACCGAAAAACGCGATCCCCGCCCTGGCGTCGAGTTCATGTCCAGTTTGTGACCCAGAAGGTTCGCGAGACCCTGAACGATGGACAGACCCAGACCGAATCCCTTTTCACGATCCCTCTCGGGATTATCGACCTGTACATAGCTTTTGAAGATATCCGCCTGTCT
>NZ_SELS01000321.1 GCF_004197395.1 Paraburkholderia sp. UYCP14C | reverse complement strand
ACGAGCGGTCCGACGTTGCGCAGACAACGACAGACCGCGCCATGCCCTTGGCCCCAAGAATCAGCTCGACGAACTCGCGCACTTCGCGGCCCCGCTCGCCGATCAGTGCAATCACAGTCACGTCGCATTGCGCGCCGTGCGCGAGCATACCGAGCAACGTGCTCTTGCCGACGCCCGCCGGTGCGAAAATGCCCATTCGCTGCCCTTCGGCGAGCGTCATCATGCTGTCGACGACGCGCACGCCGGTGGCAAGCGGCGTGTCGATCATGCGCCGGCTCATCGGCGAAGGCGGATTCGCGAACACCGGTCGGTCTTCGCTGGTGCGAAGCGGCCCGAGTCCGTCGATCGGCTCGCCGAGGCTATCGATCACGCGCCCCAGCAACGCGTCCCCGACCGGAACGGTCAGCGAACGGCCCAGTCCCACGACGCGCGTGGAGCGCGAGATGTCGGCGAGCCGCGAGAACGGCGACAGAAGAGCGACATCGCGCGTGAAGCCGATTACTTCGGCATGCTGAAGTAATTCTCCGTTCGGCGCGCGCAGCTTGCACAGCTCGCCAAGCATCACATCGAGCCCGGCTACCTTGACGAGCATGCCGATAACCTCGAGCACCTTGCCGGTCCG
>NZ_SELS01000320.1 GCF_004197395.1 Paraburkholderia sp. UYCP14C | reverse complement strand
TCACCATTTCTGCTCTTTCACGCAGGCTGCATCAGCTCGTCCATGTAACGCAAAAATCGCGTATTTTGAACCACGCCCGATTTCGCGTGGCTTCAGATCTGTCCAGATGACGCCGTGTTGTGGTTACCCGCCGTATGCTCTCGCACCACGTCCAGAAATACCGCGTTCCACTCCGGATGCTCCGTTAACCTGGATTTACGCCCCTTTTTTTCGGATCCGCTCTCCAGCCGGATCGAGTTCTTCTTCCAGCTCCTTCAACCCTTGCCTGATTGTTTTCGGGTCAATTTCAAACAGTTTCGCAATATATTCGAAACCGCCATGGCCCAACTTGTCCGCCTCCACTGCCGCATACCGACGTCGGTCCTTCTCCGACAACCGCGCGTACAGCCGCTTCATCCGCGTTTCAACCTCAGCCCGGTAACCAGCCTGCATCGTCTGTCCTCCAGAAGGACCCCATCTTACCAGTGTCGCTTTGCACCCGCCAGGTCCACTTCGGGAAGTTATTTCTCACTCGTTCCTTAGGCCTGATTCCGCGGAGGCATGGAGTAATCTGGGGCTCTTTTGAAATTCAAATGGGTTATGCAGTATGCGGGTTGATCGAAGTGAAGTTGAGCT
Organism: Paraburkholderia sp. UYCP14C; assembly: GCF_004197395.1. Taxonomy (GTDB): domain Bacteria; phylum Pseudomonadota; class Gammaproteobacteria; order Burkholderiales; family Burkholderiaceae; genus Paraburkholderia. The sequence continues at coordinate 16 of NZ_SELS01000320.1, read as the reverse complement.
TGCCAGCGATCAGGAA
>NZ_SELS01000319.1 GCF_004197395.1 Paraburkholderia sp. UYCP14C | reverse complement strand
CCGCGCTACGTGACGCTGCCGAACATCATGAAGGCGAAGAAAAAGCCGTTGGAAACGATCAAGCCCGAAGATCTCGGCGTCGATGTCACGCCGCGTCTGAAGACGCTGAAAGTCGCCGAGCCGCCCAAGCGCTCTGCCGGTGTGATGGTGCCGGACGTGAAGACGCTGGTCGAGAAGCTGAAGACCGAAGCGAAGGTGCTGTGAGGAGACCCAAGAAATGACGAACCTGGTAATTGCAGAACACGACAACGCGTCGATCAAGGCCGCGACGCTGAACACGGTCGCAGCGGCACAGAAGATCGGCGGTGATATTCACGTGCTGGTCGCGGGTCACAACGCGCAGGCCGCGGCCGATGCCGCGGCGAAGATCGCAGGCGTCAGCAAGGTGCTGCTGGCTGACGCGCCGCAACTCGCCGAAGGCCTCGCAGAGAACGTCGAAGCGACGGTGCTGAAGCTTGTGCAAGATGCGGCGAAGAACTACACGCACATCCTCACGCCGGCCACCGCCTACGGCAAGAACGTCGCGCCGCGTATCGCCGCGAAGCTCGACGTCGCGCAGATCAGCGACATCACGGCAGTGGATAGCGCCGACACGTTCGAACGCCCGATCTACGCAGGCAACGCGATCGCGA
>NZ_SELS01000318.1 GCF_004197395.1 Paraburkholderia sp. UYCP14C | reverse complement strand
CAAGATATGCCCCTGGTAACAGAGGATGGCCGGACTCTGCTTACTCTTCTTGAACAGGCGCGCATCCGCATCAGTGCTCGACTCATGCGTGTCATTGCTACGTCGCTCACCCTTCCAGTCGGCTTCGGCGTTGCGCCCGCCGCCGGCCGGCGGATCGTCCGATCCGTCCTTGCGACGAAAACTCTTGTGACTCGCCCAGGCCTGGATGAGCGTGCCGTCCACCGAGAAATGCTCCCGGGACAGCAGGCCCTGCCTGTCGGCGAGCGTCATGACTTCGGTAAAGAACGACTCCACGACCTCGTGCTCGAGCAGCCGGTCACGGTTCTTCGAGAAGACGGAGTGGTTCCACACAGTGTCCTCGATGGCCAGTCCAACGAACCAGCGAAACAGCAGGTTGTACTGCATCTGCTCCATCAGCATGCGTTCGCTGCGCACCGAGTAGAACACCTGCAACAGAAGCGCACGCATCAGCTTCTCCGGTGCAATCGAGGCCCGGCCGCTGTCCGCATAGATAATGCCGAACAATCCGTTGAGCCGCTTCAACGCCTGATTGACCAGCAACCGTATGGGGCGCAACGGATGATCGGCCGGAACGAAGTCCTCAAGCTTGACCGTCGTGAAAAGAGCTTCCTGCAT
>NZ_SELS01000317.1 GCF_004197395.1 Paraburkholderia sp. UYCP14C | reverse complement strand
GAGACGAACATCACGGGTATCGACAACCGGGTGACGAACGTCGAGGGTTCGGTGCAGAACATCGCGAACGACCTGAGCAGCGGTGTGATGGGTCTGGTGCAGCAGGACGCGGGTACGAACGCGATCACGGTGGCGAAGGACAAGGCCGGCGATCTGGTGGACTTCAAGGGCACGGACGGCGTTCGCACGCTGTCGGGCGTGAAGGCCGGAACGCTGTCGGCGACGAGCAGCGAAGCGGTGAACGGCTCGCAGCTGTATGCGACGAACCAGGGCGTGGCGCAGAACGCCTCGAATATCGCGGGTCTGGATGGCCGTGTGACGCAGAACACGTCGGCGATCGGTGGCATGGACACCCGCATCGCGCAGAACGAGACGAACATCACGGGTATCGACAACCGGGTGACGAACGTCGAGGGTTCGGTGCAGAACATCGCGAACGACCTGAGCAGCGGTGTGATGGGTCTGGTGCAGCAGGACGCGGGTACGAACGCGATCATGGTGGCGAAGGACAAGGCCGGCGATCTGGTGGACTTCAAGGGCACGGACGGCGTTCGCACGCTGTCGGGCGTGAAGGCCGGAACGCTGTCGGCGACGAGCAGCGAAGCGGTGAACGGCTCGCAGCTGTATGCGACGAACCAGG
>NZ_SELS01000316.1 GCF_004197395.1 Paraburkholderia sp. UYCP14C | reverse complement strand
TGCGAGGCCTGGCAACCCCGCTCAGGCGCGTTGCCTGCGCAAACTGATCGGCGCATCCGGATTTCAGCTGGAAATTGCACGCGAAACACTCCTGATCATCGCTTCGGTCCTCATGACGAGGCGCTTTTCAACAGCCTGCTACGTCAACCAGGCGTAGAGAATATGCGTTCGGAAAATTTTCATGCGTCTTACCGTCCAGCTCGACACGTTTAATACCGCCCGTCCTATGGCATTCGCAATCCTCTGGCTCGACACAGAAAAGCGGCAATGGTCGCGCGAGGCTCATTCCGGACTCGACTTACCCGAATGGGGCTCGTTGCACGTGGATTGCGGCAACACGTTAGTGTGCGGGCCCAGCGAAAACACACTCGCGTATGTTCTCGAAGGATTGAATCTTGACTGTCGTTATAGACTTTTTGAAGGCGACGCGGGATGCGCGCTGCGGTATACAGAAGGACGTTGGGCTCCATCAAACGGGCACTGGCATATTCAGTGTGTTGATAACCAACGAGGGCGGCCTGAACATGAACTGTTCGCCACCGGCAAGGATTCCTGACGCCAATCTGCGTTAAGGCAACGCTGATCAAGTCCACCGATCCGGTAAGTCAAGCGTTGTAGAGATCGGGTTCAACGAGGAATGCAGAACAGG
>NZ_SELS01000315.1 GCF_004197395.1 Paraburkholderia sp. UYCP14C | reverse complement strand
TAAAATTATTATAGATATAATCTTTTTTATATAAACCTTTAATATATCCATTTGACGTTAAGTTTTTTTATATTTGATTACTCAGAATTGAACAATCAACGAGTTACATAACTCATTTGTTTCATATAAATATGAAATTTTATTTTTTTTATTCTAATCTTATAAATTTTATTCTTCTTATCATTAACTTACCTATATGTTTTACTATGAATATATTTATTTAAAATTTATTTTATATAACATAGATGAATGAATATAAGGAGTAATTATATCAATTAATTTAGTCATTGAATTAGCTTTTATATAAATTCTATATTGATTATATTTAATATTACCTTCTTTATCATAATTACCTGCAAAATGAGTAGTTGTATTTAAATTAAATTTTATTTTTAAAATATTTTGTAAAAATACAACATCTTCTTTCGTAAAATTATCTGTACAAAATTTTATATGTTTACCTTGTTTAGTTCCATCATCCATTAATCAAATAGCAAGAGAAAGTTCATTAAAATTATTAAAGATATAATCTTTATTATATATACCTTTAATATATCCATTTGATGTTATTTTATTTTTATAAAAAGCATCAAACATAAAATCTAATGTTGTATGTTTTATAGTATAAAAATTATATTTATATTTAGATGTATT
>NZ_SELS01000032.1 GCF_004197395.1 Paraburkholderia sp. UYCP14C | reverse complement strand
CGAAGCCCGTCAGGAAAGGCTGATGAAGCTGGCCGCCTGAGCTGCAAAAGCTTGTCCAGACAACCGGAGCCGATACACTTTCTTTGCCTCAATACGCTGCTCGCGTGCTTCGGGCAATGTGATGCCATTATCCCCGTAGCGACTGACCGTTCGTGTGTGTTTCTCACCGACCGTTAAGACGGTGGTCGAACCTGAACGTAACGGCCCCGCCTCGATTGACAAGAGCGAACAGGCCGTCCCGGTCGACGACCTTGTACAGCCTACCATGCGCCTTTAGGTTCCCGAGCTTCGTATCGGTCAGCACAGGCACAAGCGCTACTTTTACCTTTGCGTATACCGTCAGACTCCATACCGTCGACTAAACCCGTGCAACGCCCACCCAGTCAGGATTTCAGCGAAAAAATACCGTCAGCTTGCACTTGCGGATCTGACGGTATGCGGATTTGTTGACGAATTGCTTTTTCGAAATACCGTCAAAAGACACCGTCAGAAATGGGCGGCCGCAGCCGATAGATGGCGAACCTCAAAACGAGCAAAAGCCGCGCTCAGCGCGGCTTTTGCCGGGTTTTCCGATACTCGCCGATAGCAGGCGACTAACGTCAAATCATTCCCACTCGATCGTCGCAGGCGGCTTCCCCGAGATGTCATACACGACCCGGTTGATCCCGCGCACTTCGTTGATGATCCGGTTAGACACATGCCCAAGCAGCGCGTGCGGCAGATGCGCCCAATGCGCGGTCATGAAGTCGAGCGTCTGCACCGCGCGCAACGCGACGACGTACTCGTAAGTACGGCCATCGCCCATCACGCCGACGCTCTTCACCGGCAGGAACACCGCGAACGCCTGGCTCGTCAGGTCGTACCACGACTTGCCGGTTTCCTTGTCGATCGTAGTGCGCAGCGTCTCGATGAAAATCGCGTCCGCGCGGCGCAGCAGGTCCGCGAAATCGCGCTTCACTTCGCCGAGAATCCGCACGCCCAAACCGGGACCCGGGAATGGATGGCGATACACCATCGAGTGCGGCAGACCGAGCTTCACGCCCAGTTCGCGCACTTCGTCCTTGAACAGCTCGCGCAGCGGTTCGAGCAGCTTCAGGTTCAGCGTCTCCGGCAAACCACCGACGTTGTGATGACTCTTAATGGTTTGCGCGGCCTTCTTGCCCTTGCCCGCCGATTCGATCACGTCCGGATAGATCGTGCCTTGCGCCAGCCACTTCGCGTCCGTCAATTTGCCGGCTTCGGCCTGGAACACTTCGACGAACTCCGCGCCGATGATCTTGCGCTTTGCTTCCGGATCGGTCACGCCGGCGAGCTTGCCGAGGAAGGCTTCGCTAGCGTCGACATGAACCACCTTCACGCCGAGGTGATCGGCGAACAGCGCCATCACCTGCTCGGCTTCGTTCAGACGCAGCAGGCCATGATCGACGAACACGCAGGTCAGCTGGTCGCCGATCGCGCGATGCAGCAGCGCCGCCGCCACCGACGAATCCACGCCGCCCGACAACCCCAGAATGACGTGCTCGTTACCGACCTGCTCGCGAATCTTCGCGACGGCTTCGTCGATGTAGTGGCCCATTTCCCAATCGGCCTTCGCGCCGCAGATCTGCAGCACGAAGCGCTCGAGCATCGCGCGGCCCTGCACCGTGTGGGTGACTTCCGGATGCCATTGCAGGCCGTAGAAGCGGCGCTGTTCGTCGGCCATCGCGGCGATCGGGCACGATTCCGTCGATGCCATCAGCGCGAAACCCGGCGGCATTTCCAGCACCTTGTCGCCATGGCTCATCCACACCTTCAGCATGCCGTGGCCTTCGGACGTGGTGAAGTCGCTGATGCCTTCGAGCAGGCTCGTATGGTTGCGCGCGCGCACTTCGGCGTAGCCGAATTCGCGCAGATGACCGATGTCGACCTTGCCGCCGAGCTGTTGCGCCATCGCCTGCATGCCGTAGCAGATGCCGAGCACCGGCACGCCGAGTTCGAACACGGCTTGCGGCACGCGCGGCGTATCTTCCTCGGTGACCGAGCTCGGGCCGCCCGACAGAATCACGCCCGTCGGCGCGAAGTCGCGGATGAACGACGCGTCGACGTCGTACGGATGAATTTCCGAATACACGTTGGCTTCGCGAACGCGACGTGCAATCAGTTGGGTGACTTGTGAACCGAAGTCGAGAATCAGGATCTTGTCATGCATGGCAGCGGACGGAATCAGAAGTGAGCGGATACGGAATGCCGCGCACGAGGCGCGGCGTCGAATTCAAAGCGGTCCACGCGGCGACGGTCTCGGCGCGGCGCGGACAGCCAACATTACGATGAAGCACAAGGGTGCGGCCAACCGTGAAGCTTGCCGCCCGCGCTGCACGCGAACGAAACCGGGCGGCTTCGGCAAACGGTCTGGCGCGCGGCGCGTCAACCATGAAACGGCGGGCGCGGTGCGCCGGGCACGTCGTTGCTGGTGTCGCGCGCGGCGCGTTCGGACTCGTTGAGACTGGGCTCGCTTGCGGCAGGATGAAGCGGCGCGGCAGGTGCAACGGCAGCCGCGGCAGCCGGATTGACCGGCCGTGTGACCGGCACGACGGGCTCTGGCACCGGCTCGGCGTGATAGACCGGAAAGCCCGCAGTGACACGTGGCTCGCGCGCGTTGTCGCGTTCGAGTTCACGCTGCCGTGCGGCATCCTTTTCGGCTTCTTTCGCGGCACGCTTGTCAGCCCGGCTGTCGGTCTTGCTCGACGAGGACTTGACCACGCCCCCCTTCTCGCGCCGCCGCACCGCTCCCGACAGTCGCACGCCGCCGAGCCCGATCACCACCAGTACGACACCGGCGAGCACCGCCACCATCTGCCCGAAACCGGTCAGCGAAGGCGTATGCAGCCCCAGCAGCCAGACCAGCATCAGCACGCCGATCAACCAGTGCACATGACCGACGACGTTCGCGACCTTCGAGGTCAGCGCCCCGTCGAACGACGCATGCACCGCGAGCCACGCGAGCCCGATCAGCGCGACGCCGAACGCCTGGCCGACCAGCTTCGGCTCCGTTGGCACCAGTTGCAACGCGTCGTACAGCGAGGTCCACGGCGTCAGCACGAACAGCAGGCCGAACGCCAGCAGCAACAACGCATCGAGGATCAGTACAACGCGCAGCAGTGGCTTCATGGGCGTTTAGTCCACGTGGTAGTTGGGCGCTTCCTTGGTGATTTGCACGTCATGCACATGCGACTCGCGCAGGCCCGCGCCGGTGATCTGCACGAACTCGGCCTTCGCGTTCATCTCGGCGATGGTGCGGCAGCCGCAATAGCCCATGCTCGCACGCACGCCGCCGATCAGCTGGAACAGGATCGCGTTGACCGAACCCTTGTAAGCGACGCGGCCTTCGATGCCTTCCGGCACCAGCTTGTCGATGTTCGCCGAGTTGTCCTGGAAGTAGCGGTCCGCCGCGCCGTCCTTCATTGCGCCGACCGAGCCCATGCCGCGGTACGACTTGTACTGGCGGCCCTGGTACAGGAACACTTCACCCGGCGACTCTTCGGTGCCGGCGAACATGCTGCCCATCATGACCGCGCTGGCACCGGCCGCGAGCGCCTTGCTGACGTCGCCCGAGAAGCGCACGCCGCCGTCGGCGATGACCGGCACGCCCGTGCCGCTCAGCGCTTCGGACACGTTGGAGATCGCCGTGACCTGCGGCACGCCGACGCCTGCGACGATACGGGTCGTGCAGATCGAGCCCGGGCCGATACCGACCTTGACGCCGTCCGCGCCGTATTCGACGAGCGCCTTGGCAGCTGCTGCCGTGGCGATGTTGCCGCCGATCACCTCGACGTGCGGGAAGTTCTGCTTGACCCACTTGACGCGCTCGAGCACGCCCTTGCTGTGGCCATGCGCGGTATCGACGACGATCACGTCGACGCCCGCCTGCACGAGCAGCTCGACACGCTCTTCGTTGTCCGCGCCGACGCCGACCGCCGCGCCTGCGCGCAGCTTGCCGTGCTCGTCCTTGCACGCGTCCGGGTGCTCGGTCTGCTTGGTGATGTCCTTGACGGTCATCAGGCCGCGCAGTTCGAACGCGTCGTTGACGACCAGCACGCGCTCGAGGCGGTGGCTGTGCATCAGCGCCTTCGCCTCGGCGAGCGGCGTGCCTTCCTTGACGGTGACGAGGCGCTCGCGCGGCGTCATGATGTTGCGCACCGGCTCGTCCAGACGCTCTTCGAAGCGCAGGTCGCGGTTCGTCACGATACCGACGAGCTGCGCGCCCTCGACGACCGGGAAGCCCGAAATGCCATGCTGGCGCGACAGCGCGATCACGTCGCGCACTTTCATTTGCGGCGGCACGGTGATCGGATCGCGCACCACGCCCGACTCGAAACGCTTGACCTTCGCGACTTCAGCCGCCTGCTCGGCCGGCGTGAGGTTCTTGTGGATGATGCCGACGCCGCCCATTTGCGCCATGGCGATCGCCAGACGTGCTTCGGTGACCGTGTCCATCGCGGCGGACACGAGCGGCATGTTGAGGGAGATGTTGCGGGTCAGCCGGGTCTTGAGGCTGGTGTCGCGCGGCAGAACATCGGAGAAGGCCGGGACGAGGAGCACGTCATCGAACGTGAGTGCTGTTTGGATCAGACGCATGGCAAATCCTATAGGCGCAAAAGCGAATTATACGCGATACCACCCCGGTTTTCACTGCGCGAACAGCAGCTTAGCGAATTTCGGACGATTTTTTACCGGTCCGGCACGGGCCGATTTCACTTGGCCTTTCGCGTCGGGTTCGATCGGGTTTCGTTTGCGCGTTCGCAGGCAAACACGGGGGTCGGCGGGCGGAGATCCACCGGCGAACCCCTGGGTCGAGCGACGCCGGAACCCAGCCGAATGCAGGATCGAACAAGACGCTCCGTCCGCAAAACCGCTATTCTGCCGGCCATTCCAGTTTATTCAGCAGGGGCAGTCGATGCAGCGCGGTGTCGTATATGGGGTCATGGCCGGAGCCTTGTGGGGCATGGTGTTTCTGGTGCCGCGGGTGCTGCCCGATTTCTCCCCGCTCCTGCTCGTCGCGGGCCGCTACTCGATGTACGGCGTCGTGTCGCTCGCCGCGGCGCTGCCGATCGCGCGTTCGCTCGCCAAACGGCTGAGCCGCGAAGATCTGATCGCCCTCGTCAAGCTCGCGCTAGCCGGCAACATCGTCTATTACCTGCTGCTGACGGCCGCCGTGCACCTGATCGGCATCGCCCCGGCCTCGCTGATCGTCGGCGTGCTGCCGGTCACGGTCACGCTGGTTGGCCGGCGCGATCACGGCGCGGTGCCCCTCGCGCGCCTCGCATGGCCACTCGCGACCGTGATGGCGGGCATCGTCTGCATCAATATCGACGTGTTTACGGTGGCCGGCGCGGCGCCGGTGAGCATCGCGACGCGGCTGCTCGGCGTGGCCTGCGCGGTGGGCGCGCTGCTTTGCTGGACCTGGTTCGCGGTCGAAAACGCCCGCTACCTGCAGCGTCAGACGCATTTCAGCGGCAACGAGTGGTCGGTGCTGTGGGGCGTCGTGACCGGCGCGCTCGGCGGCGCGTTGTGGCTCGTGGTCGCGCTGCTGCCCGCGGGCGGCCCCCAGGGCGAACTGGCCGATGCACGGTGGCACACGTTCTGGCTACTCAATCTGGTGCTCGCGATCGGCGCGTCGTGGCTCGGCAACGGCCTGTGGAATGCCGCGTCGAAACGGCTGCCGCTGACGCTGTCCGGCCAGATGATCGTGTTCGAGACGCTGTTCGCGCTGCTTTACGCGTTCATCTACGACGAGCGCCTGCCGCGCCCGCTCGAATTCGCGGCGATCCTGCTGCTGGTCGCGGGGGTCTGGTGGTCGGTGCGCCGGCATTCGGACGACGAAGCGTCGGGTGCCGCACGCATCGAGAGTATGGAAGACAAGGCGCAGACGTCGGCGCCATGATGTGATGTGCGGTGACGATGCAAGCCGGGCGGCGGGCGGAGCGCAAGCCGCCGCCGCAAGCTTCGCCGCCTAGCGCGAATCCTTGTTCAACCAGCGCCGCCCCTCGATCGACCCCGCCTTGCGCGTCTTTTCGACGCGGCGTTGGCGCGACACCTTCGGATCCACCAATAGAGGCCGGTAAATCTCGACGCGATCATGATCGGCGAGCACCGTATCGAGCGGCTTGAGCTTGCCGAACACGCCCACCTTCTGCGCGTTCAGATCGATCGATGGAAAACGCTGCAGGATCCCGCTTGCGTCGATCGCCTGTTGCAGCGTCGCGCCCGCGGGCAACTCGAGCGCAATCAACGCCTGCTCGCCGGCGAGCGCATAGCAGACCTCAACCGATAGCCGAACGCTCATGGCTGACCATAGCGCTGATTGGCGCGCTTCACGAAAGATTCGACGAAAGTATTGGCGATGTGATTGAACACCGGCCCGATGATCTTCTCGAGCAGGATGCTGGTGAACTCGTAGTGCAGCGCGAATTCGATCTTGCACGCGTCGGCGCGCAGCGGTGTGAAGACCCAGAACCCGGTGAACTTGCGAAACGGGCCGTCGGCGAATTCCATGTCGATGCGCGTCGGGCGCTCCATCGAGTTGCGCGTCGCGAAATGCTGCTTGATGCCCTTGAAGTTGATATCGATCCTCGCCTCCATGCTGGTGTCGTCCCGGTGGCGAATTTCGATGCCCCCGCACCATGGCAGGAAGTTGGGATAATCGTCGACGTCGGTGACGAGGTCGAACATCTGCTCCGCCGAATGGCGAATCAACACGGTTTTCTGGACATCTGCCATAAATTGAACAGCGCGTGGCAAGGGTGGACGAGCGCCGCGGGCTTTCCTTGCCCCGCTTTGCTAAAATCGTGATTTTAAACGAGTTGGGCACTTTCCATTCATGAGCATCATCGACAACAGAAAAGCCTTCTACGACTACTCGGTCGAGGAACGCTATGAGGCAGGCCTCGTGCTCGAAGGATGGGAGGTCAAGGCGTTGCGCGCGGGCCGCGGCCAGATCAAGGAAGGCTACGTGGTGATCCGCAACGGCGAGCTGTTCCTGATCGGCACGCACATCAGCCCGCTGCCCGAAGCGTCGACGCACATTCATCCCGATCCGGTACGCACGCGCAAGCTGCTGCTGCACAGCGAGGAAATCAGCAAGCTGATCGGCAAGGTCGAGCAGCGCGGCTACACGCTCGTGCCGCTGAATTTTCACTACAAGAACGGTCGCGTCAAATGCGAGATCGGCCTCGCGAAGGGCAAGAAGATGCACGACAAGCGCGAGACCGAGAAGAAGCGCGATTGGGAGCGCGAAAAGGCACGCCTGATGCGCTCGCCGACGTAAGCGCGATTTCTAAGCGCGATTCCTGAGCGCGATTCGTTTCCGGATGAAAAAATGGCCCGCACATCGATGTGCGGGCCATTTGCTTTTGCGTCACTCGTTTCTGGCGCGTTCATTGCGCGCTCATTGTTCGGTTCTTCAGCGCGCGTCGGTTCGCGGCGCCTCCGCTCCCGTCCTGCTCCTGTTCACGATCGTCAGGGCCGAGGCGATCATCGAACTCATGTTCGACATGTCGCCCGGCACGATCAGTGTCGTGCCCTGCTTCGCGAGGTTCGAGAACGCGTTCACGTACTGTTCTGCCACCTTCAGATTCACCGCGTCCATGCCGCCGTTCAGCTGGATCGCCGCGGCGATCTTCTGGATCGCCTGCGCGTTCGCCTCGGCCACCGCCAGAATCGCCGCGGCCTGCCCCTGCGCCTGGTTGATCGCCGCCTGACGCTCGCCCTCGGACTTCTGGATTGCCGCCTCGCGGCCGCCGGATGCGATATTGATCTGCTCCTGCTTGCGCCCTTCCGATGCCGCGATCAGCGCGCGCTTCTCGCGCTCGGCGGTGATCTGCGCCTGCATCGCGTGAAGGATTTCCTTCGGCGGCGTCAGGTCCTTGATCTCATAGCGCAGCACTTTTACGCCCCAGTTCGAGGCCGCTTCGTCGAGCGCGGAGACGATGCTGTGATTGATGAAATCGCGCTCCTCGAAGGTCCGGTCGAGCTCCAGCTTGCCGATGACCGAGCGCAACGTGGTCTGCGACAGCTGCGTGATCGCGAACACGAAGTTGCTCGATCCGTACGATGCTTTCATCGGATCGGTGACCTGGAAATACAGCACACCGTCTACCTGCAGCTGCGTATTGTCGCGCGTGATACAGACCTGGCTCGGCACCTCGAGAGGGATCTCCTTCAGAACATGCTTGTACGCGACCCGGTCGACGAACGGAAACGCGAAGCTTAGGCCCGGCGTCAGTGTCGCGTGATAACGGCCGAGGCGCTCGAGCACCCACGCATGCTGCTGCGGCACGATCTTGATGGTCTGCGCCGCGAGCACGATCACGACGATCAGCAGCACTGCCCCGACGATGGTTGAATCCATATCGCTACCCTCCGATTCTGATTCGAATTGTTGTGCGCAGGTTGGTCGGGCCTGCGTGTTCAGCTTAGGCTCTGGCGCTTCGCTTTGGGAAGGGATATCGATGGGCGCGTGTGGCGGACACCGCACCCAACGCTCACGCTCGGGTCGTCAGGTCGTGCTCGCGCGGGCCTTCGGCTGCCGGCTCGCAACGACGACGAGACAACTGCCGCGCAATTCCCTGATCTCGTAGACCTGCGCGTCTTCGGGTTCGCCCACGGCCAGCTCGACGTCCCACGCCGCGCCACGATAGTTCGCGCGTGCTTTGCGCCCCTGCCAGGTCGGCACGTTCAGCGTCTGCCCGATATCCAGATTGACGTCCGGATTGCGCGACGCCTGCTCGCGCTTGCGGCGGCCAAAGCGCGAGCGTCGGAGTATCACGACCGCCGCGAGCGCGACCAGCGCCGCCACCACGAACTGCAGGTCGGTCCCGGCGCCGGCAATGCGCGCAAGCGCGGCCGCGACGAAGCCGAACGCGACCATCAACAGATAGAAGGTGCCGCTCATCAGCTCCAGCACGACAAGCACACCCGCCCCGATCCACCAGAACAGTCCACCAGGCGCCACGTCGACCTCCAGAAAGCAAAACACCCCGGATCTACCGGGGTGTTTATAGCATGAAGCACATGCTTTTAACGCGTGGTGAATGCCGCCTGCGCAGCGGCAGGCGGCGCCTCGCGAGTTACTGCCTCGACTTCGCCAGTTGCTGCCACGTCTCGATGATCGTGTCGGGGTTCAGCGAGATCGACTTGATGCCTTCGTCCGTCAGCCATTGCGCGAAGTCCGGATGATCCGACGGCCCCTGGCCGCAGATACCGACGTACTTGTCCAGACGCAGACAGGTTTCGATCGCGCGCTTCAACATGAACTTGACCGCCGGATCGCGCTCGTCGAAATCGACAGCGAGCAATTCCATGCCCGAGTCGCGGTCGAGGCCGAGCGTGAGCTGCGTCAGGTCGTTCGAGCCGATCGAGAAACCGTCGAAGAACTGCAGGAACTCTTCGGCGAGGATCGCGTTCGACGGCACTTCGCACATCATGATCAGGCGCAGGCCCTTCTCGCCACGCTTCAGGCCGAACTTCGCGAGCAGCCCGACCACGCGCTCCGCCTGCTTCAGCGTACGCACGAACGGCACCATGATCTCGACGTTGTCGAGGCCCATCTCTTCACGCACCTTCTTCAGCGCGACGCATTCCATCTGGAATGCCTCGGCGAAGTCTTCCGCGATATAGCGCGATGCGCCGCGGAAGCCGAGCATCGGATTTTCTTCGTCCGGCTCGTAGCGCGAACCGCCGATCAGCTTCTTGTACTCGTTCGACTTGAAGTCCGACATACGCACGATGACGGGCTTCGGATAGAACGCCGCCGCGATCGTCGCGATGCCTTCGGTCAGCTTGTCGACGTAGAACGCGCGGGGCGACGCGTGACCGCGCGCGACGCTTTCGACCGCCTTCTTCAGGTCCGGATCGACGTTCGGGTACTCGAGAATCGCCTTCGGGTGCACGCCGATGTTGTTGTTGATGATGAACTCGAGACGCGCGAGGCCCACCCCTGCGTTCGGCAGTTGCGAGAAGTCGAACGCGAGCTGCGGGTTACCGACGTTCATCATGATCTTCACCGGAATGGCCGGCAGTTCGCCGCGCTGCACTTCGGTCACTTCGGTTTCGAGCAGGCCGTCGTAGATCTTGCCTTCGTCGCCTTCCGCGCACGACACGGTGACGAGCGCGCCGTCCTTCAGCACGTCGGTCGCGTCGCCGCAGCCGACCACGGCCGGCACGCCCAGCTCACGCGCGATGATCGCAGCGTGGCAGGTGCGCCCGCCGCGGTTCGTGACGATCGCCGACGCACGCTTCATGACCGGCTCCCAGTTCGGATCGGTCATGTCTGCGACGAGCACGTCGCCCGGCTGCACGCGGTCCATTTCCGACGGATCGTGAATCACGCGCACCGGACCCGCGCCGATCTTCTGGCCGATCGCGCGGCCGGTGGCGATCACATTCGACTGGCCCTTCAGCTTGAAGCGCTGCTCGGCCTTGCCGTGGCCCTGGCTCTTCACCGTTTCCGGACGTGCCTGCAGGATGAAGATCTTGCCGTCGCGGCCGTCCTTGCCCCACTCGATGTCCATCGGACGCTGGTAGTGCTTCTCGATGATGACCGCGTACTTCGCGAGTTCGATCACGTCTTCGTCGGTGATCGAGAAGCGGTTGCGCTGCTCGTGCGCGACGTCGACGGTCTTCACGCGGCCCGGCTCGCCCGGCTTCGTGAATTCCATCTTGATCAGCTTCGAGCCGATCGAGCGGCGAATGATCGGGTACTTGCCCTGCGCGAGCGTGGTCTTGAAGACGTAGAACTCGTCCGGATTCACCGCGCCCTGCACGACGGTCTCGCCGAGGCCATAGCTCGACGTGATGAAGACCGCGTCCTTGAAGCCCGATTCGGTGTCCAGCGTGAACATCACGCCCGCGGCGCCGACGTCCGAGCGCACCATGCGCTGCACGCCCGCCGACAACGCGACTTCAGCATGCGTGAAGCCCTTGTGGACGCGATAGGAGATGGCGCGGTCGTTGTACAACGACGCGAACACGTGCTTCATGCGATCGAGCACGTCCTCGATGCCGACCACGTTCAGGTAGCTTTCCTGCTGACCGGCGAACGATGCATCGGGCAAGTCTTCGGCGGTCGCCGACGAACGCACGGCAAACGACAGCTCTTCGGGCGAGCTCTTTTGCAGCGTGTCGAAACCCGCGCGAATGTCAGCCTCGAGCTGCGGCTGCAGCGGCGCGTCGACGATCCATTGACGGATCTCCTTGCCCGCTTCGGCGAGCGCCTTCACGTCGTCGACGTCGAGCGTCTCGAGACGTTTGGCGATGCGTTCGGTCAGGTTGTTGTGCTGCAGGAAGTCACGGAACGCGAGCGCGGTGGTCGCGAAGCCGGTCGGCACGCGCACGCCGGCTTGCGCGAGCTGGCTGATCATCTCGCCCAGCGACGCGTTCTTGCCGCCGACGATTTCCACGTCGGTCATCCGCAACTGCTCGAACGGAACTACATACGCCTTGTCCTTTGCGACGGTAACTGCGTTAGTCATACAAGCCCCTAAGTGTGAAAGAAATTCACGGCTGTGCAAGTGGGCTTGAACACGGGAGAGCCCATTGGAAGCTCGACCCCGTGTCTTGCAAAACCTGTTAGATAAGCAATCGCCGTCAACGCAGACCGAAACGGCGGCGAAGAACGCCGATGAACGCAGTTACCGCTCGATCTCTTACGTTCGGCGCACATTGACGTCAGATGACGGGGCGTTGACCGACCGTTCGCGGCAAATAAGCGGCCAATCGCCCGCAATTGCTTATCCAACAGGTTGCCGCTATTCTACCGTGCCGACTCTCCAAATGTGGCAGTCGGTCGAGAATTGCGCCTCGAATCCGCGGCCCGATCCAGCCAGCGGGCTGTTGCGAGGCCGGCCGCCCGGGCGCAAGGGCCGCGCCCACGGCACGCCGCATCGACGACGCCGTCTCCGGACAACCGCCGGAGCTCGTCCGCCGCCGCGCGGTTTGATTCGAGCGCGTTTTAGCGCTCGCGTTTTTTCGGCTCATTTGCCTTCACGTTCAAAGCCCCACTAATGCCGCCCACCGTATTCATCGTCTCAGACGGTACCGGGATTACTGCCGAAACCTTCGCGCATTCGATCCTCTCCCAGTTCGACCAGAAATTCCGCCTGGTTCGCGTGCCATTCGTCGACTCGACCGAGAAAGCCTACGCGACGCTCGAAAAGATCAACGAAGCGGTCGTGCAGGACGGCCGTCGTCCGATCGTATTCACCACGCTCGTCGATAGCTCGTCGAACCAGATCGTGAAGGATTCGAACGCGCTCGTGCTCGACATGTTCCAGACCTTCGTCGAGCCGCTCGAACAGGAGCTGGAGCTGAAGTCGAGCCACGCGATGGGCCGTGGCCACCAGAACGCGGACACCGAGGAGTACAAGAACCGGATCGAGGCGATCAATTTCTCGCTCGCGCACGACGACGGTCAATCGAACCGCAATCTCGCGGACGCCGACGTGATCCTCGTCGGCGTGTCGCGCAGCGGCAAGACGCCGACGAGCCTCTATCTGGCGATGCAGTACGGTGTGAAAGCGGCGAACTATCCGCTGATCCCCGAAGACTTCGAACGCGGCAAGCTGCCGACGCCGCTGCTCGAGCATCGGCAGAAGATGTTCGGGTTGTCGATCGATCCGCAGCGGCTGTCGGAGATCCGCAACGAGCGGCGCCCAGGCAGCAAATACGCGGCGCTGGAAAACTGCCGCTATGAGATCAACGAAGCGGAAGCGATGATGCGGCGCGAGGGGATCAAGTGGCTGTCGTCGACGCACAAGTCGATCGAGGAGATCGCGACGACGATCCTGCAGGAGATCAAGCTGGATCGGCCGTCGTATTGAGACACAGCCGGGCAGGCGTTGCGCTGCCGGACCCGAGCCCGCGCAACGCCACCCACGTCTACTTGTTGCGCCCGCGCTGCTGCCGGCACTGCTCGAACACGCAGACCGCCGCCGCAGCCGCCACGTTCAGCGACTCCATGCCGCCGGGCTGCGGAATCGTCACGCGCAACGACACGGCGTCGCGCCACACCTGCGACACGCCCGCCCCTTCGTTGCCGAACACCCACGCGAGCGGCCTGCTCAGGTCGCAATCGTAGATCGCTTCGGCGCCGTGCGAGTCGGTGATCACGACCGGCACCGCGAGGCGCTCGATCAGCCCGTCCGCTTCGACGTCTTCATGAATCTGCAACAGGAAATGCGCGCCCATCCCCGAGCGCAGCACCTTCGACGACCACGCGTACGCGGTGCCCGGCGCGCAGAATACATGCTCGATGCCCGCGGCCGCCGCGCTGCGCAGAATCGAGCCGACGTTGCCCGCGTCCTGCACGCCGTCGAGTACGAGACAGTTTTGCTCGACGCGCTCGGGCAGCGGCGCATCGAGCTTCTCGACGAGCAGCAGAATCCCGACCCCATGCACGACATTCGACAACTGCCCGAACAACGCATCGGGCAGCGTCACGAGCCGATGCCCGTCGATGCGTGACACGATCGCCTGCGCTTCGTCGTGACGCAGCGCGCCGTCGGTGACGACGCATAGCTCCGGCTGACCGGCGACGTCGAGATACGCGCTCGCGAGATGGAAACCCTCGAGCAGCGCATGGCCGCTGCGGCGCTGTTGATGCGTCGAGCCGGCCAGTGCCTTCAGGCGCTTGTAGAGCGGATTGTCCCGCGAGGTGATGGCTTTCACAGGCAGCGAAGGCGGTGAGGAATGGAAAAGGAATCAGTGGCGAATCAACGCGACTCAAGCGCGCACCGCGCTCGAGCCATGCTGATGAGGTCGGTCACGCGAGGCCGGTTTCGCCGAACGCATCGCCGTCGAAGAGCAGCGCGTCGGCTACGATGACGGCGTCCGCCGCCGGCACCGGCACACCTGTGCCGAATCGCAGATGCGCTTCGCGCACCGGCGCGAACGAGCGCCGATGATGCTCGCACGGCCCATGCTCGCGCAGCGCCGCAAGATGCTGCGGCGTGCCGTAACCCGCGTGCGCGTCGAAGCCGTACATCGGATAGGCCTGGTGCAGTTCGACCAGCATGCGGTCGCGCGTAACCTTCGCGAGAATCGACGCCGCCGAAATGCTCTTCACGAGCGCGTCGCCGCCGATCACCGCCTCGCTACGGACGCTGAGCGTCGGGCAACGGTTGCCGTCGACTTTCACGAGCGTCGGCACGACCGACAAACCCTCGACCGCGCGCTTCATCGCCAGCATGGTGGCGTGCAGGATGTTCAGCGAATCGATTTCTTCGACCGTCGCCGATGCGATGCAGTAGGCGAGCGCGCGCTCGACGATCTTGTCGTACAGCGCTTCGCGCTTGAGTGCGGTGAGCACCTTCGAATCGTCGAGGCCGCGGATCATCGGTTTGGCAGGATCGAAGATCACCGCCGCCGCGACGACCGGACCGGCCAGCGGTCCGCGCCCTGCTTCGTCGACGCCACAGACGATGTCTTCGGCGCTCTCGAAGTTCAGGCCGGCTTGCGCCACCACCCGAACCGCGGCCGCGGTCTTGCGGCGAGGCGCGCGCGCGGCGGTCATGGCCGCCCCGCCCGCTGCTCGACGACGCTCGCCACGACTTCGGCGGCGCGCTGTGCGGTGTTCTGCTTCAGCACGTGATGCATCTCCGTGAAGATTTCCTTCAGCGTGCGCCGGTTCGCCTCGTCGCGCAACTGTTTCAGCGTCGCCTCGGCGAGCGCCTGCGGCGTCGCGAAGTGCTGCAGGATCTCCGGCACCACGAAGCGTCCGGCCAGGATGTTCGGCAGGCCGACGTACGGCAGATAGCCCTGGCGGCGCATGATCTGGCCGGTCAGCCAGGGCACCTTGTATGAAATCACCATCGGCTTTTTCAGCAGCGCGGCTTCGAGCGTGACGGTGCCGCTCTTCACGAGAATCGCGTCGGCGGCGGTCATCGCGAGTTGCGACTGGCCTTCGGTGATGGTCAGCGCGAGGCCTGGATGCGAGTCGACGAGCGGCTGCAGCAGCGCGCGCAACGCGGGCGTCGCCGCTGGCATCACGAAGCGCACGCTGGGCTCCTGATGCTGCATCATCTCCATCGCCGCGAAGAAGGTCGGGGCGATCAGATCGATCTCGGAGCGCCGACTGCCCGGCAGCACCGCGATCACCGGCCCGGTTTCCGTGAGGCCGAGCGCGCGGCGCGCGCCGAGGGTGTCGGGTTCGAGCGGGATCTGGTCGGCCAGCGGATGCCCGACGTACGACGCCGCGACACCCGCCTTTTCGAGCAGCGCGGTTTCGAACGGGAACACGCACAGCATGTGGTCGACCGCCTTCGCGATCTTCTTGATGCGACCGCCGCGCCACGCCCAGATGGACGGGCACACGAAGTGCACGGTCGGAATGCCGGCGTCGCGCAGCGCGTGCTCGAGCCCGAAATTGAAATCGGGCGCGTCGACGCCGACGAACACCGACGGCGGCTCGGCGAGCAGCTGACGCTTCAGCTCGTTGCGGATACCGAGAATTTCGGGGATGTGCCGCAGTGCTTCGACATAGCCGCGCACCGTCAGCTTTTCCATCGGCCAGTGGGCGTCGAAGCCCGCAGAGATCATGCGCGGACCACCGATGCCGTAGTACTGCGTGGCGGCCGGCAACCGGCCGGCGAGACCGTCGAGCAGCGACGCGGCGAGCAGGTCGCCGGACGGCTCGCCGGCCACCATCGCGACGCGCAGCGGACTGGGTTGCAACGTCATCGGTTAGCGGATGATGCCGCGCTGCGACGCTTCGACGAACGCGAGCAGCGTCTGCACGGGCGCGTCGCCGTCGCCGCCGGCCGAACCGAGTTCCTTCAATTGCACCTTCGCTTCTTCGAGCGACAGGCCGTTCTTGTACAGCACGCGATACGCAGTACGCAGCACCGAGATCGCATCGGCCGAGAAGCCGCGGCGGCGCAGCCCTTCGACGTTGATGCCATGCGGCTCGGCCTTGTTGCCCGCGGCGATGACGTAGGGCGGCACGTCCTGCACGAGCGCCGACGCGCCGCCGAGCATCGCATGCGCGCCGATGCGCACGAACTGATGCACGCCCGACATGCCACCGATGATCGCGTGGTCGCCGATCGTCACGTGACCGGCCATCTGCGCGTTGCTCGACAGGATCACGTTGCTGCCGACGTGGCAGTCGTGACCGATGTGCACGTAGGCCATGATCCAGTTGTCGTCGCCGAGCGTGGTGACGCCCGCGTCCTGCACCGTGCCGGTGTGGATCGTCGTGAACTCGCGGATCGTGTTGCGGTTGCCGATCACGAGCTTCGTCGGCTCGTCCCGGTACTTCATGTCCTGCGGACGGCCGCCGACCGACGCGTAATGGCCGATGCGGTTGTCTTCGCCGATCGTGGTATAGCCTTCGATCACGCTGTGCGAGCCGACCGTGCTGCGCGCACCGATCGTCACGTGTGCGCCGATCACCGCATAGGGGCCGACTTCGACGGATTCGTCGAGCTGCGCGCCCGCTTCGATGATCGCGGTGGGATGGATCCTGCTCATGCGTCCTCGCTTCTGATTCTGTTGCGTTGTCTGGATGGCCTTGACGCCGGGGCTGCGCGCGTGCCGTGACGCGCCGCGACCTGCCCGGACGCCGGCTTTACGCGTCTTTGTCCGTGTGACGAACCGCGCACATCAGATCGGCTTCCGCCGCGACGACGCCATCCACTTCGGCGCGTGCCTTGAATTTCCAGATGCCGCGCATGTGACGCTCGAACGTGCAGTGCAGCATCAGCTGATCGCCCGGCTCCACCACGCGCTTGAAGCGCGCGTTGTCGATGCCGACGAACAGGTACAGCGTGTTCGACGGATCGCTCGGCTCTTCCGAGAACGTCAGCAGCGCCGCGGTCTGCGCGAGCGCTTCGAGGATCAGCACGCCTGGCATCACCGGCCGCGTCGGGAAATGTCCCTGGAAATACGGCTCATTGATCGACACGTTCTTCAACGCTTTGATGCTCTTGTGCGGTTCGAGTTCGAGCACCCGGTCGACCAGCAGAATCGGATAACGATGCGGCAGCAGCGTGAGAATCTTATGAATGTCGAGATTGATTTTTTCGGTGCTCATGGTGTTTCTGCTCACGCATTGACTGCGCGATGATGACTGCGGATGCTGGTGCAGGTGGGTTGATAACGCGCGCGACCGGCGCCTCTCACGACCGGTGGCCGTGCCACCCGGTCACGGCCACCGGCTTTGCTTCCTGATGCTCGACCGCTATTTTACGCGGTGCCGATGGGCCGCCGTGATAACTGTTAGATCTTGTTGCCTGCGGGTTGACCTGCGGCGCCGTCAGAGGCATTGCCGGTCTTGGCGGCGGTGGCGTTCTCCAGCGCCTTGATGCGATCGCGCAGCTTGTCGATGTTGCGCAGCAGCGCGGCGCTTTTGTTCCAGTCCGCGTGGTTCACGGCCGGGAACGCACTCGTGTACATGCCGGGCTTCAGCAGCGACTTCGACACGCCCGACTTCGCGGTGACGATCACGTGATCGGCGAGCGTCACGTGTCCGGCGATGCCGACCGCGCCGCCGATCATGCAATGACGGCCGATCGTCGTGCTGCCCGCGATACCCGCGCAGCCCGCGATGACCGTGTACGCGCCGACCTTGCAGTTATGGCCGATCTGCACGAGGTTGTCGATCTTCACGCACTCCTCGATGATCGTGTCGGCCATCGCGCCGCGGTCGATCGTGGTGTTCGCGCCGATTTCGACGTCGTTCGCGATCGACACGCCGCCGACCTGCGGAATTTTCACCCAGCTGCCGGTGCGCGCGTCGCCCTCGCCGACGAAGTCGGGCGCGAAGCCGAAACCGTCAGAGCCGATCACCGCGCCGGCGTGCACGATCACGCGCTCGCCGAGCTTGCAGCCGTGGTACACGGTCACGTTCGGATACAGATGCGCGTTCGCGCCGACATGCGTGCCGCGGCCGATCACGACGTTGGCGTCGAGCCGCGCATGCTCGCCGATCACCGCGCCCGCTTCCACGCTGACACGCGGACCGATCACCGCGCTCGCGGCGACCTGCGCGGAAGGATCGATGGTTGCACTCGGATGCACGCCGGGAACCGCCTTCGGCGCGGCGAGGTCGATGAAGGTCTGCGCGATGCGCGCAAAGTAAGCGTAGGGATTTGGCGTGACGATGAAGTTTCGACCTTCGCGCGAGGCGAGCTTCGCGAGGTCGCCGGCATTGATCAGCACCGCGCCGGCGCGGGTCGTGTCGACCTGCGACAGATACTTCGGATTGGCGAGGAACGCCAACTGGTCCGGGCCTGCCTGGTCGAGCGGCGCGAGACTGCTGACGCGCTGCGACCCGTTACCGACTACCTCACCGCCGAACCGCTGGACGATGTCCTCGAGCGTAAATGCCATGCCTTTCCTGTCTCCAATGTCGACCAGAGTTGGCACTTTAGTGCTTACTCTGGACCCATTCAAATCATTGCGAGGGCGCGCGCCGACGCGCGCGGGGCGACCGTGCGTCGCCCGCAGTCGCCCTTAGTTGCCCGACGCGGCCAGCGCCTTCAGCACCTGGTCGGTGATATCGATGCGCGGGCTCACGTACACCGCTTCCTGCACGATCAGATCGTAGTGCTGGGTTTCGGCGATCTGCTTGATGACCTTGTTCGCGCGATCGAGCACCGCCGCGAGCTCTTCGTTGCGGCGCTGGTTCAGGTCTTCGCGGAACTCACGCTGCTTGCGCTGGAAATCCGAGTCGAGCTGGGACAGGTCGCGCTGCTTCTGCGCGCGATCGGTCGCCGACATTGTCGCGCCATTCTTGTCGAGCGCATCGGACATCGACTTGAGCTTTTGCGCCATGTCGGCAAGATCCTTGTCGCGCTTTGCGAATTCGGCCTCGAGCTTCAGCTGCGCGGCTTTCGCCGCCGCCGATTCGCGCAGGATGCGGTCGGAATTCACCGCGGCGATCCTCGCCTCCTGCGCGTGCGCCATCCCGACCCCGAGGGTCATTGCCAGCGCCAGTGCGCACGCTACACGTTTCGAAAACATACCGGTTAGCAAAGTCATCCTCTCGATACTGTAGTTTGGCCGCACCCGCCGCCGCAGCCAGCCGCCGGGAGCGCCCACCGCCCGATCAGAACGCCGTCCCGATCTGGAACTGGAACTTCTGATACTGGTCGCCAGTGTGCTTGACGAGCGGGAAGCCAAGGCTCAACTTGAGCGGGCCGATCGGCGAGATCCACGCGAGACCGACACCGTAGCCGTAACGCAGGCCGTTCGAGCCGATGGACGTAGCGCCCGCACTGGCGTCGGCCCACACGTTACCAGCGTCCAGGAACGTGAACACGCGCAAGGTCCGATCATAGCCAGTGCCCGGCAGCGGGAACGTCAACTCGATATTTCCGACCAGCAGCTTCGAACCGCCGATTGGGTCACCTGTTTTCGCATCACGCGGACCCAGCGAGCTCGGCTCGTAGCCACGCACCGAACCGATACCACCGGCGAAGTAGTTCTTGAAAATCGGGTAAGGCTTGCCAGCCAGGCCATTACCGTAGCCACCCTGGAAGTTGAAGCCCAGCACAAAGCCGCGCGCGAACGAGTAATAGTACTGCGCGTTGATGTCGGCCTTGTAGTACTGCGTGCCGCCGACCGGCGTGCCGTACTCGGCGTTCGCCTGCGCGAAGTAGCCACGGCTCGGTACCAGTGCGCTGTCACGCGCGTCGCGCGACCAACCCACCGTGAGCGGCACGTTGTTCGATACGCGACCAAAGTCCTGTACGTACTGTACGTACGAGGCCGGCGTGTTCGAGTCGATGTCGAGCTGGTTCTGCTCGAAGCCGACGCCGAAGTACACGGTATCGACTTCGGAGAACGGGATGCCGAACTTCAGATCGCCGCCCAACGTGACGATCTTGAAGCTCGAATCCGTCGAGTAGTACAGCGGCTGGTACGTGCGGTAGTAGACGTCGGTGATCCGCTTGATGCCGTCCACCGTGAAGTACGGGTCGACCTGGGTAACCGTCAGCGTACGGTACGTCTTCGCGGTGTTCACGTTGACCGACAGGCTCGTGCCGGAGCCGAACACGTTGTCCTGCGAGATACCCGCCGACAGCACCACCTTGTCCGTCGACGAGAAGCCCGCGCCGAGCGTGATCGCGCCGGTCGGCTTTTCGGCGACCTTCACGTCGATGTCGACCTGGTCGGGCGTGCCTTCCACGGGAATGGTGGTCACGTCGACGTCGGTGAAGTAGCCGAGACGGTTGATACGGTCTTTCGACAGCGCGAGGCGGTTCGAATCGAACCACGAGCTTTCGAGCTGGCGCATTTCACGGCGCACCACTTCGTCGCGCGTGCGCGTGTTGCCGACCACGTTGATGCGGCGCACGTACACGCGGCGGCTCGGGTCGACCTGCAGCGTCAGATCGACCGTGTGGTTGTTCTGGTCGATCTGCGGCTGCGCGTTGACGGTCGCGAATGCGTAACCGTACTCGCCGAGCTTGTCGACGATCGCCTTCGTGGTGGCCTGCAGCTTTTCGGCCGAGAAGCGGTCGCCCGGCTTGATCTTGATCAGCTTCTTGAGCTCCGCTTCACGGTCGAGCAGATTGCCGGCGAGGCGGATATTCGAAATCGTGTACGGCTGGCCTTCATGCAGCGTGACCGTCAGGTACATGTCCTTCTTGTCCGGCGAAATCGACACCTGGGTCGATTCGATGCTGAACTCGAGGTAGCCGCGGTTCAGGTAGTACGAGCGGACGTTCTCGAGGTCGCCGGTGAGCTTGTCTTTCGCGTACAGGTCGTTCTTCGTGTACCACGAGAACCAGTTCGGCGTGGACAGCTGCATTTCGTCACGCAGCGTGCCGGTGCTGAACGTGTTGTTGCCGATGAAGTTGATCTGGCGGATCTTCGCGCTCGGACCTTCGGCCACCGAGAACAGGATGCCGACGCGGTTGCGGTCGATCGGCGTGATCGTGGTAGTGACTTCGGCCGCGTAGAAGCCGCGCGTCAGATATTGACGCTTCAGTTCCTGCTCGGCCTTGTCGACGAGCGCCTTGTCGTAGTAGCGGCCTTGCGAAAGCCCGACCGCGCGCAGCGCCTTGATCAGGTTGTCTTTCTCGAACTCGTGGATGCCGGCGAAGTCGATCGTGCCAATGGCCGGACGTTCCTGCACCTGCACGATCACCACGTTGCCTTCGGTCGCGATCTTGACGTCGTTGAAGAAGCCCGTCGCGTACAGCGCGCGAATCGCTTCGGACGCCTTGTCGTCGGAGAAGGTATCGCCTTGCTTGATGGGCAGGTACGCGAACACGGTACCCGGTTCGACGCGTTGCAATCCCTCAATGCGAATGTCTTGCACCACGAAGGGCGTCGTTGCGTGAGCAACCAGCCCATGCGCGGCGAACGCCGCGGCTATAACCGTCTTTGGACCTAAGCGATGAGGTTTGAACAACGTGCTTCCCCAGTGTGTATAGCTGCATCAGGCCTGGCGGCCGCCCTCGAGAACGCCGCCGGACACTTTAAAAATGGATTAAACGAGCCAGATCGTTGAACAGCGCAATCGCCGACAACGCGACGATGCAGGCAAGGCCCGCCCTCTGAAAAACGAGTTGCCAGCGATCGGAGACAACTTTACCGGTCACAGCTTCAACCAAGTAATATAACAGATGCCCCCCGTCCAATACCGGAATTGGTAGCAGGTTCAGCACGCCGAGGCTAATGCTGACAAGGGCCAGGAACGACAGAAACGCAGCAGGACCCAGACGTGCGCTCTTTCCCGCGTAGTCGGCGATCGTCACCGGACCGGACAGGTTCTTCAGCGATGCCTCGCCGACGATCATGCGTCCGAACATCCGCACCGAGTACACCGCGAGGTCCCACGTGCGGCGCGCGCCGAGGCGCAGGCTTTCGACCGGCCCATAGCGCACGTCGATCGACGGCACCTGGGTCGCCAGCTCCGCGCCGATGCGGCCGATCTGCTGCCCGCTCGCCGCATCGCGCTGCAGTTGCGGCACGATCGTGATCTCTTCGAGCGTGCCCGCCGCGTGCCCGCCCTGGCCGCCGCGCTCTACCCGCAGCGTGACCGGCACGCCGGCGTGCGATTTTACGTAGGCGATGAAGGCCGCGGCGTTATCGGTCGGCGCGCCGTTGATCGCACGCAGCCGGTCGCCCGCGACGAGGCCCGCCTTCTGCGCGGCGCTGCCCGCCTGCACGCCCGCCACCGTCAGCTTGCCGCCACCCGGTTCGAAGCCTAGGTGCGACATCAGATCGTCGTCGACGTCTTTCTCGCCGAGGCCGCGCAGGTCCATCGGAAAATCGGAGGTGCCGTGCGCGTCTTTTGCACTGAGCACGATGCGCTGCTGATCGAACGCGGCGCCGAGCAGCTTCCAGCGCAGATCCGACCACGATCGCACCGGCTCGGTCTCGTCGCTATGGCCGGTGCGCACACCGACGATCGTCTCGCCGCCCTCGAAACCCGCCAGCGCGGCCGGCGTGTTCGGCGCGGGCGTCGCGATGACGGCCGCCGGTTCTGTGACGCCCGTCGCGAAGACGAGCGCGAACAGCACGATCGCAAGCAGGAAATTCGCGACCGGACCGGCCGCGACGATCGCGAAGCGTCGCCACACCGACTGGCGATTGAACGCATGCGGCAGATCCGCGTCGGGAATCGAGCCGGGGCCGGCCTCGCGCTCGTCGAGCATTTTCACGTAGCCGCCGAGCGGCAGCGCGGCAATCGTCCACTCGGTGCCCGTCTTCGGACTGACCCACTGAACGAGCGGCTTGCCGAAGCCGATCGAAAAGCGCAGCACCTTCACGCCGCATAGACGCGCGACGCTGTAGTGCCCGTACTCGTGGACCACCACGAGTACGCCAATCGCAACCGCGAAAGCGAGCAGTTCGATCAGCAGATTCATAAGCGCCTCACTGGACGGCGCGTTCCGTACGACGGGCGCCGTCGGGCAGACGCGCGATGAATTCGGTCGCGGCGCGACGCGCGGCGGCGTCCGCTTCGATGACGTCGTCGAGCGCATGCGCGCTGCGGTTCGGCAACGCGTTCAGCACCGAGTCGACCACCTGGGCGATCGCCATGAAGCCGATGCGCCGCGCGAGGAACGCCTCCACCGCGATCTCGTTTGCCGCGTTCAGCGCCGCGCTCGCGACGCCGCCTTCGGCAAGCGCCTTCATGGCGAGCGCGAGGCACGGGAAGCGCGCGTAATCGGGTTTTTCGAACGACAGCGACGCAATCTCCGCGAGATCGAGCTGTGCGACGCCGGAGTCGACGCGATCCGGAAACGCGAGTGCGTGCGCGATCGGCGTGCGCATGTCGGGGTTGCCGAGCTGCGCGAGCACCGAGCCGTCCGCGTACGACACCAGCGAATGGATCACGCTCTGCGGATGAATCAGCACGTCGATGCGCTCGCCGGGCAGGTTGAACAGCCAATGCGCCTCGATCACCTCGAGGCCCTTGTTCATCATCGTGGCCGAGTCGACCGAGATCTTGCGGCCCATCACCCAGTTCGGATGCTTGCAGGCTTCGTCAGGCGTCACGTCGACGAGCGTGGCCGGTTCGCGTGTGCGGAACGGGCCGCCCGAGGCGGTCAGGATGATCTTGGCGACGCCGCCATGCAGCGATGCTTCGCGCGGCAGGCATTGGAAGATCGCGTTGTGTTCGCTGTCGACCGGAAGCAGCACCGCGCCGTTGTCGCGCACCGCGTCCATGAAGATCGCGCCGGACATCACCAGCGCTTCCTTGTTCGCGAGCAGGATGCGCTTGCCGGAGCGCGCCGCGGCAAGGCTCGGCGCGAGACCGGCCGCGCCGACGATCGCCGCGACCACCGTGTCGCAACCTTCGCTCTTCGCGACGTCGACGAGCGCCTGCGGCCCGTACGTGACCTCGGTCTTGCTACCCGCGTCGCGCAGCTTCGCGGCGACCTTCGCGGCCGTGTCGGCGTCGCCGACCACCGCGACTTCGGGCGCAAAGCGCAGGCATTGCTCGACGAGCTTGTCGCCGTTGCGATGCGCGCTCAGCGCATAAATCGAAAAACGCTCGGGATGGCGCGCGACCACGTCGAGCGTACTGTCTCCAATCGAGCCCGTGGAACCGAGCAATGTCAGACGTTTTTGCATATCTCTTTCTCTAGCCGAGCAGCAGCATGGCGAGCGGCAGCACCGGCAGCAACGCGTCGATGCGATCGAGCACGCCGCCGTGCCCCGGCAACAGGCCGCTCGAGTCTTTGACGCCGGCCTGGCGTTTCATCATCGATTCGAACAGATCACCGACCACGCTGAAAACCACCAGCAGGGTCAGCGCGAGCACCGTGCGCAGCGCGCCCAGTTGCGCCAGCAGCGCAGAATACAGGGTCGGCTCGAACGCGTGCAAAAAGACCGCCGCCGCCGCGACGATCATGACCAGCAGCCAGCCGCCGATCGCGCCCTCCCAGGTTTTACCCGGACTGATGGCGGGTGCCAGCTTGTGCTTGCCAAATGCTTTCCCCGAGAAGTATGCGCCGATATCGGCGAGCCATACCAATAGCAGCAGCGACAGCACGAACGGCACGCCTTGCATGCGCGCGGCGACGAGAGCATGCCAGCACGCGATGAAACCGACGATCCCGGCAACAAAAAGAAAGGCGCGCCACGCGCCCTGCGCGAGCACGGGCTTGCGTAGCAGCACGAACGGGCCCGCGATCACCCAGAAAATCGCCGCTGCCTGGAAGAATGGCCGCGCATGCTCGGTGCCGACCCCCACGCGCGTGCTGGCGACGAGCCCGAGCGCCGCGACGAGCGCGTACAGCACCGGCCCCGCGCCGCCGAGCTTCAGCAGGCGCGCCCATTCCCACGCGGCGAACACAACGACGAAAGCGATCAGCGCGCCGAACGCGCCGACAGGCGCGAACAGCGTGACAGGCAGGAACACTGCCAGTAGCACGATCGCCGTGATGACACGGGTCTTTAGCATGGAAGCGAATCGACGTTCTGCGATTGCGGCTCGAGCTGAGCACTGGTGCGGCCGAAGCGGCGTTCCCGCTCGGCGTACGAAGCGATGGCGTGACCGAGCGCGTCGGCGTCGAAATCCGGCCAGAACGTGTCGGTGAAATAGAACTCGGTGTAGGCGAGTTGCCACAGCAGGAAGTTGCTGACGCGACGCTCGCCGCCGGTGCGGATGAACAGGTCGGGTTCGGGCGCGTAAGCCATCGACAGATGCTCGGCGAACGCGTCCTCGCTGACCTCGACCGGCTTGCCGGTCGCCGCCGCCTGCTCGACGAGCTTGCGGGTGGCCTGCATGATGTCCCAGCGGCCGCCGTAGTTCGCGGCGATGGTCAGCGTAAGACGGGTATTGCGAGCGGTCTTGGTTTCCGCGCGCTTGATCAGGTCGCGGATCTTGTCGTCGAAACGCTCGAGATCGCCGACCACGCGCAAACGGATACCGTTCGCGTGCAGCTTGCCGATCTCGCGCTCGAGCGCGGTGACGAACAGGCGCATCAGGAACGACACCTCCTCGTTCGGACGGCGCCAGTTCTCCGAGCTGAACGCGAACAGCGTCAGATATTCGACGCCCTGCCGCGCGCACGCCTCGACGGCCGCCCGCACCGCGTCGACGCCGCGCGTATGGCCCGCCACGCGCGGCAGACGCCGCTGGGTGGCCCAACGGCCGTTGCCATCCATGATGATCGCGATATGTCGCGGCACCGCGGCGACTTCAGGCACGCGCACGGTTGAGCTGGTATAGGTCATGGCCGTCGGGACAGTAATGCCAGTAAAGAAGTGGAAATCAGAAGGTGCTGAGCCGAACGGCGTCAGACCGTCATGATCTCGGCTTCTTTCGTCGTGACGAGCTTGTCGATTTCAGCGACGAACTTGTCCGTCAGCTTCTGGACGTCGTCGCCGGCTCGACGTTCGTCGTCTTCCGAGATTTCCTTGTCCTTGACGAGCTTCTTCAGTTGCTCGTTGGCGTCGCGGCGCAGATTGCGCACGGCCACCTTGGCCGTTTCGGCTTCGCTACGCACGACCTTGGTCAGCTCGCGGCGGCGCTCTTCGGTCAGCGCGGGCATCGGCACTCGGATCACGTCGCCGTGCGTGGCCGGGTTCAGACCGAGGTCCGACTCGCGGATCGCCTTTTCGACGACCTGGACCATCTTCTTTTCCCACGGCTGCACGCCGATCGTGCGCGCGTCGATCAGCGTCAGGTTCGCGACCTGCGAAATCGGCACCGGCGAGCCGTAATAGTCGCACTGGATATGATCGAGCAGGCCCGTGTGCGCACGGCCCGTGCGGATCTTCGACAGGTCGTTCTTGAACGCGTCGATGGAGCGCTGCATCTTCTGTTCAGCGCCCTTCCTGATATCAGCCACAGACATTTTTAAACCTCCGAACCTTCAAAACGGTGCGAGCCGCCCGGCACCCGCGATGCGGCGGCCCGGGCTCGCGTCAAAGCCCACGTAATGTAAACGAAGTTTACACGTGGACGAGGGTGCCCTCGTCCTCACCTAGCACGATGCGCTTGAGCGCACCGGGTTTGACGATCGAAAACACGCGGATCGGCAGCTTCTGGTCGCGGCACAGCGCAAAAGCCGTCGCGTCCATCACCTGCAGATTGCGGCCGATTGCCTCGTCGAAGCTGATCGTGGTGTAACGGGTCGCGCTCGAGTCCTTCTTCGGATCGGCCGAATAGACGCCGTCAACCTTGGTCGCCTTCAGCACCACTTCCGCGCCGATTTCCGAGCCGCGCAATGCAGCCGCGGTATCAGTCGTGAAGAACGGGTTGCCGGTGCCGGCCGCGAAGATCACGACCTTGCCTTCCTCGAGCTGGCGGATCGCGCGCGGCCGGATGTACGGCTCGACGACCTGGTCCATGCGCAAAGCCGATTGCACGCGCGCCTCGATGCCGGCGTGGCGCATCGCGTCCTGCAGCGCCAGCGCGTTCATCATCGTGGCGAGCATACCCATGTAGTCGGCCGTCGCACGGTCCATACCCGCCGCGCCGCCCGCGACGCCGCGGAAAATATTGCCGCCGCCGATCACCACGGCCAGCTGCGTTCCGAGACGGACCACTTCGGCCACGTCCGCCACCATTCGTTCGATGGTCGCGCGATTGATGCCAAAGGCATCGTCGCCCATCAGAGCTTCACCGGAGAGTTTGAGCAGGACGCGTTTATAGGCAGTGGGCATAGGGGTATCCAGATCGCGCAGAACAGGGCAACAACAAGGGACTAATGTAGGGGTGAAATGCTGATTCGGGCAAGCGCCGCCAAATTGGCGAACCCTCGAGTTCGCCAGCGGCGGCCGCGCGGCGAGGGTCAACCCGTGCGCGGCCTTGCGGTGCTGCCGACCGCGGCGAGGTCTTGCCTCGCCGCGGGTCCAAACGGTACGGCTGTGAAGCTTAGGTAACGCTTATTGTTGCTTTGCAGCAGCGACCTGAGCGGCCACTTCCGCAGCGAAGTCGTCCTGCTTCTTCTCGATGCCTTCGCCGACCACGAACAGTGCGAACTTCTGCACGCTCGAGCTGGCCGCCTTCAGCATCTGCTCGATCGTCTGCTTGTCGTTCTTAACGAACGTCTGGTTCAGCAGCGACACTTCCTTCAGATACTTCTGCACGCTGCCGTCGACCATCTTCGCGACGATTTCAGCCGGCTTGCCCGATTCGGCAGCCTTCTGTTCAGCGATGCTGCGCTCCTTGGCGATCAGATCTGCCGGCACGTCGTCCGACGACAGCGAAACCGGCTTCATCGCGGCGATGTGCATTGCCACGTCCTTGCCGACCTGCTCGTCCGCGCCGGTGTACTCGACCAGCACGCCGATGCGCGTGCCGTGCAGGTACGCCGCCAGCTTGTTCGCGGTGTCGAAGCGCACGAAACGGCGGATCGACAGGTTTTCACCGATCTTGCCGACCAGCGCGAGGCGCACTGCGTCGACGGTCTGGCCGTCGAGCGGTAGAGCCGACAGCGCGGCGACGTCAGCCGGGTTCTGCGTGGCGACGAGCTCGGCGATCTTTTTCGAGAACGCGAGGAAGTCGTCGTTCTTCGAGACGAAGTCGGTTTCGCAGTTCAGCTCGACGAGCGAACCAGCGTTGCCGTTGATGAACGATGCGACGACGCCTTCAGCCGTCACGCGCGATGCCGCCTTGCTGGCCTTGTTGCCGAGCTTCACGCGCAGCAGTTCTTCAGCGCGCGCCAGATCGCCGTCGGCCTCCGTCAGCGCCTTCTTGCATTCCATCATCGGCGCGTCGGTCTTCGCGCGCAGTTCTGCAACCATGCTTGCGGTAATTGCCGCCATCATTTGCTCCTTGGGTTCTGTCTGTCACACGCCGCCCGCACTTCGATGCCGGCGGCAGGAATTCGTTTCAGCGTTTTCGCGTATTTTTTGCGAGCGACGCGCGCCGCGTCGTCTCGAGCACTCTGCCAGATGCCTATTACAACACCCGCTACAGGCGTCGCGACTTAAAAAAAGGGGGCCTGTAGAAAGCCCCCTTTTATGTCGGACCCTGGGCAGCCTTACGCTTCCGGGTTGACCTCGACGAACTCGTCGCTGTCGCCGCCACGTGCAGCCTGGACCACTTCGTTGACCGCGTTCGCACGGCCTTCGAGGATCGCGTCGGCCACGCCTGCCGCGTACAGAGCGACTGCCTTGCTGGCGTCGTCGTTACCCGGGATCACATAGTCCACACCTTCCGGCGAGTGGTTCGTATCGACCACGGCGATGACCGGAATACCGAGCTTGTTCGCTTCGGTCACGGCAATCTTGTGGTAGCCGACGTCAACCACGAAGATCGCGTCCGGAATGCCGCCCATGTCCTTGACGCCGCCGATCGACTTCTGCAGCTTGGCCATTTCGCGTTCGAACAGCAGCGCTTCCTTCTTGCTCATGCGCTCGGTTTCACCGGCTTCCAGCGCTGCCTCCATGTCCTTCAGGCGCTTGATCGAAACCTTCAGCGTCTTGAAGTTGGTCAGCATGCCGCCGAGCCAGCGCGCGTTGACGAACGGCATACCAGCGCGTTGCGCTTCCTGGGCGATCGTGTCGCGCGATTGACGCTTCGTACCGACGAACAGGATCGTGCCGCGGTTCGATGCCAGCTGACGCGCGTACTTCAGCGCGTCGTTGTACATCGGCAGCGTCTTTTCGAGGTTGATGATGTGAATCTTGTTGCGATGACCGAAAATGAAGGGGGCCATCTTCGGGTTCCAGAACCGGGTCTGGTGACCGAAGTGGACACCTGCTTCCAGCATTTGACGCATCGTAACTGCCATAAAATTCTCCACGAGGGTTGGGTCTTAAGCCGGCTGCCGTATCGACCGCGCCGCCTCTATTTCGGCTGGAACGCGGTGACACCCTGGGTGCGCCGGCTTGCGAATTGGTTGCCTGACACTACTTTCTCCAACTCGCGACGCCAGCAACCGGAGTGCCGCGAGAAGCCGTTCCGCCGAACTGCCATGCGCGAATTTGCAACGAATTGGCGAATGCGCGAATAAAAGCAGACCAAGACCGACTTAGCCCAAGAGTATAGCACGCGACTCGTAACCGACTCAACCGGCCCGACCACCGGGCGATGGTCCTGCGCATGGGACCGGGCAGCCAGGCCCAAAGCCCTGCCTCGCGTCCGTTGGGCCGCCAACTAACCGATTCTGGTCGCTTTTGGCACATTGCCGCCCGATCCGGCGCAACGACCCGGCCCCCACTGCTGTAAAATGGCTCGATTCCGCCTCGCGCGAGGGATCGTGAATGATCAACCGGCATTTCGTGCCGGCAAGACGCCCTCCGCCAGGCCACCGCAACACCCAGCAAGCCTTATCCAGCAAGGCTTCCGAGGAAACCATGGCTATCACCATCAAAAACCAGGACGATATCGCGAAGATGCGCGTCGCCTGCCGGCTCGCGAGCGAAGTGCTCGACTACATCACGCCGTTCGTCAAGGCTGGCGTCACCACGGGCGAGCTCGACCGTCTGTGCCACGAATACATGCTGAAAGACCAGGGCACGGTCCCCGCGCCGCTGAATTACCAGCCGCCGGGCTACCCGCCCTATCCGAAGGCAACCTGCATTTCCGTCAACGACGTGATCTGCCACGGCATCCCGGGCGACAAGGCCCTGAAAAACGGCGACGCACTCAACATCGACGTCACCGTCATCAAGGAAGGCTACTTCGGCGACACGAGCCGCATGTTCATCGTCGGCGAAGGGTCGATCATGGCGAAGCGCCTCGTGCAGGCCACCTTTGAATGCATGTGGCTCGGCATCGATCAGGTGCGCCCCGGCGCGCATCTCGGCGACATCGGCTATGCGATCCAGAAGCACGCCGAAGGCCTCGGCTACAGCGTGGTGCGCGAATATTGCGGCCACGGCATCGGCACCGTATTCCACGAAGATCCGCAGATCCTGCACTATGGCCGCCCCGGCACCGGGCTCGAATTGCAGACCGGCATGATCTTCACGATCGAGCCGATGATCAACGCCGGCCGCCGCGACATCCGCACGATGCCCGACCAGTGGACCGTCAAAACCAAGGACCGCAGCCTGTCCGCGCAGTGGGAGCACACGGTGCTCGTCACGGAGACAGGCTACGACGTGCTGACCGTATCGGCCGGTACGCCCGCGCGTCCGTCCGTGGTTGCGGCCACCGCCTGACCGACTCCGACCTCACCGCCCGCCTGCCAATGAGTAGCGTTCCAGCCGTCGCCCCCTCCCATGCCTCGTCGCTCAAGGCGGACTATAAAGTGGCCAAAGCCCAATTGCTGGAACGCTTTCGAACGGCCACCAACGTCGACGTATTGATGGCTGCCCTCGCGCGCGCGACGGACCATTCGTTGCGCGCCGCCTGGGACACCTGCGAGCTGCCCGACGACCTCGCGCTCGTCGCGGTCGGCGGCTATGGGCGCGGCGAACTCGCGCCGCACTCCGATATCGACATCCTGGTGCTGTTGCCCGACGCGCGGCTCGAGCATCTCGAGGCGCGCATCGAGCGCTTTATCAGCCTCGCGTGGGATCTCGGGCTGGAACTCGGCAGCAGCGTGCGCAGCGTGTCGCAATGCCTGGAAGAAGCGGCCAACGACGTCACGGTGCGTACCTCGCTGCTGGAAGCACGCCGTATCACCGGCAGCACCGCGCTGTTCGACGATTTCGCGCAGCGCTACCGCGCGGCGCTCGACCCGAAGGCGTTTTTCCAGGCGAAGGTGCTGGAAATGCGCCAGCGTCACGCGAAGTTTCAGGACACGCCGTACGCGCTCGAACCGAACATCAAGGAAAGCCCGGGCGGGCTGCGCGACCTGCAGCTGATCCTGTGGATCACGCAGGCGGCCGAGTTCGGCAGCAGCTGGCGCGAACTCGAAGCGCGCGGCCTCATCACCGAGCGCGAGGCGCGCGAGCTGCGTCACAACGAAGGCTTCCTCAAGTCGCTGCGTGCGCGGCTGCACGTGATCGCCGGGCGCCGTCAGGACATCCTGGTGTTCGACCTGCAGACGCCGGTCGCGGAGAGCTTCGGCTTCAAGCCGACCGCGACCAAGCGCGCGAGCGAGCAGCTGATGCGCCGCTACTACTGGGCCGCGAAAGCGGTCACGCAGCTCGCGACGATCCTGATCCAGAACATCGAGGCGCAGCTCTTTCCGAGCACGAGCGGCATCACGCGCGTGCTGTCGGATCGCTTCGTCGAAAAGCAGGGCATGCTCGAAATCGCGTCCGACGACGTGTTCCAGCGCGAACCGAACGCGATCCTCGAAGCGTTCCTGCTGTACGAGCGCACCCCCGGCGTGAAGGGCCTGTCGGCGCGCACGCTGCGCGCGATCTACAACGCCCGCGACGTGATGGACCAGCATTGGCGGCGCGATCCGGAAAACCGCCGGCTCTTCATGGCAATCCTGAAGCAGCCGGCCGGCATCACGCATGCGTTCCGGCTGATGAACCAGACCAGCGTGCTCGGGCGTTATCTGCTGAATTTCCGGCGCATCGTCGGGCAGATGCAGCACGATCTGTATCACGTGTACACGGTCGATCAGCACATCCTGATGGTGCTGCGCAATCTGCGCCGCTTCGCGATCGCCGAGCATGCGCACGAATACCCGTTCTGCAGCCAGTTGATCGCCAACTTCGACCGGCCGTGGGTGCTGTACGCGGCCGCGCTGTTTCATGACATCGCGAAGGGCCGCGGCGGCGATCACTCCACGCTCGGCATGGCCGACGCGCGGCGCTTCTGTCGGCAGCACGGCATCGAGGGCGAGGATGGCGAGCTGGTCGTGTGGCTCGTGCAGCAGCATCTGACGATGAGCCAGGTCGCGCAAAAGCAGGACACGAGCGACCCTGAAGTGATCAAGCGCTTCGCCGAGCTGGTCGGTACCGAGCGCCGCCTGACCGCGCTCTATCTGCTGACCGTCGCCGACATCCGCGGCACCAGCCCGAAGGTCTGGAACACGTGGAAAGGCAAGCTGCTCGAAGATCTCTACCGCACCACGCTCGCCGTGCTGGGCGGTGCACAGCCGGACGAGCATTCGGAGCTGAAGTCGCGCAAGGAAGAGGCGCTCGCGCTGCTGCGTCTCGAAACCGTGCCGGAAGGCGCGCAACGGGCGCTGTGGGACAAGCTCGACGTCGGCTATTTCCTGCGCCACGACGCGGCGGACATCGCGTGGCAGACGCGCGTGCTGTACCGCCACGTCGAAACCCCGACGCCGCTCGTGCGGGCGCGGCCGTCGCCGATCGGCGAGGCGCTGCAGGTGCTCGTCTACGTGAAGGACCAGCCCGATCTGTTCGCGGGCATCTGCGCGTATTTCGACCGCAACGGTCTGTCGGTGCTCGATGCGCGCGTCAGCACGACGCGCCACGGCTATGCGCTCGACAACTTCCTCGTCGCGCACACCGAAGAGGACGTGCACTATCGCGACATCGCCAATCTGGTCGAGCAGGAGCTGACCGCGCGGCTCGCGGGCCACGGCACCTTGCTGCCGGGACCGTCGAAGGGCCGGCTGTCGCGGCTGTCGCGCACCTTTCCGATTACGCCGCGCGTCGACCTGCGGGCCGACGAGCGCGGCCAATACTACATCCTGTCCGTGTCGGCGAACGACCGGCCGGGCCTTCTTTATTCGATCGCGCGCGTGCTGGCCGAGCACCGGGTCGGCGTCGCGTCGGCGCGGATCAACACGCTCGGCGAACGCGTCGAGGACGTGTTCCTGCTCGAAGGACACAGCCTGTCGGACAACCGCCTGCAAATTCAGGTCGAGACCGAACTGCTGCGCGCGATCGCAGTGTGAGATTTCATGCGAATCAAATTAACAGCGAAACATCCGCGGCCGACCTCGTCCGAACGCGCCCCTGTCCGCTCCGGCAGTGCGTCGGCGCGAAAGCCGACCCGTCCAGCGCGGCCGAAGCCCTTTGAGGCCGAAGCCGGCGCGAAGCGTGGAGGCGCGGCATCGGCGGGTGGCGGCGCGAAGCGGCCGGTCGGTGCGAAGCCGGCGGGCGCCGGTGCGCGCACGCCGCGTGCCGAAGGGTCGGCCGCGCGCGAACGGGGCGCGGCTGCCACGGGCGCACCGCGTCGCTTCGAGGGCAGCGCCGAGCGTGGCGAACGTGCACCGCGACGCGAATTCGGCGAGCGGGCTGAACGCGCGCCGCGTCGCTTCGAAGGCAGCACTGAGCGTGGCGAACGTGCACCCCGGCGTGAATTCGGTGAGCGGGCGGAACGCGCGCCGCGTCGCTTCGAAGGCAGCGCTGAGCGTGGCGAACGCGCACCGCGACGTGAAGTCGGTGAGCGCGCTGAACGCGCGCCGCGTCGCTTCGAAGGCAGCGCTGAACGTGGCGAACGTGCACCGCGACGTGAAGTCGGCGAGCGCGCTGAACGCGCGCCGCGTCGCTTCGAAGGCAGCGCCGAGCGTGGCGAACGTGCACCGCGGCGTGAATTCGGTGAGCGCGCTGAACGCGCACCCCGTCGCTTCGAAGGCAATGCTGAGCGTGGCGAACGTGCACCGCGACGCGAATTCAGCGACCGTGCTGAACGCGCGCCGCGTCGCTTCGAAGGCAGCGCTGAGCGTGGCGAACGTGCACCGCGACGTGAAGTCGGCGACCGTCGTACTGAACGCGCACCACGTCGCTTCGAAGGCAACGCTGAGCGTGGCGAACGTGCACCGCGACGCGAATTCGGCGACCGTGCAGAACGCGCACCACGTCGCTTCGAAGGCAACGCTGAACGTGGCGAACGCGCACCGCGACGCGAATTCGGCGACCGTGCAGAACGCGCACCGCGTCGTTTCGAGGGCAATGCGGAGCGCGGCGAGCGCGCACCGCGCCGCGACGACGGCGAACGCCGTCCGTTCAGCGGTCCGCGCGCAGGCGCAGGCTCTTCGGAAAGCGGCGCGCGTGGCGACCGTCCGGTGCGCCGCGAGCGCGATGCCGGCGACCGCCCGCGCTTCGGTAGCGAGCGCGGCGAGCGCAGCTTCGCGAAGCCGGTAAAGGGCGGCTTTGGCGAACGTACCGAGCGTGCACCCCGCACAACGCGTGAGGACCGCGGCGAGCGCGGCGACTGGACGTCCTCCCGCCGCGAGTCCGGCGAACACTCCGCACGCGGCGCTGAACGCAGCGAACGTCGCGAGCGCCCTGCGCGCAGTTTCGACGACGAGCGCCCTGCCCGCGCCGCCAAGCCGCGCACCTCGGCATCCGCACCGGCCCAATCCGTCGACACCACCGTCGACACTGCACACCCGCCCCGCCGCGATCGCGAAGACGCGCCGGGCATGCTGCGTCTGTCCAAGCTGATGTCCAAGCTTGGCCTGTGCTCGCGCCGCGAGGCCGACGAATGGATCGAGAAAGGCTGGGTGATGGTCGACGGCGAGCGCGTCGATACGCTCGGCACCAAGGTGTTCCCGGATCAGCGCATCGACATCGACCCGGCCGCCGAAGCCTTCCAGTCGAGCCAGGTGACAGTGATCGTGCACAAGCCGGTCGGCCTCGTGTCGGGCCAGGCGGAAGACGGCTACCAGCCGGCCATCACGCTCGTCACGCCTGAGAATCGCTGGGAGGGCGACCGCTCGGGCATCCGTTTCTCGGTGTCGCATCTGCGCCAGCTCGCGCCGGCCGGTCGTCTCGACATCGATTCGACGGGCCTGCTCGTGCTGACGCAGGACGGCCGCATCGCGAAGCAACTGATCGGCGGTCACTCGGACGTGGACAAGGAGTATCTGGTGCGGGTCGCCTACGGTGAGCACACCGTCGACGTCGAAAGCCATTTCCCGGCCGAAAAACTCGCGCTGCTGCGCCACGGCCTGTCGCTCGACGAGGTCGCGCTGAAGCCCGCCGAGGTCAGTTGGCAGAACGGCGAGCAGTTGCGTTTCGTGCTGCGCGAAGGCAAGAAGCGTCAGATTCGCCGCATGTGCGAACTGGTCGGTCTCGAAGTGGTGGGCCTGAAGCGCGTGCGCATGGGCCAGGTGATGCTCGGCGCGCTGCCGCCGGGACAGTGGCGCTATCTGTCGGAAGACGAGTCGTTCTGAGGTCGGTCCGCCGCGCGCCTGCTTGCTGTAAGCAGGCGCATCCTTCGGGGCAACAAAAAACCCACGCACCTAAGGCGTGGGTTTTTTATTGGCGGCAGCCACGTTTAGTCGTCGCTATTCGGATCGAGATCGGGAAACAGCACCTCGGTAAAGCCGAACTTCGAGAAATCGGTAATCCGCATCGGATACAGCTTGCCGATCAGATGATCGCATTCGTGCTGCACGACCCGCGCGTGAAAGCCCTCGGCGACCCGATCGATCGGATTGCCGAATTGATCGAAGCCGTGATAGCGGATCATCGAAAACCGGCTCACCACGCCGCGCAGCCCCGGCACCGACAGGCAGCCCTCCCAGCTCTCCTCCATATCCTGCGACACCGGCGTGACGGTGGGGTTGATCAGCACCGTTTCCGGCACCGGCGGCGCGTCCGGATAGCGCTCGTTCGAACCGAAGCCGAAGATCACCACCTGCAGATCGACGCCGATCTGCGGCGCGGCAAGACCCGCGCCGTTCGCCGCGTGCATGGTCTCGAACATGTCTTCCACGAGGCGGTGCAGCTCGGGCGTGTCGAAGCGGTCGACGGGCTCCGCGATTCGCAGCAGACGCGGATCGCCCATCTTCAGAATGTCGTGAATCATCAGTGCCCCTCCAGGAGGTTGCGCATACCATCTTCGTCGAGTACGGGGATGCCGAGTTCCTCGGCCTTCGCGAGTTTGCTGCCCGCGTCGGCGCCCGCCACCACGTAACTGGTTTTCTTCGATACCGACCCCGCCACCTTCGCGCCGGCCGCCTCGAGCATTTCCTTCGCGTCCTCGCGCGACAGGTTCGGCAGCGTGCCGGTCAGCACGACCGTCTGACCGGCCAGCACGCCCTGCGGCGCCTTCGGCGCGGGCGGACCCTCGGACCACGTGACCCGGCCCGGCGCGCGCAGCTGTTCGATCACCGTGCGGTTGTGGTCTTCGGCAAAGAACTGGTGAATCGATTCGGCGACGACCGGCCCCACGTCGTTGACTTCGAGCAGTTCTTCCAGCGACGCATCCATGATCGGATCGAGCGAGCCGAAGTGCTTGGCGAGATCCTTCGCGGTCGATTCGCCGACATGGCGAATCCCCAGCGCATAGATGAAGCGCGCAAGCGTCGTATGCTTGGCTTTTTCGAGCGAGTCGAGCAGGTTTTGCGCGGACTTCTCGGCAAAGCGGTCGAGCTCCGCGAGCGTCGCAAAGCCGAGGTTGAACAGATCGGCCGGCGTGCGCACGAGATTCTGTTCGACCAGTTGATCGATGATCTTCTCGCCGAGGCCGTCGATATCGAGCGCGCGCCGCTGTGCGAAGTGCCACAGCGCCTGCTTGCGCTGCGCCGGACAGAACAGGCCACCGGTGCAGCGCGCGATCGCCTCGTCGGGCAGCCGCTCGATCGCCGAGCCGCACACCGGGCATTGCGTCGGCATCACGAACTCACGCGCATCGGCCGGACGACGGTCGAGCAGCGCGCTGACCACCTCGGGAATCACGTCGCCGGCGCGCCGCACGATCACCGTGTCGCCGATGCGGATGTCCTTGCGGCGCACCTCATCTTCGTTGTGCAAGGTCGCATTCGTGACCGTCGCGCCGCCGACGAACACCGGCTCCAGCCGCGCGACCGGCGTGATCGCGCCGGTGCGGCCGACCTGCACGTCGATCGCGACGAGCTTCGTCAGCGCTTCCTGCGCGGGGAATTTATGCGCGAGCGCGAAGCGCGGTGCGCGCGACACGAAGCCGAGCCTCTCCTGCTCGTCGAGCCGGTTGACCTTGTAGACCACGCCGTCGATGTCGTACGGCAGCCCCTCACGCTTTTCGCCGACCGCGTGGAAGAAGCCGAGCAGGCCTTCGGCACCCTGCACGACCGCGCGCTCGCCATTGACCGGCAAGCCCATCTCCTTGTACCAGTCGAGCAGTTCGCTGTGCGTGGCCGGCATCTCGATGCCTTCGAGCACGCCGATGCCATACGCGAAGAACGACAGCGGCCGCTGCGCAGTGATCTTCGAATCGAGCTGCCGCAAACTACCCGCCGCCGCGTTGCGCGGGTTCGCGAATTCGCGCTGCTCGGCGGCGCGCTGACGTTCGTTCAGGCGCTCGAAATCGCGCTTGAACATCAGCACTTCGCCGCGCACGTCGAGCATGTGCGGCACGCGCTTGCCCTTCAGCTTCAGCGGAATCGAGCGGATGGTGCGGACGTTTTCGGTGACGTTCTCGCCGGTCGTGCCGTCGCCGCGCGTGGACGCCTGCACGAACACGCCGTCGACGTAACGCAGCGAGATCGCGAGACCGTCGAATTTCAGTTCGGCCGCGTAGTCGACCGGCACCGGCGGCTCGTTCGCATTCTTGCCGAGCGCGTCGCCGATGCGCTTGTCGAACGCGACGATGTCCTCATCGGCGAAACCGTTGTTCAGCGACAGCATCGGCTGATCGTGCACGACCTGCTCGAAACCGCTCGAGGCCTCGCCGCCGACGCGCTGCGTCGGCGAGTCCGGCACGATCAGCTCCGGATGCTCGGCCTCGATGCGCTCCAGTTCCTTGAACAGCTTGTCGTACTCGGCATCCGGCAGGTCCGGTTGGTCGAGCACGTAGTACGCGTAGTTCGCGCGTTCGAGTTCCGCGCGCAGCCACGCGGCCCGCTCGGCCGGAGCGCTGGTTGCAGAAGGAGAGACGGAGGATCGGGCCATGCTGTCGGAGGCTTCTCGAGGTGAAAGTCGGACATCGGATTATCGCAGGAAGCGTGCCCCTTTACATCGCTGAATCGGGGCGCCCCACGCCGCAATACAAGCCGGAAACGACGACGGCCGCACATCGTGCGGCCGTCGTCAAAACACGTAGAGCGCTGAAAAACGCTTACTGGCTAAACAGGCGTCGCGTCGCCGGCGAACCCGCCGGAATACCCGCCTGTTCGAGCTTCGCGTACAGCGTCATCAACTGTTTTTCGATCGCGAGCAGCGCGCTTTCCGGCAGCGGCCGGCGACCGTCGTCAACCACGCGTCCGCCGATGCGCTCGGCCAGCGACTTCGCGTAATCGCACATCAGACGAAACGGCAGGATGTCTTCGTCGGCGACCGGCACGTCGAGCACCAGCGTGATCATCTCGCCGCCCTTGTACGTGAGGTCGTCGCGCAGGAAGTTGGTGTCGCCGAACTGCAGCATGAACACCGGGCTTTGCCGCGAGTCGAGCTTGACGAAGCGCGTACCGTCGCGCGACAGCAGCAGCCCGTCCTGCGACGCGACCGCCTGCACGTAGTTGGCCGACCACGGCGCGCCGTCCGACAGCACGTTGATCGACAACTGCGCGTCGCACTGCGCGGCGAAGCCGTCGAGCTCGCGCGCCATCGCGACGGTTTCGAGCATGTCGGGGAATTCCGGCGCCGCGTCGAGCGCGTCGGCGAACTGCTGCACGCCGGTCACAAACTCGGAAAATTCGAGCTCGTTGAGTGCGCCGCTGCGGTTCGCGAGCTGCGCGGCCGCGCGCAGTTCTTCGTAGCGGGTGCCGTTCTGCAGCAGCTCCCATGCGCCGCCGCCTTCGGGCTTGCCTTCGATATGCACCGGCTTGCTGCCCGCGCGACGCAGGCGCTGCGCGAGCGGCAGCACCTTGTCGCCGGCCACGGGGCCGTTCAGCCGGATCGGCACGATACAGTCGATGCGCCGATCGACGATCGCGGGCGGCGCCGACGAAATCGTCGTGGCGGCCGGCAAGATGGGTTCGACGCGCTCGTGCTCGGCGGACGCCGGCTGGGCCGCGGGCGCTTCGGCCGCGGAGCGCTCTGCGTTCGCGCCCGGCGCTGCTGCATGCTCGCCTGCGCCGACGGTGTCGGCATCTGCCGGCGGATAGCCGTTCGGCGACGTCATCTCGGCCTGGATATCGGCCGGTGTATCGAGCGGCGCGGCACCCATGGC
Source organism: Paraburkholderia sp. UYCP14C (assembly GCF_004197395.1). Classification (GTDB taxonomy): domain Bacteria; phylum Pseudomonadota; class Gammaproteobacteria; order Burkholderiales; family Burkholderiaceae; genus Paraburkholderia. The sequence continues at coordinate 52,394 of NZ_SELS01000032.1, read as the reverse complement.
GGCGCCCGCGCCGAAGGTCGGCTCGACGCGCGCGGCGGTCGGGTCCGCGGCCGCCTCGGCGCTCACGCTCGGCTCGCGCCGCGTGGTCGGCCGGGCCGGCTCGATGAACGGGCTCTGCTCCTCATGCTCGTCCCGCGCAAAGCTCTCGGCGGTGTCGGCCGGCATCGGCCGCGGCATCTTGCGGCGCACCTTCGCGCCCTGCCACGCGTTGTACACGACCACGCCCCCGACCACCACGGCACCCGCGCCGATCAAACCGAGTGTCAACTCGTCCATGCATGCTCCATCAGCAATTCTTTTATCCGCGCGGGCCTCTGATCCGCTCCACGTACCGCGCGGCACTCATCGAAGCCGCTGCGCTGGATGCGGATGCCCGCGAAGGCGTTAACTCAAACGATATTCTGGGCGAAACCCGCCGCCGTTTCCATGTCGACCGCGACGATCCGCGAGACGCCCTGCTCCTGCATCGTCACGCCGATCAGTTGCTGTGCCATTTCCATCGCGATCTTGTTGTGCGAGATGAACAGGAACTGCGTTTTGTCCGACATCGCCCGTACCAGATTCGCGAAGCGCTCGGTGTTGGCGTCGTCGAGCGGCGCGTCCACTTCGTCGAGCAGACAGAACGGCGCCGGATTCAGCTGGAACATCGCGAACACCAGCGCGGTCGCGGTCAGCGCCTTCTCGCCGCCCGACAGCAGGTGAATCGTCGAATTCTTCTTGCCCGGCGGCTGCGCCATCACCTGCACGCCGGCGTCGAGAATTTCGTCGCCGGTCATGATCAGCTTCGCCTGGCCGCCACCGAACAGACGCGGGAACAGCTCGCCGAAATGACGGTTCACTTCGTCGAACGTGCTTTGCAACAGCGTGCGCGTTTCGCCGTCGATCTTGCGGATCGCGTCTTCGAGCGTTTCGATCGCGCTCGTCAGGTCGGCCGACTGCGAATCGAGGAAGCTCTTGCGCTCGGTCGCGGCCTTCAGCTCGTCGAGCGCGGCCATGTTGACCGGCCCGAGCGCGATGATCGCGTTGTTGATGCGCGTGACTTCGCCCTGCAGGTACGACGGCTTCATGTCCGGCGTCAGCTTGGCTTGCAGCTCGGTTTCATCGACCCCGGCCGCGGCCAGCTGCTCGACGAACTGCTCGCCGTTGATGCGCGCGGCCTGCTCCTTCAGCTGCAACTCGTTGATGCGGTCGCGCAGCGGCTGCAGCGCGCGCTCGGCGGTGAGGCGCGTTTCGTCGGCCGCGCGCAGCTTCGCGGTCAGGTCGTCGAGTTCGACGCGCGCGGCGCGCAGCGCCTCTTCCTTGACCGCGCGGATGTCGAGCGCGTCCTGCAGACCGGTGTGCGCGGTCTGCTCGTTGATCGTTTCGAGCTCGGCGCGCGCGTCTTCGAGTGCGCCGGCGACGCGCTCGCTCTGCTCGTGCGCGACCTGGATGCTGCGCTTCAACTCGTCGATCCGATTCGCCATGTTGCGCGCGGCGAAGCGCGCGTCGGTGGCGGCGCGGTCCAGATCGCGCACTTCACCGCGGGCGCTCGTCAGTTCTTCGTCGAGCGCTTCGAACGCGAGCTGGTGGTCTTCGAAGCGCGCCTGCAGCTCGGCGAGCTCGCCGTCGTGACGCTCGAAGTTCGCCTCCGATTCCGCGCGCAGCGCACGCTGCTCGTCGATCTGCGCGGCGATCTCTTCGAGTTCCTCGCGAATCTGCGTGCTGCGCTGCGTGTAGCGCTCGTGCGCCTGGGTGAGCTTGAGCACGTCCATCTGCAACGCGTGCACCCGCTGCGTCGCGCGTTCGGCCTGCTGGCGCATCTCGGCGAGCGCCTGCGCGGCTTGCGTATGCGCGGCTTCGGCGCGGATCGCGGCGGCCTTCGCCTCGTCGGCGAGCAAGGCCTGCGCGCGTACCTGGCGGCCGAGGTTTTCGATTTCCTGCTGACGCGCGAGCATGCCCGCCTGCTCGGAATCGGCCGCGTACAGCTGCACGCCGACGCGCGTGACCACGTGCCCCGCCTTCACGACGAACGCGCCGCCCTCGGGCAACTGCGCGCGCATCGACAGCGCCTGCTGCAGATCGTCGGCGACGAACGCGAGGCCGAGCCAGTCGTTCAGCACCGCGCGGATGCCCGCGTCCTCGATGCGCACGAGCGACAGCAGCGAGCGCAGCGCGCCCGCCGCCGGAGCCGGCTGACCGGCCGCCGGCGGCGCGTAGAACGCGAGCTTGGCCGGTGGCGCGTCGGTGGCGAACGCCTTGACCCAATCGAGATTCGACACTTCCAGCGCGGCGAGCCGCTCGCGCAGCACCGCTTCGAGCGCGGTTTCCCAACCGGCCTCGACATGCAGCTTCTTCCACAGACGCGGCAGGCTGCCGAGCTCGTGCTTGTCGAGCCACGGCTGGATCTTGCCTTCGGTCTGCACGTTTTCCTGCAACTGCTTGAGCGCGGCGAGGCGCGCGTCGAGCTGATGGATCTGCGCGCTTTCGGCCTGCACGCGCTCCTGCGCGGCGCGGCGTTCGCCGTCGAGCCGCGGCAGTGTTTCCTGCGCGTCGGCGAGGCGTCCCTGCGCGTCGTGAAGGATTTCTTCGTGCTCGGCGAGCTGCATGCGCAACTCTTCGAGCTGTGCTTCGTCGGGCGCGTCGAGGCCGCCTTCCTCCGATTTCAGCCGCTCGTGGCGTTGCTGCAGCTGCTGCAACTGCTGATCGGCATTGCGCTGATGCGCAGCTTCGAGCTTGAGCGCCTGCTCGGTCTGCGCGATACCGCCGCGCTCGGTGTTCAGCTCGGCCTGGGCGTCGCGCCAGCGCGCTTCGAGCGCGGGCAGCGCGTCGTGCTTCGCGGCGGCGTCCTCTTCGGCGAGCACGGCTTTTTCCTCGGCGACGGCCAGTTGCTCTTCGGCGTCGGCGATATCGTCCTGCGCCTTGTCGGCCTGCGACTGCCACTGCTCACGCTGCGCCGTGAGCGCGGCGATCTGCGCCTGCACGCGGTTGCGCGATTCGACGATGAAGCGGATCTCGGCTTCCAGCCGGCTCACTTCCGCGTTCGCTTCGTACAGCGCGCCCTGCGCGCCCTGCATCGCGTCGCTCGCCGAGTAATGCGCGACGCGCAGCGTTTCGAGTTCCAACTCGACTTCGCGCAGCTTCGCGGTTTGCGCCTCGAGGTCGATCTGCGCCTGCTCGATCGCGCGTTGCTGGCGCTGCTGCTCGCCGGCCGCCTCGTTCTTGCGCAGCAGCCACAACAGACGCTGCTTTTCCTCGCCGTCGCCTTGCAGCTCGCGATAGCGTGTCGCGACGACCGCCTGCCCCTCCAGCTTCTCGAGATTCGCGCCGAGCTCGCGGACGATGTCCTCGACGCGCGTCAGGTTCTCGCGCGTGTCGTGCAAACGGTTCTCGGTCTCGCGCCGGCGCTCCTTGTACTTCGACACGCCGGCGGCTTCTTCGAGGAACACGCGCAGCTCTTCGGGCTTCGCCTCGATCAGCCGCGCGATCATGCCCTGCCCGATGATCGCGTACGCGCGCGGGCCGAGGCCGGTGCCGAGGAAGATGTCCTGGATGTCGCGGCGCCGCGCCGGCAGATTGTTGATGTAGTAGCTCGAGGTGCCGTCGCGCGTCAGCACGCGCTTCACGGCGATCTCCGCATACTGCCCCCACTGACCGGCGGCGCGGCCGTCCGCGTTGTCGAACACGAGTTCGACACTGGCGCGGCTGCCGGGCTTGCGGGCGGTCGAGCCGTTGAAGATCACGTCCTGCATCGACTCGCCGCGCAATTCAGAGGCGCGCGATTCGCCGAGCACCCAGCGCACCGCGTCGATGATGTTGGATTTGCCGCACCCGTTCGGTCCGACCACGCCGACTAACTGGCCTGGGACCTGGAAATGCGTGGGATCGACGAAGGATTTGAAGCCAGCGAGTTTGATCGAGGTGAGCCGCACGGCGATTTCGCTGTTTGAAAAGAGAGTGTGATAGGTGGCTCGCGAGGTTGCGCCGGTCGTTCTCCGCCTCGGCGGGACGGCCCCACGCAACCTCGCGAGCCTTCGCATTTTGGTCGCCGGCTGCATGCGCTCATGCACACCTCGTGCACATCTGACGCACCCGCAGGTGCGCACGCGCCGGCTAATGAGGGGGAATCATACCATCGCGCGTGGACGATTCTTACCGCCCTTTCGGTGGTCGTCACCGTCGCCGTCGCGGCCGTGTCCGCTGCCTTGTTCGCCGTCGTCGCCGTCGTGCTCGCCGGGCGGGTCCGTCTCGCCGATGGCGGGATCGGGCGGCGCCGTCTTCGTGCGATGCACCCAGCTCGACAATGCCGATGCAAGTACGATGCACGCGCCGCCGGCCCATTCACGCGGCCCGGGTACTTCGCCGGCGAACAGCCACGCCGACAACGCCGTCACGACGAGCTCGAACAGCATGATGATCGACGCGCGATTGGCCGGCACCCGCGACAGCCCGTACTGCACCAGCATGTTGTTGGACGCGAGCAGCAGACCGAGACCCAGCACCAGCAGCGCCGCGGTACCCAGGTGCGCGCCGACGGGCGGCGCGGGCATCGGCTCGAACAGCGACGCGAGCGCACCGAACAGCGCCGCGCCGCCGAAGATCACGCCGGTGCGCATTTCGGGCTTCATGTCAGGCAGCACGCGGCTCGTCTTCAGAATCAGCACATTGCTCATCGCGAAGCCCATGCCGCCGGCGAGACCGGCCCACTCGGCCGGATTGCCGGGCACCGGTATGCCCAACTGCGGCGACCACAGCATCGTCATCGCGCCCGCGAGCGACAGCGCGGCCAGCGCCGCGCCCGACCAGGTGAGCCGCTCGTGCAGGATGAAATGCGCGAACAGCGCGGTCCACGCGGGCGTCAGATAGAACAGCAGCAGCACGCGCATCACCTGACCGTGGATCGCGCCCCACACGAAGCCGAGATTGGTGACGCCCGCGGCGAGCGCGAGCGCCGGCAGCAGCCAGTGCCACCGCACGGTCTTCAGCGCGCGATGCCGCACGACCAGCACGAACAGGCAGCCGGTGCCGCTCGTGAGCGCGCTCGCAGCCGTGCCGGTCACGCCGAGTGCCGCGAGCATGCGCAGCGGATACCAGACCATCCCCCAGACCGATGCGCCCAGCATGATCGCGAGCGTCGGCCAGCCGTTGCGAAGCCAGTTGGTCATGGGGCTGGGCTCCGAGGGGCGTCGTGGGTGGTTCGCGCGAGGACCCGGCCATGTTGGCCGTGCGTTTCGTGGGCGGTTGTCGCGGCCAATCCGTCGCCCGCCCCGATGGCCGCCTGCCTCGTGATGCCGTCGGCCGCGTTCGCACCGGCGAGGACGCTTGTCTCCTGAACTGCTGCGTTCATTGCTGCTCCTGCGTATTCTTTTTGCGCGCCCCGTGGAGGGATCGCGCCGTTCCCGCTACTACGCACATGTGCTCCGCCTCGCGGGTTGCGCCGGCGCCGCGCGTCAAGCTCCGGTATTGTCCGCGGGCCGCCGCGCCTCAAGCGCGCCACGCTATAATCGTCCGTTCGCCGCCGCTGGCGGCCGGCTCGTCGCCGGCCAGTTCATCGCGCGCAGGGATGCCGATTCATTCATGTTTGATGCACCGCCGCCCGCCGGCGCGCGTGCCCGGTTGTCCCGCCTTTCATTCGCGTCCATTCCGATCAGGCCATTTCGTCCGTGAATCCGCTACTCGACTCCCTTCAGCCCTATCCGTTCGAAAAGCTGCGCCTGCTTTTCAAGGACGTTACGCCGCCGGCCGGCCTCGCGCATATCAGCTTCGGCATCGGCGAGCCGAAACATCCTACCCCGCCGCTGATCCGCGACGCGGTGATCGATTCGCTCGGCGGCCTCGCCGCGTATCCGGCCACGCTCGGCTCGGCGCCGCTGCGCGAGTCGATCGCGAAATGGGTTACGCAACGCTACAACCTGCCGCCGCTCGATCCGCTGACCGAAGTGCTGCCGGTGGCGGGCTCGCGTGAGGCGCTGTTCGCGCTCGCGCAAACGGTGCTGAACCCGCGCCGCGATGCTGACAACGAGCCTGCGATCGTACTCTGTCCGAACCCGTTCTACCAAATCTACGAAGGCGCGGCGCTGCTCGGCGGTGCCCAGCCGTACTTCGTCAACAGCGACCCGGCGCGCAACTTCGCGTGCGACTACTCGGCGGTGCCCGCCGACGTCTGGGCCCGCACGCAACTGCTGTACGTGTGCTCGCCGGGCAACCCGACCGGCGCCGTGCTCACGCTCGACGACTGGCGCGAGCTGTTCGCGCTATCGGACCGCTACGGCTTCGTGATCGCGTCGGACGAGTGCTACTCGGAAATCTATTTCGACGAGTCGAAGCCGCCGCTCGGCGGTCTCGAGGCGGCGCACAAGCTCGGGCGCGGCTTCGAGCGCCTCGTGATGCTGTCGAGCCTGTCGAAGCGCTCGAACGTGCCGGGCATGCGCTCGGGCTTCGTCGCCGGCGACGCCGCGATTCTCAAGGCGTTCCTGCTGTACCGCACGTATCACGGCACGGCGCTTTCCACCGTGTTCCAGAGCGCGAGCGTGGTCGCGTGGAGCGACGAGACGCACGTGCGCGAGAACCGCGCGAAGTACCTGCAGAAATTCACGACCGTCACGCCGATGCTCGCCGACGTGCTCGACGTGCGCCTGCCCGACGCCGCGTTCTACCTGTGGGCCAACGTCGAGCGCGCCGGACTCACGGACACCGAGTTCGCCCAGCGCCTCTACGCCGACTATAATGTGACGGTTCTGCCGGGCTCGTTCCTCGCGCGCACCGCGCACGGCGTGAACCCCGGCCGCAATTTCGTGCGCCTCGCGCTCGTCGCCGACGTCGACGAATGCACGCAAGGCGCGCAGCGGATCGTCGAATTCTGCCGCTCGCTCGGTGGCAAACCGAGGGCAGCCTAAGCCTCGCCTGAACCACCCGGCATCCCCTTCTTCAGACTTCAACCCTTCAGAAAATCACGCATATGTCGCAACAACTTCAGAGCATCATCGATACCGCCTGGGACAACCGCGCCGAGCTGTCGCCGAAGGCCGCGCCGGCCGAAGTGCGCGAAGCCGTCGCCCACGCGATCGAGCAACTCGACAAGGGCGCGCTGCGCGTCGCCGAAAAGAAGGATGGCGACTGGGTCGTCAACCAGTGGCTGAAGAAGGCCGTGCTGCTGTCGTTCCGTCTGGAAGACAACGCGCCGATGCCGGCCGGCGGCTACAGCCAGTTCTACGACAAGGTGCCGTCGAAGTTCGCCAACTACACCGCTGAAGACTTCGCCGCCGGCGGCTTCCGCGTGGTGCCGCCCGCGATCGCGCGCCGCGGCTCGTTCATCGCGAAGAACGTCGTGCTGATGCCGTCGTACACCAACATCGGCGCCTACGTCGACGAAGGCACGATGGTCGACACGTGGGCCACCGTCGGTTCGTGCGCGCAGATCGGCAAGAACGTGCACCTGTCGGGCGGCGTCGGTATCGGCGGCGTGCTGGAGCCGCTGCAGGCGAACCCGGTCATCATCGAAGACAACTGCTTCATCGGCGCGCGCTCGGAAGTCGTCGAAGGCGTGATCGTCGAGGAAAACTCGGTGATCTCGATGGGCGTGTACCTCGGCCAGAGCACCAAGATTTACGACCGCGAAACCGGCGAAGTCACGTACGGCCGCATTCCGGCAGGCTCGGTCGTGGTGGCGGGCAACCTGCCGTCGAAGGACGGCTCGCACAGCCTGTACTGCGCGGTCATCGTCAAGAAGGTCGACGCGAAGACGCGTGCGAAGGTCGGCCTGAACGAGTTGCTGCGAGGCGACTGATGGCGCGCGGCACCAAAACCGTCGTCTACGGCATTCCGAACTGCGACACCGTGAAGAAGGCCCGTGTGTGGCTTGAAGAGCACGGCGTCGAGTTCGAGTTTCACGACTTCAAGAAGGCCGGCGTGACCGAGCCGCTCGTGCAGGACTGGCTCAAGGACGTCAAGCTCGACGCGCTCTTGAACCGCCGCGGCACGACGTGGCGCGCGCTGTCCGACGACATGAAGGCGGCCGCGGAAACGCAGCCGGGCGCGATCGCGCTGATGATCCACAAGCCGTCGGTGATCAAGCGGCCGGTGCTGGTCGTCAACGGGCGCGTGAAGTCGCTCGGCTTTTCCGCGGATGAGTACGCGGCGCTGTTCGCCTGAGTTTGACCGAGCCCAAGGTAGCAAAGCGCGCGGCCTCGCGCCGCGTCGTTCAAAGGCTGTTGCCGGCTGCGGTGGCTCACCGCGAGCCGGCATTTTTTCATTTCAAAGTGGCTTGTACTGAATCCATGTCCGGCACCCTCGCCCTTACCGAACAACTGATCGCGCGCGCGTCCGTCACGCCCGACGACCAGCATTGCCAGCGTCTGCTGATCGAGCGCCTGGCCGCGCTCGGCTTCGAGCACGAGACGATCGAATCCAACGGCGTGACCAACCTGTGGGCCGTCAAGCGCGGCGTCGACGGCGCGCAAGGCAAGCTGCTCGCGTTCGCCGGCCACACCGACGTGGTGCCGACCGGCCCGCTCGAACAGTGGCGCTCGGCGCCGTTCGAGCCGACCCATCGCGACGGCAAGCTGTACGGCCGCGGCGCGGCGGACATGAAGGCGTCGATCGCCGGCTTCGTCGTCGCGAGCGAGGAGTTCGTCGCGGCCAACCCGAAGCACCGCGGCTCGATCGCGTTCCTGATCACGAGCGACGAGGAAGGCCCCGCCACCGACGGCACCGTCAAGGTCGTCGAAGCGCTGCAACAGCGCGGCGAGCGCATGGACTACTGCATCGTCGGCGAACCGACCTCGAGCGAGCGTTTCGGCGACATGGTCAAGAACGGCCGGCGCGGCTCGATGTCGGGCAAGCTGATCGTCAAGGGCGTGCAAGGCCATATCGCTTACCCGCATCTGGCGAAGAATCCGGTGCACCTGCTCGCGCCGGCGCTCGCGGAACTCGTCGCCGAGCGCTGGGACGACGGCAACGAATACTTCCCGCCGACCACCTGGCAAGTGTCGAACCTCCACAGCGGCACCGGCGCGACCAACGTGATCCCCGGCCATGCGGACGTGATGTTCAATTTCCGCTTCTCGACCGCGAGCACCGTCGAAGGCCTGCAACAGCGCGTGCACGCGATTCTCGACAAACACGGCCTCGAATACGACCTGCAGTGGACCGTGAGCGGCCTGCCGTTTCTCACCCCGCGCGGCGAACTGTCGAGCGCGCTCACGCAGGCGATCAAGGACGAGACCGGTGTGGACACCGAGCTGTCGACCACCGGCGGCACCTCGGACGGCCGCTTCATCGCGCGCATCTGCAAGCAGGTGATCGAGTTCGGCCCGCTGAACGCGAGCATCCACAAGATCGACGAACATATCGAAGTCGCCCATATCGAGCCGCTGAAAAACGTGTATCGCCGCGTGCTCGAACAACTGATCGCGTAACCAGGAACCTTGCGATGACGCTTCCTTTCTGCACCGTCCGCGACCTGCTGCGTTATGCAGTGTCGCGTTTCAGCGAGGCCAAACTGTCGTTCGGCCACGGCTCGGCCAATGCCTACGACGAAGCCGCCTATCTGATCCTGCACACGCTGCATCTGCCGCTCGACCTGCTCGAGCCGTTTCTCGACGCGCGCCTGACCACGGCCGAAATCGAGGCGGTGCTGAACGTGATCGAGCGACGCGCCGCCGAACGCGTGCCGGCCGCGTACATCACGCACGAAGCGTGGATGCACGGCTATCGCTTTTACGTCGACGAGCGCGTGATCGTGCCGCGCTCGTTCATCGGCGAGCTGCTGCAGGACGGCCTGCAGCCGTACGTCGAGGACCCCGAGCAGGTCGGCGCGGTGCTCGAACTGTGCACCGGCTCCGGGTGCCTCGCGATCCTCGCCGCGCACGCGTTCCAGAACGCGGACGTGGACGCGGTCGATCTTTCCGCGCCCGCGCTCGAAGTCGCGACGCGCAACGTGCTGGACTACCACCTCGACGACCGCATCGCGCTGTTCGAAGGCGATCTGTACGCGCCGCTCGCCGAGCGCCGCTACGACGTGATTATCAGCAATCCGCCGTACGTGAACGCCACGTCGATGCAGGAACTGCCGCCCGAATACAAGCACGAGCCGGAGATGGCGCTGGCGGGTGGCGCGGACGGCATGGACATCGTGCGCCGGATCATCGCCGACGCGCGCAACTGGCTGACCGAAAGCGGCGTGCTCGTCATCGAGATCGGCAACGAACGCGAGCACGTCGAGGCGGCGTTCGGCGGTCTCGACCTCGTGTGGCTGTCGACCAGCGCCGGCGACGACAACGTGTTCCTGATCCAGGCCAGCGACCTGCCGGTCTGAGTCCGGCGTGCTTTCCGTTTGAGCGCGCGGCGTGCGCGGCGCCGGCTTGCCGCCGCTCGCAGCGGATCTCGCAAGTGACGCGCACGCCGCGCGCGGTCCGACACAGAGTTTATTAGTACGAGTTTTTGCGCTATTTTTTAGCGCGCATTCTAAGCACGATTGCTTTTGGCGCTTTACATAGCGCAGCGTCAAACCATGGTTTCAAGCGCGGTTCTCGGGCAGGGTTGCGAACCATCGCCGCTACGGCGCAAGGTGATGTCCGCAGCCGCAGCCTGAAGCCGTAGCCCGACGCGTTCGCCGCAGACCACGAAGCGAGCCTGTGCCCGCCTCCGTTTCCTGAACACGGCGCTTCGCCAACCGTTCGCGAGCTTATGACATTCGACCTGCTTCACGTCGGCCCGCTGGTCCTCCTTGCCCATATTCTCGGCATCATCGCGGCCGCTCACGCGATTCTTCATACCCGCACCTCGCAAGGCGCGATTGCATGGGCCGTGTCGCTGGTCGCGATGCCTTATCTGACGCTCGTACCGTACCTGTTCCTCGGCCGCAGCAAATTCGCCGGCTATGCGGACGCGCGTCGCGTCGAGAACGAGCTGCTACGCACGCGCGCGCATCCGCAGGTGTGGGACACGCAGGCGTCGTCGGCCGGGGTGCCGACGCAGCAACTCGGCTCGCGGCTCGTGCAGTCGCTGACGCGCCTGGGCGGCATGCCGTTCCTGCCCGGCAATACCGTGCGCACGCTGGTTAACGGCACGGCGACGTTCGAGGCGATCTTCGACGCGATCCAGAACGCGCGCCGCTATGTGATCGTGCAGTTCTTCATCGTGCGCGACGACGCGCTCGGCGACATGCTGAAAGATGCGCTGATCGCGAAGGCGCAACAAGGCGTGCGCGTGTACTTCCTGTACGACAGTATCGGCAGCTTCGATCTGCCGCACCGCTACGTCGCGGCGCTGCGCGCGGCCGGCATCGACATGCATCCGTTCGCGACGAACCGCCGCTTCGTCAACCGTCTGCAACTGAACTTCCGCAATCACCGCAAGATCGTGTCGGTCGACGGCGAGCGCGCGTTCGTTGGCGGTCATAATGTCGGCGTCGAATATCTGGGCGCGAAGCCGCCGCTGTCGCCGTGGCGGGATACGCACATCGAGGTGCGCGGCCCGGCGGTCGCGAGCATCCAGTTCGTGTTTATCGAAGACTGGTACTGGGCCACGCAGCAGCTGCCCGACTTCGAAGTGCCGCCCGCCGATTCAGCTGGCCAACCCGCGGATACACCCACCGTTGAACGCGCCGCCAACAACATGCACTGCCTCGTGCTGCCGAGCGGCCCGGCCGATAAACAGGAGACCTGCTCGCTGTTTTTCGTCGAAGCGATCAACGCGGCGCGCGAACGCATCTGGATCACGACGCCCTACCTCGTACCCGACGAAGCGGTGTTCGCCGCACTGCGGCTCGCGGCGCTGCGCGGCGTCGACGTGCGCATCCTGATTCCGAGCCGGCGCGATCATCGCGTGGTGTTCGCGGCATCGAAGCTGTATGCGTACGACTCGCTGCGCGCGGGCATTCGCATCTTCCGCTATCAGCCGGGTTTCCTGCATCAGAAGGTCGTGCTGATCGACAGCAGCGCGGCCGCGATCGGCAGCGCCAATCTCGACAACCGCTCGTTTCGCCTGAACTTCGAGATCATGGTACTGACCGTCGACCGCGGCTTTGCGCTCGAAGTCGAAACGATGCTGCTCGACGACTTCGCCGAGTCGCGCGAAATCGACCGCGACGAGTACCGCAAGTCGAACGCGCTGCGACGCATGCTGATGCACGTCGCGCGGCTTTTTTCGCCGATCCTGTAGGCGTGCCTCGCGCGTGGCACGCGCTCGCCCCTGCTACAGCAGCGCTTCGATATCCGCGGTGATCGCCTCGGGTTTGGTCAGCGGCGCATAGCGCTTGACGACGTTGCCGTCGCGGCCGATCAGAAACTTCGTGAAATTCCACTTGATCTTCTCGAGGCCGAGCAGCCCCGGCGCCTCGATGGTCAGATAGCGGAACAGCGGGTGCGCGTTCGGGCCGTTCACGTCGATCTTGTCGAACATCGGAAACGTCACACCATAGTTCTTCTCGCAGAAGCTGCCGATCTGCGCGGCGTCGCCCGGCTCCTGCTTGCCGAACTGGTTGCACGGAAAACCGAGCACCGCGAGCCCGCGCGCCGCGTACGCGTCATACAGCTTCTGCAAGCCCGCGTATTGCGGTGTGAACCCGCATTCGCTCGCGGTATTGACGATCAGCATCACCTTGCCTTGGTACTTCGTGAGACTCGCTTCCTCGCCGCCGAGCGTGCGCGCCGAAAACGAATAGATCGATGTCATGTGCCCTCCCGTGAAAGCCGTCAGTCTATGCCAAAAGCGCTGCCGATACAGTCGGCCGGATGGCCGATGGCGGCTGCGCGCGAAGTGACAAGCGGGCACAAGCGGGGCAATCGGCGCCGCGCGCCCGGCAACGCGCCGGGCAGTCTAAAATAGCGGTTTTCTTCAGCCGGCCACGTCGTGATCCGCTTCAATCAGTTCAGCCTCGCGCGCGGCACCAAGCCGCTTTTCGACAACACCACGTTCACGTTGAACCCCGGTGAAAAAGCCGGCCTCATCGGGGCGAACGGCGCGGGCAAGTCGACGCTGTTCGCCGTGCTGCTCGGCGAGTTGCACGCGGACGGGGGCGATTTCTCGATCCCGCCGACCTGGCGCATCGCCCACGTCGCGCAGGAAACGCCCGCCGTCGGCAAAACCGCGCTCGCCTACACGCTCGACGGCGACGCCGCGCTGCGCGACATCGAAGCGCGCATCGCGGCCGCCTCCGCGGCGCACGACGGCGCGGCCGAAGCCGAAGCGCACGCCGCGTTCGCCGACGCCGACGGCTACACCGCGCCGGCGCGCGCCGAAGCGTTGCTGCTCGGCCTCGGCTTTACGCTCGACCAGACCCGCGAACCGGTCAGCAGCTTCTCGGGCGGCTGGCGCATGCGGCTGAATCTCGCGCAGGCGCTGATGTGCCGCTCCGACCTGCTGCTGCTCGACGAACCGACCAACCACCTCGACCTCGACGCGATCGTCTGGCTTGAAGACTGGCTGAATCGCTATGCGGGCACGCTGATCGTCATTTCGCACGACCGCGAATTTCTCGATTCCGTCTGCAACGTCACGCTGCATCTCGAGAATCAGCAGATCAAACGTTACGGCGGCAACTACTCTCAATTCGAAGTGCTGCGCGCGCAGCAGATTGCGCTGCAACAGAGCGCGTACGAAAAGCAGCAGCGCACCGTCGCGCATCTGCAGAGCTACATCAACCGCTTCAAGGCGCAGGCCACCAAGGCGCGTCAGGCGCAAAGCCGGGTGAAGGCGCTCGAGAAGATGGAGCTGATCGCCCCTGCGCATATCGCGTCGCCGTTCACGTTCGAGTTCCGTACCCCCGACTCCGCGCCGAATCCGATGATGGTGATGGAAGACGTGCGCTGCGGCTACCACGCGGAAGACGGCAGCGAGATTCCGATCGTCGAGCGCGTGATGCTGTCGATCCAGAACGGTCAGCGCATCGGCCTGCTCGGCGCGAACGGCCAGGGCAAGTCGACACTGATCAAGACGCTCGCGGGCACGCTCGAACCGTTGAGCGGCCACGTGCGTGAAGGCAAGGGGCTGCGCATCGGCTATTTCGCGCAGCATCAGCTCGAAACGCTGCGCCCCGACGACACCCCGTTGCAGCACCTCGCACGCCTTGCGCCCGATACGCGCGAGCAGGAACTGCGCGACTTCCTCGGCAGCTTCAACTTTTCCGGCGACATGGCGACCGCGAAGATCGCGCCATTCTCGGGCGGCGAGAAAGCCCGCCTCGCGCTCGCGCTGATCATCTGGCAGAAGCCGAATCTGCTGCTGCTCGACGAGCCGACCAATCACCTCGACCTCGAAACGCGCCACGCGCTGACGATGGCGCTCGCGCAATTCGAAGGCACGCTGATCCTGGTGTCGCACGACCGGCATCTGCTGCGCGCGACGACCGATCAGTTCATGCTGGTCGCCAAGCACCGTCTGCAGGAGTTCGACGGCGATCTCGACGACTATCGCGACTGGCTGCTGCAGCATGCGGCCGAGCAGCGCGCGGCGCTGAAGGGGAATGCTTCCGGTACATCAGACGCAGCATCGAACGGCGCGGCCAATGGCGACGGCAACGTCAATCGCAAGGAACAGCGCCGCCTCGAAGCGGAAACACGGCAGAAGCTCGCGCATCTGAAAAAGCCGCTGCAAAGCCGCATCGCGAAGATCGAAAAGGAAATGGACGCGCTCAACGCGGAGAAAGCGACGCTCGATGCATTCGTCGTCGATCCCGCGAGTTACGAGCCGGAGCAGAAGAGCAAACTGACGGAGGCGATCCGCCGTCAGGCAGACGTGAACGCGCGCCTCGACACGCTCGAAGCCGAATGGCTCGAGACGCACGAGGAACTCGAACAGATCGGCTAGCGGCACGCAACACCCGGGCCGCGCCGGCATCCACGGGAGCTTGGCTTTGTCATTTGCGAACTCGTCGTTCGGCTCATCGGCCTCGGAATCGGCTCCAGAATCCGCGGCTGCACCGGCCACGGAGATCCCCCCGCCATTGCAGGGACTGCGCGTGCTCGACCTCACGCGCCTGCTGCCGGGTCCGGTAGCCGCGCTGCGCCTCGCCGAGCTCGGCGCCGACGTGCTGAAGATCGAAGCGCCCGGCGCGGGCGATCCGACGCGCACGATGATGCAGTCGTCGAGCGACCGTGTCGCGGGCCGGCCCGGCGCGTTCTACCGGATGGTCAATCGCGGCAAGCGCGAGACCCGCCTCGACCTCAAATCCGAAGCGGGACGCCACGTGCTGCGCGCGCTCGCGGCCGAAGCCGACGTGCTGATCGAGAGCTTTCGGCCCGGCGTGATGGAGCGGCTCGGCCTCGGCTATGGGACGCTCAGCGCGGCCAATCCGCGGCTCGTCTATTGCGCGATCAGCGGATATGGCGCGAGCGGTCCGTTCGCGGACCATGCCGGTCACGACCTGAACTACATCGGCTATGCGGGTGTGCTCGATCAACTGGCGAGCCGCGACGGTACGCCGATCCTGCCCAACTTCCAGATCGCCGATCTGCTCGGTGGCGCATTAAGCGCGGTCACGCAGATTCTCGCCGCGCTCTGGCACGTCGGGCGTGGCGGCGCGGGCCGCTTCGTCGATGTATCGATGACGCACACGAGCTATGCGCACAACTTCGTCGCGCAAGTGTCCGTGCTCAACGAAGGGGCGGCACCCGCCGCGGGCGATGGTCTGTTGAACGGCGGCGTGCCGTGCTACAACCTGTATCGCACGAGCGACGAGCGCTGGCTCGCGGTCGGCGCGCTCGAATTGAAGTTCTGGGAAACGCTGTGCATGGCGCTCGATCGGCCCGAATGGGCGACGCGTCACTGGAGCCTGGGGCAGGCGATCGGCGGTCCCGATGCGCTGGCGCTCATTCAGGAAGTTGCCAATGTGATCGCGACGCGCACGCTCGGCGAATGGGTGGAACTGCTGGAATCGCTCGATTGCTGCGTGTCGCCGGTGCTGACGCCCGCTGAGGCGGTGCGGCATCCGCTGTTCAATCCGCAAGCGTATGCGGCGGTGGCCGCGAGCGCCGCCGGATCAGACGACGACGGGGCCTAACGCGCGCGGCGCAACCGCGGCGGGGGTGCGTTGAAGATCAAGGCCCGGTGATCGAAGCTCACCGCCGTCAACGGCGGGTCGCGGTCTGCCTCGGCAGCGTTTGGCGCGGCGACTTCTCGTCGTCGTACAGCAGGTGTTTGCGGCCTTCCACATGACGGCTGATCGTGGCACGCACTTCGGCGGCCGTCACGTCTTCTGCCACCACCCGCCGCGAGATCTGCCCCGCGGTGTCGATCCATTCGACGATCCGGCAAGCGCCGCCCCACGGCTGATGAATCGGTGCGGAGACCCGGCAGCCGCGCACCTGGATGTGATGGTCGGCAGCGGTTTCGTGTGACTGTTTCAAGGCGCGATCCTTTTTCGGGCATCAGAAGGGATGCATATCGATACAGCTTAGGAAAAAGGCATGGCGGCCAGGTTACAGCCAATATGGAGATATTTACCGCGCATTACGGGACCGCAAGCGTACAAAGTACTGGCGAGCGGTCCCAGGCCCCGTCTATTCGAGCGTACGGACGCGGTCGATGGCCTGCTCGATGCGTTCGACCGCAATGACCTGTAAGCCTTCGATCGGCTGTTTCGGCGCATTGGCCTTCGGAATCACCGCGACCGAAAAGCCGAGCTTGGCCGCTTCCTTCAGTCGTTCCTGGCCGCGTGGCGACGGCCGGATCTCGCCGGCAAGACCCACTTCGCCGAACACGACGAGTCCCTTCGGCAGCGGCTTGTTGCGCATCGACGAATGAATCGCGAGCAGTACCGAGAGGTCGGCGGCGGGCTCGGAGATCTTCACGCCGCCCACCGCGTTCAGGAACACGTCCTGATCGAAACAGGCGATGCCCGCATGCCGATGCAGCACCGCGAGCAGCATCGCGAGCCGGTTCTGTTCGAGGCCGACCGCGAGGCGGCGCGGATTCGGCGCGTTGGCCGCATCGACGAGCGCCTGCACTTCGACGAGCAGCGGTCGCGTGCCCTCCTGCGTGACCAGCACGCACGAACCCGGCACCGACTGCTCATGCTGCGATAAAAACAATGCCGAGGGATTCGCGACGCCGCGCAAGCCGCGCTCGGTCATCGCGAACACACCGAGTTCGTTGACCGCGCCGAAGCGATTCTTGATCGCGCGCACGAGTCGGTACGACGAGTGAGTATCGCCCTCGAAATAGAGCACCGTATCGACGATATGTTCGAGCACGCGCGGACCCGCGAGCGCGCCCTCTTTCGTGACGTGCCCGACCATGATAATCGTCGTGCCCGACTGCTTGGCGATGCGCGTCAATTGCGCCGCGCACTCGCGCACCTGCGCGACCGAGCCCGGCGCCGACGTCAAAGCATCCGAATAGACGGTCTGGATCGAATCGATCACGGCGACGTCGGGCCGTTGCTCGGCGATCGTCGCCTGAATTTTTTCGAGCTGGATTTCCGCGAGCAATTGCAACTCGCTCGCCTTCGAGCCGGGTTCGAGCAGCGCCAGCCGTTGCGCACGCAACGCGATCTGCGCGCCCGATTCTTCACCGCTGATATAGAGCGCGCGTTTGTCCGCGGCGATTTCCGCGAGCGATTGCAACAGCAGCGTCGACTTACCGATGCCCGGATCGCCGCCGATCAGCACCACGCCGCCCGGCACGAGGCCGCCGCCGAGCACGCGGTCGAAATCGCTGACGCCGGTCGAAAAGCGCGGTACGTCCGACGCGTCGATGTCGGCGAGGCGCCGCACCGGCGTGCTCTTCGCGAGCGACTGGAAACGGTGCGTGGACGGCGCCTCGGCGACCGATTCGACCAGCGTGTTCCACGCCTGACAGGACGGGCATTGACCGGACCACTTCGGCGACTGTCCGCCGCATTCCCCGCAGATGTACAACGTCTTCGCTTTCGCCACGCGTTACTCCGCCCGAACCGGCACACGCGGCGCGACCGCGCACATCAGCTCGTAGCCGATCGTGCCGCAGGCCTGCGCGACGTCGTCGATGGGCAGTGCGTTGCCCCACAGTTCCACGCGCGAGCCGACGTTGGCGGTCGGCACCGGCGTCAGGTCGACGGTCAGCATGTCCATCGACACGCGTCCGACGATGCGCGTGCGCACGCCATCAACGATCACCGGCGTGCCTTCCGGCGCGACGCGCGGATAGCCGTCCGCGTAACCGCACGCGACCACGCCGATGCGCATCGGCGCACGCGCGGTGAACGTCGAACCGTAGCCGACCGAGCTGCCTTCGCTGATCGTTTGTACGGCGATCAGTTCCGACGCGAGCGTCATCGCGGGCTGCAGGCCCGTGCCGTCGATCGCGGCCGTCACGCCCGACGGCGACGCGCCATACAGCATGATGCCCGGGCGCACCCAGTCGAAATGCGCTTGCGGATGCCACAGCGTCGCAGCCGAATTCGACAGACTGCGCGCACCGGCGATGCCCTGCGCGCCGCGTTCGAACGCCTCCATCTGATGCGCGATGCCGCGCTCGGCATCGGCATCGGAAAAATGCGTCATCAACGTGATCTGGCCGACGCCCTGGCAGGCGCGCGCACGCTCCCATGCGGCACGGAATTTTTCGACCGTGTAGCCGAGCCGGTTCATGCCGGTGTTCATCTTCAACTGAATATTGACCGGTTTCGACAGACGCGCCATTTCGAGCATGCGCAGCTGCTCGTCCGAATGCAGCGCCGTGGTCAAACTGTAGCGGTCGATCACGTCGATATCGGTCGGCCGGAAAAAGCCTTCCAGAAGAAGAATCGGGCCCGCCCAGCCCAATTCACGCAACTTCACCGCTTCTTCGAGGTCCAGCAATCCAAAGCCGTCGGTGGCGCGCAAGCCGGGAAATACGCGCGCGAGGCCATGCCCGTAAGCATTAGCCTTGACGACGGCCCAGATTTTCGATTTCGGCGCATAGCGCCGCGCAACAGCGAGGTTATTGGCGAGAGCGGCGGTATGAATCGTGGCGGAAAGGGGGCGCGGCATGGGATATTTTCGTAAAGACACTTGCGAATCAGCGGCTTACAGGGCGTTTTCAGCGCTCGGCGGCCCGCTGGGCGGTGCGATCAAGGATTCTGCTAGTCCGAATCCAGCTATTTTCATGATATAAAGCCGTGCGCACAACCCATTTCGATCGGCATAAGCCCGGACGCATAACAAACGGCCGGGGCGGACAGACCGCAGCGAGGACAGCATCGCATCAGATGAAAAAAGGTTTTTACACCATCATGGCCGCGCAGTTTTTTTCGTCGCTGGCCGACAATGCGCTTCTGATCGCTGCTATCGCACTGCTGAAAGATCTTCACGCTCCGAACTGGATGACGCCGCTGCTCAAGCTGTTTTTTGTGCTGTCGTACGTCGTTCTTGCCGCCTTCGTGGGCGCCTTCGCCGACTCCCGTCCGAAAGGACGCGTGATGTTCATCACCAATACGATCAAGGTGGTCGGCTGCGTGACGATGCTGGTCGGCGCGCATCCGCTGATTGCGTACGGCATCGTCGGCTTCGGTGCGGCTGCCTACTCGCCCGCCAAATACGGCATTCTCACCGAACTGTTGCCGCCTGACCGGCTCGTCGCCGCGAACGGCTGGATCGAAGGCACCACGGTCGGCTCGATCATTCTCGGCACCGTGCTCGGCGGCGCGCTGATCAGCCCGCATATCGCCGCGCCGATTCTCAAATGGCACCTCCCCACCGTGAACACGCCTGCGGAAGCCGCGATGCTCGTGATCATGGGCATCTACGTGATCGCCGCGCTGTTCAATCTGCGCATTCCCGACACCGGTGCGCGCTATCCGCGCCAGGAGCATGGGCCGATCCGCCTGATCACCGATTTTGCCGACTGTTTTCTCGTGCTGTGGCGTGACAAGCTCGGACAGATTTCACTTGCCGTGACGACGCTGTTCTGGGGTGCGGGCGCGACGCTGCAATTCATCGTGCTGAAGTGGGCCGAGGTGTCGCTGGGCATGTCGTTGTCCGAGGCGGCGATCCTGCAGGCGGTGGTCGCGGTCGGCGTCGCGGGCGGTGCGATTTTCGCGGCCTCGCGCGTACCGTTGAAGAAGTCGCTGTCGGTATTGCCGGTCGGCATCATGATGGGTATCTCCGTGATGCTGATGGCGTTCTATACGCGCGATCTGTTTCCCCCGCATTGGGGCGTTTATTTCGGCCGCATGCACGTGTCGGGCTATCTGATTTTCGCGTATATCTTCCTGATGTTCGTGGGCGGCCTGTCGGGCTTTTTCGTCGTGCCGATGAATGCGCTGCTGCAGCATCGCGGGCACGTGCTGCTGTCGGCGGGTCATTCGATCGCCGTGCAGAACTTCAACGAGAACCTGTCCGTGCTCGTGATGCTGTGCCTGTACGCGGTGCTCGTGTGGCTCGACGTGCCGGTCTCCGCGGTGATCGTGCTGTTCGGCACCTTCGTCTGCCTGATGATGTGGCTCGTGATGCGGCGCCACCAGGCGAACCAGCGCGCGTTCGATTCGGTCGCGCTGATCGGCGAAGCCAAGCACTGATCCGCTGCGGCGTGCCGGCCGCGACACGCACGAGCGCGCCCTCCTTCTTCCTCGCTCGACCATGACTCAAACGATTCCCAACGTGCTGACGATCGCCGGTTCCGATTCCGGCGGCGGCGCCGGCATCCAGGCCGACCTGAAGGCCTTCTCCGCGCTCGGCGCCTACGGCGCGAGTGTGATCACCGCGCTGACCGCGCAGAACACCCGCGGCGTCACCGCGATTCACGCGCCGGACCCGGGCTTCATCACCGCGCAACTCGACGCGGTGTTCGACGACATCCGCATCGACGCGGTGAAGATCGGCATGCTCGCGAATGCGCCGATCGCGCGCGCAGTCGCGGACGCGCTGCGTCGTCATCAGCCCAGAAACATCGTGCTCGACACGGTGATGATCTCGAAGAGCAATCACGCGCTATTGCTGCCCGACGCGGTCGCGGTGGTGCGCGACGAACTGCTGCCGCTCGCCGATCTGCTGACGCCGAATCTGCCGGAAGCGGCCGCATTGCTCGGCACGCAGTCCGCCACCGACGAAGCCGGCATGGTCGAGCAAGGCGAAGCGCTGCGCGCACTCGGCGCGCGTGCGGTGCTGATGAAGGGCGGCCATCTGAGCGCGACCGATAGCCCCGACTGGCTCGTGCAGGAAAGCGGCACGCTGCGTCTCGGCGGTCCGCGCGTGCCGGTGAAGAACACGCATGGAACGGGCTGCACGTTGTCGTCGGCGATTGCGGCATTGATTGCGCAGCGCGACGACCTCGCCAGCGCCGTGGCCGATGCGAAGGTTTATCTAACCGGTGCGCTGCAGGCGAGCGAGCGGCTCGACGTCGGCCACGGCGTGGGACCGGTGCATCACTTTCATCGGTGGTGGTGAGCGGCGTTATTGCTGCGCGTAACGCCGCGCGTGCTCGGGCCAGTCGTCGGGCACGATAAAGCCGCGCGAGCGTTCACGCAGATGGCCCGCGTTGTCGTCGATGAATGCCGCGACCATCGTCGGGCCGTGTTGAAGTGACGTGTGAGCGGCGAGCGTGTTGGCGTCGACGTAGCTCGTGTCGTCCGCGTCGGCTCGCGTTCGATATCGCGGCGCGAGCCATTCGAGTCGCGGCAGCACCCGCCACTTTTGCGCATGCGCGCATGCGAAAGCCAGCCAGTCGCGACGCGTGATCCACCAGCCGCGACCATGCGCGGGATCGAGTTCGGCAGGATCGGTAGGCGTCTCGCCGTGCCGGTAAAACAGCCATCCCTTGACGAACATCTGCGGCGTCCATGCGCCCGCATAGCCGGTCGATGCAAACTCCTCACGCGCACTGAGCGGCAACTGATGATCAAGCAGATGCGCGAGCTTCAGATCGAAGCGGTCCTTCAGATTGGGGCCGACATAATCGGCGAGACGTGGTACCTCTGCGCCGTTCGCATCGCCCGCATGCAGATAGCACTTCACCGCGAGTTCCCAATGCAGTCGCGCGCCCTGGCGCGTGCGCACGAGAAAGTCGCATTCGCCGAGCGTGAGGCCGGCGTGCCGTAGCGGCACACCCGCTGCGATCAGTTGCGTCGCTGGCCCATGACGAAGGAAAAAACCCAGCAGGCGTTCGGCATAGCGGCCGAGACGCGTGATACGGGTTGCCGCGAGGTCCTGATGCAGAAGCTCCGGCGTGGCGTCGAGCGCGCGCAGCCAGGTGAGCGTGGCCTGCAATTCCTGCGGTGTGTCGAAGGGATCCGCAAGTGCGCCTGTCGGAGGCTGGGGGCGCAACAGATCGGGACTCAGCAGCAGCCACGCGAGATCGCGCACGGCGGGATCGCGCAGCGCCTCGACCGAAGTATCGTCGCGCCAACCCAGCAACGCATCGAGTAGCCCCGCGCGGCTGACGGACGCGACGGACAAGTGTGGCGCCGGTCCCTCGGGCATCGTCACTTTGATTCGTTCGACGGCGCACCGCCGTTGGCGAGCCACGTCTCGCGCGCGAGGCACAGGTCCGCCCAGGCCTTGGCCTTGTCGGGCAGGCTACGCAGCAGATAGGCCGGGTGATAGGTGACGATCACCGGCACGCCCTCGTAGCTATGCACGCGGCCGCGCAGCGACGAAATGCTCGCCTCGGTCTTGAGCAGACTTTGCGCGGCGAAACGACCGAGCGCGACGATCAGCTTCGGCTTCACGAGCGACACCTGGCGCTGCAGATACGGTTCGCAACGCGCAACTTCATCCGGCTGCGGATTGCGGTTGCCGGGCGGCCGGCACTTGATCACGTTCGCGATATAGACGTTGGTGCCGCGCGCGAGCGCGAGCGAATGCAGCATGTTGTCGAGCAGCTTGCCGGCCTGGCCGACGAACGGTTCGCCTTGACGGTCCTCGTTCTCGCCGGGCGCCTCGCCGATCAGCATCCAGTCGGCCTCGCGATCGCCGACGCCGAACACCGTGTTCGTGCGCGTCTCGCACAGCCGGCACGCCTCGCATCCGGCGACACGTTCGGCGAGCGCGTCCCAGTCGAGTGTGTGGATAGCCGGCAGTGCGGGCGCGGCGCGGCGCGTTTCGGCGGGTGCGGAAGCCGAGGCCGTTGGGTCGTCGAACCACGCGAAGTCGTCGTCCGGTGGGGCGTCGAAAGTCGGCGGGGCTGAAACGTCGGGTTGCGTCTGTGATGTTTCGCGCCAAGTCGCAGTTTCGTCAAAACGCGGCGCGGACTCACGCTGCGCTTGCGGTGGCTGTACGTTTGCGGACCCGCGCATCGGTTCGCGCGAGGTTTGCGGCAGAGGCTGCGCGCGACGCTCGTCGTTTGCGTCTTCCCGCGGCGATTTCACCGGCTCGTCCGCTTGCTTCAGCGCCGCGCGATCGCCAGAGTGCTGCGTTGCGTGATCCGCTAGCGCCGCGTCGTCACGCAACGGCGCACTTCGATCGCCGCGTGTTTGCAGCGCCACGGCATCACCCTGCCCGGCCTCCGCCTCCCGCGCCGCGAGTCCGCGACGCACCCACAACGGTGCGAGTCCGAATTCCTCGAGCACCGATTCATGCAGCGCCATCTGCGCCCTCCGTGGCAAACGACAGACGCATCACGATCGCGTCCTCGCGGGCGCGATGCCGCGCCGGATAATAATTTTTGCGCCGGCCGATCGACGCGAAGCCGAAGCGCTCGTACAACCGGATCGCCCGATGATTCGACGGCCGCACTTCGAGCAGCAGCCCCTCGAGTTTCTCCGCGTGCGTAATGCGCACCGCCTCGCGCAGCAGCGCGAGACCCGCGCCCGCGCCTTGCGCTTGCGGCGTGACGCACAGATTCAGCAGATGCATTTCATCGACGACCGGCATCAGCACGCAATAGCCGATCAGCGTGCCCGTCACGTGCCGCAGACAGATGCCGAAATAACCATTGCGCAGCGAGTCGCCGAAGTTGCCGCGGCTCCACGGAAACTCATACGCGAGCTTCTCGATCGCGGCGACTTCGTCCAGGTCGCTTTCGGTCATCGGCGACATGTAGCGGTCCGTGAGCAGCACGCCGCTCATCGGCGCGCCTCGTCGTGGGACGGCTGACCGGACGGACCGTCGGGTGCGCGCTGCGCGGACTGCTCGGCGGCATGTGCCGCCCTGGCTGTTTTCGCCGCTTTGTCGGCCATGCGCTCGGCGGTGGTCTGCGCGACCTTGTCGCGCACGTACTCTGGCGCGGCCTGATCGGCGGGCACCGTGCGGCCCGCATGAAACGCGCGCAGCGCCGCGTACGCGAGCGGCAACGCATGCGGCAACGCTTCGCCATCGACGCTGCGCGCGGCCGCGACTGCCGGCAAGCGCTCACCAAACGCGGCGGCCGCATTGCCGGCGAGCGTGAACGGCACGTCGGGCAGCACGAGCCGCCCGGGTGCATCGAGCGATGCCGTCTGCACGGTGCGCCATTCGTGCTGAGCGTCGTCCCACGCGTAGTCGGCCCAGTAGATTTCGTCCATGCGCGCGTCGAGCGCGGCGAGCACACGCGTCGTCGACGGATCGCGCAGGCGGGCGCTTTCCGCGCACACGAGCAGCGTGCCGATCGGCACGACCGGCAGGTTCAGGCCGAACGCGAGGCCTTGGGCGACGCCGGTCGCCGTCCGCAATCCGGTGAACGAACCCGGACCCGAGCCGAACGCGATCGCGTCGCAGTCCGCCAGCGTGAGGCCGGCTTCGTCGAACAGCTCGCGGATCGCCGGCAGCAGGCGGGTACTGGACACCGCGCCGGTTTGTTCGTGACGAACCCAGACGCGCGGTTCGGCGCTGGGCTGACCATTGGCATCGACGGACGCGGACACGAGCGCCGCCGAACAGAATTCGGTCGATGTATCGAGAGCAAGGAGCACTGTTTGAGTCATGGACCGTATTGTATCGGCGCGCTGCGCGCGAATGGTGGTTTGCGCGGACGCGCTGTCCGGCTTCACGGCCGCCACCGTTTGGAATAAGCCCTCGGCCCCGCGGCGGCGGGCAATTGTTATGATTTTCGGCCGATCTCATCTATCCCGCCACGCGGGCCAAACGACATGACCGACATCAACTCCCAGTTCGAGCAAGCCCAGCAAGACGTCAAGCAACTGCCCGAGCGTCCGGGCAATCTGACGCTGCTGCGTCTCTATGCGCTGTTCAAGCAGGCGAGCGAAGGCGACGTGCACGGCGACAAGCCGGGCTTCACGGACGTCGTCGGCAGATACAAGTACGATGCGTGGGCGGCGCTCAAGGGCACCGCGCAGGACGCTGCGAAGCAGCAATACGTCGAACTCGTCGAATCGCTGAAGAGCGGCGCCGCGGCCTGAGCCTCGGGCGCGCCAATCATCTGCGGAAATGACCGTCCGGCAACGCTTCGACGGCTGCGCGGCGGTTTCGGACACGCTGCTCCGAGCCTCCGCACTCACTTCCCTACGTCATTCCGGCACTTTTTTCTGTCGGAATTGCCCGAATGGTGGCGCAGTGCAGCAAATGTCGCTATAATGCCGCCTGCGCTTCACTGCTTTGCCCGTTTTTTCCAGCGGTCCTCGCGGCGCAGCGTCTCATAGCGTTTGCTCCAATCCAGTTTAGAACCTGTCCCCTTCTGCCTAGCCCCCTACGGGCTCAAGTCCCAGGCTGGCGACTCGCCATGTTGGCACGTCGCATCCGATACAGCTTCTAACGAAAAACTCGCCTTCATTGTCGCGAGTTGCCCCCGTTTTTCGATTTGCTCGCTGCTTTATTGCTCGCTGAATCCGACGACTTGGGTATGCCGATTGGCGTTGACGTTTTCATCCGATGAACCACCCAGGATCGTTTTCAAGGATTCACATGACTTTGAGCAACACCCCCAGCAGCCCGTTGAACGCCATCGCCGACGAAGCACTTGGTCTTGCGCCCGCCGCTCCCGAAGCCGCCGCGCAAGCTGACGCCAAGCCGAGCTTCGCGTCGCTCGGCCTGTCCGCGGAAGTCGTCTCCGCGCTGACCGCCGCTGGCTACGAGCACCCGACGCCGGTGCAGCAACGCGCGGTGCCGGCTGGTATCGCCGGCCGCGATCTGCTGGTTTCGAGCCCGACCGGTTCGGGCAAGACGGCAGCCTTCATGCTGCCCGCGATCGAGCGTTTCGCGCAGCTGCAAAAAACCCAGGCGAGCCAGCCGCGCGAACCGCGTCCGGCCGACGGTGGCCGCGGCCGCCGTCCGCAGCCGGTCGCGCGTCCGACCATGCTGGTGCTGACCCCGACCCGTGAACTCGCGATGCAGGTCACGACCGCCGCCGCGACGTACGGCAAGCATCTGAAGCGCCTGCGCACCGTCAGCATTCTCGGTGGCGTCGCTTATGGCCAGCAGCTGATGCTGCTCGCGAAGAACCCCGAAATCCTCGTCGCGACGCCGGGCCGTCTGATCGACCACCTCGAGCGCGGCCGCATCGATCTGTCGCAACTGCAGATCCTCGTGCTCGACGAAGCCGACCGCATGCTCGACATGGGCTTCATCGACGACATCGACACGATCGTCGCCGAAACGCCGGCTTCGCGTCAGACCATGCTGTTCTCGGCCACGCTCGACGGCAAGATCGGTTCGCTGACCGGCCGTCTGTTGAAGGATCCGGAGCGTATCGAGATCGTCCAGCGCATGGAGCAGCGCACCAACATCTCGCAAACCGTCCACTACGTCGACGACCGCGATCACAAGGACCGTCTGCTCGACCATCTGCTGCGTGCCGACGGCCTCGACCAGGCGATCGTCTTCACGGCAACCAAGATGGACGCCGACCAGCTGGCGGGCCGTCTGGCCGACGCCGGTTTCGAATCGGCCGCGCTGCACGGCGACCTGCCGCAAGGCGCGCGTAACCGCACGATTCGCGCGCTGCGCGAGCGTCGCGTGCGCGTGCTGGTTGCAACCGACGTCGCCGCTCGCGGTATCGACATCCCGGGCATCACGCACGTGTTCAACTACGACCTGCCGAAGTTCGCCGAAGACTACGTGCACCGCATCGGCCGTACCGGCCGCGCGGGCCGCTCGGGTATCGCGGTGAGCCTCGTGCATCACGCCGAACAGGGCGCGCTGAAGCGCATCGAGCGCTTCGTGCGCACGCCGCTGCCGGTCAACGTCGTCGAAGGCTTCGAGCCGCGCAAGGCGCCGCCTTCGGGCAATGGCCGTCCTGGCTTCGGCGGCCGCGGCCGCCCGGGCGGCGGTAACGGCCGTCGCTTCGGCAGCGGTTCGGGCAAGCCGGGCGGCTACGGCGGCTCGCGCAGCGGTAGCGGCAATGGCAATAGCAACGGCAACAGCTGGGGCAACAAGTCGGCCGGCGGTTCGCGTGATGGCTACGGCTCGCGCGAAAGCCACGGCGGTTCGCGTGACGGCTATGGTTCGCGCGAAGGCTTCGGCGGTGGTTCGCGTGACGGTTACGGTTCGCGCGACGGCTACGGCGCGCGCCGCAACGACGGTCCCCGTACGGCACGTCGCGGCAGCTAATCGCTACCCCACCTGACGCAACGGACGGTTTCCCGCCGTCCGTGACAACAGAAGAAAACCGGTGCTCAGGCGCCGGTTTTTTTTCGCCTATGCTTCGGCGCCCCAAATTTCACCATGTGACAAATTTTTTTGTGTCGTAAAAAATGATGCTGCAAGGCACAAGAACGGCAATTGCAGCAGGGAAAATATCGTTTCCTATTGCGAAACGTAGGACTCAACCTATTGATTTAATAGAAAAATAAATATTGGAAAAACGCTTTGCGGCGTCTATTGCGCGTCCATCGATTTGCCTAGACTCTTATATAAGACTTCACGAACCAGAACGCCTCCCGGGCCCCTCGCTTCGAGAAGACAGAGTCACCCATCTTCCGTAACTGGCATCGAAGGAGCACATCATGACCATGACGCGCGAACAGCAAGTGCAGCAACTCAAGCAGCAATGGGAAACGGACCCGCGTTGGAAGGGTGTCAAGCGCACTTACTCGGCCGAAGACGTGGTGCGTCTGCGCGGCTCGGTGCAACCCGAGCACACGCTCGCCAGGCGCGGCGCGGAAAAGCTGTGGGCCGCCGTGAACAACGAGCCGTTCGTCAACTCGCTCGGCGCGCTGACCGGCAACCAGGCGATGCAGCAGGTGAAGGCGGGTCTGAAGGCAATCTACC
The DNA here is from genome assembly GCF_004197395.1 of Paraburkholderia sp. UYCP14C. GTDB lineage: Bacteria > Pseudomonadota > Gammaproteobacteria > Burkholderiales > Burkholderiaceae > Paraburkholderia. The sequence continues at coordinate 24,381 of NZ_SELS01000032.1, read as the reverse complement.
TGTCGGGCTGGCAGGTCGCGGGCGATGCGAATGTGGCCGGTGAAATGTACCCGGACCAGTCGCTGTATCCGGCCAACTCGGTGCCGCTCGTCGTCAAGCGCATCAACAACACACTGACACGCGCCGACCAGATCCAGTGGTCGGAGGGCAAGAACCCGGGCGATGAAGGCTACGTCGATTACTTCGCACCGATCGTGGCCGACGCGGAAGCCGGTTTCGGCGGCGTGCTCAACGCGTTCGAACTGATGAAGGCGATGATCGAAGCGGGCGCGTCCGGCGTGCACTTCGAAGACCAGCTCGCCTCGGTCAAGAAGTGCGGCCACATGGGCGGCAAGGTGCTCGTGCCGACCCGCGAAGCCGTCGCGAAGCTGACCGCCGCGCGTCTGGCCGCCGACGTGTCGGGCGCGCCGACCGTGCTGCTCGCCCGCACCGACGCGGAAGCCGCCGACCTCGTGACCTCGGATATCGACGACAACGACCGGCCGTTCCTGACCGGCGAGCGCACCGTCGAAGGCTTCTACCGCACCAGGCCGGGTCTCGACCAAGCCATCTCGCGCGGTCTCGCGTATGCGCCGTACGCCGACATGATCTGGTGCGAAACCGGCAAGCCGGACCTCGAGTTCGCGAAGAAATTCGCCGACGCGATCCACAAGGAGTACCCGGACCAGCTGCTGTCGTACAACTGCTCGCCGTCGTTCAACTGGAAGAAGAACCTCGACGACGCGACGATCGCGAAGTTCCAGCGCGAACTGGGCGCGATGGGCTACAAGTTCCAGTTCATCACGCTGGCCGGCTTCCACGCGCTGAACTACTCGATGTTCAACCTCGCGTACGGCTATGCGCGCAACCAGATGACCGCGTTCGTCGAAATGCAGCAGGCCGAGTTCGCGGCGGCCGAAAAGGGCTTCACCGCGGTCAAGCATCAGCGCGAAGTCGGCACCGGCTACTTCGACGCCGTCACGCAGACGGTCGAGCGCGAAGCATCGACGACCGCGCTGCACGGTTCGACGGAAAACGAGCAGTTCTTCGACAAGAAGGTCGCCTGAGACCGGCCAGCCGGGTTATGTAGTCCCGTGGCCTGAGCGCAGCAACGATCGGCAAACGTCGAGCGGCACCGCCAGAGTGCCGCCGACACAGGGAGGGCCGTGCCGTCCGGGATTGGCAGTAGCGTGCGCGCGAATACCGACGGCCGGAGAGTCTGAAAGAAGCCAGCACGCGGCAAGCGTGCGGCGAAGCTGAACGCGCCGGCAGCGTGCCGCCGGCGCGTTTTTTTTCGAAGGCGCCGCGCGCCGGCAAGCGGCCGGGCGTGCGCGAAGCTTCAGCGATAGACGATCACGGGAATCTTCGTATGCGTGAGCACACGCTGCGTTTCACTACCGATCAGCAGGCTGCCGAGCCCGCGCCGCCCATGCGAGGCCATGAAGATCACGTCGCAGCCGCCCTGCTCGGCCGCTTCGATGATGCCGAGATAAGGCGCGGGATGCACGCTCGTGCGGCTCTCGACACTGACGCCGACGCGGTGCGCCGCATGCTCGACTTCGCGCAGATGCACGCGCGCTTCGCGCTCGCTGCGTTGCAGGAACTCGCCGGGCGGTTCGACCGCGACATCGGAAAACGGCGAGTACGGATATTGCGGCAGACATGCATACGCGGTAACGCGGGCGCCCACGGCCTGAGCGAGGTCGATCGCACCCGCTATGGCCTTGCGTGACAGGTCTGAACCATCGGTCGGAACCAGGATGTGCGTGAACATCATGCCCTCCGTCGCCGGCTGTGCGAAGCACGGCGTCAGCGTCCAACAAAGCCCAGGGTGCAGGCTGCTCGAAACGATTGTAATGCGTATGAATGCAGGTAATCGCGTCTGTCTGAAGATCGGCGCATCAGTCCCAGTAACCGGGTTCGCCGTACGTATGCTTGAGAAAGTCCAGAAACAGCCTCACCCGCAACGGCAGATGACGGCGCTGCGGGAACACCGCGTGGATGCCGATCGGCGGCGCGGCGAATTCGTCGAGCACGGTGACGAGGCGGCCCGTCGCAATCTCCGCGCCGATCTCCCACCACGATCGCCACGCGAGCCCGTGTCCGGCCAGACACCATTCGTGCAGCACCGCGCCGTCCGAGCATTCCATCGTGCCGGACACCTTGATCGACACGACCTTGCCGTCGTGCTGGAACATCCAGCCGCGCTGCTGGTTGGCGCTCGCGCCGAGCGCAAGGCAGTTGTGGCGCGCGAGATCGGCGAGGCTGTGCGGCGCGCCGCGCCGGCTCAGATACGCGGGCGAAGCGACGCACACGCGCCGGTTCTCCGCGAGCTTCAGCGACACCAGCGACGAATCGGGCAATTCGCCGAGCCGCACCGCGCAATCGAAACCTTCGTTGACGAGGTCGACGAGACGATCGGACAGATCGAGTGTGATCGACACGTCCGGATGCGCGACCGTAAACGCCGGCACGAGTGGCGCCACATGCCGGCGCCCGAAGCCGGCCGGCGCCGACAGCCGCAGATGGCCGCTCGCCTTCACCCCGCCCGCGGACACGCTCGCCTCGGCGTTCTGCATGTCGTGAAGAATGCGCTGGCAGTCTTCGAGAAAGGCCGAGCCTTCGAAGGTCAGCGTGATCTTGCGCGTCGTGCGCACGAGCAGCTTGACGCCGAGGCGTTCCTCGAGCGCGTCGATGCGTCGGCCGATGATCGCGGGCGCGACGCCCTCGGCGAGCGCCGCCGCGGACAGGCTCCCTTTGGTCGCGACGGTAGCGAAAGTCTCGATCTGTTTGAAACGGTCCATGAACGATACGCGCCGCAAAAGTGAAGTTGCGTGTGAGATTAGGTATATGAAAGTAAAAGATCAAGTGATCTTTAGCCTATTTTTTAGCACCTAAGGTCACCAATACAATCGATCCCGACCTCTGACAGGAGCGCATGGCAATGTCGGCCACAACGACACCTTTCCCGCGAGCAGTGATTTTCGACGCCTACGGCACGTTGTTCGACGTGCATTCGGTGATCGCCGCCGCGGAGCAACTGTTCCCCGGCCACGGCGACGCGCTGTCGCAGCTGTGGCGCCAGAAGCAGATCGAATACACGCAACTGCGCACGCTCGCCGCGCGCAGCGACGCCCCCGGCGAACACTACCGCCCGTTCTGGGACATCACGCTCGACGCGCTACGCTTCGCCGCGAAACGACTGCAGCTCACGCTGGGCCGCACGGCCGAAAAACGTCTGATGGACGAATACGCGTGCCTGTCCGCGTTCCCCGACGCGGTGCCGGTGCTGCGCGCGTTGCGCGAGCCTGCAGCCGCCCCGCGTGCCGGACTCGCGATTCTGTCGAACGGCAATCCGCAAATGCTCGACATCGCGGTCAAGAGCGCCGGCATGAGCGCCCTCTTCGATCACGTGCTGTCGGTCGACGCGGTGCGCGCCTACAAACCCTCGCCCGCCGCGTACGCACTCGGCCCCGACGCGTTCGGCGTGGCCGCACGCGAGATCGTGTTCGTGTCGTCGAACGGCTGGGACGTGGCGGGCGCGACATGGTTCGGCTTCACGACGTTCTGGCTGAACCGGCAGAACCTGCCCGTCGAAGAGCTCGGCGTGACGCCGCATGGCACCGGCGCTGGCATGAACGACCTGCCGGGCTTTCTGCAGACACTCGCGACGTCGACACGCCCGGCCGGCAGCCGTCAAACGAAAACTCATGGCAGTGGCAACCGCAAGCGCGCCAGCCCGCGCGAATGACGGCGCCACTTTCATTCGGCAATCCACGCAACCCTTTTCAACCTTCGCATTTTTGCAATCTGACCGACCAAGGAGAAAACATGGCTAATTCACTGTCGCTGCCTCAGGGCATGGAAATCACCGGTGAGATCAAGCCCGGCTTTGAAGCGATCCTCACCCGCGAAGCGCTGGAACTCGTCGCGGCCTTGCACCGTTCTTTCGAGCCGCGCCGTCAGCAGTTGCTGCAGGCCCGCGTCGAGCGCACGAAGCGGCTCGACGTGGGCGAGCGACCCGACTTCCTCGCGGCCACGAAGAGCGTGCGCGAAGGCGACTGGAAGATCGCTCCGCTGCCGCAGGATCTGCAGTGCAGGCGCGTCGAGATCACCGGTCCCGTCGAGCGCAAGATGATCATCAATGCGCTCAATTCAGGCGCCGACTCCTACATGAGCGACTTCGAGGATTCGAACGCGCCGAGCTGGGACAACCAGATCACCGGCCATATCAATCTGAAGGACGCGGTGCGCCGCACGATCTCGCTCGAACAGAACGGCAAGTCGTACCGCCTCAACGACAAGACCGCGACGCTGATCGTGCGTCCGCGCGGCTGGCATCTCGACGAGAAGCACGTGAAGGTCGACGGCAAGCGCGTGTCGGGCGGCATCTTCGATTTCGCGCTGTACATGGTGCACAACGCGAAGGAGCTGATCGCGCGCGGCTCGGGCCCGTACTTCTATCTGCCGAAGATGGAGAGCCATCTCGAAGCGCGCCTGTGGAACGATATCTTCGTCGCGGCGCAGGAAGCGGTCGGCGTGCCGCGCGGCACGATTCGCGCGACGGTGCTGATCGAAACGATCGTCGCCGCGTTTGAAATGGACGAGATCCTGTACGAACTGCGCGAACATAGCTCGGGCCTGAACGCGGGCCGCTGGGACTACATCTTCTCCGCAATCAAGAAGTTCAAGAGCGACCGCGACTTCTGCCTCGCCGATCGCTCGCAGATCACGATGACCGCGCCGTTCATGCGCGCGTATGCGCTGCTGTTGCTGAAGACCTGCCATCGCCGCAACGCGCCGGCGATCGGCGGCATGAGCGCGCTGATTCCGATCAAGAACGATGCGACCGCGAACGACAAGGCGATGGCCGGCGTGCGCTCCGACAAGGCGCGCGACGCGGGCGACGGCTACGACGGCGGCTGGGTCGCGCATCCGGGCCTGGTGCCGGTCGCGATGGAAGAGTTCGTCAAGGTGCTCGGCGACCGGCCGAACCAGATCGGCAAGCAGCGCATCGACGTGCTCGTGACCGCGACCGACCTGCTCGACTTCCGGCCGGAAACGCCGATCACCGAAGCAGGCTTGCGCAACAACATCAACGTCGGCATTCACTACCTGGGCTCGTGGCTCGCGGGCAATGGCTGCGTGCCGATTCACAACCTGATGGAAGACGCGGCCACCGCCGAGATTTCGCGCTCGCAGGTGTGGCAGTGGATCCGCTCGCCGAAGGGCAAACTCGACGACGGCCGCAAGGTGACGGTCGAACTGGTGCGCGAGCTCGCGGGCGAGGAACTCGACAAGGTCAAACAGTCGGTGGGGGGAGATACGCAGCCGTATGAGCGCGCCGCGCAGATCTTCGAGCAGATGTCGACCGCGGAGCAGTTCACCGATTTTCTGACGCTGCCGCTTTACGAAGAGATTTGATGGTGTCGATGATGCTGGCTCGAGCCTTGGGCCTTGGGCCTGCTCGAGCCAGGTGAGCGCATCAGCCTGAATGACGGCGCGCCACGAAGATCGTGGCGCGCCGTTTTTTTTTGCCCGCTTGCGCGGACCGGCTCAGCGGGTGCGCCGATGTTCGACCCAATCTCCTGAACGGATTTCGGGCAGCCCCTTTACCGCGTTCGGCGCGACCGGATAGAAGCGGCAATTCACCACGTTGCCGTCCACTTTGACCATCACCTCGCGCGCCAGAAAACGATCCTCGACGCCCGGATAGACGGCTTCGATTTCGTCGAGCACCGCGACGAGTTCATCGTCGATTTCATAGACGTCGCCGATCACGTCGACGCCCGCCTCGTCGACGACGAGACCCGGATAGTTGCCAAAATCGAACAGATGGCCGCGCACGGTGGCGCTGCCGAGCAGGCTCGGCGCGGGGAGGTCGTTGCGCGCGGCGGCTTCGCTGATATCGTTCGTTTCGCCGGCACGCAGCGTGCCATAGACAAAGACGGTCTGCATCGTCGTTGAGTCTCCGTGGTCAGAGGTGAGGTGGGTGGCTCGGGGCCATCGGGACATTATGCAACGGCAGCCGGTCGGCAACAGCAACTGGGGACGCTCTACAATGCTTGAAGCCCGCGACGGTGATTGGCCTCGATCGCGCCTCGCCTTCGCCGGCTCCGATCTCCGAACCGACCTTGCCATGACCTCGTCCGCCGACTCCGACCTGTTGAGCCGCGTGCGTTTCGCCGACATACCGCCCGAGTTCGCGCCGAACGACATGCACCCGATCCGCGTGCGCTCGCGGCCGATGCCGGCGGGCTGGCATATCGCGCGTCATACGCATGCGTGGGCGCAGGTTGCATATGCGTCGCGCGGCGTCCTGCGGGTCGCGACGACGGGCACGACATGGATGGTGCCGCCATCGCGCGCGATCTGGTTGCCGCCGCATGTGACGCACGAAGTGGTCGCCGTCGAGGATGCGTTCCTGCGCACGCTGTACATCACCGAGAGTACGGTGCCGGCTGGGCTCGATACGCCGCGCGTCGTCGAAGTATCGAACCTGTTGCGCGAGGTGATTGCCGCGCTCGATACGCCGGGTCTGTCCGCCGCGCGCGAGCAACTGCTCGGCGCGCTCGCGCTCGATGAACTGACGCGCTCCGAACCGTTGCCGCTGTCCGTGCCGATGCCCAGCGAAAAGCGCCTGCGGGCGCTGTGCGAGGCCGTGATCGCCGACCCGATGCATGGCGAGTCGCTCGAACAATGGGCATCGACGGTGGGCGCGAGCACGCGCACGATCGCGCGGCTGTTCCGCCAGGAGCTGGGAGTGAGTTTTTCGCAGTGGCGTCAGCAAGCGATTCTCGCGCGCGCCATTCCGTTGTTGAGCCAGGGACGGCCGTTGTCGCACGTCGCGCAGGAATTGGGCTATCAGAGCCAGAGCGCGTTCTCGGCGATGTTCCGGCGCGCGTTCGGTGCGAGCCCACGCGCGTTTATCGAACGAGGTGCCGAGCATCGCGCGAGCAACGGCGAGCATGACGATGCGCAAGCGGATGATGAAACGGCACAGGATCGAGCTGGCTCGGCAGACGTTGCCGAGCGGTGAACGGCGATGCATGGCGGTGCGCGTTGGCGGTCGATGGAGGCCGCGCCGGCCCGCCTCAAACCCGCCGCGCCAGATGACGGATCGCGCCTAGCTGCGCGAGCCGCGGGCCGGCGAGCTTGTAGCCCTTGCGCTGATAGAGCCGCGCCGCCGGATTGTCGACGAATACGCGCAACTGCAACTCGCGCAGCCCACGCTCGCGCGCCCATTGATGTGAGATGTCGAGCAGAAACGTGCCGGCGCCGAGCCGCCGATATCCTTCGGCAATCTGCACGTCGCGAATATGCAGCGAATCACCTTCCTCGGTGATGCGCAGCACGCCCATCGGCACGCCATCCACTTCGAGAATGAAATTCTCCGATTCGCGCCAGCTGCCAAGAAACAGATCGCTGCGCCACATCAGATGATGCCGGCGATAGTAGCCGCCCATGTTGTTGCGGGTCAGCGCCTCGGCAAACTCGAAATCATCCATGCTGGCCGTACGCAGATGAAACGGTGACGGGGCTTCGGTGGGATCGAACATGGCAGGACCGCGAGGATGAGTCGGATCAACGTTAAAACAGGCCACGCGTGCTGGCAATGGCTGTTTGTCCCGAGCTTTCCGGGTGGCGGCCGGCAATGGGCAGTAGAAATAAAAAAAGCCCACTTCTTGCGAAGTGGGCTTTCTCAAATCTGGCGGAGCGGACGGGGCTCGAACCCGCGACCCCCGGCGTGACAGGCCGGTATTCTAACCAACTGAACTACCGCTCCGGATTTTGCATCGCAGCCTGCGAGCTATGCTCCCAGCCTGCTGCACCGTTCAAACTTCCAACCGAACGACGCCGATGTTCTGGCGTCCCCTAGGGGATTCGAACCCCTGTACTCACCGTGAAAGGGTGATGTCCTAGGCCTCTAGACGAAGGGGACAACGTACTGCTTACACCTTTAATGAAAAAGCCCGTTCAGGTATGTGTGAACGGGCTTTGTCTGGCGGAGTGGACGGGACTCGAACCCGCGACCCCCGGCGTGACAGGCCGGTATTCTAACCGACTGAACTACCACTCCAGTCTTTACACCTTGCTTGCGAGCGTCGGTTAGTTCTCTGCAAGCTGCGCCGCTTTACTACTACTCGAATACTAAAGCGACGCTGATGTTTGGCGTCCCCTAGGGGATTCGAACCCCTGTACTCACCGTGAAAGGGTGATGTCCTAGGCCTCTAGACGAAGGGGACAAAATCTTTTCAGATCCGTCTTAATTCGCTTTCGACTTGATCAACTCTCGCTAACTTTTCAGTTAATTCGCGAAGCTGTTTTCTCGTCAACTGCGAAGACCGCTATTTTAACTACATTTCTGCGATTTGTGAAGTCTTTTTTCTACAACCTTCAGACTTCTTAACTACTTTAACTTCTCTGCTCTGTTGGTGGAGGTAAGCGGGATCGAACCGCTGACCTCTTGCATGCCATGCAAGCGCTCTCCCAGCTGAGCTATACCCCCGCGCACATCAGAGAAACGAGATTCTAGAGGGCGATTTGCGCTTTGTAAATACCCTTTGAGCAATTACATGCGATTTTTTCCGGCTGCATGCAAGTCTTCTCATGCGCGCCGGCAGCGGATCAGACGAGCGCTTTTTCAATACGACTAACGACGACCTCGCGACCGAACAGCATCAGCACGCTATCGATCGACGGCGTATGCGTCGTCCCCGCCACCAGCAGACGCACCGGCATCGCGAGCAGCGGCATCTTCAGCTTGTGCGCGCCAAGCGTGGCCTTCAGCGCGGCGGCGATCGCCTCCTTGGTCCACTCCACCGTCTTCAACGCCGCAGCCAGATCAGCGAGTGCAGGACGAACCGCGTCGGTCACGTGCTGTGCGAGCGATTCGGCATCGGGTGCCGGCGAGCGATAGAACATCGCGGCGTTTTGCGCGATCTCCTTCACGGTCGACGCACGATCCTTCATCAGGCCCACCACTCCTGTCAAATCCGGACCTTGCGCGAGAGTGGCTTCGTCGATGCCGAGCTCCGCGAAGAACGGTTTTGCCAGTTCGGCGAGGCGTGCGTTGTCGGCTTCCTTGATGTAGTGAGCATTGAGCCAGTTCAGCTTGTCATGGTCATACTGCGCCGGCGACTTGCCGAGATGCTCGAGATCGAACCACTCGACGAACTGCTCGCGCGTAAAAATCTCCGCGTCACCATGCGACCAGCCGAGGCGCGCCAGATAGTTGACGACCGCTTCCGGCAGATACCCCGCATCGCGATAACCCATGACGCTCATCGCGCCGTGGCGCTTGCTCATCTTCTCGCCCTGCTCGTTCAGAACGGTCGGCAGGTGCGCATACACCGGCGGCTCGCCGCCAAGCGCGCGCAGAATGTTGATCTGACGCGGCGTGTTGTTGACGTGATCGTCGCCGCGGATCACGTGCGTGATGCGCATGTCGAGATCGTCGACGACGACGCAGAAGTTATACGTCGGCGTGCCGTCAGGACGGGCGATCACGAGGTCGTCGAGTTCCTCGTTCGAGATTTCGATGCGGCCTTTCACCGCGTCGTCCCACGCGACCACGCCGCTCAGCGGATTGCGAAAACGCATCACGGGCTGCACGCCCGCGGGCGGCTGCGGCAGCACCTTGCCCGGCTCAGGGCGCCAGGTGCCGTCGTAGCGCGGTTTTTCGCCCGCTTCGCGCTGGCGCTCGCGCAGCGCGTCGAGCTCTTCGGTGGACATGTAGCACGGGTAGACGAGCTCCGCCTCCTGCATCTGCTTCAGCACTTCGCGGTAGCGGTCCATGCGCTGCATCTGGTAGAACGGGCCTTCGTCGTAATCGAGGCCGAGCCATGCCATGCCTTCGAGAATCGCGTCGACGGATTCGCTCGTGGAACGCTCGAGGTCGGTGTCCTCGACCCGCAGCACGAAGGCCCCTTTCATCTTGCGCGCGAATGCCCACGGATACAGCGCGGAGCGGATGTTGCCCAGGTGGATGAAGCCAGTGGGACTCGGTGCGAAACGGGTGCGAACGGAGGTGGTCATTAGCGGTTACTCGGAAAACGGGCGCCGGCGCTCAGGCGGACATGATTGCGAAGCGCGGCAGCGAAGCGTGCCCATGCTGAGCGCGATGTCGCGCACGGCCACGACGGAAATAAGTGCAAGAGTCGAATTATACCGTCCACACGCGGGATGCCGCCCTCGTCAGAACGGCGTAAGACGGTTGCGCGAGCGGCGTCGGGACACCAGCGCCTGCCCTACCTGCGCTCGCCGAACCCGCCTTGAAAGGACACGGCGCCAGTTCCGAATACTTCCTCTGCAACGTTTCATTACAGCGGACCGCGCGAACCGATCGTTTGCATTAAGATGTGCGCGCGCTGCGATGGGGGCTTAATGCACATCGCTCTAATACGGAGTGAACACCTCCACAGCGCGCGGAATCGCCGTCGGTGATCCGCCTGGTCTGACCTCAGCCTGATCGCGGTACGCGCGACGCCGCCTGCGTCGCCCGCGCCGTTGCTGGAGAACTCGTTGAAACCCTCATCCCCCAGTTTGAGCCGCCGCAGCTTTTCGCTGGCGGCTGCATCCGCGGTGCTTGCCGCCTGCACCACGACCGCCGGCAAACTCGATGGCACGCCGATCACCGCGACGCCGACCGCTCCGACGCCGGAGAAAGCGCAACAGAAACCGGTGCGTGTCGCACTCGCTCTCGGCGGCGGCGCCGCGCGCGGCTTTGCGCACATCGGCGTCATCAAGGCGCTCGAGGCGCGCAATATCCAGATCGATCTGGTCGTCGGCACGAGCGCCGGCTCCGTGGTCGGTGCGCTGTACGCGTCGGGCATGAACGGCTTCGCGCTGAACAAGCTCGCGCTCTCCATGGACGAAGCGTCGATCAGCGACTGGGCGATGCCGTTTCGTACGCGCGGCTTCCTGCAGGGCGTCGCGCTGCAGAACTACCTGAACACGACGCTGAACAACCGCCCGATCGAGAAGATGGCGAGGCCGCTCGGCGTGGTCGCGACCGATCTGCAAACCGGCCAGCCGATCCTGTTCCAGCGCGGCAACACCGGCATCGCGGTGCGCGCGTCGTGCAGCGTGCCGTCGATTTTCGAGCCGGTGAAGATCGGCGGTCACGAGTATGTCGATGGCGGTCTCGTAAGCCCGGTACCGGCGTCGTTCGCGCGCAAGATGGGCGCGGATTTCGTGATCGCCGTCGATATCTCGCAGCGACCGGAGACCGGCGTCACCGCAAGCTCGTTCGATGTGCTGATGCAGACCTTCACGATCATGGGCCAGACGATCAAGGCCTACGAACTCGACAAGTACGCCGACGTGGTGATCCGGCCGAATCTCGCGGCAATGAGCGGCAGCGATTTCTCACAGCGCAACGCGGCAATTCTCGCCGGGGAAGAAGCGGTCGCGAAGATGATGCCGGAGCTGCAGCGCAAGCTCGCCGCGCGGCGCATGGGAGCCTGAAAGCGGTATGAGTGGCGCACGGTGGCTGTGCGCCCCCCAGCAAAAAAACGCGCACCGAATGCAAAAAGCCTGCTTCGAACGAAGCAGGCTTTTTTGTCGCCAGGCTCAGCGCCGAATCAGTTATTTCCGCCGATCGTCGCGGTCACGCGCTTGCGCAGATCGTCCGCCTCATACGAGGTCTCGATCCGACGCGCACCCGTGAAGCGTTTTTCCCAGTAGCCGTCATCCATGTCGTCGACCCGGATCGTGCTGCCGGTGGACGGCGAGTGCACGAACTTGTTGTCGCCGATATAGATGCCGACGTGCGAGAACGTGCGGCGCATCGTATTGAAAAACACCAGATCGCCCGGCTTCAGGTCGCTTACGCGCACCTTCTCGCCCATGCGGCTCATTTCCTCGGCACGACGCGGCAGCGCGAGACCGAGCGTGTCCTGGAACACGTAGCGCACGAAACCGCTGCAATCGAGCCCCGAATCGGGCGTATTGCCACCCCAACGGTAGCGAACGCCGATCATGTTCAGCGCGCCGACCACCACGTCGCCCGCTTTGCCGGCCATGCCGGAAAGGAATGATTTGGCGCCGCCGCTATTGCTGTCGGCAGCCTTGGGTTGCGGAGTGAGGAGGGAGAGAGGATCCGAGCCGTTGGTGGTCGGATACGAGGCATTCTGATTAAAACTGCTGACTTCGTCGGCGAACGCGCCGGGAGCTGCTGCCATCAAGACGCCAATGAACATCCCGGCGACGACGCGCGTGCAAGCCTGGGTGAAGTTTCTGTGCTGCATTGGTCGGTAGTTTTTGCCAAAAAATCAGGGGTCTACGAAAAAAAGTTTGCTCGATACTAGCCAGTAAGTATTTGCGTGTCAAAAGGAATAGGAAAAATCAATCGACATACGCACTCAATTGGGGAAGGGTGAAAAATCAACGATCAAGCGCCGCTTTCAGCAGCTTTCGAGTGTAAGGATGCGCGGGCGCCGCAAAAATCTTCTCGACTTCGCCCGTCTCGACGATCGATCCGTTTTGCATTACCACCACGCGGTGCGCCATTGCGCCGATCACTTCCAGGTCGTGGCTGATAAACACGAAGCCCAAATTGTATTTGTGCTGCAAGCCGGTGAGCAGCTTGAGCACCTGCTGCTGGATCGAGACGTCCAGCGCGCTGGTCGGTTCGTCCAGGATCAGCACGCGCGGCTCCAGCACCAGCGCGCGCGCGATCGCGATGCGCTGCCGCTGGCCGCCCGAAAATTCGTGCGGATAGCGATACAGCGCCGTACGGTCGATGCCGACTTCGCGCAGCACCGCGAGCACCTTGTCGCGCCGCGCCTGCGGGGTCATCTGCGGCCGATGCAGCGCGAGCCCCTCGCCGACGATCCGCTCGATCGTCTGTCGCGGCGAAAGCGAACTAAAAGGATCCTGAAAGACGACCTGCATGTTCGAGCGCAATGCGGTCTTTTCGGCGCCGCGATAGCTCGCGAGCGCCCTGCCCTGAAACTCGATCTCGCCGTGCGCGGTGCGCTGCAGACCGAGCAGTGCCATCGCGAGCGTCGACTTGCCCGAACCCGACTCGCCGACGATCCCGAGCGTCTCGCCCTGGCGCACCGACACGTTCGCGTCGTTGACCGCGCGAAACCGCCCCGACCCCACCCAGCCACGCAGGCCCGGCAGCTTCGTTTTGAAGTCGACCGACACGCCGCGCGCTTCGAGCAGCACCGGCGAGATCGGCAGCACGGGCACGACCTCCCGCTGCGGCCGGCTCGCGAGCAGCCGCTGCGTATAGGGATGGCGCGGCGCCTCGAACACCTGCTCGACCGTGCCGGTTTCGACCAGCACGCCCCGCTCCATCACTGCGACGCGCTGCGCGAAGTGGCGCACGAGGTTCAGGTCGTGCGTGATCAACAGCACGGCCATGCCACGCTTTTGCGCTTCGTCGCGTTGCAGTTCCAGCAGCAGCTCGACGATCTGGGCGCGGATCGTCACGTCGAGCGCGGTGGTCGGCTCGTCGGCTAGCAACAGGCGCGGCCGGCAGGCGAGCGCCATCGCGATCATCGCGCGCTGCCGCTGGCCGCCCGACAGCTGATGCGGGTAGCTGTTCACGCGCTTCTGCGGCTCGGCGATGCCGGTGCGCGCAAGCAATGCGACCGCGCGCTTCGCCGCCTCGTTCGCGCTGACGCCATCGTGCACGACGATCGTCTCGGCAATCTGGTCGCCGATCGTATACAGAGGATTGAGCGCGGTCATCGGCTCCTGGAAGATCATCGCGATGTCCGAGCCGCGCAGGCCGCGCATCGCGCGCTCGCTCTTCGCGAGCAGGTCTTCGCCATCGAAGCGGATCGCGCCGCTCACCTGCGCGTCGTTCAGCAGGCGCAGCACCGACAGCGCGGTCACGCTCTTGCCCGAGCCCGACTCGCCGACCAGCGCGACGCGTTCACCTCGCGCGATCGCGAGCGTGACGTCGTCGACGGCCAGCGTGTCGCCGAACGCGACGCGCAGATGGTCGAGTTCGAGCAGCGGCGTATCCGTCGAGCGCGGATCGCTTTGCGGCAGCGCGCTCATTGACCACCTCCGGCGTGCATGGCATCGGAGATGCGCGTGTCGAGCGCGTTGCGCAGCGCGTCGCCCATGAAGGTCAACAGCAGCAGCATCGCCACCAGCACGCCGAAGGTCGACATCGAGATCCACCACGCGTCGAGATTCGCCTTGCCCTGCGCGAGCAGCTCGCCCAGGCTCGGTGTCGGCGGCGGCACGCCGAGGCCGAGGAAGTCGAGACTCGTCAGCGCGAGAATCGCGCTGCTCATGCTGAACGGCAGGAACGTGATGACCGGCGTCAGGCTGTTCGGCAACACGTGGCGCCACATGATCTGCCAGTGCGACAGACCCATCGCGCGCGCGGCGCGCACATAGTCCTGCTGGCGATTGCGCAGGAACTCGGCGCGCACGTAATCGGACAGGCCGATCCAGTTGAACAGCGACAGCAGCACGATCAGCAGCGCGAAGCTGCGCTCGAAGATCGACGAAAAGATGATCAGCAGATACAGCTGCGGCATCGCGTTCCAGATCTCGATCAGACGCTGCCCGACGATATCGGTTCGACCTCCGAAGTAACCCTGCACCGCCCCCGCGACGATACCGACGATCGTGCTGATCACGGTCAGCACGAGGCCGAACGCGACCGACACGCCGAAGCCGTACAGCAGCCGCGCGAACAGATCGCGGCCGCGGTCGTCGGTGCCGAGCCAGTTCTCGCGCGACGGCGGCGCCGGGTTGGGCGCCTTCGAAAAGTAATTGAGCGTGTCGTAGTAGTAATGATTCGGCGGATACAGCGCGAAGTTGCCCGGCGTATCGAAGCGGTGACGGATGTACGGATCGAGATAGTCGGTCGGCGTCGGGAAGTCGCCACCGAAGGTGGTCTCGGCGTAGGTCTTGACGAGCGGGAAATACAGATGCCCGTCGTAGCGCACGACGACCGGCTTGTCGTTCGACCACAGCGGCCCCACGAGGCTTGCCGCGAACGCGACGACGAAGATGATCAGGCTCCAGTAGCCGAGCCGCTGCTGGCGAAAACGCCGCCACACGCGACGCGCCGGCGACGGCGACATCAGTGCGCGCGCGGGTTCGGTGCGCGCCGCCGCATCGGCGGAAAGGCGGGCTCGATTCATCAGCGCTCCAGTTGTTCGAATTGGATGCGGGGATCGACCCACACGTAGCAAAGGTCGGAGATCAGCCGCGTGACGAGGCCGATCAGCGTGAACAGGTACAGCGTGCCGAGCACGACCGGATAGTCGCGCCGCATCACCGATTCGTACGACAGCAAGCCGAGCCCGTCGAGCGAGAACAGCGTTTCGATCAGCAGGCTGCCGGTGAAGAACGCGCCGATGAACGCACCCGGGAAATTGACGATCAGCGGCAAGAGCGCATTGCGAAATACGTGCTTCCACAGTACGCGCCGCTCGGACAAACCTTTGGCGCGCGCGGTCAGCACGTACTGCTTGCGGATTTCGTCGAGGAACGCGTTTTTCGTCAGCATCGTGACGACCGCGAAGCTGCCCACCACCGACGCGGTGATCGGCAACGTGATATGCCACAGATAGTCAAGAATCTTGCCGAAGAGGCTCAGCTGGTCCCAGTTGTCGGAAGTGAGGTTGCGCAGCGGAAACAGCTGCAGGAACGTGCCGCCGCCGAACAGCACGAGCAGCAGCACGCCGAGCACGAAACCGGGAATCGCGTAGCCGACCAGCACGACGAGGCTCGTCGCGAGATCGAAGTGCGAGCCGTTGCGCACCGCCTTCGCGATGCCGAGTGGCACCGATATCAGATAAGTGAGAAAGAACGTCCACAGCCCGATGCTGATCGACACCGGCAGCTTCGACACGATCAGCGACCACACGCTCTGATGACGGAAATAGCTCTGGCCGAGATCGAAGGTCGCGAAGCGCTTGAGCATCAGCACGTAGCGTTCGAGCGGCGGCTTGTCGAAGCCGTATAGCTGCTTGAGTTGCGCGATCTGCTGCGCGTCGACGCCGCTATGCGAGCGCAGCCCGAACGGCGAAGCGCCCTCCGCGCCCTTGCGCAACTCGTGCGTCATCTGCTCGACGGGACCGCCCGGCACGAACTGGATCACCACGAAGGTCAGCGTCAGCACGCCGAGCAGCGTCGGGATCATCAGCAGCAGGCGTTTGAGGATGTAGCTCCACATAGGCGGTGTTCCAGAGCGAACGCGTTGGTTGAGACGATAGGTCTGCGGATCAGTCGGCGGCGCCGGTGTGCGTGCGCGCCTGCGGATCCTCGTACCACCACATCGACGTGATCCAGCCCTCCGCGCCATAGTACAGCGGCAAAGTCTTCGGCCACGCGAGCCCGCGCTTGAATGCGACGCGATGCGTGGCGCTGTACCACTGCGGTACCACATAGTAGCCATGCGTGAGTAGACGGTCGAGCGCATGTGCGGCGTCGGTCAGTTGCTCACGCGTTTGCGCATGCACGAGCGCGTCCAGCACCGCGTCGACGGCGGCCGACT
The DNA here is from genome assembly GCF_004197395.1 of Paraburkholderia sp. UYCP14C. Taxonomy (GTDB): domain Bacteria; phylum Pseudomonadota; class Gammaproteobacteria; order Burkholderiales; family Burkholderiaceae; genus Paraburkholderia. The sequence goes on along the minus strand of NZ_SELS01000032.1, from coordinate 7,922 downwards.
TCAGGCCGATCGCGTTGTCCGAGCCGGGCGTATCGGCCGACTTGCTGCCGAAGCGGGTGACCTGCTCGGCGCCGGGCACCTGCACGTCGGGCATGCGCAGCGTCGTCACGTCGAAATCGAAGGCATCGAGCCGCTTCTGATACACCGCGAAGTCGGCCGTGCGGAAGTTCGCCGTGATGCCGAGCTTCTGCAGATTGCGCGTGAAGGTCGCGATGATCGGCTCCATCGATGAGGCCGACCCCGAGTCGTCGAGTATCTCGAACTGGAACGGCTCGCCCTTCGCGTTGCGCAGCGCGCCGTCGCGGTAGGTCCAGCCGGCCTGCTGCAACAGATCGCGCGCCTCGAGCAGATTCGCACGCAACGAGCCGGGCGGATCGGTATCGGGCTGCTTCGGCAGCGGCCCGAATACCGCCGGGTCGAGCTGCGCGCGAAACGGTTCGAGCAGCGCGAGTTCGCCCGGCGACGGCAGCCCCTTCGCCTGCCATTCGGTGTTGGCGAAATAGCTGTCGATGCGCGTGTACTGGCTGAAAAAGAGCTGACGGTTCAGCCATTGAAAGTCGAGTGCGAGATCGAGCGCCTTGCGCACCCGCACGTCCTGGAACAGCGGCCGGCGCGTGTTGAGGAAAAAGCCCTGCATGCCGGTGCCGTTGTGCTGTGGGAACTCGCGCTTGATCAGCTCGCCGCTGTCGAACTTCTTGCCGACGTCGCGGCGCACCCAGTTGCGCGCGATGTATTCGACGAGCGCATCGTATTCGCCGGCCTTGAACGCTTCGAGGCGCGCGGTGGGATCGGCATACAGCTTGTAGACGATGCGATCGAAGTTGTTCATGCCGACGCGCACCGGCAGATCGGCGCCCCAGTAGTGCGGGTCGCGTTTGAACGTGATCGTGCGGCCGTTGTCGTAGCTGTCGATCAGGTACGGCCCGCTGCCGATCGGCTTCTCGAACGCAAGCTGATCGAACGGAATGCGGCTGCCGTCCGGCTTCATCCCCCACTTGCGCGAGAACACCGGCATGCTGCCCGCGAGCAGCGGCAACTCGCGATTGCGCTCGCGAAACTCGAAACGCACCGTGGCCGGATCGACGACGACCGCACCCTTGATCTCGCCGAAAAGCGATGCGAACTGCGGCGCGGCTTGCGGGCTCTTCAGCGTGTCGAGCGAGAACTTGACGTCGTCGGCGGTGACCGGGTCGCCGTTCGAAAAGCGCGCGCGCGGATTGATGTGGAACGTGACCGAGAGGCCGTCGCGCGCGACGACGATGTCGTCGGCGAGCAGCCCATAGGCCGACGCGACTTCGTCGCTGCTGCCGATCGTCAGGCTCTCGAACATCAACTCGAGGCCGGGCGCCGCGTTGCCGCGCAGCGTGAACGGATTGAACTTGTCGAAGCTCGTCAGACGGCTCGGATTCGCGAGCACGAGCGTGCCGCCTTTCGGCGCATCGGGATTGACGTAATCGAAGTGCTTGAAGCCGGCCGGATATTTCGGCTCACCGTATTGCGCGATCGCATGCGCGGCATGCGCGTGCGGTGCGACGAACAGGCTCGCGCACAGCAGCGCGACGGCGAACGCGGCGCGCAAGGGTCCGTGGATCACGCTGTGCCGAAGTCCCTCAGGCGTTTGAACCCGTCGCGAGCCGGTTGTCATGGAGTCGTGCTGGGAAGTTGGCAGTGGCGATGCGGGGATTCTACCCAATTAGCTTGCGCGATCCGGCGGGCGCCTGCGGCGAAATGCGTCAGCTATCGAATGTTTTCAGCGTAAAAACAAAAACCGCCCTCGAAGGGCGGTTCTGTTGTCGATGCGGCCGGTCGGCGCGCTTCGAGGCTCAGGCGGCGCCGACTCAATGCCAGCCGCGATGCTCGTCGTAATGACCGTGCGCATAGTCGCCGTGGCCCGGCGGATGGTGGCGATACCAGTCGTCACGCGCCCAGTAGCGACGGCCGTCCCAGTAACGGTCGCCATGCCAGCCCACCACGATTTGCGGACCGCCGTAGTACACGGGAGCCGGCTGATATATGACGGGCGGCGGAGGCGGCGGCGGCGGCGCATAGACCGGAGCCGGTGCGACGTAGACCGGCGCGGGAATGCCGATATTGACCCCGATGTTGAGCCCCGCGGCCATCGCGGCACCCGATGTAGCCAACGTCAACACCCCGAGCATTAGCGGAACAAGACGAGCGGACTTCATTGATCACCTTTGTACGAACATGTTTTGTTGGCGGAAATATAGCGCAAGGCGGCAAGCCGCGTATTTCAACTTTGTAATAACTGATGCTGAAAATCGCCTCGCCGACGGCGGCGTAACGTCTGGTTACATCCGCCAGCCGGCCGTGAAAAAACGCCGCCCGCGCGGCCAACGCTTCCCCGCCTCATCGATCTTCCGAAAACGAACATTCAAATGTTCGAAAGAACATGCACGTTCGATATTTTTCGCTCAAGTCATCTGATCACTTCCGCCCATTCTGGCAAAAATTATTAAATTATCCCGATAAATCAAGCAAACATGCGCCAACAACTATGGTTTTCCCGGATATCGAGGTCGCTTCCAAGTGGTAGGATGACTGCTATTGAAAATCAATAAATGTTCGAATTCGCGCATTCCTGAGCTTTGCTTCAGAAGGCAACCGCTCAATGCGCCATGGAGACTGATGTTGAAAACGATCAAGGGATTGCGCTGGTGGATCATCGCCCTCGTTTGCGTTGGGACGATCGTCAACTATCTGTCGCGTAACGCGCTCGGCGTGATGGCGCCCGAGCTGATGAAGCTGCTGCACATGAGCACGCGGCAGTACTCCTACGTGGTCGGCGCGTTCCAGGTCGGCTATACGGTGATGCAGCCGGTCTGCGGCCTGATCATCGATCTGAGCGGGCTGCGCCTCGGCTTCGCGCTGTTTGCGTGCCTGTGGTCGTTGACCGGCGTGTTCCACGGTTTCGCGGGCAGCTGGTTTTCGCTCGCGGCATTGCGCGGCTTCATGGGCCTGTCCGAAGCGGTCGCGATTCCGGCCGGCATGAAGGTCGTCGCAGAATGGTTTCCCGATCGTGAGAAGTCCGTTGCGGTCGGCTACTTCAATGCGGGTACGTCGCTCGGCTCGCTGCTCGCGCCGCCGCTCGTCGTGTTCCTGTCGCTGCGCTACGGCTGGCAGAGCGCCTTCGCGGTGACCGGCGCACTCGGCTTCTTCTGGGCCGCCGCATGGTTCGTGCTGTACCGCTCGCCCGCCGAGCACAAGCGCGTGAGCGACGCCGAGCGCACCGCGATCGTCGAAGGTCAGGCACCGCCGGCGGGGCGCCGCGCGAGCGTGCGTGAAGTGCTGCGCACGCGCCGCTTCTGGGCCATCGCGCAGGCGCGCTTTTTCGCCGAGCCCGCGTGGCAAACGTTCAGCTTCTGGATTCCGCTTTATCTCGCCACCCAGCGACATATGGATCTGAAGCAGATCGCGATGTTCGCGTGGCTGCCGTTTCTCGCCGCGGACCTGGGCGGCCTGTTCGGCGGCTATCTGTCGCCGTTCCTGATGAAGCATTTTCGCGTGCCGCTGATCTGGTCGCGCATCTCGGGCGTCGTGCTCGGCGCGCTGATGATGCTCGGACCGGCGTCGATCGGTCTCGTCGCCTCGCCGTACCAGGCCATCGCCCTCTTCTGCGTCGGCGGCTTCGCGCACCAGATGATCTCGGCGCTCGTCAACACGCTCGCCGCCGACGTCTTCGATCCGGGCGAAGTCGGCACCGTTGCGGGCTTCGCGGGCATGGCCGCATGGGATCGGCGGCCTCGGCTTCTCGCTGATGGTCGGCGCGCTCGCCGATTCGATCGGCTACACGCCGCTGTTCGGTGCGCTCGGCGCGTTCGACATCATCGGCGCCACGCTGCTGATCATCCTGATGCGCGGTGTGCCGCGCCACGGCCGCGCGCGCCGCGCCGACCTGAGCGTCAACACTGCCGCCTGACCTCCCTCGAAGACTCATCATGCATTCACAGATCAATCTCAAACATCCGCCGCGCTTCGCGCTCGCTCCCAACGCCGGCAACGCCGCGGGCAACCCGGTCGTACTGAGCGCGCAATCGAATTGCCGCATCGAGCTGTTCGTGCTCGCCGAAGACATCATCCGCGTGCTCGTGCTGCCGGACGGCGAAACGCACGGTCCGCGCACGTGGGCGATCGCGCCCGGCGCCGACGACGTGCCGCTCGAAGGCCGCGAGCGCCGCGACCTGAGCGGCTTCACACCGCCGCCGTTCACGGTGAGCGAACAGGCCGGCCACCTCGTGATCGAAACCGCGCGTGTGCGCGTGAGCGTCGCGCTCGAAGGCGGCGCCTGCGCGTGGGACATCCTGCACGAAGGCACGTGGCATCGCGTGATGAGCGATCGCAAGACCCAGGCGTACAACTTCGGCTGGTGGGACTCGCGCGTCTATCACTACGTCGAGCGGCGTCGCGACGAAATGTATGTGGGCCTTGGCGAGCGTGCCGGCTCGCTCGATCGCGCGCAGCAAAGCTACGAGATGCGCAATATCGACGCGATGGGCTACAGCGCGCGCACCACGGACCCGCTCTACAAACACATTCCGTTCTACGTGACGTGGCAGCCGCAGACGTCGACGGGCTTCGGCCTGTTCTACGACACGCTCGCCGATTGCCGTTTCGACATGGGTCGCGAGCTCGACAACTATCACGGTCACTATCGGCATTTCATCGCAGAGCATGGCGATCTCGACTACTACTTCATTGCGTCGCCGGGCTCGCCGCTCGACGCGGTGCGCCGCTTTACGTGGCTCACCGGACGTCCCGCGTGGATGCCGAAGTGGGGCCTCGGCTACTCGGGCTCGACGATGAGCTACACCGACGCGCCGGACGCGCAGCAGCAGATGGGCGAATTCATCGAGCGCTGCCGCGAGCACGACGTGCTGTGCGATTCGTTCCATCTGTCGTCGGGCTATACGTCGATCGGGCCGAAGCGTTACGTGTTCAACTGGAATCACGAGAAGTTTCCCGACATCCGCGGCTTCGTGCAGAGCTATCTCGATCACGGCGTGCGTCTGTGCGCGAACATCAAGCCGTGTCTGCTGCAGGACCACCCGGCGTTCGACGACGTCGCCCAGGCTGGCCTGCTGATCGAAGCGCCCGATGGCGAGCCCGCATGGGTGCAGTTCTGGGACGAAGTCGGCGCATATCTCGACTTCACGAATCCCGCGACGATCGACTGGTGGAAGGCTCGCGTGAAAGACGCGTTGCTCCAGTACGGCATCGCATCCACCTGGAACGACAACAACGAGTTCGAGATCTGGTCGCCGCATGCGATCGCACGCGGCTTCGGCAAGCCGTATCCGGCACACCAGGCGAAGGTGCTGCAAACGCAGCTGATGATGCGCGCGTCGCACGACGCGCAGCGCGAGCACGCGCCCGACAAGCGCCCGTTCCTCGTGTCGCGCTCGGGCGGCGTCGGCATGCATCGATACGTGCAAACGTGGTCGGGCGACAACTACACGTCGTGGGAAACGCTGCGCTTCAATCTGAAGATGGGGCTCGGGCTCGCGATGTCGGGCGTGTCGAACAGCGGCCACGACATCGGCGGCTTCTCGGGTCCCGCGCCGGAGCCGGAACTGTTCGCGCGCTGGGTCGCGTTCGGCATCTTCCTGCCGCGCTTTTCGATTCACTCGTGGAACGACGACGGCACCGTCAACGAGCCGTGGATGCATCCCGAAGTCACGCGGCACGTGGCTGATCTGATCAAGCTGCGCTATCGCCTGATTCCCTACCTGTACGAGTTGCTGTGGCAATCGCACAGCGCGTACGAGCCGGTGCTGCGGCCGCTGTTCGCGGAGTTTCCGCACGATCCGCGCTGCCTCGTCGATGGCGACGACATGATGCTCGGCGCGTCGATGCTGGTCGCGCCGGTGGTCGATCCGGGCCAGAGCACGCGCGACGTGTACCTGCCGGCCGGTTCGCGCTGGGTGTCGTACTGGAGCGGCGAAGCGTTCGAAGGCGGCCAGACCGTCACGCTGCCCGCACCGTTCGAGCGGCCGGTGTTCCTGCTGCGCGAAGGCAGCGTGATTCCGCTCAACATCGCCGAGCAGCATTTCGGCCGTCCTGCCGACGAACGCGCATTCCTCGCGGTGCCGTACGCCGGCGCGGGCACCGCGCAAGGCGGCTCGATCGAGGACGACGGCGAGACCGAGGCCTGGCGCAATGGCGAGCAGGGCCGCTGGAACGTCACGCTGACCGGCGACGCGAATACGTTGCGCGTGACGCTCGAGCGTCCGCGATGGACGCATCATGCGCAGCCGCAAGTGCGCGTGTTTGTGCCGATGCATGAAGCACGCGCGATCGTCTGCACGAACGGCACGCTCGCGGCCGATCACATCGCGGACGGCTGGCGCTGCCTGACGATTGCGCTGCCGCACTGAGTCACCGCATCAAGACAAAAGAGTACTGACTCGCACTACCAGGCACTGAACAACAAACCGCACCGGCCTGAGGGATCAGGCCGTCCATCCAGTCTGGAGACATCCCAATCATGAAAATAAACCAGCGCGCGCGCACCCGCGCGTTCGTCCTCTGCTGCCTGCCGTTTGCGGGCGCCGCATGGTCGATCAGCGCGTCGGCGCAAAGCAGCGTCACGCTGTACGGCGTCGTCGACAACGCATTCGCCTACTCAAGCAACCAGAAGGGACATTCGAACTTCTACATGAGCCAAGGCAACTTGCAGGCGAGCAAGTTCGGCTTCCTCGGCGCCGAAGACCTCGGCGGCGGCACGAAGGCGATCTTCCGGCTGGAAAGCGGCTTCAATTCGCTGACCGGCGCTCAAAGCACCGCCGGCTACCTGTTCAACCGCCAGGCTTATGTCGGCCTCGCGAACGACCACTACGGCACCGTCACGCTCGGCCGCCAGTACACGCCCTACTTCAATATGGTCGGCGCTCTCGGACCGACCGGCGTGCTGACCGGCGCGACCGGCGCGCACCCCGGCGATCTCGACGCCCTCGACACGACGCTGCGCTTCAATAATTCGATCACCTATCTATCGCCGACGATCGCGGGTCTGCAGGCAAGCGCGCAGTACGGTCTCGGCGGCGTGCCCGGCAGCGTCGCGAACGGTGGCCTGTTCAGCGCGGCGTTGCGCTACGACTTCCAGCCGATCTCGCTCGCGGCAGGCTACGTGAAGCTGAAGGACATCGCGACGAGCCCGGCCCTCGGCAGCTTCGCGATCAACTCGCCGGTCAATAACGGCTACGCGAGCGCGCGCAGCACGCAGATGATCGCCGCAGCGGGCCGCTATACGTGGCACGATCTGATGCTCGGCCTCAATTACTCGAATGTGCAGTACGCGCCGGGCCACGGCTCGCTGTTCTTCGACAAGGCCGTGTTCAACACGTACGGCGCGATCGCGACGTACCGGATCACGCCGAGCGTGACCGTCGGCGGCGGCTATAGCTTCACGCAGGCGAGCCAGGCGAACGGCATCACCGATCCGGCCCACTATCACCAGATCTCGCTGGAACAAACCTACAACCTGTCGACGCGCACCACGCTGTACGCACTCGAGGCCTATCAGCATGCAAGCGGCAAGTCGCTGATCGCATCGGGCAGCGGCGTGACCATCGCCGACGCGGTTGCGGTGGTCGGCGACTCGCAGAACACGACGCCGTCGTCGGGTCCGTCGCAGTTCGTCGGCATGGTGGGGTTGCGGCACGCGTTCTAGGCGATGCGGTTTTGGTCGGCGGCACGACCGGTTCAATCAGGCGGAGTCTTTGCCCGTCGCGCTGCACCTGGCGTGCCCCCGACCGATGGCCGCGCATTGGCCGCTGCCGCTTCGCCGACGTGGCACGTGTTTACTGATATGACATGGTGAATGTCGCCTGTATCGGCTCCGGTTGTCTGGACAAGCTTTTGCAGCTCAGGCGGCCAGCTTCATCAGCCTTTCCTGACGGGCTTCG
>NZ_SELS01000314.1 GCF_004197395.1 Paraburkholderia sp. UYCP14C | reverse complement strand
GAACGCCTTTGGCCAGGCGCAGTGCGTTAAAAAGGCCTAATTGCGTCCGCAACCAACTGGGCGCCTACCCTGCCGAACAAAGCAGGTCCGCGCCGACGAGTCAGGTCGTTTTGATGTCGGGGGCCAGACTCAACAGTCCTTGCTGCCAAAGATCCCTGGTGGTTGCTACATAGTCGCGTGACATGATCAGATATGACGCTGCTAGTTCGGTGCAGTCACGCGCAGCCACAGCAACATCGCAAATGGCTTGGACTGCTGCGATGTCGCGCCTAATGCGCTGTAACCCCAGATCGCAATTTCGTTTCAGGGTTTCGTGGTAGGTCGCCTGCATTTGCAGGGCGAGCGTGAGATTTGCGGCGCACAGATTGAGCGATGTAATGGGTTGTACTGTCATGGCGGATTCTTAAATGTGAAGACGCGGCCGACGCATATGGGTCTCGAGCGAACGTTTGCCGCGACGGTGCATTTAATATAACCGTATCCGTCAAAAGCGCGCTTAACGTGTGTCAATCAGGGGCGAGATACCGTTGGCGCCTCGAGACAATGCTGCACTGTGGCGCTACTAGGGCACGCCTGCTTGTATCGGCTCCGGTTGTCTGGACAAGCTTTTGCAGCTCAGGCGGCCAGCTTCATCAGCCTTTCCTGACGGGCTTCG
>NZ_SELS01000313.1 GCF_004197395.1 Paraburkholderia sp. UYCP14C | reverse complement strand
CCGAAGTCTTCCGCGAGAAACGAGTTCGTCAACTCCGGATGGGTGCCCGCGCAGTGGTAGCACTCGCGGTTGTTTTCCATGACGAGCTTCCAGTTGCCGTTCTCGACGATCTCCATCTCATAGGCGATCTTCGTTCGCGTCAGATCGTACGGCGCGAAACGCGGCGCCATCGTCGTCTCGAGCTTCTCGAAGTCAGCGGGCGGCTCGTCGGCGAGACAAACGAAGATATGCGCACCTACCGTCTTCACATGGACAGGAATCAGGCTGTGGCAGCTGGCGTCGAATTCCTTGCCCATGTGCGTCGAATGCTTGAGGCTACCGTCCAGGTCATAGGTCCACTGATGGTACGGACACACGAGCATCCCGACGCTGGCCTTGCCGGCCTTCTTCATGATGCGCGAGCCGCGATGACGGCAAACGTTGCGATAGGCGCGCACGTTTTCGTCGTCGTCGCGCACGATGATGATCGATGCCTTGCCGATATCCACCGTATGCACATCGCCCGGTTCCGGCACGTCGGCCGTCACGCCGACCAGGATCCACAGCTTGTGAAAAAAGACCTCGACGTCCGTCTCGAAGACATCCTGTCGGCCGAACAACTCGCCGGGCATTCCGTGTCCCTTCTTGCGGCAATCGATTAGTTCGCGATGCGTTTGAATCTGAAC
>NZ_SELS01000311.1 GCF_004197395.1 Paraburkholderia sp. UYCP14C | reverse complement strand
GCGCAAGCGCAAGAAGCCGGGGTACCGGGTGACGAACGCGCGGGCGTATAACCAGAGCCTGAGAAAGCGCGGCATGATCAGCCTGTATGTGCCGGGCGGCGATCTGAAGGCGCAGCTTATCAACGCAAAGATCCGTACGCCGGGCGTGTCGGGGCGTGAGCCGACCTACACCACGGCGCACATCGAGCTGATCTTTACCTTCTACCGGCTGTTGGGCTGGGGGATGCGGCAGATCACCGGCTATATGGAGGACTACTGGGAGACTCGCGGGCTGGACATCCCGGCGCCCAGCGCCAGTCATCTGGGCGAACGGTTCGCTTCACTGGAGGTGAGCGTCACGCAGCGTTGCGAACAGCTGGCCCGACGTCTCGCGCGCGGCGAGACGATCAGTCTCATCGTCGACAGCACGGGATTGAGCTTTGGGCGGGCGAGCCAGTGGTACGAGGAAAAGTACGCTCAGAGGGCCGCGCGCACGCCGTGGCGCAAGATGCATCTGTCGATCGACGCTGACATGAACGTACACGCGATCCGCATCACCACTACAGAAGTATCGGACAGCGAAGGAATGGACGCCGTGCTGCCCGCTGATGTGCCGATGGATCGGGTGATTGCCGATGGCGCGTACTACAGCATCGAGCGTACCGAAGCGCTTTCAGGCGCGGGCGTGACGCCCGTCATCCCACCGCCAGCTCACGCTGTCGTACA
>NZ_SELS01000310.1 GCF_004197395.1 Paraburkholderia sp. UYCP14C | reverse complement strand
ACAACCTGGGCTACAGCGGGCACAAGCATCTGAAGGGCGACAAGGTGGTGGCCTTCAGCGATCGCAACTGCAACATCGTCGCGCCATTCGTGACGGCGCCGGGCAATCGCAACGAATCACCCCTGCTGCGTGACGCGCTGCCCAAACTCACCGCCATGGCGCGCGCCATTGGTGGCTAAAAGTGCCCGACGCCCATAAATGGAAATCCCACCGAAACCCTTACCAGTCAAGGCTTTGACGGGAACGTGTCGAGTCTACGGATGCTGGACGCGTGCGCGAAGATCCTCAATCCTCTGCGCCATGGGTTCAAGGATGCCGCGCATGGTTTCCCGGGAAACGTCTGGTAAGTGCGACGAGTAAACGAATTTCAAAATATGGGGTCTGACAGGCAATGTGATTCTGATGACCTGTCTGCCGATGAAATGTGCCGTTGAACTGACCGAGCCGGAGAAGAAGACCTTGCAACAGTTGTCGCTCAAACATCCCCATGAGGACTTTCGAACCCGTGGGCTGGGTCTGCTGCAGCTCGGCCGCGGTCGGCGGGTCCATGAGATCGCGCTCGAACTCGATGTGAGCAAAAAGTCAGTGTACAACTGGGCGCACGCCTGGAACGACAATGGCCTCTGTGGTTTGCTGACCGGACATAAAGGCGGGCGTCCCCGCGCATTGTCTGATGCCATGATCGCCACGGTCGTGGAAGCCGCG
>NZ_SELS01000309.1 GCF_004197395.1 Paraburkholderia sp. UYCP14C | reverse complement strand
GTCCTTTAAGTCGCTGATTTCAAAGCGGTTTATGGGTAACGGCGTGCTTGCCGCTTCCAGCGATGTCCCGCACAATTTCCGCATGAATCGTAGGTAGGAACGTGGGTTTCGTGGGTAGGAGTGGAGGGCAACATGGCAGGGCGACAGTTGCACCGGCTCAGCGCATTGCGGGTCGCCAGGGAGGTAGAGCCGGGCCACTACGGCGACGGTGGCGGGCTCTTTATGCAGATGCCGATAGTGGCGCACGCTCACGGGTGCTTCGCTTCACGATCGATGGACATGTGTGGGAAATGGGCCTCGGTGCGCTTTCGCGAGTCCCGCTCGGCGAGGCGCGGAAACAGGCCGCGGCTTATCGGGAGATGGTCAGAAACAGGATTGACCCGATCCTTGCCCGGCGTGAACAGCAGCGGCGGCACTTGCTCGATATCTCGGTCGACGCCAATGTGACGTTCCGCGAGGCAGCCGAAGCGTTCATCCGCGCGCAGGAACCAGAGTGGACAAACCGCAAGCATGTCCAGCAATGGGGTAACACGCTCAAGACGTATGCATATCCGGTGATCGGCGACGTACGCGTGCGCGACATCGACACTGCGATGATTGTGCGGATTCTCCAGCCGATCTGGACGAAAAAGGCGGAGACAGCGCGCCGCGTGCGCGGCCGCATCAAGGCGATTCTCGATGCGGAAACGGTGTTAGGTCACCGCACGGG
>NZ_SELS01000308.1 GCF_004197395.1 Paraburkholderia sp. UYCP14C | reverse complement strand
GCTGCGGCAGTACCTTCCCAAGGGAACCGACCTCTCGGTCTACACACAAGACGAACTCGATGCTATCGCCGACAGCTGGTAAAACCATTTGATTTTGGCTAACCTGGCGTTTTCACTGATGCCGGGGTAGTGGATAAAGTGTGTGGTAGTGCTGGAGGCTGTCGAGCAGCGGCTTTCTTCAGCAGGGTCACTTGCACGGCGGCTGAGGGTCGGGTAGAAAGAGTCCAGTGACCAATCCCAACTGGTTGCGGGTTTCGAATGGGATTCAGCGGTTGTGTGCGCAACGAGCCGTTGATGCATGAAGTGCCCGGCATGGCAAAATGCGCACTGCGAGGTGGTGACCTGACGGGCGAAGTGATTGGGTCTGATGTGGGCAAGCTAGGTCACGGCGCGTTGCACGGGCCAGCGTGCAGCACTCGGCGCGAGAACCCGGATCAGCTGCGTCAGTAATGCCTCAGGTTGATCATCGTGTACGCGAGTGTCTTGAGCGCGTAGTGCACGACACTGATGCGCTCGAAGCGCAGCAGCAGGCGGCGGAACGTGTCTTCCCAGGCGAACACGCGCTCGATGGTGCGAAAGCGTTCCTCGGAGATGGCCTCATCGAAATGACGCTTGCGGCCGCGTTTGTTCTGTTTGCGGTTGCGGGGATTCTCTCAACTGATTGCGGGTTTTCCGAAGGGGCCGAATTTGTCTGCGAGCCCCACCGGGAATGGCTTTCGGAGCTGGCGAGG
>NZ_SELS01000307.1 GCF_004197395.1 Paraburkholderia sp. UYCP14C | reverse complement strand
CCGTCGAAGTGTTTTCGGATCATGCGGGCGACCTCCTTCATGGGTTCAACCTTGGAACGCATCACATTGGTACACCACTGCTCAAGCATCTCGGACACGACGTTGATCTGCTTGCGATCCAGGATCTCGCGCAACTGTTCTCGATAGAGCCAGGCACGTGCCGTACGCTTGGTCGTGACGTTGGCGACCAGTGCGTCGAGATCGGCACGCTGTGCCGCATTCAGCCGATCGCGATCCTTGAGCAGCGCCCAACGCAGGCCCTTGAGATCAGGATCGATCCTCTGTTCGAGTCGCCGGGTCTTGTCCAGGGCGGTCGACGCCTGGGCGACGACATGGAACTTGTCGAAGGTGATGCGGGCGTTCGGCAGATGTTCGCTGACACCTTTGATGAAGGCGGGAGACATGTCGATGCTCACCGAGGTGATGTGTTCGGGCTCTGCGCGGTGGGCTCGCAGGTGAGCGGCGAACCGTTCGATGGTGGCGGCATCCTTGCCTTCGGTGACGAACACGACCTTGCGTTGTTCGGCGTCGGCCACGAGCGTCAGATAGTTGTGTCCGCGCCTGTACGAGGTCTCGTCCACGGCGGCGCTGGTCATGCCGGACAGGTCGATCGCGGCCAGCGCAAGTTCGACGTAGCGCTTGCAGATCGCATGCACGCGATGCCACGATTCGCCGACGGCGCGGGCTACAGCGGCAAAGGGCATCTGCTGGGCAAGCGTGAGCACCATCGCCTCGAACAG
>NZ_SELS01000306.1 GCF_004197395.1 Paraburkholderia sp. UYCP14C | reverse complement strand
CGCGTCGTTACCATGTCGATCACTTCGCAAATCACACTTCCGCTTCGCGTTGCCTGTCTTGCCAACTCATGCATTTCATGAAACATATGCATTACTGATCAAATGCAACTTCAGTCTGCTTGAAACCCGCAATCAGTTGCAAGCTACGTCTGTTGTTGCGACAACAGCTATGACAAGAAGTCAACTCGGTTTTGCGGTACTCGACGTGCTGCTGTGGATTTTTTCAGAGGGTCTGCATCTCGATGCGCGTACCGATCTGGAAGACCTGCTGTTGTTGTTGCGTCAGATTCATCCGCGTCGAGTGATTGTCGATATCTGCGAGGTGCGGATGCTCATCAAATGGCAGCGCTGGCTCGATGCATCGCGCTTGTTGCGGCAGATCGATGCGCGAGGCCAAGGTTCGCCCGTACTTGCAGCGCTGCAGAGTTGGTGTCTCTACCGGTTAGCCGATCACGATTGGAAACGCTGCGCGGTTGAGGTGCTGCGCAGCGGCGACCCTGCGGCGCTTGCTGTAGTCGCAAAGTTTTTAGGTATCGAAGGCGCGGGACCCGCAGATTTTGCCGAGGCCCTGCGGTCAAAATTGTGGGCTTGCTGCCCCAATCTGTGAGACGATGGATAGTTGTCCGCATTGGGCGTAAAATTCGGCGAGATTCAAGCTAGTACGAGAGGTTGTGGTGCAAATAGCGCTCAAGGATCGGTTAGAGTGTCGCCTTGACCGATTTGAGGAGCCGCGATGAACAAGCT
>NZ_SELS01000305.1 GCF_004197395.1 Paraburkholderia sp. UYCP14C | reverse complement strand
GCGTGATCGCTCTCGGGCACCTGAATGCCGACCAGAATCGAGCTATAGTCCGCGCCCTGGTTGCGATAGTGGAACAGGCTGATGTTCCAGTTCGGCGCCATCGACGACAGGAATTTCATCAGCGCGCCCGGACGCTCGGGAAACTCGAAGCGGAACAGTCGCTCATCGCGCGCGAGCGGCGAGCGGCCGCCGACCATGTAGCGGATGTGCTGCTTCGACAGTTCGTCGAAGGTCAGGTCGACGGTGGCGAAGCCGTGCGCTTCGAAGGCGCCGGCGATCTGCGCCGATTCGCTGCGATTGCGGATCTGCACGCCGACGAAGATGTGCGCCGAGTTCGCGTCGGCGATCCGGTAGTTGAATTCGGTGACGCTGCGCGTGCCGACCAGCTCGCAGAAGCGCTTGAAACTGCCGCGTTCTTCGGGGATCGTCACCGCGAAGACCGCTTCGCGTGCTTCGCCCACTTCGGCGCGTTCGGCGACGAAGCGCATGCGGTCGAAGTTCATGTTCGCGCCCGACGTGATCGCGATCAGCGTCTGGTTCTCGATGCCTTCCCGTTCGGCGTACTGCTTCGCACCCGCCACCGCGAGTGAGCCGGCCGGTTCGAGCACGCTGCGCGTGTCCTGGAACACGTCCTTGATCGCGGCGCACAACGCATCGGTGTTCACGAGCAGCACTTCGTCGAGATATTCGCTGCACAGACGGAAGGTTTCTTCGCCGACGAGTTTCACCGCGGTGCCGTCGGAGAA
>NZ_SELS01000031.1 GCF_004197395.1 Paraburkholderia sp. UYCP14C | reverse complement strand
TCTTCAACATCAACTACTCCAGTTTGGATCACACGTTTTACCCCAACTCTGTGTCCAGAAAAACCGGAGCCGCCGCAGCCGCTACCGGTTCTATTCGCTCGACTACTTCAAAAGTGAAGAGCACGCCTTGCAGCACTCAACCCAATGGGCACTCAACTGGATCGATACGCGCGGTTAAAGACGACGCCACGGTTCAAAACACCCAGCGCATCTGAGTCACCAGGGGTGCAACAATACCCGCCCAAACATCACGCAGGATCCCGAACTGTGCATCACCGGCACGCATGGCTGACAACACTCCCTTCTTCTGGCCCCGCCGGTAGTGGCAGGGCACATGGCGTCTTCGGCTACAATGCGGGGCTAGTGCGCTTCGCACAGCACCTAAAACACGCGCGTTGGTTGGTCGCGACACTTCCTTAATTGATAGTCCAGTGAGGCAAGCGATAGCAGCGGTCGCTGGACTGCACGCCCCGACTCGCATCCGGCCGGCATTGCGAGCCGCAGTGTCTGACCGATCGGCCTCGTGTACCTAATTCTCGGCCCGGCCACGCGGTGCCCATGACTTCCAGGACGCAAGGGCTGCCCAGCGATTTCATGCCTTCCACTTCCGCGCGAGCGTGTATCCAACAACGCTCGCGGCCTCTTCCTCAATGCGGCATCTGAGCCCATGTCACGCCAATTGATCAGGAGCCTTTGAATGGCCAAAGAAGAACTGCTGGAACTCGACGGTATCGTTGACGAAGTGCTACCAGACAGCCGCTACCGAGTCACGCTCGACAATGGCGTGGTGGTAGGGGCGTACGCGTCCGGTCGGATTCGCAAGAATCATATTCGCATCCTTGCAGGCGATCGGGTAACGCTTGAACTCTCGGTGTACGACCTGACGAAAGGCCGAATCAATTTTCGGCATAAGGATGAACGGAGCGGCGGCGCAACGCAAAGAGCCGCATTTCGCCGTCGTTGATAGCGCGATATGCGACTGTCGGCTGTGCCCCGTCCCTGTGCCACGACGCTGCGTGCACATCCGCATCACCATTCGCAATTGCTTGCGGATCTCAACCAAGGAAAAAATTGACTACCGTAATTCTGAAACCCGACGAGCCCGTGGAAGTTGCATTGCGCCGTTTCCGTCGCGCGATCGAGCGCACAGGCCTGATTCCGGAACTTCGTGTCCGGACAGCCTATGAAAAACCTACCGCAGAACGCAAACGCAAAAAGGCTGCTGCAGTGGCACGCCTGCGCAAGCAGATCAAACGGTCGTTGCCGCCGAAAAAGCGGTACTGACCGGGAACTGCCGGGCGGCCATGCTGAAGCGGCCGTCTATGCGGACTGTGCGTGGCATCTCCCTGACAGGCAGGGCCACTGGCACGGGATCCCCTCAAAAGCCGGGTCAATGTGAACACAGCCGCGTGCTCCGGTTGCTCACGGTTATCGTGCCGCACCGAATTGCTGTGGCTGGAGCACTCAGGCCGCTTCCCAGATAGTGCGTTCAGATCCGTCACCGTCAATCAGCATTTCGGCGTAGGCCACCGACGCGCGCCTTGCGTCGCCGGCACTCTCGAAAGGCCGCTTGCCGGGCACACGGAATAAGCGGGCTCGGGGGCTGTCCGTCACGACATCCGGGTCGCTGATGCGAATCGAAGCATCGAATCCTTCCTCGTAATTGTGACCATATCCCGGTTGAGTCGTGCAATGCGGATACACGAGCAGGGAAATATCGAAACCTCGATAATGGCGAGTGGTTGTCATCAAGAAATTCCTTTGGACCGCAGCACGCAGCCGGTTTTTTTATCGTGCTACAGATCTGGCTGAAGGCGATATACCAAACGCCAGACGAGCCGCACCGACGGCGGCGAAGTGACCGGAACGAAGTTTGTCGGCTGGATATCCGGTACACGAGTACGCGAGCTTCGAGTCTCACATCGGCAAGGGCTCGCTCAGGCGGCATTTCGTTTTCGTTTGCTCGATCGCGCCGCGCTGCCCCGAGTCCACGAAGCATGGTCACTGCCATGCCTCACCTCGCATTCGCTAGCCCATGTGCGGACAGCCTTCGTCATTTGTGTGACGACGCCGGTATCCGGGGCCTGCCTCATTGCGTGTGCCCCCCGGCCGTCGCTGCGGTGGCGCCCTGAAGAAACTGCTACGTAAGCGTGGACGTGGAGCGAGGCTGATAGCTGTCGTCAGGTCGTCGAAATCAACGTGATAACGGTGCGGACAGTCGCCTGCTTTGAAAACCTTGAGTTTCAACATACGCGCCACAGTACCTTCGGTCAATGCAATTCTGGTAACAGTCTTGGCCGCCCGACGCTGCCCGTTCCACGGTATAGTGGGTCCTCCCCTGCGGAGTGGCCACCATGCCGACACACCCGTTTCTTCTCTACAAGGGGTACGAACTTCATCCCCTCGTATTTCCCCGCACTTTCAGTCGCTTTGACGCGCATTCCCGTTACGCCGAAGGTTATGACATTGCGGTGCGGATATGTCGTCCGGCGGTGACAGCAACCCCCGCCGCAAGCCGGGTCTTCAGGCTCAACCAGCCGCATGCGTTCTCCGACTTCGGTACGGCAAGGCGAGCCGCCCGGCAGCAGGGAAAGGACATCGTCGACGGAAAGGTGAGTGGCGCTTCGGTCATCGACATATGAAAACGCTGCTGAAGCGCGGCTTTAACTGATGTGCCCAGGCGACGGGTCGCTCTCTGCCTGGTCGCCGATCTAACTGTCGTTGCATCAGAAAGGTGGCCAGTGGCTGAGAGCGATCTTCTGCATGCCACGTGCTGGCCGTCGGCCGCGCGTCCCAAACGCTGACCGACATTTCCTGCGCCGCGAAGCAAACCTTCTGTCGCGAGCGTTCGCGAGAGCCTGACGCGGGCTCCGCTCAATTAGCACTCCATGCGCACGGAGATGCGGGTGTGCGCATCAGTTCGCATGCCTGAATGAATGTCAGGTCGGATTGGCCGCCGCCCCCTGACTGGGCCAGCGCGTAGTCCTTGTCGACGGGAGGCTCGTCCGCTGGCACGTCCACCCGTCGGTCGCCTCCCTGCGTGTATCGATCCATCAATCGGAGCGCCCTATGTACTGGATGATCCTGTATCGGGGTTCCGAGATTCACATCGTACAGATCCTCGGAAGGATCTGTACGATGACACAACCGGAACCTGCATGGACGAGGACGAACTGTTTGAGTTCGACAGTATCGTTGATGAAGTCCTATCGGATGCCGATTCCGTGTCGCGCTCGACAATGGCGTGGTCGTGGGTGTGTACGCGTGGGCCAGATGCGTCGTTTCGCGGTGGTTGAACAGTTGAAGCGGAGACTTCCTGACTCGCATGTCGAAATGGCGCATTGTGCGTCGCTACCTGACGAGCCCGAGAAGAGAAGCAGTCGGATGCGGATCATCGGACTACCACAGTCCACCGGCACTACGGTCATAAGTACCGAGCTGACTTGCACGTCCCCCCGTGCTTTTCCGACGGCGCCCAAAGCACGGGTTCTTCTGTACAAATCCATCAATGGGCGTAGCATGAGATCTGCGCTCGACCTGCAGCCGTTCCCGGCATCCTGATAGTTGCTTCACTCCGCGGAACCGGACTTTCCCGCTTTCACCCATGACCACTCGACGTGGCCGAACGTGTGAAGCGCTGCCGATGCAACGGCTCACATCTCTACGCTTCCTCTCCTGCGCCGTACGGTGATGCGGCCTTCAAGGTGCCTCATGACAACGCGGTCCCGTCTCTACCGCGGGCTGGACCTTCGCCCGCTTGTCGTGGACAGCGCGCCATTGCACACATTGGAGTTTGATATGCAAAGGAATGACCTGCTGAAATGGATCCGGTGCAATGGCTCGGGCATCGTCGACCAGTTTCTGCCGCCCGGCGCGGAGGCGGAACTGGATAGCGTCATCCGTGACTGTCGTCACGAGGTCAATTCAGACGCCTTTCTGATGTTCGTGTCGATTCGTGCGTTGCTGCGTGAACACGGCATGACAAGCTGCGAGTCGGATTACGAGGCCGGACAGATCATGGCCAGGCTTAGCATCTGAGTCTCGCTTTTCGACGCCCCTATGCGACAGCGCAATCGGGCGACAACCCTGAAGGAACCCCTATGCGCTTCAATTCCACTTTAATCGTTGTCGACCCGACACCGCGTAGGGCCGACGGGGAGTACATGGCTCACGCGCGCATCAGCGGCAGCCGTGCGGACGGCACCGGGTACGAGATTCACTCGAGCGGCGATCTGGCCGGCTTTGACGCACGCGAGGACGCGATAGCGTATGCGAAGAACTGGGCGCAGGACTGGCTGGAGGCGCGCTTCGGCTGACAGACGTCTCGCATACAGATGCAACGTGAGAGCGATTGATCTGGAGGCGGACCATTCGCGGTTAGCGGGGCGGGGCCGAGTCGGACAGCAACTACCACTCGATGAATGTATCGCAGTCGTCAGCTCGTTTCAGTAACGTTGCCTTTCGGACATCAACGCGCACCTCATTACGCCGCTTGGTCCTGATATGCTGTACGGTCAGTACCGCGCGCCTCGCGCGTTTCGCTGACCGCTTCAGGGAAGCCGGCGCTGCGCCCATCGTTGGTGCTTAACTGAGGGTTCGGGTGCAAATGAGGCGGCATTAGCTGCGAGTGGAGCAGCATCGCGATTGTCTAACGCTTTGGACAAGGTTGAAGTCAGCACGTGGATCCAGAGGAACGAACTGGCGATGGTCGAAGGCGAAATGGTTAGACGGCAAAGGCTACAGCACAGGTTATCTGCATCGATCGATTCCCACATAAGACGGCCTATCGGCTGATCGCCAGTGTCTGACGCCGCCCCGCCGCGATCCAAGGCGACGAACCGGTCACTGCCTACCTATGTTGCCCAAGAAATCGAAAAACCCACTTACCCCAAAAAGCGGATGACCTTTGCGGTCCGGGCAGCGACCATCGAAAGAGCATTCCGGAACGGCCGGATCGGGGTCGGGTACGGCCGATTGCATCGGGCGGCGTGCGGGCCGTCAACGACCGAGGGAATCATGAGCCTGTCGGACTTCATTGAAACCAATCTTTCTGCGCTGGTTGCCGACTGGACAGAATATGCGCGCACAGTCAGCCTGAAGGACACCCGTCTCACCGAGACTCAGTTGCGGAACTCGGCTTGTGACATCCTGATGTGGATTGCGGCAGATATGCGCGAACCGCAAACTGACGCGCAGCAGAAGGCCAAGTCGTACGGCGATCGGCACGATGCACAATCCGCTTTGGACAGGGTTGCCCGCGAGCACGCGGACGATCGTCTTGCGCATGGCTACGGGATCAACGACGTGGTAGGGGAATACCGTGCCCTGCGCGCGAGCGTGTTGCGGGAATGGTTACAGACGTCACCGGACCGCGCTGCGGTTTTTCAGGAGATGATCCGGTTCAATGAGGCTATTGATCAGATGCTCGCGGAATCGGTCCGGCAGTATGCGCAACGCACGTAGCGCATCCGGGATCTGTTTGCCGCCGTGCTTGCGCATGACCTGCGTTTCCCTCTCGGTGCGATATTGAATTCGGCGGAGATCGTTTTGCATGACAACGGTCTGTCACCATCCACCGTGAGAGCAGTGGCGATCGCGCAACGGGGCACTGTGCGCATGAAAGAGATGATTGACGACCTGCTCGTTTTCACACGCGGCAGGCTGGGCGACACGTTGCCAGTTAGTTTGGCTCCTCAGGATATGGGGCGTATCTGCAGCGATGCGGTGGATGAGGTGCGCGCCTCGTACACCGACGCGGTCATCCGGCTGCATCTGACGGGCGACCTGCAAGGCACTTGGGATGGAACCCGCGTCGGGCAAATGATCGTCAACCTGCTGGTGAACGGCGTTTGCTACGGTTCGGGTGAGGTGGCCGCCGAAGCCGTCGGGCGCGACGAAAACGTGACTGTCGTTGTCTCGAACGAAGGTAACCCGATACCGGAAAGAGCGCTGCGCACGCTGTTTGATCCGATGACTCGAGCGAGCCTTCACAATCGGGAGGGACTGCGGCAGGCATGGGCCTTGGTCTCTACATCTGCCGCTGCATTGCCAACGCGCATCACGGAACCATTGGTGTTGAATCGCTCGGTGGGGTGACCGCTCCTACGCGAAAGCAGCCATCGTTGTGACACGAGTTCGGAGGCAGTCGGGGGTCGAACTCGGCCGACTGCAGTATGCCTCGTTCGCCGATAAGCTTTCGCTCGCTCTTTCTGGCAAGCGCCCCCGCCCGGTGGTATTTCTGGTGGTATCTGCACAGGCAAAATTCCGCAAACATGCTCCAGCAAAGCGATAGCAGGAATTTTTCGATTCCGGCCCTGGCACCATCAGTTGTTCCGGCAAAGGCCGAAGTATTCCGAAAAACCCCGCGAGATCCAGGTCTTGCGGGGTTTCTTATTTCCAGGCAGTCCGGTGCCGACACCCACTAGCGCCCATTGAACAGCGCCCCCCATCTCCCGTCTCCGCTTAGCTTGGTTCGACAATCCGATTCACCATCGCCGGCGGCCCAAAGCTATGGCACAACGATGCCCCCACCCGCAAAGCTTGCGCGGCGATCGTCAACGCCGGATTCAACGCGGCGGACGATGGAAAGAAGCCGGCATCGACAACATAGAGATTGTCGTGGTCGTACGCCTTGCACAGCGGATCCAGCGGCGACGACGCCGGATCGGCGCCAAAACGCACCGTGCCACATTGATGCGACGGCGTGTCCTCGCCAAATCGGCGGCTCACGACCAACGGAAATCCTGAGCGCCGCAATATTTCCTTCGTCTTACTGACAAGTCGCGCGTGGGGTTTCAGGTTCGTGCGTTTCCACAAGAGCCTGATCTCGCCCTGTTCCGTCAGCTCGATCCGGCTGTCGGGATCCGGCAAATCCTCGGACATCGCATACAAATCGACGCTGTGGTCACTCAGGTATCGAAGCGCCCGCTGTGGCATATAAGGCATCGCGCCACGCAGCATCGCTTCGCGAATCTTGCCGAGCATCTGGATATTGCCGAGCGGCCAGTCGTCGTGATCGCTCGCATAATAAAAATCGTTGACGGAAAGCGTTTTCGGAAATCGGGTGTCGTTCACACGGCGCGGATCGATCGCCAGTATTGCCGTGCAGTTGTGGTTCATGTAGTACCGCCCCACCGCTCCCGACGAATTCGCGAGGCCCCGCGGCATGCGCGAGTTGGCTGACGCGAGTAGCAAGGCGGCGCTATTGATTGCGCCCGCAGAGAGAATGAACGTGTCGCCCGTCACGGTCTTGCGCCCTTCGCGCGATTCGACTTCCGCCGATACGATTCTTTTCCCCGTCGCGTCCGTGACGAGGCGCGTGACGCGCGCGCCGGTCATCAGCGTGACTGAACCGCGCCTCAAAGCCGGACGCAACAGACATTTCTCGGCGTCGCCTTTTGCATCGATGCGGCAAGGAAAGGCATCACAGGTTCCACAACGAATGCAGCCTCCTCCAGAGCCCAGATCGATCGAGCTCGGCATAGGGAAAGGATGCAGCCCCTGGCGCGCGAAGTCGCGACGCAGCTTCGCAATCGCGGGTTCATCCGGTACCGGCGGATGCGGATAGGGCCGAGAGTGAGGCGGCTCCGTCGGATCGGCGCTCGAGTCTCCCCTGATGCCAAACAGCGATTCGGCGAGGTCGTAGTAAGGTTCCAGGTCAGCGTACGAGATCGGCCATGCCGGAGAAATGCCCTCCTCGTGCTGCACCTCTCCGAAATCCGCCTCTCTGAATCGAAACATCGCTGTCCCGAAGAATTTCGTGTGTCCGCCGACGAAATAGTACTGACCAGGACGATACCTTTGGTTCGCGCGGTTCAGCCAGGTTTCGCGCGTCCGGTAACGAAGCTGTCCGAACACGGCTTCGGCATCCCAGTTCTCCAGCTCCCGCGGCAGATTTTCTCCGCGTTCGATGACCAGTACGCGCGCGTCCGTCTGCGCCAGTTGCCACGCAACGGCGCTCCCTCCTACACCCGAACCGATGATGACGACGTCGGCATGCATTGCAGTCTCCATATCGTTTATCGCTCTCGCAGTTGCAGTGTCCAGATCCTAGCTCCCGCCGTGCTCAGGAAGCGATACAATCCGGACGTTGTATTTGCGTATCCGGACATGAAGCCAGCATACGAACACGTCACGATGGACGCCGGGTGTTCCATCCGGGTCTACCACCGCAAGCTCGCCCGCCTCCCGTTCGAATGGCATCACCATCCGGAGTACGAACTTACGCTCACGATGAATAGCCGCGGCAAGCGCTACATCGGTGATTCGGTTGCCGACTATGAAGGCAACGACCTCGTGCTCGTTCCGCCGGATCTGCCGCACACATGGGCTTCGAACAAGTCGATCGACGCCGCGGCACCGCAGGTGGCGATCGTGATCTGGTTTAGCGGCGACTGGGCCAGACGAATCGCGGACTGCTGCCCGGAATACGAACCGCTGCGCGCGCTGTTGCGCCGGGGCGCATCCGGCCTCGCCTTTTCACCGGAAGTCGGATTGGCCGTGAGCCAGCAGCATGAAGCGCTGCTATCCAGATCGCCGAGGCAACGCTTGAGCGCCGCGCTCGATCTGTTGTGCCTACTGGCCGACAAGGACGCGACGCCACTCGCTTCCCCGGCCGCCTTCAACCAGGGGCAGGTGGGCCGGCCGTCGGGCCACGAACCCGAACGCCTGAATCGCGCGTTGAGCGTCATCGACGCACGATTTGCCGAGCGCCTGACGCTGCAGGAACTGGCAGCAGCGGCGACGCTGTCCGAGCGCACACTCAACCGGTACTTCGTTCAGCACCTGGGCGAGAGCGTCGGCAAATACCTGAATCGGGTGCGCATTGGCCACGCGTGCCGGATGCTCGCCACCACGTCGTGGCCTGTCTCCCTCATTGCTTCGCGATCCGGGTTTCCGAACGTCGCCAACTTCAACCGGCAATTCCGCGCCGTGAAGCAGACGACGCCAGCCGCTTATCGCGAAGCGTTTGCGGGAACGAACCCGGCCCCCGAGGATTCGTCGTCCCTCGAAACCAGGTCACCTTCACTGGAAAAGCATCGGTAGACGTCATTCAGGCGCTACGGCAATTCATGGTTCATCCGGCGAGATCGCAACCTCGCGTCTCTGGCGCAAAGAACGTCGACAGGAAAGTCACCCCCGCCAACACGACGATATAGGTTGCGATTGGCCAATACGCGCCGCCCGACCAGCCAATCAACGCCGCCGCAATGAATGGCGCGACGCCCCCCGAGGCCACCGCCGCGAACTCCTTGCTGACCGCGACACCGGTATAGCGATACCGAGCACTGAACAGTTCAGGGAAATACGCACCCTGAATGCCGTACATGCCGAACACGCCAACGCCGATTGCCACGCTCATGCCGAAAATGATCCACACGGGATCTTTCGTGTTGAATAGCCAGAACGCCGGAAACGCCCATGCGCAGGTGAAGAGCGCTGCCAGCCGATACATGATCCGGCGGCCGAACCGGTCGGACAGCCAGCCCATCAGCGGGATCGTCACTACGGCCAGACCGGCCGCAATAGTGATGCCAAGAGTACCGACCGACTTGTCGACGAGCAGCACCTTCGTCAGGTAGCTGAGCGCGAATACCTGATACAGGTACGACGAACCGTTCTCGCCCACGCGCAACCCGAAGGCCACGAGCAGCGTACGGCGCGAATCGGTCAGCAGATCGCGTACAGGCTGCTTGCTGGTATGCCCTTGTCGCTGGATCTCCTCGAACACCGGACTCTCCTTCACGCGCATCCGGATCACGATGCCCGCGATCACGACCAGCGCGCTGAAGAGAAACGGAATGCGCCAGCCGTACGCGTAGAAAACGTCCTTCGGCAAATGCTGCACCCACGTGAACATCGCACCGGCCAGCAGGATGCCGATGATGCAGCCCGCGAACGGCAGCGCCGCATAGAAGCCGCGTCGCTCGGCCGGCGCGAACTCGGAGACGATCAGCGAAGCGCCCGCCTGCTCCGCACCCGCGCCAAAGCCCTGCAACAGCCGCAACGCCACGAGACCCACCGTCGACCACACGCCCGCAGTCGCATAGGTTGGCAGCAGGCCAATGCAGAACGTCGAGCCGCCCATCAGCAGCACGGTCGCAACCAGCACGACCTTGCGCCCGAGCCGGTCGCCGAGCCAGCCGAAAAACAGGCCGCCTACAGGTCGCGCAAAGAATCCCGCCGCGTAGGCACCGAAGATTGCGAGTAGACCCGCCGCCTTGCTGAGCCCAGGAAAGAACAGATCGGCGAAGATCAGCGCGGACGCGGTCCCGTAGATACTGAAGTCGTACCACTCCATCGCGCTGCCGGCCGTGCTCGCTGCAATCACGCGGACCAGATCGGCGGTGCCTGCCTTCCCGGCTGTGTGCATGCGCGGCGCCACGCTGCGTATTGCATTCGCTTCCATGAAAGCGTCTCCTCTGTCGTTCGGGTTTGATGACGTGTGTCGTTCAGGCGCTGGCCGCGCGCCGTTCGGACAGATGGCCCGTGTGCGGTCGCGGCGCATCCGCGGCATGCGACAGGATCGCGTTGAAATGCGGCACGCCCAGGTGCCAGCACAGCGCCTCCACCACGAGTTCGTGATCGGCCACGTGATCGAGGCCCGACACGCACATCGCACCGACGATGCCCTCGTTCGCCACCCGTAACGGCACACCGCCGCCAAAGGCCGTGAAGCGCTGCTCCGGCAGACCCAGCGACGCGAGGCGTTGTTCATTCCGTTCCAGCATCACGCCCACCTCGAGCGAACTGCGCTCAAAGTGGAAGACGGTGTTCTCCTTACGCCGGATCCAGTCGACGTTCTCCGCATTGCTGCCTTCGAGCGCGCAGAAATACAGCGGTCGATCCGGCAGCGCGACACCCACCGCAATCGGCAGGCTGCGGCGTCCCGCGATGTTGACGACTATCTCTCCCAGCCTGCGCGCGACCTCCGCATTGAAGACCGGCAGCTGCGTGCGCCGTGCCTGCTCATCGAATGTTTCGTTCCGCGTAGTCTCATTGCGTCGTGCCATTTCCTGTCTCCTCGGCTCAACGACCGCTATCACTGCGACACACCCGCGCGCACGCTCAGCAAGCGCGCCATACGCTCGGCTGCCAACTGCGGCCGGATCAACACGCCTGCCGCGTCCGCCTTGCGGAACACCTCCGCAAAATGTTGCACGGACCGTGCGGACTCCATGCCGCCCGCCATCGAAAAATGATCCTGATGGCCGTTGAGCCATGCGAGAAACACGACACCCGCCTTGTAGTACTGCGTGGGCGCCCGGAACAATTCGCGCGATAGCGCAACCGTCGGATCGATCAGCTGACGGTATGCACTCGTGTCTCCAGCCGCGAGCTTCGACAATGCGCGCGATGCGACTGGCGCGATCGGATCGAAGATGCCGAGCAACGCGTGCGAGTGGCCGGTGCTGTCGCCTGCAATGAGTTCGCCGTAGTGGTAGTCGTCGCCGGTAAACATCACGACGCTCTCAGGTAACTGCGATCTCAGTTGCCGCTCGTATTCCGCGTTGAGCAGCGAAATCTTGATTCCTTCGATCTTGTCCCGATGAAGACGGATGATGTCGAGCACGGTTGCCATCGCCGTCGTTACGTCGCGGCTGCCCCAGTACCCGGAGAGCGAAGCGTCGAACGCATCGCCGAGCCAATGCAACACGACCTTGTTGCGCGACGCGGAGATCACCGCGTCATAGACCTGCTTGTAGTCGTCGGCGGAACGCGCTGCCGCACATAGCGCGCGGCTCGCCATCATGATCGGCCGGCCGCCTGCCGAGTCGATCACCTCGAACTGCTCCTGATAGCCCGCGACAATGTCTGCCAGCGTATGGTCACGCGCGCCATCGAGATGATCGGTACCCGCGCCGCAAGCCAGATCCGCGCCGGGGATGCCGCGCGCGTGCGCGATACTGCGCCGGATCAACTCCGCGGCTGTCGGCCAGCCGATGCCCATGCCGCGTTGCGCGGTATCCATCGCTTCGGCCACCTTGAATCCCAAGCCATACAGGTAGCTGCGAAACTCAAGCGTAGCGTCCCAGTCGACTCGTGGCGCATCACCCCAAGGCTCATAGGCATGCGCGGGGTCGACGACCACGTGGGCCGCCGCATAGGCGATCCGGTCAAAGGTCGGCGCGGTGGACGGCGGAAGCTGGTCTTCCTGCTGCTGCATCGCGTATTCCAGGATTGCTCCGTCCGATGTAGGCAGTTTGATCTTCATACGATCCTCTCGATGTTGAGGGTTGAATGATCATGTCGGCGGCTTTCTCGGCGACCATGATCGTCGGTGCATTTGTGTTGCACGAGGGCAGATACGGCATGACAGACGCATCGACGACTCTCAAGCCATCGATTCCAATCAGACGCAGGTCTGGCGTGACCACGCTGTCGGGGTCATCGGATCGTCCGATGCGGCAGGTACCGACAGGATGGTGATCGGTCTTCGCATTCGCGCATGCGTATTCGAACAGTTCCTGATCGGTGTTCACGCGCGCGCCAGGCAGAACTTCGCTTTGTACATAGCGCCTCATCGCAGGGGCGCGCAGGATGTCGCGCGCCAGTCGCAGACCCTTGATCGCCATGTCGCGATCGTATGGATCGGACCAGTAGTTCGGATCGAGCAGCGGCGCGGCGGCGGGGTCCGCGCTGGCAAGCCGGACCGTGCCGCGCGAGCGCGGACGAAGATACGCGGTGTTCAGCGTGACACCGGCATTGTTCAGCTTCGCCATGCCCGCTTCGATTCCGGACCCAAGGCCGAGATGAAACTGGATGTCGGGAGAGCGGTCGCGCGCGTCGCGATCCGCATACCAGAAGCCGCCGGTTTCGAAGAGACTCGACGCCACCGGTCCCTTCTTTAGCAACAGATATTGCAGTCCGGCCCACGCGGCGTTGTGCAGCTTGTTGTACTTGTCGTAGGTGTGATCGCCCGTGCACTCGGCGATAACAAAGAGGTCGAGGTGATCCTGCAAATTCGAGCCGATGCCACGAAGATCGTGGATTGGTTTGATACCGACCGACTGGAGATGATCGGCGGGGCCGATGCCCGACTGCATCAACAGTTTCGGTGAGCCGATCGCGCCCGAAGACACGATGACTTCACGCGACGCACGCACGATTTGCGGATCGCGGCTATCGCCAGTCACGTACTCGACACCCGTCGCGCGGATTCCTTCGACGATCACGCGCAGCGTTCTCGTCTGCATGCAGACCGTCAGATTCGGCCGTCCGAGCACGGGGCGGATGAAACCTGCCGCCGTCGATGACCGCCGCGCATCCAGTTGCGTTAGCTGGTAATAGCCGAGACCTTCCTGGGTCGCACCGTTGAAGTCCGGATTGAACGGAATGCCGAGTTCCTGACCGGCCTGAAAGAACGCCTCGCAGATCGGCAACGGGCTGATCGGATTCGATACACCGAGCGGTCCGCCATAGCTGTGATATTCGTTTGCGAAGCGCTGGTTATTCTCGGATTTCTTGAAGTAAGGCAGCACGTCGCGATAAGACCATCCCGTCGCGCCCGCTTTCCGTTCCCAGTCATCGTAGTCGGCGGGAACGCCGCGCGTGTAGATCTGCGCATTGATCGACGATCCGCCGCCAATCACTTTCGCCTGCGTAAAGCGCAGCACGCGATTGTTCAGATGCTTTTGCGGCACCGTGAACCAGCCCCACGAACCAATGCCGCGCGTCATCTTGGCAAAGCCGGCCGGCATCGAGAAGAACGGGTGGCGATCCGAACCACCAGCTTCCAGAAGCAGAACCTTGATCGAGGGATCGGCGCTCAGGCGATTGGCCAGTACACAACCCGCCGAGCCGCCGCCCACGATCACGTAGTCATATGTCGTCGCTTTCATGGCGTCTGGCTCAGAATGTTGGGATGGACAGGCCGCCATCCACGTTGACCACGCTGCCTGTTCCAAACGGCAGCAGACCGCCGGCAAGCGTCGCGACCACCTGCCCCACTTCGTCGCTTTCACCCCAGCGTCCGGCGGGCACCAGGCCCTCGCGGAATCGCGCCTCGTATTTCTCCGCGACGCCTGCCGTCATCGGGGTGCGGATGATGCCGGGTCTTACCTCGAACACGCCGATATTCGCTTTAGCGAGTCGAAGGGCAAAAAGCCGGGTAATCATGGGCAGCGCCGACTTCGACAGGCAATATTCGGCACGCTCGGTCGATGCCATCTCGGCCGAAACGGAAGAGACCGTGACGATTGCCCGCGCAAAGCTGGAGGACGTCGAGACCATGTGGCGGGCGACGGCCTGCGACATGAAGAACGTGCCGCGCAGATTGACGCCGAGCACGGCATCGAATGCTTGCGGCGATACGTCGAGCAGATCGCCGCGGCTCGGCGAACCGATGCCCGCGTTGTTGACGAGGCATTCGATGCTTCCGTTGAAGCGCACGGCTTCCTCGACGACGTTGTCATGCGAAGCGATGTCACTGAGATCGCTCTGAATGAACAGCGCGTCCTGACCTTCGTCGCGCACGAGCGCGCAGGTCGTCGCCACGTCCTCGTCGTTCACGACATCGGTCAGCACAATGTCGAAGCCGCGCCGCGCGAGCGCGACGCAGATCGACCGGCCAATACCGCGTCGCGCACCCGTTACCAATGCGGTCGGAAACTTTCCAGCTATCTTGCTCATGGTTGCACCATCTATCGTTGCGCTGGGGGCTCAGTGAATCCGGGCTTCCGTATCGGTGTCGAACAGCACGAGCTTCGACAGGTCGACGCGCAGTTCACATCGTTCTCCGGACCCGTGCGGCAGGTCGGCGCCGAGCCGCGCGGAGACTTCCATGCCGCCGAGATCGAGCACGGCCAGCGTGTCGGGGCCCGTCGGTTCGAGCACGTTGATCGTGACGGGGACGGTGCGCAGCGCCGACGTGGCACGCTCGTTTTCCACACCGATCGCCTCGGGCCGCAACCCCGCGATCACCTCTTTACCGATGTAGCGTTCGACAGCAGCGGGTTGCGGCGGCAACGCAAGGTCGATGGCCTTCTGACCTTCCCCCACTTTCAGATGCAGCGCGCCATTCATACGCTCGATGCGCGCGGGAATCAGGTTCATCGAGGGTGAGCCCATGAAGGTCGCGACGAATGTGTTGGCGGGCGTGTTATAGACCTCGGCGGGCGTGCCGAGCTGTTGCAGCACGCCGCCCTTCATCACCGCAATGCGCGTAGCGAGTGTCATCGCTTCGATCTGGTCATGCGTGACATAGACGATGGTCGCGCCCAGACGCTGATGCAGCTTCTTGATCTCGGTGCGCATATCGACGCGCAGCTTTGCATCGAGGTTCGACAACGGTTCATCGAACAGGAAGATCTTCGGATGACGCACCAGCGCGCGCCCCATCGCGACACGCTGGCGCTGACCACCGGATAGCTGGCCCGGACGCCGGTCGAGCAGGTGCTCGATCTGCAGCAGACGGGCGGCGTCTTTCACCGCCTTCTCGCGGTCGGGCTTCGAGACTTTGCGCATCTCCAGGCCGAAGCTGATGTTCT
This sequence comes from Paraburkholderia sp. UYCP14C, assembly GCF_004197395.1. Taxonomy (GTDB): domain Bacteria; phylum Pseudomonadota; class Gammaproteobacteria; order Burkholderiales; family Burkholderiaceae; genus Paraburkholderia. The sequence goes on along the minus strand of NZ_SELS01000031.1, from coordinate 77,108 downwards.
GGCCGACGGACATGTTCGGATACAACGCATAGCTCTGAAACACCATTGCGATATCGCGCTCGCTCGGATGCAGGTCGTTGACCTTGTCGTTACCGATACGGATTTCGCCGCCCGACAGCGTGTCGAGTCCGGCAATCAGGGAAAGGAGCGTCGATTTTCCGCAGCCCGATGGTCCGACCAGAACCAGAAAATCGCCATCTTCTACATCGATGTTGATCTCCTTGAGAATTTCCGTGGAGCCGTAGGCTTTGCGAACATTGGATACGTGCAGAGAAGACATGATTTACCCCTTGACCGAGCCGGCCATCAGACCGCGTACGAAGTAGCGACCACCGATCACATAGACGAGCAGCGTCGGCAGCGCGGCGATCATGGCCGTGGCCATGTTGACGTTGTATTCCTTGACCCCTGTCGACGTATTGACGATGTTGTTCAGCGCGACGGTAATGGGCGCGAAGCTGCCCGTTGTGAACGAGGCGCCGAACAGGAAGTCGTTCCAGATGTTCGTGAACTGCCAGATCACCGTGACCGTGATGATCGGCACCGAGTTGGGAAGCAGGATGCGGAAGAAGATACGGAAGAAGCGCGCGCCGTCGATCATCGCGGCTTTCACGAGTTCATCGGGAAACGCGACGTAGTAGTTGCGGAAGTACAGCGTCGTGAAGCACAAGCCATAGACAACGTGCACGAACACCAGCCCGCTGATCGATTGCGCGAGACCCACCTTGCCGAGAAACGACGCCATCGGAATCAGCACGATCTGGAACGGGATGAAGCATCCGAACAGCACCAGTCCGAACAGCAGGTTGTCGCCTTTGAAGCGCCATTTGGTCAGCACGTAGCCGTTCAGTGCACCGAGCAGCGTGGAGATCGCCACGGCCGAGAAGACCATCCGGAAAGAATTCCAGAAGAAGCCTTTGACGCCGGAGCATTCCAGTCCCACGCACGCCGACCCCCACGCTTTCTCCCATGCATCGAGCGTCCACTGGTGCGGAAGCGCGAGGATATTGCCCGAATAGACTTCGGGCAGCGGCTTGAACGACGTCAGCAGCATCACGAGCAGCGGTACGAGATAGACCACCGCTACGATTGCCAGTAGCGAATAAATGACGATTCGTGACAGGTAGTTATGCTTGCCCACCACCATCTGGGGTGAGTCCCATGTTCTGGTAGCCATCGTTGTCTCCTGAGGGCTGTCGGTTGAGTTCAATGGCCGCCGCTCTTACGGCGCGGTCGCATTTCGGAGTAGAGGTACGGCACCATGATTGCCGCCACCGTGCACAGCATCATCACCGCGCTCGCCGCGCCCATACCGAGTTCGTTACGGGTGAAGGTGAACGAATACATGAACGTGGACGGCAGTTCGGTCGAGTAGCCCGGGCCGGCGCCGGTCAATGCAATCACGAGCTCATAGCTCTTGACGGCGAGGTGCACGAGAATCACGAATGCCGATACGAACACGGGCCGCAACTGCGGGATGATGATTCGCCGATAGATCGAAGGCATGCGGGCGCCGTCGATGGAAGCGGCCTTGACCTGTTCCTGGTCGATGCCGCGCAGCCCGGCGAGAAACATCGCCATCACGAAGCCCGACGCCTGCCACACAGCGGCGATGACGACGGTATAGATCGCCATGTCGTCGTTGACGATCCAGTCGAACTGGAAGCTCGACCAGCCCCAGTCATGGAACAGCTTGGCCAGGCCCAGCCCCGGATTGAGAATCCATTTCCATGCGGTACCGGTGACGATGAACGACAGCGCCATCGGGTAGAGGAACAGCGCCCGCAGACCGCCTTCCGCGCGAATCCTTTGATCGAGCAGAATCGCGAGCCCGAGACCGATCGCCATGCACAGCACCACATAGAGCGACGCGTAGATGCCGAGGTTGCCGATCGCGACATGCCAGCGCGGGTGCTCCCACACGCGGCCATACTGAAGCAGACCGGCCCAATGGAAGTTGGGGAAAGCGCGTGACCGGGTGAACGAGAGCACCGTCGTCCACGCGATAAAGCCGTAGACGAAGATCAACGTAATGATCAGCGTCGGGCTGAGCACGATCTTGGGGAGAACCGCTTCAAATCGGTTTCGCAACGTCGATCGTTTTCGCGTCGGACTATCGCCCGAGCCGTTGGTCAGATCTTCAAGGGTGGTCGCCGCATGGGCGCGATTGTGCAATAGCATGGCAACACCTACCGTCGGAGATGACGGGCCTCGCGGAGCACCGCGTACGGTGCCGCTTCCGCATGAGGACCAGTTGGCTTACTGCGAGTTCTTCACTGCCGCGACGAGTGCCTTGACGGCATCCGCGGACGACTGATTCGAATTGAAGAAGTGCGTGACGACGTCATAAACGGCGTTCTTCGGACCGTCGGGCATCGCATGTCCGTGCGCGAAGCTGCCGACCATCGAATCAGTCTTGAGCGCCGCGCGCATGTCGTTCATCGACTTCTTGCCGCATTCGTCGAAGCCGTCCTCCGGCACGTCGAGCCGCGCGGGAATCGAACCCTTGATCTGGTTGAATTTCGCCTGGACGCCTTTGTCCATGATGGTCGACGCGAATGCGTACTCGCCCGGCAGACTCGCGTCGCCCTTCTTGAAGCCCGCAAACTGATCGGTGTTGAAAATGAAGTCACCATCGGTTCCCGGATAGTTGAAGCAGAGATAGTCGACATTCGGCTGCTTGCCCGCCGATGCAAACTCGCCCTTCGCCCAGTCACCCATGATCTGCATCGCTGCCTTGCCTGTGATCACCATCGACGTCGCCAGATTCCAGTCACGGCCGGGGAAGTTCGGGTCGACCATGCCGCGCAACGCACGCATCTGGTCGAAGGCCTTCTCCATCGTCTTCGAGCCGAGTGCGCTTGGGTCGAGCTTGACGAGCGCCTGCTGATAGAACTTCGGGCCGCCCGCCGACATCACCGCGCTATCGAAAATCGTCGCTTCCTGCCACGCCTGGCCGCCGTGCGCGAGCGGAACGTAGCCGGCTTTGCGGATCTTGTCGGCGTCCGCGACGAGTTCGTCGAATGTCTTCGGCGGCGTGAGTTTCAATTGATCGAAGATCTTCTTGTTCGCCCAGATCCAGTTCGTGCGGTGCACATCGACAGGTGCGGCGACCCAATGACCATCCACTTTCGAGAACTTCTGGATCGGCGCGGGCACGAGCTTGTCCCAGCCTTCCTTCGTGGCGACGGCATCGAGATTCTGCAGGTAGTCCTCCTGCGCATACTCGGGGATCGTGAAACCGAGCATCTGGATCGCATCGGGCGGATTGCCCGATGCGACGCGAGCCTTCAGCACCGTGCGCGCGGCTTCTCCGCCGCCGCCCGCGATCGGGCTATCTTTCCATGCATAGCCCTTTGCCTTCAGGCCGTCCTTGAGGACCGTGAGTGCCTTGGCTTCGCCGCCGGAAGTCCACCAGTGCATGACTTCCACCGTTTTCGTGTCGGCCGCGGCAGCGGACAGCGCGTGGCAGGCAACGAGGCCGACAGCGATTGCAGCAATACGCTTCTTGAACATTTTCGTCTCCATGATGAGGCTCTCTTGGCGGGCTTTATTTGTGAACTCCACGGCGGGCATGCCGGGGAGCGATCTGGGTAGCTTCGTGATCAGTGGGCTTGACGCGGCAGCCACCAGTTCTTGCGCTCTCCGATGTGCAACTGGATCGTCTTCGTCTCGGTGTAGTCCTCGACCGCCTGCTTGCCGAGTTCGCGTCCCACACCGCTCGACTTGAATCCACCGAACGGCAGTTCGGGGTAACCGTCGAGGAAGGTGTTGACCCAAACGGTTCCCGCATCGACGCCGCGCGCGACAGTCAGGCAGGTGTTGATGTCGTTGCTCCAGACGGCAGCGGAGAGCCCATAGGCCGTGTCGTTTGCGATATCGATCGCGTTCTGCGTGTCCGAGAAAGGAATGATCGCGAGCACAGGGCCGAAAATTTCTTCGCGCGCGATGCTCATGTCGGGCGCGACATCGCTGATGACAGTCGGCTCCAGATACAGGCCATTCGCGTCATAGCGTTTGCCGCCCAGGCGCAGCCGCGCGCCTGCCGCAACGCCCCTGTCGATGTTGCCGAGAATCTCGACCAGCTGGTTCTCGCTGACGATCGCGCCGATCTTGCATTCGGGATGCAGCGGGTCGCCAACCGGCACCTGGCGTGCGCGCTTGACTACCGCCTGCGCGAAGCGCTCTGCAATCGATTCATGCACGAGCACCCGGCTTCCGCTGTTACAGCATTCGCCAGCGTTGAAATACACCCCGAACACGACGGCATCGATCATCGCGTCCCAGTCGCAATCGGGGAAGACGATTTGCGGATTCTTGCCACCGAGTTCGAGCGCGACCTTCTTCAGCTTCTTCGATGCAAGTCCGCCAAGCAGGCTACCCACGCGCGTCGAACCGGTGAACGACAGCATGTCGATAGCGTCGTGCTCCGCGAGCGGCTGTCCGACGGACGGACCTTTTCCCGTCACTACGTTGACGACGCCCTTCGGGACACCGGCCTGTTCGAGAATCTCCATCAACATGACGGTCGTGCTGGACGTGAGCTCACTAGGCTTGACGACGCACGTGCAGCCTGCCGCGAGTGCGAACGGCAGCTTCTGGGAAAGAATCCAGAGCGGAAAATTCCACGGCGTGATAAGTCCGACGACGCCAATCGGCTGGCGCAGCACGATGCCGAGCATGTCTTCGCCGAGCGTGTCGTATGCGTCACCGCTCGTCGTGCGGGCAAGACTCGCTGCGTATTGCCAAAGATCGATGCAGCCGGAAACTTCGCCGCGTGCCTGCGCAAGCGGCTTGCCCGTTTCGAGCGATTCGAGCAGCGACATCCTGTCGACGCGTGCCTTGATGCCGTCAGCGATTGCGAGCAGAATCCGCGCACGTTCCGCGCCCTTGAGCTTCGGCCATGGACCGTGACGGAAGGCGACGTCAGCGGCCTTGATCGCTCGCTCGACGTCCGCCGGCGTCGCTTCAGGAAACGAGCTGACAACGTGACCATGCGCGGGACTGCGGCGCTCGAAGCGCTGCTGGTCCGCTGATTCGGTCCACGCTCCGTCGATGTACATGCGGCCGTTGAAAGCTTCGTGCGCGGGTGCTTTGTCGCTTGCCAGAAGCGCAGTTGCGGCGGGAATTGCGGTGTCGTAAGTCATGTCATTGACCCTCGTATTGCGCTGGGCGCCGTTCACGGAAACTGGCCATGCCTTCGCGGGCGTCGTGCGTCGACGCGGACAGCGCGCCCGCTATGGCTTCGAGCGTTGCGCCGGCCGCGAATCCCGCGGCGGCGTTGATCAGTTGCTTCGTCAGTTGCACGGAGACGGGCGCGAGCGTCGCGATCTTTTCAGCGATTGCGACAGCTGTAGTGACCGACTCTTTCGGCGCGGAGATTTCGTCGATCAAACCGATCGCGTACGCGCGTTGCGCATCGATCCGCTTCGCGGTCAGCGCGAGCGATTTCACGTGGCTCGGGCCAAGCAGCGAAACCAGCCGTTGCGTGCCGGACCAGCCCGGGCAGGTTGCGATGCTCGCTTCGGGAAGCGCGAACGTGGCAAGCGGATCCGCGATGCGTACATCGGCCACCGCGGCCAACTCGAGACCGCCGCCGAATGCCGGACCGTTGATCGCCGCGACGACCGGCAGACGCAATGCAGCCCAGCGGTCGAAGATGCGATGGCCGCGCGAGACCCATACTCGCCACATGTCGAGCGGAGCGAGTGCAGACCACTGGTTGATGTCCGCGCCCACGCAGAATGCGCGCTCACCAGCGCCTGTCAGCACGACAGCACGCACGTCTGGATCGGACTCGAGCTGCGCAGCCGCAACTTCAAGTTGATCGAGCATCTCCGGCGTCAGCGCATTGAGCTTCTCCGGGCGATTGAGCGTGACGACGGCAACCGCGTTGGTCTTCTCGATCTGGATCAATGTCGGGTCAGCCATGACGCGCCTCCTTCAGCTTCAGACCGAACGGAGAGTCAGTGAAAATCGACTCGTCCATGGTCTTCAGGGAGGGGGACACGGCCAGCTCGATATCGCACTGATCGAGCACGTCCTTTTGCAGATCGATGCCGGGCGCGATCTCGATCACTTCGAGACCCTTGTCCCCAAGTCGAATCACGCACCGTTCCGTGACATACAGCGCTTCCTGGCGACGCTTTTGTCCCATGCGTCCGCTGAAGGTCACGTGATCGACATCGGCGATGAACTTCTTCTTGCCCTCCTTCACGATCTTCAGACGGCCATCGCCCACTTCGATCTGTGCGCCCGCCGTGAAATAGCCGCTGAAGACGACGCGCTTCGCATGCGTCGTGATGTCGATGAAGCCGCCGCATCCGGCAGTGAGATACGGCTTGCTCGGCAGCTTCGACACGTTCACGTTGCCGAAGCGGTCCACTTGCAGGAACGACAGCAGCGATACATCGAAGCCGCCGCCCTGGAAGTACACGAACTGTGACGGCGAAGGCATGATCGCGTCGGCATTGCCCGAGCATCCAAAGGCGAAACCGAGCAATGGCACGCCGCCGACGGCGCCTTGTTCGATGACCCATGTGACGTCGTCGCGGTGCCCCTCCTCGAGCAGAACGCGCGGCACGTTTGCAGAGATGCCGAAGCCCAGATTCACCGCGTCGTTCTGCGCGAGTTCCATCGCTGCCCGGCGTGCGATGACCTTGTCCGCGTGCCATTCGGCGAACGCGAACGCACTATCGGGCAGCTTCACTTCGCCGCTGATCTCCGGGTCGTATTCGATCTGCGTGGTCTGCTTCTGCGCGGGATCGACGACCACGTAGTCGACGAGGTTGCACGGAATGTGCACCTGCTGCGTATGCAGCGAACCGGCCTTCACGACGCGCTTCACTTGCGCGATCACGATGCCGCCGTTATTGCGCACGGCCAGCGCCTGATCGCGACCGCCAAGCAGCGCGCCTTCATGTTCGAACGACAGGTTGCCGCGTTCATCGGCGGTCGTTGCGCGCACGATGGCAACGCGCGGCACGAAGTTCTTGTAGTGCAGCCACTCGTCACCCGCGAACGTCACTTTTTCGACGATCGGATATTCGGCCGCCTGTGCGTTCATCGCGCCACCCTGGCGATCGGGATCGACGTACGTGTCGAGTCCGACTTTTGTCAGCACGCCCGGACGCTTCGCCGCGACTTCACGATGCATGTCGAACAGGACGCCGCTCGGCAGGTTGTATGCGCGGATGTCGTTATTGGTAATCAGTTGCCAGATGTCGGGCATCGGCAGGCTCGACGGGCCGCTCGGAAACGAGCCGGCGATGACCGTCTGGATCAGCCCTTTCTTCGCGATATGGTCGATGCCTTTGATGCCGTACATGTCGCCGGCCGCGATCGGGTGCAGCATCGTCAGATTGCGCGGATGGCCTTCCGCCTCGAAGCGTGCGCCGATGGCGGCGAGCATCGCGTCGGGGCAACCCAGACCGCTCGACGAACTGACGGTGACCGTTTCGTCATCGTCGATCAGGCTCGCCGCATGGGCCAATGAAACAACCTTGCTGGAACGCACAGTCAATCTCCTCAAATTTTTATTCGGCAAAACGGGATGGCACCGTCGCGTGCCTGCCTGCTTCGGCGGACTTCATCAGCGACAACGCAGCGACGAGCGAGCGATAGCCGTCGACTCCGGTCGCGGCAGGGTCTTGATCTCCGGAAATGGCGCGATGGAATTGCGCGACGGCGGTGCAGTACAGGTCGCGATGCTCGATCTGGATGTTCTGCATGCCGTCGGCCGTATTCAGCGCGATTTCGCCAACGGGTCGTTGCGTCATCACGTCCTTTGCGAACAGCGATCCCGTCGTGCCGTGAATTTCGAGTCCAGTCGGTGCGAAAGGCACGGTGAACGCGTCGTGGAGTTGCGCGAGCACGCCGTTCCTGAAGCGCACGATCGCCATCACGCCATCTGCGAGCCCCGCGCTCGACATCGTTCCCGACGACGTCATCGCGCTGACCTCGACCGGTTCGTCGTCGAGCAGAAAGCGCAGGGTGTCGATGTCGTGCACGGATATGTCGAGGATCACGCCACCACCCGCTTCGGGGCGTTCGATGCGCCAGCCACGCAGATGCGGCGGCAACGAGACCGCGTGGAAGACGCGCGCGAACAGAGGCGTGCCGATCGCACCGGCACGGATCAGTTCGCGGATCTTCCGGTGCGTCGCGGCGCAGCGCAGGTGATGGTTCGTGCCGAGCTTCACGCCGTGCGACTCGCATGCCTCGATCATTTGCGCGGCTTCGTCCGCGGTCAAAGCCAGAGGTTTTTCACACAGCACGTGCTTGCCCGCCTTCGCTGCCGCGAGCGCTTGCGACAGATGCCTGTCGTTGGTGCTGCTGATGTACACGGCTGTGATGGTGGGATCGGCGAGTGCTGAGCCGAGATTCGTCGAGTGCGAAGGAATCGCGTTCTTTTCAGCGAATCCGCGTGCGCGCTCCGCGCTACCGCTGATTACCGTGACGATCTCGCCGTCGGGCTGCGAGCGGATCGCGTCGATCATCCATTCGTCGGCGATGGTGCTGGCGCCGATCAGCGCCCAGCGGATTTTTGCAGTCATGTCTCACTCCATTGGAACGTTCCAATTTGCGTTCGTTGGATCGTTCCAATGAACTGTAGTAGACTCATTTCGCAGTGTCAAACACTTTTTGGAACGATCCAATTGTGCAGAGCAACATGAAATCAGGCCCGACCATCCAGGACATCGCCGCCGCCGCTGGCGTATCGAAATCGACGGTGTCGCTCGTTTTGCAGGAAAGTCCGCTCATCAAGGCCGAGACGGCGGAAAAGGTGCGCGCGGCAGCTCGCGCGCTCGGCTACGTGTACAACCGCGGGGCGGCGAACCTGCGCGGCAGGCGCAGCACGACGATCGGTATGGTGATCAATGATCTGACCAACCCGTTTTTTGTGGAGCTGCTGGTGGCAATCGAGCGCGTGCTGGCCCAGGCCGGTTATACGACGCTGATGGCTCACACCGCCGAAAGTCTCGAAACACAGACGAGAGTTCTGAAATCCATGCGCGAGCAGAATGTTGCCGGCCTGATCATGTCTCCCGCGCTGGGAACGACGGATGAGTTGTCTGCAGAGATTCAGTCGTGGGGAATTCCGCTAGTGCTCGTCATGCGTCCGATGGGTCCCGATGTCGATACGATCGGCGTCGACAATACCTACGGATTTGCGCTCGCGACTGAGCATCTGATCGCGCAAGGACATACGCGCATCGCCTTCGCCGGCCACCGCAAGGGCTACGCGGTCGCCTATCAGCGCAGACAGGGTTATCTGTCCGCGATGGCGAAGCACTCATTGCCGGTCAATGACGACTGGATCGTCGATGTCCCTTTGACACCGGAGGGTGGGCGCGATGCGGTCCGTGCGATCTTCGACATGAAGCCGCGGCCGACGGCGGTGGTCTGCTACAACGACCAGGTTGCTATCGGCGTGCTGCATGAGCTCGACAGAATGGGCAAGCGCGCGGGCAAGGCGCTGGCGGTCGTGGGTTGTGACAATGTCATCGCGGCTGAGCACACCAATCCGCCTTTGACGACGCTGTTCGCGGGCGCGGACAAGCTCGGCACCATTGCGAGCGAGACACTGCTGGCACGTCTGAGCGAAGCATCGGAAGACGAGAAGCCGCCAGTGCAATATTTTGCGGTGCCGGAACTCGTCGTGAGGGAATCGAGCGTGGGCGCGAAGGCATCTCAGGTCAACGCGGCGGCAAAAGCATCGCGAAAGCGTTGATGTTGGCGAGATGTCAGAAGCCGAAACGTAGTAGAGGGTTACCTGGGGGCGTAGGCATCAGACAGTAGCCGGTTAGATGCAGCCGCTCGGACATCTATTGCCGCTGGAATGGAATATGATCTTTGCATATTCGCGAGACGAGCATTGGAGGCCCTGACACCATGGCTCAATATCGTTCACTAGGCGGCCTTTTCACTTTGGAGCCAGGGCAAACGGTCACCTGGACCACAGCAATCGGCGGCGGGCTCGACGGAGGTGTCGTTGTTCAAGCTCCAAACATCATCGACGATGTGATCGGCAGCGACGTGCTTGTGACCGTCAATCAGGGTGTGATCGCGACCAATAACGGTCTGAACTATACGATTACGATCACCAATCCCGGTTCACGTCCGGTTCCGCATAATCTGAACGTCCAGGACTGGTTTTGACATGTCGAAAATCACGGTCATCAGCCAGAACGGCAAATTGGTAGGAACCTGGATACCGCCGCAGCGCACATTATCCGGGGTGCCGGTTTCAGCCCCCGTAGCGGGAGCCGATCAGACTCTTCACGAAATCGAAATAGACGACCCGGAATCCTTCGTGCGCCGGAAAGCTCTCCCCGAGTTGCATAGGTTGGTCAGGCAGCGTTTGGGGCTTAAATAGTCTTTTCCCCCTGGCCCCACCGCGTCCGCGGACAGCGGCTGGTATCGGCGCAGCGGGTGAATCTCACCGCCCGGCCGCCTACTTCCCCTGCGAAAACCACTTCCCGTAAATCCGCTCGTAGGTCCCATCCTCGTACATCGCGAGCAGCGTTTCGTTGCGCAACCGACGCAATCGCCACCCGAAGTCGGGGTTGCGCGCCGGCACCGGCTGCCACGGCTTGCGCATCGGGCGTCACCGCCGCGCCGCTCGCCGCATCATCCGCCGCATCATCCGCCGCAGCCGCAGCCGCAGCCGCAGCCGCAGCCGCAGCCGCAGTCGCAGTCGCGGCCGCGCAAACCATCGCGATCAGAACAACTACAACGCGAGCCAGTATCGATCTCAGTATCACGGCTTTGCCCCCCGCTCAGAAACTGAGCGCGATCCCGAGAGACGCGCCCGTAATGTCCTTTCCGAATGCATATCGTCCCACGATCCGCAGGCGCGAAAAGAGCTTCGTCACCGCGCCCGTGTCGATTTCGATGCCCACGCCCAGCGACGTCAGCTGGTTGAACCCAAGAATGTTCGCCTGGCTACCCAGATAGGTCGAATGCGACAGTTCGAGCACGTAACGCAGCGGCCGATTCAGCGCGAGCAAACCGGTCGGCGCGCGCCAGCGCGCATACAGATTCGTCGACTGCGCGTTGGCGCTCCCGCGCACCGCGCTCGACGACGCAAAGCTTTGCAGATAGATATCCGTGAAGCGCAGTTCGAGATCGAACTCATAAGGCTCCTGACGCGGATACCAGCCCAGCATCAACGAACCGCCGAGGCCGTAAGCGCTGAGCGAACCGTCGCGGATGAAGTCGATGTTCTGGCCGGTCTTGTGATTGACGAGGAACTGGGCCGCGCTCGCATCGCTGATCACCTCGCCCAGAGAAAAATCAAAGATGGGACGAATCACCAGATCGCCCTTCTCATTGAGCGGAAAGTCCCAGCCGATACCGCCGGTCGCTGCCGCGTTGGTCCATCGGGTGGGCAGCACGCGCTGCGCCTGGCCGTCCGAAGCGATGAACGTCGGGTCGTAGCGCGATCCGACGATGGCTCCTTCCAGATAAAGCGGAAAGCTCCGGCTAAGCGTGAAGCCACCGCCGAACTGCGTCATGTTCAACGATGGATTGCCCGTCTCCGCATTGCGGATGCCGAGCGAACTCGCCGACAGATCCGGCGTGACCGTATACGACAGCAGCGCGAGCACGGCATTGGCGCCGCTGCACATCGGGTCCGGTGAAGGTGGGCTGGCTCTGCGCGAAGGCGTCGACCGCTACAAGCCACGGCACGGAGGCGAGCAGCAACGCAGCGGACAATTCGAGCGATCCTGCTGCGGCGGCATCGAAAAGCACGGCGGGATTCCTTCAGCATGCTCATCGTCTTGTCCGGACTCCATCGCAACGCGCGAGCCGCGCTACGACCTGACGAGCGGCGCCGAACCACGCCCTCCTGCGCGTAATGTAACGGCGCGCCGGGTGGAAAGGAAGTTCATTGCCCTTTGGCGCAATCGGTTTGCCCCTTACCCTGATAGCGGAACGCCACGGCGGCTCCGATACTGGAGATCGCCACGTCGCCCGCCCGGGCGCCGCGTGACCGGAGAACCACGACTGCATGGTCGAGCACGACAAGCATATCGGCGAGATGCTGGCGCTGCCCGACGAGCTCGGCATCGCCGACGACACGATGGTCATGTACAGCACCGACAACGGCCCGCACATGAACTCGTGGTCCGACGCCGGCATGACACCGTTTCGCTACGAGAAGAATTCGAACCGGGAAAGCGCGTACCATGTGCCGTGCCTCGTGCGCTGGCCGGGCGTCGTGAAGCCGGGCACCGTGTGCAAAGAGACCGTCAGTCGCCTCGACTGGCTGCCCACCATCGTCGCAGCCGCGGGCGGCGGCCATCGCCAGGCGAGCCGCGCAAGGTTCTTCCGTCAGACTGGACCAGGCGACGTGAGGTCGAACGCCGTCCAGCCCCGCGCGTAGTCAGGATATGCAATGAACGTCAAGGCGCTGATTCTCCTCGTGCTCCAGATCGCCATCGCGGGAACGGTGTTCTCCTACGGTCTGCAGGCGAGGCGCGACGATCTGCTGTACGTCGTCGCACGGCCCGGCCTGCTGCTGCGCTCGCTGGTCGCGATGCTAGTGGTGATGCCGTTGCTCGTGGTCGCGTGCGTGTACTACCTCGAACTACCGCAGCCGACCGCCGTCGTCCTGACCGCGCTAGCCATCTCGCCGGTGCCGCCGCTGCTGCCGAAGAAGGAAAACGAGGCGGGCGTCCCGCGTTATGGCCTCGGTCTGCTGGTGGTGCTCGCGCTGATGTCGATCGTGACGGTGCCGCTCTCGGTCGCGCTCTTCAACTGGCTGTTCACGCTACCGCTTGCCGTGAACCCGCTCAGCATCATGAAAATCGTGCTGACGATGATCATCGTGCCGCTTGCGGCGGGTCGACTGGTCGCGCGGTTCGCATCGCGCGAAACACCGCGTCTGCTGACGCTCGTGCGCCGGCTGGCGAGGCTGATGCTGATCGTGGGCGTGATCGCTTTGCTCGCGGGCACCTGGCGCGCGATCTGGTCGTCGACCGGGCATGGGACCGTGGTGGCGATCATGGCGTTCGTGCTCGCGGGCCTCGCCGTCGGGCACTGCCTGGGGGCGCCGGAGCCCAGGCATTCGATGGTACTGGCGCTGTCGACCGCCTCGCGTCATCCCGCCATCGCCCTGGCCATTTCGGCGGCCAACTATCCCGGCGAGCAGTTCGCACCCACGCTGGCGCTTTATCTGATCCTGTGCACGATTCTGGTCATTCCCTACGTGAAATGGCAACGAAGCCGCTCGGCCGTGCGCTCCGGCACACCATCGAGATGACGACATGACTTTCCATCGCGCGGCGAGGATCCGCGCCTATCGGCTCACGGCCCCCAGGCCCGCGCGCGCCACCTCGCGCCGCCGCTTGATCACATAGCCGACCCACATCAGCACGAGCCACGCCGGCACCAGCCATACCGACACCGACAAGCCCGGCGTCATCGCCAGAATCACGAGGATCAGCGCCATGAACGCGAGGCAGATCCAGTTGCTGACCGGAAACCAGAACGAGCGGAACACCAGCGTTTCGCCGGCGGCCACCATCGCCTTGCGCGACTTCAGATGCGTGAGGCTGATCAGCGCCCAGTTCAGCACCAGCGCCGCGACCACCAGCGACATCAGCAGGCCGAGCGCCTCGGCCGGGATCACGTAGTTGATGATCACGCAGGCGAAGGTCGCCAGCGCGGACAGACCGATCGCCAGATACGGCACGCCGCGCCGGTCGATCTTCAACAGCGCGCGAGGCGCGTTGCCCTGCTCGGCGAGACCGTACAGCATGCGGCTGTTCGCGTAGACGCCGCTGTTGTACACCGACAGCGCCGCGGTCAGCACGACCACGTTGAGCACGTTGGCGGTCAGCGTCGAACCGATCTGCGAGAAGATCATCACGAACGGGCTGCCGCCCGCCGCCACCTCATTCCACGGATACAGCGACAGCAGCACCGCCAGCGAGCAGATATAGAAAATCAGAATCCGCAGGATCACCTGGTTGACGGCCTTCGGAATGCTTTTCTGCGGCTCGGCGGCCTCGGCCGCCGTGATGCCGATCAGTTCCAGCCCGCCGAACGAGAACATGATCACCGCGAGCATCATGAAGAGCCCGTGAAAGCCGTGCGGGAAAAAACCACCGTGACTCCACAGGTTCGCGACCGAAGCCTGCGGGCCGCCGTGACCGCTGATCAGCAGCCAGGCGCCGAATACGATCATGCCGATCACCGCCGCGACCTTGATGATCGCGAACCAGAACTCGGTTTCGCCGTAGGCCTTCACGTTGGTGAGATTGATCGCGTTGATGAGCGCGAAGCACACCAGCGCCGATACCCACGTCGGCACGCCCGGCCACCAGAAATGCACGTAGGTGCCGACCGCGGTCAGCTCGGCCATGCTGACGAGCACATAGAGCACCCAGTAGTTCCAGCCCGACAGGAAGCCCGGGAAATCGCCCCAGTACTTGTATGCGAAGTGGCTGAACGAGCCTGCGACCGGCTCCTGCGCGACCATCTCGCCGAGCTGGCGCATGATCATGAACGCGATGACGCCGCCGATCGCATACCCGAGGATCATCGACGGACCGGCGGCCTGCAGCACGCTGGCGGAGCCGAGAAAAAGGCCGGTGCCGATCGCGCCGCCCAGCGCGATCAACTGGATGTGGCGATTCTTGAGCCCGCGCTTCAGGCCCGGTTGCTGCTTTGCACTGTTCATTACGCCCTGCTGTGTGGAGATCGCTGCATGTAGACCGCCGCATATGGAGCGCTGCGCAAGGCAGCGCCGTGGCGGATTACCCGGCGGGACAGCACGGTCCGGCCGGGCAAAAACCGGCAATTTTACCGCGACCGATATTCCTCTGATATTCGGAGCCGCCCGCCTTCGTTCTGCGCCGCACTTACGCGAGCGGATTGTGATTGTCAGAGGGATGCCGCCTGGGTATGTTGCCGAAGTCCACTTCTCAACCTGCGGAGCTTCAACATGTTGCCCAAACGTTTGCTTTGCGCTGCCGTGTTGTGCCTCTGTTGCGCGGGCGTGAGCACGTCCGCGCTCGCGCAGACGGCGCCCGCCGCCCAGCCAGCCGCGGATGACGCCGCTTCGCAGGCAAGCGACCAGCCGGCGCCCGCCCCCGCCCCCGCCCCTGCCCCCGCTACCGCCAGCAAACCGCCTGCCGCCGCGCCCAGCGGTCCGGTGCGCAACATCGTGCTCGTGCATGGCGCGTTCGTCGACGGATCGAGCTGGAACGGCGTGGTCGCGAAGCTGCAGCAAAAGGGCTATCACGTGAGCTCGGTGCAGAACCCGCTGACGTCGCTCGCCGACGACGTCGCCGCGACCCGCCGCGTGCTCGATCGCGAGAACGGTCCGGTGCTGCTGGTCGGGCACTCGTGGGGCGGCGTCGTGATCACCGAGGTCGCCGCCAATGCGCCGAACGTCGCCGGGCTGGTGTATGTCGCCGCGCTCGCGCCGCAACTGCACGAATCGGCGATGGACGTGATGAAGGCCGGCGGCCCGATGCCGGCCGGCCAAAGCATCAGCAAGGACGCAAACGGGTTCTTGTGGATCGACCGGGCGCGCTATCACGCCGACCTCGCCGCCGACGTGCCCGAGACCGTCGCACGCGTGCTCGCCGCCGCGCAGGTGCCGATCGCCGCGAGCGCATTCGACGAACCGGTCGATCAGGTCGGCTGGAAAGACAAACCGTCGTGGTACGTGCTGACGACGAAGGACCACGCGATGTCGCCCGATCTGCAGAAAATGATCGCCGGGCGCATCGGCGCGAAGGTGGTACCGGTCGCGTCGAGCCATCTCGCGCCGGTGTCGCACGCCGGAGCGGTGGCGGAGGCGATCGATCACGCGGCGCGCGAGTTGAGCCGGCAGCAGCAGTAGGCCGCCGCAGCAAGCCGCGGTGACAAGCCGCGGCAATGATCCGTCAGCGGCTCGACGTCGCGCGGCTCAGCGCAGCATGAACGACATCGCCGACAGGCAGTTCAGCATCCGCACCGCATGCTCGGCCGACGCAGCACTGAAGCGCAGCGTCACGCCATCGACGCGCGTGAGCGTCGGCCATTGGCAGAACAGATCGGCGAGCCCGCTGGTTTGCACGCGCAGTTCACAGTCGATTGATCGCGGCTCTGCGCGCGTCGCGGTGGGCGCGCGGCCAGCCTCGACATGCTGACGGACCACGTCGCGCGCGGCGGCCAGCAGCGCCTCGCGCATGCTCGCGGGCGACCGCGTGACGCCGCTTGCCTGCCCGGTCGCGGTCTTCGTGACGACGAACCGCGCACCCGGAAAACGCGGCGCGGTTTCCTCGGCAAACACATCGTCACCCGATAAAAGCGCGACACGTGCGCCATATTCTTCGGCGAGCGCACCATACACCCCCGCCTCGCCCAGTTCCACGCCATTGAACGCGACGCGCGCGAACGCGAAGCTGTTGATCGTGTGCGCGAGGATGCCGCGCGTTTGCGCCTTCGCGTGATAACCGATCATGAAGACGAGCGCCGCGCCGTATTCGAGCCCGGCCATCATGCCGAGCGTGCGCGGCTTGCCGAGCACGACCTGGGCGCGCGGATCGAGCAGATCGGGCAGCAGGTTGCGAAAGCCGCCGTGCGAATCGTTGACCCATACGTCGGTCGCGCCGCCCGCGAACGCGCCCTCGATGGCGGCGTTGGCTTCGAGTGTCATCCAGCGTCGCGCGGCTTCGTATTCGCCGTTGCCCGCGCGCGTCTGCTCGGCATGGAAGACGCCGGCGATGCCTTCGATGTCGGTGGAAATCAGGACTTTCATCGCGCGGAATTCCTCAACAGTCGGGCAAGGTCCGGCACGCTGTCGCGCAGCGACAGCCGTCGATGGCCGTCGCGACCGGTGACGGACTCGGCACGCCACAGCGCGTCGAGGATCGCCTGTTCGACGCTGTCGGCGCACGCGCGAAACAGCGGGTCCATACGGTGATCGGCGACGAGCGGCGGCAATTCGACGAAGTCCGCGCCATGCGGCACCGTGTACGCGGTCGAAAACGCCAGCGCGATATCGCCGCTGCCGTGGCCGTACACCGAACCGGTGCGCGCAAGACCGGCCGCAGCCCGCAACGATAGGCGTTTGAGCTGGCGCGAGTCGAGCGGCGCATCGGTTGCGACGATCATGATGATCGAGCCTTGCTCGGGTTTGTCGGCGGTTGCGTTGGCGGCAGCGTTAGCAGCATTAACCGCCTCGGCCTCAGCCGCGGACGCGCGTTCGGCCAGCACGCGACCAACGGGCATGCCGTCGATCGTCAGCATCGGCAGACGGCCGAAGTTGGCCAGCACGAGCGCGCCGACGGTGTAGTCACGGCCCGCCGCGCCGACCACGCGCGACGCGGTGCCGATGCCGCCTTTCAGATCGAAGCACGACATGCCACGCCCTGCGCCGAGCGCACCGCTCGCGACATCGGTGCTCGCCGCGTCGAACGCTTCGTTGAAGTGATGTTCGGTCACGGCAAGCGCCTGAATGTCGTTCAGGTAGCCGTCGTTGCATTCGAACACGAGCGGATTGACTGTCGACCATTCGCGGCCGATACGCGGATTCGCGCACACCGCCGCGCGGATCTGCGCCTGCGCGAGCGCCGCGACGCCGAACGTATTGGTCAGCGCGATCGGCGTCTCCAGCGTGCCGAGTTCGTCGAGTTGCACGAGGCCGACGCTTTTGCCGAAGCCGTTGATCACCGACGCGGCGGCCGGCACCTTGTCGACGAACGGATCGCCGCGATGCGGCCGGATCACGGTCACGCCGGTTTGCAGCGCGCCTTCAGCAAGCGTCCAATGTCCTACGCTGACGCCGTCCACGTCGGCGATCGTGCCGAGCGGTCCGGCCGGCAACGTGCCGATATGCGGCGCACGCTCAGCGGAATGTTGGCTGATGCTCATGGCCGGTCCAGCTTCGGATCGAGCGCATCGCGCAGACCGTCGCCGAGCAGGTTGAACGCGAGCACGGTCAGAAAAATGGCGAGGCTCGGAAACAGCGCGATGTGCGGCGCGGTCACCATGTCGGCGCGTGCTTCGTTGAGCATCGCGCCCCACTCCGGCGTCGGCGGCTGCGCGCCCAGGCCGAGAAACGACAGGCTCGCCGCCGTGATGATCGAGGTGCCGATGCGCATCGTCAGATACACGACGACCGATGAAATCGTGCCCGGCAGAATGTGCCGCATGATGATCGTCCAGTCCGACGCGCCGATGCTGCGCGCCGCCTCGATATAGGTAAGCTGCTTGAGCATCAGCGTATTGCCGCGCACGAGCCGCGCGAACGCCGGGATGCTGAAGATCGCCACCGCGCAGATCACGTTGATCATGCCGTTGCCGAGAATCGCGACCACGCCGATCGCGAGCAGAATGCCGGGGAATGCGAACAGCACGTCGGCCACGCGCATCGTGATGCGATCCCACCAGCCCTCGTAGTAACCGGCGAGCAGACCGAAGAACGTGCCGATCACCGCGCCGATCGCAACGGACAGAAAGCCCGCCTCGAGTGAAATGCGCGAACCGACGAGGATGCGGCTGAAAATATCGCGGCCCAGCGAATCGACGCCGAACCAGTGCGCGGCCGACGGCCCCGCGTTCAGCGCGTCGTAGTCGAAGAAGTTTTCGGGGTCGTACGGCACGATGTGCGGCGCGATGATCGCGATCACGATCAGCAGCAGCACGAACACGCCGGCGGCCATCGCCACATGCTGCTTGCGGAACTTGCGCCAGAACTCGCTCCACGGCGTGCGGATCGCGCGTTCGGCGGCGGCGGGATTGGCCGCGTTCGGCCCGGTAGCGGTGGTGCTCATGCGGGCCTCACTTGAAACGGATGGTTGGGTTGATCACCGCGTACAGCACGTCGACGATCAGGTTGATGATGATGAATTCGAGCGAGAACAACAGCACCAAAGCCTGGATGATCGGATAGTCGCGCATCGACACTGCATCGACGAGCAACTGTCCCAGGCCCGGCCAGTTGAACACCACCTCGACGACGATCGAGCCGCCGAGCAGAAAGCCGAACTGCAGACCCATCATCGTGACGACGGGAATCAGCGCGTTGCGCAGGCAGTGCTTGACGATCACGAGCCGCTCGGGCACGCCCTTCGCACGCGCGGTGCGCACGAAGTCCTCGTGCAGCACCTCGACGAACGAGGCCCGCGTAAAGCGCGCCATCACGGCCGCGACCGCCGCGCCGAGCGTCAGCGAAGGGAGCACGTAGCTGCGCCACGAACCGTCGCCGACGATCGGCAGCCAGCCGAGTTGCACCGAGAAAATCTCCATCAGCAGCATGCCGAGCGCGAACGCCGGAAACGAAATGCCCGATACCGCGAGCGTCATGCCGAGACGGTCCGGCCAGCGGTTGCGCCACACCGCCGAGGCGATGCCGATCGCCATGCCGATCACGACCGCCCACACCATGCTCGCGATGGTCAGCCACAGCGTCGGGAAGAAGCGCTCCGCGATCTCCTGGCTCACCGGTCGCTTGCTGCGTGTCGACATGCCGAAGTCGCCGTGCGCCATCCGCCAGAAGAACCGCACGAACTGCTGCGGCAACGGCTTGTCGAGGCCGAGATCGGCGCGCACCAGCGTGACGGTCGCCTCGTCCGCTTCGGGGCCGGCGGCGAGCCGCGCCGGATCGCCCGGCAGCAGATGCACGAACAGGAACACCAGCACGGCGACGATGAAGAGCGTCGGCAGCAGGCCAAAGAGTCGTTTGACGAGGAAGTTCAGCATGAAACCAGTCCGGCGAATGAGCGGCAGATGAGCGGCAAATGAGGCGGGCAACGAAGCAGCGTGCGCGGCGACGGCCTGGGTAAGCCGCCGCCTGCGCATGCCGCCTCGTCAGCTCATCACTTGATCGCGATCTCGTCGAAGTTGAACGAGCCGTCCGGCGCGACGTAAGCGCCCGACAGACGCTTGCTGCGCGCATACACGACCTTCTCCTTGACGAGGAAGATCCACGGCGCGTCGGCCCAGATGCGCTTCTGCGCATCGGTGTAGAGCGTGGCCTTCTGCGTGCGGTCGGTGGTTTCGAGGGCCTGCTTCAGATCGTTGTCGACCGCGTCGCTCTTGTAGTACGACGTGTTGACCATCTTCGGCGGGATCGAGTAGCCGGCGAGCAGCGGGCTGATCGCCCAGTCCGCCTCGCCGGTCGACGACGACCAGCCCGCGTAGTACATGCGCACCGGCGCGGTCGCCGGGTCCTGCGCGCTTTCGACCTTGGCGACGCGCTGCCCCGCTTCGAGCGCCTCGACGCTTGCCTTGATGCCGACCTGCGCGAGCTGCTGCTGCACGAACTGGATCACCTTCTGCGCGGTCGAGTAGTTATACGCGGACCACAGCGTCGTTTCGAAACCGTTCGGATAGCCCGCTTCCTTCAGCAGTGCACGCGCCTTCGCCGGATCGTACGGCCAGGGGCCGAGCTTGACCGCATAGTCGACGCCCTGCGGCACCACGCCGTCGGCCGGCGTCGCGTAACCGGCGAACGCAACCTTGGTCAGCGCTTCCTTGTTGACCGCATAGTTCAGCGCTTCGCGCACCTTCGGGTTGTCGAACGGCTTCTGGTTCATGTTCATGCTGATGTAGCGCTCGATGATCGACGGCGCCGCGATCAGATCGACCTTCGGGCTCGACTGCAGTTGCGCGGCCTGCTCGAACGGCACCTGGAATGCGAAGTCCGCTTCGCCGGTGCGCATCAGCGCGGCGCGCGTGTTGTTGTCGACGACCGGCTTCCAGTCGATCGCATCGATCTTCGGATAACCCTTCTTCCAGTAGCCGTCGAACTTCTTCACGGTCAGGTCGCCGGCCGGGTCCCACTTGACGAGTTCGAACGGACCTGTGCCGACCGGATGAAACCCGATGTCCTTGCCGTACTTCTTCAGTGCGTCCGGCGAGATCATCACCGCCGACGGATGCGCGAGCACGTTGACGAACGCCGAGAACGGCGCCTTCAGCGTAATGCGCACCGTGTACGGATCGACCACTTCGGTCTTCTCGATGCGGCTGAACATGTTGTAGCGCTTCAGCTTGTTGGCCGGATCGGTCACGCGGTCGAAGTTCGCTTTCACGGCCGCCGCGTTGAAGTCGGTGCCGTCCTGGAACTTCACGCCATGGCGCAGCTTGATCGTATAGACGCGCGCGTCGGGGCTCGCCTCATAGCTGTCGGCGAGCACGTTGCCGAGCTTCATGTCCTTGTCGAAGCCGAACAGCCCCTGGTAGAACGACTTCGCGACTGCCTGCGACAGCGTGTCGTTCGCGTCGTACGGATCGAGCGACGTGAAGGTCGACGCGACGGCCATCACGGCCGTGGTTTCGGCGTGCGCCAGATTGCCCGCGAGCATCGCGAACACCACCGCGCCGCCGCTGACGAGCGCGCGCAAACGAAACGGAGAGGACGGGAACAGCAGGTTCATGAGGTTGCTCCAGGCTGCGAGTTAAGGGTGTGACAGGGTCGTTATGGTTGGCTGGTGCTGTGGGTGCTGCTTCAGGTCGATCAACTCCCACGCGGTGCGACGCTTCGCTCAATAAGCGCCGCCGACGCGATGCTGCGCGACGAAATGATCCGGTCCCACCGCCACCAGCGGCGCGACGACCGGCTCGTCGTGCAGCGCGCGGATCGGGCTCGGAATATCGTCGGCGGCGAGCAGGCGTTTGGCGTGACGGCGCGCGGGATCGGCGACCGGCACCGCGCTCATCAGCTTCTTCGTGTACGGATGCTGCGGCGCCTCGAACACCGCGCGGCGCGGACCGATCTCGACGATCTGGCCGAGATACATCACCGCGACGCGATGGCTCACGCGCTCGACCACCGCCATGTCGTGCGAAATGAACAGATACGCGACGCCGAGTTCGCGCTGCAGATCGAGCATCAGATTGACGATCTGCGCCTGCACGGAGACGTCGAGCGCGGACACCGATTCGTCGGCGATCACGACTTTCGGATTCAGCGCGAGCGCGCGGGCGATCGCGATACGCTGCCGCTGCCCGCCCGAAAACTCATGCGGATAGCGGCGCGCGGCCTCCGCCGGCAAGCCGACTTTCTCGAGCAGCCACGCGACGCGCGCCTGCGCTTCGGCACCCTGCGCGACGCCGTGCACGAGCAGCGGCTCCATGATCGAGAAGCCCACCGTCAAGCGGGGATTCAGCGACGCGAACGGGTCCTGGAAAATAAACTGGATATCGCGGCGCAGCGCCTGCAATGCGGGCCCGCTCAGCGAGCTGATTTCCTTGCCAGCGAATTCGATCGAGCCGCTCTGACTTTCGACGAGCCGCAGCAGCGAGCGGCCCGTGGTCGACTTGCCGCAGCCCGACTCGCCGACCAGCGCGAGCGTCTCGCCGGGACGCAGATCGAAGCTGACTTTTTCGACCGCATGCACGCGGCCCGTCATGCGGCCGAACAGGCCGCTGCGAACCGGAAAGCGCGTGACCAGATCGCGCACGCGCAGAATCGGCGGCGTGTCGTCGCGCACCAGCGGCTGCGCTTCTGCGGCGACGGCCGCGGCGGGCTGCACCGCGGCATCGGCGCCGTTCGCGCCGGCCTGCTCGACGCTCAGGATCGGGAAGCGCGCGGGCTGATCGGTGCCGTGCATCGAGCCGAGCCGAGGCACCGCCGCCAGCAGCGCCTTCGTGTACGGATGCGACGGCGCGGCGAACAACGCGTCCGACGCGCCCTGCTCGACCTTCTCGCCGCGATACATCACGAGCACGCGGTCGGCCACTTCGGCGACCACGCCCATGTCGTGCGTGATGAAGATCACGCCCATGTTCATCTCGTCCTGCAAGCCGCGGATCAGTTGCAGGATCTGCGCCTGGATCGTCACGTCGAGCGCGGTGGTCGGCTCGTCGGCGATCAGCAGCGCCGGCTTGCACGACAGCGCCATCGCGATCATCACGCGCTGGCGCATGCCGCCCGATAGCTGATGCGGGAAACGCGCCGCGACGCGCTTCGCTTCGGGTATCCGAACCAGTTCGAGCAGGCGCAAGGTTTCCGCGCGCGCGGCCTCGCGACTCTTGCCCTGGTGCAGCGCGATCGCCTCGCTGATCTGGTCGCCGACCGTGAAGACCGGATTGAGCGAGGTCATCGGCTCCTGGAAGATCATCGCGATGTCGGCGCCGCGCACCGTGCGCATCGTGCCGGACGACGCCTTCGCGAGATCGAGCACGCTGCCGTCGCGCCGCCGGAATGCGATGCTGCCGCCGGCGAGACGGCCGCCGCCATGCTCGATCAGCCGCATCAGCGCCAACGACGTGACCGACTTGCCCGAGCCCGATTCGCCGACGATCGCGAGCGTCTCGCCGCGCTCGACCGTGAACGACAGATTGCGCACCGCGTTGAAGGTCGCGTCGCCACGGCGGAAAGCGACCGTCAGATCGTCGACCGCGAGTACGCGCTGCGGCGGCAGGGTTTCGATCGGCGGGCTGGCGGTGTGCGAGGAAGTCGGCACGGTGATTCCTTTGCTTTGAATGCGAACGCGGCTAACGGGGCTGCGGCAAGGTGGCGACGCGCGCCGGCGGCTAGCGATAGATCGCCGTCACCGGCGCTTCGCCGAGCCGCGCGAAACCGCGATACATGCCTTCGGTGTTGAACGACAGCGTGACGTTGCCCTGCGCGTCGACGGCGACGAGGCCGCCGCGTCCGTCGATCTTCGGCAGGCGGTTCATCACGACATCGTGCGCGGCCTCTTCGAGCGAGACCTGGCGATAGGCCATCTGCGCGGCGACGTCGTAGGCGGCGACCATGCGCATGAACATCTCGCCGGAGCCGGTGGTCGACACCGCGCAGGTCGCGTCGTCCGCGTAGCAGCCCGCGCCGATCAGCGGCGTGTCGCCGACGCGGCCCACCTGCTTGTTGGTGACGCCGCCCGTCGAGGTCGCCGCGGCGAGATGCCCGTGGCGGTCGAGCGCGACCGCGCCGACGGTGCCGAACTTGCGGTTCGGATCGATCGGTTCGTGCGGCATCGGGTCGTCGTTATTCGACGCGGTGGACGCGAGCGTCGCGGCGTCGTGATCGAGCATCGGGCGCTGCTGCTCGCGCGCGAGCTGCCATTGACGATAGCGCGCGTCGGTATCGAAGTAGCTGTTATCGACGAATTCGAGCCCCTGCGCGATCGCGAACGCTTCCGCGCCTTCACCGGTGAACAGCACGTGGTCGCTGCGCTCGAGCACGCGGCGCGCGGCCAGAATCGGATTGCGCACGCGCTTCACGCAGCAGATCGCGCCCGCGTCGAGCGTGCGGCCGTCCATGATCGCGGCGTCGAGCTCGTGCGTGCCGGCCGCGGTGTAGACCGCGCCGTGGCCCGCGTTGAAGAGCGCGCAGTCTTCGAGCAGCCGTACCGCTTCGCTGACCGCGTCGAGCGCGCTGCCGCCATCGGCGAGCACGCGCTGGCCGGCGCTCAGCACCGCGTTGAGCGCCGCGTGATAGTCAGCTTCGGCGCTGGCTGACATCGACGTGCGCAGGATCGTCCCTGCCCCGCCGTGAATGGCAATGACTGCGTTGGAGTTCATCGTTTGGATCGTGGAGTGCGATTGTTGCGGGGAATGCGGGCTGCCGTGATGGCTTTTGCTTCGGTGTCCGTGGCTTTCACGCGTTTGGCTCGAGTGCTGTCGGCCTTTGCGCCGTCGCCGGTTTTGGGCTTCGCAGACTTCGCGCGCACGGCTTTGCTCGCGGCACGAACAGGCTCCTGCGCGGCACCGCCTGCGCCGGACTGCGGATCGAACAGCCACGGCAGCACGAACTCGCTGACCTCGGCGGCCGCCTTGACCGAGCGTTGCGCGCGATACGCGACCGCGTCGCACAACGCCTCGATCACCGCGAGCACGGCCGAATCGGCATTCGACGCGAGACGCCGGTCGGTGCGGACATACAGCGCCAGGTCCGCGAATCGCACGAGCGGCGAGCGCGGACCGTCGGTGAGTGCGAGCACGCGCGCGCCGCGTTCGGAGGCGCGGCGCGCCAACTCGATCGTGTCCTCGACATAGCGCGGAAACGCGATGCCGATCACTAGATCTCCCGCGCCGGAACCCACCAGGTGCCGCGCCGCATGCGACGGTCCGCCGTTCAGCGCGAGCGAATGCACGTTGTCGTGATACGGCAGCAGCCCGTGCTCCATCAGGCCCGCGAGAAAGGCGCTGGCGCCGAAGCCGATCACGAATACGCGGCGCGCGGCGATGATCGCGTCGACGGCGGCGTCGGCAGTCGCGCGATCGATCGACGTGCGCGTCGCATGCAGATTGTTGGCGGCCTGCTCGAGCGACGCGTCGATCAGATCGTCACCGGCCGCGAGCGTTTCCTGCGCGCTGCGCAGCCGCTCGACCGGCGCGAGCGTCGCCTCGAAGCCACGCACGAGCGCCTCGCGGAACTGCGGATAACCGTCGAAGCCGAGCGCGCGCGCAAAGCGATTCGCGCTCGCGACCGACGCACCGACCACGCTCGCGAGTTCGTCGATGCGCATCGTCGCCGCGCGGAACAGATTGGCCAGCACGTACTCGCCCATGCGCTGGTGGATCGGCGTGAGCGTCGGCATCGCGGCGGTGATGCGCGCGGCGATGGCCTGCTCGGCGGGGTTCGACACAGCGGACGGGTGATGGATCATGCGAGCGGACAGGCGCGGTTGTTCTAGGTGAACTGGATGAAATTATATTTACATGAAACACGCGCCGAAAAAAATTCATTTTCATAATTCGAGGGTTTTCACCGACCAAAGCCCTTCAGACAAGGGAGTTCAGCATTCGCGCATGCCGCACCCCGATGAAAATCCATTTTCATCGGGGCGATTGGGGGCCTCTTTGCGTGCCGCGTGCCGCGTGCCGTCATCAGCATGCCGCCGCGCTCTGCTCGGGAATGCCCGTGAGCCGCGCCGCCGGCGACATCACGATGATCAGCGCCTGCACCATGAACGCGAACGACGCCGCGACGAGGCACAGGTCGATGCTCCAGCGCGCGCTGAGGACGGCGCCGAGCAGCGCGCCCACCGGCCGCGCGCCGTAGGTGGCGGTGCTGATCAGCGCGGACACGCGGCCGATCATCCGTTCGGGTGTGATCGCCTGACGCAGCGTGGTCGAGCCGACGACCCACAGGATCGGTCCCGCGCCGAGCAGGAAGAAGCTCGCGAGCGCGAGCCAGAACGATGGCGCGATGAGCGTCGCCGCCATCACGAGCGACGCGAGCAGGCCGCACGACGGCCCGATGATCAGCAGACGCCCGAACGCGAGACGCCGCGCGATCGCGGGCGCGGCGAGCGCGCCGCAGACCATGCCGACACCGTACGCGCCGAGCGTCACGCCGACCGCCGAGGCATCGAGCCCGAGCCGATGCACCGCGTACGGCACGTAGACCGCCTGCAGGATGAAGAAGCCGAGATTGAAGAACACGGCGGTGAGCAGCATCGGCAGCAACAGCGGATCGCGCAGCACGAAGCGCGTGCCGTCGCGCAGCTCCAGCATGAAGTGGCGCCGCGGCGCGGCCGCTCGCGGCGGCTCGCGCAAGCCCGCGAGCAACGCGACCGCGAACGCGGACAACATCGCCGCGCCGCCATACGCCCAGCCCGCGCCGATCCAGCCGACCAGCACGCCGCCCAACGCCGGACCCGCCGAGTACGCGACGCTGCGCGCGAGTTCGAGCCGGCCATTCGCGTTCGCATAGGCCTCGCGCGGCACGATCGACGGCACCAGCGACGGCGCCGCCACGTTGTAGGCAACCGTGCCCGTCGCGGCGACGAAGCCGAGCGCGGCGAGTAGCGGCAGGCTCAGCGCATGCGTGAGCACCAGCAGCAGCACGCACAGCATCGCGCAGACACGCACGCTTTCGGCGAGCGTCATCAGCACGCGGCGCGAACGGCGATCGGCCCAGACGCCGAGCGGCATCGACAGCAACAGGAACGGCAGCGTCTGCGCGGTTTGCAGCAGACCGGTGTCGCGCGCGTTGGCGCCGAGCGCGAACACCGCGACGAGCGGCGCGGCGGCGAGACTGATCTGCTCGGCCGATTGCGCGCACAGGTTCGACCAGGCGAGACGCTGGAATGCGCGGGGTAGTCGTTGCGCGCTGGAAGACGAAGGCGAAGACGATGAAGACGAAGACGTGGCGGACATCGATGCACTCCCGAGGTTTGACGTGAGGTATTCATCGTCGGCGCTCGGGGCTGGCGGGGCGCTCCGCTTCTTGCGGTGTTATTCTTCGCTCGCCATGAATCTCGAAAGCATTCTCTTTACTCAAGGTTTCGGTTCGCGCCGCCAATGCCGCGCGCTGATCGGCGACGGCCGCGTCGGCGTCGACGGTGTTATCTGCACCGATGCCGATGCCGATTTCGCTATCGATAGCGGCGCGTTGCGATTCAGCGTCGACGGCGTCGAATGGCCGTATCGCGAGCACGCGTATCTGCTGCTGAACAAGCCGGTCGGCTACGAATGCTCGCGCGATCCGCAGCATCATCTGAGCGTGTTCAGCCTGCTGCCGCCGCAGTTCGCCGAGCGCGGCGTGCAGTGCGTCGGCCGTCTTGATCAGGACACCACGGGTCTGCTGCTGCTCTCCGACGACGGCAAGTTCGTGCATCAGTTCACCTCGCCGAAACGC
Organism: Paraburkholderia sp. UYCP14C; assembly: GCF_004197395.1. Classification (GTDB taxonomy): domain Bacteria; phylum Pseudomonadota; class Gammaproteobacteria; order Burkholderiales; family Burkholderiaceae; genus Paraburkholderia. The sequence goes on along the minus strand of NZ_SELS01000031.1, from coordinate 49,567 downwards.
AAGGTGCCGAAGCTCTATGTCGCGACCACCCGCTATCCGCTCGACGACGCGCAGCTCGCCGCGCTACGCGACGGCGTGCTGTTGCACGGCGAAACGAAGCCGAGCGCCGCGCTCGACGCAGAGGCGCGCGACACTCACACGCTCGCGCTCACGGTGCTCGAAGGCAAATACCACCAGGTCAAGCGGATGATCGCGGCCTCGGGCAACCGCTGCGAGGCGCTGCATCGCGAGCGGATCGGCGGGCTCGCTCTGCCCGCGACGCTCGCGCCCGGCGCATGGCAATGGCTCGACGAAACGGGCCTCGCCGCGCTGCGGACCGGCTAAGCGACTAGCGCGCAGCGAGTGCCAGCCTAAGCCCTTGATGCGCCGGAGAAAGCCCGCGTGCATTGTGGTGCATCGCACATAGGCCGCTGCGGTGCAGCATGCCGTTCCTTACATGTCGCCCTATACTCGTCTAAACAAACGACTACAAAGGTTTCAAGGAGGGGCGCCATGCATATCGACGGCACGATGGCGTTTTCGCACGCGATGATTGCGTTTATCTGCTTTGCGCTGCTGCTGGTCGGCGGATCGCTGATCGTCATGCGGCTGCGGCATAAGTACCACCCGAATCTGATCGGCGCGCTGATCGGCGGCATGCTGTGCTTCCTGTTGCTGGAAATGCTGCCGGCGCTGACCTGATGCCTGTTGGACCGCGCGGCCCGTTTTGCGCGGCGCATTAATGCGGTGCGGGGGATACGGTTCGTTTCGGGGCAGCGCGGCCTCGCGAGGCGGTATTTTCCTTCTGCTGCTGGCCGTGTCGGCCGCTGCGCCTTAGCCGCCCTTCCCGCTCGCTTCGCGCAAAAAATCGTCGACGCTCGGATAGCGCAGACGCACCCGCAATTCTTCCTTCAGACGCCGGTTCACGAGCCGGCGCGACTCGCGCATGAACGACAGCAGCATCGGATCGATCTGCTGCTCCGCCTGCTCGCGCGTGATGCGCGGCGCTCGCGCGAGCCCGAACGCGTCGGCGACCACGTCGAAATACTCTCCCATTTTCAGCGCCGAATCGTCGGACGCGTGCAGTGCGCGCGCGGGCCGGCCATGCGTGGCGAGTCGCACGAGGATCGCGGCGAGGTCGTCGGCGTGGATGTGGTTCGTATAGACGTCGTCGGCATCGACGAGCGCCGGCGTGCCTTTTTCGAGCCGCGCAAGCGGCAGACGGTTGCGCGCATAGATGCCCGGAATCCGCGCGATGCTCGCGGCGACGCTGCCGCGCGCGGTCGCACGCCGCAACTGCCGCTCGGCCGACACGCGACGTTTGGCGCGCGCATTCGCGGGCTGCGTCGCGCGCGTTTCGTCGATCCACGCGCCGCCGCAATCGCCGTAGACGCCCGTCGTGCTCGCGTAAACGATGCGCACGGGTGCGCTCGGAGCACCGGTTCGGCGCACCCCGTCGGGTACAATATCGGGTGTTTCAGCGTCCAGACCTGAAGCGCGCGTACGGCGCAATCGCGCGATGGGCGCGACGGACGACCTCGCCGCGCGAGCGTGCATGCGGCCCGCGGCACCCAGCGTCGCAAGCAGCGCGCGAGTGCGCCGGTCGTCGTCGCCGGACTTCTGTGGCGGCGCGAGATGCAGCACCGTCGGCGCGAGGCGCGCGAGTCGTTTGAGACTGCGGCGCGCGTCGAGATCGCCGACGAGCGGCGTCACACCCGCGGCGCGCAACTCATCGCAGCGCGCGGCATGGCTCGTCAACGCGAACACGTGCGCGCGCGGCCGCAACAGCGGCACGCAGCGCATGCCGACGTCGCCGCATCCTACGATAAGCACGCGCGGCCGGCGGAAGATTCGTGTGGCTTTCATGGTGGACGCATTGTAGCGGTCACACGCAACAGGTACCGCGCGGTTGATCCGGCGGGTCCAATTACGATTCCGACTTTTCGATTTCGAACACTTTATGGCATTTAACGTCACGCTCCGGCAAAGCGGCCGGCAGTTTCAGGTAGAACAGGACGAACCGGTCCTCTCCGCAGCACTGCGTCAAGGCGTCGGCCTGCCGTACGGCTGCAAGAACGGCGCGTGCGGTTCGTGCAAGGGCACAATCGTGAGCGGCGAGGTCGAACAGCGCGCGCACTCGTCGTCGGCGTTGTCGAACGACGAAAAGACGCGCGGCATGGCGCTCCTGTGTTGCGCAACCGCGTGCTCCGATCTCGAAGTCGACATCCGCGAAGTGGCCGGCGTCGGCGACGTGCAGGTCAAGAAGCTGCCGTGCCGCGTGAATGCGATCGAGCGTAAGGCCGACGACGTGATCGTCGTCAAGCTGCAATTGCCGGCCAACGAACGTCTGCAATATCTGGCCGGCCAGTACCTCGAATTCATCCTGAAGGACGGCAAGCGCCGCAGTTATTCGATGGCGAGCGCGCCGCACGTCGAAGGCCCGGTCGAACTGCACATTCGTCACATGCCCGGTGGCGCCTTCACCGATCACGTGTTCAACACGATGAAGGAGCGCGACATCCTGCGCTTCGAAGCACCGCTCGGCACGTTCTTCCTGCGCGAAGACTCGGACAAGCCGATCGTGCTGCTCGCGTCGGGCACCGGCTTCGCGCCGCTGAAGGCGATCGTCGAGCATGCGGTGTTCAAGAACATCACGCGGCCCATGACGCTTTACTGGGGCGCGCGCCGCAAGAAAGACCTGTACCTGCTCGAACTCGCCGAGCAATGGGCGCGCGAGATTCCGAACTTCAAGTTCGTGCCGGTGCTCTCCGAGCCCGATGCGGGCGACGCGTGGACGGGCCGCACGGGCTTCGTGCATCGCGCGGTGATCGAGGATCTGCCCGATCTGTCAGCCTACCAGGTGTACGCATGCGGCGCGCCGGTGATGGTCGAATCGGCGCTGCGCGACTTCACGCAGCATCACCAGTTGCCGGAAGACGAGTTCTACGCGGACTCGTTCACGAGCGCGGCGGATCTCGCGAACGCGGTCTGATTGCACGGCGACATACGGCCGGCCCCCACGCCTGGATCAGCGCTTCAATGAGCGCTCGCGTCGACCGGTCGCGCCGAACATGTCAGCCTCGCGGCAAGCCGTCAATGTGGCCTCGATGCAGCGCCAGTGCAAATTCATGGTTTACACCAGCGGTTTTCTTATCGTATTCTTTCGCGCATGAACCGCATCCAGTCCGAACTCCGACGTCGCCGCTCGCCGCTCCCCTAGGGACGCCGCTGGCTTCTTCACGGACTCGCGCCACACACAAATCTGGGCGCAAGCTGTTCGAATCATGAAAGCCACGGCATGCCGTGGCTTTTCTGTTTTTCCGGCCGCCGTTTTGAGTGGCCAAACCGTCACCGTTTCTTCACCCTGCACTTACCCTTTTGCCTGGAGCCTGCCGTCATGAATTTCAATGAGTATCCAATCGATTCGCTGATGTACATCACGAACCGGCCTGAAATCGTTTTCACGCACGGCAAAGGCTCGTGGATTTACGACAACAACGGCAAGCGCTATCTGGATTTCATCCAGGGCTGGGCGGTCAACAGCCTCGGCCACTGCAACGACGGCATGATCGAAGCGCTGAACAGCCAGGCGAAGCTGCTGATCAACCCGTCGCCGGCGTTCTACAACGAGCAGATGGCGAAGCTCGCGGGCCTGCTCACGCAGCACAGCTGCTTCGACAAGGTGTTCTTCGCGAACAGCGGTGCCGAGGCGAACGAAGGCGCGATCAAGCTCGCGCGCAAGTGGGGCAGGAAGTTCAAGGACGGCGCGTTCGAGATCATCACCTTCGACCACAGTTTCCACGGCCGCACGCTCGCGACGATGTCGGCGAGCGGCAAGCCGGGCTGGGACACGATCTACGCGCCGCAGGTGCCGGGCTTCCCGAAGGCGGAGCTGAACGACATCGCATCGGTGGAAAGGCTGATCAACGCGAAGACCGTCGCGGTGATGCTCGAGCCGATTCAGGGCGAAGGCGGCGTGATCCCCGCAACCCGCGAATTCATGCAGCAACTGCGCGAGCTGACGAAACAGCACAACATCCTGCTGATCGTCGATGAAGTGCAAAGCGGCTGCGGCCGCGCCGGTACGCTGTTCGCGTATCAGCTGTCGGGCATCGAGCCGGACATCATGACGCTCGGCAAGGGCATCGGCGGCGGCGTGCCGCTCGCGGCGCTGCTGTCGAAGGCGGAAATCGCCGTGTTCGAAGCAGGCGACCAGGGCGGCACCTACAACGGCAATCCGCTGATGACGGCGGTCGGCTACTCGGTGATTTCGCAGCTGACGGCGCCGGGCTTCCTCGAAGGCGTGCGCTCGCGCGGCGAATACCTGCGCACGAAGCTTCTCGAACTGTCCGAAGAGCGCGGCTTCAAGGGTGAGCGCGGCGAAGGTCTGCTGCGCGCGCTGCTGCTTGGCAAGGACATCGGCAACCAGATCGTCGAGAAGGCGCGCGAGATGCAGCCCGACGGCGTGCTGCTGAACGCCGCGCGTCCGAATCTGCTGCGCTTCATGCCGGCGCTGAACGTGACGACCGAAGAGATCGACCAGATGCTGGCGATGCTGCGCTCGGTTCTCGATTCGCTGTAATCGATCGCGGAGCGCCCCCTGATGACGACGAACACGACGCTGTCGATCCGCCGCTTCGACGCGAGCGATACCGAAGCGGTGATCGCGCTATGGCAACAGGTGTTTCCCGAGTATCGCGACGTGACACGGCCGCAGCGCAATCCGCGTCTGTCGATCGCGAACAAGCTGGCGACGCAACCGGAACTGTTCTTCGTCGCGGTGCTCGATGGACGGATCGTCGGCACCGTGATGGGCGGCTATGACGGACACCGCGGCTGGCTGTATTCGCTCGCGGTCGACGCATCGCTGCGACGTCATGGCATCGGCACGCGGCTTGTCGCACACGTCGAGAGCGAGTTGACGAAGCTTGGTTGTCCGAAGCTGAATCTGCAGGTGCTGGCGTCGGCGTCGGCCGAAGTGCGCGCGTTCTACGACGCGCTCGGCTATCGCGCCGATGCGGTAATCAGCCTCGGCAAACGGCTCGGCGAATACGCGGACGCGGCCCCGGCGGGTTGATTCGCGTCGTACACCTGATTAAAGAAGGCCGCATGCGTTGGTGAGCGCATGCGGCTTTTTTTATTGGTTCTCCAACGAACGGCGCACATATCGGCGGATTCGGACAAACATCAGATGGCGGGCAGATGGTTGCCTAGAATCGTTTACGCACGAGACGACCACGGGGCTGAAAGAGACGTTCGCGGCGGTTCGCGACGCTCCCCGCGGCGGCTCATGCATCCGAGTCCCAACGCGTTTGAATCCTAAGGGGAATCTTCATGGCGACTTATGTGGTGCTCCTGCAATTCACGGATCAGGGGATCCGCGCGATCAAGAACACAGCCCAGCGAGCCGGGCAGGCGGCGGAGATGGCGAAATCGTTTGGCTGCGAAATGAAGCAGATCTACTGGACGTTAGGGGAATACGACCTTGTCTCGGTCATCGACGCGACAGACGAGCAGAGCTTCCTCGCCTTCGGCTTCGCACTCGGCTCGTCCGGCAATGTGCGCACGAAAACGCTGCGTGCGTTCGATAAAGACGAAATCAGTGCGGTTATCGGGCGACTCCCTTAATTCACGCCCTAACCAGAAAAATAAAACGCGCCCCACGACGTTGCATCGTGGAGCGCGCTGCAAGCCGGACGTGTGCACAAAGGGCACACGTCCCACTATTCACCTACTTATTCACCCAGGTATGCGGCCCGAACCTTCGGGTCGTCGAGCATCTGCTTCGCGTCGCCCGACATCGTGATCAGACCGGAGTCCATCACGTAGCCGCGATTGGCCGCCTGCAGCGCGAGACGCGCGTTCTGCTCGACGAGCAGCACGGTCATGCCTTCGGCGGAAATCGAGCGCACCACTTCGAAGATCTTCTCGACCATGATCGGCGACAGACCCATCGACGGTTCGTCGAGCAGCAGCAGTTTCGGCCGCGAGATGATCGCGCGCGCCATGGCGAGCATCTGCTGCTCGCCGCCCGACAGCGTGCCCGCGTATTGCGAGGCGCGCTCTTTCAGACGCGGGAAGAAGCCGAACATGCGCTCGACGTCCGACTTGATCGCGTCGGTATCGTTGCGCAGATACGCGCCCATCTGCATGTTCTCGACGATCGACATGCGCGCGAAAATGCCACGCCCTTCCGGCACCATCGCGAGACCGCGCTTGAGCAGTTCATGCGCGGGCAGGCCCTTGATCGACTGACCCATGTACTCGATGTCGCCGGCCGCGTACGCCTTCAGGCCGGTGATCGCCTTCATCGTCGTGGTCTTGCCCGCGCCGTTCGCGCCGATCAGCGTGACGAGTTCGCCCTGCCCGACCTCGAGGTCGACACCCTTGACCGCCTGGATGCCGCCGTAGTTGACCTGCAGGCCCTTGATTTTCAACATTGCTTGCGTCGTGGACATCAGTGGACCCCCGCACCCAGATAAGCTTCGATCACCTTCGCATCCTTCTGCACGTCCTGCGGCAGACCCTGCGCAATCACCTTGCCGTAGTCGAGCACCGTCATCTGGTTGCACAGGCCCATCACGAGTTTCACGTCGTGTTCGATCAGCAGGATCGTCTTGCCGTCCGCGCGGATCTTGTCGAGCAGCTTGGTCAGCTCGACCTTCTCGGTGGCGTTCATGCCGGCCGCCGGTTCGTCGAGCGCGAGCAGCTTCGGATCGGTCGCCAGCGCACGGGCGATTTCCAGACGACGCTGGTGGCCGTACGACAGGTTGCGCGACGTGTAGTCCGCGTATTGCGTGATGCCGACGTAGTCGAGCAGTTCGAGCGCGCGCTCCTTGATCTCGCGCTCTTCCTGGCGTTCTGCCGGGGTCTGGAACACCGCGCCGAGCAGGCCGTGCTTGGTGCGCACATGACGGCCGACCATCACGTTTTCGAGCGCGGTCATGCCGCCGAATAGCCGGATGTTCTGGAACGTGCGCGCGATGCCCGCCTTCGCGACCTGATAGACCGCGGTCGGCGTGTAGTTTTCGCCGTCGAGCTTGAACTCGCCCGAATCCGGCGTGTACAGACCCGTGATCACGTTGAAGAAGGTCGTCTTGCCGGCGCCGTTCGGGCCGATCAGGCCGTAGATTTCGCCCGCGCGGATCTGCAGGCCGACCTCGGAAAGCGCCTGCAGGCCGCCGAAGCGCTTGTTGACGCCCTTCACCGACAGACGGATCGCCGCGTTGTTGCTTACGTTATCGCTCATGTCTTTTTCTCCACCGGACCTTATGCGCGCACCGGCTTCTTGCCGTTACGCTTCGCCAGCTTCGCAATCTTGTCTTCGTGCTTCGGCGCGGGCCACAGGCCTTCCGAGCGATACAGCATGATCACGACCATCGCGAGACCGTACAGCAGCTGACGGATCACTTCGGTATCGACGATTTCATGGCCGAAGATCATGTTCTGCAGCGGACCCATCGTGGAGCGCAGGAACTCGGGGAACACCGCGAGCAGCACCGCGCCGAGGATCACGCCCGGAATGTGGCCCATGCCGCCCAGCACCACGCAGGCGAGCACCACGACCGATTCCCAGAACGTGAACGATTCCGGTGACACGAAGCCCTGGAACGAGCCGAACATCGCGCCCGACAGGCCGCCGAACGACGCGCCCATCGCGAACGCGAGCAGCTTGACGTTACGGGTGTTGATGCCCATCGCCTTGGCGGCGATTTCGTCTTCGCGGATCGCGGCCCACGCGCGGCCGATACGCGAATGCTGCAGACGCGTACAGGTCCAGATCACGAACAGCGCGCACAGCACGAACAGGTAGTAGTACAGGTACACGGACGGGAACTGCATGCCGAACAGCGAGTGCGACTGCGACAGGCTGAAGCCGCCGACCTGCACCGGGTCGATCCCCGTGATCCCCTTCGGGCCGTTGGTGATGTTCACCGGACGGTCGAGGTTGTTCATGAAGATCCGGACGATTTCCCCGAAGCCGAGGGTCACGATTGCGAGGTAGTCGCCACGCAGACGCAGCGTCGGCGCACCGAGCAGAATCCCGAACATCGCGGCGAGCGCCATCGCGATCGGCACGATGATCCAGATCGGCACGTGCAAACCGTGCGGCGCGAGTGCCGCGATCCACTCGAATTGCGTCGACAGGTGCGGCGAGCTGAGCAGCGCGGCTGTGTAGGCGCCGATCGCGTAGAACGCGATGTAGCCCAGGTCCAGCAGGCCGGCGAAGCCGACCACCACGTTCAGGCCCAGCGCGAGCATCACGTACAGCATCGCGAAGTCGAGCACGCGGACCCAGTAGTTGCCGCCGGCGGCGCCGATCACCATCGGTGCGGCGATCACGAAGATCGCCGTGAGGATGCCGATGGTCAGCGTCTTCGTGCGGTTCTTTTCGGGGATGAGCGTGGTGGACGGCTCGATCGGTTGAATTGAGGTCATGATTGTTGACTCCTTGTGGCCCGGGATCAGGCGCGATCCGCGACACGTTCGCCGAGCAGACCCGACGGACGGAACACGAGCACGACGATCAGCACGATGAACGCGAACACGTCCTGGTAGTTACTGCCGAACACGCCGCCCGTGAGATTGCCGATATAGCCTGCGCCCAGCTGCTCGATCAGGCCGAGAATCACGCCGCCGACCATCGCGCCGCCGAGATTGCCGATACCGCCGAGCACGGCCGCGGTAAAGGCCTTCAGGCCAGGGATGAAGCCCATGTAGAAGTGCGCGTTGCCGTATTCGGATGCGATCATCACGCCGGCCAGTGCGGCGAGCGCCGAGCCGATCATGAAGGTCGCCGAAATCACGAAGTTCGGGTTCACACCCATCAGGCTCGCGACGTTCGGGTTTTCGGCGATCGCGCGCATCGCGCGGCCGAGCTTGGTCTTGTGCACGAGCAGCAGCAGGCCGCCCATCACGAGGAACGCCACCACGATGATCACGATTTCAGTCATCGAGATCACGGCGCCGGGCGTCGTGTCGGTGGCCTTGATCACGTTGATCGGGTCGGTGGGCAACAGCTGCGGGAACGGCAGAGGATTGCGCGACCAGATCATCATCGCGAGCGTCTGCAGCAGAATCGACACACCGATCGCGGTGATCAGCGGGGCGAGACGCGGTGCGCGCCGCAACGGCCGGTAGGCCACGCGCTCGATCGTGTAGCCGACCACCGAGCAGACCGCCGCTGCGATGATCAACGCGATGACGAGCGTCAGCACATTGCCGAGGCCGGGGAAGTGGTTCTGCAGCACACCTATGGCGGAGAGCGCAACCATCGCGCCCACCATCAACACATCGCCGTGAGCGAAGTTGATGATGCCCAGAATGCCGTAAACCATCGTGTAGCCTAGTGCGATGATGGCGTAGACACTGCCAAGCACCAGTCCATTCAGGATCTGCTGGATGAAGATATCCATTTATTGCTCCTTAGCCCGTGCGACTGGATTCGCGTTGTTCATCTGCCGGTGGGCGGTGATGCGCGACGAATCTCAACGGCACTGCGGGTACTGATGTAAAAGACCGGTAAGGGTTATCCGCTGCCGGCTTGCCCTGACGACCGTGATGCGGTCGCGGGCTCCCCTTGGGCGGATGCAAAAACGGCACCGTTGGATGGTGTCGGTGCCGTCAGGCCGAACTTCCCGTCATCACATCTTTACGACGTCGAGCACTGCTTTCTTGCCGTCCTTGAAGTCGTAAAGCGTAATGGCGCCCTCTTTCAAATCACCCTTGTCGTCGAACGCGATGTGGCCGATTACCCCGTTGTAATCGGTCGAAGGCATCGCAGCCAGCACCTTGGGCGCCTCGATCGAATTAGCGCGCTTCATTGCATCGACAATCACGTACACAGCGTCATACGTGAACGGCGCGTAAATCTGCACCGGCGTGTGGAAGCGATCCTCGTACTTCTTTTCGAAGTCCGCTCCATTGGTCATTTTCGAAAGCGCGAGTCCTGCTTCCGAACAGACCAGGTTTTGCACGGCGGTACCCGCCAGCTCACCTACCTTGTCGGTACACACACCGTCGCCGCCAAGGATTTTTGCCCTGATACCGAGCGCCGCCGCCTGCTTCGTAAACGGCCCGCCCGTCGCGTCCATGCCGCCGAACATGATGGCGTCCGGCTGAACACTCTTGATCTTCGTGAGAATGGCCCGGAAATCCGTGGCCTTGTCGTTGGTCGCCTCGCGCGCGACGATCTTCGCACCGCTCGCCTCGGCGGTCTTCGCGAATTCATCAGCGAGACCCTTGCCGTAGGCGGTCGCATCGTCCACGATCGCGATGCGCTTGGCGCCCAGCGCCTTCGTCGCGTAATTGGCGAGCGCCGGACCCTGCTGCGCGTCGGTCGCGACCACCCGATAGGTCGTCTTGAATCCCTGTTGCGTGTAGGCCGGATTCGTCGACGACGGCGAGATCTGCACGATGCCCGCGTCGCTATAGATCTTCGACGCCGGAATCGAGACCCCGGAGTTCAGGTGCCCGATCACTGCGACCACGTGATCGTCGACCAGCTTCTGCGCGACCGCGGTGCCCGTTTTCGGGTCCGCCGCATCGTCCTGCGCGTCGAGCTGCAGCTGGATCTTGCGACCGTCGATCGTCAGACCCTGCGCATTGATTTCCTCGACTGCGAGACGCGCCCCATTTTCATTGTCCTTGCCCAGGTGCGCGATGCCGCCCGTCAACGGAGCCGCATGACCGATCTTCACGATAGTCGCTTCGCTCGCGGCGGCGACCGCCGCGGCCGAAGCCGCCGATGCGCCCGCTCCCGCTTCGCCATCCTGTTTCTTGCCGCACGCGGTCAGCATCGCAACCGCGGCCGCGATGGACACGGCGTAAGCAAATTTGACTCGCATCAAGTGAGGTCTCCTGCGCCTTTCAAAATCCACTGTTCAGGACCTTAAGGCCTTGAGAACGCGCGCATTGTAACTCCAATTATGCGGCTGGCAATATTGTTGAACCGGTGGGGTTTTCCTGCATTGCAACCTGATATTCAGAGGAAAGTTCGCTAAAAAGCGCAACCCGGTTGCGATCCTTTTTCGTGCACCAGTTGCACCGTCCCCGAGCCCGATGGCATCAAGTGTTGCGGCCGATCGGGCTGAATGCCGGATAGGGCGGGCTTTGCATCGGATATGTCCTTTTAGCGTGCGTTCGCCAAGATGCACTAATTCAGTGCGTGATTAATTCGTCTTAAGCCGGTTGCTTAGGTTAAAACGGGGGCGCATCGCTCGAAAATCAATAAAAGACCCGATCACAATTCAAAATTATTTGTGCGCGAGACCACTGAAATCCAGTGAACCGTTCGATCTGGCACCCAATTTACCCAGGCGTGCCGTCTGAGTCGGCACATAAAAAAAGCGCGCCCTCGGGCGCGCTTTCCTTTCACTGATGCTAACGGATTGTCAGGCTGGCAGACCGAGCCCGCGCGGCAGCGGGAACGCGATGTTTTCCTCGATACCCTCTAGCGCGCGCACGTTGCGCACACCCAATTCGCGCAGACGCGCGATCACTGCCTGCGCCAGCACCTCCGGAGCGGACGCGCCGGCGGTCACGCCGATGCGGCGCTTGCCCTCGACCCACACCGGATCGATCTGATCGGGCGAATCGACCATATAGGCCGGCACCCCGAGCTTCTCGGCGAGCTCGCGCAAGCGATTCGAATTCGAGCTGTTCGGACTGCCGACGACGACCACGACGTCGCACTGCGGCGCCATGAACTTCACGGCGTCCTGGCGATTCTGCGTGGCGTAGCAGATGTCCTGCTTCTTCGGCTCACGGATGGACGGATACTTGGCCTTCAGCGCGCCGATGATTTCGGCGGCGTCGTCGACCGACAACGTGGTTTGCGTGACGAACGCGATCCGCTCGGGATCGGCGAGCTGCAAAGCCTGCACGTCCTCGATGTCCTCGACCAGATGCATACCCTCGGCCGCCTGGCCCATCGTGCCTTCCACTTCCGGGTGGCCCTTGTGGCCGATCATCACGATGTCGAAACCGTCCTGGCGCATCTTCGCGACTTCGATATGCACCTTGGTCACGAGCGGACAGGTGGCGTCGTACACGCGCAGCCCGCGCGACTCCGCCTCCGAGCGCACGGCCTTCGACACGCCGTGCGCGCTGAAGATCACCGTGTTGCCCGCCGGCACCTCGTCCAGGTTTTCGATGAAGATCGCTCCCTTCTTGCGCAGGTCTTCGACCACATAGGCGTTATGGACGATTTCGTGACGCACGTAGATCGGCGAGCCATACAGCTTGATGGCCCGCTCGACGATCTCGATCGCCCGGTCGACGCCGGCGCAAAACCCGCGTGGCTGGGCCAGCAGGATCTCCGCTTCGGCAAGAGTCGTATCCGTGATGCTCATGTTTACAGAATCCCGATGATTTTCACTTCAAACGCCAGCGCCTGGCCGGCAAGCGGGTGATTGAAATCGAACAGGGCCGACGTTTCGCCGACTTCCTTCAGCACGCCGGCGTAGCGCCCGCCGCCCGGCGCATTGAATTCGACCAGGTCACCCGGGGAAAAATCCTCGCCGATCATGCTGTTCTCCCGCAGCGTGGCAAGAGACACCCGCTGGATCAACTCCGGATTGCGCGGGCCGAACGCCTGCCCCGGCGCTAGCTGAAAGGTCGAATGGTGGCCCACCTTCAAACCCAGCAAAATATCTTCCAGCGGCGGCGCCAGTTGACCGGCGCCGAGCAGCAGCGTGGCCGGCTTGTCGCTGAACGTGTTGATCACTTCGGCGCCATCGGCAAGGGAAAGCCGGTAATGCAGCGTGACGTGTGAACCGGGTTTCACCTCGGAAATATCGATGATGCTCATGCAATGCTCGCTCAGTCGAAGCGCGCTGCACGCGTGCGCCGCGGGCGCAATTGACGCGTGTGGCAAACCGTCGGCCTGCCGTGCGCAAAGCGTCTATTGTAAGCCACCTAGCGGGCGCCGGCTTGAGTCCGTCGCGCGCGGAGGCGGCACGGCCCGACGGCGCGTTGCGCCGCGCGCGCCGTCAACCTTATGCGGAGGACTCTATATATATGGCTGATTTCGCCAGCACAATCGACGACACACCTGCGGCAACGGTACCGCCGAAGTCGCGCAAACGCATCGGGGGCGGCGCGAAAGCCGCGGCGAACGAGACGGCCGGGGCTGCTTCGAAGGCCACCGACTCGACCGCTCGCACCCGGCCGCAACTATTCCGCGGCAAATGGCACAGGCGCGACATGCCGCGCGAGCGGCTGATCGACCAGGGCCCCGACGTGCTGTCGGACACCGAAATGATCGCACTCGTACTCGGCTCCGGCCTGCCCGGCCACGACGTGTTCAGCGTCGCGCGGGCGCTGCTCGATCGCTTCGGCTCACTGCGCGCGATGCTCGACGCGACTTACGAGGACTTCGACGGCATTCGCGGCATCGGCCCGGCGAAAAAGGCGCAATTGCTCGCGATCATGGAAATGGCGCGCCGCTCGCTCGTCGACAAGATGCGCAAGCGCCCGCTGATGAATTCGCCCGACGCGGTCGAAAGTTATCTGCGTCTTCTGATCGGTGGTCAGCCGCAGGAGGTGTTCGTGTCGCTATTTCTCGACGCGCGGCATCGGCTGATCCGCTGCGAGGAAAGCGCACGCGGCTCGCTGACGCGCATGGCCGTTTATCCGCGCGAGATCGTGCGGCGGGCGCTCGCCGCGAACGCGGCCAGCCTGATCGTCGCGCATAATCATCCGTCTGGCGCCGTCGAGCCGAGCGCGAGCGACTGCCGGCTCACGCAGACGCTGCGCGACGCGCTCGCGCTCGTCGATGTGCAGCTGATCGATCATCTGGTAATCGGCGCGGACAGCGTATACTCGTTCGCCCGCGCCGGCTGGCCGGGGCTCGCACGAAAGGCCGCTCGAGCGCAAGAAGCGGCGAAGCCGCCGCACGGCGCCGTGTTCCGCATCGCAAATAAGGTTTGATTTTGCGGCTTTTTTTCTGCTAGAATTCCGGTTTGCCTATTTCCAACCCCCTGTTCCGAAGCCATCAAGGCGTTCCGCAAAGGTCAGGCGGCTGTGGTAGCGAAGTGCTCTCTACGCAACTTCGCACATCTTCAGCGCGGCTCTTTTCGGGAAACTTTCACGGCGTTCGAACTCAGAATTAGCGTATTAGGAGTGCTCTCATGGCACGCGTATGCCAAGTAACTGGGAAAGCGCCGATGAGCGGCAACAACGTTTCCCACGCGAACAACAAGACCAAGCGCCGGTTCCTCCCGAACCTGCAAAACCGCCGTATCTGGGTGGAAAGCGAAAACCGTTGGGTGCGTCTGCGCGTTTCGAACGCCGGCCTGCGCCTGATCGACAAGAACGGTATCGACGCTGTGCTCGCAGACCTGCGCGCACGCGGTGAAGCCTAAGGAGTAAATCATGGCGAAAGGCGCACGCGACAAGATCAAGCTGGAATCGACCGCAGGCACGGGTCACTTCTACACGACGACGAAGAACAAACGCAACATGCCGGAAAAGATGCTGATCAAGAAATTTGATCCGGTCATCCGTAAGCACGTTGACTACAAGGAAACCAAGATCAAGTAATCTTGGCTCTCCAGCCTGACGAAGGCAAAAACATGAAAAGCCTCGCATCCGTGCGAGGCTTTTTTGTTCTTGCGCCCACCTCGCGATAGCGCCGCAACGCGCGCACGAATCACCCTATTCCGTTTGGCCAGCTTTCGCTAGCGCGTCGCGGCGCGTATCCTTTGTCGTTTTCGCGGCGCGGTTCGCGCGCCGTCATTGCAAAACGAAAGATGGAGATGTGGGCAATGGAATTCGATGTGGCGATTGTCGGTAGCGGTCTGGCTGGTTTGAGCGTCGCGCTCAATCTCGCGCAGACACGGCGCGTTGCTGTGATCGCCAAGCGATCGCTGACCGAGGGTGCGAGCGACTGGGCGCAGGGCGGCATCGCCGCGGTGCTCGATTCCGCGGACAGTGTCGAGAATCACGTGCGCGACACGCTGATCGCGGGCGGCGGCCTCTGCGACGAGGCGGCGACGCGATTTATCGTCGAGCACGGGCGCGCCGCGATTGAATGGCTGATCGAACAGGGCGTGCCGTTCACGAAAGACGACGCCGCCGAACTGGGCTTTCACCTGACGCGCGAAGGCGGTCATAGCCATCGCCGGATCATTCATGCTGCCGACGCGACCGGCCACGCGGTCGTCGCCACGCTCAGCGAACAGGTTCGCCAGCATCCGAACATCACGCTGTTCGAAGACCATCACGCGGTCGACCTGATCACGTCCGAACGCCTCGGCCTGCCCGGGCGCCGCTGCCACGGCCTGTACGCGCTCGATCTGCAAAGCGGCCGCACCGTCACGATCGAGGCACCGCATACGGTGCTCGCGACCGGCGGCGCCGGCAAGGTCTACCTGTACACCACCAACCCGGATACCGCGACCGGCGACGGCATCGCGATGGCATGGCGCGCCGGCTGCCGCGTGTCGAACATGGAATTTATCCAGTTCCACCCGACCTGCCTGTTTCACCCGTACGCGAAGTCGTTCCTGATTTCGGAAGCGGTGCGCGGCGAAGGCGGCATTCTGAAGCTGCCGGACGGCACGCGCTTCATGCCCAATCACGACGAGCGCGCGGAGCTTGCACCGCGCGATATCGTCGCGCGCGCGATCGACTTCGAGATCAAGAAACGCGGCATCGACTGCGTGTACCTCGACATTAGTCACCAGCCCGCCGAGTTCCTGCACGAGCATTTCCCGACGATCCTCGCCCGCTGCCGCGAGTTCGGCATCGACATCACGAAAGAGCCGATTCCCGTGGTGCCGGCCGCGCATTACACGTGCGGCGGCGTCGTCACCGACCTGGCAGGTCGCACTGACCTCGCGGGTCTCTATGCGGTCGGCGAAACGTCGTGCACGGGCCTGCACGGCGCGAACCGGCTCGCCAGCAATTCACTGCTCGAATGCCTGGTGATCGGCCGCTCGGCCGCCGAGGCGATCGAAGCGGAGGGCTTTGCCGCTGCTGTCCACGCGCCGCTGCCGGATTGGGACGAAAGCCGCGTGTCAGATCCGGACGAGGAAGTCGTGGTCGCGCACAACTGGGACGAGCTGCGCCGGCTGATGTGGAACTACGTTGGCATCGTGCGCACCGACAAGCGGCTCGAGCGCGCGAAGCACCGGCTTTCGCTACTGCGCGACGAGATCCACGAGTACTACGCGAACTTCAAGGTGAGTCGTGATCTGCTGGAGTTGCGCAATCTGGTCGACGTGGCCTCGCTGATCGTCGAGGGCGCGCGCTCGCGGCGCGAAAGCCGCGGCCTGCATTTCAGCCGCGACTGGCCGGCCGCATTGCCCAAGGCGCTGCCGACAGTGCTGTCGCCGAAATATGCGCGCAAGCGGAATACCTGATGGCATAGCGCTGAAACATACGCTGAAACGGCGCCTCAAACGACAAGGCCATTGCCGAAAAGCTCCGGCAATGGCCTTGTTCAGTTGTCGCGACGGTTGGTTGGTGCGCCAGAACGTCCGACGCTCAAACGATCCGCATCGAGTAGTCGGTCGCGCGCACGTCCTTGGTCAGCGCGCCGATCGACACGCGGTCCACGCCCGTCTCGGCAATCGTACGCACGGTCTCGAAGTTCACGCCACCGGACACCTCGAGCACTGCGCGCCCCGCCGTGATACGAACCGCGTCGCGCATCATGTCGAACGAGAAGTTGTCGAGCAGGATCGACTGCGCGCCATGTGAGAGCGCGGTTTCGAGTTGCTCGAGCGTTTCGACTTCGATCTGGATCGGCACGCCTGCGTTCAACGCGAGCGCCGCGTCCATCGCCGCACCCACGCCGCCGGCCGCTGCAATGTGGTTTTCCTTGATCAGAATGCCGTCGTACAGCGCGAGCCGCTGATTCGCCCCGCCGCCGACGCGCACCGCGTACTTCTGCGCGAGCCGCAAGCCCGGCAAGGTCTTGCGCGTATCGAGCACGTGCGTGCGCGTGTGAGCGATTGCATCGACATAGCGGCGCGTCGCGCTCGCCACGCCCGACAGCAGCTGCAGAAAATTCATCGCATTGCGCTCGCCGGTCAAGAGCGCGCGCACCGGCCCCCGTAGATCGCACACCGTCGTGTCGGCGCTCATGCGGTCGCCCTCGCGATACCGCCATTGAACTTCGATGCGCGGATCGACCGCGCGCATCACCGCGTCGAACCACGGTACGCCACACAGGACCGCGTCCTCGCGCACGATGATGCGCGCGTTGCGAACGTCATCGGCAGGCACGAGGCGGCCGGTCTGATCGCCGCTGCCGATGTCTTCGGCGAGCGCATCGGCGACGTTGCGCGCGAGCGCCGTGTCGAACGCCGCGCCGTATTGTGCGTGAATCTCCGCGAAAAGCGGCGACACTGCGTTGGCCCCTTCGTGCGCCACTGCCTGCTCAGGCGCCTTCTCCACCACAGTCATTACGCTGCCCCCACGTTCGAATACAGTTGCGCGTCGCGCGCAAGATCGCCGCTCGCCTGCACGCGCTTCTTGTGACGCGCCGCGAAATCGAGCATGCGGTCGATCGGCAGACGCGCACGCTCGCCGATCGCGCGATCGACGAAGATCTCGTTGTGGCCGCGCTCAAGCACATCGGCCAGGTTGGCGAGGCCGTTCATCGCCATCCACGGGCAATGCGCGCAGCTCTTGCAGGTCGCGCTGTTGCCAGCCGTCGGTGCCGCAATCAGCGTCTTGCCGGGCGCGGCGAGCTGCATCTTGTGCAGGATGCCGAGGTCGGTCGCGACGATGAAATGCGTCGCGTTGAGCTTCTGCGCAGCGTCGATCAACTGCGTGGTCGAGCCGACCACGTCCGCCAGGGCGACCACGTTGGCCGGCGACTCCGGATGCACGAGCACCTTCGCGTGCGGATAATCGGCGCGCAGCAGATCGAGCTCGATGCCCTTGAATTCGTCGTGCACGAGGCACGAGCCCTGCCACATCAGCATGTCCGCGCCGGTCTTGCCCTGGATGTAGCTGCCGAGATGACGGTCCGGCGCCCAGATGATCTTCTCGCCGCGCGCATGCAGATCAGCGACAATCTCCAGCCCGATCGACGACGTCGCCATCCAGTCCGCGCGCGCCTTCACGGCCGCGCTCGTGTTCGCGTACACGACCACCGTGCGGTCCGGGTGCGCGTCGCAGAACGCCGAGAACTCGTCGACCGGACAGCCGAGGTCGAGCGAACAGGTCGCATCCAGATCCGGCATCAGGATGCGCTTGTCCGGACTGAGAATTTTCGCGGTCTCGCCCATGAAGCGCACGCCCGCGACCACCAGCGTCTGCGCTTCGTGATCGCGGCCGAAGCGCGCCATTTCCAGCGAATCGGCTACGCAACCGCCGGTTTCGTCGGCAAGCTCCTGCAATTCGGCATCGACATAATAATGCGCGACCAGCACCGCTTTCTCGCGTCTGAGTAACTCGCGAATGCGTGCCTTCAGCACCCGCTTCTCTTCCGCCGACGGCGTCTCGGGCACCTTCGCCCACGCCTGGCCGACCCCGCAGGTCGTGCCCTGCGCCTGTGGCCGATCGTATTCGACGGTCTTGATCGCCTGCTGCTCCATCATCTCCTCTGCCCTCACCTGGCCGCCGCGGCTTGCCGCTCGCGTTGCACGCGATGCTTTTCCGCAGCCCAAAAATGCAAAACCCCGCCAACGCGGGGTTTTGTGACGTCTTTGAATTTTAATGGATTTCAGGCATAGCGACGCAACCGCATCGCGAAGTCTTGCAGCGCCTTGATTCCGCTCTGCTCGGCACGATGGCACCAGTCCTGCAATTGCACCAGCAATTGCTCGCGCGATGCGTTGGAGCGCTCCCACATCGCCGCCAGTTCGTTGCGCATGTCGATGTAGGTCTTCAGCTTCTGGCTGTTCGCAAAAATCTGCGGCAACTGGAGCCTCTGCGGCTCGTTGAGGCCTGCCTCTTCCTTGTGAAACCAGCTACGCGCGCCGCGCATCACCTGATACTTTTCGCGCGCGCCGACTTCCTTCAGATGCGCGAGCTCCTGGCGGTACGCCCGCTTGATCGCCTTCGCGTAACGCGCCATCACTTCGTAGCGGTTCGCGAGTACGGCCTGCAGCGTGTCCTGATCGAGCACGAGCTTGCCGGTGGTCAGGCGCGGCGTCGGCGCGACCTTCTTCACCTTGGCCAGACGAAACGCCTGCATGATGCGGATGTACATCCAGCCGATGTCGAACTCGTACCACTTATTCGAGAGCTTCGCCGACGTCGCATACGTATGATGATTGTTATGCAGCTCCTCGCCGCCAATGATGATGCCCCACGGGAAAATGTTGGTGCTCGCATCCGACGAATTGAAGTTGCGATAGCCCCAGAAGTGCGCGAGGCCGTTGACCACGCCGGCGGCCCAGAAAGGGATCCAGACCATCTGCACGGCCCAGATGGTGAGGCCGACGACGCCGAACAGCGCGACGTTGATCACCATCATCAGGCTCACGCCGAGAATCGGGTACTTCGTGTAGACGTTGCGTTCCATCCAGTCGTTCGGCGTACCGTGACTGAACTTGCGCATCGTTTCTTCGTTTTTCGCTTCGGTGCGATAGAGCTCGGCGCCTTCGAGCAGCACCTTCCAGATGCCGCGCGTTTGCGGGCTGTGCGGATCCTCTTCGGTTTCACACTTCGCATGGTGCTTGCGGTGAATCGCGGCCCACTGGCCGGTCAGCATGCCAGTGGTCATCCACAGCCAGAAGCGGAAAAAATGACTGACGATCGGGTGCAGATCCAGCGCGCGATGCGCCTGGCAGCGATGCAGATAGACGGTCACGCCGATGATCGTGATGTGCGTCACGATTAGCGTGTACACGACGAGTTGCCACCACGAGAAATGCAGCAGCCCGTGGGCAAGGAAATCGAGCAAAGAATTCAACAAGGTAAGTTACCTGCAGAACGAGAGATACGAAGCACACGCGACGCGTGTGTCATGAAAGTGAAAGCATACAGCGGGATAGGACGATATTCTACTTGAAGCGTTCCAAGTGTTTGTAACAAATAGGGATTTTTTGTGCGCTATCAAGTCGATGGCGATTCTCCCGGCGCTGAAGCATGCCTCGTCGCGGCCCGAAACGGTGCTCAACGACCGTCGTCGACAGCCCCGCCGGCGGGCCTGAGCGCGGAATCGGCCGTGGCATCAGGCACCGGATCGGTCATTGTTACCGGGTGCGGCATTGCGCCGCCTGTCGGACCGACGATGCGCACCTCGCGTTGCGCGAGCGGAATCGTGATGCCGTGCTCGGAAAAGAGACGCCAGATGTTGCGATTGACCGTCGAGCGTACGCCCCCCGTGCCGTTCGCCGCGTCCGCGATCCAGAAGCCCAGCTCGAGATTGATGCCATCCGGACCAAAGCCGACCAGAAACGGCGTCGGCGCCGGTTCGTGCAGCACCCGCGGCACGTCGGCGGCGGCCTCGGCGAGCAGCGTCATTGCTTGCTCGACGTCGGATGTGTAGGCGATCTGCACGGCCGCCTTCGCGTAGCCGCGAGTCAGATACGACGACTGGTTCTGTACGACGTCGGTGATCAGCTTCTCGTTCGGAATCAGCGTCTCGATACCGTCGAGTCCACGCACGACGGTGTAGCGCGTGCGAATCTGCGTGACGCGGCCCTGCAGGCCGCTCACGTTGATCGTGTCGCCGATTCGCAACGAGCGGTCGAGCAGAATGATGAAGCCCGACACGTAGTTGCTCGCGATCTTCTGCATGCCGAAGCCGAGGCCGACGCCCAGCGCGCCGCCGAACACGCCGAGCACGGTGATGTCGATGCCGACGATCGACGGACTGATCAGGATTGCCGCGAGCACGAAGGCCGCGCGGCCGACCCGCGCGACCACCACCTTCAGGTTCGCGTCGAGCGTGTTCGAGCGCATCAGGCGATCTTCGAACGACGAGCCGAGCCACATCGCGACGATCATCGTGACGCCGACCCACAACATCCCCGTGATCAGCGACAGCAGCGTCATATGCGCATTGCCGACGCGAAAGCTCACGCTGTCCAGCCATGCGATCACGGCGTTCTGAATGCCCAACAGCGTGACCACCATGCCGATCCACACCACCACCGACACGACCTTCTCGACGAGAAACAGCCACGGATGCTCGCCACCTTCGCGGTTGAACACCCGCCGCGCGAAGAAGAACACGATGTAGATCAGCCCGATGCCGACGAGCGGCACCAGCGCCAGATCGAGCAGCGCGGTGTCCATGAACTGGCCGGCGATCGCCCGCGCGAGCCACACGAGTCCCGCGCCGATCAGCGGAAAAGCCGCCCGGTGGAGGCTTTCCATGCCAAAACGCAGGCTCCCGTAGCGCGCCGGCTGCGGCCGCTCCATCCGGCGGCCCAGTGCCCGCGCAAGCGCCCACGCGACGAGCAGCGTCGCGAGCAGGATCGCGACCTGCCACAGCATCACGGGCTGACCGAAGTCGCGCGCGATGTCGCTGAACATGTGGGGAAAAGTCGTATGCATGGGTGTCGCCGAAATTGCCGGCACGCGCGGATTCGTCAGCCAATCCGCGCGCACCCGCCGGTAGCCGGTTGCCTAGCTCTGGCGCTCGAGCACGGCGGCGAAGAAGCCGTCGGTCGCATGGCGGTGCGGCCACAGCGACAGGTAGTCGCCCATCTCCAGTTCGATGCGCTGCTCGGCGAGCACGTCGCGCACGGGGACCAGCGCGAAATCAGGGTGATCGGCGAGGAACTGCTGCACGACCGCCTCGTTTTCCGCTTCGAGGATCGAGCACGTCGCGTAGACGAGCCGGCCGCCCTTCTTCACGAGACGCGCCGCGCTCGCGAGGATCGACGCCTGCTTCGGCGCCAGTTCGGCGATCGACTCCGGCGACTGGCGCCACTTCAGGTCCGGATTGCGGCGCAGCGTGCCGAGGCCGCTGCACGGGGCATCGACGAGCACGCGGTCGATCTTGCCGGCCAGACGCTTGATCTTCGCGTCGTGTTCGCTGTCGATCAACACCGGGTTCACGTTCGACAGGCCGCTCCTCGCGAGACGCGGCTTCAGCTTCGCGAGACGACGCTCGGAGACGTCGAACGCGTAGAGTCGGCCGGTCGAGCGCATCGCCGCGCCGAGCGCCAGCGTCTTGCCGCCCGCGCCCGCGCAGAAATCGACGATCATCTCACCGCGTCGCGGCGCGACCAGCGAGCACAGCAGCTGGCTACCCTCGTCCTGCACTTCGAGCCAGCCCTGCTGGAACGCGTCGAGCTTGGTGAGCGCCGGCTTGCCGACCACCCGCACGCCGAGCGGCGCGAACGGCGTCGCGCCTGCCTCGATGCCGGCCTTCGACAACGCGCCCAGCACGTCGTCGCGGCTCGCCTTGATGGGATTGGTGCGCAAATCGAGTGGCGCCGGGTAATTCAGCGCGGCGGCCAGCTGCGCGAGCTCGGCGCCCTCGAAGCGCGTGCTCAACGCCTGGCAGATCCAGTCGGGCAAGTTCAGGCGAATCCGCAGCGGCAGGCTTTCCGGGTCGATCTTCGACACGTGTTCGAGCCACGTCCCCTCGGCCTCGGTGACGAACGGCTTGAGCGCCGAGCGTCCGACTGTCTGCATCAGGCCCAGCAGCGCCATGCGGCGCGCCGGACTGCCGGTGCCGCTTTCGGCCAGATGCGCGAACTCCATCCGGCGGCGCAGCACCGCGAACACCGCCTCGGCGATCACGCCGCGCTCGGCATGGCCGAGCTTCGGATGCGCGCGGAAGAAGCGGCTCGTGGTGGCGTCGGCGGGGCCGTTCAGCCGCAGCACTTCGGCCAGCAGCGTTTCAGTTTGTCCAATCAGGAAACCATGCAATCTCATGCGCCCTCTCCGGCGGTGTGACCGGCAAAGAGCCATTGCGGCTCCGACGGCGTAAGCGTGACGCGCAAGCCGTCGAGAGCGAGACGCCCTTCGACGAACCAGCGCACCGCGCGTGGATAGATGATGTGCTCGGTGGCGAGCACGCGTGCGGCGAGCGTCTGGGCGGTGTCGCCAGTCTCGACAGGCACGGCCGACTGCAGAACGATCGGCCCGTGATCAAGCTTTGATGTGACAAAATGCACCGACGCGCCGTGGAACCGCACGCCGGCATCGAGCGCCTGCTGGTGGGTCTTCAGGCCCGGGAAGCTCGGCAGCAGCGACGGGTGTACGTTCAGCATGCGCCCTGCGTAATAGTCGACGAAGCGCGCGGTCAGCACGCGCATGAAGCCCGCGAGCACGACGAGGTCCGGCGCGAACGAGTCGATCTGCCCGGCGAGTGCCGTGTCGAAGCTGTCGCGATCCGGAAACTGGCGGTGGTCGACCACCGCCGTGGCGATGCCGCGCGACGCCGCGAACGCGAGCCCCGCGGCATCAGGACGGTTGGCAATCACGGCGGCGACCTGCGCCGGCCAGCCCTCGCTCGCGCAGGCGCGCACGATGGCTTCCATGTTGCTGCCCCGCCCGGAAATCAGGATGACGAGTTTTTTCATGCGCGGATTTTATCATTCGGCAATCGCTAACCCGCGACCGCGCAGCCGTCTGTTGCGCCAAGCGTTTATAATCGATTGTTTTGCGGCACCCTGCCCGCGCCCCTATTGCAATCGCAGCAACTGCTGCAACCCGCTATCGTGAGAGTCTTCCGCGGTCTTCCCAATGCCGAGAGCCGCGCGCCATGCGCGCTGACCATCGGCAACTTCGACGGTGTCCACCGCGGCCACCAGGCTCTGCTCGCGCACGTGCGCGCGGCCGCCAACGCGCGTGGCCTGCCCGTCTGCGTGATGACCTTCGAGCCGCACCCGCGCGAGTTCTTCAACCCTACCGGCGCGCCGCCGCGCATCGCGATGCTGCGCGACAAGCTCGAGGCGCTGCGCACCAACGGGGTCGACCGGGTCGTCGTCGAGCACTTCAATCACACGTTCGCGAGCCAGTCGCCGGACACGTTCGTCGAGCGGATCATCGTCAACGGCTTGCACGCGCGCTGGATCATGATCGGCGACGACTTCCGCTACGGCGCGAAGCGCGCCGGCGATTTCGCGTCGCTGCAGGCCGCCGGCAAGCAACACGGCTTCGAAGTCGAACAGATGGCGACGGTCGCCGATCCGTCGGGCGCGCGCATTTCGAGTTCGGGCGTGCGCGCGGCGCTGGTCGCTGGCGACCTCGACTCGGCGCGCGCCGCGCTCGGCCGCGACTATCTGATCAGCGGCCACGTCACCCATGGCATGAAACTCGGCCGCGATCTCGGCTTTCCGACGCTCAACCTGCCGATCGCGCACAAGCGTCCGGCTCTGGCCGGCATCTTCGTCGTGCAGGTGCACGGCATCGCCGAGCACCCGCTGCCGGGCGTCGCGAGCCTGGGTCTGCGCCCCACCGTCGACGATTCCGGCCGCGTGCTGCTCGAAGTACACCTGCTCGACTGGCACGGCGACGCGTATGGCAAACTCGTGCGCGTCGAATTTCTGAAGAAGCTGCGCGACGAGGAGAAGTTCGTCGACCTCGAAACGCTGACCGCCGCGATCGCGCGCGACGTCGCCAATGCGCGCGCGTGGTTCGCCGCGGTCGGCGCCGGCACGCCGGGCAGCCGTTCCACCGGTTTCGCCACCTCGGCCACCGACCGAATTAGATAACCGCCCGCGGTTTGGGCCGGCGCACCGCGCCGCACGAACCGTCGCCGCGCGCATCGAAGGGCGTCCTGGCTTCACGCGGAGCCGCCCGCCGGGCGCGTCCCACGCTCCTCGCGCAGCGCGCAATCCGCGCGCCGCTACGCAAAGAAACGAATTCACCGCCACCACATCATGAGCAACAAGAAAGCCGATTCGAAACCGCAGTCCCGCTACCCGGTCAACCTGCTCGACACGCCGTTCCCGATGCGTGGCGACCTGCCCAAGCGCGAGCCGCAATGGGTCAAGGACTGGCAGGAACGCAAGGTCTACGAGACAATCCGTGCTGCCTCCAAGGGCCGCAAGAAGTTCATCCTGCACGACGGCCCGCCGTATGCGAACGGCGACATCCACCTCGGCCACGCGGTGAACAAGATCCTGAAGGACATGATCGTCAAGGCGCGCAATCTGGCGGGCTTCGACTCGGTCTACGTGCCGGGCTGGGACTGCCACGGCATGCCGATCGAAATCCAGATCGAGAAGCAGTTCGGCAAGTCGCTGCCGGCGGCCGAAGTGATGCAGAAGGCCCGCGCTTACGCGACCGAGCAGATCGAGAAGCAGAAGGTCGGCTTCCGCCGTCTGGGCGTGCTCGGCGACTGGGACAATCCGTACAAGACGATGAACTTCGCGAATGAAGCCGGCGAAATCCGCGCGCTCGCGAAGATCATGGAAAAGGGCTACGTGTTCCGCGGCCTGAAGCCGGTCAACTGGTGTTTCGACTGCGGCTCGGCGCTCGCTGAAGCGGAAGTCGAGTACAAGGACAAGACCGATCCGACCATCGACGTGCTGTTCAGCTTCGCCGAGCCGGAAAAGACCGCGCAGGCGTTCGGCCTCGCGGCGCTGCCACGCAACGAAGGCGGCATCGTGATCTGGACCACCACGCCGTGGACCATTCCCGCCAACCAGGCACTGAACCTGCATCCGGAAATCGTCTACGCGCTGGTCGACACGCCGCGGGGCCTGCTGATCCTCGCCGAGGAGCGCGTCGAGGCGTGCCTGAAGCTGTACGGTCTCGAAGGCAAGGTCGTCGCGACCACGCAGGGTGAAAAGCTCGTGAACCTGCGCTTCAACCACCCGCTCGCGTCCGCGCATCCGGGCTACAAGCGCACCGCGCCGGTCTATCTCGGCGACTACGTGACGACCGAAACCGGCACCGGCGTCGTGCACTCGTCGCCCGCGTACGGCGTGGAAGACTTCGTGTCGTGCAAGTCGCACGGCATGGCCGACTCCGACATCATCAACCCGGTGATGGGCGACGGCCGCTACATCGAATCGCTCGCGCTGTTCGGCGGTCTGTCGATCTGGGCGGCCAATCCGCAGATCGTCGAGGCGCTGCAAGGCGCCGGCGCGCTGCTGCGCACCGAAAAGTACACGCATAGCTACATGCACTGCTGGCGCCACAAGACGCCGATCATCTACCGCGCCACCTCGCAGTGGTTCGCCGGCATGGACGTGAAGCCGAACGACAGCGACAAGACGCTGCGCGAAACCGCGCTCGAAGGCATCGAGAACACGGCGTTCTATCCGTCGTGGGGCAAGCAGCGCCTCTTTAGCATGATCGCGAACCGTCCGGACTGGACGCTGTCGCGTCAGCGCCAGTGGGGCGTGCCGATGGCGTTCTTCGTGCACAAGGAAACCGGCGAGCTGCATCCGCGCACGCTGGAGTTGCTCGAACAGGTCGCGCAGCGCGTCGAGAAGGAAGGCATCGAGGCATGGCAAACGCTCGATCCGCGCGAGCTGATCGGCGACGACGCGAACCTGTACGAAAAGAACCGCGATACGCTCGACGTGTGGTTCGACTCGGGCACCACGCACTGGCACGTGCTGCGCGGCTCGCACAAGGACGAGCTGCAGTTCCCGGCCGACCTGTACCTCGAAGGTTCGGACCAGCATCGCGGCTGGTTCCATTCGTCGCTGCTGACGGCTTCGATGCTCGACGGCCGCCCGCCCTACAACGCGCTGCTCACGCACGGCTTCACCGTCGACGGCGAAGGCCGCAAGATGAGCAAATCGCTCGGCAACGGCATCGATCCGCACGAAGTGGCGAACCGCCTCGGCGCGGAAATCATCCGCTTGTGGATCGCGTCGACCGACTACTCGGGCGAGCTCGCGATCTCCGAGGAAATCCTGAAGCGCGTGACGGAAGGCTATCGCCGGATCCGCAACACGTTGCGCTTCCTGCTCGCAAACCTGTCGGACTTCGACATCGCGCAGCACGCGCGTCCGGTCGACGACTGGCTCGAAATCGACCGTTACGCGGTGGCGCTGTCGGCGAATCTGCAGAACGACATCCTCTCGCACTACGAGAAGTACGAGTTCCATCCGGTGGTCGCGAAGCTGCAGACGTTCTGCTCGGAAGACCTGGGCGGCTTCTACCTCGACGTGCTGAAGGACCGTCTGTACACCACCGCGGCGGATTCGGTCGCGCGCCGCTCGGCTCAGACCGCGCTCTACCACATCGCTCATGGCCTGTTGCGCGTGATGGCACCGTTCCTGTCGTTCACTGCGGAAGAGGCGTGGAAGGTGTTCCAGCCGAACAGCGAAACGATCTTCACCGAGACGTACCACGCGTACCCGGCCGTGCCGGACGCGGGCGCGCTGCTCGACAAGTGGACGCTGCTGCGCGCCGCGCGCGGCGACGTGACCAAGGCGCTGGAAGAAGCGCGGGTTGCGAACCTGATTGGCTCGTCGCTGCAGGCGGAAGTCGAAATCCGTGCGAGCGGCGCGCGTTACGACGCGCTCGCGAGCCTCGGCGACGACCTGAAGTTTGTCCTGATCACGTCGGCGGCGAACGTCGTCAAGGTCGACAGCGAAGCGGATGAAGGCGTCGAAGTGATCACCTCGAAGTACCTGAAGTGCGAGCGCTGCTGGCACTATCGCGCGGACGTCGGCGCGAACGCCGAGCATCCGTCGCTGTGCGGCCGTTGCTTCAGCAATCTGTTCGGCAGTGGCGAAACGCGGAGCGCGGCATAATGGCGAGAACCATGTCGAAAACGTCCACCGCAAGCAGCTCGCTCGCACCCTGGCTCGGCATCGCGCTGATCGTCATTCTGTTCGACCAGCTGACGAAAATCGCCGTCCGCAAGGTGTTCGCCTACGGTGTGCCGCACGAGGTCACGCCGTTCTTCAACCTGATCCTCGTGTTCAACCGCGGCGCGGCGTTCAGCTTCCTCGCGATGGCGGGCGGCTGGCAGCGCTGGGCGTTCACCGCGCTCGGCGTGGTGGCGGCGCTCGTGATCTGCTATCTGCTCAAGCGGCACAGCGGGCAGAAAATGTTCTGCACGGCGCTCGCGCTGATTCTCGGCGGCGCGCTCGGCAATGTGATCGACCGGCTCGCCTACGGCCACGTGATCGACTTCCTCGATTTCCACGTGGGCGGCTGGCACTGGCCGGCGTTCAATCTGGCCGACAGCGCGATCACGATCGGCGCGATCCTGCTCGTGATCGACGAGCTGCGGCGAGTACGCGGCACACGCTAACGTCGCCGACGCGACGCTCGGCCGCGCTTGCGCGAGCCGCGCGTGGCGGCCGGTTTGAAACGCGCGGCGGCAACGACGGATAACGCCCTCCTGCCGCCGCGCGATCATGCTTTGTCGGAGGCTTTCGTTGGCAACCGCTGAACTCGCAGGCAAACACCTCGTCCTCGGCATGACGGGCGGCATCGCCTGCTACAAGATCGCCGAACTCACGCGTCTCTTGACCAAGGCAGGCGCAACCGTGCAGGTCGTCATGACCGAAGCGGCCACGCAGTTCATCACCCCCGTCACGATGCAGGCACTGTCGGGCCGACCGGTCTACACGAGCCAGTGGGACGCACGCGTGCCGAACAACATGGCGCACATCGATCTGTCGCGCGAAGCCGATGCGATCGTGATCGCGCCGGCGTCGACCGACTTCCTCGCCAGGCTCGCGCACGGCATGGCCGACGATCTGCTGTCGACGCTGTGCATCGCACGCGACTGCCCGCTGCTCGTCGTGCCGGCGATGAACCGGCAGATGTGGCAGAACCCGGCCACGCAACGCAACGTCGCGCAACTGCGCGCGGACGGCATCGAAGTGCTCGGCCCCGATTCGGGCCCGCAGGCCTGCGGCGAGATCGGCGATGGCCGCATGCTCGAAGCGGCCGCGACCTACGAGGCGATCGCGTCGTTCTTCGCGCCGAAAATCCTGTCGGGCCGGCGCTTGCTGCTGACCGCCGGGCCGACCTTCGAACCGCTCGACCCGGTGCGCGGCATCACCAATCGTTCGAGCGGCAAGATGGGCTTCGCACTCGCGCGCGCCGCGCAGCAGGCCGGCGCCGACGTGCATCTGGTGGCCGGTCCGGTCGCGCTGGAAACGCCGTGGGGCGTATTTCGCGAGGATGTGCAGACCGCGCAGCAGATGCACGACGCGGTGATGCGCACGGTCGCGGACGCGGACATTTTCATCGGCGTCGCGGCGGTGGCCGACTGGCGCGTCGACCATGTCAGCGATCGGAAGATCAAGAAAACCGCCGAGCGCACGCTGCCGAGCTTTTCATTCGTCGAGAATCCGGACATCCTCGCCGCGGTCGCCAGGCTGTCGAAGCCGCCGTTCGTGGTCGGCTTCGCCGCGGAGAGCGACAATCTCGAAGTCCACGGCGAGGAAAAGCGCGCACGCAAGAACGTGCCGCTGCTGATCGGCAATCTGGGTCCGCAAACGTTCGGGCTCGACGACAACGAAGTGATTCTGTTCGAAGCAGGCGGCGCGACCAGGCTGCCACGCGCCGACAAGCAGACGCTCGCGCGCGCGCTGATCACGGAAATCGCGAAGCGTCTGCCGCCCGGCATCAGTCCGGCTGGCTGAGCGACGCGACGGCAACGGGCCCGGGTGCCCTCGCCGTCCTGGTCGCATAGCTAACGGGAATCATCTGGAGCACTACTGCCATGACGCTACTCTCCGTGCTCGATCAAACACCGGTGATCGCCGGCCATTCGGTGTCCGACGCGATCGCCGCAACCATCGAACTCGCGCAGCTCGCCGACGACCTCGGCTACACGCGCTACTGGTGCGCCGAGCACCACGGCCTGCGCGGCGTGTCGAACCCCTGCCCCGAAGTGATGCTGGCGCGCCTCGGCAGTGTGACCAAACGCATCCGCATCGGCTCGGGCGGCATCATGCTGCCGTACTACAGCCCGTTCAAGGTCGCCGAGCAGTTCATGATGCTCGAGGCGCTGTTTCCGAATCGCATCGACCTCGGCGTCGGACGCGCACCGGGCGGCGACATGCGCACCGCGCAAGCGGTTGCCGCCGGCGCCTACAATCGCGGCGAGCTTTTTCCGCAGCAGGTCGCCGAGCTGTTCGGCCTCATGCATGGCACGCTGCCCGACGATCACCTCGCGCAGGGCGTGCTGCTGCAGCCGCAAATCGATACGCGTCCGCAGCTATGGATGCTCGGCTCGAGTGAATTCGGCGGTCTGCTCGCGGCGCAGCTCGGCATCCGCTTCTCGTTCGCGCATTTCATCAACGCGCATTTTGGCAAGCAGGTCGCGCTCGCGTATCGCGAACGTTTCCAGGCTGGCCACGAGGCATCGCAGCCGTATCTGGCCACCGCGGTCTTCGTGATCTGCGCGGATACCGAGCAGGAAGCCGCGGACCTCGAAAAAGCCGTGGATCTGCGTCGCGTGCAGATGGCCTATGGCCTGAACGAACCGATTCCATCGATCGAGCAAGGCGTCGAGCAGGAATATGGCGAGCGCGAACAGCTCGTGATCGATCGGGAAAAGCCGCGCAGCATCATCGGCACACCTGAGCGCGTGACCGAGCGGCTCACGGATTTGCAGCAGCAGTTCCAGGCCGACGAGCTGATCGTGCTGACCGTGGCCGGCAGCTATCGCGCACGACTGCGCTCCTACGAGCTGCTCGCCGACGCGTTCCAGCTCGGCTCGAACCAGGCGGCCTGATCGCACAGGTTTTGCCGATCTGCCGCGTGCCCCTTCACCACACCCACACCCACTATCGAACCTGAATGAAACTCGACCTGAAGATTCTCGATCACCGCATGCGCGAACAGCTTCCCGCCTACGCGACGACCGGTAGCGCCGGCCTTGATCTGCGCGCCTGCCTCGACGAACCGCTGACGCTGAAGCCCGGCGAAACCGCGCTGGTGCCGACCGGACTCGCGATCCACGTCGGCGACCCCGGCTATGCGGCGCTGATTCTGCCGCGCTCGGGTCTCGGCCATAAGCATGGGATCGTGCTCGGCAATCTGGTCGGCCTGATCGATTCCGACTACCAGGGTCAACTGATGATTTCGACGTGGAATCGCGGCGAAACGACGTTCGTGCTGAATCCGATGGAACGCCTCGCGCAACTGGTGATCGTGCCGGTCGTGCAGGCCGAGTTCAACATCGTCGACGACTTCGAAGAAAGCCTGCGCGGCGCGGGCGGGTTTGGCAGCACCGGCAAGCATTGACGGCGTGCTGCGACGCGGCGGCCGCGATTTTCAGCGCACGCCGCGAGCAGGAAACCAGATTAAAAAAAACGGCGCGGGATAAAACCCGCGCCGTTCTGTTTCTGGTCGTCCGACCGGCTTATCGCATGCCGGCCTGACTGACATCACTCGACTTCCACCGCCTCCGGATTCGGATTGCGCGGCGCCGGATGCTCGTCGAAGGTCAACTGCACCTTGTCGTCCGCATCGACGTCGACCGTCACGCGGCCGCCGTTCATCAGCTTGCCGAACAGCAACTCGTCGGCGAGCGCGCGACGGATCGTGTCCTGGATCAGGCGCTGCATTGGCCGCGCACCCATCAGCGGATCGAAGCCGTGCTTTGCCAGATGCTTGCGCAGCGCGTCGGTGAACAGCGCATCGACCTTCTTCTCGTGCAGCTGATCTTCCAGCTGCATCAGGAACTTGTCGACCACGCGCATGATGATTTCCTCATCGAGCGCACGGAAGCTGATCGTCGCGTCCAGACGGTTGCGGAACTCCGGCGTGAACATGCGCTTGATGTCGACCATCTCGTCGCCCGCCTCGCGGCGGTTCGTGAAGCCGATCACCGCCTTGCCCATCGCCTCGGCGCCCGCGTTCGTCGTCATGATGATGATGACGTTGCGGAAGTCCGCCTTGCGGCCGTTGTTGTCCGTCAGCGTGCCGTGGTCCATCACCTGCAGCAGCACGTTGAAGATGTCCGGATGCGCCTTCTCGATTTCGTCGAGCAGCAGCACGCAGTGCGGTTTCTTCGTGATCGCCTCGGTCAGCAGGCCACCCTGGTCGAAACCGACGTAGCCCGGCGGCGCGCCGATCAGCCGGCTCACCGCGTGACGCTCCATGTATTCCGACATGTCGAAGCGGATTAGCTCGATGCCGAGCGTGAACGCGAGCTGCTTCGCGACTTCGGTCTTGCCGACGCCGGTCGGACCCGAGAACAGGAATGCGCCGATCGGCTTGTCGAGCTTGCCGAGGCCCGCGCGCGCCATCTTGATCGCGGCCGACAGCGCGTCGATGGCCGGGTCTTGCCCGAACACGACGCTCTTCAGATCGCGGTCGAGCGTTTGCAGCTTGCTGCGATCGTCTTGCGACACGCTTTGCGGCGGCACGCGCGCGATCTTCGAGATGATTTCCTCGATCTCGTTCTTGCCGATCGTCTTCTTCTGCTTCGACTTCGGCAGAATGCGTTGCGCCGCGCCCGCTTCGTCGATCACGTCGATCGCCTTGTCCGGCAGATGGCGATCCGTGATGAAGCGAGCCGACAGCTCAGCCGCCGCCGACAACGCACCCGACGAATACTTGACGCCGTGGTGTTCTTCGAAACGCGACTTCAGCCCGCGCAGGATCGCGACCGTCTGCTCGACGGTCGGCTCGGTCACGTCGACCTTCTGGAAACGACGCGACAGCGCCGCGTCCTTTTCGAAGATGCCGCGATATTCGGTGAAGGTGGTCGCGCCGATGCACTTCAGCGTGCCCGACGAGAGCGCCGGCTTCAGCAGGTTCGACGCATCCAGCGTGCCGCCCGACGCGGCGCCCGCGCCGATCAGCGTATGGATTTCGTCGATGAACAGAATGGCGTGCGGACGCTCTTTCAGTTCCTTCAGCACGGTCTTCAGACGCTGCTCGAAGTCGCCGCGATACTTGGTGCCCGCCAGCAACGCGCCCATGTCGAGCGAATACACCTGGGCATCCGCGAGGATGTCCGGCACTTCGCCGCGCGTGATGCGCCATGCGAGCCCTTCGGCGATCGCGGTCTTGCCGACACCGGCCTCGCCGACCAGCAGCGGGTTGTTCTTGCGCCGGCGGCACAGCACCTGCACGACGCGCTCGACTTCCGACTCGCGCCCGATCAGCGGATCGATGCGGCCGTCCTTTGCCATCTGGTTCAGGTTCTGCGTGAACTGGGCAAGCGGCGTTTCCTTCTGCGCGGCGGCTTCGTCGGACTCGGCATTCGCGTCGCTCGCTTTCGCGGCGTCCGAGCTGCTCGTCTTGGCGATGCCGTGCGAGATGAAGTTGACCACGTCCAGACGCGTCACGCCCTGCTGCTGCAGGTAGTACACCGCATGCGAGTCCTTCTCGCCGAAGATCGCGACCAGCACGTTCGCGCCGGTCACTTCCTTCTTGCCGTTCGAGGTGGACTGCACATGCATGATCGCGCGCTGGATCACACGCTGGAATCCGAGCGTGGGCTGCGTGTCGACGTCGTCCGTGCCCGGCACGGTCGGCGTGTTGTCATGAATGAAGTTGCGCAGGTTCTGACGCAGATCCTCGATATTGGCCGCGCATGCGCGCAGTACCTCTGCCGCCGTCGGGTTATCCAACAGCGCGAGCAAAAGATGTTCGACCGTTATGAACTCGTGCCTTGCCTGGCGCGCTTCCATGAACGCCATATGCAGGCTGACTTCCAGTTCCTGGGCAATCATGCTTCCTCCATCACACACTGCAGCGGATGCCCGGCCTGCCGTGCGTGGGTAACGACTTGCTCGACTTTGGTCGACGCGATGTCCCGCGTATAGACCCCACAAACTCCCCTGCCCTCGCGATGCACCTTCAACATGACCTGCGTTGCGGTTTCACGATCCTTATTGAAATATTCCTGCACGATCATCACGACAAATTCCATCGGCGTGAAGTCGTCATTCAGCAGCACCACCTTGTACATGGACGGCGGCTTGAGTTTCTGCTCCTGCCGCTCCAGTACGGTGCCGTCCTGCTTGTCCGGGATAATCGCCATACACCCATTCTAAACAACTAGGACAGGCCCGCAATCCTGTCAAAACCCGGCCGCCCGGCCGATGAGCCCGTTCGCTGCCGCCCGGCGGTCACGACGCTGTCATGATCGGCCCGGCCTCTCGCGTTTTCGACGGGCCGATTGCGGTGCCGGCCCCCGATCCAGTGTTGCGCGGTGCGTGCTGCACCGCGGTCGGATCGAGTATCGCACAACCTGCCGGTACTGGCTGAGAGCGCTCGCCGCGCTGGGCGTCGGCGCCGCGGGCACAGTCAGCATGTGAGTCGATTATGCGACTTTTCAAGCCACGCCGCTTGCGCCACCGCACATACGGAAGCGGTAAAAACCCTGGAAAGCGGCCTGTTTGCAACGCGACAACGACGTCTCAAAATTTTCTTGACACTCGAATAAAGAGCCCCAACAATCAAGCTGGCACTTTTTTCACCAAGCCATAATTTCGAAAAAATGCCGATGGTGAGCTTGTGAGGAGGGGACGACTGCCTCGCGCGGTCGTGGCTTTTCGAGGGCTCGTGGTAGTGACATGAGTTACAGGGGAAGTTGGAATGGCAACTGGTACGGTCAAATGGTTTAACGACGCAAAGGGTTTCGGATTTATCACGCCTGACGAAGGCGGCGAGGATCTGTTTGCACACTTCTCGGCCATCCAGATGAATGGCTTCAAGACGCTGAAGGAAGGCCAAAAGGTCACCTTCGAGGTCGTGCAAGGCCCGAAAGGCAAACAGGCATCGAACATTCAGGCACCCGCCTGAGACGTTTCGTTACCCAGCCTTTTTGAAACCCGGCTCCGCGCCGGGTTTCTTTTTTGCGGCGGCTTTCTGTTGCAGCGGATTATCCGGCCGGAAAACCGCGCGAGAATTCCGGGTAAAAAAATACCCCGGCCGTTTGCTGGCGCCGGGGTTTTTATGCAAACCGGATAATCCCGGCGCATCGATTACATATTCTCGATCATCACCTGCCCAAATGCCGAGCACGACACCTGGGTCGCCCCTTCCATCAGGCGGGCAAAATCGTAAGTCACGCGCTTTTGCAGGATCGATTTTTCCATCGAGCTGATTATCAGATCCGCCGCCTCGAACCAGCCCAGGTGGCGCAGCATCATTTCCGCCGACAGGATTTCCGAGCCCGGATTCACGTAGTCCTTGCCCGCGTATTTCGGCGCCGTGCCGTGCGTCGCCTCGAACATCGCAACCGAGTCCGACAGGTTCGCGCCCGGCGCGATGCCGATGCCGCCGACCTGCGCGGCGAGCGCGTCCGAGATGTAGTCGCCGTTCAGGTTCAGCGTGGCGATCACGTCGTATTCGGCCGGGCGCAGCAGGATCTGCTGCAGGAACGCGTCGGCGATCACGTCCTTCACGACCACGTCGCCGCCCGTCTTCGGATTCCTGACTTTCATCCACGGGCCGCCGTCGATCAGTTCCGCGTTGAATTCCTTCTGCGCCAGCGCGTAGCCGTAGTCGCGAAACGCGCCTTCCGTGTACTTCATGATGTTGCCTTTGTGCACCAGCGTCACCGAGCGGCGTTCATTGTCGAGCGCGTACTGGATCGCCTTGCGCACCAGACGCTCGGTACCTTCGCGCGACACCGGCTTGATGCCGATACCCGACGAATCCGGGAAGCGGATCTTCTTCACGCCCATTTCTTCGCGCAGGAACTTGATGATCTTCTTCGCCTGTTCGGATTCGGCCGGCCATTCGATGCCCGCGTAGATGTCTTCCGAGTTCTCGCGGAAGATCACCATGTTGGTCTTCTCGGGCTCGCGCACCGGCGACGGCACACCCTTGAAATACTGCACCGGGCGCAGGCACACGTAGAGGTCCAGTTCCTGGCGCAACGCGACGTTCAGCGAGCGGATGCCGCCGCCGACCGGCGTGGTGAGCGGCCCCTTGATCGACACGACGTATTCCTTGACCGCCTGCAGCGTTTCGTCCGGCAGCCATACGTCCGGGCCGTACACCCGGGTCGCCTTCTCCCCCGCGTAGATTTCCATCCAGTGGATTTTCTTCTTGCCCCCGTACGCCTTTTCGACCGCCGCATCCACGACCTTGATCATGACCGGCGTGATGTCCAGACCGGTGCCGTCGCCTTCGATATACGGGATGATCGGCTCGTCGGAAACGTTGAGCGAGAAGTCGGCGTTGACGGTGATCTTATCGCCACCAGTCGGAACCTTGATGTGCTGATACGGCATGATCGGACTCCAGTGAAAGCTGTGCAAAAGCTGATGGGAGACTGCGAAAGAGACGCCCTCGCCGCGCAATGCCGAACGTCCGCGAGCGGCCAGGCCGCTATTCTAGCCCGCCCCAGCGCGCGACGCGGCCGCCCCCGGCTCCGGGTTTTCCAACATGGACGGCTCTTGGAACGCGCCACGCTCCTCTATAAGATACAAGAATCTGCATACTGATTTATGCATTATCATCGCGCCATCCATCACCGGACGAAACGTGTGCGCAACGCGCGTACGCCAGTGTCCGCGCGCCGTTCCTGGCTTGCAGTATCGCTCTGCCGTCTCGCTCTCCTATGCGCCTTCTCGCCCTCAACAAGCCGTTCGGCACCATCTGTCAATTTTCGCCGCACGAGACGCGCGCGTCGCTTGCCGACTGGGTCAAGGTACCCGGCGTCTATGCGGCCGGCCGGCTCGACTCCGATAGCGAAGGCCTGCTGCTGCTCACCGACGACGGCGCGCTGCAGGCGCGCATCGCCGAGCCGCGTCACAAGCTCGTCAAACGCTACTGGGCGCAAGTCGAAGGCGCGGTCGATGACGCCGCGTTGAAAAAGCTCGCACGCGGCGTCGATCTCGGCGACTACGTGACACGCCCATGTCAGGCGACCTATGTCGAACCGTCCAGCTCGCTATGGACACGCACGCCGCCGATCCGTTATCGCGCTGCGATCCCGACCACCTGGATCGAGCTGTCGATCACCGAAGGCAAGAACCGTCAGGTGCGTCGCATGACGGCCGCGGTCGGTTTTCCGACGCTGCGTCTGGTACGCGTCGGTATCGGTGCGCTTGACATTTTTTCACTCGGACTGCAACCCGGACAGAGCATCGAGTTGCGAGCGAACGCGCCATGGGATGGCGTCGCCTGAACACTATTTGACGATTGTTCGTTGATCGCCAAAGCATCGCGTGCCGAACTCATACACGCGCAAAAC
Organism: Paraburkholderia sp. UYCP14C; assembly: GCF_004197395.1. Lineage (GTDB taxonomy): Bacteria > Pseudomonadota > Gammaproteobacteria > Burkholderiales > Burkholderiaceae > Paraburkholderia. The sequence goes on along the minus strand of NZ_SELS01000031.1, from coordinate 12,618 downwards.
AGCCTGCACGTGATCGCTCAAAACGCGTTTCACGGCTGTGACAATCAAGCTAACTCGTTGTAGCAGCACGCAAATTAATGCGTGAAACACGAGCCCAAAATGCGTGAAACAAGTGGGCTCGCGCGAGCCTGCGCGATGCAGTTTGAGCGCGTCTCATGGCGATAAAAAATTCCGCGCAATTCGCGTCAACCGCCGTACAACTCCACGCGTTATTCGACGCAGATGCCGCCGAAGCTATCCGGCATTCAGCCTTAAAGACCTTTGCATACGCCGTTTTGCGCGGCGAGTACGAAAGTCTGAACGCTAGCAGACGTGTCGAAAAATTTGTTCGATGCGGCTGTCAACCGAAAGGTGGATGGCACGTTTACCGACATGACTCTACATAAGCCGGGTCATTTGGTTAATTAAATCAAGCTGAGGATTCACAAAATGAACAAACTGATCGCCGCTCTGGTCGCTGGCCTCTTCGCAACGGCAGCATTCGCACAAGCATCGGCACCGGCAGCAGCTTCGGCAGCTCCGGCAGCAGCAGCTTCGTCGGCAAAGAAGACCACCAAGCACGCTCACAAGAAGTCGCACAAGAAGGCAGCAGCAGCTGCTGCAGCTTCGGCAGCTTCGGAGTAAGTTGCTTGTAAAAACGCAGTAAAGAACTAGCTTCATTGCCGTTCTTACGGCGTTGTAAGGCAGATCACCGCAAGGCGATCTGCCTTTTTGTTTTTGACGCGCTCGCGTAACATGCGCGAGTTAATTTCAGCAAGGAGTCTTGCCGTGCGATTTTCCATGCGCTCGTCGATGGCGCGTCTGGCCGTTGCCGTTGCACTGCCGCTCGCGGCGCTGTCGTTCGCCGCCACCACGGCTCCCGCCCAGGCGCAGCAGATGCCGCCGGGCGCCAAGCAGCCGAGCGAGTTTCCGCGCGTCAAGCTGAGCGCCGGCATGTTCGTGATCGACGCGGCCGTCGCCGCCAACGACGCGGACCGCGAACAGGGCTTGATGTATCGCACGAAGCTCGGCCCGAACGAAGGCATGCTGTTCGTGTTCAACGAGAACGCGGGCCACTGCTTCTGGATGAAGAACACGCTGATCCCGCTGTCGATCGCGTTCATGCGCGCCGACGGCACGATCACCGATATCGACGAGATGCAGGCCGAGACCACCAACAACCACTGCCCGACGCACAACGGCGTGTTCGCGCTCGAAATGCCCAAGGGCTGGTTCTCGGCAAAAGGCATCAAGCCGGGCATGCAGATCCAGGGCTTGCCGCCGGTGCCGGGTATCACGCAGTAACCTCCAGGCGGCCGTCTGGGCGGCCCACTGAGCGGCCCGACCGCCCCGCCACACTTTCCCGCAAAGAGCCGGCGCCTCGACCCGAGGCGCCGGCTTTTTTTCGCCCGCGCAGCCCCGCGCGGCCCACCTTCGCGCCGGCTGGCAGGATTCATGCAAAAGACCAATCGACGCGCTATCCTTGTAATCTCGATCTGGTAACGCCACATACAGCACCACCCAGACTCCCCGGGCGATCCACGCGGCCGCCCGGCATGCGTTTCAGGCGCGCCATTACAAGGAGATTCACGTGCCCCGCAAGACTCCCATCGAGCGCTACCGGAATATCGGCATCAGCGCTCACATCGATGCCGGCAAAACCACCACCACTGAACGGATCCTGTTCTACACCGGCGTGACCCACAAGATCGGCGAGGTTCACGACGGTGCGGCGACGATGGACTGGATGGAACAGGAGCAGGAGCGCGGCATCACGATCACGTCGGCTGCCACCACCGCGTTCTGGAAGGGCATGGCCGGCAACTATCCCGAGCATCGGATCAACATCATCGACACCCCCGGGCACGTCGACTTCACGATCGAAGTCGAGCGCTCGATGCGCGTGCTCGACGGCGCCTGCATGGTGTACGACTCGGTCGGTGGCGTGCAGCCGCAATCGGAAACCGTGTGGCGCCAGGCGAACAAGTACAAGGTGCCGCGCATCGCGTTCGTCAACAAGATGGACCGCGTCGGCGCGGACTTTTTCCGCGTGCAGCGGCAAATCGGCGATCGCCTGAAGGGCGTCGCCGTGCCGATCCAGATTCCGATCGGCGCGGAGGAGCACTTCCAGGGCGTGGTCGACCTCGTCAAGATGAAGGCGATCTTCTGGGACGACGCGAGCCAGGGCATCAAGTTCGAGTACCGCGACATTCCGGCTGAACTCGCGGCCACCGCGAAGGAATGGCACGACAAGATGGTCGAGGCCGCGGCCGAGGCGAACGAAACGCTGCTCGAAAAGTACCTGGGCGGCGAGCATCACCTGACCGAAGAAGAAATCAAGCAAGGCATCCGCGCGCGCACGATCGCCAACGAGATCGTGCCGATGCTGTGCGGCAGCGCGTTCAAGAACAAGGGCGTGCAGGCGATGCTCGACGCGGTGATCGACTATCTGCCGTCGCCGGTCGACGTGCCCGCGATCACCGGCCACGACGAGCACGACAAGGAGATCGAGCGTCATCCGAACGACGACGATCCGTTCTCGGCGCTCGCCTTCAAGATCATGACCGACCCGTTCGTGGGCCAGCTGATTTTCTTCCGCGTGTACTCGGGCGTCGTCAATTCGGGCGACACGGTCTACAACGCGGTCAAGGAAAAGAAGGAGCGCCTCGGCCGGATCCTGCAGATGCACGCGAACGAGCGCAAGGAAATCAAGGAGGTCTACGCGGGCGACATCGCCGCGGCCGTCGGCCTGAAGGAAGCGACCACCGGCGACACGCTCTGCGATCCTAACCATGTGATCATCCTCGAAAAGATGATCTTCCCGGAGCCGGTGATCTCGCAGGCCGTCGAGCCGAAGACCAAGGCCGACCAGGAAAAGATGGGCATCGCGCTGAACCGTCTCGCGCAGGAAGACCCGTCGTTCCGCGTGCAGACCGATGAGGAGTCCGGCCAGACGATCATCTCCGGCATGGGCGAGTTGCACCTCGAAATTCTGGTCGACCGGATGAAGCGCGAGTTCGGCGTCGAAGCAACCGTGGGCAAGCCGCAGGTCGCGTATCGCGAAACGGTGCGCAACAAGGTCGAAGATATCGAAGGCAAGTTCGTCAAGCAGTCGGGCGGCCGCGGCCAGTACGGCCACGCGGTGATTACGCTGGAGCCGTCCGCGCAGGGCAAGGGCTATGAATTCGTCGACGCGATCAAGGGGGGCGTGATTCCGCGCGAATTCATCCCCGCGGTCGACAAGGGCATCGTGGAAACGCTGAAGGCCGGCGTGCTGGCGGGCTATCCGGTGGTGGACGTGAAGGTCACGCTGACCTTCGGTTCGTACCACGACGTCGACTCGAACGAAAACGCGTTCCGCATGGCCGGCTCGATGGCGTTCAAGGAAGCGATGCGCAAGGCGAAGCCGATCCTGCTCGAACCGATGATGGCCGTCGAGGTGGAAACGCCCGAGGACTTCATGGGCAACGTGATGGGCGACCTGTCGAGCCGACGCGGCATGGTGCAAGGCATGGAGGACATCGCGGGCGGCGGCGGCAAGCTGGTGCGCGCGGAGGTGCCGCTCGCCGAGATGTTCGGCTACTCGACGTCGCTACGCTCGGCCACCCAGGGCCGCGCGACCTATACGATGGAGTTCAAGCACTATGCCGAAACGCCGAGCAACGTCGCCGAGGCTGTGATCAACGCGAAGAAGCAATGACGCTGATGCGCCGACTCTAAGCGCGACAACCCGGAAGCCCGCTCCTCGTGAGCGGGTTTTTTTTCGTGGCTCCGTGGGTACCGTCACGCTGCGCAGCCGTTTTTTGAACGTGCCAGAATGTCGATCAACCAGGCGGCACGAACACCCGCCGAGCCACGACCGGCGGACAAACCGAAGCAGCACCCTGAAGCGCAAGACCGAAGCGAACGACTCGTACGCGGCACCCAAGCCGAGGAGGAGACACGATGAGCCAGGATCACGAACATCCGCATTACCGGGCCGAACACGAAGCCGCCGAAACCGGCGCGCAGGTCGACTGGCGCGAGCACGGCGTGAAGGTCATCCGCGGCGATCAGCTCGACAGCAACACCGCGCAAACGCCGGGCATGAACCGCGCGGCCGCGATCAACGCGGCGCGCGTCGGCGCGCAGAAGATCTGGGCCGGCACCGTGACGATCCATCCGAACGCGAAGACCGGCGCGCATCATCACGGCGCGCTCGAAAGCGTGATCTACGTGGTGCGCGGCCAGGCGCGCATGCGCTGGGGCGAGCATCTGGAATTCACCGCCGAGGCCGGTCCCGGCGACTTCATCTTCGTGCCGCCCTACGTGCCGCATCAGGAGATCAACGCGAGCACCGACGAGCCGCTCGAATGCGTGCTGGTGCGCAGCGACAACGAAGCGGTCGTCGTCAATCTGAACATCGACGCGGTCGAGCAGCCGGAAACGGTCTACTGGGTCGATCCGATCCACAAGCATCCGCACGACCACTAGGCCGCTCATTTGCCCGCTCATTTGCCCGCTCATTTGCCCGCTCATTCACCCGCCGTTTTCGCCCGCCCGCGCCACATGACGCCTACCGCCTCGCTGCGCCCTCGCCTCGTCACGCTCTACGCGGTGCTGATCGCCGCCAACCTCGGCGCGTGGCTGTGGGCGCTGATCGCGTTTCGCCACTACCCGTTGCTGCTCGGCACCGCGCTGCTCGCGTATGGCTTCGGTCTGCGCCATGCGGTCGACGCCGACCACATCGCGGCGATCGACGCCGTCACGCGCAAGCTGATGCAAACCGGCCAGCGGCCGGTCGGCATCGGGCTCGCGTTTTCGCTCGGACACTCGACGATCGTGATCGCGGCGACGCTCGGCATCGCGTGGACCACGCATTCGCTGCATGGGCGCTTCGAAAGCTTCAAGGCAGTCGGCGGCACGCTCGGCACGCTGGTTTCCGCGACGTTCCTGCTGGTGCTCGCGGCGGTCAATCTGGTGATCCTGCGCGATGTGTGGCGCCGCTACCGGCACGCGCAACATGATGGCGCGGCGAGTCCCGCGTCAGCCGATGCGCTCGCCCCAGCCGGGCTGCTGTCGCGCGCGTTGCGGCCGCTGTTCCGGCTGGTCACGAAAAGCTGGCACATGTACCCGGTCGGCGTGCTGTTCGGGCTCGGCTTCGACACCGCGACCGAGATCGGCCTGCTCGCGATCGCCGCGTCGCAGGCGAGCACCGGCCTGCCGCTCTACTCGATCCTGGTGTTCCCCGCGCTCTTCACGGCCGGCATGACGCTCGTCGATTCGACCGACAACGTGCTGATGGTGCATGCCTACGGCTGGGCGATGGACGACCCGAAGCGCAAGCTGTACTACAACGCGAGCATCACGTTCGTGTCGGCGGTGGTCGCGATCGTGATCGGCGGCGTCGAGGCGTTGGGGCTGCTGTCGGACCGCTTCGGCTGGAGCGGCGGCGTGCTGGATGCGCTCGCCCGCATCAACGATCATTTCGGCGCGCTCGGTTATGCGATCGTCGCGGCCTTCATGGCGTGCTGGGTCGGCTCGGTGCTGTTTCATCGCTGGGGACGGCCGAATAACTTGCCGCGGTAAAACTCACTCGGCACACGCATCGCGATCGGTAAGGATGCCAGCGCGATACCGCCAATCCGTCCGCTATGGCGGGCGCCGCTCGCGAGCATGCGTCGGGCAAACGTTGTCACGACGACACACCGCGCGCCGTTTATCGGCCGATCGGCGGGCGCGGTGTGCCGCCGGCGCGCCAGAGCCGCGAGCAATCGCTTACACTGAGACCGCTTTTCCTCGCGCTGTCGCGCGGCTTGCGCGACGCTTCGAACCGGCAACAGAACGGACTGGACACGCCATCGATGAAAACGCCAGCGGACCGATTTCTCGCCCCTGATGCAGCACTGAACGAAGCCCGCCTCACCGCCGACGCCTACGGCAACCACGCCCTCGACGAGTTCCTTGCCGGCCGCATCACGCGCCGCGAAATGCTGCGCTATGCGAGCGTGGTCGGTCTTTCACTCGCGGGCGGCGGCCTGCTCGGCGCGCCCCGAGCGCGGGCGCAAGGTACGCCGGCCACGTCGAACCAGACGATCCGCGTCGCGCATCTGACGCCGGCGGGCGCCGTCGATCCGCTGACGGTCACCGACGCCGCGAGTCTCGCGCTGCTGAACCAGACCGGCGAATTCCTGATCGACGACGACGGCGAGAAGCTGATGCTGAAGCCCGCGCTCGCGCTGTCGTGGAAGCCGAACGACAAGGGCGACGTGTGGACCTTCAAGCTGCGCCAGAACGTGAAATTTCACGACGGCCAGAGCTTCGGCGCGAAAGACGTGGTCGCCACCTTCGACCGTCTCGCCGATCCCGCGAGCGGCTCGGCCGCGCTGTCGGTGTTGAAGGGCGTGCTGTCGAAAGGCGGCGCGAAGATGGTCGACGAACACACGGTCGAGTTCCATCTCGACGCGCCGAACGGCAATTTCCCGTACTACGTTTCCTCGGATAATTACAACGCGGTCCTGCTGCCCGCGAACTACGCGGGCAACTACGAAAAGAGCTTCATCGGCACCGGTCCGTTCAAATTCGAAAAGTATCAGCCGAAGGTCGGCGCGTCGTTCGTGCGCAATCCCGACTACTGGGGCGACAAGGCGCTACCGCAACGCGTACAGTTTTCGTTCTACGCCGACGAACAGGCGCAACTGCTCGCATTACAGGGCCATCAGGCCGACGTGATGGGCACCTTCACCGTGCAGGGCGGCGCGGGCATCCTGAACAATCCGGACTTCAAGGCAGTGGGCGTGAAGTCGAGCGCGCATCGGCAGATCCATATGCGCAACGACAGCCCGCTCTTCAAGGACAAACGCGTGCGCCAGGCGCTCGCGCTGTCGCTCGATCGCGACGTGCTGGTGCGCGGTCTCTTCAAGGGGCGCGCGCAGCTCGGCAACGACAGCCCGTTCGCGCCGGTGTTTCCGTCGTCGGATGCGGGCGTGCCGCAACGCAAGATCGATGTCGCGAAGGCCAAGCAGTTGCTCGCGCAGGCCGGAGTGCCGAACGGTTTCGACGTCACGCTGACCACCGAAAAATACATGGAGATCCCCGACCTCGCGGTCGTCGTGCAGAACGCCGCGAAGGCGATCGGCGTGCGCATCAATCTGAAGGTCGAAAGCCAGTCGCTGTACTACGGCGCGGGCACGCCGGGCAAATCCGACTGGCTCGACTCGCCGCTCGGCATCACCGACTACGGCCATCGCGGCGTGCCGAACGTGTTCCTCAACGCGCCGCTGACGAGCAACGGCACCTGGAACGCCGCGCACTTCAAGAACCCGCAATACGACCAGCTGGTCGCGCAGTTCGTTGCGGCGATCGATCTCGCCACGCAGAAGAAAATCTCCGGACAGATCCAGACGTTGCTGCTCGACGAAACCCCGCTGATCATCCCGTTCTTCTACGATCAGCTGATCGCGATGCGCAAGGGCGTGAACGGCGTGCGCTTCACCGCGCTCGCGCAACTGTATTTCGATCGCGCGACGCTGAGCGCATAAGCACCGCGCTGCTCGACGCCCCTTCGCAGGAGAACTCACGATGTCGGCTCCGGCGCCCTCTCCCGCCTCGAACGCATCGCGTTTGCCACGCGCGACGAACGGCAACGCGGGCCGCGTCGCGCGGTTTCTGGCGACCCGCCTGGGTCTTTCGCTGATCACGCTGTGGCTGCTGTCGCTGATCGTGTTCGCCGGCGGCCAGCTGCTGCCCGGCGATATCGGCCGCGCGGTGCTCGGGCCGCTCGCCGACGCGCGCGCGGTCGCCGCGCTCAATCATCAGCTCGGCGCCGACCGGCCGCTGCTCACCCAATACATCGACTGGATCACGCATTTCGTGCGCGGCAACATGGGGCTGTCGTACGCGTATCGCGAACCGGTTGGACCGTTCATCGCCGACGCGCTCGGGCATTCGGCGAAGCTAGGCCTGCTCGCGTTCATCGTGGTCGTACCGCTCGGTATCGCGGGCGGCGTGTGGTCGGCGATGCATGCGGGACGCTGGCTCGATCGCACGATCAGCATTGGCGGCTTGTCGGCGACCGTGGTGCCGGAGTTCGTGTCGTCGATCGTGCTGATCCTCGTGTTCGGCGTGTGGCTGCGCTGGCTGCCGATCGAGGCCTCGTATCCGCCCGAGGCGGGCGTGCTCGAACAGCTGCGGCATCTGGTGCTGCCGGTGCTGCCGCTCGTCTTGGTGTTCTTCGGCTACATCGCGCGGATGGCACGCGCGGGCACCGTCGAAGCGCTCGATGCCGACTACACGCGCACCGCGATCCTCAAGGGCCTGCCGCGCCACGTGGTGATCTGGCGGCACGTGCTGCGCAACGCGCTGCTGCCGACGATCACCGTCGCCGCCACCCAGCTCGGCTACATGATCGGCGGACTCGTGGTGGTCGAGACGCTGTTCCGCTACCAGGGCATCGGCTCGCTGATTTACAACGCCGCCAAGGCCAAGGACTTTCCGATGCTCGAAGCGGGCGTACTGACGATCGGCGTGGTCTATACGCTCGCGAATCTGGTGGCCGATGCGCTGCACGTGCTGCTCAATCCGCGGCTGCGGGTGAGGACCGCCGAATGAATACGACCGTGCCGCCGGCTTCATCGCCGCCACCAGGCTCGCCCGCACCAGGCGCGGCCGACGAACCGCGCTACCCGCGCGTGCTCCTGCTGCTGGGTTCGCCGACCTTCATCGTGGGCGCGCTGATTGTCGCGTGGTGGATCGTCTGCGCGATCGCCGGACCGTGGTTCGTGCCTCTCGACCCGTACGCGTCCGATCCGCTCAATTCACTGACGCCGCCCGATCGCACCCACTGGTTCGGCACCGATCAGCTCGGCCGCGACGTGTTCTCACGCGTGATCGTCGGCGCGCGCGACATCCTGACCATCGCGCCGCTCGCGACGCTGCTCGGCACCGCGGCGGGCACCGCGCTCGGCCTGCTGGTCGGCTACTTCGACGGTTGGGTCGACGACGTGATCGGCCGCCTGATCGACGCGGTGCTCGCACTGCCGCTCGTGATCATCGCGCTGCTCGCGCTCGCCGCGGTCGGTGCGTCGAACCTCACGGTGATTCTCGTGATCGGCATCACGTTCACGCCGATCACCGCGCGCACCGTGCGCGCCGCCGTGTTCGCCGAGCGTCATCTCGACTACGTGGCCGCCGCGCAGCTGCGCGGCGAGCGCGCACCCTACATCATGTTCGCGGAGATCTTGCCGAACGTGCTGCCGCCGATCGTCGTCGAGGCGACCGTGCGGCTCGGCTATGCGATCTTCGCGGTCGCGACGCTATCGTTTCTCGGCTTCGGCATCCAGCCGCCGTCGGCCGACTGGGGGCTCGCGCTGTCCGAGTCGTACACGCTGATGGCGGGCGGCGCGTGGTGGACCGTCGTGTTCGCGGCGGGCGCGATCGCGTCGCTGGTGGTCGGCGTCAATCTGATCGCCGACGGCGTGCAGGGAGTGCTCGACCGATGAACGGCTCGTCGTCCACCTTGCCCTCCGCGTTCGCCGCGTTCGACGTATCGAAGAGCGATCGCACCGACGCGCTGACCGTGGTCGGCCTGACGGTCACCTACCGGATCCGCGGACGCGATCGCGAAGTGCTGCAGGACGTGTCGTTTCGCGTGCGGCGCGGCGAAGCGTATGGGCTCGTCGGCGAATCGGGCTGCGGCAAGTCGACCGTCGCGATGGCGACGCTGCGCTATCTGCCGCGCAACGGCAAGCTGAAGGCCGGCAAGATCGTGATCGCCGGCGCGGAGGTGCACAAGCTCGGCGCCGATGCGCTGCGCAGCATGCGCGCGACGACCGTGTCGATGGTCTACCAGGACCCGGGGCGCGCGCTGAATCCATCGCTGACGATCGCCCGTCAGGTTTCCGAAGCATTCGAGGCGGCCGGTGTCGCGCGCGACGAAGCGCTGCATCGCACGCTCGAGATGTTGAGGCGCGTGCGCATCGCGGCGCCCGAGCGCGTGATGGACAGCTATCCTCATCAATTGTCGGGCGGCATGCAGCAGCGCGTCGTGATCGCGATGGCGCTGGCGTCGAACCCCGCTCTGCTGATTCTCGACGAGCCGACCACCGGCCTCGACGCGACCGTCGAAGCGGAAGTGCTCGACCTCGTCGCGCAGTTGCGCGAGGAACTCGGTACCGCGGTGCTGTTCATCAGCCACAACCTCGCGGTGATCGGCCGCATGTGCGAACGCGTCGGCGTGCTGTACGCGGGCAAGCTGGTCGAGGAAGGCGCGACCCAGGATGTGTTCGCACGGCCACGTCATCCGTACACGGTCGGATTGCTGCGCTGCCTGCCGACGGCCGGACGCAGCAAGGACCGCGAGCGGCTCGATACGATCGCGGGCGGCCTGCCGCTGCCGGGCTCGGTCACGCAGGGCTGCGTCTATGCGGAGCGCTGCCGTCTCGCCGACGAGCGCTGCCGCCGCGACGCGCCGCCGCCGTATCGGCTCGGCGCCGCGCATGGCGATCAGATGGCGCGCTGCCACTATCACGAGCGCGCGATCGAGTTGCCGCGTGCGGTCTCGAGCGCGCCGCCCGCAGTGGCCGCATCACCCGAGGCGCGGCCGCCGCGCGCGGCGTCTTCGCCGGTTCTGCGTGCGCGCAACCTGGCGAAAACATTCCACGTGTCGGGTGCGCCGCTGCGCGCGGTCGACGACGTGTCGCTCGAACTCGCGAGCGGCGAGACGCTCGGACTCGTCGGCGAATCGGGCAGCGGCAAGACGACCCTCGCGCGGCTGATGCTCGGCCTGCTCGCACCCGATGCCGGCGCCGTGCTCGAACTTGACGGCGCGCCGCTCGCCGCACGCGTCACGCGACGCAGCGACGAACAGCTGAAGTCGCTGCAGATCGTGTTCCAGAATCCCGACTCGGCGCTCAATCGCGCCCATTCGGTCAAGCGGCTGATCGGCCGCGCGCTCGCGCGCTTCACCGCGCTGCGCGGTCCCGAGATCGACGCACGTCTCGCCGCGCTGACGGATGCCGTGCGGTTGCCCGAGCGCTATCTCGACGCGCGCTCGCGTCAGCTATCGGGTGGGCTCAAGCAGCGCGTCGCGATTGCGCGCGCGTTCGCGGGCGAACCACGCGTCGTCGTGTGCGACGAGCCGACTTCGTCGCTCGACGTGTCGGTGCAGGCCGCGATTCTGAACCTGCTCGCCGACTTGCAGCGCGAGCGCGGCGTCAGCTACGTGTTCATCTCGCACGATCTGCACGTGGTGCGCTACGTGTCGGATCGCATCGCGGTGCTCTATCTCGGCCGCTTGCTCGAAATCGGCCCGGCGGCGGCCGTGTTCGATGGGCCGCAACACCCCTATACCGAGGCGCTGCTGTCCGCCGTGCCGACGCTGCCGGGCGACGGCGAATCCAATGACACGCGTCGACGTGCGCGCATCCGTCTCGCGGGCGAGTTGCCCGGGCCCGGCGCGATGCCATCGGGCTGCGTGTTTCACACGCGCTGTCCGCGCAAGCTCGGCGCCATCTGCGAGCAGCAGGACCCGCCTTTTTTGCTCGACGCCGGCGGCGCCGCGGACTCGGGTTCCGCACACCGGATTCGCTGCCATATTCCGGTCGCCACACTGCGCGAGCTGCAAAGCGAGCCCCGCCGCGACAACGCGGACGACCCGACGAATGGCGGCGCCGGCGACGACGACGCGTCGGAAAACGCCAGCTAGCGTCGACTCGAACCTCGTCGATTCGCACGACACGGCGTGAGGCAGCGCGCCGCCCTCCTTAACGAATCCCGTGCCGGAACACGCTTTTGCGTGCGAGCGTTTCATCGCCGCAACGTTTTCAGGCGTTTTTCCAGCGTGCGCATCGCACATCCCGCTATCGCCCGCGTCGCTTCAAGGCTTGGCGACCCGTGGCATGGATATCGCTAAATTAGCGGCCAGAGATTCGAAGTCAGACCGGGCGCACAAAGCCGCACATAGCCGCACGACGAGCGTCATCACGCGATGGCGCGACCTCGCGCAGTCTGCACGGCAGCGACGCGCGGAGCACTTCGACACCACGGACTCGGGGTGCGACAAGACCCGTAGGCAGAGAGGCCGGCCGCCGCTGGAGCAGCTCGCGAAGGCGGCGGCAAGGTACCGTCCTTGGCTCGGGAGACGCGCGATGAAGACCAGAAAATTAGCTCAGTACTACTGTGCAATGATCCGCCGCGCGGTGGTCCTCACGGGGGTGGCGGCGCTGGCGGGCGAGGCCGCGTACGGGGCGTCGGCGGACGTGACCCCTCGCTGGGTGGTGCAGGCCGACGCGTCGCGAGCGCAGCCCGGCGAGTCCGCGCCGCTGCTGCTCGCGCAGAACGACGCCGCAGCGACCGGCGCCGAGGCCGGCACCGCCACGGCCGCCGACGATGCCGCGTCGGTGTTCGCACCGGCTGGCTGCGGCGGGCTCGGCGGTCCGGACTGCGGCCGGCTCGGCGGCGGCAGCGGCAATGGCAACGGTAGTGGCGGCGCGTCGGGTTCGAGCAATAGCGGTGCTGGCGCCAGCGGCAACGGCGGCGTCGGGGCGGCGGGTTCAGGGAGCGGAAGCGGGAGTGGCAGTGCGGGCACGGGCGGTAAGGGAAATAGCAGTGGTGGAAATAGTGGCGGTGGTGGTGGTGGTGGTGGTGGTGGTGGCGGTGGCG
>NZ_SELS01000304.1 GCF_004197395.1 Paraburkholderia sp. UYCP14C | reverse complement strand
CAGATCAAGACGCTCGTGATGCACAGCGTCGAGGCTCTGACCTATGATGCGGTAAGCGTGATCGCGGTAGTCGCCGACTTCACCCATCTCGCGAAGCTCTACGGCTGGCTGTATCGTCGGGCGGCTGCGGACAAATCGGGCGCGCCACCGTCAGCGCCGGGCACGTGGCCGCTCTGAGTGACGGCTGGTCGTCCCAAAATGGCGGCATTTCTCAACCTGTAAGGAGTAACGGTTATGATGGGTCTTGTATCAAAAGGAGTTGGGCTAGCTGCAACAGGGAGCACTATTACCGACGGTGCACTGATAGACAAGGAGATGTCTGCACTGGGTACAACCACGAGAATGGCGACCTTGCATACGGCACAGGAGACCGCGCGGAACGCGTTGACCGGTGCGTTGGCGGCCATGATCAAAAACATGGCTGACACCATCAAAGGCGCCGCTCCCCACTAAAAAATCCAAACCGCGCGGACCGGAAGGGCTGGTCGAGCTGTCTGTAGTACGGCACCGCGTTTTGTTACGGGCCGGCATGCGGTTCGCCGCGCGTCGGCATCCATGATGCGATGCAGGGTTCTGGTGCAAATAGGCAAGCGGGTTGAGAAGTTTCCTATATGCAGGAGACCTTATCGAGCGGACAGCACCGCATTCCATACGGCGGGCGCAGCGGCATCCTTGAGGCCGAGTTTCGCGAGATCGAACTGGCCCTTGCGAATGCGATACGTCAACTCGATGCCTGAAATCGTGGTCGCG
>NZ_SELS01000303.1 GCF_004197395.1 Paraburkholderia sp. UYCP14C | reverse complement strand
TGGCTATGCATGACCTGCCTTCGTCTTGTTTATCCAGAAACCGGGACGATACCACCCACTGAAAATTCAATAGAGGCATATTTATCTTTTGTTCCGTGTGGTCTGGATCTTCGGACTGTGGGGGATGGCCGCTCCCATGGCAATATATCTGCTGAAAAAGACCATGGCGCTTCCGAAGCAAGCTGGCGTCAACGCGGTCGAGCAGATGCACTGGGAATGGGCTGGATTGGTCATACTGACATCGTTGTGGTGGGCGGCCGGTAGCTTCGGGATCGAGCCACCCATTTTCTGGGCCTACCACGGTGATATTCATATTATTTTTCACAGAACTTTCTTCCTAAGGCTGACGCTGATCTGTCATGTATTTACTGTGCTGCTGCTCGCACCCAGTCTTCGTGCAACTTTAGGTTCACTTGTGCTCGGCACTATCCCATTTGGATTTAGCGTGGGAGTCATTCTGTTCATTAATCGGCCAACTGCGTTTGAGTCGCTTGCGGCTCAACTAATTGGCTATTGTCTCATCGCATGGTTTCTTTGTTACGATCAGAAGCACGCATGTGTAAAAGAGGTCATTCTCGAAGAGGCGCGATCGCGGGCTGAAGCAGCAAGGGCGGAGAAGAACCAACTTATCGCTGCGATAAGCCATGATTTGCGCCAGCCGCTCACAACGCTCGGCTTGAAGTTGAACTATATCGAGCGGACTATTGAATCAACCAGGCTGGCCGAAGACGTCTCGATTGCGCAACGGCAAGTGGATGCGATGGAAGGGATGATCAACGG
>NZ_SELS01000302.1 GCF_004197395.1 Paraburkholderia sp. UYCP14C | reverse complement strand
GGTTCTGGTGCAAATAGGCAAGCGGGTTGAGAAGTTCCCTATATGCAGGAGACCTTATCGAGCGGACAGCACCGCAATCGATACGGCAGGCGCAGCGGCATCCTTGAGGCCGAGTTTCGCGAGATCGAACTGGCCCTTGCGAATGCGATACGTCAACTCGATGCCTGAAATCGTGGTCGCGGCGCTCCTGAACCGTTTGAATCCAAGCATCGGGTTCGTTCGCGACTTGATGTGGCGATGGTCCTGCTCGATCACGTTGTTCAGATATTTTGAGGACCGAACCTTCGTGTCTTCAGGCAGCAGACCATCGGCCTTCATCTCGCGCACCGCGCGGTGCGAGGCTGCATACCCGTCAAGCGTGATGGTCTCCGGTGACTGGCCCTGATGCCTGATGGCCTTGCTGAAAAAGGCTTTGGCTGCGGCCACGTCGCGCCGCGCCCTGAGCATGAAGTCCACGGTCTGACCAGTCCGATCCACCGCCCGGTACAGGTAGACCCACCTGCCGCGAATCTTCAGGTAGGTCTCGTCGACCCGCCACGAGCGACCCGCAGCCGTAGCAAAGCGGTTCCAGCGTTTGACGAACTCGGGCGTATAACGCCTCACCCAGCGCAGGATCGTCGTGTGAGCCAACGACAAGCCCCGTTCGGCCATCATCTCAACCAGATCGCGAAGGCTGAGCTTGTAGCGCAGGTACCAGCGAACGCACAGAATGATGATCTCCCGATCAAAATGGCGTCCACCGAACAACTCCTCCAGACTCTTCAGCTTGCTCATCGCGGGTCATCAGTT
>NZ_SELS01000301.1 GCF_004197395.1 Paraburkholderia sp. UYCP14C | reverse complement strand
AGAGACTGAATCAAAAAGACCCGTTGGGGGCTGTTAACCTTCTCGGCAAGCTGTTAACCTTGGCCACCTGAACAACTGGAACCAAGGATGGGCGCGCCGATTGTTGATGACGAACTGTGGACACTGATCGAGCCATTGCTGCCTTCGCCCAAACCCCGGCGCAAGAAGTATCCAGGCCGGTTGCCGGTTGCGAACCGAGCTGCACTGAACGGCATTCTGTTCGTGCTCAAGACCGGTATCCGCTGGCGGGACCTGTCGACCAAATTGGGATTTGGATCGGGGTCAACCTGCTGGCGACGGTTGCGCGACTGGCAGAAGGCCGGCGTGTGGAAGCGATTGCACGAGCTACTGCTGGCGAAGTTACGCGAGGCAGGCGAACTCGATTTCTCACGAGCAGCCGTCGACTCTTCATCTGTGCGAGCTGTTGGGGCGGGCGAAAAACTGGTCCGAACCCCACGGATCGCGCGCGACCAGGTTCCAAGCACCACATTCTCGTAGACGCCAATGGCGTTCCTGTCAGCGCGATCCTCACTGGCGCGAATCGCAACGACGTCACCCAGCTGCTGCCGCTGCTTGACGCCATTCCACCGATTCGCGGCGTACGTGGCCGGCCGCTTCAGAAGCCCAAGGTCATCTATGCAGACCGTGGCTATGACTCCGAGGCGCATCGCCAGAAACTTCGCGAGCGCGCCATCAAGCCGGTGATCGCCAAGCGCCGGACAGAACACGGCAGTGGTCTGGGCAAATTCCGCTGGGTTGTCGAACGTACGCATGCGTGGCTTCACAACTTCCGTC
>NZ_SELS01000300.1 GCF_004197395.1 Paraburkholderia sp. UYCP14C | reverse complement strand
CGAAGCCCGTCAGGAAAGGCTGATGAAGCTGGCCGCCTGAGCTGCAAAAGCTTGTCCAGACAACCGGAGCCGATACACTCACGCAGCGGCCTGGTTCGCGCGGGAGACGGGAACCGTGCCACCGAAGGGTACGGATTCATGAAAGCGAACCGGGCCCGCTGGCCCATAGCCACGATGGCGCGGTTGCTTGGGGTCTCGACGAGCGGCTTTTACGCGTGGCTGATACGCGAGCCATCGCAGCATGCTGGCAGTGATGCACAACTGCTGGCGCGCATCCGTACGCTGCATGCCAGTTCGCGCGGGACGTATGGCGCGCCACGCATCCATGCGCAACTGGCGCGCGAAGGCGTGCACGTTGGGCGCAAGCGGGTAGCGCGTCTGATGCGCATGGCCGGCCTATGTGGCGCCAGCCGCCGGCGCTGGCCACGTACCACACGGCCGCGTGCGGGGGCACGACGTGCGCCCGATCTGGTACGCCGGCACTTTAGCGCCGACGCGCCGAACGTGCTGTGGGTGGCAGATGCCACCTACATTCCAACCGGCGAGGGGTTTCTGTATCTGGCTGTGGTGCTCGATGTGTTTAGCCGGCGCATCGTGGGCTGGGCGATGTCGAACCATCTGTACACGGATCTGTACACGGAACTGATGTTGCGTGCGCTCGACATGGCACTGCTGCAGCGACGACCCGAGGGCGTGATCCATCATTCCGACCAGGGGTGTCAGGGCGGATTCAACCGGTCGTCGCAACACCTTTAATTGAGGAGGTGTTTATGGGACGACCAGCGGGGTGGATGCAG
>NZ_SELS01000299.1 GCF_004197395.1 Paraburkholderia sp. UYCP14C | reverse complement strand
ATGAAGTAGAAGTAGTTTTGTCGGGCATTGCAACACCTTATACGAGATAAGTGTTGCACCTCGCTTTTGAGGCCGCCCCCACACATTTTTTTATGCTTTACTGAATGAAATAACTAAACTACTACTTGAAAAAAAGGTGGGTAGATGCCGCAATACGTCGCGAAGCGAGTCCGCTTTCGGAACGGAGACTACTGGTTGCAGGTTTTGATGTGATCGTGAAATTGACCCGGCAAAACGGACACCTATTCTTTGGAGAAGGAGGTGCCGAAAATGGGCAGACATCGTACGCCATACCCGGCAGAGTTCCGGGCGCACATGGTCGAGCTGGTGAGGGCCGGGCGCAGACCGGAAGAGCTGGAAAAAGAGTTCGAGCCGACGGCGCAGACCATCTACAACTGGGTCGCGCAGGCCGATCGTGACGCTGGTGTGCGTCATGACGGGCTGACCACGGCCGAACGGCAGGAGCTGACGAAGCTGCGTCGTGAGAACCGGCAGCTCAGGATGGAGCGCGATATTCTCTCGCAGGCGGCGGCCTGGTTCGCGCGAGAGACGGGCGCCGTGCCCCCGAAGGGCGGTACGGATTCATGAGCGCGAACCGGGCCCGCTGGCCCATCGTCACGATGGCACGACTGTTGGGAGTCTCGACCAGCGGCTTCTACGCGTGGCGGGTACGCGAAGCGTCGCACCGCACATGCAGTGATGCGCAACTGCTCGCACGTATCCGTACCCTGCATGCAAGCTCACGCGGCACGTATGGTGCGCCCCGTATTCACGCGCAACTCGCGCGTGAAGGCGTACACGTTG
>NZ_SELS01000298.1 GCF_004197395.1 Paraburkholderia sp. UYCP14C | reverse complement strand
GCGCTATCGCAAGGAAAAAGGACAATATGCATTCCAGAACAAATATGGATACGGCCTGCGTGCCCGTGTGGAAGCGCTCGCACAGCCAGCGACAAACAGAACAGGCGCCGACAATCATCCAGCGACAACCACAACGAAGGAGCGACAACCATGACCGGATAACCGACAATCACCCCGGTCGACCGGCCAAGATGGTTGTCGGTAAACCGGCCGTGCTGCTTGACGCTGTCCATTCATGACTTACTGGCACGGCGGGCAGCATGCTGTGAAATGACAAGCGCTAGAAGGCCAGCGACAAGTTCGCCTCCGCGCTCATGTTCTGCCGAGCAACGGCAAGCGATTCTGAACGCGCCAGCCCGCGCAGTAGTTTACCGATGACGTTCGTTCGGCACTCCGCCAATAACTTCAGGTTACCGGTCGCTACGCGCGCGCCCCTTTAAGGACGTCCAAGTCGCTAGCGATTCGCGAAGCAGTGCGAAAACCAGCGTCTGGCTGGTTAAGCTTGTGCCTTACGAGGGTCGGACATCATGCTCGACGTTTGGAACTAGCGTTGCATTTGCCACCTCTTGAACAGCGGCGCGCGGGATCTTTAGTAACGCTCTCGGGGGCGGCCGCGTTCTGCGCAGTCTGGCGCCGCCGCATTGGCCAACGGCTCGCACCGTCCCCAGCAGACTCCAGCAGGAAACAACCCCATTAGGCCAGATTTAAGCAGCTTGAGCTTGAGCAGGCGTGCCCTTGCGGCGGCTCCGGTTTTTCTGGACACAGAGTTGGGGTAAAACGTGTGATCCAAACTGGAGTAGTTGATGTTGAAGA
>NZ_SELS01000297.1 GCF_004197395.1 Paraburkholderia sp. UYCP14C | reverse complement strand
CGTATCTGAACAGCGGCATCATGGATGGCGGCGTGGTCCAGCAGCGCGAACAGGGCACGCCGCAGGGCGGTCCGCTATCGCCGTTGCTGGCCAACGTGCTGCTCGATGAGGTGGACAGGGAACTGGAGCGGCGAGGTCACTGCTTCGCGCGCTATGCCGACGACGCGAACGTGTACGTTCGCAGTCGGCGCGCGGGCGAACGGGTGATGGCGTTGCTGCGGCGGCTGTACGGGCGACTGCGTTTAAAGGTCAACGAGACCAAAAGCGCGGTGGCCAGTGTGTTTGGTCGCAAGTTTCTGGGCTACAGCCTGTGGGTAGCGTGCGGCGGTGTCATCAAGCGCAAGGTGGCGGCCAAACCGCTGCTGGCGTTCAAACGCCGCATTCGTGAACTGACCGGCCGTAGCGGCGGGCGCAGCATGAAGGACGTGGTGGAACGATTACGGCCCTATGTGCTGGGCTGGAAGGGATACTTCCGGTTGGCGCAGACGCCACGAGTCTGGCTGGATCTGGACAAGTGGATGCGTCACCGGTTGCGTGTCATCCAGCTTAAACAATGGCGCCGCGGTCCGACCATCTACCGGGAACTGCGTGCGCTGGGAGCTCCGCCCGCAGTGGCGCAACAGGTGGCGGCGAACAGTCGCCGCTGGTGGCGTAACAGCGACAAGCTCCTGAATAGCGTGCTGACCCTCGCATACTTCGATCGGCTAGGTGTCCCCCGCCTCTCATAACCTCAACTTCCCGAACCGCCCGGTGCGGACCCGCACGCCGGGTGGTGTGGCAGGGGCACGGCCTTATGGCCGTCCCCTATGCCGAT
>NZ_SELS01000296.1 GCF_004197395.1 Paraburkholderia sp. UYCP14C | reverse complement strand
TGGTATCTCTGAGGCATCTAAGAGTCGTATTGTCACTGCTGCTAGACAAAGATTCATCGATTTACCTAGTTCATTTAAAAAAATCGCTCATCATTTACCAGACGATTACTTTGATGATTCCGATCATGGGTTACCAAAGCAAGAAGTTTGGTTCGTTAACGTTCAAAACGTTATCCATGATAATTACAAAGAAAAGTTTGATAAATTTGCCAATAAATTCTTAGCAGCTTTGTTCAATTCATTTGAAGAGTATATACTACTCGATGCTGATACCGTTTTGCTTCAAACTCCTGATTATTTTTTCAGTATAATGGGGTATAAAAGTAAGGGTGCCTATTTCTATAAAGATAGGACAGTAGCAGACTTTAGACCAATTGGTGATACCAAATTCTTTGAAAAGATGACCCCATCAATTATTGATCATGCGATGTTTAATATTCCTATTGTTACCAATCACACATTGGATATGTCGTTTTTTGACGGTATGTTCCACTATATGGAGAGTGGATTAGTTGTCATAGATAGAAACTTGCATTTTAATTCTATCCTAATGATGATGCAATTGAATTTCATGAATCCAGTCACATCAAGAGTTCATGGTGACAAGGAAATCTTCTGGCTAGCATTTGCGATTAAAGGGGATGAAGGGTTCCAGTTTAATCAATTACATGCAGCTGCCATTGGTATAGAGACACCAATGGAAGATAGAATCGGTCTAAACGATAAACCATTGAAGTCAAAGGAAATATGCTCGGCCCATCCTGGTCATATTGATGGTGAGGACGGCAGGACCCTATTATGGCTTAATTCTGGTTTCCATTT
>NZ_SELS01000030.1 GCF_004197395.1 Paraburkholderia sp. UYCP14C | reverse complement strand
GATGTCCGGCGCTCAAACTACCCAGAACACGACATTTCTATTTAGCGGAAACCCGACATTTCTATTTGGGACCGACAAATCTATTGTTGATAATTTATCTTATGTCAAATTACGTAGGCTTCGAAAAGCGGCCCAAGGGCCACTTCATCCGACCTCACCCAGCGTGCGCGGATTTTTCCACGGGCTACGTGCATTTCGACGTCGCGTACGGACGCAACGTGTTCGCTGCGTTCCCACCTGCCGCGTTCTGCGACGCATGCTCGAACACCCGCACACGCTCGGCATCCGCAATCAGTCGTTTCTTGGTCGTCGAGCGTCCCGCCGATCCGAAGCCCATCACCTTTTCGTATTCTCGCGGCCGGCCGTGCCTGAAGCGGTTAAAAAAGTCATCGCCCGGCAGGCCGTTGTCGAGGCTCATCAGGCAACCATAGTCGAGGCACGCGCAATCGCTCAGCGAGCGCGCCGCGTCCTCCAATGCGCGATAGCGGCTATGCAACGGTTCGTCTCGACCGAAAAGCGCGTGCAGTTCCTGATAAGTCACGAGTCTTTTGCGCCTGGCTGCGCGCAACAGCATCGCGGCAATATCGCGGGTCCTATCCGGGTTCATCTCGTTCTCCTTACCGCCTGCTTGCAAACGCAGAATGCCAACCGATGAAAGTGCTGTCACCTCATATTGCGGTTATGCATAACGAATCAGAAAGTGCCCGGCATAAAGTATTTTTTCAGGTATTGAACGACGCAGCTATATTAAGCAGATGGTTACTGGATACGGGATTCACCGCACCGCTCTGCGCGAATACTACGTTCACCTATAATCCGCTGAAAAACCGAAGCGAACGGGTTTTCAATTTCCAGCACCTTGCGTGCAGGGGTCTGCGGCGAATATCTCCGTCCTGCATCGAAAAAATGCATTCAAATAACATTCGCAAAACCGGAAGCCACGCATTGAAACGGTCCAGGCTTCTGTCAGGCTGCTGCACTCAAAAGCGGCCAACCTCAAGCCGTAAGGGGCCTCACGTTATGCCGGCTCGCCAGAACGAGCCAAGTAGAATTGATACGTTTTTTTAAATGAGTTCAATCAGGTTAGCAAACGTTAAATTCAATCGCAAGAAAGATCTTTAAGATTGCAGAAAGAAAACGTCGCGCGACCGCCTTACGCGAAATTTGCGTCATTTTCTATCGGAGAAAAGGTGCGATTGATTTTTTTTCTTTTGGACACAGCGGGCGAATTTTCGATTATCTGTAAGTGGCGCGCCCTTCTCTCTGTCTACCCCGGCGACCGATTGCAGTCCGGTTAGCTACCTAACGGCGGAGTTCTCCGATGCATCGACTGAATGAGGATTTGCCGACCGTCGCACGGCGTCTTACCGCGGGCAAAAAGCTGCTCGACGGCGTCGCTGCGGCCGAGGTCGCGAAACAGATGGGCATGGCCAAAACCACGGTCGAGCGATATCGCAAGTTGCTGGAGCAAGGCGGGCTCGATGCGCTCAGAAACATGAGCGTCGGCGGCCGCCATTCCGCGCTCGCGGTGGCGGATCTGGACTGGCTGGCCGAGGCGCTGAGGGCCTCGCCACGAGACTATGGCTTCGACGCCGACGGTTGGAGCAATGCCCGCATGCGCGAACTGATCAGCCGCCAGTTCGGCATCTCGTACTCGCGAGTCTACGTCTGGCAACTGGCCACCCGACTCGGCGTGTCCTATCGGCTGGGCAGGAATGCGCAGTAAATCGATCGCCGCACCCAACTAAAGCACGCGCGTGCGCACTGGGTCACGCGCTTTCTCGAACTTTCGGCAGAAACTGCGGCGCGAGTTCGACCTCCGACCATTGGAACGGCAACGCGCCGCGGCTGCGCCGCACTTCGTTCACATGAAACCGCACCAGCCGTTGCGCGCCCGCAAATGACGCCAGCTCGTCGCCTTCCCAGATGATCTCCGCCTGCACCGCCAGATAAAGCAGATCGCCGGTCGCGAAGTCGATGAACAGCAGGCCTGCGCGTGGATCGCGCATAAGGTTGCCGATCGTGTTGAAAAAGCGGTTGCCGCTGTAGTCGGGTGCGGTCAGCGTATTGGCGTCGTCCACGCGCACGAAACCCGACGCGCCGCCGCGATGCGAAACGTCGACGCCCTTCCCTAGCCCCGCTTCCTCGCTCAGATTCGCACTGGCGATAAAGAACGTGTCCGCGTTCGCGAGCAATGCACGGTCGGCACTGCTCAGATGCGTGGCGACTTCGGGCTGTGCGGTCGTCGCGGACGCGTCGCGCTCGATAAAAAACGGCGTGCGGCTCTGGATGTACTTCGGGCAATTGCCGAAGCTCTGCATGACTTCGACCCGCAACGTGTCCCCATCCACCGACCGTACGACGCCGTTCGCCCGATTGCGCCGTCGCGTGCGCGGCTCGATGCCCAGCATCCCGATCTGCGCGCCATCGCGCCAAGCCGCGGCGAGCGGATCGCCAGCCAGTGCGCCGCCTTCGATGCGCAGCGTGCGCGCATCCGGTGACGACACGAAACCCGGCGCACCCGCGCGCAGCGTCGCCCACGGCTGACCGCTCGCATCCACGCCGCCGATCACGACGAATGGCTGCGCGGCGAAGAAGTCGCGATGCTGCTCCGGCATGAAACGGCGAATGCCCCGGCGTCCCATCGACTCCGCCGCGTCACGCACGCCCGCACGCTGCTGGGCGTCCTGCTCGCCGGCATGAAACGGCGACGTGTCGGCTCCCCAGTTATTCAACAGAACGAACTCGGACATAATCGGACTCCCTTGCAAAATCTGACGCGCGCCTGAACGCGTATCACGCCGCCAGCAACCCCGCTTTCGTCGACGGCATCGCGATGAAACGCGGCAGTGCCTCAACGCGGCGCAGCCACGCGCATATGTTCGGATAGGGCCGCAACGACACGCCGCCCTCGGGCGCGTGAGCGATATACGTGTGCGCGGCGATATCGGCGACGGTGACGTGCTCGCCAGCCACGAACCGCTTGCCGGCAAGCTCCTCGTCGATCACGTCGAACAGCTTGATGGCGATCTTCTTCGCGCGCTCGTGATCGAGCGGCGCGCCGAACACGGTAACGAGCCGCGCCGCGCACGGCCCGTATGCGATCTGGCCCGCCGCGAGCGACAGCCAGCGCTGCACCGCCGCGGCGCCAAGCGGATCGTCCGGCAGCCACGACGCGTCGCCATAGCGCTTCGCCAGATAGACGAGAATCGCGTTCGAATCGAACAGCGTGAGTTCGCCGTCCTGAATCGTCGGCACCTGACCGAACGGGTTCAGCGCGAGGTACTCGGGCGTGCGGTTCTCGCCCGCCTTCATGTCCAGCTCGATGACCTCGAACGGCAGATCGAGCAGCGTCAGAAACAGCTTCACGCGATGGCCGTGGCCTGATAGCAGCGTCGTATACAGCTTGATGGGCTCGGCGGGTCTGGCGGCGGGCATGCAGGGCTCCGGATGGGTTGAATGACACGCCGAGCATAGGCGTAGGCAGTGTCGCGCGGAAGCCCGATAATCCGGGAAACACAGTCAAGCGAGAATGGACAATCGATCATGGCCGACGTGCGCAGCGTGAACCTGAACCGACTCGCGATCTTCGTCGCGGTCATCGACGCGGGCTCGCTGAGCGCCGCCGCGACGCGGCTCGGACTCGCGAAGACGATGGTCAGCACGCACATGCAGCGGCTCGAGGCGGAGGTCGGCGCGAGCCTGCTGGTGCGCACCACCCGGCGGCTCGGCGTCACCGAGGCCGGCCGCACGTTCTACGAGGCGAGCGTGAAGATTCTGCGCGCCACCGAGGACGCGCTGAACGTGCTCGGCGGGGAAACCTCGCCGGTGCGCGGCACGCTGCGCGCCAGTGCGCCGAACGACTACGGCACACTCGTCGTCGCACCCGCGCTGGTCGAACTGCGCCGCACGCATCCGCAGCTCGACGTCGAACTATCGAGCAGCGACCGCTATGTCGATCTGATCGCCGATGGCATCGACGTCGCGATCCGGCTTGGCCGCCTCGCGGATTCCAACTATCGCGCGGTGAAGCTCGGCAGTTTCGTCAAGTGGCTCGTCGCGAGTCCCGAGTTCCTGCGGACGTGGGGCGCGCCGGGCACGCCGGCCGCGCTGGAGGCCTTGCCCTACTGCTCGTTGTCGGTGCTGCCGCATCCGTTGACGCTCGAGCTGCGGCACGCCGACGGCAAAACCGCGAGCGTGCGCTGCACGTCCGCGTTGCGCGTCAACACGGCCGACGCCTGCCGCGCGGCGACGCTCGCAGGCGGCGGCTTCGGTCTGTTGACGGATTTTTCGATCGCCGACGACGTCGCGGCCGGACGGCTGATCCGGCTGCTGCCCGACTGGGCGAGCGCGCCCGCGAGCATCCAGGCCGTGTTCCCGCCGACCAGTCACCCACCGGCGAAAGTGCGCGCGTTGATCGATACGCTCAAGCGAAGGCTCGCGGCAGACGCGGCGGATTAGCTGCTGCCAATGCTCCTGGCGTTCCCGTTCCAGCGCAACGGCGGTTAGCTTCTATCCCCGCAATCGCCCGATTTGCTCTACTGCGACCATGCGCGCCGCGCCCCGCGGCAGCGCCTGATCGTCAATGTGGAGAGCTTATGTCCGCCGTTTCCCGTCCTGCTCAAGGGGTTCTCACCGTCGCGTGTCCGAGCGCGGCGGGCCAGGTTGCCGCCGTCGCCGGCTTTCTCGAACGGCATCGTTGCTACGTCGATGAACTCACCGTATTCGACGACGAACTCAGCGAACGCTTTTTCGTGCGCTGCGTGTTTCACCACGTCGATCGCGACGACCCGCTGCAGTTCGGCACGCTGAAGCGGGAATTCGCGCCGATCGCCGAACGCTTCCGGATGACCTGGGCGATCCACGATCTGTCGGTCCGGCCGAAAGTCATGATCATGGTGTCCAAACTCGAACACTGTCTCGCCGACCTGCTGTTTCGCTGGCGCATGGGCGAACTGCAGATGGACATCGTCGCCATCGGCTCCAATCATCGCGATCTCGAACCGCTCGCGCGGCAGCACGGCTTGCCGTTCCATCATCTGCCGATTACCGCCGACACGAAGCCGCAACAGGAAGCCCAACTGCTCGAGCTGTTCGACGCGTCCGGCGCGGAACTGCTGATTCTCGCGCGCTACATGCAGATCCTGTCGGGCGAAACGAGCCGCGCGCTCGCCGGACGCGCGATCAATATCCACCATTCGTTCCTGCCCGGCTTCAAGGGCGCGAAACCGTACCATCAGGCCCATGCGCGCGGCGTCAAAGTGATCGGCGCTACCGCGCATTTCGTCACCGACGATCTCGACGAAGGTCCGATCATCGAGCAGGGAGTCGAACCGGTCGATCACTCGTACAGCCCCGAACGGCTGCTCGCGACCGGACGCGACGTCGAATGCATCACGCTCGCGCGCGCGGTGAAGGCGTTCGTCGAGCGACGCGTATTCATCAACGGCGAGCGCACCGTGGTGCTGCGGTAAACGGAAAAACGCCGCTGAAAAGCGGCGTCTTTCTGTTCGTCTGTGCGGCGCCGACGCTTGTCGACGCCTGCCGGCTTACTTCACCCAGCTGTCCACCCGGTCCGAATGCGCGCTGATCCACGCGTCGGCGGCCGCGGCAGGCTTTTCGCCATTCTGCGTGGCCAGCATCACGGTGTCGATCTCACCCGGCTTCCATTGGAACTTCTTCAGGAACGCGACCACGGTCGGCGCTTTTTTCTCGAGCTCGGGATTCACCACGCTATCCACATGCTCCGCTTCACCGAATACCTTCTTCGGATCGTCGAGGAATTTCAGCTTGTACTTCGCGAACATCCAGTGCGGCTTCCAGCCGGTCACGATGATCGGCTTGCTGGCCGCCTCCGAGCGCGCCAGTTCGGCGGTCATCGCACTGCCGGAGCTAGGCATCAGCTGATAGTCGAGCCCGTAGGCCTTGATCGCCTCGCTGGTTTTCTGCATCACGCCCGCACCGGCGTCGATGCCGACGATGCGCGCGCCGAATTCCGCCTTCTTCGCCTGCAGATCGCCGACGCTCTTCACGTCCACGTTGTCCGGTACGATCAGACCGATCTTCGCGTCGTTGAAGTTCGGCCCGAGGTCGACCACCTTGTCCTTGAAGTTGTTCCAGTACGCGCCGTGCGTGACCGGCAGCCAGGCGGACAGCGTCGCGTCGAGATCGCCGCGCGCCACGCCCTGCCACATCACGCCGGCCGCCACCGGCACCAGCTGCACCTGATAACCGAGGCGCTTTTCGATCACCTCGGCAGCCACGTTCGATGTCGCGACACTATCGTCCCAGCCCTCCACGTAACCGATCTTGATGGTCGGCTTCGAATCGGCCGACACACCCGCACTGACCGCCGCCAGCATCACCCCCAACGCGCTTGCCACCACTACCTTACCGATCAGTCTCATCGACGTTCTCCCGTTGATCCATTTGCCCACTGACGCGTTTGCCATCGAACCACTCATCGCGCATTTAGAATCGCCAACCAGAATTGCCGGGTAGCGTCGTTTTGCGACATGCAGTTGTCCACATGCGACTTCCACGCAAATCCGCCCTGTATTTGTAGGGCTGTTGTCGTATTACTTGTCGACGACCAGATCGGTCAGCGGCTTGCTACAGCACAGCAGCACCATGCCCTGATCGATCTCGCGCTGACGGATACCGCCGGCGTGCTTCATCGCCACTTCGCCGGACACGAGTTTCACCTTGCAGGTGCCGCACATGCCCTGCGTGCAGGACGCCGGCAGCCGCACGCCCGCCTGCTTCGCCGCATCGAGCACATGCTGGCCGCTACCGCACTCGATCTCGCGATGACTGCGCGTAAAGCTCACCTTGAAACGCGTTTCAGTGTCGACCGCGGGCGGCGCATCCTTCAGCGCGTCCGCGACGTGCGCTTCAGCCAATTGCGCGGCCGCTTCGCCGACGGTCTCGAACGAGAAGCTTTCCTCGTGATAGTGCTGGCGATCGAAGCCACCTTCGTCGAGCAGCTTGCGCACTGCCTGCATATACGGCGCTGGACCGCACGTGAAAATTTCCCGCTCCAGAAAATCCGGCGCGATCAGCTTCAGCAGCGGCAGCGTCAGAAAGCCGGTGATGCCGGGCCAATTGGTGCGCGCGCCCACGCGCTCGCAAACGAACGCGGTGCGGAAATGCGCCTGATTGGCGGCGATCAGATCGAGTTCGCGCGCGAAGATAATGTCGTCCGGCGTGCGCGCGCTGTGCACGAAGACGATGTCACTGTCCTCGCCGAGTTCATGATGCGCGCGGCTCATCGACATCAACGGCGTGATGCCCGAGCCCGCCGACAGAAACAGGAATTTGCGCGCCGGGTGCCGCGCGCAGGTGAATTCGCCGGCGGGGCCCAGCACGCGCACCTGCATGCCTGCATGCAGATGATCGTGCAGCCAGTTGGACACCGGGCCGCCCGGCACGCGCTTGACGGTGATCGAAATCGTATGCGGCCGCGTGGGCGGCGACGAGATCGTATAGCAGCGATTGATCCGCTCGCCGTTTATCTCCAACTCCAGCGTGATGAACTGCCCCGGCTCGAACACGAAGGCCCGGCCGGATGGCGCGCGGAAGAAGAAACTCTTCACGTCGTGCGTCTCGCTGCGAACCTGGCAGCACTCCAGCGTGTCGTCGGCGTCGCTATTCCAGCGCGCGGGCAGCGCGTCCCAGAAGCGCGGCTGCGTGACGCGGCTCGGCGCGCCGGCTGGATCGTGTGCAGTCTGATCGATGCCCGGTTGAAACATGGCCTGATCTCGCATCATGGTTGTCCCCCCGCTCCTCATTGCGGTATTGCACTCAGCGCACGAACGACACGACTTTCTCGTCGTGCGACGTTTGCGGGTTCGCGTCGTAGTCTGCGAGGCGGCCGATATACCACTCGCAAAACTTTTCGACGAGTCCTTCGGTGAACGGCGAATACGGACCCGGCTCATACGCGCTGCTCGTCGCGCCGCGCTGCGAATATTCGACCAGCGCCCGATCCTGATCGTTGGTCGCGCGCCACACGGCGGTCAGATTGTCGACGTCGTAATCGATCCCTTCGCGCGCGTCCTTGTGCACGAGCCATTTGGTGCGCACGAGCGTCTTGCCGGCCGACAGCGGAATCACCGAGAAGCTGACGATGTGGTCGCTCATGAAGTGATGCCACGAATTCGGCTGGGTCCAGAACGACAGTCCGCCGAGATCGGCATGCTCGAGCCCGCCGAGCAGTTTCTTCGAGGCGACCTTCGCGTCGAGTGTCTGTGATTCGCCGTCGCGATCGAGCGGCAGACGTTGCGTACGGAACCCGGTGACCAGATCGGCGAGCCGCTCGATTTCCGCCGACGGCAACTGCATCGCCTCCCACTGCGCGGTGCGACGCGCGACCGTCGCCTCGAACGCGGCCATGCCCTCCTCGTTCGCCGGCGTGCGCTGATAACCGAAGCCGTATTCGTACAGCGAGATGGTCAGCTCGGGATGGTTCGCGACGCAGTGATAGCACTCGCGATTGTTCTCCATCGTCAGCTTCCAGTTGCCGTCCTCGACGATGTCGATCGAAGCGGCGATCTTGCAGCCGGCCAGATCGTGCGGCAACAGATACGGCTCCATCGCGGCGCGCATCACCGAAAAATCCGCGGGCGGCTGCTCGGCGAGGCAGATGAAAATCAGTCCGGCGAGATTCTCGACATGCACCGCCTTGAGGCTATGTTTGCAGCGGTCGAACTGTTCGCCCATGTGCTCGGCGAACATCAGGTCGCCATTGAGGTTATACGTCCAGCTGTGATACGGGCAGACGATATTGCCGAGCGAGCCCTTGCCGGTATTGCACAGACGCGCGCCGCGATGGCGGCACACGTTATGAAACGCGCGAATCTGCATGTCGTCGTCGCGCACGATCAGGATCGAATCGTGGCCGATCTCGACCGTTACGTAGTCGCCGGGTTCGGGCACGTCGGGCTCGACCGCGACCTGAATCCAGTGCTGGCGGAAAATCGCGTCGATATCGAGCGCGAAAATATCCTCGCTCGTGTAGAACGGCGCTTCCAGCGTGTAATTCTGCTTACGGCGTTCGATCATTGCGCGAACGTCTGCGGAAACTTTCATTGTGTGCTCCGATGCGTGTCACGTCTGGCGCCGCGCCAGGCCCTCCTGGTCGCATGCTGGCCGAACTGGAATTCAGTAATCCACCAGTTGATGCTCGCGCAAATACGCGAGAATCACTTGTGCTTTTTCGACGGAACTCCCTTCAATTACGACGCTGCCGCCGCGGCTCTCGGTCGTCGTCGCCGACAGCATGCGGGCGTGGCCCGAGCGCTTTTCGGCAGCGGCGAGCCGCACCGGTTTCGCGGTGACGGGGCCGACGGTCCATGCGGACTGTTCGGGAGTAGTGCCGCGCCGCGTGTCGCCGACCGGCGCGGCGGCGCGCTCGATCGTGCCTTCGCGCAGCCGTGCATACGCATACGAAGTCGCGACGCTCGCGAGCGGATGCACGGCGATCAATGCCGGCAGCCGCACTTCGACGCGCCGTCGCAAACCCTTCGGCATGAACTGCCGGACCTGCGCGCAGCCGTCGCGCAGCGCGAGTTCGACGGCGGCGCCGACGAGCGGCACCGCCAGCGCATGCGCAACGCGATACGGCAGCATGCCGCTATCGAAGCCGCCTTCGGCGCGCGTGCCGGTCAACACCAGTTCGTAGCCACGCAAACGCGCGGCGAGTTGCGACGCCGGATCGGCGTCGGGTGACATTTCCAGCACTTCGACCGAGCGCGCGCCGAGCGCCAGATACTCGTTCAATGCGGCGTTCGACGGGTCGCCCGCGTGCAGCACGTCGAGCGTCGCGCCGTGCGTTTTGACGAGCGACAGCGCCAGCGTCAACGCCGCCGCATCGTTGCGGCTGTAGCGCGCGACGCCGCTGACCGGATGACGTCCAACTGAAACCAGCACGGCGATCTTCATGCGAGCACTCCTTCGGCAAGCTTGCCCGGTTGCAGCAGCGCGGCCGAAGTCGCGCGCGCGCCGCGCGCCGCGGCCGCCGCTTCGTTGAGCGCCGCGATGGTTTCCTGCGCGTCCGCGATCACGGTCAGATTCGCGCGTTTGGCGATCGGCGCGCTCGCGTCGAGATTGACCGCGATCACATGGCGGCAATCCTTGATGCCCTGCAGATGCTGCACCGCGCCGGAGATGCCGAACGCGATATACACGCTCGCCTCGACGGTCTTGCCGGTCGCGCCG
Source organism: Paraburkholderia sp. UYCP14C (assembly GCF_004197395.1). GTDB lineage: Bacteria > Pseudomonadota > Gammaproteobacteria > Burkholderiales > Burkholderiaceae > Paraburkholderia. The sequence goes on along the minus strand of NZ_SELS01000030.1, from coordinate 83,748 downwards.
ATCTGCTTGTCGCGCGTGAACTTGCCGTCGTCGACGGCGACCCGGCTCGCGCCGATCGCCGCGCCGAGGGTCGTCGCAAGCCGCTCGAACGCAGGCACGTCGCTCACGCCGTTGCCCGCCGACACGATGAAGTCCGCCTCTTCCAGCGCGACCTGCGCCGCGTCGATTTCGTCGATGCCGAGATCGCGTATCGCGGGTTGCGCGACCGCGCTGTCCGCCTCACGGTCGACGCGCCAAGCGACCCGCTCGCCCGCGCCGACGAACGGCAGCTTCGGATCGACCGCATTCGGCTCGAGCAGCACGACTTCGGGCAGCGCGCGCCTCGCGTACGCCGTATTCGCGCGGATATAGGTGGACACATGCCCGGCATCGATCTCGACGATGTGCGTCGCGACGCTTGCATCGACGGCTGCCGCGTAACGTCGGCCTAGATCGCCGTCGCCGGTCGCGTTGTCGGGCAGGAACACATGGGCTGGCGAGTAGGCCGCGATGCAGGCGGCCAGTGCGTTCAGTTCATCGGCCGGTGCGTACATGCGGCGATCGAAGATCGGCAATTCGATCAGCTTGTCCGCGCCGAGCGCGGCGGCATCGCCGGTGAATTCGCCGAACGCGAGCAGCACGACTTCGGTGTGCGCGTCCGCGATCAGCGCGGCGGCGGCGAGCGTCTGGCGCGCATGTTCATCGAGCGCGCCGCGGTCCGTGTGCGCCGCGACCAGCAGTACGTGATGCGGCGTGAGCGTCGTGCGGCGCGGCTTCGGCTGTTCGAGATGCGCGGCGTGACGTGCGTCGGCTAGCGCGCCACCGTCAGCGCCCGCGATACCGACGACGCCGAGCGTGATGCGCCGGAGCCCTTGTGCCGTCACCGTGAACGGCCGGCGCGGATTGATTCGTTTGAGCGTATTCATCATCGCGTTACTCCAGCGCCGCGGCGACCAGTTCGGCTACGTCCAGCACTTCCGGACGCGGCCCCACCACCCCTTCGAGCATCGCCGTGCAATTCGGACAGCCGACCGCGACAATTTCAGCGCCGCTCGCACGCGCGTCGTCGATACGGATGTCGGGAATGCGCCGTTTGCCGGGAATATCGGTCAACGGTGCGCCGCCGCCGCCACCGCAGCAGCGGCCGCGCAGTCCGTGACGTTCCATCTCGACCACCTTGATGCCGATGCTCTTCAGCACGCGGCGCGGCGCCTCCGTCTCGCCGTTGTAGCGGCCCAGATAGCACGGGTCGTGATACGTGATGTTGCGTTCCGCGACGGCTGCGGCCACGCGCGGCGACAGCTTGCCGCTCGCGATCAGTTCGTCGATCAACGCCGTGTGATGCTGCACCTTGTAGAAGCCGCCGAGCGCGCGATACTCGTTGCGCAGGCTATGCAGGACATGCGGATCGGCGGTAACGATGCGCGTGAACGAGTACTGCGCGAGCGTGCCGATCAGCGTCCGCGCGAGTTGCTGGAACGTCGCTTCGTCGCCGAGGCGTCGCGCGGTGTCGCCGGTATCGGTCTCGACGCTGCCCAGCACCGCGTAATCGACTCCCGCACGGTTCAGCACCTTGACGAGCGCGCGCAGCGTGCGCTGATAGCGCATGTCGAACGCACCCTCGCCGGCGATCAGCAGCACGTCCACCTGACGGCCCGGCTGCGCGACCTGCACCTGCAGATCGACGGCCCAGTCGTAGCGCGCGCCGATGTCGTAGCCGTTGATGCTGCCGGTTTCGCGCAGATTCGCGAGCGTCGCGGGGCCCTTGCCCGGCACGCTGCCTTCGACGAGCGTCTGATTGCGGCGCATGTCGACGATCGCGTCGACGTGCTCGATCAGCATCGGGCACTCCTGCACGCAGGCGCGGCAGGTGGTGCAGGACCACAGCGTGTCCGCTTCGATCAAACTGGAGATCAGCGGCTTGCCTGGCGCGCCTCCATGCTTGCCGACCGGAATGCCGGGCGTCGGACTGCCCGCATACTGCGCGTCGGTGCCGCCGACCATGCCGGTCACCAGATCCTGAATCAGCTTCTTCGGATTGAGCGGCTGACCCGCCGCGAATGCGGGGCACGCCGCTTCGCATTTGCCGCATTGCACGCAGGCGTCGAAGCTGAGCAGCTGGTTCCAGCGGAACTCGACCGGCTTGCCGACACCGTATTCTTTCGCATCGAGCAGCGGCGTTTTCAGCGCGGTGGGCGGTACGGCGTCGCTAGCGCTACGCGCCGCAGTTGCATCGGCAAAGCGCTCCTGACGCGGATGAAACGCGAGATGCAGCAGACCCGCCAACGCATGCTTCATCGGTCCGCCGCGCGCCGCGCCGAACGTCATCGTGAACGCGCCCGCCGCGATCAGCAGCGCGACGATCACCGCGAGCGCGCCGGACATCGCCGTCGCCGGCAGCACGATGAACAGCGCGAGACCGAGCGCGAACGCGCCGAGCAGCAACGGCAACTGATCCCACGGTCCATGCGAGAGCCGCGCCGGCACCGTCTTCGCACCGTGCCGGCGGCGCCAGACGAACACCGTGCCGATCAGCATCGCCAGCGCGGCGAGAAAGATCAGCTTGTCGAGCCACGGCGAGTAGATCGCGAGGCCGTAGTTGACGAACACGAGCGCCATCGCGAGGATCGCTCCGCCGGCCGTGGCGACGTGCGTACGGGCGATGTACGGATCGCGCGCGACCACATGATGCAGGTCGACGAAGTAGCGTTTCGGGATCTTGAGCAGATTGGTCCAGCCGTAGGCGCCCGCGGCGCTCGCGCGGCCTTCGCGCCAGTAGGCGGCGCGGCGCGCCAGCGCGAACGCAAGTCCGGCCATCGACACCCACAGCAGGACGGTGATGACAAACACGGGGCTCATCGTCAGAAATCCTTGCAAAGGCGCAGCGCGTCGTAGATCGCGCCGTGAATGTTGTGCATCGAGATGCAATCGCCGACACGGAACAGCAGGAAGCGACCGTTGCCGAGTTGCTCGTCCAGACACGGTTGCGGTTCGGACGCGAACAGCTTGTGAACGTCGACCTGGCCGCGATTGACCGACTCGGGTTTCAGCTTCCAGTAAAGCTGGTCGTTCGGCGTGCTGCCGTTTTCGATCACCACCTGATCGACCGCGCGCTCTTCCTGCTCCTCCGTGTACTCGTTGCGGATCACGGCGATCTTCTTGCCGTCCTCCTCGTACACCTTGTCGAGCCAGTAATTGGGCGTATGGATCACGCCTTGCGCGTACAGACGGCGATAGAAGATCGGGAACGTGGTGCCGCCTACGTCGTCGGCGACCTTCACGTCGGGCGTGACGATCTCCACGTTTCCACCGCGGCTGGCGATGAAATCGGCGACGCCCGCGCCCGCATGCGTGCTGACGCCGTCGTACACGAGCACGTTCTTGCCCGGCTCGACCTTGCCGGCCAGCACGTCCCACGAACTGACCGCGAGCCCCGCGTCGACACCCCATGCCTCGACCTGCGACGTGAACGCCGAACCGCCGGTGGCGAGCACGACGATATCGGGCTTCTCGGCCATGATGGTGCGCTCGTCGGCGGCGACACCGAGGCGGCGGTCCACGCCGAGGCGCTTCGTCTCCATGTCGAACCAGCGCACGATGCCCGCCATCTGCTCGCGCTGCGGCGCTTTCGCCGCCAGCATGATCTGGCCGCCCACGTAGTCGTTCTTCTCGAACAGCACCACGTCGTGACCCCGCGACTTCGCGACGCGCGCCGCTTCGAGTCCCGCCGGGCCCGCGCCGACCACCACGACCTTGCGCTTCGGTCCGCGCGACTTCGTAATCACGTGCGGCATCGTCGCTTCGCGCGAGGTCGCGGCGTTCTGCACGCACAGCACGTCGAGCCCGTTGTACTGACGGTCGATGCAGTAGTTCGCGCCGACGCACTGCTTGATTTCATCCTCGCGGCCATCGCGGATCTTGATGACCATATGCGGATCGGCGATCTGCGCACGCGTCATGCCGACCAGATCGACCATGCCGCTCGCCAAGAGCCGCTCGGCCTGGCCCGCGTCGCGAATGCTTTGCGCGTGCATCACCGGCACCTTGACGACCTGCTTGATGCCGGCCGCGAGATGCACGAACGGCTCGGGCGGCAGCGCCATCGGCGGCATGCAGTTGGCGAGTGTGTTGTGGGTGTCCGCGCCGGAACCGATCACGCCGAGATAGTCGATCAGGCCGCTCTCGCTCATCGCCTGGGCGATTTCCTTCAGTTGCTGATGATCGAGCCCGTCTTCATGGAATTCATCGCCGCACATGCGCAGGCCGATGCAGAAATCGGCGCCTACCGCTTCTCGCACCGCCTGCAACACTTCGACGCCGAAACGCAGGCGGTTCTCGAGCGAGCCGCCCCATTCGTCGGTCCGGAAGTTGGTGCGCGGGCTCCAGAACTGATCGATCAGATGCTGGTGCGCGGCCGAGATTTCGATGCCGTCCATGCCCGCATCCTTCACGCGCTTCGCGGCCGTCGCGAAGTCGCCGATGATGCGGCGGATCTCCTCGACCTCGATGATCTTCGCGTTGCCGCGATGCACCGGTTCGCGCACGCCCGACGGCGACATCAGATGCGGCCAGTGCTCGCCGTGAAACGCCGAACGGCGTCCCATGTGCGTGGCCTGAATCATGATCTTCGCGCCATGCGCATGCATCGCTTCGGCGAGCCGCGCGAGCGGATCGATGATCTTGTCAGTGGCGAGATTCACCGACTTCCACCAGCCTTGCGGGCTGTCGATCGACACCGGGCTCGAACCGCCGCACACGGCGAGTCCGACGCCGCCCTTGGCCTTTTCCTCGTAGTAGCGGATATAACGGTCGCCGGGCAGCCCGCCCGGCTCCGCATAGACCTCCGCATGCGCGGTACTGACGATGCGATTGCGCAGCGTCAGCTGGTTCAACGTGAGCGGCTTGAAAAGGTTCGGGTAACGCATCGCGGTCGACCTCGGAATGCTCGGATTAGATTGATGCCAGCGGCGACACTTCGAACACGCAGTGCTCGTGTCCTTCCGCCGCACAGCGTGCTTCTTTCGATTGCGACGGCGGGCCTTTGCGCGCGCCGTCGGGCGCCGTATCGTTGACCCAGTCCATCGCGCCCGCGAACCAGCCGGCGAACATGTAGCAGAGCTTGCCGGTCTTGCCCGGCTGCGCGAGCACGAATGACGAGTGACGCAGTTCGATGCGCGCATGCGAGCTCGCCGGATCGGCTTCGATGATCCGGAACAGACCCCAGCCGCGCTGCGACAGACGATTCAGGTAGTGCTCGAATACCGCCATGCCGGCGAGGCCATGCTGCTTCGCTTCCTTCTCGCACCAGAAATACGCGGACTTGTAGCCGGCCTTGTAGAGAATCTCGGCGTAGGTGTCGCGGCCGAGCGCCTCCTCGACGGCGACGTGGTTGTTGGTGAAGAAATGACGCGGCACGTACAGCATCGGCAGCGCGTCGGTGGTCCAGACGCCGGTGTCCGGATTCACGTCGATGGGCAGTTGGGGTTGCATGTGGGAACTCCGTTTTATCCGTTGCAAAAAGGCTCACACGTTCCAGACTTCGCCGAACACGCGGACCCAGTTTTCGCCCATGATCTTGCGGATGCGCGTCTCGCTCCAGCCGGCACGTTCCATCGCGGCCGTCAGGTTCGGAAACTCGCCGATCGTGCGAATGCCTTCGGGGTTCACGACCTTGCCGAAATTCGTCAACTGGCGATAACGGCCCTTGTCGTGCGTGATCCAGTCGAAGAACTCGGTGCTGTAGCCCTGCGTGAAATCGGTGCCGATGCCCACCTGGTCCTCGCCGATCAGGTTCACCACGTACTCGATCGCTTCGATGTAGTCCTCGACGGTCGCATCCGGTCCGCGCTTCAGGAACGGCGCGAACATCGTCACGCCGACGAAGCCGCCCGCATCGGCGATCTCCTTCAACTGCTCGTCGGTCTTGTTGCGCGGATGCTCCTTGAGCCCGGACGGGCAGCAATGCGAATAGCAGACCGGCTTCTTCGACGCCGCGATCGCCTCCGACGAGGTGTTGCCACCCACGTGCGACAGATCGACCATGATGCCGACGCGGTTCATCTCCTGAATCACTTCGCGCCCGTAGCCGGACAGACCGCCGTCGCGCTCGTAGCAACCGGTGCCGACGAGGTTCTGCGTGTTGTAGCAAAGCTGCACCACGTTGACGCCGAGATCCTTGAACGCCTCGATATAGCCGAGGTTGTCCTCGAACGCATGCGCGTTCTGGAAGCCGAAGATGATGCCGGTCTTGTTCTCTTTCTTCGCGCGGAAAATGTCTTCGGTGGTGCGCACCAGCGTCAGGATCTCGCTGTACTGGCGGATCTGCTGCTTCATCTCGGCGATGTTGTCGACGGTCTTCTGAAAGCTTTCCCAGACCGACACCGTGCAGTTGACCGCGGTCACGCCGCCCTTGCGCATGTCCTCGAACACCGAGCGCTCGAACTTCGAAATGTTCAGCCCGTCGATGATGATGCTGTTCTCGTGCAATTGACTCATCGTTTGCTCCACGCGTAATCAGTAGATGGGGAAGCGGTCGCACAGCGCGAAAATCTCGCGGCGCACACGTCGTTCGGTGGCGGCATCGCCTTCGGGGGACGCGCGCAGCGCATCGAGCACCTCGACGATCAGCCGCCCCACCTCGCGGAACTCGCTGACGCCGAAACCGCGTGTCGTGGCCGCCGGCGTGCCGAGGCGAATACCGGAGGTGACGGTCGGCTTTTCCGTATCGAACGGAATGCCGTTCTTGTTGCAGGTGATGCCCGCGCGCTCCAGCGCCTGCTCGACCTGGTTGCCCTTGAGCCCCTTCGGCCGCAGATCGACCAGCAGCAGATGGTTGTCGGTGCCGCCCGTCACCAGATCGACGCCGCCCGCTTTCAGCACGTCGCCGAGCGCCCGCGCGTTCGCGAGCACGCTGTCGATATAGGTTTTGAAGCCGGGCTGCAGCGCCTCGCCGAAGGCGACCGCCTTGCCGGCGATCACGTGCATCAGCGGGCCGCCCTGCAAGCCGGGGAACACGGCGGAGTTGATCTTCTTCGCGATCTCTTCGTCGTTGGTCAGCACGAAGCCGCCGCGCGGGCCGCGCAAGGTCTTGTGGGTGGTCGACGTGACCACGTGCGCATGCGGGACGGGGTTGTCATGACGGCCCGCCGCGATCACACCGGCGATATGCGCCATGTCCACCATCAGCTTCGCGCCTACGCCGTCGGCGATCGCGCGCAGCCGCGCGAAATCGAGTGCGCGCGGATACGCGGAGAAGCCGGCGATCAGCAGCGTGGGCTTGTGCTGTTGCGCCAGTTCCTCGATCTGTTCGTAGTCGATCAGCATCGTGTCGCGCCGCACGCCGTACTGCACCGCGTTGAACCACTTGCCTGACAACGCGGGCTTCGCGCCGTGCGTCAGATGGCCGCCCGCGTCGAGCGACATGCCGAGCACCGTATCGCCCGGCTTCGTCAACGCCAGCATCACCGCGCCGTTGGCCTGCGCGCCGGAATGCGGCTGCACGTTGGCGAACTTCGCGTCGAACAACTGCTTGATACGATCGAGCGCGAGCGTCTCGATCTCGTCGACGTATTCGCAACCGCCGTAATACCGCTTGCCCGGATACCCTTCCGCGTACTTGTTGGTCAGCACCGAGCCCTGGGCGTCGAGCACTGCGCGCGATACGATGTTTTCCGACGCGATCAGTTCGATCTGCGACTGCTGGCGCTCGAGCTCTTTCAGAATGGCGCCGCGCACCGCCGGATCGCGCGCCGGCAGCGAGTCTTCGAAGAAGGGATTCGGGTTCGACATGGAAGGTCCGTGAGAACGTTGACGGGAGGCCACTGCGGCTTGCTGGCGGGGTAACGCCACCGCTTTGCCTTGGGTCTATTCTTGACGTTCGCCACGCGCGTCGATTTACGAATTCAGACGCGTTCTTTGCCTTTTCCGCCATGCGCGTCCTTTTTCGACAAGTCGGCGCGGTTCGCGCGCCCGGCGCTGCACTACAACGCAGACTTGCTGCGCCGATCAGGTGCGCAGCACCCGCGCCGCAGCGCCGTTCTGGTGCCAGGCGGAAGCGGTTCCATCAGTCGATTGCTTAGCTATTCCCGGCTTTGTGCGCAGCATCCAAGGGTTTAGCCTGATGGCACGGTAGTTGCCCTGATACTCAAAATTGAGAAAGTCGCCTTCCCCACGGCGACGCGATATTTACATCAGGATTCCCCGTTCCCATGTCCACCGATCGCACGGCATCGTTGTCGCATTTCGCATTCATGCCGGTTCCCAACTTCACGATGATCGCCTTCACGAACGCGATCGAAGTGCTGCGCATGGCGAACTATCTGACGGGCCAGCCGCTTTACCGCTGGTCGATCGTGAGTCCCGAAGGCGGACCGGTCATGGCGAGCAACGGCCTATCCGTCGACACGGGTCCGGTCGAATGCGTCGGGCAGCCCGATATCGTGTTCGTGGTCGGCGGCATCGACGTGCAGCGCTCCACCACCGCCGAGCATCTGTCCGCGCTGCGCCGTTTCGCACGCATGGGCTGCGTGCTGGGCAGCCTGTGCACAGGCACCTATGCGCTCGCGCGCGCCGGGCTGCTGGCCGGTTATGCGTGCGCGATCCATTGGGAAAACATGTCGGCGCTGAAAGAGGAGTTTCCCGATACGCGCTTTCTGAAAGAGCTGTTCGTGATCGATCGGGATCGCGTGACTTGCACCGGCGGCGTCGCACCGCTCGACATGATGCTGAACCTGATCGCGCCGCGCGTCGGTACCGCGCGCGTCACGCAGATCGCCGAGCAGTTCATCGTCGAACACGTGCGCGACACCAGCGCGCAGCAGAAGATGCCGCTCGTCGCGCGGCTCGGCTCGGCCAACAAGTCGCTGTTCGAAGTGATCTCGCTGATGGAGAACAACATCGAGGAGCCGCTGTCGCGCGAAGAACTCGCGCGGCTCGCCGGCATGTCGCAACGGCAGTTGCAGCGCCTCTTCCGCGAGCATCTGGGTATGACGCCCACGCACTACTACCTGACGCTGCGCCTGCGGCGCGCGCGCGAACTGCTGTTGCAGACCGACATGTCGATCATGCACATCACGATGGCGTGCGGCTTCCAGTCCGCCTGCCACTTCTCGAAGAGCTATCGCGACGCGTTCGGTACCGCGCCGACCCGCGAGCGTCGCAAGCAGGCGCCTTCGCTCTCCGGCGCGCCGGTGTTGGCGGCTTGATCGAATGAACCAATGAACGCACGCACGCGCTGAACGGGGCATCCGTTCAGCGCGTGCGTCGTTTCAAGGGCTGCGTGCGCAGCAGGCCACGCAGCGCTTTAGCGGTGAACGATCCTCAAGCCGCCTTCAATAGCCCATGCGGGTCGATCACAAACTTCTTCGGCGCGCCGCCGTCGAATTGCCGGTAGCCCTCGGGCGCATCGTCGAGCGACACCACCGTCACGTTGACGATATCGGCGATCGGCAAACGATCCCACAGAATCGCCTGCATCAGATCGCGGTTGTACTTCATGACCGGCGTCTGCCCGGTGTGGAACGAATGCGACTTGGCCCAGCCCAGACCAAAACGCAAACTGAGGCTGCCCCGGCGGGCGGCGGCATCGGCCGAGCCCGGATCGTCGGTCACGTAGAGACCCGGAATGCCGATCGCGCCAGCCGCGCGGGTGATTTCCATCAGCGAATTGAGCACCGTGGCCGGGGCTTCCTCGTGTGAGCCGCTGCTGCCGTGGCCGTGCGCTTCGAAGCCGACGCAGTCCACCGCGCAATCCACTTCGGGTTTGCGGAGGATCTGCTCGATCTGTTCGCCGAGCGTCGCGTCCTTCGACAGATTGATGGTCTGGAAGCCCATCTTGCGCGCATGCTCCAGGCGCGCCTCGTTCATGTCGCCGACGATCGTGCAGGCCGCGCCCAACAGCCGCGCGGACGCGGCCGCCGCCATGCCGACCGGTCCCGCGCCCGCGATATAGACGGTCGCGCCGGGCTTGACGCCGGCCATCACCGCGCCGTGATAGCCGGTGGGCAGAATGTCGGACAGGCAGGTCAGGTCGCGGATCTTCGCCATCGCCTGCGCACGGTCCGGGAATTTCAGCAGATTGAAGTCCGCGTACGGCACCATGACGTATTCGGCCTGGCCGCCGATCCAGCCGCCCATGTCGACATAGCCATACGCGCCGCCCGCGCGCGACGGATTTACGTTCAGGCACACGCCGGTATGCTGGGCCTTGCAGGTCGGGCAGCGTCCGCACGCGACGTTGAACGGCACCGACACCAGATCGCCGACGCTCAGTGTCTCGACGTCGCGCCCTACCTCGATCACTTCGCCGGTAATCTCGTGCCCGAGCACGAGGCCGACCTCGGCGGTCGTGCGGCCACGCACCATGTGCTGATCGGAGCCGCAGATATTCGTGCTCACCACCTTCAGTATCACGCCGTGGCCGATCGAACGGCCGCGTGGATCGACCATCTTCGGATAATCGATCGACTGCACTTCGACCTTGCCCTGCCCCAGATACACGACGCCGCGATTGCTGCTCATTGTCTCGTCTCCATGTTCGTGAGCGGCGCGCCCGCACGCTTGCGCGGCGCACCGTTTCACCAGCGTAGCGGCCACTCGCGGTGAGACCTGTATCGAACCCGACACGCGTTTGGCCGCAACCGACAACGCCGGGGCCTCGCTGGCGTCGCAGCCCACAACTTTTTCTTTAGCCCCGCGCAACATATCCTCGTTTGCCAGCGGTTCACAAAAGCCGGATAGTGCAGCCTCGATCGAATCGGCGCTCCGCCGGTTCAACACTCCCGACCGAGGCCCCGTTTGCCATGAAGACCCGAGCGCTCAAACTGATAACAACCGCCACGTTCGCGCTGTTCACGCTGTACGCGACCTCACCCGCCGGCCACGCGGCCGAGCCCGGCGCCGCGCAACTGCAGTCCACCGTCGATGCCGCGATCCGGCCGCTGATGACGAAATACCATATCGCCGGCATGGCCGTCGGCGTGATCGAGGACGGCAAGCCCTACGTGTACAACTACGGCGTCGCATCGACGCAAACCGGCAAGCCGGTCACGCGCGATACGCTGTTCGAACTCGGTTCGGTCAGCAAGACCTTCACGGCGACGCTCGCGTCGTATGCGCAGATCGACGGCAAGCTGTCGTTGTCCGACGGCACCGAGCGCTATCTGCCGACGCTGCGCGGCCGGCCGTTCGGCAAAGTGAGCCTGCTGAACCTCGGCACGCACACGCCCGGCGGTCTGCCGCTCCAGGTGCCGGACGACATCCACAACGACGCGCAACTGCTGCAGTACTTCCACGACTGGCAGCCCGCTCATCCGCCGGGCACATTCCGCACCTACTCGAATCCCGGCATCGGCACGCTGGGCCTGATTACCGCGAAGACCATGGGGCAGGACTTCACCGCGCTGATGCAGCAGCGCGTGTTTCCGGCGCTCGGCATGAAGAGCACCTACATCGACGTCCCCGCGGCGAAAATGCCGGACTACGCGCAGGGCTATACGAAAGACGGCGCGCCGATCCGCCTGACGGGCGGCGTGATTTCCGCCGAGGCGTACGGGGTGAAGTCGACCGCCGCCGACATGCTGCGGTTCGTGCAGGCGAACATGAACCTGATGCCGCTCGACAGTCAGTTCCAGCGCGCGATCACGGACACGCATACCGGCTACTTCCAGGCCGGCGTGCTGACCCAGGATCTGATCTGGGAGCAGTACCCGTATCCGGTCGCACTGCCGACCCTTTTGGCCGGCAATTCGATGCAGATGGCCCTCGATGGCTCGCCGTCGAGCGCAATCAAGCCGCCTCTGCCGCCGCAGCAGAATGTCTGGATCAACAAGACCGGATCGACCAACGGCTTCGGCGCGTATGTCGCGTTCGTGCCGCAAAAGCGCTTCGGCATCGTGATGCTCGCCAACCGGAATTTCCCGATTGAAGCGCGCGTGAGCGCCGCGCATCAGATCCTCACCGCGCTGGATGGCGGCAAGCAGTAGTACGCAGTGAACCTAGGTCCGCAATCGCGCGCGCGCGGCGCCGGCGATCCGCGCGAGCGCATCCGCGCTCAGACGGGCTGCGATTTTCTCGACGTACGCGTGATGCCGCGCTTCGAGCGGCGCGCCTAGCTCGCGCGCGAGCAGATAGCGGATCAGCGCAATGCGCCGATGACGCAGCGCGATACTTTGTTCGAGCAGCGCGAGCGCGGCGCCCGCGTCGCGCTCGTCGAACGCAAGCGCCGTGAGACGCGCGGTGGCGACACGTGTCGACGTCATGGCGAAGATGAGGAAGGGGAAACGAAGAAAAGCGCCGGCCGGTGCCTGCACACACCGGCCGCCGTCTATCAGCGGAGCAAACCGCGCGTCGCTCAGGACATCAACGGCTCGGCGGCGTCGAGCATGATCTTGACGAAGTAGTCCGCGAAGCTGCGGCGCACGACGATGTCGAAACTGTCCGCGCCCGTGGGCAGCAACGTGATCGACGCCTTGAAATAATGGCTCTGCGCGCACTGCCCCACGCCGAATAGCTTTGGATGCAGATCGAGCGGACAGCCGCGCGAGAGCACGTCGCGCGTGCGGGTGCCGGTGATTTCGAGCACCGTAAAGCCGCTGCCGATATCGACCGCCGACGCGAACACGCCCGCGAACGCCGCGCCGAGCTTCGCCTGCAACGGCGCCGTGCGCGTCGCCTCGTGCGCGGCCTCCGAACGCACCAGCCATTCGTCCGGGCCGAGCCACACCATGTCGTAGCCGTTGCCGCGCGCGACGGTGTTTGCCTTCTCCGGCGGCTTGCAGCCAAGCACCTGTTCCACCGCGCGAACGAACGCCGCATCGCGCGTATCGCCGCGCACGTTCACGAGTTCGAGAAACGGCCGCTCACCGAGCCGGAACGCGGCAGTCGCGTTGGCCTGATGCTGCTTCAGCAGCCCTTGCGCGCCGACCAGCGGCGACTCCTGCCACGCGCCGTTTTGCCGCCCCACCGTACGGTCCACGACCGACACCGTTCCACCTGTTTCATTCCACATGTTGACGTGCTCCTTCGCTGTCGTAGAACACCGGACTCGCGATTTTCGCTGAGATCTGTTTGCCGCTCGAGAGCGGAATCGTGACGGTCGTGCCGATCTTGTCGAGACCGCCCTTGACGACCGCCATCGCGATCGAGCGCTGCAAAATCGGGCTGTAATAGCTCGACGTGACGTGCCCGAGCATCGGCGCGGTGTCGCCCTGGAACGGACCGGCGACGATCTGCGAGCCTTCCGGTATCACGAACGATGCATCTTCCGATAACAACCCGACCAGTTGCTTGCGCCCCGCCTTCGCGGTGTCCGAGCGGGCGAGTGAGCGCTTGCCGAGAAAGTCCTTCGACTTCGCGACGAGCCCGCCCATGCCGAGGTCGTGCGGCGTCATCGAGCCGTCCGTATCCTGGCCGACGATGATGTAGCCCTTCTCCGCGCGCAGCACGTGCATCGTCTCGGTGCCGTACGGTGTGATATTGAACTCCGCGCCCGCGGCCATCAATGCCTCCCATACCGCGCGCCCGACGTTGGCCGGCACGTTGACTTCATACGCGAGTTCGCCCGAGAAGCTGATGCGCATCACGCGCGCCGCCGCACCCGCGACGGTGCCTTCACGATACGTCATGAACGGGAACGCGTCGTTTGCGAAGTCGATGTCGTCGCAGACCTTTTGCAGCACCTTGCGGCTCTTCGGTCCGACCACCGCGAACGTCGCCCAGTGATCGGTGACCGACGCAAGCCGCACGCGCAGGTCGGGCCACTCGGTTTGCAGCCAGCGCTCGAGCCACGTCAGCACGCGCGCGGCGCCACCGGTGGTGGTCGTCATCATGTAGTGCTGGTCGGCGAGGCGCACGGTGACGCCGTCGTCGAAGATCATGCCGTTTTCGTCGAGCATCAGGCCGTAGCGGCACTTGCCGACTTCGAGCTTGGTCCACGGGTTCGTGTATACCCAGTTCAGCAGCTTCGCGGAGTCGGGACCCTGAATGTCGATCTTGCCGAGCGTCGACGCGTCGAGGATGCCGACGCTCGTGCGCACCGCGAGCGATTCCCGCGCGACCGCCGCGTGCATGTCCTCGCCCGCCTTCGGGTAGTACCACGGACGCTTCCAGTTGCCGACGTCCTCGAACGCCGCGCCGTTCTCCACGTGCCATTCGTGCACCGCGGTCTTGCGCACCGGGTCGAGCATCTCGCCCAGCTCGCGCCCGGCAAACGTGCCGAACGTGACCGGCGTGTAGTTCGGCCGGAACGTCGTCGTGCCGGTCTCGGGAATGGTCTTGCCGAGCGCCTGCGCGAGAATCGCCATGCCGTTGATGTTGCCGAGCTTGCCCTGGTCGGTGCCGAAACCCATCGCGGTGTAGCGCTTCACGTGTTCGACGGATTCGAAGCCTTCACGCGCCGCGAGGAAGATGTCGGCCGCCGCGACGTCGTTCTGGAAATCGACGAACTGCTTGGGCCCGCGCGTGGCCAGCTCGCGTCCGCCGACGAGCCACAGCGGTTCCAGCTTCGCTTCGCTCAACTCGGCGACCTGCACCGGCTTCGGCCGCGCGACGATGTGCCCGGCCGCGCGCGCCGCTTCGACGCCGGCGTCGACCGCGAAGCGGATGCCCTGGCCGAGCGTGAAGTCGCCGGCGCAGGCGCCGACGCTGGTCTCGGGCTGGACCGCCTTGCCCGGCACGAAGCAGGCCTTGTCGTCATGCCAATGGGCCTTGCCGCCGGACTGCGCGAACAGATGCAGCACCGGACTCCAGCCGCCGGACGTCGCGAGCAGATCGCAGGGCAGCTCGCCCTGTTGCCCGGTGATCTGCCCTTTCGCGTACGAGGCGAGCGACACCGACGCGACGCGCAGCTTGCCGTGCGCCGCCGTGACGACCGTGCCGCTCATCACCTTGATGCCATGGCGGCGCGCGAGGCCGGGCAACGTGCCCTTCGATGCGCCCGCGCGCGGATCGACCACGGTCACCTGTGCGCCGGCCGCTTTCAGGTCGAGCGCGCATTGATAGCCGTCGTCGTTGTTGGTGAACACGACCGCGTTGCGCCCCGGCAGCACCGCATAGCGATGCAGATAGGTCGACACCGCCGAAGCGAGCATCACGCCCGGCAGATCGTTGTTGCCGAACACGATCGGCCGTTCATGCGCGCCGGTCGCGAGAATCACGCGTTTCGCGCGGATCTTCCACAGCAGTTCGCGCGTGCCCTTGCGTTGCGACACCGGCAGATGATCGGTCAGACGCTGCGTGACCGTGACGAGGTTGTGGTCCTGATAGCCGAACGCGGTGCTGCGACTGAGAATCTTGACGTCCGGCATCTGCCGCAGTTCGTCTTCGATTTTCTGCACCCACTGCAACGCGGGCTTGCCGTCGATCTCCGCGCCACACGACAGCAGCGTACCGCCGAGTTCGGGCTGATCGTCGACGAGCGTCACGCGCGCGCCGGACAACGCCGCCGCATGCGCGGCCGCGAGCCCGGTCGGGCCGCCGCCGACCACCAGCACGTCGCAATGCGCGAAGCACTTGTCGTAGCGGTCCGCGTCGCGATGTTGCGGCGCGGTGCCGAGGCCGGCCGCGTCGCGAATCACTTCCTCGTACTTCGGCCAGAACTTGCGCGGCCACATGAAGGTTTTGTAGTAGAAGCCCGCCGGAATGAAGCGCGCGAACTTCTGGTTGATCGCCATGCGGTCTTTCTCGATGCTCGGTTTCGCGTTCACGCTGCTCGCGACGAGCCCCTGATACAACTCGACCTCGGTGGCCCGTGCGTTCGGCACAGTGTAAGCGCCGGTCTCCAGCTGCACGACCGCGTTCGGCTCCTCGACGCCCGCGGTCACGATGCCGCGCGGCCGGTGATATTTCCAGCTGCGCGCGACGAAATGCATGCCGTTCGCGAGCAATGCCGACGCGAGCGTGTCGCCTTGATAGCCCTTGTATTCGACGCCGTTGAACGTGAAGCTGAGCGTGATCGCGCGGTTGATGCGCCCGCCGGTCGGGAGTCGGTCTTTCTGGCTCATGATGCTTTGCCCTCTTGCTTGTTGCCTGCCTGTGCGTCGTTACCGTCCAGCGCCAGCAAAGGTCGCTCGAACGTCTGATAGCCCTGGAACGCGTAGCTCACGGTGTCGCGCTGCGCCTTGAACCAGCGGCGGCAGCCCTGCGTGTGGAACCATTGCTCGCGATGCACGCCGCGCGGGTTCTTGCGCATGAACAGATAGTCGCCCCATTCCTTGTCGGTGAGCGTGTCGGTGTCGAGCGGACGTGCGATGTCGGCTTCGCCGCCACAGTTGAATTCGGATTCGGCACGCGGCCCACACCACGGGCATTCGATCAGCAGCATGATTCAATCTCCTCTGTCGACCGGAGCTGGCGCTTTAGCGCCTTACCCCGGTCCCATGCAAAGTCATTGCGGTACGCGTTAGTGGGCGACGCCGGCGGCGCCGTGTTCGTCGATCAGATGACCGGTGTAGAAGCGGTCCAGCGAGAACGGCGCGTTCAGCGGATGAGGTTCGTCCTTCGCGATCGTATGCGCGAACACCCAGCCCGAGCCCGGCGTCGCCTTGAAGCCACCGGTGCCCCAGCCGCAGTTGAAATAGAGCCCCTTCACATCGGTCTTGCTGATGATCGGGCACGCATCCGGCGACACATCGACGATGCCGCCCCACTGACGGTTCATCCGCACACGCGAGAACACCGGGAACATCTCGACGATCGCCTGCAGCGTGCCTTCGATGATGTGGAAGCTGCCACGCTGACCAAAGCCCGAGTATTGATCGATGCCGGCGCCGATCACGAGATCGCCCTTGTCGGACTGGCTGATATACGCGTGCACCGCGTTCGACATGATCACCGAGTTGACCACCGGCTTGATCGGCTCGGACACGAGCGCCTGCAACGGATGGCTTTCGAGCGGCAGCCGGATGCCGGCCATGTCGGCGAGCGTCGACGTGTTACCGGCCGCCACCACGGCGACCTTCTTCGCCTTGATGAAGCCCTTCACGGTATCGACGCCCGTCACGCGCCCACCGTCACGGCGAATGCCAGTCACCTGGCAATTCTGAATGATGTCGACACCATGCTGGTCCGCGCCGCGTGCGAAACCCCACGCGACGGCGTCATGCCGCGCGACGCCCGCGCGACGCTGGATCGATGCGCCGAGCACCGGATAGCGGCTGTTCAGGTTGATGGTCGGTTCGATTTCCTTGATCTGTTCGGGCGTGATGAACTCGGCATCGATACCGTTCAGCCGGTTCGCGTTCACGCGGCGCTCGGTGTCGCGCACGTCCTGCAGCGAGTGCGCCAGATTCATCACGCCGCGCTGGCTGAACATCACGTTGTAGTTGAGATCCTGTGACAGACCTTCCCACAGCTTCAACGCCTTTTCGTACAGCGCGGCGGATTCGTCCCAGAGATAGTTGGAACGAACGATCGTCGTGTTGCGCGCGGTATTGCCGCCGCCGATCCAACCCTTCTCCAGAATCGCGACATTCTTCACGCCGTGTTCCTTCGCGAGGTAGTACGCGGTCGCAAGACCATGGCCGCCGCCACCGACGATCACGACGTCGTATTCCTTCTTCGGTTCCGGGCTGCGCCATTGCCGCTCCCAGTTCTCGTGATACGACATCCCGTTGCGCAGCAGGCTGAATATCGAATAGCGGCTCATCGTCGGTCCTTTGCGGGTTTGCTGATGCTGATGCGGTTTTGCTGGTATTGCGGGAGGTTCAACATTCGATGACGTTCACGGCGAGACCACCGCGCGACGTCTCCTTGTATTTCGTCTTCATATCGGCGCCGGTTTCGCGCATGGTTCGGATCACGCTGTCGAGCGACACGATGTGTTTGCCGTCGCCCTTCATCGCGAGGCGCGCCGCGTTGATCGCCTTGATCGCGCCCATCGCGTTGCGCTCGATGCACGGGATCTGCACGAGCCCGCCGACCGGGTCGCAGGTCATGCCGAGGTTGTGTTCCATGCCGATTTCGGCGGCGTTCTCGACCTGCGCGGGCGTGCCGCCCATCACCGCCGCGAGCGCCGCGGCGGCCATCGAGCAGGCCACGCCCACTTCGCCCTGGCAGCCCACTTCGGCGCCGGAGATCGACGCCGTTTCCTTGTAGATGATGCCGATCGCCGCGGAGGTCAGCAGGAAGTCGACGATGCCGGCGTCGTTCGCCGCATGCATGAACTTCACGTAGTAGTGCAGCACCGCCGGGATCACGCCGGCCGCGCCATTGGTCGGCGCGGTGACGACCCGGCCGCCCGCCGCGTTTTCCTCGTTGACGGCCATCGCGTACAGGTTGACCCAGTCGAGCATCGACAGCGGATCGCGCAGCGATTCCTCCGAGCGCTCGCGCAGACGCTCGCTCAACTCGGCCGCGCGGCGCTTCACGTGCATCGGGCCGGGCAACTCGCCGCGCACCTTGCAGCCGCGCTCGACGCACGCGGCCATGGTGCGCCAGATCGCCAGCAGGCCTTCGCGTACTTCGGATTCGGGACGCGTCGCGCATTCGTTGCGCAGCGTCACTTCGGCGATCGACAATCCGCTTTCGCGGCACACGCGCATCAGATCGGCGCCGGTGCGAAACGGATACGGCACCTCGGTGCTCGTGCGCTGGCCGTTCACGCGATCGCCGTCGCGATTGACGACGAAGCCGCCGCCGACAGAGAAATACTCTTTTTCGACCAGCAGCTGACCGTTTTCGTCGAAGGCCTGGAAGCGCATGCCGTTCGGATGCACGAAGCCCGAACCCGGCGCGCCCGGCATCAGCTTGCGGTAGAAGCCGATATGTTCGCGCTCCTCGAACGCGACCGGATGCTTGCCGAGCAGCACGAGCTGCTTGGTCTCGCGGATCGCCCGCAGCCGCGGCTCGATCAGGTCGGGATCGAGCCGGTCGGGCAGATTGCCTTCGAGGCCGAGCAGCACCGCCTTGTCGCTGCCGTGGCCCTTGCCGGTCGCGCCGAGCGAGCCGAACAGCTCGGCTCTGACGCGCCGCACGAAGCCGAGCAGATTCGCATCCTCGATATGCGACGCGAAGCGGCACGCGGCGATCATCGGCCCGACCGTGTGCGAGCTCGATGGACCGATGCCGATCTTGAACAGATCGAAGACGCTGACGTTCATGGCGTACCTTGTGCGTTGTGTCCTGCGTATTGCGATGGCCGGAAGCGCTCTAACCTGATTCATGCGCCCGGATGGAATGTGCCTATTGCACCGCACGGCGGCCCGGATCGATAGAATAAAAACGGCATCGCAGTGGGATGGCGTCGTCAAGTGAGGCGGCAGGCGGCCCGCCGGGCAAGCCTCGCGGCGCTTTTGCGATGACTGGCGGCGCATTTGCGACACGCGCTGAAATCGCGGCCGACAATGCCTGGGGTCCGTGGTGCTATGCTTCTTTCACCCTTTCGGTTAACGTTCGCTCCTCTTTCGCCGTTCTTTTCGCCGACCCGCCGCACGCATGAATTCCGCTGAAACGCTTGCCCCTCCCTCGCTCGAGACAGCCACGAAGCAGCGCATCCGCTTCGGCATCATCCTGCTGCCGAACTTCACGCTGACCGCTTTCTCCGGTTTCGTCGACCTGCTGCGCCTGTCCGCCGACGAAGGCGACTTCAGCAAACCGGTGCGCTGCTCGTGGAGCGTGATCGGGGAAACCCTTGCTCCGGTGCGCGCGAGTTGCGGCATCCAGATCACGCCGTGGGAAACCTTCGAGACCGCCGAGAAGTTCGACTACGTGGTAGTGGTCGGCGGACTGCTGCACTCGGGGCCGGCCGCGAGCGACGCGACGCTCGCGTTCATCCGCCGCGCCGCGGCCCGCGAC
Source organism: Paraburkholderia sp. UYCP14C (assembly GCF_004197395.1). Classification (GTDB taxonomy): domain Bacteria; phylum Pseudomonadota; class Gammaproteobacteria; order Burkholderiales; family Burkholderiaceae; genus Paraburkholderia. Next base: position 63,981 of record NZ_SELS01000030.1, on the reverse strand, counting down.
GCGACGTTGGTCGGCATGTGCACCGGCGTGTTCTCGCTGATGCGCGCGGGCGTGCTCGACGGCTATCGGATCTGCGTGAGCTGGTTTCACTACTGGGATTTCATCGAGCGCTTTCCGTCGGTCGACGAACAGATGCTGGTCGCCGACCGGCTGTTCGTGATCGACCGGCGGCGCATCACGTGTTCGGGCGGGCGCGCATCGATCGACGTCGCCGCCGCGATCCTGCTGCGGCATTTCGAAACCGCGACGGTGCAGAAGGCGCTGCGTATCCTGCTGGTCGACGACATGCAGAAAGGTAACGCGCCGCAGCCGCATCCGCCCGGCCTCGCACCGGCCTCGCACCCGAAGGTCAAGCGCGCGATTCTGCTGATGGAACAGCACGTGGGCCGCGCGCTGTCGCTCGACGAACTGGCGGGCAAGCTCGATCTGTCGCCGCGCCAGTTGGAACGGCTGTTCAAGGCGCAGACCGGCAAGGCGCCGCAGGCCTACGCGAAGCTGGTGCGCCTGCGCACCGCCGCGTGGCTGTTGACGAGTTCGGACAAGACCGTCGCCGATATCGCGTCGAGCTGCGGCTTTTCGGACGCCTCGCACCTGGGACGGGAATTCCGCAAGCAGTTCGGCGTGCCGCCGATGATGTATCGCGAGCAGCGCGGCACGGCGGCGCAAGTCGACGACGGCTCGTGCTACGACGAAACGTTTCCGGGCCGCGCGCAGGCGATCTGAATTCGCGCCATGCCAGGGCGCGGCGCCGGCTATTCCGGCATGCGCCGCTCGACGCTCGGCGCATGCCCGAACTGCGCGCGATACGCCTTGCTGAAATGGCACGGCGAATGAAAACCGCACACGGTGGTCACCCGCGCGATCGACGTGTCGGTATTTCGCAGCAGGTCGCGCGCGCGGCGCAACCGCAAGCTCAGGTAGTAATGCGTCGGCGACACGTTCAGGAACAGCTTGAACATCCGCTGCAAATGACGCTGCGACAGGTTGACGAGCCGCGCGAGTTCGTCGAGCGAGAGCGGTTCCTCGATGTTCGCTTCCATCAGCCGCACCACTTCGATCAGTTCGGCGCGCGAGAGCCCCACCCGCGCGTCGACCGGAATGTGCTGGTAGTCGGTCGAGCCGCGAATCCGCTCGACGACGAACTGCTCCGACACCTGCGCGGCCACCGCGGACCCCAGCCGCATGCCGACCAGATGCAGCATCAGATCGAGCGGCGCGGTGCCGCCGGTGCAGGTCAGCCGGTCGCGGTCGATCACGAATAGTTCGTCGTCGAAATGCACGTGCGGATAGCGCTGGTGCAACGGCGACATGTCCTCCCAATGCACGGTCGCGCGATAGCCGTCGAGCAGCCCGGCCGCGAGCAGTGCGTACGGCCCCGTGCAGATGCCGCCGAGCGGCACGCGGTTCGCGGCCGCCTCGCGCAGCAACGCGATCACCGCGTCGTTCACATACTCGCGCACGTGCCAGCCCGCGCACACGAACAGCAGATCCGGCATGCCGGCTTCGGCGAGCGTGGTGGTCGGCTTCACCGTGATGCCGTTGCTCGCGCGCGCCGGCTCGCCGTCCGGCGTGATCACCGACCACCGGTAGTGCTGCGCGCGGCCCACGTAGTTCGCCATGCGCAGCACCTCGACCGCGCTGGTGAACGCGATCATCGAGAAGTTCGGCAGCGTCAGGAAACCGACGTGCGCGACGTTAGACAGCCGCGCATCGGCTTCGGCTTCGGCTGCGGTGATTGCATCGCGCTTCATAGGCTTGTCGGATAGGTGCATCGGCTCGGCGTATCAGCCGTGTTGCGCCGCCGGCTCCCGGCGCACTCTCATCGCATTGCGCAACCCCGCGAACAGCGGTGCGCGTGCCTTGCCCGGCGCCCGTCCGAAGCTCTCGGTGATGCGGTCCAGAATGATCGCCAGCATCACGACCGACATCCCGCTTTCGAAGCCGAGCCCGATATCGAGCCGCTGGATACTCGCAAGCACGTCGTTGCCGAGACCGCCCGCGCCGACCATCGACGCGATGATCACCATCGACAGCGCCATCATGATGGTCTGGTTCACGCCGGTCATGATCGACGGCAGCGCGTTCGGAAACTGCACCTTGTACAGCAGTTGCCACGGCGTGCAGCCGAACGCCTGCCCCGCTTCGACGATTTCGTGATTCACGTGCTTGATACCGAGCGCGGTCAGACGCACCGCGGGCGGCATCGCGAAGATCACCGTCGACAGGATGCCCGGCACGCGGCCGAGGCCGAACAGCATCGCGGCCGGAATCAGGTAGACGAACGCGGGCATCGTCTGCATCAGATCGAGCACCGGGCGCACGATCATTTCGACGGTGCGGCTCTTCGCCATCCAGATGCCGAGCGGCACGCCCAGTACGAGACTGATCACCGTCGACGACAGCGTGAGGCCGAGCGTGATCACCATCTGATCCCAGAAGCCGGTGCCGTAGATCAACAGCAGCGCGGCCAGCGTGAACAGCGCGAAGCGCCAGCCGACGCGCCACAAGCCGATGCCGACGAAGAACGCCATCAGCGCCCACATCGGCACGGCCTGCAAGCCGTGCTCGACCGCCGCGGCGAAACTTTCGATGACCTTGCCGATCGTGTCGAAGGTCTTCGCATCGTGATCGAGCAGGTAGTGAACGCCGTGATCGACCCAGGCGCCAAGTGGAATGACTTCAGACATGAGAACCTCGATGGCGCGTGAGAACGTTCAGCACGTTCGTCTGGTTGATCGAACCGCAGTAGGAACCGTCCGCTTCGACGACGGGCAGCGGCGCGCGGCTCGCCGCCACGCGCTCGACCACGTCGTTGAGCGGCGTGCTGCGGTGAATGCATTCGATGTTGTTGAGCCGCGGCGACGCGCTGCCCGTCGAGTCGCGGCACACGAAGCCGCGGATCCTGCGCTGGCCGTCGAGCACGAATGCGTATTCGGCGCTGCCGTTCAGCGTCGCGGCCACACTCGACGCGTCGATCTGCGGCGCGTGCATCAGCGGCACGGCGTCGATCTGCATCAGATCCCCGGCCGTCAGATAGCGGCTCGTGTCGATGCCTTCGAAGAATGCGCGCACGTAGTCGTCGGCCGGGTTCTTGATGATTTCCTGCGGCGTGCCGATCTGCACCACACGCCCGCCCTCCATGATCGCGATGCGCGTGCCGATGCGCATCGCCTCCTCCAGATCGTGCGACACGAACAGGATCGTGCGCTGCTGCTCGCGTTGTAGATCGAGCAGCACGTTCTGCATCTCCTTGCGCTTGAGCGGATCGAGCGCGGAGAACGCCTCGTCCATGATCATCAGCGATGGGTTGACCGTGAGCGCTCGCGCGAGCCCGACGCGCTGCTGCATGCCGCCCGACAGCTCGGCGGGCAGCTTCTGCGCGAAGGTCGCGAGGCCTACCTGTTCGAGCACCGCCAGCGCCCGTGCCTCGCGCTCCTTGCGCCCGACGCCCGCGACTTCGAGCCCGAACGCCGCGTTGGCCAACACGTTGCGCTGCGGCATCAGCGCGAAGGACTGGAACACCATGCTCATGTCCTTGCGGCGCAGCGCCGTCAGTTCGGCTCGCGGCACGCTCGCGACATCGCGGCCGTCGATCAGCACCTTGCCGGCGCTCGGCTCGACGAGCCGATTGATCAGGCGAATCAGCGTCGACTTGCCGGAGCCGGACAGGCCCATCAGCACGAAGATCTCGCCCTCGCGAACTTCGAACGACGCGTTGTGTACGCCGACGATCTGACCGGTGCGGGCAAACACTTCCTCTTTCGTGGCGCCGCCGGCCAGCATGGCGAGCGCCTGTTTCGGGTTACTGCCGAACACCTTGCACAGTCCTTCGACCACGACCTTGGGGGAATTCATCGAATGCTCTCCTCGCTTGCGGACGTCCGTCCGCGCTGTGCATACATATTTGCTAGAAAAAAGTTCGGCGAGCCGACTAATTCCGACAACCACATGTGGAAATGCGACACCCGGCCGCGCCGGGAGCACTCGGCGCGGCGAGGAAAGCCTTATGGGAGAAGGGATTGACGCGGATTGGCCGGCGCGCGGAGGGTGTCGCGACAGAGCAAGCCGCGCTCCCGGACGACGGCGAGCGCGACGCGCGCGCGCGGGGTGAACCGCTCAGGAAATCGATACGCCCAGCAAATGCCCGACGCCGAACGTAAACCCGGCCGCGATCAGCCCGATGACGATCTGGCGCAGCGCCGAAAAACCCGCGCTGCGGCCGTTGAACAACGACGTGAACACGCCGATCGATGCGAGCGCCAGCATGCTCAGCACGACACACTGCACGATCGCGCTGACGCCGTGGGTCCACAGAAAAGGCATCACCGGAAAAATCGCGCCGAGCGAAAACAGACAGAACGACACGCCCGCCGCCGACCACGGATTGCCGCCCAGTTCCGCCGGATCGAGACCGAGCTCCTCGCGCGTGAGGGTGTCGAGAGCCTTGTCCTTGTCGCGCATCATCTGCGAAGCCACGCGTTTCGCCTCGTTCGCGTCGAGCCCTTTCGCGCGGTAGATCAGCGCGAGCTCGTGCTCCTCCGCTTCGGGCTGTTCTTCGATCTCCTCGGCTTCCTTCGCGATCTGCGTGCTCGCGAGTTCGCGCGCATTGGTGACCGACAGCCATTCGCCGAGTGCCATCGAACAGGCCCCGGCGATCAGCCCGGCGAGGCCGGTCAACAGGATCGCCTTGTTGCCGGTGCCCGCGCCGGCGACGCCCATGATCAGGCAGAAGTTGGACACGAGGCCATCGTTCGCGCCGAGGACCGCCGCGCGCAGATCGTTGCCCGACGCGGCGCCCTTGTGCCACGACTCGGCTTCGGCAATGCGCGCGCCGGATGACAGGTTGGTATTGCCGGTGCTCGCGAGCGTTTGCACGACCGCCGCGTGATGATGTTCATCGGCCGACATGCGGCCCGCGTCGCGTTGGCCTTGATATTTGTTGCGGTCCGCGTATTCGGCGGCGGCGAGTGTCGGCAGCACGAAGTCCGCGCCGCACAGGCGCACGAGCCCCTTCATCAGGCGCGTTTTGACCGCATGCCCATGGCCTTTCGGTTCGATGCCGTTGGCCCTGAGCTTGTCGGCCCACACTTGCGCGTGGCTGTGTTCGGATTGCGCGAGATCCTGGTAGACCTGCTTGCGGGTCTCGTCTTTCTCGACGTTCGCGAGCGTCTCATAGAGCGCGGCGCTGTGCAGTTCGTCGGAGAGATTCGCCTTGTAGCGTTTCACTTCATGCTTCGTTGCCATGATCACGTTCCCCGCGGATCGCGTTGCTGACGGCAAAGCCTAACCGATCCGTGAACAGCGGCCGGAAAACCCCTAAAGCTTGGGGTGAGCGAGAAGCAATATTGATTGGCTGCGTTTGATCCGCATCCGGACAGCGAATCGAATGCGGTATGGGATCACGATAACGTGAATCTCGAATCCACCCGGCGCTTCATCGACGATGAACATCGCGCCGGGCGTCCGCTTGTCCGTTACTGGCTGGCCGGTGCGGCTGCGCCAACGCCGGCCTTCTTCTGCGCCGCCTGCAGCTTGTCCGGGTAGTTCGGATCGTTCTGCGACGGCTGATAGCCCGCCTCTTCGAGCTTCTTCAACTCGGCGTTCTTTTTCGCACGAGCCTGCTTGCGCGCTTCCTTGCGCTCGGCCTTGGTCGGCTTCGGCGTGCTCGCCGCCGCGCCTTGCTGAGCCGCGGCATCCGTCGAACCCTGTGCGAGCGCGAGCGGCATCGTGCCGGCCACCAGTGCGACGACCGAAACGCCAAGCATGATTCGTTTAATGGCGAAGCTCTTCATAACGGATATTCCTTAAAAAGAATGGGCAATAACGTGCGAGTCCGTCTGCGAATCGTGAACCACCACAGCGGGTCGCGCAGCCTTGTCGCGAACCCGTGAACGGAAGCTTACAGCCAAATAGCGGGATACGGGTGGCACACCTCGCCCGAAATAGCGGGCTTGCAGGCGAGCGCGATGTTCGCATTCGGCGGCACCGCGGGCGACTATTCGTTGTCGAAGGCGACGGTCACGTATGCGCAGGTCGGCTTCGTGACCAATCACGGCGGCATGCATACCGGGCTGTCGGTCAACAACGCGCTGAACCTGCCGACCGGTACGACGACCGGCGTGAACATCGGCATTCGCCATACGTTCTGAACGATGCGGTGCGCCGCGCGAGTGGCGCGCCCGCTTGGGCGTGAGGCTTCTGCATTGCGGAATCGAAGCATTGATTAAACAATGTCGCGGTTCGCGCCCGATCCAACGGATTCTGTATCGAAGCCGGTAGCATCCAATGCTGTACGCATGGGCTTCGCGCGAGAAAGCATGCAGTTATGCGGTCTTCATCCGGCACCTCAGTGACTTCCCTAATAATCCGCAATGCAGAACAAACACACACAAAAATTGGTTGACGGAAAGCGAACGCCCGTGCCAAATTTGTTCCGCTCCGCCGCCCTTCGCGATGCGCAGTCCGCAGCCGAAGGTGCGTTTTCAAGCATCGGCTGTCGCCGTCGGGATTGAAGTGCCGCGGCATGCGCCGAAAGCCAACGCAATGCGCACCCAGTGTGTCCCAGTGGGAGGATGTCGAAGCGTGGATATGTTCTTGCAGCAGGTCCTCAACGGCTTGACGCTAGGCGGCATTTACAGCCTCGTCGCGCTGGGTCTCACTCTCGTCTACGGCATCCTCGCGGTGCCGAACTTCGCGCACGGCGCGTTCTACATGGTCGGCGCGTTCGTGTCGTTCTATCTGATGAGCCGCCTCGGCCTGAACTACTGGCTCGCGATGATCGGCTCCGGCATCGCGGTCGCCCTGCTGGCAATCCTCGCCGAGCGGCTCGTGTTCACTCCGCTGCGCAAGTCCTCCGAATTGCATCCGATGATCGCCGCGATCGGCCTGCTGCTGTTTCTCGAAGCCGGCGCGCAAGCAATGTGGGGCGCGGATTTTCATCGGATGCCGACGCCTTATACCGGCATCGTCGAGCTCGGCAGCGTCAGCGCGCCGTTGCAGCGGCTGCTGATCATCGGCGCGGCGTTCGCGCTCGTCCTGCTGCTGCAGCTGTTCCTGCGCTTCACCGTGATCGGCGCGAGCATCATCGCGATGGCGCAGGATCGCGAAGGCGCATCGCTGATGGGCATCGACACCAACAAGGTGACGATGCTCACGTTCGGCATCTCGGGCCTGCTCGCGGCCGTCGCCGCGACGCTCTATGCGCCGATCAACCTCGTCTATCCGGCGATGGGCCAGCTCGTGATCCTGAAGGCGTTCGTGATCATCATTCTCGGCGGCATGGGCAGCGTGCCGGGTGCGATCGTCGGCGGGCTCATCATCGGCATGGCCGAGAGCTTCGGCGCCTTCTATATCTCGACCGACTACAAGGACATCATCGCGTTCGTGCTGCTCGTGGTGATTCTGTCGGTACGTCCCCAGGGACTCTTCACGAGGGAACTGCGCGCATCATGAAACTCTTCGAGGGCAAGACCGGCTGGACGTTGCTGTTCGCGCTAGGGCTGGCGTTTCCGTTCGCCGCGACCAACGACTACATGCTGACCGTGATGTCCACCGCGTACATCTTCGCGCTGGCCACGGTGGGCCTGAATCTGATCACCGGCTACACCGGCCAGTTCAATCTCGCGCACGGCAGCTTCATGGCGCTCGGCGCGTATACGGTAGGCATCCTCACGGTCGATCATCAGGTGCCGTTCTGGCTCGCACTCGTCGCGGCCGGCGCGGTGGTCGCCGTGTTCGGCGCGCTGGTCGGGCTCGTGTCGCTGCGCTTGCGTGGCCACTACTTTTCGATTTTCACGCTGTGCGTCGGCTACATCATGTTTCTCGTCATCGAGAAGTGGGACTCGCTCACGCATGGCGTGACCGACATCATCGGCATTCCTGCGCCCTCGGGTTTCGGCCTCGTGTCGTTCGACACGCCCCGCGCGCTGTACTACCTGACGTTCGCGTTTCTCGTGCTCGGCGTGTGGCTGATGCATCGCATCGTCAACTCGCTGCTCGGCCGCACCTTCATGGCGATCCGCAACAGCGACGGCCTCGCGCAATCGCTCGGTATCGACCTGATGCGCAACAAGGTGCTCGCGTTCGTGCTGTCGGTCGTCTATGCAGGGCTCGCGGGCGGACTCTATGCGGGCGCCGTGCGCTTCCTCGGCCCGGACCTCGCGGGCGTCGAGCATACGTTCGACATGACGATGTACATGCTGGTCGGCGGCATCGGCACGCTCGCGGGTCCGCTGCTCGGCGCGCTGCTGGTGCCCTGGCTCACGCAGTACCTGCAGTTCCTGCAGGAGTATCGCTTCGTGGTGTTCGGTCCGATCCTGATCGCGCTGGTGATCTTTCTGCCGAACGGCATCGTCGGGCTGTATCAGTCGCGCAAGCATCGACGCGCGCGGCGTGCCGCACCGGCCAACGGCCGCAGCGCGGTTCATTCGACGCAGCAGCCGCAGCCCACGCATGGAGACCGGCATGCTTGAAATCGACTCGCTCAGCAAGCGCTTCGGCGGTCTCGTCGCGGTCGACGACGTCAGCACGCGCATCGAGGCAGGCAAGATCAACGCGATCATCGGACCGAACGGCGCGGGCAAGACCACGTTCTTCAATCTGATTAGCGGCACGCATCTGCCGAGTTCAGGTCGGATCGTTTTCCAAGGCGAGGACGTGACGAAGCTCGGCGCCGACAGCATGGCGCGGCTCGGCGTCGCACGCACGTTTCAGTCGACCGCACTATTCGATCGCGCGAGCGTGCTCGATAACCTGATCGTCGGTCACCGTTTGCGCACGCAATCGGGGTTGTGGGACGTGCTGCTGAATACGCGGCGCCTGAAGCATGAGGAACGCATTTGCCGCGAAAAAGCGCGCGAAGCGCTCGACTTCGTCGGCCTGTCCGCGCTAGCCGATCGGCTCGCCGGCGACATCTCGCAGGAAGAGCGCAAGCGCGTCGCGGTTGCGCTGGCGCTCGCCACCGAGCCGAGCCTGATGCTGCTCGACGAACCGGCCGGCGGCGTCAATCCCGAGGAGACCGAAGGCCTGGCCGAACTGATCCGCAAACTCGTCCGACACGGCATCACGGTGTGCCTCGTCGAACACAAGATGAACATGATCATGAAGCTCGCGGATCGCATCATGGTGCTGAACTACGGCCGCAAGATCGCCGAGGGCACGCCTGCCGAGATTCGCGCGAACCCGGCCGTGATCGACGCCTACCTCGGGAGCGAGCATGCTGAAGTTTGACAACGTATCGCTCGATTACGGCAGTTTCCGCGCGCTCGACGGCATCAGCCTGCATGCCGGCGACGGCGAACTCGTCGTGCTGCTCGGCGCCAACGGTGCGGGCAAGAGTTCGATCTTCCTGACGACCAGCGGCCTGCGCCGTGCGGCCGCGGGCAGCCTGCGTTTGGGAAACCGCGAACTGCTCGGCATGACGCCCGCGCAAATCGTGAGGAGCGGCGTGATCCAGTGTCCGGAGGGGCGCAAGCTGTTTCCGGGCATGTCGGTGCTGAAGAACCTGACGCTCGGCGCGTACGTGCATCGCGGCGACAGCGCCGGCAACCGGCGCAATCTCGACCACGTGTTCAGCCTCTTTCCGCTGCTCGCCGAACGCAAGGATCACGCGGCCGGTTCGCTGTCGGGCGGTCAGCAGCAGATGGTCGCGATTGCCCGCGCGCTGATGGCGCGGCCGAAAGTGCTGTTGCTGGACGAACCGTCGCTCGGTCTTGCGCCGCTCGTCGTCAAGCAGGTCTTCGACGTGATCCAGCAGATCAACCGCGCGGGCACCACGGTGCTGCTCGCCGAACAGAACGCGTTCGCCGCGCTGAAGATCGCACACCGCGCGTACGTGATCGAAAACGGCCGCATCGTGCTCGAAGGCGATCAGGCGAGCCTGATGAACAACGAGGCGGTGCGGCGCGCGTACGTCGGCGGATAAAACGGGTTGGACGCGCCGATGCGCGGGCATTCGAACCACACCCTGGTCATTCAGGACATTCCATAGGAGACACGTATGACGAACCAACGCCCGGGCGTTCGCGCCGGACTGCTTGCGATCGCTGCCGCCACCGCCCTGCTCGGCTCCAGCGCCGTGATGGCGCAGCAGGTCGTGCACATCGGCTACTCCGGTCCGCTGAGCGGCGGCGCGGCGAAGTACGGCCAGGAAGTGCTCGACGGCATGCAGATGGCCGCCGCCGATGTGAACCAGGCCGGCATCGACGTCGCAGGCAAAAAGATCAAACTCGAAATCGTGCCGCTCGACGACAAATACAATCCGAGCGAAACCGCGATCAACGCGCGGCGTCTCGCCCAGGAGCAGCAAGCCGTGGTCGTGCTGGTGCCGCATTCGGGCGGCGGCTTCGCGGTGCAGACCACCAACGAGCAGCAGAAGCTGTTGCTGCTGTCGTACACGAGCGTGCCGCAGATCAGCGAGCGCGGCAACAAGCTGACCGTGCGCATTCCGCCCGCGTTTACGTCGTATCTGGACTCGTTCATCAAGTATGAAATGAAGACATACGGCAAGAAGGCCGCGCTCGCCGCGACCGATACCGATTACGGCAAGGTCTGGGTCGCCGCGTTCAAGCCCGCGTGGGAAGCGGCCGGCGGCACGATCGTCGCGGACAACGCGATGTCGTATAACCGCGCGACGGATTTCTACAGCGGCGTGAGCCGCGTGCTCGCGGCGAAGCCGGACGTGATGTTCATCGGCGGACCGTCGGAGCCGACCGGTCTCGTCGCGCAGCAGGCGCGCGAACTCGGCTTCAAGGGCGGCTTCATCGTCATGGACCAGGCCAAGCTCGACGAAGTCGCAAAGGTCACGAACGGCTACGCACCGCTGAACGGCGCGATCGGCGTGTTGCCGCTCGCCGACGACACGACGCCGAACGCGAAGTCGTTCGTCGAGCGGTTCCGCAAGACGCACGGCGGGCGTGATCCGAGCCAGGAGGTGTCGCTGAATTACACGGCTGTGTATGCGACCGCGCTCGCGATGAAACTCGCCGGCACGACCAGCGATGCCACCGCGATTCGCAATCAGTTCGACAAGGCCGTGAAGGCACTGCCGCCGCAGAACAATCCGCAAAGCGTGTCGGGGGTCGACGATCATGGCGGCTTCGTGCTCGGCAATCCGCTCGCGGCGGTGGTCGAGGGCGGCCAACTGAAGGAGGCAACGCTGAGTTCGCTGACCGCGGCGAAGTAATGGGCGTGATCGACCCCGCATGAAAAAAGCGCCGTGAATTTCAGTTCACGGCGCTTTTGTTTGTGCTTTACCTTCGACCTATTATCCCCGCAACGCCGCCACGACCTGCTCGCGCACCTGTGGCTTCTCGGCAAACGGATCGGTCGGATTGCGCGGCGTGACGATATCTTCGGCACGCGTCTTCACCGCATTCAATGCATGCGGATGCGAGTAGATATAGAACTGCTCGTCGCGGATCGCATCGAACACCATCGCCGCGACCGCTTCCGCGCTGATCTTGCCCGAGCTGACCGCCTTTTCGCTCAACGCGCGCGCGACACGCTGCGATAGCGTCGGTGGTGCGTCGTTCGCGAGATCGGCCGGACGGTTACGCTGTGCGTTCGCGATGCCCGTCGGCACGAAGTACGGACAGAGCACCGAGCACGCGACCTGCTGCGTGACGAGTGACAGATCCTGGTACAGCGATTCGGTCAGCGCCACGACCGCGTGCTTCGACACGTTGTACGGCCCCATCAGCGGCGGCGCGAGCAGTCCCGCCATCGACGCCGTATTGACGATATGCCCGCGATAGCCGGCATCGCGCTTCGCCTGATCGAGCATCAGCGGCGTGAACGCGCGCACGCCGTGTATCACGCCCCACAGGTTGACGCCGAGCAGCCACTGCCAGTCGCGCTCGGTGTTCTCCCACACGAGCCCGCCGTTGCCGCCGACGCCCGCATTGTTGAACACCAGATGCACGCCGCCGAACGCATCGAGCGTGGCGCGAGCGAGCGCATCGACCTCGTCGCCCTTCGCGACGTCGACGCGGCGCGCGATCGCCCGTGCGCCGGACGCCGTGACTTCGGCGAGGGTTTCATCGAGCGCATCCTGCTGCACGTCGGCGAGCACGAGCCGCATGCCGAGCTTCGTGCCGAGCCGCGCGAACTCGCGGCCGAAGCCGGAGCCCGCGCCCGTGATCACCGCGACCTTGTCTGCGAATTGGTTCATGCGTCGTCCTGTTTCAGTATTGATCGGGATTGCGCTTCGAGCGTGATGCCTCAACGCGAAACCGGATAGAACTGCTCACGCAGTTCGCGCTTCAGCACCTTGCCGATCGGGCTGCGCGGCAAACTGTCGAGAAACGTCAGCGCCGACAGCCGCTGCATCTTGCCCACCCGCGTGTTCACCCATTCGAGCAGCCCTGCTGCGCTGATCCGCGCGTGCGCACGCAACACGACGAATGCGACCGGCGTCTCGCCCCATTGCTGCGAGTGCGCGCCGACCACGGCCGCGTCCGCGACCTCGGGATGCTGGCGCAACTCGCCTTCGAGATCGCTCGGGTACACGTTGAAGCCGCCCGAAATGATCATGTCCTTCTTGCGGTCGAGCAGCGTCAGAAAACCGTCGGCGTCGAAGCGGCCCATGTCGCCGGTACGAATGAAGCGCTTGCCGCTCGGGTCGTACCACTCGGCTTCAGCGGTCTTGTCGGGCTGGCGGTAGTAGCCGGTCATCATCGCCGGCGAATGGCCGACCACTTCACCGACCTCGCCCAACGGCACCTCGTTGCCGCGTTCGTCGATCAGGCGGATGTCGTGCCCCTCCATCGGCCGGCCGACCGAATGCAGCTTGTCCGGCCACTGATCGGCTTCGAGCTGACACGAGCCGCCGCCCTCGGTCATCCCGTAGTACTCGGTCAGACGACCCGGCCAGCGGCGCACGATGTCGGCCTTCAGGCTCGCGGCGAACGGCGCGCTCGTGCAGAACTTCGCCTGAAAACTCGACAGGTCGTAGCGGTCGAACTCCGCATGCGCCATCAGGCGCTGATACTGCACCGGCACCAGCATCGTGTGCGTGACGCGGTGGCGTTGCGCGAGTTCGAGGTAGCGCGTCGTCTCGAACTTCGGCATCAGCACGACGGTGCCGCCGAAGGTCAGCGTCGGCATGAAGCTCACCAGCGTCGTGTTCGAATAGAGCGGCGTGGAGATCAGCGTGATCGCGTCGGGACCATAACCGCGTTGGACGCTGCGCACCGCGTAGGCCCAGCGCATGCCGTGCGACTGCACGATGCCCTTCGGCGTGCCCGTCGTGCCCGACGAGTAGATGATGTTGAACGGCCATGCCGGATCGATCGTGACCGGCGTGGGTGCGGTGCCTTGCGGTGCGAGCCATGCGTCGAGTGCCACGCTGCCCGCGTGTCCATCGAGCGCGACCGGTGTTGCGCCGATGTCCGCCGCGACCGGATCGAGCAGGCGCTTCACGTCGGCATCGAGAAACAGGAGCCGCGCAGCCGAATTTCCGATCATGCCCACGAGGCTCGCCGCGCTCGACGCAGGCGCGAGCGGCGCGACCGCGGCGCCCGCGCGCAAGCCGCCGAGAAACGCGACCACGTAATCGACCGATGCGCTCGCACACAGCGCGATCGCATCGCGCGGCTGGATGCCGTCGCGTTGCAAGGCGGCGGCGAAGCGCTCGACGCGCGCATCGAGCGCCGCGTAGGTAAGCACCTCGTCGCCGCAGATCAACGCCGCGTGCTCACCACGCGTTTTCGCAAAGCGACGCAGCATGTCGGTGATGCAGACGAACGGTTCGTCCATCAAGCTATCGAGCCAGTTCATTGCGCGGCGCCTCCGTTGCCCGCCTGACCGGCCGCACTCGCCGCCGTGCGCGCCGCATCCTCCTCCTGCAGCTTGCGCCACAGAATCTTGCCGCTGCCCGATTTCGGCAACGACGCGACGAACTCGACGATACGCGGCGCCTTGTACGCGGCCATCTGTTGATGCGCCCAGTCGATGATCTCCTGCGCGCCGATCTTGCCCGCCTGCGCCGACGTCGGCACGACCAGCGCCTTGACGGTCTCGCCGCGCTTTTCGTCTTTCACGCCGATCACGCAGACTTCGTGAATCGCCGGATGGCGGTACATCAGCGCCTCGACCTCGGCCGGCCAGACCTTGTAGCCCGACGCGTTGATCATGCGTTTGAGGCGGTCGGTCATGAAGAAATAACCGTCCTCGTCGATATGCCCGAGGTCGCCCGTGCGCAGAAAACGCTTGCCGTCGAGCTCGATGAACGCTTCGTCGGTGGCCTTCTGATTGCGCCAGTAGCCGCGCATCACCTGCGGCGCGTTGACGACGATCTCGCCGGTCTCGCCTTGCGGCAACTCCTGCAGCGTGACCGGATCGATCACGCGCGAATCGACGTCGAACACCGGAATGCCCAGACACTGCGGCTTCGGCCGATGCGGCGGATTGATGTGCGTGCCCGCGATCGTCTCCGACATGCCGTAGCCCTCGACATAATCGAGCCCGGTCAGCGTCTTCAACTTCTTCGCGATCGCGTCGGGCATCGCCGCGCCGCCGCCGCGCGCGCCGGACAGGCTCGACAGATCGTATTCGCCGAGCCGCGGATTCGACAGGAAATCGACCATCATCGTCGAGATCGACTGCCATGCGCTGATCCGGTAGCGCTGCATGCAGACCGCGGCGGAATCCCGATCCCAGCGCGACATCACGACGATCGTGGTGGCCGAATACACCGCGTTGTTCATGCCGCCCTGCATGCCGGTCACGTGAAAGAACGGCAGCACCGACAGATGCACGCCGTCGGCCGCCGCGCCGAACCACACGCAGCCGCCGAGCAGCGTGCTCATCACGCTGCGATGTGTATGCATGCAGCCCTTCGGCCGGCCCGTCGTGCCCGACGTGTACGGCATCACGCACAGATCGTCGGGGCCGGTAGTGAGCGGACCGGGCGCGAGGCGTCGATCGAGCGCGTCCTGCCACGCCGTGACGCCCGCGCAATCGATCCTCTTGCGCGGCGCCGCGACGAATTCGGGCACCGCGATCGGCGACGGCCGTTTCAGATAGTCGCTATACGTCGCGACGATCGCATGCTCGAGCCCTTGTCCCGGCCCGTCGCCGATCAGCGGCTCGACGTTGTCGAACAGACACTGCGGCGCGATGATCGTCGTCGCGCCGCTATCCTCGACGTAGTGCGCGAGCTCGGTGCCCATGTTCATCGGATTGACCGGCACCACCACTGCGTTCGCGCGCAGAATGCCGTAGTACGCGACGATCCACTGCGGACTGTTCTGCATGTAAAGCAACACGCGATCGCCGGCCTTCACGCCGCACTCGTGCTGCAGAAAACCGGCGAGACGCTCGGTCTCGTCCTTGAACTCGGCGAACGTGATCGGCGAGTCGTAATAGATGACGAACGGTTTGTCGGGAAAACGCGCCGCCGAGACTTCGGCGTTGTAGTAGAGATTGGTGTGCGGCAGCGTCAGATGCAGCGGCACTTGCGGCGGCCAATGCGGGTAATGGCGTTCGTTCATGGGCGTCTCCGGCTTTTTCTGCGCACGCGTGCGCGCGACTCGTCACGCGTGGGGTTCGTGAATTGAAAAGCGAGCTGGGCTCAGCGTTCGAGATAACGCCCCAGTTCCATGCTCGCAATCGCATTGCGATGCACTTCGTCGGGACCATCGGCGAAACGCAGCGTGCGCGAGCTTGCGTAGGCGCGCGCGAGACCGAAGTCGTCGCTGACCGCGCCGCCGCCGTGCGCCTGCATCGCCCAGTCGATCACCTGGCAGGCCATGCTCGGCGCCGCGACCTTGATCATCGCGATCTGCTGGCGCGCGTCCTTGTTGCCGACCGTGTCCATCTTGTACGCGGCGTTCAGCACCAGAAAGCGGGTCTGGTCGATTATGATCCGCGCGTTCGCGATCCGCTCGCGCGTCACGCCCTGCTCCGCGATCGGCTTGCCGAATGCGACGCGATCGAGCGAACGGCGGCACATCGCTTCGAGCGCGCGCTCGGCGCGTCCGATCAGGCGCATGCAGTGATGGATGCGGCCAGGACCTAGCCGACCCTGCGCGATCTCGAAGCCGCGTCCTTCGCCGAGCAGCATGTTGCTCCCCGGTACGCGCACGTTGTCGAACAGGATTTCGGCGTGACCGTGCGGCGCGTCGTCGTAACCGAACACCGGCAGATGACGTAGTACCTTGACGCCCGGTGTTTCCATCGGCACCAGAATCATCGACTGCTGCTGATGGCGGTTCGGATGATCGGCATTCGACTTGCCCATGAAGATCAGGATCTTGCAGCGCGGATCGTTCGCACCCGAGGTCCACCATTTGCGGCCGTGCAGCACATAGTGATCGCCGTCGCGCACGATGCTCGCGGCGATATTGGTCGCATCCGAGGACGCGACCTCCGGCTCCGTCATCGCGAACGCCGAGCGGATCGTGCCGTCGAGCAGCGGCAGCAGCCACTGCTGTTGCTGCTCGGGCGTCGCGTAGCGCACCAGCGTTTCCATGTTGCCGGTGTCGGGCGCCGAGCAGTTGAACGGCTCGGCGCCGATATGCGAGCGCCCCATGATTTCGCACAGCGGCGCGTATTCGAGGTTCGTGAGCCCGGCGCCGTATTTCGATTCCGGCAGAAACAGGTTCCACAAACCGGCGGCTTTCGCTTTCTCCTTCAACTCATCGATCACCGGCGCGGGCTGCCAGCGATTGCCGGCTTCGCGCGCGGCATCCATTTGCGCTTCGAACACCGCTTCGGCCGGATACACGTATTGGTCCATGAACGCGGTCAGACGCTTCTGCAGGCTCTTGACCTTGTCCGAGTACTCGAAATTCATGCAACGTCTCCAGGGTTGTTATACGGCCGCGCGCGTCGCGTGCGGCGCCAGAACGTTGCGCGGACTCAGACGATGATCGACCCGCCGTCCACCGCCAGATATTGACCGGTGATGTGCCGCGACGCTTCGCTCGCGAGAAACACCACGGGGCCTTTCAGATCCTCGTCGCCGCCGAGCCGCCGCAACGGCGTGCGTGCGACGATCGCGTCTTCGAGCTTGTCGAGCAGTCCCGCCGACATCTTCGACGGGAAGAAGCCCGGGCAAATCGCGTTGACGTTGATGTTGTACTTGCCCCACTCCGCCGCCAGCGCACGCGTGAAATTGATCGCCGCGGCCTTCGACGTGTTGTAGGCAATCGTGTTCATGCCCGTCGGCGAGCCCTTCAAGCCGGCCACCGACGCGACGTTGATGATCTTGCCCGCGCGGCGCGGGATCATGCTGCGCTTACCGACTTCGCGCGCGAGAAAGAACGGCGCGTTGACGTTCAGATTCATCACCTTGTGCCACGCGTCGTCGGGGTAATCTTCGGCGGGCGCGCCCCAGGTGGCGCCCGCGTTGTTGATGAGAATATCGATGCACCCATGCGCGCTGATGACCTCGTCGACGAGACCCGGAATGCCCTCGGAGCGCTGCAGATCGTTGATGATGGTTCGCACTTCGATACCGCGCCCCTGCAGATGCGCTTTCGCTTCCTCGAGTTCGCCGGCCTTGCGCGCGGTGATCGCGACGCGGCAGCCCATTTCGCCGAGCGCTTCGGCCATTTGCAGACCGAGCCCGCGCGAACCGCCTGTGATCAAGGCAACCTTGCCGTCGAGTTGAAACAGGTCCTTCACTGACATGCGTCGCTCCTCCAGTTGTTCTGCTATGCAGATTCCGATTCCACGGTTTCCGACCATCATACGTGCCGAAATTCGGCATGTAAATAAAAGCACGATCATTCGTTTTACGTTATAAACTGACGTGCATCGGCAGCGCGCGGTTCCTCGGGACTTACCCGCATAGCGCGTTTTTCCAACGATCCACGCCATTGACGCGGTACGCATCAGCGAGCCCCGAACGACACGCTTCGCGATGCGGTTCCGCACAGCGGCTTACCTTTAAACGGGCTTCATCGATGCAAGATGCGCTGATCATCAACACGCGGGATCTGGAATTCCAGCTGTTCGAAGTGCTCGAAGCCGAGACGCTGACGCAGCGCCCGCGTCACGCCGATCACAGCCGCGAGACTTTCAATGCGGCGCTCGAAACCGCGCACGCGGTGGCGGTCGAGAAATTCGCGCCGCACAACCGGCTCTCCGACGAGCACGAGCCGCAGTTCGACGGCCAGCGCGTGACGATGCCGCACGAGGTCAAGGACGCGCTCGACGCGTTGCGCGCGACCGGCTTTCTCGCCGCGGGCAAAGATTACGAATGGGGCGGCATGCAGTTGCCTGCGGTGATTTCGTTCGCCTGCCTGTCGCTATTCAAGAGTGCGAACATCGCGACTTCGTCTTATGCGATGTTGACCAGCGCGAACGCGAACGTGATCGAACGGTTCGGCTCCGAGGCGCAGAAGCGCAAGTACCTGGGCGCGCTGCTCGAAGGCCGCGCGTTCGGCACGATGGCGCTGACCGAGCCGCAGGCGGGGTCGAGTCTGTCGGACCTCACGACCACCGCGACGCCGAACCCGGACGGCACCTTCTCGATTCGCGGCAACAAGATCTTCATCTCTGGCGGCGATCACGAGTTGAGCGAGAACATCGTGCATCTGGTGCTCGCGCGCATTCCGGGCGGGCCGCCGGGGGTCAAGGGCATTTCGCTGTTCACGGCGCCGAAGTTTCGCGTCGACGACGACGGCAGCCGCGGCGCGCGCAACGACGTCGCGCTCGCGGGCCTGATTCACAAGATGGGCTGGCGCGGCACGACCTCGACGATGCTGTCGTTCGGCGAGCATGGCGAATGCGTGGGCGAACTGGTCGGCGAGCCGCATCATGGGCTCGCTTATATGTTCCATATGATGAACGAGGCGCGCATCGGCGTCGGTCTCGGCGCGGTGATGCTCGGCTATCGCGGCTATCTGGCCTCGCTCGACTACGCGCGCGAGCGGCCGCAAGGACGTCATCCGACCAACAAGAACCCGCTGGATCCGCAATTGCCGCTGATCGAGCACGCCGACGTGCGCCGCATGCTGCTCGCGCAAAAGGCCTATGTGGAAGGGGCTTACGCGCTGAGCCTGTATGCGGCGCGGCTCGTCGACGAACAGAACACCGGCGAAAGCGACACCGCGCGTGCCGAGGCGGCGCTGCTGCTCGATCTGCTGACGCCGATCGTCAAGTCGTGGCCGTCGCAATGGTGCCTCGAAGCGAACAGCCTCGCGATCCAGATTCACGGCGGCTATGGCTACACGCGCGAATATCCGGTCGAGCAGTTCTATCGCGACAATCGCCTGAACATGATTCACGAAGGCACGCACGGCATTCAGGCGATCGACCTGCTCGGCCGCAAGGTCACGATGAAACAGGGCGCGGCGCTGAAACTGTTCGCTCGCGAACTACAGCGCACGATCGACGCCGCGCGCAAGCACGCGCCGCTACAGGCTCACGCCGACGGGCTCGGCGCCGCATGGGCCGATCTGAGCGACACGCTCGCAGCGCTGCTGCCCGCGCTCGCCAGCGACACCGACCGCGCGCTCGCCAACGCGAACGCGTTCCTCGAAGCATTCGGACATGTCGTGATGGCGTGGACGTGGCTGCGGCAGGCGCTGGTGGCGAGCGCCGCGCTGCCGCGCGCGAACGGCGCGGCGGATCAGGACTTCTATCGCGGCAAACTGCACGCGTGCCAGTGGTTCTTCCGTTGCGAGTTGCCGCGCGTCGCGTCGATGCTCGCGCCGTTGCGCACGCTCGATGACACGACGCTCAGCATGCAGCCGCAGTGGTTCTGATGACCAACGTCGCGCTGCCGCTCAATGCGACAGCGCGATTTCCAATTGGGTGACGACATCGATCAGGCGCGGCCGCACTTCTTCGAGCAAAAACTCCTTCGACAGCTTGAACGCCGGCCCGCCTACGTTGATCGCCATGACCGGCAATTCGCCGCCGGGCTGAAACGCGCGCGCGATGCCGTTGACGTCCTTCTGCCAGTCGCCGAACGAGGTCGTCACGCCGAGCGTGCGGTAGTCCTCCAACGCCTTCTCGATGCCGCGACGCGTCTTCGGCCACGCGATGTGATCGAGTTCGCGCACCTGCTCCATGAAACTGAGCCGCTCGTGTTCGGGAATCGCCGCGAGCCACGCGCGGCCGATCGCCGACGTCGCGACCGGAATCCGCGAGCCGACTTCGAGGGTCAGCGTCAGCGCGACCGAGCCGCGGCAGTTTTCGACGTAGATCATCGACAGACGGTCGCGCGTGCCGAGCGAAACGGTCGCACCGGATACGTCGGCGAGTTCCTGCATCACGGGCCGCGCGATCTTGCGCACATCGAGACGCGCGAGCATCGCGCTGCCGAGCGCCAGCGACGCGGTGCCGAGCCGGTACTTGCCGCTCTCCTTCAGATGGATCAGATAGCCGAGCAAGGTCAGCGTATGAGTGAGCCGCGACACCGTCGATTTCGGCAGCCTGCAGCGCGCCGCGAGTTCCTGGTTGCTCAGCGATTTGTCGCCGGAGCGGAAGCACGCGAGCACCTCGAGTCCGCGCGCGAGCGCCGTGACGAAATGGCGGTCGTCCTTGTGCAATTCATGCGCGGTGCGCATCGCGAGCGCGGCGGGTGCTTTTGTGGACGCCGGGTCGGCGTCGGAGCTGAGGTGGTCGTCGGGAAGATCGGCCGGGCCGTGGTGGGTTGTGCTCAAGGCGAATCAGGCTCCCGCGAAACGGCCGCCTGCTGATGATGATGCGCGCCGTGGGATGGATCGTCACGATCCGGGATGCGGAATTATAGTCTGAAACGTGGGACGTTCTTGACGTGTGCGCGGGGTGCGTCGCGGATGCAAAACAGCGCGTCGAAACCGGCGCGACACCGCTTTCCGCGTGCGTCGCGCCAGAATTTTCAGTGGCACCGCGCTGCCTGGAGTATCGTTTAAGCGCGCCGGAAGCGCCGCGACCGCCACTCATCTACAAGACAGCCGCTTCCCAGAGTCCAGACCAGCTCGACAAAGCGCGACGTTTTTAACATGCAACGAAGCGAACTCAACTTATCGAGGATGGTGAAACCGTGAAAACACTCAATCTTTTGAAGGCGCTCGGTATTGCCCTGTGCGTGGCGACCGCATCCAGCGCCTATGCCCAGGCGAGCGACGCCATGGCTGCCGCGCCGGCCGCGAAGGCCCCATCGACGCGCGCGGCGGATCGCAAGCTCGGCCGCGACGTGCGGCACGCGCTCGCGAGAGCGCAGGGCTTCAACGTGTCGAACGTGTTCGTGCGGGCGCGCGGCGGCGCAGTGACGTTGAGCGGCTCAGTGCCTGAGAGCGGCATGATCCAGCAGGCCGCCGACGTGACGAAAGGCGTGCCAGGCGTGACCTCGGTGAACAACAAGCTCACGCTGAACTTCCCGTCCCGCGGAGGTGGTGGAAGCTGAGTGTCGGCATTCGACTCACAAACGGGAGCGCCGCGAACCTGCGTTGCATGCGGTGTCTCCCGCTAATCCCTGGTCCTCGTTCTGCTATCCGGACCGCTGGACACAACCTGGCATATCCTGGCACACGTCAGCGCCGCACCAGGCCCACCACATATCTACACACCTCGGTGCCTCCATTGAAGAACTCGCATTCGACCGGCGCACCGAGTTGCAGGCAGTCCCCCGCTTCGAGCCGGTACGTCAGCGAGCCCTCGCGAAACGTCAGCACCCCTTGCGTGACCCAGATCTGCTGATGCTGAAACACGAACGCATCCGACGGATAAGGCACCCTCACCCCAATCGGCAATTCGATTTCGAGCAGTTCCAGCACGCCGCCGGTCGGCGGTGAAATACGCCGCCGCGTGTAGCCGGTTTCGGGGTCTTCCCACAGCGACTGGTCCGCGTGACGCACGAGCCGCTCGCCGGTCTGCTCGGCGAGTGCGAGCAACGTCGACAGTGTCAGCCCGAACGCGCCCGACAGCCGCCCGAGCACCGTCGCGGTCGGACTCGCCTCGCCGCGCTCGATCTTGCTGATCATCGCCTTCGACACACCCGAGCGCTCGGCCAGCTCGGCGAGCGACCAGTTGCGCGCCTCGCGCTCGGTCTTCACGCGCGCGGAGATCGCCTGGGTCAGATCGATGGCGGAGGATTCGGACATGGTGGGGGCGTGATGCTGAGGTGAGTACGGCGAAATTATATCGATGCGAAGCGGCCGCGGGCGGTCAAACGGCGCTCAAAGCGCACTCACCCGCGCCACCGAATAAAGTCTTGCATAGTGATTTTTCGTCCACTATATTAAACGCAACGCCATCGTCCGAACCCGCTCATCAGACGGAACACACCATGCCGAAGGAAATCGTTCTCAACGCGTTCGACATGAACTGCGTAGGCCACATCCAGCAAGGGCTATGGACCCATCCGCGCGACCAGTCCACGCGCTACACCGATCTGCAGTACTGGACCGACTACGCGCGCAAGCTCGAAGCGGGCCTGTTCGACGGCATCTTTTTCGCGGACGTGGTCGGCGTCTACGACGTCTACGGCGGCAGTCCCGACGCAGCGATCCGCGGCGCCGTGCAGGTGCCGGTCAATGATCCGACGCTGCTGATTCCTGCGATGGCCGCGGTCACCCGACATCTGTCGTTCGGCGTCACGTCGAATCTGTCGGTCG
Source organism: Paraburkholderia sp. UYCP14C (assembly GCF_004197395.1). Classification (GTDB taxonomy): domain Bacteria; phylum Pseudomonadota; class Gammaproteobacteria; order Burkholderiales; family Burkholderiaceae; genus Paraburkholderia. Next base: position 41,428 of record NZ_SELS01000030.1, on the reverse strand, counting down.
AGCAGCCGTTTCTGTTCGCGCGCCGCATGTCGACGCTCGATCACCTGACGCGCGGCCGGGTCGGCTGGAACATCGTGACCGGCTATCTGGACAGCGCCTCGCGCGCGATCGGCCTGAGCGGCCAGATGGCGCACGACGACCGCTACGATCTCGCCGACGAGTACATGGAGCTTGTGTACAAGCTGTGGGAATGCAGCTGGGAAGACGGCGCGGTGCTGCGCGACAAGGCGCAGGGCGTCTACGCTGACGCGTCGAAAGTCCACGTGATCCATCACCACGGCAAGCAGTATCGCGTCGATGCGATGCATCTGGCCGAGCCGTCGCCGCAACGCACGCCGGTGCTGTATCAGGCCGGCTCGTCGGCGCGCGGCAAACAGTTCGCGGCGGCACACGCCGAGTGCGTGTTCGTCAACGGCCAGGCGAAGCCGGCCGTCAAGACGATCGTCGACGACATTCGCGCACACACGGTCGCGGGCGGCCGCCGCGCCGACGACATCAAGGTGCTGCTCGGCCAGACCGTGATCACGGGCCGCACCGATCAGGAAGCGCAGGAAAAATTCGCGGAGTACCGCCGCTATGTGAGCTCGGAGGCGGCGCTGGTGCACGCGGCCGCATCGCTCGGCATCGACTTCGCGCGCTACGACCTCGACGAGCCGATCGAAACCGGCAAGAGCCAGGCGATCGTGTCGAACGTCGAGGCGATGACGCGCGCGGCCGGTCCGCAATGGACGAGGCGCAAGCTGCTCGAACAGATGGTGCTCGGCAGCCGCCAGCAGCCGCTCGTCGGCTCGGCCGAGCAGATCGCGAACGAGCTGATTGCGTGGACCGAGGAGACCGGCGTCGACGGCTTCAATCTGTCGCGCACCGTCGTGCCGGAGTGCTTCGACGACTTCATCGAACTGGTCGTGCCGCTGCTGCAGGAACGTGGCGCGTACAAGCGCGCGTATCGCGACGGCACGCTGCGCGAAAAACTGTTCGGCCATGCGCGGCTCCCCGAGAACCATACGGCGGCACGCTTCCGTTCGCCGGCTTGCGCAGCGGCACCGGCCGACGAGGCTCGCGGCTGACGCGACCACCGTTGTTCAACGAACGCCGTCGCCTGCAAGTCATGCGGCGGCGCCCCGACTTCCAGCGAGAGGCCCCCATGGTTGACAAGAGCACGTTCCGCGACGCGATGGCCGGTCTTGGCGCGGCCGTCAACATCATCACCAGCGATGGCGAAGCCGGCCTTGCGGGCTGCACCGCGTCGGCGGTCTGCGGCGTCACCGACGAGCCGCCCACGCTGCTCGTCTGCATCAACCGCGGCAGCCGCAACAATGCGGCGTTTCGTGCCAACGGCAAGCTGTGCGTGAACGTGCTGAGCGCCGAGCAGCAGACGCTGGCCGCGCACTTCGCCACCAGCGCGCTCGCAATCGAAGAACGCTTCGCCGCCGCGCAATGGGACACTCTGTCGACCGGCGCGCCGGTGTTGCAGCACGCACTCGCGTCGCTCGACTGCGAGATCGAGTCGGTGACCGAAGTCGGCACGCACACGGTGTTCTTCTGCGCGGTGAAGGCCGCGCGCACGCAGGGCGCGGGCGATGCGCTGATCTACTACGGACGCCGCTATCATCGCGTCGGCGAGCGCTCGGTTCACGCGACGCATGCGGTCGCGGCGAGTCAATGCGACGCGTCCGCCTGCGCGCGCTGAGTTCGCACTGCTTGTTGATAGGGGCGGACGTCATTGCGACGTCCGCCGCTTTAGCAGCTTCGCCTCCCCCCCGCGAACGACTGCGACGCGTGCGCTCCGGATCAAGCGCAATACTGTCGCTTGCCACGCCGATGAACAACGTGGAGCCAAGCGGGCGACGTCGACTGCCGTGACTCGCTTGGCCGCTGTAATGCGAACCGCCGTCTTCCGCGATCACAAGTCCTCGCGCGCCGGACTCTTCGGTCACGCGCCCCCACACGTCTTCGATCACCGCCCCCCGTTCACACCTGCTCTCACACCGAACTCCCGATCACCCGTCACGCCTTCTTCATCGCTATCGCACGCCGTTTTTCAATCAACGCATCACGCCCGCACGACGCCCGTCATCGGTCTGCCCGCCACCGTTCGACCAAACAGCGCCGCCGCGGTCCGCTCAGGATCGAGCCCGAGACTTTCACTCGCGGTGCCGGCGATCAACGCATCGAGCGAAGCGGTCGGCCTCAGGTCACGCGACTGATACAACTGATGCGGCGCGAGGCCCGGCCAATCCGCGATCACGCGTCCGCCCTGCACCGAGCCGCCCAGCACCATCGCGACCGACCCGGTGCCGTGATCGGTGCCGCCCGTGCCATTCGCGGCCGCGGTCCTGCCGAACTCCGTCGCGACCAGCACCGTGGTTTTGCTCCACGATGTCCCCATGCCGTCGCGCAACGCCGCGAGCATCGTATCCAGAGCCTTCAGCTGATTCGCGAGCCGCGCGTTCTGCGCGCTGTGCGTGTCCCACCCGCCGGTCACGATCATCGCGATGCGCGGACCGTCGTCGCGCGCCAGAAAACTGGCCGCGAGCTTGCCGAGGCTCGCCGGGTCCTGGCGCGCGCCCGCATCGCCCGCGAGGCCGCGGGCCGCCATCGCCGATTCCCACAGCGGACGCAACTGCGCATCCTGCTCGTACAACTGCGACACGCGCGCGAGCAGATCGTCGGGCGCCTGCGGCAACGCCGACGGCGCATACGACGTCACCGAAGCGGGACCGCGCAGCGCCATCGGCACGGTCGGCGCGAACGCAATTGCGTTTTCCCGGGTGGCGGGCAATTGCGCGGCGAGCCGGTTGAGCCAGCCGTCCTTCATCTGATACGGCGACGTGCCGCCGGTTTCCAGCACGTTTTGTCCGTCGAAATGCGAGCGGTCGCGATACGGCGAGGCAATCGCGTGAACGAACAACATCTCGCGCTGCGCATACAGCTTCGCCATCTGCGCGAGCGCCGGATGCAAAGCGAACGTGCCGTCCAGATGCGGCGCGTTCGACGCATCGATCGCGAGCGGACCGCGCAGCGTCGCATACGCGGGGTCCGCGTACGGCACGACGATGTTCAGCCCATCCGCGGCACCACGCTGGATCACGAACACGAAGCGGCGTTCGGTCGCGACATGCGCGAACGCAATCCGCGGCGACACGAGCAGTGCGCCGGCACCGGCGGCAGCGACGCTCAGAAACTGGCGGCGTGACAGCATGGCATTTACCTCCGTTGAAAATCAGGCGATACGAGCAGCAACGCGATCGCGGTCGACCCGCTTTCCGCGCGCGACACCGCCGTCGCCGTCGGTTCGCTGAGCGAGCCAGCCAGCAAGATCTGGCCGAGCGCGCGCGCATCGAGCTGGTCGCCGACGCGCGCGGCGAAACGTTGCGCGACTTCGACGCGGCGCACGAGCGCATCGGGCGCGGCCCAACTCGCGGCGATATCGTCGTAGCCCGCGGGCGAACCGGGACGCCACACCGGCTGGCCGAGCTGCGTGAGGATCGGCGCGCTTTGCAGATTGCCGAGGTCGTGCCAGCCGAGCCCGCGCATCGACGAAATGGTCCACTCCCACGGCGTCTTGAACTTCACCGCACTTGCCGACCACGCTTGCGGCGTGTCGATCAACGCGCGGTAGACGGTCGGCAGATCGCCGTCGCTGCGCGCGAACGCATCGGCCAGACGTTCGCTGACGCCAGCCGGCGGATTGTCGGCGATGAAATGGCGCGCGAGCTTGTTGCCGATATGCTGCGCGGTGGCCGGCGCATGCGCGAGGTCGTGCAGGATCGCGAGCGCCTGCTGTTCGCCGGCTTCGTCGTAGCGGCGTCCCATGATCGTGCGCGAGCCGGGCTCGTGCAGCGCGGGGCGAAACACGAAGCTGCCGGGGGGGCCGTTCTGCTCCAGTGCGCGCCGGTTCGCATTGGCGCCGCCGTTCCCCGGATTGCCGACGAGACTCCAGCCGGTCAGCGCGCGCGCGAACTCGGTCACGTCGTCCTGGCTATAGCCGCTGCGCACGCCGAGCGTATGCAGCTCCATGATCTCGCGCGCGAGGTTCTCGTTGAGTCCGCGTTTGTTGTCCGGATTGCGTTGCGCGGCGCGCAGCGCGGCCATGCTGTCGGGACCCACCGAGCGGGTCTGATCGAGGAACAGTTGCATGGCCGGATGACGCTCGACGGCCACCAGCATGTCCTCGAAACGGCCGAGCACGTGCGGGCGAATCGCCTCCGCTTCGAACGACCCGGCGAGCGCCGCGACGCCGGGCTTTTCCGTCGACACCGCGAAATGATTCGCCCAGAAATGCACGAGACGCTCGATGAACGGAGTCTGCGTGCTCAGCGCACTGGCGACGCGTGCATTGACCGACGAGCGGTACAGGTCGAGGATTTCGACGCGAAACGCCTTGCGTTCCGCCTGCTTCGCTGTTTGCGCGTCGTTCTGGCTCGCGGCTGCGGCGTTGCTTGCGGTGTTGCTTGCGGTGTTGGCCGCGCTCTGGTTCGAGTTGGTCTGCTCGCCCGCCTTCTGTTTCGCCTGCTGCTCTATCTGCATGCGTTGCTGCACGAGTTGCGTCGACAACGCAATCGAATCGGGCTGGTTCGCCCACGCATCCGGTCGCGGCTGATACTGCTCGAACTGCGCGAGCAACCAGGCCTTCGGATCGGCGGGCGGCGTGTCGTCGGCGCGTGCGCCGAGGCCGAAGCGGTTCAGTGCGATCGCCGCGGCATTCAGGTTCGGTGAGTTGGCCATACGATCCTCGTCGGCAGGTCGGACGCCTGCATGTCCGTTAAACGGCCGGCATGCCGAAATCCGTCGCCATCGCACACATTTTTTTATTCGCCCGACGCGGCATTCGCCGCCGGCTTCTTCGCGTTCGGCGCCGCCTGCGCTTCGCGCCACTGCCCGCGCAGTTTCAGACTCTCGGCGAATTCGACGCGCTCCGCGGGCGTCAGCGTCGCCGCGAAATCGGCGACGCTCGCTTCGACCATCGCGCGCAGGCTGCTGTCGGCCGCGCGGGTGCGCGCGAGCGCGGCATCGAGCGCGGCGCGATCGAACTGCGGAGCGGCCAGCAGACGCAGCACCTCGCGACGCCCTTCGCGAGCGTCGCGCGCATACTCGCGCCCGTCGCGCCGCGCGTTCTTCAAACCGTCGAGGAACGCCTGCCGCTGCTGCGCGGACAGCGGCTCGGCGGCGAATCGCAGCGCGCGCTGGTCCTGTGCGGCCGCCGGCTGATTCGCACCGTGCGCGGCGAACCACTGATACGCGCCGCCGGCGATCGCGCCGAGCAGGAACACGTTGAGCACCGCGGAGCCCAGCAGCGCAGATTTCCACGAGCACCCTTTCATTCGCCGCTCCAATCGGCGGAGCTGCCGCCGAAGCTCGAAGTCAGATACGAGGACTCATGCACGACCGGCGCGTTCTCGGTCAGCACGAAGAACGACACCGCGAACGCGCCCGCCACGCCACCGAGCAGCCCGACCCCTGCGACCGCCGCGCCCGACCACCATAAACGCCAGCGCGCGGCCGGGCGGCGCGACGGCGCGCCGTCGATGATGCGACGCTGCAGTTCGAGGCTCGGCGGCTCGAGCTGGTCGGCGCCGAGCCATGCGTCGAGGCCGGCCGCGTCGCTCAACGCCGCGTCGGCTTCGGCGCGATGCGCGCGCGCCCATGTCTGCGCGGCCTCGCGTTCGCGCTCCGGCCAGCGACGCGCGTCGGCGCCGTACGCTGCAACGATCTGATGGAATCTTTCGGGCGTCATGGCTTGTCCTTGCTAAGGCCGCTGCCGGCCAGTTGAGCGCGCAGGTTGCGGCGCGCGCGGGTCAGCAGACTTTCCAGCGCGTCGACGCTGACGCCCAGCAAGGCGGCAGCGTCGACGTTCGACATCTCCTGGTAATAGGTCAGCACGAGCGCTTCGCGCTGTCGCGCCGGCAGCGCGGCGAGCGCCGTGCGCACACGCGCGTGCTCGGCACGTGCTTCCAGCCGCGCGTCGGGTGGCGCGGCGGGATCGGCCGGGTCGGGCAGTTCGTCGCTCGGGTCTTCGCGCTGGCCGCGCAGACGGTCATAGCAAAGATTGAGCGCGACCCGGTGCATCCACGTGTCGAACTTCGCTTCGCCTTCACGCCAGCGGGCCGCCTGTTTCCAGATTCGCACGAATACCTCCTGCGCGACGTCCTCCGCTTCCATGCGATCGCCGAGCATGCGCGTGGCGAGCGCGAGCAGCCGCGGCAGCTTGCGCGCAACCAGCGAGCGCACCGCGCCGGGCTCCTCGCGGCCCACCCGCGCGATCAGCTCGGCGTCCGGATCGGGCGGCGTGTCGCTCAAGGCGCGCGGCTCCGTCGCGACTTCACGCGCGCGCGTTCGCGTTTGCGCGCGGGCCGCATCACGGGATCAACGTCGTTCACTTGCCGCCGCTCCTTAAGCTGTCGTGTCGTTATGGTTTTAGTGCCGCTGTGCCGCGGTCCGGCGTGGTATCACGTACGCGATCAATATACGACGACCGCCGGCCGATAAACGGCCGGGCGTGCCGGATAGACCACACAGCCGGCGAGCGACGCCGCCAGCAGAATCATCACGAGTGTTTTCATCGCAGACCTCGCTCAAGCCCAATGACCTTCGATCCAGCGCCAGTGCGGCCCGCGTTGCGCCCAATGCCCCGGCACCCAGTGATAGCCGACGCGCACCGGCTGCCAGTGGCCCGGCACCCACACATAGCGGCCGTGATCCCAGCGCCAGCGGCCCTGATCCCATACATAGCCGTCGCGCGGCGCGGGCACGACTTCGACGCGCGGCGGCGGCGGCGCCATCGGCGCGATGACCACTTGAGCGGATGCGGGCACGGCCGTCAGCGTGGCCGCGCAGCACAGCGCGGTCGCCAGCGTGGAACCCAGCAGACGAATCATGCGATTGGTGTTCATGTCGGTTTCTCCCCTTCAAAGCCGGAACGAGTCGGCGCCTTCAGTGGCGCCGTTTCTACTTGAACGCGGCCGCGAGAAAAATCCGTCGCCGAATCGGCAAAAATAATGAGCCGCAGACGCCATCGGTGTCCGCCTGGCGAAGGTCCAACCCAATGAGGTATGCTCATCCGCTTCGCGAACCTTATCTTTACCTTTCCCGAATGGTCGATTTTCCTTTCGACGCCGTGCTCTTCGACTGCGACGGCGTGCTCGTCGATTCCGAACCCATAACGAACCGCGTGCTCACCGAGATGCTCGGCGAGCTCGGCTGGCATTTGAGCGTCGAAGAGACGATGCGCATTTTCGTCGGCAAGATGGTCAAGGACGAAGCCGCGCTGATCGAGGCACGCACCGGCTTTGCAATCACCGCCGAGTGGCTGACGCAATTCCGCGCGCGTCGCAACCTTGCGCTCGACAATGAATTGCGCGCGATCGACGGCGCGCCTTTCGCGGTGCGCGCGTTGCAGCAGAGGTTAAACGGACGCATTGCGGTGGCGTCGGGCGCGGATCGGGTCAAGATCGAATTGCAGCTCGTGAAGGCCGGCATCCTCGACTGCTTCGACCGACACATCTTCAGCGGCCACGAAATGCCGCGCAGCAAGCCGTTTCCCGACGTCTACCTCGCCGCCGCCGCGGGACTCGGCGTCGAGCCGACACGCTGCGCGGTGATCGAGGATACGGTGACGGGCGCGACCGCGGGCGTCGCGGCCGGCGCGACGGTATTCGGCTATTGCCCGACGCACCTCGGCCATAGCAGCGCGACCGCGTTGCATGGCGCTGGCGCGGTGCACGTGTTCAGGGACATGGCCGAGCTACCGGCATTGCTCGCGGGATGGGACATGCGCTGATCGGCCGACATGTTGGCGGCTCAACGACACCGGCCTGCCGCAAGTTGGCCGACGACGATCAGTTTGCGGGTGCCCGAGTCCAGTCGATCAGCGCTCGAGCCAGCACGGTCGTGGAATGGCGCCGCATGGCATGGTGCGTGCAACAGGAACGCTCGAGCGCAAAGCATTTGCACGCTCGATACCCATCCAACGTTGCCGGAGATTCATCATGTCCCACTTGACCCTTGCCGATCTGTCGCGCTGCGACGACCTCGACCACATCGCTGCTCAGTCCGTGCGTGGCGGCCATTCGTGCTACCCGCGTGAGTACGAGCCTTCGTGCTACCGCGAAAAGCCGCCGGTTTGCGGCCCGTCGTACTACAACCCGCCTCACTACAACCCCTGCGAGCCGGTGCACTATGGCTGTGGGCCGGTCTACACCCCGCCCTGTCATTCGGAGCCGGTCAAGGTCATTCCGCTGTAAGCACCAGGCCTCGCGCCGTTTCATGCGACGGCGCAATCAAGCTTGCGAAGCGGCCCGGGTTGGTACGACCGGGCCGCATCGCGTTTCAAGCTCTTATTCGAAAGCAGGATCGATCGGGACGCGATAGCCGACCGCCAGGCGGTTCGTTTCATTAGCCATCCCGATGATCGCCTGCAGCTCGCCGAACATCTCGTCGGTCATGCCGGCGCGGCGCGCCGCCGCGGTGTGGCTCGCGACGCAATAGCCGCAGTTGTTCGTCACGCTGACCGCCACGTACAGCAGCTCCTTCACGAGCGGATCGAGCGCGCCGGGCGCCATCACTTCTTTCAGGCTGTCCCACGTGCGCGCGAGGGTCGGCGGATGCTGCGCGATGTACTTCCAGAAGTTGTTCACGTCGTCGACCTGGCGGGTCGCCTTGATGTCGTCGTAGACGGCTTTGACTTCGGGCGGCGCGTCGGCGTATTCGATGGGTTTGGGCTGGGGCATGCGGGCTCCTGGGTGGGGGGCTGGGTGTGTGTCGGGGTATTGTGCACTTCCCGGAGACGATGCGCGCCGGAATAGCTTCGGCCATGTTAGGACATTCGACCTCGTGGTTCAAAACACCGACAATCGTCGGTTTCAACTGTTGGCGACGATCGAACGCAACCGATGAAGCGCAAACCAGTTTTCTCTGGCAGCGTCTTATGCGCGATGTTATTAACCGCGACTTCGTCGGCCCGTGCTGGATGGTATGAGATCGAAAACTATGCCGGCACGATTGGTAGCATGCCTATTCACTTGTCGTTGCAGAGCTACGATGTCGTCGATCGTAATGAGCCAGGTCAGTGGCATATCGACGGCAGCTACTACTACGATGCGCATCGCATTCCCATTCCACTGCAAGGCAAACGTCAACCCGATGGATCGATGGCGCTGTGCGAAGCAATCGAACCTGATTCTTTCGCGGATTCGCCCAGAGTGCCAGCCGCGTCGGCAACGCGGCCGGTTCCGTGCCCTATCGTTCTAAAAGTCAGCGGTACCAAGGCTTTGGGCGAGTGGCGTGATGGCAAAAACGTTCTGCCCATCGCATTGCATCAGGTTGGGAGTCTTAACGACACAGATCGGCAGTCCGCCCGGGTGGCTGGTGTCGTTGAAATACCAATGTGGCATCACACGAAGAATCATCTATTGCTGGGTGTGTATGAGACTTCCAGGGATTGTTCTTTGTCGATGATCCGTTTGCGGCTCGTCAATATAAAAAGTGGACTGATCGACCGGGACATGAAATTCGACTGTGGCACCGGCGTCGTGGCCACGTCCATCTATGCCAACGTCTATCGTGCAAATAACCCCCGTTACGTGACCGTGATATCTCAGGGCGGCTATCACGGGATGGGCAACGACGAGGATGTTGCCGTCGATCCATAAGTCTTGCCGAAAACCTTCGGCACCTTCCCGCGCTCGCAGCGAACACTACCCAACGCTAGTGGGCTTAAGGCCTCATCGGCCGCGCTGGCGTCGCAACTCGGTTGGCAGACAGCGGACCATCAAGTGCAACGCCATCGGGACCAGTACGCCGTCGTCCACGACCCCGACGAACGGAACCGCGAAATTGAAAGGATCGATCGCGTATAACCCTACCAAAGCGACTGCCGGAATCAGCCATCCGGGCCGGTCGGGATGCTGCAGCGCAGCCGAGAGCACGCGCAGATCGTTCCTGACCAATTTCCATAGCAAAGCGAGTTTCTTCATTTCGACAGTTCCCTTTTAACGAAGGAAGCGATGTCACCGTCCAATGGATCTGAACCTACGCTGCGTGGTGCCTCGTTTTCGGATGTGCCCAACCAGTTTCTCGAAGTTCAAATCCTACTCCCGATCTAGCTGCCGCGTCGGTCAGTAAATGTAAGGAATATGAGCGCTAGCCGCTTTCTGTTCTGATTATTGGTCGTCGATGTCGTGTCACCCATATGAAAAAAGCCACCGGTCTTTCGACCGATGGCCTGCGAAATGCGCTGCCGGGTTTAACCGGCAGAGGCGTCAAACCTTCGCCACACGCCCGTACGTATCTTCGAACCGCACGATATCGTCCTCACCGAGATACGCGCCCGACTGCACCTCGATCAGTTCGAGCGGAATCTTGCCCGGGTTCAGCAGCCGATGCGTCACGCCGAGCGGAATATAGGTCGACTGGTTCTCGGTCAGCATGATCTCCTTGTCACCGTTCGTCACGAGCGCGGTGCCCTTCACGACGATCCAGTGCTCGGCGCGATGATGATGCATCTGCAGACTAAGCTGCGCGCCGGGATTGACGACGATGCGCTTGACCTGGAAGCGCTCGCCGCTATCGATGCCTTCATACGAACCCCACGGCCGCACCACGCGACGATGCGTGACCGACTCATGACGCCCCATCGCATTGAGCTGCGCAACGATCTTCTTCACGTCCTGCGCCTGGTCCCGATGCGCGACCAGCACCGCGTCGGCGGTCTCGACGATCACGACGTTCTCGAGCCCGATCGCCGCCACCAGCCGATGCTCGGCGCGAATATACGAGTTGCTGACCGCGTCGGTCAGAACGTCGCCGATCAGCGCGTTGTTCTGCGCGTCGCGCTCGGCGATGTCGGCGAGCGCGGTCCACGAACCGATATCGTTCCAGCCCAGATCGGCGACCGCGACGACGGCCGCGCGCTGAGTCTTCTCCATCACCGCGTGGTCGACGGAGATGTTCGGGCAGGCTGCGAACGCCTCGGCATCGAGACGCACGAAATCGTAGTCCTGCTGCGCGCTCTGCAGCGACAGCTCCGCCTGACGCGCGATCTCCGGCTCATAGCGGCGCAGCTCGTCCATATACGTCGACGCCTTCAGCATGAACATCCCGCTATTCCAGTAGTAACGGCCCTCATCGATGAAGCGCTGAGCGGTCGCGGCATCGGGCTTCTCGACGAACGAATCGACCGCGAACGTCTGCGTGCCGTCGATCAGCGCCGCGCCCGACCGAATGTAGCCGTAGCCCGTATGCGGCTCGGTCGGCGCGATGCCGAACGTGACCAGACGCCCGTCTTTCGCGATCTGCGCGGCCGCTTCGACCGCCTTGACGAACGCGGCCTCGCCCGCGATCACATGATCGGACGGCAGCACGAGCAGCAACGCGTCGGGGGTGTCGCGCAATGCGAGCAACGCGGCCACGGCGATGGCCGGTGCCGTGTTGCGGCTCGCCGGTTCCAGCACGATGCTCGCCGACCCCACGTCGACCTGGCGAAGTTGTTCGGCGACAAGAAAGCGCTGCTCGTTGTTCGTGACGACGATCGGCGCGGTGACGCCATCGATGCCACGCAGGCGCAACGCGGTCTGCTGGACCAGCGTGTGTTCGCCGGTCAGTGCCAGGTACTGCTTCGGGTAGCCGCCGCGCGACATCGGCCACAGTCGCGTGCCGCTCCCGCCGCAAAGAACTACGGGGTGGATGTGCATGTTTCAGGTCCTCGTTTTTGTTTTATCAATCAACCGCATCGTGCGTCTATCTCGTACTTTGCGTTGTCTGTTGCAAGCCGGCTTGTTAGCGGCTCGCCTTATTCCTTCCCAACCCACTCCATCCGCACCGATTCGAGCTCGCCCGGCAGTCGCGCCGAAACCGGCGCCCTGCGCGGCAATTCGACGAAGCCCAGACGCCGGTACAGCGCGTATGCGCGCTTGTTGCTCACCAGTACATCGAGCACGAGTTGGTGCCGATCGGGCTCGCCACGCCCCGCGCGGGTCCACGGACTCACCTGCTCACGCGCGCGCATCGCATCCGCGAACAGCGTGCTGAAAACCCCCGTGCCGCGCAGGCGCTCATGCGTCGCGCAGTGGGCGATCAGCGTCTGCGTCGACTTCGGCGCCGGCAATTCGCTTTCGAGCACGAGGCCGCGCAATAGCATGCGAACCGTGCGGCGCAGGCCGAAGAACCACACCAGCATCAGCGCGACGTGCGGATCGTCGAACCAGGCATGGCGTCCGTCATGCAGCGCGAGCACCGCGACCGGTTGATCGTCGTCGGTCACCGCCACACGGTGGCGTCGATACGAAAAGCGTCCGAGCTTCGACGCGAACGCGAATGCCAGAAACTGGATGCACGCGTCGGCCGGCTCGCCGAGAAAGAAACCGAACTCACGCACGCCCGATGCGAAGATCAGCGGCGCGCAGGTTTCGGAATCGCCGGCGCGCGCGGCGCGAAAGCGCAGCGCGAGCGGTTCGTGTTCGCGATCGGGCGAATCCGCGCGCGCAGGTTCTACGGCATACATGGCAGGCTGCCCCGGGTTCGATTCTTTGTGTATGTGGTTAGCGAGCGATGCGCGTGAGCGCGACGATCGTGCGGCTGATCTGTTCGGGTTCGTGCGTCGAGCAGATGAAAAAGCGCAAACGCGCAGCCTTTTCCTCGACGGCTGGATAGAAGATCGGCTGCACGTTGATGCCTTCGGCAAACATCGCGTTCGCCCATTGCGCGGCCTTCAGCGTGCTGCCGGAAATGATCGGCACGACGGCGTATCCCGCGCTCTTGCCGGTATCGAGACCGGCGGCACGCGCTTCGTCGATGAACTGCCGCCCGCGTGCGCGCAAGCGCGCGACCCGCTCGGGCTCGGCCACCAGACGCTCCAGCGCCGCGAGCGACGCCGCCGCCAACGCAGGCGCGAGCCCCACGCTATACAGGAAGCCCGGCGCGAGATGGCGCAGGATATCGATCAACGCCTGGGTGCCGGCGATAAACCCGCCACACCCGGCCAGCGTTTTGCTCAGCGTGCCCATCCAGATATCGACGTCGCCGCTCGCGACGCCGCAATGCTCGCGCACGCCCTTGCCGCGCTCGCCGAGCACGCCGAGCGAATGTGCCTCGTCGACCATCAGGAACGCCGCATGACGACGCTTGATGTCGACGAATTGCGCGAGATCGGGAATGTCGCCGTCCATGCTGTACAGACCTTCGATCGCGATCAGCACGCGGCGGTAGTCGTGCCGCACGCGCGCGAGCAACGCATCGAGCGCCTGCCAGTCATTGTGCGGAAAGCTCAGCCGTTTGGCGCCGCTCAATTGCGCGCCCTGCACGATGCTGTTATGCGCGAGCGAGTCGTGCACGATCAGGTCGCCGGGCCCGAACAGCGAGCCGATCACGGTCACGTTGGTCGCGTGGCCGCTGACGAACACGACGCAATCGTCGACCTCGTAGAACGACGCGAGCGCCGTTTCGAGTTCGCGCTGCACGGGCCGCTCGCCCGCCACCATGCGGCTTGCCGACGCCGACGTGCCATAGCGGTCGATCGCCTCTTTCGCACGCGCGCACACGTGCGGATCGCCGGCGAGGCCCAGATAGTTGTAGTTCGCGTAGTTCAGATACTCGGCGCCGCCGATCTGTGTCGTCGCGCCCGCCACGCCTTCATGCACCCGAAAGAACGGCGACTGCACCTGCAGCTTGTCGCCCATCTGCCGCAGGATCTCGACCTGCTGATAGCCCGGCATGCTTTCGAAGCTGCACAATTCGGCGCGCGCGGCATCGTGCGCCGCGCGAGTGCCGCTTGCCGCGAGCGGCGCGCCTGGCTCGCGCGCCTCGTCGGACACGCGTTCGAGCTGCCTCATCAACGCCTTCGCGGCGAGTTGCTGGCGAAGGTGATCACCCAGTCCCATAGTGTTTCGCTAATCCTGTACGTTCAGCCCGCGAATTCGGCCCATTCCCACGCGTCGCGATCCGCGAGCAGCGCGGCGACGAGCCGATAGTTCATTTCATGACTCGGCCGCAGCGCGCTCACACGGCCCAGCAGCGGCGCGCCGGCCATCGCCATGTCGCCGACCAGATCGAGCACGCGGTGGCGTACGAACTCGTCGGGCACGCGCATGCCGCCAAGCACCCGATTGCCGACGATCGCCGCCGTGCACGACAGACGCGCGCCACGCAGAATCGGCATGCCGCGCACGTAGCCTGCCGCGATCGCCGGGATCGCCCACTTGACGCGTCCATACGAGCGCGACGGCGCGATCTCGCCGGCAAAGCTCGCGGGGGTCAGCGCGCCGTCCCAGCGCAATTCGCCGAAGCCCTTCAGATCGTTGCGCACGCTCATTTCATAGGCGGCCGCGGGTTCGATCGACATGCTGCGTTCGTCGCGCGTGCCGGCACCGTCGACGATCTTCACGGGCCGCAGCACGCGAATGAAGCGCTTCGCATTCGGCAGCTCGATGCGTCCGCACGCGCGAATCTCGTCGAGCCACGGTTGCGCACTACCATCGAGAATCGGCACTTCCTCGGCGTCGAGTTCGACTGTCGCGCGATCGATTTCGCACGTCAGCAGCGAAGCCAGCAGATGCTCGACGGTGCGCACGCGCACGCCATCGGCCGATTCGAGCATCGTGCACAGCGGCTGCCCGCGCCGCAACGCGGGACTCACCGCGAATTCAGCCAGCGCGCGGCCCTCTTGCATGCGCCGGAACAGGATGCCGCGCGGACCGCTTGCCGTGCCCGGAACGATCCGCACGTTCACGCGCCGGCCCGTGTGGAGGCCGTGGCCGCTCACGGTCAGCACGCGCGCGAGTGTTCCTTCGCGATGACTCCAGCCCGCGGGCGCGCGCATCAGACCGTCTCCGTCGCGCTCGACTGCGCGGACAGCGCATCGGCTACGTCGGCCAGTGCATGAGCGCCGACATCGAGCGCATGCTGCGCGGCGACCGCCGCGACCTGCGCCGCCATCTGCGCGGCCGCGCCGTTCGGCTCGGCCGCCTCATCCTGAGTCTGGATCGATTCGACGATACGTTGGGCGAGTGAATGCACGGTTGCGCCCTCGGCCATCGTCATGATCGACAGCTTGACCTCGAAGCGCTCTTCGACCGCCATGCCGAGCTCCATGCCCATCAGCGAATCCATGCCCATGTCGAGAATCGAGCGGCCGGTTTCGATCTTCTCCGGCGACATGTGCAGGATGCGCGCGATCTGCGCCTGCAACGTCTCTTCGACCAGTCGCCGTGCGTCGTCGAACGGCATCGCCGCGATCTGCTCGCGCATCTGCACGCTGCCCTGAGGCGCCGGTTCGTGACTGCCGCGCGTTTGCAACTCTGTGTAACGATGCGCGCGCGCCGCCGGCATGCCGAGCGCGAGTGCGTGCCAATCGAGCCGCACCACCGCCTCGCCCGCATGCATCGTGACCAGCGCGCGTTCGAGCGCGGTCATCGCTTCGGCCGAACTGATCGACACGCCGCCGATCCGCGCCTGCAGCGCTTCCCGCGTCTCTGCGTTGCGCGCGAGGAAACCGACGTCGTCGAGCGGACCCCATGCCATGCAGGTGCCCGGCAAACCGGCCGCGCGGCGCTGCGTGATCAGTGCTTCGAGGAAGCTGTTCGCCGCGACGTAACTCGATTGCCCCGGATTGCCGAGGAAGGTCGTCGCCGACGAATAGACCACGAAGAAATCGAGCGCCAGCTCGCGCGTCGCGCAATGCAGATTCCATGCGCCCGCCACCTTCGGCGCGAGCACCGCGGCAAAACGCTCGTCGTCGAGATTGCGCACGAGACCGTCGTCGATCACCATCGCCGAATGCAGCACGCCCTTCAACGGTGTGCCGCGTTGCGCGAGGTCGGCGAGCAACGCATCGAGCGCGGCCGCGTCGGTCACATCGCAGGCGACCGTGCGCACTCGCGTGCCGTTGCTTGCGCGCCAGCGGGCGATCTCTTCGGCCAGTTCGGGCGCTAGCGTGCCCGAGCGGCTCGCGAGCACCAGATGACGCGCGCCGCGCGACATCATCCAGCGTGCGCTCGCAAAGCCAAGCCCGCCCGTGCCGCCGACGATCAGATACGCGGCCGCCGGATCGAGTTGCAGCGTGTCACCGTCGTGAGCCGAGCGTGCGGGACTCGGCGTACCTGCCGGATACGTGACGAGAATCTTGCCGATCTGCCGCGCCTGCTGCATGTGACGGAACGCTTCCTCGACGCGCTCGGCCGTGAACGCGCGATACGGCAGCGGATGCAGCACGCCGTCCGCGAACAGTTGCATCACGTCTTCGAACAGACGCGCGGTCAGCCCCGGCAACGCGCTCATCAACTGGTCCGCGTCGATGCCGAAATAGCTGATGTTGTTACGGAACGGCCGCAAGCCGATGCGGCTGTTTTCATAGAAATCGCGTTTGCCGAGTTCGAGGAAACGACCGAACGGACGCAGCGTGTCGATGCTGCGCACCATCGCTTCGCCGGCCAGCGAATTGAGCACGATGTCCACGCCCGCGCCTTGCGTGCGCTCGCGGATCTGATCGGCGAACGCGAGACTGCGCGAATCGAACACATGATCGGCGCCGAGCAGACGCACGAACTCGCGCTTCTCGCGGCTGCCCGCGGTCGCGAACACTTCCGCGCCGAGATGCCGCGCGAGCTGGATCGCCGCGATCCCGACGCCGCCCGCCGCGCCGTGCACGAGCACACGTTCGCCGCGGCGCAGACGCGCCAGCTCGCAGAGCGCGTAGTACGCGGTGAAGAACGTGGTCGGCACGGTCGCCGCTTCCTCGAACGTCAGACGCGCGGGCTTGTGCGCGATCGCTTCCGCTTTCGTGCGCACGTGGCTCGCGAACGACGCCGGCGCGAAGCCGAGCACCGCATCGCCCGCCGCGAAACGCTGCACGTCGCGGCCGACGCGCACGACGCGCCCGGACAGCTCCATGCCGACCGTCGCACCAGCGAAGCCGTTTTCGACGGCCTCGTCGGACAGCAGGCCCATCGCGTACATCACGTCACGGAAATTGAGGCCCGTTGCGACCGGTTCGATCTCGACTTCGTCCGCGGCGAGCTCGCTATACGGCAGCGGGAACCATTCGAGGTTGCGCAACGAGCCCGGCGACGCGAAACCGAGCACCGCCGCTTCATTACGCGCGCGCAGCGGCTCGGCCACGATGTCGCGCAGCGCCACGTTCGGGGTGGGCAGCATGCGCGTCACGTAGCGGCCGCGCGGCGTCAGCAGCACTTCTTCCTCGCCGTCGGTCGCGAGCAATTCCCGCGCGAGCAGCGTGCCCGCTTCGAGTTGCGTCGCGCCGCACACGTCGATCAGACGGCACGACAGTTCGGGATGCTCGTTGGCCAGCACGCGCACGAGCCCCCACAGTGCGCCCTGCTCGGGACGCAGCGACGCGGCCTCCACGAACGGCGTCGGGACCGGCGCGCCGCCCCGCGTGACGATCCACAGTTGCGGGCGCATTTCGTTCGACGCTGCCGCCACGTCGCGCACGAGCTGTGCAAGCGCGAGCGTGGTCTGCCGCTGTGCGTGCATCACTTCGGCGCCGTCCGCGTCCACCGACAATGGCTGATCGGGCGCGACGAACACCACGTGATGAGCGACGCCGGCCGGTGCGGCCAGTCTGCTCATATCGTGCTGCAGCGCCTGCAGCGTCGTGCTCGATGTCGTATGGCCGGCGGCTCGCAGCGCCGTGGCGAGCGTGGTGTCGATCGCATTGGAAGTGGCGTACAGCAACGACCAGTGCGCGGACGACGCGCTCGCCTGAGTCGCGCGCGCCGCATCGTTGCCGGCCGCTTCTCGCGGCGCGCGCGCCACCAGCAGCGTCGGCGCACCTTCGAGATCGAGGCCCTGCTCAGCATGGCGTGCGACCTGTTCGAAGCCAGCCTGTTCGAGCAGTTGCGTCAGCGCCTGCGGCGACAGCCACGCCGCGCGGCGCGCGTTGGCATGCGCGGCGTCCGCGTCGAGATCGAACACGAGATCCGCGAAACGGCTGTTGCGCGGTTCGGCGATCACGACCAGCGCGCCCGGTGCGAGCCAGCCGCGCAATGCCGCGAGCAACGCACGCGGTTCGCTTTGCGCCGCCAGCACGTGACTCGCGACCACGACGTCGTAGCGCTCGCCCGCATCCACGCCGACGAGACGCGGCGCATCGCCGAACTCGACGGTCGCGACATGGAGCGACGGATGCTCGGTCGTGTCGAAGCCGCTCAACTGCTCGCGCGTACCTGCGATCGTGTAATCGCAACGCGAGACCGGCACGTGAATCGCGAGCGGCTGCAGCACGTCGGTGAGCGGCGAATCGAGTTCGAGCACGCGCAGACGCCGCGGCTCGCTCCAGCTTTCGATCGCGCGATGCAGACACGCGCCGGTCAGCGCGTTCGCATGCGTCCACGTCGGCGACGCTTCGAAGAAATGCTCGACGAGGCTGCTGCGCGACGGCGGCAGGATCTGCGCGCCGCTCACTTCGCCGCGCAGCACGGCAGGCAGCGACGCGCCGCAATGCGCGAGCAGCGTCAGTTCGGCCACATGCGCGGGCGATTGCGCGAGCAGCTCGCGCCACAGTTCGTCGATGGCGGGCAAGTTCGCGCAGGCGTCGTCGTCGCGCACGAGACGCGCGCCATCGCGACGCGCGAGGCCATCTTCGATCACGATCTGCACGAGTCGCGCGAGCAACGCCGGATGCGCGCAATCGGGCAGCGCCGGCTGCACGAACACGTCCAGCGCGTCGAGCGCCTGCAGCGCGTACGCGCCCGCGAGCACGTCGAGCAGCGGCAGCATCTCGGTGAGATGCGTATGTCGGCGCGCTTCGTCTTCCTGCGTGGCGAGTGCGTTCGTCGCATCGGCGAGCAACGCGGCGGCCGTCGGCAACGTATGGGCGTTGACGTCGGCGGCCAGCGGCTTCGCTTCGACGATATACGTGTAGCGTCCGGGCGCCTGCTGGCGCCGGCTCAGCAGATCGACGCGGCGGAACCGGCATGCGCTCAGACGCGCGACGATCTCGCCCTGCGCGTCGGCGAATTCGAACGACGCGACGACCGAATGCGGGCTACGCCGCTCGATGCGCGCGAGCACGTAGCGGATCGCGTCACCGCGCAGATAGTCGATGCGACCGAGTTGAACCGGCACATAAGCCGCATGCTCGATCTCGCCATGTCCCGGCGAAGCGAGCAGCGCGAACAGCGGATGAAACCCGCTGTCCATCAGCGCGGGGTGCAACGCGTACGCGTTCGAGGCGTCGGCGGACTGCGCGAGCACCGTGGGCATCTCCACTTCGGCAAGCGCCATGTCGGCGTTCGCGTCCACGTGGACCGCGCGCACCCAGCGGAACGCGGGGCCATAGTTCAGGCCGATCGCGGCGGTGTTCGCGTACAGCGTGTCGCCCGAGATCGCCGGCTGCGCGAGCAGACTCGTCAGTTCGAAAAGCGGCAGGTTGGCCGACGCATCACCGAGCGCGCAACCGCTCGCGAGCAAACGGCCGGTCACGTTCAGCGACCACGCTTCGTCCGACATGCGATCGCGCGTTTCGATCGTGAAGTTCGCGGTCCGCACGTCGACGGTGAAGCGGAACAGCTTCGAATGCTGCGGCTGGAACACGACCGGCAGACGGATCTCGACGTTCTCGACCGCGCAGCTCGCGGTGCCGAAATGCACGCGCGCGGCGGCGAGCGCCATCTCGACATAGCCGGCACCCGGAAAAGCCGCGCCGCCATCGACGACGTGATCGGCCAGCATCGGCAGACCCGCGGGGTCGAGCTGGTTTTCCCACGCAAGCGCGTGCTCGTGCAGACGATAGCCGAGCAGCGGATGCTCGCGGCGGCGGTACACGAGGTTGTAGGCCTCGGCGGTCGGGCCGAGCCAGTGGCGTTCGTGCTGCCACGGATAAGACGGCAGCGCCACACGTTGGCTGAGCAACGTACGCGGCGCGAAACGATCGACGTCGACGCTGGCGCCGTTCACGATCATCGCGTGCAGCGCGTGATGCAGCGTCTGCGCGCTGTCGTGATTGCGCTTGAGCGTCGGCAGCGAACGGCCCGCGATGCGCGCGTCGTCGAGCGTTTGCGTCACGTAGGTGCGCAGAATCGAATGCGGGCCGATCTCGAGGAACAGACGCACGCCGTTCTGTGCGATGCGCGCGATCGCGTCGCCGAAGCGGACCGGCTCGCGGATATTGCGCCACCAGTAGTGTGCGTCGAGTTCGGTGCCGGCGAGTTCGTCGCCCGTCACCGTCGAGACGAAGCCGCGCGTGGCCGCGCCCGGCGCAAGGTCCGCGAGACCCGTGAGTACGTCCAGCTCGATCGGGTCCATCTGGCAGCTATGGAACGCGTAGTCGAGGTCGAGCATCTGGAAGAAACGGCCGCTCGCCTTGACGGCCGCTTCGAGCATTTGCAACGCGTCGAGCGGACCGGCGAGCGTGACCGCCTGCGGACTGTTGACGCCGGCAACTTCCACCGTCGCGTCGAGACCGTGTTGAGCAATCAACGCACGCATCGCCGCTTCGCCGAGACCGGCGGCCGCCATCCGGCCAGTGCCGCGCGTTTTCGCCTGCGCGCGGCTGCGGATCTTGAGCACGCGCACGGCCTGCGCGAGCGTCAATGCGCCCGACGCCCATGCCGCCGCGACTTCGCCGACGCTGTGGCCGACGCACACGTCATAAGTGACGCCGCGCGCTTCGAGCACGCGCACCACGCCGACCTGGATCGCGAACAGCAGCGGCTGCGAATGCTCGGTGGCCGCGAGCGTCTCGGCGCTCACGCCTTCGCGCAACATGTCGAGCAGCGAAGCGCTGCCGTCGGCGCGCCACAATGCGTCGAGCTCTTCGAGCGCCGCGCTGAACAGCGGCTCCTGTTCGAGCAACTGCTTGCCCATGCCCGCCCACTGCGAGCCGTTGCCGGAGAACACGAGTGCGAGACGGCCGTCGTCGGCCGGCGCTTCGCCTTTGACGAGCGCCATGTCCGCATGCTCTTGCACCGACGTGGCCAGTTCGACGAGTGCCGCGCGTGCTTCGGCGAGCGTCGACGGTGCGACGATCGCGCGATGTTTGAGCCACTGCCGGCGATGCGCTGCGTTCGCGGCCAACAGGTTCCATGACGCGCCTTCATCGAGCGATGCCAGATAGCGCGCCGCGAGGTTCGGCAAGGCGGCCGCGGCGCGCGTCGACAGCACGAGCGGCGTGAGCGTTGCCGTTGCGTCGCCGCTTTCGGGTTGCGACGCTTTCGTGACGTCAGAAGCCGGCGCCTCGCGCAGCACGACGTGCGCATTCGTGCCGCCGAAACCGAACGAGTTCACGCCGACCACCAGCGGCGCGTCGGCGCCATCGGGTGATTCGAGCGGCGTCAGACGATCGACGACACGCAGCCGGCCGCCGACGAAATCGATCGCCGGATTCGGCGTTTCGAAATGCAGCGTCTTCGGCACCGCGCGGTGCTTCAGGCACAGGATCGCCTTGATCAGGCCGGCCATGCCCGACGCCGTTTCGAGGTGGCCGACGTTGGTCTTCACCGAACCGATCAGCAACGGCCGGTTGATGTCTCGCCCCGCCGACGCGACGCTCATCAACGCGCGCGCCTCGATCGGATCGCCGACGGCGGTACCGGTTCCATGCGCTTCCACATAAGCGAGCGAGCGCGGATCGACACCCGCGCGTTGATAGACCGTGCGCAGCAGCGCGGCCTGAGTTGCCGCGCCCGGGACGCTGATGCCGCCTTGCGAGTAGCCGTCCGAGTTCACGCCGGTACCGGCGATGACCGCATGAATCGTGTCGCCGTCGGCGAGCGCGCGCTCCAGCGTCTTCAGCATCACCAGCGCGCCGCCTTCCGAGCGGACGTAGCCGTCGCCGGTCGCGTCGAACGCACGGCAGCGGCCGCGCGGCGACAGCATCGATGCCTTCGAGAACGTGACGAAGCCGAACGGATGCAGCAGCAGATTGACGCCGCCCGCGAGCGCCACGTCGGCGTCGCCTGCCTGCAGCGCCTGACACGCCTGGTGCAGCGCGACCAGCGACGACGAGCACGCGGTGTCGACCGACACGCTCGGCCCGCGCAGATCGAACAGATACGACAGACGGTTCGACGCGATGCTCAGCGTGTTGCCGGTCGCCGAATACGGATCGACCGCGTTCAGGTCGTCGACGAAACGATTGCCGTAGTCCGGGCTCGCGACGCCGACATAGACCGCGCAATTGGTGCCTTCCATGTCGCGCGGACGCACGCCGGCATCTTCGAAGGTTTCCCATGCGAGTTCGAGCAGCAGACGCTGCTGCGGGTCCATCTGCTGCGCTTCGCGCGGCGAGATGCCGAAGAACGACGCGTCGAAACCGGCGACGTCGTCGAGCACGCCCGCGGAGAACGTATAGCTCTTGCCCGCTTCGCGCTTCGACGGATGCTGGTAAAACTCCGTGCCGAAACGGTCGGCCGGCACTTGCGTGACCGCGTCCGTTTCGTCGCGAAGCAACGCCCAGAAATCTTCCGGGTTTTCAACATGGCCGGGAAAGCGGCAGGCCATCCCCACAATCGCAATCTGTTTCGTCATCGTTATTCTGTTGGGTGCAGCGTGCGTGTCGGCTCCTCGCGCGATACGGCTGGCGCGAGCGCTTCTACCAGGGCGACGCCAAGTTGCCCGGCGTAAAGATCTGTTCGGATGGCAGGCGCATCACCATAGTTGCGCCAGATGAAGTAGTTGCTGTGTGCCGGTTCGTTGTCGAACTGCGCGTAGACGTGCGATAGCGCCGGCACGTGATCGCCATAAAAGCACAGCACCGTGTCGCGGCGCCGTGCGCGCAGCGCGGCGAGCAGCCGGCCGAGCATTGCATCGGCATTCGCGAGGTGGCGCAGATAGGCGGTCAGGTCGCGCCATCGCTCGTCATCACCGAGCGAATGGAAAGCGGCGGCCTCGCCGGGGCGCACCGTTTCCAGATGCAGCGGGCCGTGGTTTTCCATCGTCATCGAGAAAATGAACGCGGGCTTCTCGCGCGGTTCGTCGAGTGCTTCGATGATCGCATCCGCGACCGCCATATCGGCGACGTACGGGCCCGCACGCGGTGCGTCCGCGAATGCATCGATGTCGATGAAGCGGTCGAACTGCAGATGTTTGAAGGCTCGCTCGCGACCGAAGAAATCCGCGTAATACGGGTGAATCGCGAGCGTCTGATAGCCGCCCTGCTTGAACCACGACGCAAGCGACGCGCACGCGCGCCGCACGAACGCGTACGGATAGAAACGCGCGTAGCCGAGTTGAGCTTCGTCAACGCCGGTCAGCACCGCGAACTCCGTTCGCATCGTATTCGCGCCCCACGCGGGCACCGTCAGCTCGCCGTGCTGCACCGACTCACGGCGCGCGAGATCGAAGTTGCGCAGGATTGACGGATCGATCGAGATGGATAGACGCCGCGCGTCGAAGAATGATTCGCTCTGAATCAGGATCACGTCGGGCATCGTGTGCGGCTTGCCGCTCGCAAACGGACCGGCGGCGAGCGCGGCGCGCAATTGACGCACGGTCGCCGCGCGCATGCCGTTCAGCAGATAGGCGATGAAGACCGCGAAGAAACCGTGGCGCTGCTGATCGTTGACGGCACGCAGTGTCAGCGGCAAGCGGGCGGCGCATGCGTAGGCGGCTGTGATCGAGGCGCATGCAGTGAGCAAAAGAGCCGTGACGGGCAGATGCGCGAGCGGCGGGTCCGCGACAAACGCTGCGACGACCACGACGATGCCGAGCACGATCGCAATGACGGTGCCCACGCTCAGGAACGGCAGATAAAGACGCGGATGCGCGAAGAGTTGGCTGAAGAGGCTAAGGTCGGTGAATACGAATGGCTCACGCAGCGATGCGTATTTCGCGTTGCTGACGCCTGCGAGCAGCGCGACCAATGCGATCGCGACGAAGGCCGAAAAGTGCACGCGGCCGGTGATCAGCAACACGCACACGCAGAGAAACACGATCGCTGCGACGTGCAACGCGAACGCCAACGGCGAGCGGCGCAGCGACGCGCGCGGCTTTGCCAGCGCTTCCGGCAGAAGCGCGAGGCCAGCCGCGGCCACGAAGCTGAGCGCGAGCGTCGCGTTCACTCAGTGCTCCTCGCGTGGTAGATACGACAGGCCGCCGAGGATTGCGTCGGCGAGGGCAGCGGGCAGTAACGGCAATAGCCGCATGCCGAACGCGAGCAAGCTCGGAAACGCGATTTCGGCGCGGCCTGCTTTCAACTTGCGCTGAATGTGGTGGGCGGCTTTGTCCGCTGACCAGAGGAAGGGTTTGTCACCGGGGAACACGTCGCTCATTGCGGTCTTGACGAAGCCCGGCAGAACGATCGACATGCGAATGCCATCGCGCGACAGGAGCGGACGGACTGAGTCGCCGTAGGCTTTGATCGCTGCTTTGCTTGCGCAATATGCGGGTGAGATTGCCATGCCGCGCAGTGCGGCGAGTGAGCTGATTAGCGCGACGTGGCCGTGTTTGCGCGCGCGCATGCGCGCGATCACCGGCAGCGCGGCGTGCATTGCGCCGTAGAAGTTCGTGTCAACGATTGCCGCCATGCGCCCCTGGTCTTCCCAGTCGGTTGTGGACGCGAGCGTGCTGGCGGCGCCTGCGTTGGCGATGAGCAGGTCGATCGGGTGTGTGTCGTCGAATTGGTCCAGCCAGGTTTGCATGGCTTGCGCGTCGCGTACGTCGATCAGGGCGGTCTGCACGCTTGCGCCTTTTGCGCGGCAGGCTTGCGCCGCCGCTTCGAGGCGGTCGGGATCTCGACCGATAAGGCCGAGTTGGACGCCTGGCGCCGCGTAAGCCAGTGCGAGCGCGCGACCGAGCCCGGCGCTCGCGCCGGTGATCACGATGTGGCGCGACTCGGCTTTACGCATGCGCGGCCGCCTCCAGACGTTGTACCGCTCCGGCTACGGCCATTGCGATGCCGGTCTTCGTATAGAAGTCGCCGTTGATCTGCGTGTGGTGGACGACGTAGTCGAGGAAGGCCTGGTACAGGTTCATGTCCGGCTCGCTGGCTTGGGTCCAGAAGTCGTCGAGTGAACCTTGCCAAGTGAGACCGGGCATGTTGTAGATGGACGCGCCAAGCGCCATCAGCGGGCGACGGTGGTGCAGTGCCGACAGGCCTACCGTGCTGTTCACCACCACGGCGCCGCGCGCGTTGTCGAGTAGCGTCGGCAGATGGCCGGCATCGATGAAGCGTAGGCGATCGGTGATGTCGAGGGCGCGGGCGAGTTGCAGCGCGTGACTGCGGTGGTCGATCAGGCCGGTGTCGAGTGGGTGGTTCTTCACTACGAGCCAGGTGTCCGCAGGTGCGTGACTAGCGAACGACGTCAGTACCTTGGTAATGGCTTCGCGCACGCCATCGAATGGCGAGTGCACGACGATCTGCGCGTCCGAATTCAATTGCAGCGGGAAGATGTAGTACGGCTGCTTTGCGTCGAGCAGATCACCGGTGACTTGATCGGAGTCTTTGTGATGCTGACGTTGACGCAATGCGCGAGCGGCGAGGCCCGCGTATTCGAAGAAGCCGTTTCTCGGCCGATGGCTGCGATAGTGCGGAAAGCGCGGGGCGAACAACGTGTTGGCGGCCCGATAACGGATGTCGTGCAATGCCCGTTCAAAGAGGCTATAGCCGGTGGGCTTTCCTATCGGACTGGGTGGCGTGAGACGGCGCTGCCCGAGATACCAGGCGGGATCGCTGGGCAATTTGGAGCGACCGTTGACGCCGTGTTGCTCCAGCGTCAACCAATGCGGGCGGACATAGCCTTCCTCGAATACGTGGACGCGCAGGCCGTGGGCTTGGGCTATCGGATGGATTGGGCGGTGGATTTCGCGGCAGTCGCCGAACATTATTACGTCGGTGAAACTTCCCGATTTTAATTTGTTTGCATACCAGCCACTTAATTCCGTCGCAGCGCGATCAAAATTCCACGCCTCACCCTTTCCGGCATACGCCAAATCGCCACCGCAAAAATTAACCCGACTGATAGTATGACCATGTTCACGCAATGCAGCGGCGAGCCGGCTAAAAAAAGGAGAAGCCGTGCCTTGCAAGGCGAGAAAGGAGCGGTGCATGTCAAGTACGTCGAAAGCGGCCCGAGCCTTGTTGAAGACCGCTTTGGCGGTGCGGCCTCCCACGGAGATCTCAGAATTGTTTGAATATTTGGTTGCTGGTCTAGGCAAGGATGGAGAATACAACAATATGAGATGAAAAATATGAAACAGAGCGAAAATTCCAAATAGTTGTTGGAAGCATACGAACGCGGATGACGCACTCCATATTCAGTAGCTATAATCGGCCGCCGCCTCCTTGTTCGGATCAGCAGACGTGGGGTAATTGTGCGCAGCCCATCGCGCGAGAATTGCTTGGCCTAAACTAAACCTGACAGTGGTCGGCTGATGCTGTCGGGGCGCAATGCCTTTTAGGTCAAGACCCTTCAAGGCATTGCGCCCCGCAAACCGCGAATAGTCCGCCATGACACAGGAGCAGAAAGTCATTCGCGCCGAATGTCGGCATCCTGGAACTGCCCTGGTAGCTCCGTAACGTGAGTCAAGACTTCCGCGTAATGAGTCATCCACGCGACAGTTTCTATCATTTCAAGGATCTGTACGACAAGGGCGGCTAAGCCGCGCTGCAGGTGATCACCTGTCGCCGCCCGCCGCTGAAGAACCGCGCGGATCCCGTCAGACGCTCAGATGGACTCTCCTTCCGAGTGCGGGCTCATCACTCGTTGCGAAGATCTGAGCACAGCTTCTCGCCTTTTCGGTTCGTCCCGCTGCTCGGCAATCACACGATGCAAAAAGCTAGTCCATTCCGGCAGAATATTTTCGCTGAGATAGCGCGCGCTCTGTTCTCTTCCCACAGTTCGTAAATGTTCGCGACGAGCTTCGGCTCCTTCATCGCAGACCAAATAGTTTAGTTTATCTTTCAGTGCTTCGGAATCGTATGGATCGAAATAATCGGACGCGTCCCCATAGATCTCCCGGTGCACCGGAATATCTGACGCGACGACAACGCCGCCACAACGCATTGCCTCCACGCCGGAAAAATCAAAACCCTCTCCAACACTTGGACAGACCGTGAGCAAAGCCTCGCGGTACAGAGCCCTCAGATACGGTGCTGGAACACCCTGCAACATCACGAGGCCACCTTGCTCCACTGCTGGAACGCACGCGTCTAGAGTCGCGCTGTAGTCCCAACCTACATGACCAACAAAAACGAGCGCGAGATCGGGGGCGAGTGTTTCCCGAAGCGACTGCCAGGCCTCCAGCAGTCGCATGTGATTTTTGCGCGGCTCCAGAGTCGATACCATTAATAGGAATCGAGCGCCCCTACCGAACTTCTTAGCGTAGAACTCAGACTTCTCGAGTTCTGAGTTAAACCTCTTTGCCAAGCTCCACTTGTTCCTGCCATCTTTCGTTTCGAAGTTGCCGTGTAGGTAGCGGCGAACTATTCCACCAACTCCATCCTTCTCCAAGGTACTTGGGAAATAGTGAGACGGCAAGATATTGTGGATGGTGATCGATCGGGCCTCAGCCTCTGGAAAAAGCGTTATCAAATCCCGCCTTGTCGCCTCTGAAACGCAGACGAACCAGGCACCGTCACGCACGTTTGCTGCTAGCGCATGGAAATGACTTGCCTCGTGGAACGCTCGATCTGAGATCGTGTGCGGCATCAGGAGCGGCAACGCGTCGTGATAGTGAATAACGAGAGCCGTACCATCCTTGACGCGCCCCGGGTAGGGAGTTTGCGCGATCAAAACGTCAATACCCGAGGTATCAATAACCGGATAACGTGACTTTTTAAAGAACAGGGCGCGGTCGATACCAGATTCGTGCATCCACCTCCAAGGTACCGGGCATATGAAATGGTCCGAGCTCAGCACCTTCTCGCGCTCACTTGCAGGTACACTTCTGGAGAAGATATGCTGCCAGACAAAATCGCGAAAATGTCGAGTTTCAAAGAGTCGCAGTTCTATCGACCTGCCGAAGAAAAACGCTCCAATACGCAATCGAAGTTTAATGTCCAAAGACATCACTGCATCGATAACGGCGGTCTTCCAGTCGAAATAGGTTTTGCCGCGGACAGACACGACTACCTGAGAAAACCGGTGAAGTCGATCTCCGTCGGCAATCATTCTCCCGGCGACCACGCCCCCTTTCGTGACGCGTTTGGACATTTGTATCAACCCACGCACACGCATACCACAGCCCATCAGCGCGCTAAACAGCAGCCGGTTCTCCTGCGGAATTCCGTAAAATCCATCCAGCGCTGCACGCAAATCGACCACGACTTGCGGATCGCTCGTATTGTTCTTCTCTGAAAACGGCATCTTAAAATCCAGAAATTCAATGTTGCAGTTCAACCGGATACCTCGCTCACCGGCAAGAAACCCGTTCAATGTTGAATCAGCCGGTCACCTCGACCTCAAGGTCCTGGCAGGTGAACCCTCGTTGGTCGAACCAGCAAATCATCTCTTGAACAGGGATTATCTGCAAAATATACGTCCCGGGCCTTTCTGGAGCACACACCCTGATATCCGTTTTAACGGAAGATCCCCCATTCAGGCGAGACGTAGGAAACGGCGTTCTGACGCCATCACGCACCACCACCGACCTGTCACCACACAGCCATCTATAGGACAAGCTTATCGGATAGCGCTCAAACCCGATCCAGTCTTGCCGGCTGCCGTTCGTCAGCTCAATAGCTACGTCGAACCGCTGCCCGGCGCGTACTTTGGTTGGAACATTTTGCGCAACGATCCGCCCACTTCCGTCATTTACGAACGAAAAAGGCTTAGTCTGTCGCTTGGAGAACCTAGTGGTTCGGGTGACAGGAAGGTACCCCGATTGTGCGCGCTCCCTGGAAACTCCTACTCTGAAGCCTCGGATACGATTCAGCTTAGCGACACATACACCTTGATCAAATATTTCGACGTTTACGTAAAATCGCCCTTCCGGAAAATTTGCGCAGAACGTGAAGTTCATTTCGCAAACACCACCACTGGAAAGGTCGTCCCCTTCGAAATCAATAGCTCCAAATTCTGAAAAAGCTTCGCCATCGCTCTCGTCACAGATAGAGAATCTGAACTTGGGCGCATTCAATCCAATCGCTACAGAAAACATCAGGTCGAAAGTTAGCAACTCGCCCCAGACCTGCTTTCCACGCAAGCTACTGCTGACGAGAATAAAGTCTTCGCGCCAACGATCGTCGAATGACTTCAGGCCGCTCCAGCGATCCCACTTGCGCGGCAAAACCTGCGCGGGGATGACGCCGCGCCTGGAGTATTTCTCCCTCAGGATATTATAAAAAATAATATCCTCCGAGAAGATCGATTCCAACTTCCTCCTCAATGCGGGAGAAACATTTTCGACCTCTGGCCTGCCTCTTGTGATATTCGCTTTGGCCAACGCTCCCGGCGGCTCCAAACCGATAAGGCGCGCGATGTCGTCCACCAGCGCCCCCATATCCTCCTGAAAGCCCCAAACGGAGTATTTCAAAAAGTTCTCGATCGCCACGTCCACTCGCGAACCTTCCCGGGGACAAACATCGTAAAAATGGTCCACGTAATGCTGCGAGTGTTGTCTCAACACATAGAGATCGTCGTCGCTGATTTGCGATTGTTCCTCAGAAACACTCAAGATCCGTTGCGCCGCGGCAAATATCTCCGGCGCCTCGCTAGGTACGTGATTCTGTACTATGAAGAAAAGCCAGCTAACTGCTCTGTCGATCGGCTCTCGCAAACAGGTTATATATTCATATCTTGGATCGAGATCTTCGCCCGAGAAATGCGTGTGCGAAAGTATGACAGAATACCTCCCCCCGAAACGCCGAATTACTTCTTGGTGGTTTCCCAGCGCGGTATCGGAAACGCAGCCTTCGCCTAACGCGGATTTCAACCAAGCACCTAAAGCCGTGCCAGCCGTCTTCGGCAGATGGTCAACAAATATGCGCCCCGGATAAACACCACCATTATTTTTCATAAATAGATCTTCTATTTGGCTACGAGCCGGCCGGATCGGCCGACTAAAGTCCTAATGAGGCGGACAGCAACTGCCTCGGGAATTTCCCTCGTTCGTTATCGTCCGCCCCTTGTCCGCTCATTCCGCCTGCAACTCGTGCACCGCCGAGAACCTTGCTTTTCGCTCCATCGTCATTCGCACTAGCGGTGCAAAAATTGAGTCAATCCTTGCATTGTGATGCCGCACATCGAATTGGGCTCCCTGCTCGGCGGCGGCCGCAGACAGATCGAAAAATTCCCCGTTTGAGTGCTCGAAGAGATCCATCAATCTTTCCGTATTGGCGACTAATCCGTCCTCATCTGAGAACAACAAAAAGGAAAGTCCTTCACCCAGAACCTCGGGTATTCCGCCACCAGAGAATGCAACCGGGACGCAACCTGCCGACATGGCCTCCGCGATCGCCATTCCAAAATGCTCCATCGATTCCGGATCGATGGAAGCTACGCCAAGTCCCGACGCATGCCAATACACAGGGGTGTCGGACAACAATTGCAGGAGCCTATTTCGCGAGCAATTTGTCAAAATTTCAATATTTTCGCCTTCCGCCGCTGAGTAGAGTTCAGACAGATAGCTAACGGAATCCGGATCCTTAAGGTTCACCGACCCCACAAGGGTTAGCTTCCAGTCGAAATCGCGCCGCTTACGGGCGATTTTCTTGAAAGCATTGATCATCTCAAGCTGACGCTTGTTATGTCCATTCTTGAAGAACCGGCCGATGCTCAGAATATTTTTCACGCGCGCATTTCCGTCGCGCCGCTCATTACTGAATGCACGGATACCACTGGCGTCGATAGGAGGATACAACACTTCAACGGGAGCCCAGTTCCCCCAATATGTCTTCGTCCACTCCGCCGTGAAGTCCGAATTAGCCAAAATGAGGTTGTAACTCGCAAGACATTCCGGAGTCACATGTCGATGAGGAAAACTCAGCAAATAGACGGAATAGTGCGCTCGAGAAATCAGATTGCTATGATGAGTTGTATTGACGAACAGGTCGTAGTGCTTGGTATCCTGAGACGAAAACCCGCCTACAATAATCTTCCTAACACCCTCCAGTTTCAGATTAAAATACGCTCGCAAGCCGTCCAGATCAAAATCGTGCGGTGAAATCAAATCGATTCGACCGTATTTCGAAAGAGCTTCGGCCAAATAGAGTGCTCGGAGCTCGCCACCACCCTTTGTATTCCAATAAAGGTTATAGATCCCTATCGCCGGCAATCTAGTTCCTCTAGAAAAAATCAGCCCAGCTTTGACCCTTCCGATAAATCCCAACGTTTCGGCCCTGAGATCCGGTATACCACGAATGAATTCAAGATCGA
The DNA here is from genome assembly GCF_004197395.1 of Paraburkholderia sp. UYCP14C. Lineage (GTDB taxonomy): Bacteria > Pseudomonadota > Gammaproteobacteria > Burkholderiales > Burkholderiaceae > Paraburkholderia. The sequence continues at coordinate 10,163 of NZ_SELS01000030.1, read as the reverse complement.
CAGCTTCAAATTTCACACCGTTCGCTGCGGAATGTTCTAGGTGCTTCCAATTTGACTGTGCAGCCGCGAGCTGTGCTTCCAGAAGATGCGGAAAGTGAATGGCCATGAAACCGAGCCGATTTTTCGCGATCAACCGTTTAAAAAGTAGCGATTTATCGCTGCTGGTTGACGCGTGCTTGTGCCGTACGACTGCAGTCGGGTAATAGTGAATCAACCATCCACCTGAGCGAAGACGGATCGACAACTCGGAATCTTCGTAATATGCGAAAAAATCCGGTGCAAATAGTGGATAATTCCCCAAGGCGGAACGGCGGATCAGCGCAACGCAGCCGCATAGCGCGTCGCGCGTGCTCGGGTTGTCATACTGGCCTTCATCTACTTCGTAGATGCCGATATCTCCACACTCCCCTTCGGGCGTAACGTACGATCCTGCATTATTGATTATTGCTTGCGCTTTGCCTCGCTCACAATCGATGGTGACAATTTTTTTATGTTCTGGTCGGATCTCAATCCGAACCTTCGATTTCTCCGAACCGGAGATTGTGACGTTAATGTTAGCATCCGACGCGCGTTCATAAGCCAACGTCACCTTCAGTTTGACCGCTCCGACCGGCACCATGAAACGGTGCTCCTTAAGAGCATTTTTCAACTTTGTCAGCGGAATTAGCTTTTTGTAGTCGCCCAACTGGCCGAGCAACTCTTCCTCGTCCAACCAGAACGAGTCGTCGGATGTGACCTTCAGAGTCATGAAATCCTTATAAAACAGGATTTTTGGAATGACGGCCGCTACATTTTTTTTGTCGCACTCTCCGAAGCCCCTCCAAAGGTCTTCAATCAAGCTAGGACCAAAGCTGATGTCATTGTTCATGAGCAGCAACAATTCACCTGCCGCCGCTTCTTGGCCAATGTTGTTCGCCTCCGCAAAGCCAAAATTCTTCGCGCTGGCGATGATCTTGATCTTGGGTATTGCTTTTTTCGCTACCGATATCGAGGCGTCCGACGAATTATTATCGACGAAAATTACTTCGAAGTTCTTATATGTCTGCTTCCCCAGGCAGTCACCTAGCTCACGGAGATGCCTTTCACCGTTGTAGTTCACAACGATGATGGAAATCAGTGGGGCCGCCCCCAAGTCAACTGGAGTCGGGTATTTGACAGATGACGGAACGACCACGCTTGTCTGCGATTTAGCCCCTTGTTCTTTCGCGCGTGCCACGACCGCGACCCTCTGCTCCGGCGCGGAGCCATTGAGATCCGCGCCAGCTTTGATTGCCCCCACCGGGTCACTTTTCGCTGAGAGAGTAGTCGTACTGGTAGCACGCACGGCCGACAAAATTCCAATCAGGTTTTCTTTAGCCCGGATATTGGCGAGCCGCTTACGTCTGAATGGTCGCAGCATCGGTACTCCGATATTGCCATTCGCTCTGAATACCTTGGCGAGCCTCGATCGCGCATTGTGATCGAGAAGATTCTCTGGCGAACGGGCGAGGTCGTATAGGATGTCGATTCGGTTTGCGCCCGAAAGTAGCCGCGCGAGATAGTGTTCCCGCCCGTCACGATCGATCTCGCGGCCGAACATATACTTGTATGCTCCGCTCAGGAATTCTTCAGATGTGCACTCGAGCAGCTCGTAGATATTTTTATTCATGATTTCACAGTTCTTTATATGCTGTAATCGCGTCACTTACGTTTTCGAATATCTTCAACCGCCCCTTTTCCAGTAGCGCGGCATGGTCGCAGTGTTCCTCGATTAGTTCCGTTTGGTGGGTAACTATTACCATGGCTCTATCGCGGCGTTTCTGGAAAAGCTCGACGTCACATTTTTTCGCAAATTGATGATCGCCAACGGCCATTGCCTCGTCGATCAAGAAGCAGTCAAATTCGATCGACATTGAGATAGCGAAAGCCAGTCGCGACCGCATACCAGCGGAGTACGTTTTAACGGGCTCATTTAGATAGACGCCTAGTTCTGCGAACTGCTTCACATACTCGATAGTTCCTACGGGGTCTATCCCATACACCCTGGAAATGAGCCGGGCATTATCCTTACCAGTCAAGCTCCCTTGAAAGGCGTCTCCGAAAGCTAACGGCCACGAAACCGTCATCGACTTTTTCAGCAACCCCGAATTGGGTAGATCGGAACCACTCATGATCCGGATCAACGTCGACTTACCCGCGCCATTCCGCCCTAATATTCCCCACTTCTGCCCAGGTTGGACCGCAAGATTGATTTTATCAAGAACCAATCGACGATCACGCCCGTGATGCACCGGATAGTGCTTACTTACATTAATTAGTTCCAACATCGATCTTGTTAGTGCAAGCTAATTTTTCTGATAGACATCTGGGTTAATCCATACGCAAACAACATTAGAGCAAGAGTCGCGAATATCGTGTATGGAATGTTATAAAATGTAGTCATTCTCATACCATAATAGCCGTGACGGAAATACTCAACTGCATCTACAAGCGGAAACCATAGCAGCAAATCCCGGTATTCTCTCGGTAACGTCGACAGCGGAATAAATACACCAGAAAATGGAAGCATCAGATACAATATAATATGAGAGACTCTCTCAATCGATTCACTGAGCTCCGACAGCGCCGCCATAATCAATACGAAGCAAAACGAAAACCAAATGATCAGCATATAGCCACCGACCATTGAAAAAATATCGTCTGGCCATTGGCAAATATTCAACTGAACAAGGATGATAAACAGAATAAAAAAAGCTCCAGCCGATCCGGAAAATTCCAACAAAATTCTGGAATAAATAATATCAATCGGACGAATAGGTTGATGATGCAACAGTGCGCGATTCACTTCCAGCGCCTTTATTACGCGTCCGGTCCCATTGCGCCAAAGTAACAGCGTAGGATAGCTGACGGACAAATATTCGGCAATCGGAAAGGCCGCCTTCCTTTCGATGTGGCTAAAAATAATCATCACGCCGACAATAAACATTGCCGGCTCTGCGAGCAGCCAAAATACGCCCAGACCCTCTCTGCCAAACCGGGTGATTACTTCGCGCATCGTAAGGGCCCATATCACTCGCCCTTGAATTCGTGCCTTTGTAAATAAATCGAATTCGTTTTCACCGATCATTATGTTCTCGAATTCCCGCGAAGATCACACTAAACACGCCCCATAGCAAAAGCCCGACCATCAGCGTCGATAATACCCCTCGAATTCGTCTCGGCTCCAATGCCTCGTCCGGGAGGCTTGGGGTTGAGATGGTCTCAAGGAACAGTTGCTGCTTCTGCGCCTGAATCCGCGCTTGCTCCAAAGAGGTTAGAGAGGCCGCCAGTTCCTTCTCGGCGAAGTCCTTCTCAAGTGAGAGTTTCTCGTAGTCTACCGCATTGCTCGCAAGCGACGAATTACCTCCGGTAATTTCGCTCATCTGCTTCTGAATCTGGCTCTGAAGCGTTGCATCTTCAATTTTCAACGCTGCAATTTGAGGATTCAGCGGCGAAATAGACTCCAGCTGATGCAGCCTTGTATCGTTGGCGATTAAGTCATCCTGCAATTTGCTGATCAACTGTGCCTTAAGGGTTACTTGCGGTTCCGGGCTAAACACACCCTTCTTGTTACGATATTCGGCCAGACTGACGGATGCCATCTCGACTTTTGACTTCGCATCGATCACACTTTTCTCAAAGAACCGGACGGCGTCCTTGTTCGCCCTTTCATTTAATCGGTTTACCAACTCCTGGCTTTGGGTCAACAATTCGCTGTTTATCCGCCGCGCGTCTTCCGCTGTATATGCTTTGGTACGGAGAGTTGTAATATTCGAGGTCGAATCGATGTCCTCGCCAATCATGTGCTGATAATAATCAAACAACTTTTCGTTGCTTCGGTCTGGCCAAAACACCCCCCCGAACCTGTTAAACAGGTCGGCATCGCGATTGGTGTAGATCTCAGTGACCTTAATACTCTTTTCCAAGGCGCGCAATGCGTCGCGCGAAAGAATATAGTCTCTCACCGCGTATACGCCGGAAGAAGAATTACTCAATCCCGCAGTCTGCAGGAATGAGCTCAATCCTGTGGATTGCTGAGTCTGCTGACTGTAAATTACAAAGCTGGATTCCGATATATATACATCGCTCGCCAACGGTCCGAAATATAAAATTGAAATCGCGACAGGTATGACAACAACCCCAAAAAACAGCCTATCCGCCATCGAAAGGCGCTTTATTATATTAAAGCTCAATTGACTTCACCAATTAATTTTCAGATGCGAAATCTTATCGAAATTACACGTCTTTTCGTTGCAAAAACGATTACGATTACCTAAATGTCTGTACGCCATAAACAATTGGATACGCAATAGAAAAGATCACGTTCAGAAATTTTTGCAACTCGGCGACTGGCGCATTTGATACGTAAAGTACGTCCTTATTATCCATCATGAAGCTCTGAGCAACAAAGAACGAACTCGGGTCTTTTAGATTGACGCGATAGATCACTGGCACCTTGCCGTCTGCTGTCGTACGAACAGGCTGGTTCGGCCAGTTAAGAGCGCCTGCATTCTCCATGCGGAAAATGAAGACCCCCTTTGCATCCGAACGGGAGTCTTCGAGACCACCAGATCGTGCCATCGCCTGCGCGAGCGTAATACCTTGCGCTTCGAAATTGATTTCCTGATTTTTCCCCGTGGCACCGAGAGACGTGAAACTGAATGGCTGGAAGAGTGCCGTTACAATGTCGCCCGCATGTAGTGGCACATTCTGTCGAGGATCGCGAATGACGGTTTCAAGTGGCAGCGATGCAACCGTTTCGCCTCGCGTAACCTGAATGGTGATTTTGTCGACAGGTTGCTTTACTCCACCCGCGGCCGCTAGTGCGTCCAGCACGCGCTCACCGCGGGCGCTTAACGCCATCCTGTTGCTGCTTGCGACATCGCCCACTACGGTTATATAAGAAGTCGCGTTGTGCGAGAGCTTCACTAACACTTGCGGATCGTGCGCGATAAATTTAAGTTTTAAAACGATGTCGCGCTGCAGTTCGGACGGCGTCCGCCCTGCAGCCTTCACCTCTCCCGCGAACGGCACGCTAATTTTGCCGTTTCCGTCGATGGTTTGATCCGGCAGAACCGTCACGCCCGCGAGGCTTGCGCCAGCCTTCGAATCGAGTTGCGAAGCACCAAACAAGGTGGCAGGCGGCGCCTCCCAAATCGATACTTCAATGGTGTCCCCCACACCGAGTTGCTGTTGAAACGATGTGCCGCTACCCAACGTGGTGGCAAAGTTCCCGACGCTACGTTCGGCGAACAGTTTGCGAGCGACGTCGTCCGTCACATCGACAATCTGAATGCCTGTGGGATTCGCGGTAGCCGCTGCGCTGCTTACCTGTGAACTGCTAGGCCCGGAGGTGGGAATGCTCGAACAACCAGAATCCGAAATCGCGCCCAATGCGGCCGCGGAGAAAATGACATAACGAGACAGACGCGACATTTATGGCGATGTATTAGTAAGTAATTAAGGCGTGACGCGGATTGTCTCATGCTCGGGCGACGAATTGCGCAATCTGACGAAAATCCCACACTACGATCACAAAAATGAAACGTAGCTTGCATCGCCGCTGTCAAGTATTCGGCAAACATGACGAAAGGAAAAACATACTGGGCGCTGGCAAACGTTTGCATTTGAGCTGGTTCCCCTGAATTATCAGACACGGCCTCCCATTTCAAATAACGGGTAGGGCATACGACTGGGTTTGTGACTAACGACAGGCAACAAATGCTGGAAGTGTTGACAGGGGGAGGGTCGGCGACAATCGTCACTCAACCAAACGCTGACGATGTTGCGAGAGAGTTTTGAGCCGGGCTGTTGCACGCCAGCACGGCGTCGATCCCAACCAGCTGTTTCACCCACTCTGCTGTCAAAGGATGGCAGTCTGTCAGTGTCGGCAAGAAAGTCGCTCCCTTGAGCTTATAGGCATTGCGAATGTTGATGACCTTCTCGCGAATAAATGACTGAAGGTTATTAGATCTGGAAAGGTAAGCCGCAAGCAAACTGATGTACCTTCCTTCGCGAAATATCGCATGGATTGAAAGATGCTGCCTATCACCCGGCAGCAGGCCGTCAATCAGTTGGCTATTCTGTGCGGGGAGCGCATCGCCTGCGCCCCCCATCTGCTTGACCGCAACGGAAGCGAACGTGGATCGAGATCTGCTCAGCTTTTACAAGTGTGAGGTGATGTTCGACAAGGGTCTTGACGATTTGTCATTCGCCGGTGCCGGATTCGCTCTTCCGAACGATCATAGGCGCTCTCAACCTCCTCCACGAGAGGTGTGATTTCGCCCAGTTATGCGATACGGTCGACGGGCGCATTGTCGCCGAGTGAGCAATTCGAACGGCGCCCGTTTCAAACAGACTGCCACTCCTCAATTCCCGGCTCAATCTTGTGATTAGACGGGACATGACGGAACCAGGAGTCGTTTAGGTCAGTAAGTTGGGAATCCCCGACTCCACCATTGAGATGCCGGGAGCACGGCGGGAATGGACCAAATTTGATGCGCTCGCTCTTCAGACGTCGCTGCACCGATTCGGCGGAGAACTCGCCCCTCAGTCTGGTTACGTTGGATCGGAAACGGCATCTCCCCGATAGAGCAAGAAAAAGCAGCATATTGCGGGCGTTTCTGCGCGGGCAAACAGCCAGTATGCAGAAGCGCGAACAGTCATCGATGGCCTCGTATTGATGGACGCGTTGCCCGATCTTTGTCGTCTCCATGTGGACTCTCCCCGGGAGCCGGGCGGCTAGAGCGTCTGGGACGTGCCAGCCGCCTTAAAGTGCACTAACAGCTTCACAGAGGCCGTTCTGAGCATCTGGTGAATTCTGGCGAGGCACAGTTCTCGTTGCTCGCGGAGAGGCAGATCGTTCTGGATCCGCTGTGCCCGCTTGTGTTCGGAGCGCAGCCGGAGAATTGTCGCCCCGCCACCCTCTGAAACTTTCCGGGTTGGGCTGCCAAGAGGGCGGAGACTTTGCGAGCAAAGATCTACTTCTCCGGCATCCCGATAGCGCCGTGGCCACCTGCGAAGCGTCGGCCTCTAAATCCCGAGCCGCGCACATACGAGACCCGGGTTGCAGGTCTCGCGATACGTCAGCACCCAACTTAATCGAGTCAAGATTTCTCGGTTCACCGCTTCATTTTGGTTGAAGCGACGTGTGTAAATCACACATCTGAATCGCCGCAGGGTTCCTCCGCCTGGCGCCACCGTCATTTGGCGAGGCTCCCTCGTCCTGCACAAAATCACTGCGAGATACCGCATTTTCAAACCATGGGACCGCCCGAACATGCGAGTAAATCTCAGTCCTCGGCGGAATGCTGTCTTGTACTGACCGTAGAATGCAGCGCGTCATTCGTAAACATTCCCCATCATTGAGACGCGCAGTCGCGATCTGCTGCTTGCAGGCCCAGCTAGAAAGATACTCGCTCGATCATCTCTTCGTCGCAAACCACGCGGTCCATGCGGAAATGTGACTGCTCCGCCGCGATGCCGTCGTTTGGGGAATTCGCTACCTCAGCATCTGTGGTTCGACCCGCGCCACTCGAAGAAGCTATGTAGTTTCGGACGAAGCACCTCATGACGTGGCTGACGCCAATACTATTAATCTCGCGCAGGTCATTTTCATAGTACCGACCCGCGTTAAAATTGCCCGTGATGATTTCGAATGACGGGAAGTAATCCACCCAATTGAATTCGGCAGTTACCATCTCGGCCGCCACCCGAAGAACCGACTTGCTATACGTCGTCGAAGTGAGCACGTGCCTCCTCTCAAAGGTCGCAATGAGTGGGACCGGTGAGACCGTCAGTAGCACTCGAATCTTCGGATTAACGCACTTGAGTTGAGAGAGGAAGCGACGCAGGTCAGAAACAACGTCCTCAATGTTGAAATTTGCGAATTCGTAGCTTATCGAATCATAGGATCCTCCGGAAACGCCCGGCGCCAAGGGGAAGACATCCCCCGAAGTGCGACTCAGCCAGCTCTCGGTCAGTCCAAGCGTGAATACGAAAATATCCGCATCCAAAAACACCGATCTCACGTGTTTCATATGGATTTGCCGGGCCTCCTGCATATCATCGGGGCTGGCAAAGCCTGCAGGCTCAATGGCAGGGCGAAAAGGATCTACGTACCGACCATCCTCTCGTACCCACGCGCTTTCGCTTTTCGAACGGGCACCGAAAGCCTCTTCAAACGTTTGTAGTAATTGCCTGACGGTATAGATATTTCCGTAACGTGCGGAGAATACCCCATACCCCAACGCCAATTTTTTATCTGGATCCAAATTTTCCCCAGATTCTGGCACAAAGTAATTGAAACCAATGGAGGACAACCGACGAGAAATGTGCTGCGCGAAACAACTTCCAGCGGTCGCGACTCGGTCCGACTTTTCAATCACAAACTTCGGGGAAACGACCGGGTCGACCGCATGCATATCTACAGCAGAAATGGCGCGCCTCCAGAAGTGGTGATCATCCAGGTCTTTATAGGGATTATTCATATCTGCTCCGAAATCAGGTTCATAGCGCGTTCATAATATAGACTTTGTATTTCGAGACCATCCACGGGAAATTTCCTGTATGCCTCGTAACTGCCAGCAATGAACTCATCCAGCCCGAAAAACTTATAGGGAAAGGACTTGAAAAGGTATGAACCACAATCCAGCCCATATCGCTCAGCGATCTCCGGATAAACGGGAAAGACGGGAGCAACTGCGAGGTTGTCATGCGGTCGGAACGCACTCTGGATATAGTCGTCACCTTTGAGCATTTTGGCTACTTTTGCAGCCACATCGTAAATCGCATCAATCTTTGGGTGATTGACGCTGTGCATGAAGCCGCCTCTTCTCATCCATCCAGAAAATTCAGATCGGACATTTAAACCGTAAGCATCAAAATTTTGGATAAATTCCTGTTTTGCCGCGTCCCACATCGAGAAGTAGCCAAGGCGCTCATAAACGTCCCCTACAAACAGACGGCGTGCTTCAGATTCAGTTAATCCCTTCCTGAAGGCAACTGCGATGATCACCGAATGGTAATCGTCCATTGGACTTTTCACGGGTACGCCGTCGCAACGCACATACGTTAGATCGGGGTGAAAACCTTGAAAATAGAAGGACGGAACGAAGGTTACATGGTCCGTACCGGAAAGATCAAGTTCGTGCCTGAATAAAGGATTCAAGATCACTTGGCTGTACTCGCCCAATTTCGATTTCCAGCCGGTCATCTCAGAACGAAAGCTCCAGATGTCACATGTCTCAACCTTCACGAAGGGACAAAGTAGCGATAGACAGTTCCCAAGTCCCACGGTTTGACAGTTCGATACTACGAGCCACTTTTCCATTTGGATTTTTAATTAAAATTCTTAATCGAAATAATGATTTGAAATTACATACGATTCGATCTCAACACGGATGCTTGCACCCCACTCCGGCGCGCTGCCGTTTAAAACAAGATTGAATTAGCGTAATTCGTGAAGCCACATCATAATAGCACCTCACATCCCTTTCAATACGTGATTTGCGCTGGTTATGGATACGCCGGCAACACTTCCGAATCCGGATCTGGTCGAGCCTACGACAGACGTCGTAGCACGACAAATCTGCGTTGGGCTAGACTGCCGACGTTCATTTCTCGTCTTGAGCATTTGGCGAGGTGTAATCTGAGGGAATGACTGACTTTTAAGACGCGTGCGCGCATTCTACTGTGTATTTTTCTAACATGGTGCGCTTGATGCAGTTGCGTCTGTTCCGCGCCCTCCTCAGCGCCTTCCGGCTGCGCGTCAATCAGACAGCAGGCGATTTCAAGTTGCTTTTCCAACAAGTTATTTCGGACAGGCGGATAAGTTCTTTCGCTGTCGGATTCGCCTCGTAGACGGCGAGCGACAGCTAGTCCAGCGTGGAGTGCAAGCGCACCGGATTGCAGAAAGGGACGATGTACCAGCTTATATCGCACCGAGCCACATCGTAGTTGGCATACTGACACTGGCACACGCGCTCCATTTTCAGGTTCAGCGGCTCATGCTGCAAAACAGGTGATGCCGCTTCAGCACTTCAGCAAGGCCTGGTACTCACCGCTGCATACTGGGCGGATTCAACCGGTCGTCGCAACACGAGATTGTTGAACAGATTTTAGGTACTCGTCCAGAGCTTCGGCCG
>NZ_SELS01000295.1 GCF_004197395.1 Paraburkholderia sp. UYCP14C | reverse complement strand
GGAAGTGGCCAACGCGCTCAATGCGCTCTCGAAGTGGCCGGACGAGGACGACGCGCGTGAAGCGACGTTGTGTCTGGGCGGTCGCGTGGGCTCGGATGCGTGGCTGCGCGAGTCGATGAACGCGCAGGCGGTGGCCAACGCGCTCAATGCGCTCTCGAAGTGGCCGGATGAGGTCGACGCGCGTGAAGCGGCTCTGCGCCTGGCCGGTCGCCTGGCCTCGGATGCAGGGCTGCGCGAGTCGATGGAAGCCCAACATGTGGCCATGGCCCTCGGTGCGCTCGCGAAGTGGCCGGACGAGGACGACGCGCGTGAAGCGACGTTGTGTCTGGGCGGTCGCGTGGGCTCGGATGCGTGGCTGCGCGGGTCGATGGACGCGCAGGCAGTGGCCAACGCGCTCAATGCGCTCTCGAAGTGGCCGGACGAGGCCGACGCGCGTGAAGCGGCGCTGCGCCTGGCCGGTCGCCTGACCTCGGAGGCCGGGCCGCGCGGGTTGATGGACTCGCAGGCGGTGGCCAACGCGCTCAATGCACTCTCGAAGTGGCCGGACGAGGCCGACGCGCGTGAAGCGGCGCTGCGCCTGGCCGGTCGCGTGGCCTCGGAGGCCGGGCTGCGCGAGTCGATGAACGCGCAGGCGGTGGCCAACGCGCTCAATGCCCTCGCGAAGTGGCCGGACGAGGGCGGCGCCCGGGACGCGGCGTTGAGGCTGGCCGGTCGCCTGGCCTCGGAGGCCGGCCTGCGCGAGTCGATGAACGCCCAGCAAGTGGCCAGCAGCCTCAATGCCCTGTCGCGATGGCCGCAGGAGAGCGGCCTGCGTGAGGCGGCCTGGCGGCTGGCG
>NZ_SELS01000294.1 GCF_004197395.1 Paraburkholderia sp. UYCP14C | reverse complement strand
GGTTCTGGTGCAAATAGGTAAGCGGGTTGAGAAAGCTCATATAGGTAGGAAAGCTTATCGATCAAACAGGACCGCATTCCATACGGCGGGCGCAGCGGCCTCCTTGAGGCCGAGCTTCGCGAGATCGAACTGCCCCTTGCGAATGCGATGCGTCAACTCAATTCCTGAAATCGTGGTCGCGGCGCTCCCGAATCGCTTGAACCCAAGCATCACGTTCGTTCTTGACTTGATGTGGCGATGGTCTTGCTCGATCACGTTGTTCAGATATTTTGAGGACCGGACCTTCGTGTCTTCAGGCAGCAGACCATCGGTCTTCATTTCGCGCACCGCGCGGTGCGAGGCGGCATAGCCGTCGAGCGTGATGGTCTCCGGCGGCTGGCCCTGACGCTTGATGGCCTTGCTGAAAAAAGCTTTGGCCGCAGCCACGTCGCGTCGGGCTCTGAGCATGAAGTCAACCGTCTGGCCCACCCGATCCACTGCCCGGTACAGGTAGACCCACCTGCCGCGAATCTTCAGGTAAGTCTCATCGACACGCCACGAGCGACCCGCAGGTGTAGCAAAGCGGTTCCAGCGTTTGACGAACTCGGGTGTATACCGCCTCACCCAGCGCAGAATCGTCGTGTGAGCCAGCGACAATCCCCGTTCGGCCATCATCTCGACCAGATCGCGAAAGCTGAGCTTGTAGCGCAGGTACCAGCGAACGCACAGAATGATGATCTCCCGATCAAAATGGCGTCCGCCGAACAACTTCTCCGGACTCTTCAGCTTGCTCATCGCGGCTCGTCGGTTCGTTTTGTTCCGACAACTCTAACCCATTCGCCGGCCCTATTTGCACCAGAGCC
>NZ_SELS01000293.1 GCF_004197395.1 Paraburkholderia sp. UYCP14C | reverse complement strand
ATAAACAGATTGTCTGGCGTCGAAAACATAAGAGCTACCAAGCCCGCCGACGCACCGCACACATTCTCATGTGTCGCGAGGCTCGCATAACTACAGGAGACGAGATTGAGTACTTCCGCTGAGATGGACATGTCCGCCGCATCTGTCGGCAAGGTGCCGTTCACCCGATACGACCTGGGATGGGTCATTCTCTGCATCGGAATGGCAATCGGCGCCGGCATCGTTTTTCTGCCGCTTCAGGTTGGTATCACTGGTGTCTGGGTGTTTGCCGCGTCGGTGGTGCTGTCGTATCCCGCGCTGTACATGATGCAGGAGCTATATCTGCAGACGCTTTCAGGCAGCACGAAATGCGAGCATTACGCAGGAATCGTTACCCAGTACCTCGGGAAGAACTGGGGCATCTTTCTGGCCGTTGTGTACTTCTTCATGTTGCTCAAAGGCATGCTGACCTATTCCATGGCGGTGACCTTTGATGCGGCGAAGTACCTGCAGAGCTTTGGCGTGACCACAGGGCTGCTCTCTGACAGTCCGTTCTTCTCGCTGGCCATTCTGTGCCTGCTGGTCCTGGTCGCCGCGCAGGGCGAGAAGCTGATCTTCAGGGTGTCCGGCCCATTGGTGCTCTTCAAGCTCGGCGTGGTCGTGTTGCTGGGCGTGGTGATGATTCCCCATTGGGATGTCCGCGCTAATCTGCCGTCGCTGCCGGAGTTCAAACGGTTCGTAATGGACACCATTCTCACTGTGCCGTTCACCTTGTTCTCCATCCTGTTCGTGCAGATCCTTAGCCCCATGAACATCGCGTTCCGAAAGATCGAGAAGGACTCGCGCGTCGCTACCTATCGCGCCATTC
>NZ_SELS01000292.1 GCF_004197395.1 Paraburkholderia sp. UYCP14C | reverse complement strand
TGAGGTTGACCCGTTTCCACGGATAGATTTGCAGTTGGATTCAGTATGCGATGGATCCTCCTGATGACGTTGACTCGCGGGTTGTCCACGGGCGAGCGGCGGGTCGCTTCTCACGACCACGACGCTGCCCGCCGGTGGACAACCCGCGCGGCGACGATCTTTGTTTTTGCGCATGCAGGTTTTCGAATTCGAGCGGTGAGCAGTAGCCGATGCTGCTGTGAAGGCGACGAATGTTGTACCAGCTCTCCAGAAAGGAGAAGATGCGTCGCCTGGCCTGTTCGTGGGTGGCGAAGTGTTCGCGACAGAGCAGTTCGGCCTCGAGTGTGCCGAAGAACGACTCGCACATCGCGTTGTCATACGCATCACCCGCTGTGTCCATCGACGGCTGCACGCCCGCTTCGCGACAACGCCGCCCAAAGGCAATGGAGGTGTATTGACAGCCCTGATCGGAATGTAGAATGACGGCCTCGTGGCGCCGCTGCTGCAACGCCATGTCCAGCGCACGCAGCATCAGTGCCGTGTACAGATGGTTCGACATCGCCCAGCCGACGATGCGCCTGCTGAATACGTCCAGCACCACGGCCAGATACAGAAAGCCTTCATCGGTAGGCACGTAGGTCGCGTCAGCCACCCACAGCACGTTCACAGCGTCAGCGCTGAAGTGCCGGCGTACCAGATCCGGTGCGCGTCGGGCCCCCGCACGTGGGCGCGTGGTACGTGGCCAGCGGCCCCGGCTCGCCCCCCACAGCCCTGCCATGCGCATCAGCCGCGCTACCCGCTTGCGTCCAACGTGTACGCCTTCACGCGCGAGTTGCGCGTGAATACGGGGCGCACCATACGTGCCGCGTGAGCTTGCATGCAGG
>NZ_SELS01000291.1 GCF_004197395.1 Paraburkholderia sp. UYCP14C | reverse complement strand
ACCGCCCCGGGAATCGTGGAGGCTGGTTGGTTTAAGTTGATGCGGGTTCAGCGGCAGCTGTTTCAAGTTGCCGATAGTAGTTTGCCTCAGCTTCGGCGGGCGGGATATAGCCGAGGGGTTCCATCAACCGATGATGATTGAACCAGGCCACCCACTGCAGCGTTGCCAGTTCAACGGATTCCCGCGTTTTCCAGGTGCGGCGATGAATCAGTTCAGCCTTGTACAAGCCGTTGATCGTTTCAGCCAGGGCGTTGTCATAGCTGTCGCCCCGGCTACCGACCGACGGTTCGATGCCCGCTTCGGCCAGCCGTTCGCTGTAGCGAATGCTGACGTATTGGGCCCCTCTGTCCGAATGGTGTATCAAGGTTCCGTCGTCGCCCGGGCGCCGCGCGTAAAGTGCCTGCTCAAGTGCATCCAGAACGAAGTCCGTGGTCATCGAACTGCTGACTCGCCAGCCGACGATACGGCGAGCGAACACATCGATCACGAAAGCCACATACAGCCAGCCCTGCCACGTCGAAACGTAGGTGAAATCCGAAACCCAGAGCTGGTTCGGCCGTGCCGCCTTGAACTGGCGATTGACCCGATCCAGCGGGCGCGGGGCTATGGCATCAGGAACAGTCGTGCGAACACGCTTGCCTCGCATCACGCCGCGCAAACCCAGTTGCTTCATCAACCGTTCGACCGTGCAGCGCGCCACCGCGATACGCTCCCGGTTCATCTGCTTCCAGACTTTATCCGCGCCGTAGACCTGCATGTTGGCTTGCCACACACGCTTGATCTCCAGCCGCAGACGTTCATCGCGGATTGCGCGAACAGAGCGCCGCGACGGATCACGAAGCTGCGCGGCATGGCGTCGGTAACCCGACGG
>NZ_SELS01000290.1 GCF_004197395.1 Paraburkholderia sp. UYCP14C | reverse complement strand
CAGATGAAAAAGGGGCACCATTATCGCCTGGCGCTCCAGGTGCCTCCCCATGTGTAACGCGCCTTTGAACCTCGCCCCCCCTCGCCAGCTCCGAAAGCCATTCCCGGTGGGGCTCGCAGACAAATTCGGCCCCTTCGGAAAACCCGCAATCAGTTGCAGGAACTACCGTTTCAAGCTCGTGGCTAGCTGGATCGGCGAGAAATAGCCCGCGACCAGCATGCTATCGGTAAATCCCTGACTAAAACGGGACAGAACACACCCTCACACAAACTCCTTTATACTGAATCACATGAACACACCACTAACTTCCGCTGAATCGCAGTTCGCGACCGAAGAGGAAGCGCAAGCGCACGACCGTTGGTTCCGCGCCAAGGTCGAGGAAGCGCTCGCCGATCCGCGTCCGACTGTACCGCACGACGAGGCAGTCGCGCGCATCCGGCGCGCCATTGATCAAGCTAAAGGCCGCGCGGCCTGATGCTGCCGATCCACTGGACTGAAAAAGCGATCGAAGAACTTGAGGAACGGATGGCGTTCATCGCTCTCCGTAGTCCACACGCAGCTGAACAGCTCCTCGATCAGATTATCGACGCCGTGGTCCCGGCGTCCGAACACCCCTACATTTTCCGAGCCGGCCGCGTGCCGGGTACCCGGGAGATCGTTGCCCACCCCAACTATATCGTCGTCTACCGTGTCGCAGCTGACGCGGTAATCGTCGTACAGGTTCTCCACGCCCGCGAGCAGTATCCGCCTGTCAAGCCTCGCTAAATGGTCCGACCGTTTGGCGTGGTTCAAAAGCGCGCTTTTTTGCGTTACACGGACGAGCTGAACCGTCCTGCATAAAAAAGCAGAATTGGTAAGGAATGCGATGCAAACT
>NZ_SELS01000289.1 GCF_004197395.1 Paraburkholderia sp. UYCP14C | reverse complement strand
GCATCCGATCGTGGGCCAGCGAGGCCCGCTGGTGCATGTCCTGCATAGGCAGGAACATTTCCAGCCTTTGTGGCCGCCAACTGATTGCGGGTTTCAAGCAGACTGAAGTTGCATTTGATCAGTAATGCATATGTTTCATGAAATGCATGAGTTGGCAAGACAGGCAACGCGAAGCGGAAGTGTGATTTGCGAAGTGATCGACATGGTAACGACGCGCGCGGCCATGGCGCAATGCGCCGGCTGTTAGCAGCGGCGTGAATTTCGTCTAAAACGGACGGTTTGAAACTCACCATGGTGACAGCGATCAGGCGGTGGCGGGATCGGGGTCGGCCTGGTCTTTCATGCGGTAGCTCTTGCCCGCGATGACGACAGTCTCGGCATGATGCAGAAGGCGGTCGAGCAGCGCGGAGGTCAACGTGCTGTCGTGATTGAAGATCTCTGCCCAGTGCTTGAATGCGCGATTCGAACTGATGATGGTCGGACCTTTCTCGTAACGCTGGCCGATGATCTGGAACAGCGCGTCGGCACCCTGTTTGTCGACGGGCAAATAGCCCAGCTCATCGACGATCAATATGCGTGGCTTGACGTAGCGGCGCAACTCGCGTTTGAGACCGCCATGGGCTTGCGCGGCATTCACCGAGTTGATGATATCCACCGCCGTGGCGAACAGCACTGAATGGCCGCGCAGACAGGCGGTATGGCCGAGCGCGATGCTCAGGTGGGTTTTGCCCAGCCCGACCGAAGCAGAGACATACAACTGATTGCGGGTTTCAAGCAGACTGAAGTTGCATTTGATCAGTAATGCATAAGTGCGACGAGTAAACGAATTTCAAAATATGGGGTCTGACAGGCAATGTGATTCTGATGACCTGTCTGCCGATGAAATGTGCCGTTGAACTGA
>NZ_SELS01000288.1 GCF_004197395.1 Paraburkholderia sp. UYCP14C | reverse complement strand
TGGGCGGCGACAATGATTGCGTCCGGTGTAGCGACATTCATCTTGGCCGGTAGTGAGGAGTCGGAGGCGGCGTAGCCGCCGCAGACGACGAGCTGCCGGCGTCGCCGGGTCGGCGAGGTCTAGGATGGCTGACTGAATCTAAAAAGAGGCGGTCAGCCCATGTCTGGAACCCGCATCACCGACCAACAGGTCCGCCTCTACATGAACCAGCGCAAACTTCATCCACAGAAGGTCGCCGCAGCGAAGTCGGGCATGAGCGAGCGAACGGCGAGACGTGTCGAACGTGAAGCCGGGCTTCCGTCGCAGCAGCCCCGGCGCTACTGGCGCTCGCGTCCTGATCCATTTGCCGATGTATGGGAAGCCGAAGTCGTCCCGTTGCTGCGCAGTGCGCCAAAGCTGAAGGCGATCACCCTGCTGCGCAAATTGCAGGAAGACCATCCCGAGCGATTTCCAGACAGTATGCGTCGCACGTTTGAGCGGCATGTCAGCCAGTGGCGCGCGCTCGAAGGGCCGAACCGGGAAGTGTTCTTCCCCCAAACGTATCAGCCAGGCGCACGAGGCCTGTCGGACTTCACCCACATGGACAAGCTGTGCGTGACGATTGGCGGCGCTCCGTTTGACCACCTGCTGTATCACTTTGTGCTGGCATTCTCGCGCTGGGAATACGCCAGTGTGGTTGATGGCGGGGAGAGCTTCCAGGCGCTCGCGACGGGATTGCAGAACGCGCTGTGGCAGGCCGGCGGCTGCCCACGCGAACACCGCTCCGACAGTCTGTCGGCGGCCTTCAGGAACCTGCAGGAAGAGGACGACTTCACAGCTCGCTATGCGGCACTACTCGAGCACTACGGGATGGAAGGCACGCGCAACAACCGTGGGATGGGTCATGAGTATGGTGCGGTAAAAAATATGT
>NZ_SELS01000287.1 GCF_004197395.1 Paraburkholderia sp. UYCP14C | reverse complement strand
CAGGGCTCAACCGTCAGTCTGGATGGCGTCTACGACTGCCGCGAAAACCGCCGTGCGATCTTCAACCGCGGCATGAGGCCCAACATTCCCGAGAACCCGCGTGGGCGCAAGGCACCGAAGCGCGGTCGCAGACGGCATTTCGACGCGGCCATCTTCGCGGAGCGCTTCAGCACCATCGAGCGCGTGTTCGCCTGGGAGGACACCTTCCGCCGCCTGCTGCTGCGCTTCGAACGCATCAGTGCCGTGCACTACGCGCTCAAGACGCTCGCCTACACGATGATCAACCTGAGGCACTACTGCCGCAGCTGATCGCGGCCCTCAGGGCGGCCTGTCGCTACTTCGCCGGCGCATTGCGCCATGGCCGCGCGCGTCGTTACCATGTCGATCACTTCGCAAATCACACTTCCGCTTCGCGTTGCCTGTCTTGCCAACTCATGCATTTCATGAAACATATGCATTACTGATCAAATGCAACTTCAGTCTGCTTGAAACCCGCAATCAGTTGGATGTTTGAGCGACAACTGTTGCAAGGTCTTCTTCTCCGGCTCGGTCAGTTCAACGGCACATTTCATCGGCAGACAGGTCATCAGAATCACATTGCCTGTCAGGCCCCATATTTTGAAATTCGTTTACTCGTCGCACTTAACCCCCTGGAGAGACTTTCATTTTTAAAATCTTCAATAAATTTGCTATCTTGCTGATTGGATGCCTTTTCCTCATCCTTGCCTGGGGCATGGAAAGTCCGGCGAATCCCCCCAGCTTGTTGCCCTAGCAGGCTGTTGAAAAGCGCCTCGTCATGAGGACCGAAGCGATGATCAGGAGTGTTTCGCGTCCAATTTCCAGCTGAAATCCGGATGCGCCGATCAGTTTGCGCAGGCAACGCGCCTGAGCGGGGTTGCCAGGCCTCGCA
>NZ_SELS01000002.1 GCF_004197395.1 Paraburkholderia sp. UYCP14C | reverse complement strand
TCTTCAACATCAACTACTCCAGTTTGGATCACACGTTTTACCCCAACTCTGTGTCCAGAAAAACCGGAGCCGCCGCACAGAGCGCTGTCGCGCTGTCGTTGCTGACGCTTTTGCTCTGCGGATAACGCCTGTCGTGCAGGTGATGCATCGTATGCCCGGTAATCCGGCTCAACAAATAATTGGCATTCGAGATCGGGGTATATCTCGATTTGCAATGTGTAGAACATGCGCTCGCCTCACTCCAGGGAGATCGCGGTATACGAACACGGTTTTGTAGCTTCGCGGTCTAACCTGACCATCCTTGACATTTGCGCGCCCGCCCCAGCACTCGGGTAGCGTGCTGCTATGATCAGCGCACAGCAGGCATGACAGATCGGCGGGAGCAGTGTATGCAAGTCCGAATGACATTCATGCACGTAGCGACGCTGACAGTAGCGGAGGCCCATGCGCAGGCCCTACAACCGCCAATTGAGGCCGACCTTAAGGCCGCGTATTGTTTTGGCGTGACCCAGCAAACCATTTCCGGGATGCCAAACTGACTTGCCTGCGATATCGGCGGCAGTCAAAACCGAGCAGGACCGGCTCAGAGACCCGCAAGCCTATCTGATACCGCACATGCAGTATGTTATGTAGACCCGCTGGGCGACACCGCGCGCTCAGGCTGAGCGCGCCGGCGCGCGATGCCCCGCCTCGCGCAGATACTCGATAAAGCGATTCGCCACCGGCTCCGTATCGCCGCTCCGCCGCAACAGCAGCACTTCCGACAGCAGCGTCGGCCCATTGAGCGGCAGAAAGCAGACGCGCGGATCGTGGATCTGCCGCAGCGTGTACGGCACGAGCGCGACGCCCATGCCGAAGCCGACCATCGTGACGACGGTCTGCCATAGCCGCGCCTCGTGACGAATCAGCGGACTGAAGCCCGCGCCTACGCACTGCGCGATGATCAGATCGTGATAATGCGGCGACACGGTGCGCGGAAACAGGATGAACGGCTCCTGCGCGAGCGCGCGCAGATCGACCTTGCGCTTGCGCGCGAGCGCGTGATCGACCGGCAGACAGCACAGGAACGGCTCCGAAAACACCGTCGTCGACGTCACGTCCGACGGGAAGTTGCCCCAATGCGCGTAGCCCATGTCGATCTGCATGCGCTGGATCGCTTGCACCTGCTCGCTCGTGTTCATTTCCTTCAGCACGATCTCGACGCCCGGATGATCGGCCTCGAAACGGCTCACCGCCTGCGGCATGCCGCGATACAGCATCGAGTTGACGAAGCCGATCCGCAGCCGGCCGGCGAGGCCGTGCGCCGAGCGCACCGTGATGCGCTCGGCTTCGCTCGCCTGCAGCAGCAGCCGGTGCGCTTCGCCGAGCAGCGCCTGGCCCGCGTTGGTGAGCGCGACCGACTTGTTGGTGCGCGCGAGCAGTTGGACGCCTAGCTGCCCCTCGAACTTGCGGATGTCGAAACTGAGCGCGGGCTGCGAAATGAACAGCCGTTTCGCCGCGCGCCCGAAATGCAGCTCTTCGGCGACCGCCACGAAATAGCGCAACTGCTTCAGATCCATCGTCGTCTCCGTTCTTTTATCGATAAGTGCCACTTATCGTACCGGATATAAGTTGTATTAGACGATTATCGAAGCCGCTCCTATGCTGGCTTCAATAAATGGAGACAAGCATGAGCGAAATCATCGCCGAGCCGGCCCACGGCTCGTCCAACATCCCCGATAGCCGCGGCATCAACTTCTTCTCCAGCGACCCCGAACTCGCGCGCCTGTTGAGGCTGCATCTGGGCGACACGCTCTACCGGGAACTCGAAAGCCAGTTCGTCTCGCTCGGCCAGCGCGCGTCGGACGAACTCGACCTGTGGGCGCTCTCCGCTGACAAGAACCCGCCCACGTTGCGCCACCGCACGCGGCGCGGCGAAGCGCTGCAAAGCATCGACAAGCATCCCGACTACGTCGCGCTCGAACGCGTCGCCTATGCCGAGCTTGGCCTTGCGTCGATGAGCCACGAAACGTACAACGGCAAACAGACTCCGCCGCCGCTCGTCAAATATGCGCTGACGTTCCTGTTCGTGCAGGCCGAGTTCGGCCTGTGCTGCCCGGTCAGCATGACCGATTCGCTGACGCGCACGCTGCGCAAGTTCGGCGCGCCGGAACTGGTCGCACGCTTTCTGCCGATGCTCGCATCGCGCGATTTCGACACGCTGTACCAGGGCGCGATGTTCATGACCGAGCAGGCGGCCGGCTCCGATGTCGCGCGCATTGCCACGCGCGCCGCGCTCGAAGCCGACGCGCACGGTGAAAAGCAGTGGCGTTTGTATGGCGACAAATGGTTTTGCTCGAACGCCGATGCCGATCTCGCGATGGTGCTCGCGCGCCCCGCGGGCGCGCCCGATGGCATCAATGGCCTCGGTCTGTTCCTGCTGCCGAAGACACTGCCGGACGGCTCGCGCAACCGCTACCGGATCGTGCGTCTGAAAGACAAACTCGGCAGCCGTTCGATGGCGAGCGGCGAGATCGTGCTCGAAGGCGCGCGCGCGTACCTGATCGGCGAAGTGGGGCGCGGCTTCCACCAGATGGCCGACATGATCAACATGTCGCGGCTGTCGAACGGCGTGCGCGCGGCCGGTCTGATGCGGCGCTCGCTGACCGAGGCGCTGCACATCGCGCGCCATCGCGAGGCGTTCGGCCGCAAGCTGATCACGATGCCGCTGATGCAGCGGCAGCTCACGAAGATGATGCTGCCCACCGAGCAGGCCCGTTCGATGTTCATGCGCATCGCGCTGCTGTTACAACAGGCCGATGCGGGCGATCGCCAGGCCGCGAAGTGCGTGCGCATCCTCACGCCGCTGATCAAGTTCCGTGCGTGCCGCGATGCGCGCCGGGTGACCGGTGACGCGATGGAAGTCCGCGGCGGCACCGGCTACATCGAGGAGTGGAGCGACGCGCGGCTGGTGCGCGATGCGCACCTCGGCTCGATCTGGGAAGGCACGAGCAATATCGTCGCGCTCGACATCGCGCGCGCCGCGAAGCGCGACGGCGCGCTCGAACCGCTGCGCGCGTATCTGCAAGACCTGCTCGGCGCGGCTGGCTTGCCCGCGGCAAGCCTCGCACTGCTGCGCTCGACGCTGACACGCGCCTGCGACGCGCTCGCCGGTGTCGCCGATTCAGGCCGCGACGAATGGGTGCGCCAGGCCGGCTCGGCACTCTACAACGCAAGCACCGCCGTGCTGATGGCGTGCGAAGGCGCGCAACTCGGTCCCGACTACCGTCGTCTCGCGCTCGCGCATCTGGTCGTGCGGCACAAGCTGCTGCCTTACGATCCGCTCGATCTGCGCGGCGCTGAAGATGAAGTCGAAGTGGTCGACGCGCTCGTCAACGACCGTCCGGTCACGCTCGATCAGGCGCTGCGTCTGCTGCCGGCCGGAGGTGCGCGATGACCGCCTCGATGAATCACGGCAAGCAGCGTTGCGACGGCGCGCTGCAAGGCATCAAGGTGGTCGACCTGAGCCGCGTGCTCGGCGGCCCGTACTGCACCCAGGCACTTGCCGATCACGGCGCGCGGGTGATCAAGCTCGAACCGCCCGACGGCGACGAAACGCGCGGCTGGGGCCCGCCGTTCTTCGGCGACACCGCGTGGTACTTCGCCGGTGTGAACCGCAACAAGCAGGGCATCGCGGTCGACCTGTCGCGCGATGAAGGCCGCGAGATTCTGTGGAAGCTGCTCGAAGATGCCGACGTGCTGGTCGAAAACTTCAAGCCCGGCACGCTGAAGCGCTGGGGCATGGACTACGAAGGCGTGCTGCGCGAGCGCTTCCCGAAGCTGATTCATTGCGCGGTATCGGGCTTCGGCCCCGACGGCCCGCTCGGCGGCCTGCCGGGCTATGACGCGGCGATCCAGGCGATGACCGGCCTGATGAGCGTGAACGGCGAGCACGACGGGCCCGCGACGCGCGTCGGCCTGCCGGTTGTCGATATGGTCACCGGTCTCAATGCGCTCGCCGGCATCCTGCTCGCGCTCGCCGAGCGCGCGAACAGCGGGCGCGGCCAGTCGATCGATATCGCGCTGTACGACTGCGGCGTGTCGCTGCTGCATCCGCATCTGCCGAATTACTTCGGCTCGGGCCGCACGCCGCAGCGTACCGGCAACGCGCATCCGAACATCACGCCGTACGACAGCTACCGCACGGCGAGCGCGCCGATTTTTCTGGCGGTGGGCAACGACCGGCAGTTCGCCAAGCTGTGCGCGCATCTGGGTGCGCCCGAACTCGCCGGCGATCCGCGTTTCGCCGACAACCGCAGCCGCTGCGCGCATCGCGAGCCGCTGAAAGCGGCGCTCGAAAGCCTGCTCGCGCAGCACGATTGCGAGCCGCTCGCGCAGCAGCTGATTCATCTCGGCGTGCCGTGCGGACCGGTGCAGACCGTCGACGTCGTCGCGCAGCATCCGCATACGCTGCATCGCGGTCTGGTGGTCGAGATGGACGCGTACCGAGGCACCGCGTCGCCGATCAAGCTGTCGCGCACGCCGGCCACCTACCGCAGCGCGCCGCCGATGCTCGGCGCCGACACGCGCGAGGTGCTCGATGCGCTCGGTATCGATGGCGACACGCAGCGGCGTCTGTTCGAAGCGGGCGTGCTGAAGTCGGCGCTGTCGGCTGAAGAGGCCGAAGCCGCAGCGGACGCGCTCAAAACCTGACGCCTCGCCGCGGCGCACGCCGCGTTTTTTCCGGCGACGGCACACAGAAGCCGCGCCATTCATCAGCAGGACCCGGCAATCCCGTTGCCGCGGACAGGAGACACAGACATGCATCGCGAGCCAGACGACCACGCCCAGCACGCCCATCACGCCCATCACGCCCATCACGTTCAACACGTTCAACACGTTCAACACGTTCAACACGTTCAACACGTTCAACACGTTCAACACGTTCAACACGTTCAACACGCGCGGCAACCGACGCGCGCGGCCGCCGCCGCGTTCGTCGGCACCACCATCGAGTGGTACGACTTTTACATCTACGCGACCGCGTCCGCGCTGATCTTCGGCAAGCTGTTCTTCCCAGGCAGCGATCCGTTCTTCGCGACGCTCGCGTCGTTCGGCACGTTCGCGGTCGGCTTCTTCGCGCGGCCGTTCGGCGGCCTCGTATTCGGCCACCTCGGCGATCGCATCGGCCGCAAGAAGGCGCTCGTCGCGACGCTGATCATCATGGGCGTCGGCACGGTCGGTATCGGCTTTCTGCCGACCTACGCGAGCGCCGGCGTGATGGCGCCGGTTCTGCTGGTGCTGCTGCGCGTCGCGCAAGGTATCGCGATCGGCGGCGAGTGGGGCGGCGCGGTGCTGATGGCGAGCGAACACGCGCCGCAGGGCAAGCGCACGTTCTTCGCGTCGTTCGCGCAGTTGGGCAGCCCGGCGGGCTTGATCCTGTCGCTGCTCGCGTTTCGCGCGGTCGCATCGATGGATAAAGACGTGTTTCTCAGCTGGGGCTGGCGTCTGCCGTTTCTCGCGAGCGCGGTGCTGCTGCTGGTCGGTCTCGTGATCCGCGCGGGCGTCAGCGAGTCGCCGGAATTCAGCGCGGTGAAGGAGCAGCGCCGCGTCGCCGCGTTGCCGATCGCCGAGGTGCTGCGCGACGCATGGCGCACCGTGCTGCTGTGTCTCGGCGCGAACGTGATCGGCGTGGCGGGCGCGTGGTTCGTCAATACGTTCATGCTCAATTACACGACCCAGACGCTCGGCCTCGACCGTTCGCTGATTCTCGATTGCCTGTTCGTCGTCGCGTTCATCCAGTTGTTCACGCAGCTCGGCTCCGGCTGGTTCGCGCAGCGCATCGGCACCGGACGTTTTCTGAAGGGCGCGGCCGCGCTCGCGATGCTGTCGCCGTATCCGATGTTTGCGCTGGTGTCGACCGGGCGGCCGGTGGCGATCGTCGTCGGCATTGCGCTCGCGGTGATGTGCATGTCGAGTTCGTACGCGGTGATGGCCGGGTTCATGTCGACCGCGTTCCCGGTGCGGGTCCGGTATTCGGCGATTTCGCTGTCGTATCAGGTGTGCGCGGCGCTGGCCGGTGGTCTGACGCCGCTGATCGGCGCGTTGCTCGCGCATCAGTATCCGGGCGCGTGGTGGCCGCTCGCGGTGTTCTATACGTGCCTCGCCGGGGTGTCGCTGGTCTGCATCGGCACGCTCGAGCGACGCAAGCGCGATCCGGCGCCGGGGGTGGCCGAGGCGGTTTGAGTGCCGCCGTCGCCGGTGCCGTCGCGGGGCCGTGACGGCCATGCGCCTGCGCGAACGCAAGGTAATGCTATTTCGTGGTTAACCCCAGAACATCTGCCGCTCGCATAATGTCATTCTCAAGCGCGCAGAAAGCCACCCGAGATCGAGGGTGGACGCAAAGAACGACCGGGGGATCTGATCATGAATCGATTTCGTTCGCTGGGTGTGGCGGCTGGCGCGGCGCAGTTCGCCAGCGCCGACATCCTCAGCCGGATGAGCACGGCGTCGCACCGGCCAGGCGCAGCGCGCCCGTTCGATCTGATCCTCGAACCGCGCTCCTGGCAGGGGCCCGCCGCACCCGATCCGACGAGCGCACAGTTCAAGGTCCACATGCTCGACACGATGCGCGCGTTCGAAAAACGCGGTGTCGATGCGATCGTGCTGCCATGCTTTCTGAGCCACACCTTCATCGACGAACTCACGGCCAACGTGTCCGTGCCGGTCGCCAACATCATGACCGCGCTGTCGGCGCACGTGCGACGCAGCTATCCGTCGGCCCGGCGCATCGGCGTGCTGACGTCGGCGGCGATTCGCGCGAACGGCCTGTTCGAGCGTTACTTCGAAGCCAGTCGGTTCGACGTGTGCCATCCGCGCAATAACACCGGTGTCGACTGTGTGACGAGCGCCGTATTTGGAGACGAGGGCATTCGCGATGGCCGCCTGCACGGGCGTCCTCTCGAACTGCTGCGCGCGGCGTGCGCGGATCTGGTCGCGCAGGGCGTCGACGTGATCGTGCCGGGGCTGGCGGAAATCGGCCTCGTGCAACGCGCGCTCGGGCGCATCGAGGTGCCGCTCGTCGATACGAACCAGGTGTACGCGCGCTACGTCGCGCAGGCGCAGTACACGCAGCCGGAGCGGGCGTTCCGGCTCGGCGTGGTCGGCGGCATCGGGCCGGCCGCGACCGTCGATTTCCTTGCCAAGGTCGTGCGCAACACGCCGGGCGTGCGCGACCAGGACCATCTCCGGATCATGGTCGAGCAGAATCCGCAGATCCCCGATCGCACCGCGGCGCTGCTCGAGCGCGGCGACGACCCGACGCTCGCGCTGTACGCGGCCTGCAAAACGCTCGAGGAGGGCGGCGCCGATCTGATTGCGATTCCGTGCAATACCGCGCATGCGTTCGTCGAGCGGCTCCAGCCGGCGCTGCGCGTGCCGATCGTCAATATGCTCAGTTGCACGGCCGACTATCTACGCGAGACCTTGCCGGGTCTGCGCGAAGTGGGTGTGCTGGCCACCTCGGGCACGCTCGCGAGCCGCGTCTACGAACAGGCGCTCGACGCGCGCGGGTTCGCGCAGATCGTGCCGCGCGCGGCCGCGCAGGCGCGTCTGATGAACGCGATTTACGGGCCGCAGGGCGCGAAGGCCGGTCATACGTCGGGCCAATGCTGCGACGACCTCACGGCGGCCGTCGACGATCTGGTCGCGCAGGGTGTGCAGGTCATCGTGCTCGCGTGCACCGAACTGCCATTGCTGTTGCGCGAGCCGGCGCTCGCGTATCCGGGCGGGCGGATGGTGCGGCTCGTCGATCCGACCGACGTGCTGGCGAGG
Source organism: Paraburkholderia sp. UYCP14C (assembly GCF_004197395.1). Classification (GTDB taxonomy): domain Bacteria; phylum Pseudomonadota; class Gammaproteobacteria; order Burkholderiales; family Burkholderiaceae; genus Paraburkholderia. Next base: position 326,836 of record NZ_SELS01000002.1, on the reverse strand, counting down.
CGCTGCGTCGCGCATGCGCTCGGCGACGCTGCCGCGCGCGACACGCAGGCGGGCCCGGCCATGCTGGCGGCGACAGGGTACCCGTCGCCGCTGGAAAGCGCGCTCGGCTAGCCGGCCGTCCTGGCCGCGGCGCGGCGATTTGCGGATCCCCGCCGGTCCAGACCCGAGGCGCGCTCGCGCCGGTCATGGAAAACTGTATAAACATACAGTATAGTATCCCCCTACAGCCAGGCTTCCGGGCGCCCCCGCGCCGACCCGGCTGCACCGAACTTGCGCGGTCGCGAGAGCCGGCCGTGAGAGGTGACCCACTCCTTCAGACGGTCGGAAAAATTGTCCTCCAACGACGCAACCCCTGACACTCCCCACGGCGGTAACCCGAGCAGCATCAAGATCCAGGGCACGATCCGCATTCGCGGCGCCCGCCAGCACAATCTGAAAAACGTCGACCTCGACGTGCGCACCGGCGAAATGACGGTCGTCACCGGGCCGTCGGGCTCGGGCAAGTCGAGCCTCGTGTTCGACACGCTGTATGCGGAAGGCCAGCGCCGCTACGTCGAAACCTTCAGTGCGTACGCGCGCCAGTTCCTCGACCGGATGGATCGGCCGCAGGTCGACCGCGTCGACGGCGTACCGCCCGCCATCGCGATCGACCAGACCAACCCGGTGCGCAGCTCGCGCTCCACGGTCGGCACGATGACCGAGCTCAACGACCACCTGAAGCTGCTGTACGCGCGCGCGGCCGAGCTGTTCGACCGCCAGAGCGCGCATCCGGTGCGGCACGACACGCCGGAGACGATCTACGCGGAACTGCTCGAGCGCACCGCGCAGGAGGAGCCGCGGCTCGTCGTCACGTTCCCGGTCGAGCTGCCGGAGTCGGCGTCCGAGCAGGAGGTCGAGCAGTGGCTGTCGGCAAGCGGCTATACGCGCGTGCAGGCGCAGCGCGAAGTCGATTCGCCCACCGGCAAGCGCAAGCTGCTCGACGTCGTCGCCGACCGCTTCCGGCTGCGCTCGGTCGATAAAGCGCGCGCGATCGAGGCGATCGAGGCATCGCTGAAGCGCGGCGGCGGGCGCGTCAATATTTACGTGCTGCCGGCTACCTCGGACGAACCGCAGGGCGAAGCCGCCGAGCCGCGCATCTGGCGCTTTTCCACCGGCCTGCACAGCCCCGAAAGCGATCTGCGCTATGCCGATCCGCAACCGGCGCTGTTCTCGTTCAACTCGGCCTATGGCGCGTGCGACGCTTGCCGCGGCTTCGGCCGCGTGATCGGCGTCGACCTCGGTCTGGTGATTCCGGACGCCCGCAAGACGCTGCGCGAAGGCGCGGTCAAGCCGATGCAGACGCCCGCGTGGAAGGAGTGCCAGGACGACCTGATGCGCTACGGGGCGAAAGCCGATATTCGCCGCGACACGCCTTGGGGCGAACTGAGCGAGCGCGAACGCGACTGGGTCATCAACGGCTCGCCGGACTGGAACGGCAAGTGGCAGACGCACTGGTACGGCGTCAAACGCTTCTTCGACTATCTCGAATCGAAGGCGTACAAGATGCATATCCGCGTGCTGCTGTCGAAGTACCGCAGCTACACGCCCTGCGAAACCTGCGGCGGCGCGCGTCTGAAAACCGAATCGCTGCTGTGGCGCCTTGGCAGCAAGGCCAACGCGAACGAAGTGCTCGCGCCGGCGCAGCGTTTCCTGCCGCGCGGCGTGCAGTGGTCGCGCGCGCAGCTCGAAGCGTTGCCGGGCCTGACCGTGCACGACCTGATGCTGATGCCGATCGAGCGCATCCGCCGTTTCTTCGACGACATCACGCTGCCGAGCACGTTGCTCGACGACGCGCTCAAGCTGCTGCTCGCCGAGGTGCGCACACGCCTCAAGTATCTCTGCGACGTCGGCCTCGGCTATCTGACACTCGACCGGCAAAGCCGCACGCTGTCGGGCGGCGAGGTGCAGCGTATCAACCTGACCACCGCGCTCGGCACGTCGCTGACCAAGACGCTGTTCGTGCTCGACGAGCCGAGCATCGGCCTGCATCCGCGCGACCTGAACCGCATCGTCGAGGCGATGCACCGGCTGCGCGACGCGGGCAACACGCTGGTCGTGGTCGAGCACGATCCGTCGGTGATGCTCGCGGCGGACCGGCTGATCGACATGGGACCGGGACCGGGCGAGCGCGGCGGCTCGATCATTTTCGACGGCGCGCCAGAAGCGATCCGTTCCACTGGCACGCTGACCGGCGAATACCTCGGCGGCCGGCGTCACGTCGCGGATGCCGCGCACTGGTCGCGTCGCACGGTCGACGCAAGCACGCCGCGCATCGTGCTGGAAGGCGCGAGCGAGCACAATCTGCGCGACGTCACGGTGGAAATTCCATTGCAGCGGCTCGTCTGCGTGACCGGTGTGTCGGGTTCGGGCAAGTCGACGCTGCTGCAGGACGTGCTGTATCCGGCGATGGCGCGCCACTTCGGCCTCGCCACCGAAGCACCGGGCGCGTTCAAGGCGCTGAAGGGCGCGGACCAGGTCACGGACGTCGTATTCGTCGACCAGTCACCGATCGGCAAGACCGCGCGCTCGAATCCGGCCAGCTACGTCGGCGCGTTCGACGAAATCCGCAAGCTGTTCGCGAAGGCGCCGCTCGCGAAGCAGCGCGGCTATAGCGCCGGCATGTTCAGCTTCAACTCGGGCGACGGCCGCTGCCCGACCTGTGGCGGCTCGGGCTTCGAGCACATCGAAATGCAGTTCCTCTCCGACGTGTATCTGCGCTGCCCCGATTGCGATGGGCGCCGTTATCGCGCGGAAATCCTCGAGGTGAAGATCGAGCGAAGCGAGCCCGCGCGCGCATTGAGCATCGCCGACGTGCTCGAACTCACCGTCAGCGAAGCCGCCGCGTACTTCGCCAAGGACGCCGAAGTATTGCGCGTGCTGCAGCCGATCGTCGACGTCGGGCTCGAATACGTGAAGCTCGGCCAGCCGGTGCCCACGCTGTCGGGCGGCGAGGCGCAGCGGCTCAAGCTCGCGGGCTTTCTCGCGGAATCGGCGCAGGCGCGCAGTACGCGCGGCGCGAAGCAGGTGGTCGCGAAGCGTCTGTTCATGTTCGACGAACCGACCACGGGTCTGCATTTCGACGACATCGCGAAGCTGATGCAGGCGTTCGGCAAGCTGCTTGCGGGCGGTCATTCGCTGATCGTGATCGAGCACAATCTCGACGTGATCCGCGCAGCCGACTGGATCATCGACCTCGGTCCCGAAGGCGGCGACGGCGGTGGCCGCGTGTTGTGCGCCGGCACGCCGGACGAAGTGAAGGCGTGCGCCGAGTCGCATACCGGCGAGGCGTTGCTGCAATACGACCGAGCGATGGACAGCGCAGCCGAAGCGGAGCCCCAGGGCATCCCGCTGCAAAAGGCGCTGAGCGCGGCCCGTGCGCGTCGCGCGATCGAGGGCGAGGACGTCGTGCGCATCGTCAACGCGCGCGAGCACAACCTGAAGGCGCTCGACGTCGACATTCCGCACGGCAAGTTCAACGTGATCACCGGCGTGTCGGGCTCGGGCAAATCGACGCTCGCGTTCGACATCCTGTTCCACGAAGGTCAGCGGCGCTACCTCGAATCGTTGAACGCGTACGCGCGCTCGATCGTGCAGCCGGCCGGCCGGCCCGAAGTCGACGCGGTGTACGGCATTCCGCCGACCGTCGCGATCGAGCAGCGGCTCTCGCGCGGCGGCCGCAAGAGTACCGTCGCGACGACCTCGGAGGTGTGGCACTTCCTGCGTCTTCTGTACGTGAAGCTCGGCTTGCAGCACTGCATTCACGACGGCACGCCGGTCACGTCGCAAAGCGCCGAATCGATTGCGGCGCAGTTGCTGCGCGATCACAAGGGCCAGCATGTCGGCTTCCTCGCGCCACTCGTCGTGAACCGCAAGGGCGTCTATACAGATCTCGCGAAATGGGCGAAAGCGCGCGGCAATACGCATCTGCGTGTGGACGGCGAGTTCGTGCCGGTCGATCCGTGGCCGAAGCTCGATCGCTTCCGCGAGCACACGATCGAGCTGCCGGTCGCCGACCTCGTCATCTCGGCCGATCATGAAGCCGAGCTGCGTGAAGCGCTCGATCAGACGCTCGACATCGGTAAAGGCATCATGCATCTGCTCACGCCGCTCGACGGTCTGCACGATGCGATCAACGGCGGCCGGTCCACCGCGAAGCTCGGCGACGTGAAGGTACTGTCCACCAAGCGCGCGTGCCCGGTGTGCGGCACCAGCTACCCCGACCTCGATCCGCGCCTGTTCTCGTACAACAGCAAGCATGGCTGGTGCACGAGCTGCGTCGGCACGGGCCTGTCGCTGACGCGCGAACAGCGCGCCGCGTACGACGACACGATCGTCGTCGACGACAATCGCGGCCGCGAACAGAGCTTGCCGTCGGAGGAGCAGGAACCGGAAGGGCTCGTCGACGAGCCGTGTCCGGATTGCGCGGGCACGCGTCTGAATCCGGTCGCACGCGCGGTCACGTTCGATTCACAAGCGATCGTCGATGTCGCGCAATGGACGGTGTCCGACACGCGCGGGTGGATCGATACGCTGCACATGACGGGCCGCGACGCCGAAATCGCGCGCGATGTGGTCAGCGAAATCGGCAGCCGGCTGCAGTTCCTGGAAGAAGTCGGGCTCGGCTATCTGAGCCTCGATCGCGCGGCGCCGAGTCTGTCGGGCGGCGAGGCGCAGCGCATCCGGCTCGCGGCGCAGCTCGGCAGCAACCTGCAGGGCGTGTGCTACGTGCTCGACGAGCCCACCATCGGCCTGCATCCGCGCGACAACCAGATCCTGCTGAACGCGCTGCGCAAGCTCGGCGACAAGGGCAATACGCTCGTCGTCGTCGAGCATGACGAGGACACGATCCGGCGCGCCGATCACATCATCGATATCGGGCCGGGCGCGGGCAAGCGCGGCGGTACGCTGATCGCGCAGGGCAGCGTCGCTGATCTATCCGCGCAGCCCGATTCGCTGACCGGGCGGTTCCTCGCGCAGCCGATCGTGCACCCGCTGCAGCCGCGCCGCGAGGTGGTCGCGCCGGGCAAGCGCGCAGCCGCGGTGCCGGAGAACTGGCTGACCGTGCACGGCGGCAAGCTGCACAACCTGCGCGACGTGACGGTCGGCATTCCGCTCGCGCGGCTCGTCGCGGTGACGGGCGTCAGCGGCTCCGGCAAATCGACGCTCGCGCGCGACGTGCTGATGACCAATCTGCTCGATGCGGTCGGGCGCTCGGTGTTGTCGTCGCCGGCCACGCGGCGCGCGCGGGCGGCGGCCGAGCAGAAGCCGGCCGCCAACCGCCGTTCGAGCGTGCTCGCGCGCTCGGCGCCGCGCGCACCGTTGAACGTCACGCACGCGTGGCAGGGCTGCGATTCGGTCACCGGCTGGGAAAGCATCGACCGTGTGCTCGAAGTCGATCAGACGCCGATTGGTAAAACGCCGCGTTCGTGTCCCGCCACCTACATCGGCGTGTGGGATGCGATCCGCAAGCTGTTCGCGGGCACGCTGGAGGCACGCGCGCGCGGCTATACCGCGTCGCGTTTCTCGTTCAACACTGGCGAGGGCCGCTGCCCCGCGTGCGAGGGCCAGGGCGTGCGCACGATCGGCATGAGCTTCCTGCCCGACGTGAAGGTGCCGTGCGACGTCTGTCACGGCCAACGCTTCAATCCGGAGACGCTCGCGGTCACGTGGCGCGGCAAGAACATCGGCGACGTGCTGACGATGGAAATCGACGAGGCGGTCGAGTTCTTCGCGTCGATCACGAACATCGGGCATCCGCTGCAGCTGATGAAGGACGTCGGGCTCGGCTATCTGACGCTCGGCCAGCCGTCGCCGACGCTGTCGGGCGGCGAGGCGCAGCGCATCAAGCTCGTCACCGAGTTGAGCAAGGTGCGCGACGACATCACGCGGCGCGGCCAGAAGCCGCCGCACACGCTGTACGTGCTCGACGAGCCGACGGTCGGCCTGCACATGGCGGACGTCGCGAAGCTGATTCGCGTGCTGCATCGGCTCGTGGATGGCGGGCATAGCGTCGTCGTCATCGAGCACGATCTCGACGTGATCGCCGAGGCGGACTGGATCATCGACCTCGGTCCGGAGGGCGGCGTGGGTGGCGGTACGATCGTCGCGGCAACGGATCCGGAAAGCCTGTCGCGGGTGGCCGCGAGCCATACGGGCGCGGCCTTGCGGCCGGTGCTCGCGCGCACGTCGGCTACGGCGACGCTGGCCGGCGAAGGTACGAATGGCTGACACAAGGGTGACGAGCGGCGGCGCGGCAGTGGCGCGCCGCGATTCCGCTCACCAGCCGGCGGCTTGCCGCATTCCTCGCGCGCTTCAGATGTGCCGTTGCAACCTCGCAGGTTGCAACGCGCGCGCCTTCTGGCGAGTTCGTCAGATGTGATTGCTGCACTGCATCCAATCATTCCGGATTCGACAGGAGCGGCGCAGGCGATCTTTAAATCATACGAAAAGCGCCGTTGATGTTTCAATATCGAAACATTTTTAGAACCCGCAATAAATCTGCATTTGGATATTAATTTGAGGTGCGGAACGAATGCCGTCGAAATGCCTAATACGACGGGCAATAAATTTACGCTTTGCGAATAAAATACCGAATAGCATCGGCATTAACCCGGCGATAAGCAGTTCACAATTGAAACATTTTTGAACCGCGCAAGAAACGTACTCGGTAACGCGCAATCACGTTCTTCGCATTATCGGTAACTTTGCCGGAATGCGCGAGAGTGCCGTCCATCAAGGCTTTGCGATAAGATATCGATAAGCTCTTCACGCGGCCTGGCATAGTTGTTTGACTTGTCGAGCGCTCATATCAATCGCTCAATAACAACTTTTCCTCAGACAAGGGCCGTCATGATGAAATTTGCTTTTCAAATTTACTATAGCGATCCATTCCGCTAACATCACGCTTAATCCTTTATGCGGCGTTAGTCTCTTTTTCCGCCGTAATAACTGCATTCTCTTGTTTCGTCTGATGACGAGGCAAATCGGGGTCCGCAACGTATGACCGTTTGGGGATAGATCATGCCGCACATGCACCTTGATACTACGAGAATTACGTGGCTGCACACGCCCGCCTTGAACGTCCGTACTGCAGCGCGGCGAATCGGCATTCTGCTGTTCGATGGGTTCTGGCTGCTCGGCCCGGGTACCGTCGTCGAAATGTTCCAGACCGCCAATGAGTTCGCCGGCACGCGAGACGGGGAAGATCCGCCCTACGACGTGCAGTTCCTGTCGATGGACGGCGGCAATGTCGCCAGCTCGTCGTCGGCGCGCATCTGGACCGACCGCATCGACACGCGCTTTGGCGGTGGTTTCGACGTGCTGTTCATCGCCGGCGGCTATGGCGCCCATGTGGCCGCGCGCGACGAACGTCTGCTGAACTGGCTGCGCGCGGTGCAATCGCGCACGCGCGCGATCGAAACGATCGGCGAGGGACGCCTCGTGCTCGAAGCGGCCGGCCCGACCGAGCATGACGGCCTGATGAGCCGCTACCCGGGTGCGAGCGCGAGCGAAGGCGCGTTCAGCGCGGCCAACGACCGTCACGACTGCGCCCGCAGCGCGCTGATGTTCATCAAGCGCGACCTGGGCGCCGAGCTTGCGCGCAGCGTCGCCGATCGCGTGATGCCCGGCATGGCCGCGACGTGGGTGCCGCTGCCGGCGGAGGGCGGCACGCTGAGCGTCGCGGAGAAGATTCGCGCGGCCGCGCGCTGGATGGAGGCGAACTGCGACCGTCCGGTCTCGGTCGCCGATGCCGCGCAGGTCGCCGCAATGAGCGAGCGCAATTTCCTGCGCCGTTTCAAGCATGAGATGCAGGTCACGCCGTCGGACTACCTGCTGCAGGTGCGGCTGCGCATCGCCTGCAACTTCCTGACCGAGACCGAATTGCCGGTCGACAAGATCGCGCGTCGCAGCGGCACCGGCAACGGCGATCGTCTCGCGAAAATCTTCCGCAAACGCATGGCATTGTCGCCAACCGAGTATCGCGCCCGTAGCAGGGCGGCCACTGAGGCGTAGGATGTCGCTTTAGCACGCGATAGTGCGCCCGCGTCGCGGGTGCGCCTCGTCTGTCGGACTCGGTCGCGAAAGCGGCCGTATCTTCGCTGGCCAGCCTTTTTACGAGCACAGTGGCGATGGGCAACAGGGTCATGGCGACGGCATTGCCGGAGGTGAAACTCATCGAGCCGGAAGTGTTCGTCGACGAGTTCGGCTTCTGCTTCGAGAGTTTCAGCGCGGACGAGTTTGCGGACGACGTCGCGCAAGGTTTCAACTTCGTGCAGGACCGCCATCTGCGCGCCGTGCATGGCGTGCTGCGCGGCTTGCACTACCAGGTGCAGCGTCCGCAGGGACGGCTGCTGCGCGTCGTGCGCGGCGAGATCTTCGACGTCGTGGTCGACGTGCGCCTGAACTCGCCGAGCTTCGGCAAATGGTGCGGCGAGTATCTGGGCGAAGTCAACCAGCGGCAGATCTGGGTGCCGCCCGGTTTCGCGCACGGGTTCGTCGTGCTGTCCGATGTCGCCGAGTGCGTGTGGAAGACCACCGAGTACTGGTTTCCCGAGCTGGAGCGCTGCCTGCTATGGTCCGATCCCGACATCGGCATCGAGTGGCCGATCGACTTTCAGCCGATCCTCGGCAGCAAGGACGCGGCCGGCCGCCGTCTGTACGAAGCGGAAAACATCTCGTGAACGACCGGTGAGCGGCCTGAGTATTTACGACATTTTTTCTTGAGACGCTCACGGGCCATCCCTACACTTCGGGCATCCAGTCAGCACGAGGTGCTCAACGTGAAGCGTCGCACAAGCCGTCCGCAAGCCGTTCCCGTCCGCTATGTGTATCGTGGTGCCAGCCACGTCGAACTCAGACGCTTCGACGCGTCGCGCGATTCGTTCGTCGCGTTGACGGCGCTGCTGCATCGCGCGTTCGCACCGCTCGGCGCGCAGGGACTCAATTGCACGTGCGTCGATCAGACCATCGGGACGACCCGTGAACGCGTGCTGCGCGGCGACTGCCATGTCGCGGTATGCGAAGGACAGATCGTCGGCACGATGACGCTCTATGCTTCGGATGGCGAATCATCTTGCGAGCTGTACCGGCACGGCGATGTCGCGAGCTTGCGGCAGTTCGCGGTCGATCCGGCGTGGCAGGCACGCGGCATCGGCACGTTGCTGATCGCGTTCGCCGAACACTGGGCCGCGACGCGCGGCTATGCGCAACTTGCGCTCGATACGCCGCAACCGGCCGCGCGGCAGATTGCGTTCTATCGCGGGCAGGGGTTTCGTATCGTCGATTTCGTGCGCTTCGCCGGCAAGCGCTACGACAGCGCGATTCTGAGCAAGCCGCCGGTTGCGATGCGCACGCTCGCGAACTGGTCGCGCCGTCTACACGCGACGCCGCCGATTGCGCGTGCGGCCTGAAAGCAATGCCGCCCGGCTTTGCGGCATGCGAAGAAAAGAAGCGGAGCGGGAGCAGAGGTGAAGCGCCCGATGCGTCGGCAACAATTGCAATATGCTGCGGCAAGTATTGCAATGGCGATAACGGCAGTGCAAACCGCGACGTGGCACCACCGCGGCGCCACCGGTTCGCATCGGGCGAGGCGTGAATTCTCCGAACGCTGTGTGCAGCCGTCAGCGTCGGATCACGCCCATCAGCAGGGTGACGAGGAAGATCACCAGGAAGATGAAGAACAATACCTTGGCGATTTCGGTCGCGCCCGCGGCGATGCCTCCAAAGCCGAACACTGCGGCGATGATGGCGATGATGAAGAAAATCACAGCGTATCGAAGCATGGTGCCTCCACCGGTGGATGGTTGAAATGACGCTTGAACGGCGCCCCGTTGCGTACGTCACGCGGCTTCGCGGGTGAGATGCCGGCGAGCGGAATTTAGCAATAGACGTGCCATTGTTTTGTCGCCGCCAACGTTTGCGTTTGCACCCGCGTCCATGGACCCGCAACACACCAACCATGGCAGGGACTACGCAGAACGGTGGAACGCGCCACACCTCACCCGCGTAGCCAGTGATACGCCAGCGGCCCGCACAGCACACCCCAGCTCAGCACACAGATGAGCAGCGCGATCGTCACGGCCGCGCTGCCGCAGTCTTTCGCTCGTTTCGACAATTCGTGCCGTTCGAACGAGATCCGGTCGATGGTGGCCTCGATCGCCGAATTCAATAGCTCCACCAGCAGCACGAGCAGCACCGATCCGATCAGCAGCACGCGCGCGATCGGGTCGACCGGTATCGCGAACGCGACCGGCACGAGGATCGCCGCGAGCGCGGCTTCCTGACGGAACGCACTTTCCGCGCGCAATGTCGCGACGACGCCGGCGTACGAATGCCGCAACGCGAACAACCCGCGCAGCGGGCCGCTGCGCTTCGCGGGTGGCGCGATGGAGTGAGCGGGGGAACGCGCGCTGCGGGGTGACGCGGGGGAATCGGCCGGTTCTTGCATGGTTCGGGGTGACTTTTGAAGTGCAGCAAATGACCGTAAATGTTACAAGATGTCAATAACGTTGCAAATTGTGATATCTTGGCGCCGCCCAACAGCGGCAGGCACCTGGCACCTTCTCGCCTGACCGACCGGCTTCGGAAAAACAAACAGAACGCATAACCGGTTAGGGCTGCTGCCGCTTGCGCTCATGTGCTGGCCATCCCCGTCGCTCGTTCCGCTCAAGGTTTCGCCGGATTTTCCGTATACGAGGCATGGTGTGCCGCCGCCTGTCTCTGCTGTGGCGTGCGCCCGGCAATCCGTTTTCCCACTTCGCGCGCTCGCGCGGCAGACCGGATTCGCACCGTCATCGGCGCGCTCGGGCGCGCACGGTCGAGGTCCAACAAGCTGAGTTGTTCATGAAACCAGTTGTGTCGTTGTGCCTTTCGCTGACCGCCGTCGTCGGCGCGCTATACGCGGCTGTGTCGGGAGCCGCGCCGTCGATGCCTGTCGCCGTCGCGGCGGCGAATGCGCCGGCCGCGTCGACCATCGTTAGCGCGAGTGCTGCCAACGCCAACGCCAACTACGTCGACAACGACGCCATCCCAACGCCCGCATCCGGCTCCAGCGCGTCGCGCGTTTCGTTCGCAACGCTAGGCGCGTATCAGCCGCTGACGCTGCGCGGCGTCGAAGACGCCCGCACCGTCAATCTCGGCGTGCGGCTCGATCGCGTGGTCACGGCCGCGCGCCTGCGCTTGCGCTACACGTATTCGCCGTCGCTCGTGTTTGCGATGTCGCATCTGAAGGTGTCGGTCAACAACGAAGTCGTCGCGACCGTGCCGTTCGACCGCGAGCACGCCGGCAAGCTCGTCACGCAGGACATCGCGCTCGATCCGCGCTTTCTGACCGACTACAACCAGATCGGTCTGCGCCTGATCGCGCATTACACGCTCGAGCATTGCGAAGACCCCGAGAACTCGGCGCTGTGGGCCGACGTGAGTCCGTCGAGCGAATTCATCGTCGATACCGCGCCGATCCGTTTGCCCGACGACCTCGCGCTGCTGCCCGCGCCGTTCTTCGATCACCGCGATGCGTCGCGGTTGCGTCTGCCGTTCGTGCTGCCGGCCGCCGCCGACAACGCGACCCTGCGCAGCGCGGGCGTGCTCGCGTCGTGGTTCGGCGCGCAGGCCGACTACCGGCAGGCGCGCTTTCCGGCGCTGTCGACGTTGCCCACCGACTCGCACGCGGTCGTCGTCGCGCGCAGCGAGCAGTTGCCCGCCGGCCTCACGCTGCCGCCGGTCAATGGCCCGATGCTGATCGTCGCGGACAATCCCGTCGCGCCCAACCGCAAGCTGCTGATCGTGACCGGCCGCAGCGCCGCCGAAGTCGACGAAGCGAGCACCGCGCTCGTGCTCGGCACGACCGCGCTCGCGGGCCCCGCGGTGCGCATCACGCAGCTCGCCGCCGGCGCGCCGAGGAAGCCCTACGACGCGCCGCGCTGGCTGCCGGTCGACCGGCCGGTCGCGTTCAAGGAGCTGATCGACGATCCGTCGCAACTGCAGGTGCGCGGCAGCGCGCCGGACGCGATCCGCCTGAACCTGCGCGTGCCCGCCGATCTGTACTCGTGGAACGGTGCGGGCGTGCCGCTGAGTCTGAAGTACCGCTACACCGCGCCGACCGTGCAGAACAATTCGGCGCTCGCGGTGCAGATCAACGATCAGCTGGTCAAGTCGTACCGCCTCGCGCTCGCGAGCGCCGACGACGCGCAGGGCCGCCTGCAACTGCCGGTGCTGTCGAACAACGGCAACCGTGCGACGAGCGCGCTCGACATTCCGGCATTCCGCGTCGGCAGCTCGAACCAGCTGCAACTGCGCTTCAATCTCGATTCGCAGAAGACCGGGCTATGCCAGGGCGTCGCGACCAATCCGGTGCAGGCCGCGGTCGATCCCGATTCGACGATCGACTTCTCGGACTTCGTCCACTTCGCGCAGATGCCGAACCTCGCGTTCTTCGCGAACAGCGGCTTTCCGTTCACGCGCTACGCGGACCTGTCGCAGACGGCCGTCGTGATTCCCGAGCATCCCGCGCCGCAGGAGCTCGAAAGCCTGCTGACGATGCTCGGTCACATGGGGCAGTGGACCGGCTATCCGGCGCTGCGCGTGCAGGTTGCGCGGCCGCGCGAGCTCGCGCAGCTGAGCGGCAAGGATCTGCTCGTGATCGGCGGCAACGGCTCGGCGCCGTGGCTCGCCCGCTGGCCGCATGCATTGCCGCTGACGATCGGTGCCCAGTCGGGCGACGCCGCTGCGTCGGGCGCCGCTGCGCCGGGCACCGCTGCGTCCGGCCCGCTCGCGCGCGCCGCGTTCGCGGTCGACGAGCAGTGGCGCGGCGGCGCCCGTCGCAACGACGCGCATCGCTCGGACGGCGGCGCGCGCATCGAACGCGACGGACCGCTCGCCGCGCTGATGGGCTTCGAACTGCCGGGCAGCCACGGACGCAGCGTCGTTGCGCTGAGCGCCACCGATCAACAGCAGTTGTCGCAACTGCTCGACATGCTCGAAAAGCCCGACCGCGTCGCGCAATTGCAGGGCGACGTCGCGTTGCTGCGCGATGGCAAGGTCGACAGCATGCGCGTCGGCGATACCTATCTGGTCGGCTACGTGCCCTGGTATGCGCGGTTGTGGAGTAAGGCGATCCAGCATCCGGTGCTGCTCGGCGTGCTCGGCGCGCTCGCCGGCCTGGCTCTCGCGATCGGCGCGTTCACGGCGTTGCAGGAACTGGCCGCGCGGCGCCGGGGAGTCTGATCGATGAGTCAGGCGAAGGGCGGGGCGCCGCGGTGGGGAGCGCGCGGCGGGGTGGGCGTGCGAATCGCTACGCGCGAGGGAGTGGGCGTTGAAAGCCGAGCAGGTCTGCACGCGAGGCTTGCGATCGGGCTCGTGCGAACAGCGGCGAGCGTGCTTGTCGCAAGCGTGCCGGCCGCGGTACTTGCCACGATGCTGACGCTCGCCGGCAGTGACGACGCGTTCGCCACGCAAGCGCAGGAGCCCAGCCGCGCCGACGCCGCCGCTTGCACCGCGACGCCCTGGCCGCGCTGGCAGCAATTCAAGCGCGATTTCCTTTCCGCCGACGGCCGCGTGATCGATGTCGGCTCGCCCGACGAGCGCACGGTGTCGGAGGGGCAATCGTATGCACTGTTTTTCGCGCTGGTCGCCGACGACCGCGCGGCCTTCGACACGATCCTGCACTGGACCGAGCAGCATCTCGCGCAAGGCGATCTGACCGCGCGGCTGCCGGCGTGGCTGTGGGGCCGCTCATACGATGGCAACTGGGCGGTGCTCGACGCGAATGCGTCGTCGGACGCCGACCTGTGGATCGCCTATGCGCTGCTCGAAGCGGGCGACGCGTGGCGCGAGCGCAGCTACACGGCGCGCGGCGCGGTGCTCGCCCGGCGCGTGCTCGACGAGGAAACGGCCAACGCGCCGGGGCTCGGCCTGACCTTGCTGCCGGGCCCGGTGGGCTTTCATCCGGACGCGGACGTGTGGCGGGTCAACCCGAGCTACACGCCGCCGCAAGTGCTGCGCGGTCTCGCCACGCGGCTGCCCGACGATCCGCGCTGGCCGCGCCTGCTCGCGAGCGCGAGCCGCATCCTGATCGATACCGCGCCGCATGGCTTCTCGCCGGATTGGGCGTTGTACCGCGCGAACCGCGGCTTCGCGCCCGATGCGCAGACCCACGCCGAGAGCGCCTATAACGCGATTCGCGTGTACCTGTGGGCCGGCATGCTCGACCGGCGCGATCCGCTCGCGCCGACCCTGCTCGCGCGCTTCGCGCCGTTCGCGAGCTTCATCGCGGCGCACGGTGCGCCGCCGGAGAAAGTCGACGCGACGAATGGCCGTGCCGACATCAACATGGGCAACGCCGGTTTCTCGGCGGCGGCGGTGCCGTTTCTCGATGCGCGTGGCCAACGCGCGCTCGCCGATGCGCAGATCGCGCGCGTCGCGGCGCTCGATCGCGAGACGGCCGCCGGCTATTACACGAGCGTGCTGAGCCTGTTCGCGCTCGGCTGGCGCGAAGGCCGCTACCGTTTCGCGGCCGACGGCACCCTCGATCCGCACTGGAGCATGTCGTGCCGCGCCGCCCCGCAGTGACGCGCGCGGCGCGTTTCGGCGTGCTCGCGTGCGCGGCCGCCGCGGCGATGACGGGACCCGCATACGGCAACACCAGGGAATCCGAAGCGGCGCGCCCGTCAGTCGCTGGCACGCTGGCGACGCCCGCTGCTTCTCCAGCCATCGCGCCACCGCAAAACGCCGCTGCGCAACGGCTGCTCGCGACCGCCCGCATGTGGTCGACCAAACATCGCGACGACCTTGCGTTGCAGGCGATCGACAAGGCGCTGCTCGCCGCGCCCGGCGATCCGGCCTTGCTTGCCGAGCAGGTGCGCATCGAATTGCGTCTCGGCCATGCGCAAGCCGCGCAGACGACGCTTGCGCGCTTGCGCGCCAAAGCGCCCAACAGTGCAGTGATCCAGCAGCTCGACGACGAATACCGCGTCGCCACCAACGGCCGCGAGGAATTCGCGACGGTGCGTCTGCTCGCGCGTAGCGGCCAATCCGCCGAAGCGGCGCGGCGCCTGCAGCTGCTGTTTCCGCACGGCGCGCCGTCGGGCTCGCTCGGCGTCGAGTACTACCAGATCCTCGCGGGTACGCCCGAGGGCCGCGAGAGGGCGCTCGTCGCGCTGCATCGGCGGGTCGCCGCCGATCCGTCCGACGTCGGTGCCGCGCTAGTGCTCGCGAATCTGCTGAACTCGCGCGGCGATACGCGCGCGGAGGCTAACCGGATCGCGTGGAATCTGGCGACGCGGCCCGACTCCGATCGCACGGCCTCGCTCGACACGTGGCGTCACGTGCTGCAATCGGCGGGCGTGGACCTCGCGTATCTGCCGGCGTTGCGCGCGTATCTGCAACTCGTTCCGGACGACACCGAGTTTCGCGAGCGCGTCGCCACGCTCGAAGCGCAGCTCGACGCGCAACGCCAACTCGAACGCAACCCCGACTACATCGCGCAGCAGCGCGGCCTACAGGCGCTTGCGCGCAACGATCTGGCGGCCGCCGAGCCGCTGCTCGCGCGCGCGGCGAGCGCGCGTCCCGACGATGCCGACGCGGTCGGCGGTCTCGGTGTCGCGCGCATGCGGGCCGGGCGGCACGACGAAGCGCACACGCTGTTTCTGCGCGCGGCCGCGCTCTCGCCCGACAATCGCGCCAAGTGGCAAAGCCTCGCGCGCACCGCGCAATTCTGGGGAACGCTCGCGCAAGGCCGCGCGGCCGCCGCGGCGGGCCACGCGCAGGACGCGGAGCGGGCGGCGCTCGCGGCGCTCGCGATGGAGCCGGAGAACGCCGACGCGAAGCTGATGCTCGCCGACGCGCTGCTCGCGCAGCACGACTGGAGCGCGGCCGAACCGCTGCTGCGCGACATGCTGAACGGCCATGCGCCGAGTGTCGCGGCGCTGCGCAGCACGCAGACGCTTTACGAAAACACCGGCCGTGCGGCGCAGGTCGAGCCGTTGATCGACGCACTGCAAAGCCGCTTCACGGCTGCCGACGATCGCCAGAGCCTCGCGCGTCTGCGTGCCGATCTGCTCGCCGGACAGGCCGACCAGTTGCTCGCCGGCGGCGAGCGCGGGCCTGCCGCGCAGCGCTATGAAGCGGCCCTGCGCGCCGAGCCCGACGCACCGTGGACGCGTTTCGCGCTCGCGCGTCTGTACCGCGATCTGGGCCTGCCGCAACTCGGCCGCAACGTGATGGACGAAGGTCTCGCGCACGCACCGTCGCCCGAGATGCGCTACGCGAGCGCGCTCTACCGCAATTCGCTCGACGACCTGAGCGGCGCGCAAGCAGTGCTCGCGCTGATCCCGGAGCAAGACCGCACCGATGGGATGCGCGCGCTCGATCGCAATCTGCAAACGCAACGAAGGCTCGCCGACGCGCGCGCCGCATTCGCACGCGACGATCACGCAAACGCGGTGCGCCTGCTCGAAGAGGCGCGAATTATGGCCGGCGACGATCCGAGTCTGCTCGCGTCGGTCGGCGCGCAGTGGATCGACGCGGGCGACGCCGGGCGCGGCCTCGCGTTGTTGCGCGACTGGATCGACGCGCATCCGCACGAGGCCGACGCGGACGTGTGGCTGCGCTATGGCGACCTGCTCGGCAGCGCGCGACGCGACGCGGAACTGTCCGCGTGGCTTCAGCAGTTGCGTGACGATCAGCAGTTGAAGCTGGACGCCGCGCAAAGTGCGCGCCTCGAAGATCAGGCGCTGCGCGTGGCGTTGCGGCAAACCGACGACGCGATCGATCGTGGAGACTACGAGGCGGCCGGGCAGCGACTCGCGGCGGTGAGCCCGGCCGGTCGGCGTGACCAACGCTACGCGCTCGAACTCGCCGATCTGCAGCGCGTGCAGGGCGATTACGCGGCCGCGCGGGCAACCTTGGCGCCACTGCTGGCCGCGCAACCCAACGATGCGGACGCGCGGCTCGCGCTGGCCCGCGTGCTGGAGCAGAGCGGCGAGCGCGGTGCCGCTCTGCGGATCGTGCACGACGTGCTCGATGGCGCCGCGCCCGACGACGTCGACACGCGCCTGTCCGCCGCGCGCCGGCTCGCCGCGTTGAACGAGGCGCGCGACGCGCAGCAGGTCACGGCGGCGCTGCGCGTCGCGTATCCGACGCGGCCTGACGTGACGGTGCAAAGCGGCCGCATCGCCGAAGACCTCGGGCAGTACGAAGATGCCGCTTCGCTCTACCGTTTGTCGCTCGCGCAGGAACGCTCGGCGGGGGTGAGCGCGGGACCCGATGGCACGCCCGCGCGGGCCGCGCTCGACGATCTCGAACAGCGCCGCAATCCGTCGATCGAGACCGGCTGGCTGCCCGCGTACAAGTCGGGCGACGCGGGCATTTCGCAGCTGCGCGCGTGGCAGGTGCCGGTGTACGTGCAGATGCCATATCGCTACGACGGCCATTTCTTCGCGCACATCGACACTGTGCGTCTCGATGCCGGCACGCTCGACGTCAGCGACGCCAATGCGTTCACGCGCGATACCTTCGGTACCTTCGCGGCGGCCGACAAACTGGGGACGTCGCTCGGCTTCACGCCGCAGCAACTCGCCACGCTGGCCGCGAGCCTGCCTTATCTGCATCAGACCGCTACCGGCGTCGCGCTCGGCGCGGGCTATACATCCGATGCGTGGCGCTTCGACTTCGGCACGACGCCGCTCGGATTCCCCGTGTCTTACCTCGTCGGCGGCGTGCGCTATCGGTTCGATGCGGGACCGGCGAGCTTTTCGCTGAGCGGCTCGCGCCGTCCGGAAACGGGCAGTCAGCTGTCGTATGCAGGCATGCACGATCCGGTGACCGGCACGGTGTGGGGCGGCGTGCGCCGCGACGGCATCGATCTGCATTCGTCGTTCGATGTCGGCGCGGCGAACCTGTTCGCCGATCTTGGCGCGGGCGAGCTGACCGGGCGCAACGTCGCCGGCAATCAGGAACTGACGCTGCGCACCGGCTTCACGATGCCCGTGTACCGGCGCGCGAATTCGCTGGTGAGCACCGGCCTCGTCGGCAACGCGTGGCACTACACGAACAATTTGCGCTTCTATTCGTTCGGGCAGGGCGGCTATTACAGTCCGCAGCGCTATCTGTCGCTCGGCGTGCCGGTCGAATGGCTGGGGCGCAGCGGCGCGCTGAAGTGGGATCTGAGCGCGACCGTCGGCGTGTCGAACTCGTACGAGAGGAGTTCGCCGTACTACCCGAACGGTCTGCCGGCCGGGCTCGGCGCGGCGCCGGGGCTCGACAGTCTCGTCAACGCGGGCAGCTCGACACGCGGCGTCGCGTTTTCGTACGGACTCGCGGGCATCGTCGAGTATCGCTGCGATCCGCATCTGGTGCTGGGCGCGCAGTTGAGCATCGACCGTTCGCACGACTACGCACCGAGCGCCGCGCTCGTCTATCTGCGCTACACGTTCGATGCGCGCAAGCAGGACAACCGTCTGTCGCCGCAGCCGGTACGGCTTTATTCGAGCTATTGAACGGCGATGCAACGAGATCGGGGACAGCAGACGTGAACACCGTTTCGAATCCAACCCAACCGCGTGCGCGCGCTTTGATGCGCCGCTGGCTGCGCGTGTTCGGCGGCAGCGCCGCGCAGCGTCGCGCGCAGCAGGTCGGCCGTCTGGCGATCGAGGCATTGCCCGACGAATGGGCCGCGCTCGAAGCGGGCAAGCTGTATGCGATTTACGCGGCACCGCGCACACCAGAGGGCGACACGCCGGGCGCCGATACGCCGGGCGTCGACACGTCGGGCGTCGACACACTGATATGGGAAAGCGCGCGCGCCGCGTTCACACGCGACGTGACGCTCGTGCTCGCGCGTGAGCGCGCGGCCGTTGCCCGCCGTTTGCGCGAGTTGGGCTTTAGCGCCGGCGCGCCAGCCGCGGGCTGGCCGCGCAATCTGAACGTGCTTGCGATGCCGCCCGCCGCTGACTCGCAAGCGCCGGAGCAGCACGCCGACGGCGCCGCGACGCACGGCAAACTGTTCGGCGGTCTGCGCGCTTTGAAGCGCTTCGGTTTTCGTGCGCGCTCGCTGTACTTCATCGAAGGCGCCGAACGCTGGTTCAACTGGCACGACGCCGCCGCGCTCGCGCACGAAGGCCGCATGCTCGCGAACTGGTGCGCAGCCAGGGGTATCACGCTGGTGTTGCTGCTCGGCGTCGATGGAAATGGCGACGACGATTCACCCGACACGCGCGACGCAGCGAATGGCGTCGCCGATGCGCCACGCCGCAACGCTTTCAATGCGGCATGCGCGGGCGTCGCGCGGATGGAGCGCACGCACGGCGAGCTGCTGTGGCATGCCGACTTCTGGCGCGCGGATCGCACGCTGGTGACGGGCGAAGTCCGCTCGCTGCGCTTTACCGATAGCGGTCGCCTGAGCGTCGCGCCCGCTGCGCCGGCCGGCGGCGTCGCGCGCGGCGAACGCCTGCTTGCGCGCGATGAGCAGCGGGTCGTCGTGAGCCGCGCGGTGGTGCGCGGTCACGAGGCGTGGCTGCCGCCGCATTGGGAAGTGTGCGCCGATCAGGCCGCGGTGCTGAGCGCGTGCGCGCATGCGCAGGCCGCCACCGTGGTGCTCGATTACGCGGGCGGCGCGCAGCTCGACGCGTTGTGCGCGGCGATTCATGCGCTGCGCCGCCAGGCCGGGCGCGCGCTCAAGATCGTCGTCGTCGAGCGGGGAGAAGTGCTGCGCCATCAATACGAGCTGCTCGTGCTGACGCTCGGCGCGAACCTCGTGCTCGGCCGCGACCTGCCGTTCTCGCGCATGCAGTCGCTGCTGCAGTCGTTGCAGGGGCAGCTCCATACGCGACCCGTCGCCGCCGACTATCGCAGCGCGTTGAGCGCCGCATTGAGCGACGACGTGCGCGGCTATCTGCCGGCCGGCGCGTTCTGCGAGCGCGTGCGCCTCGTGCTGGCACGCAGCGCCGTGCTGCAGTTGCCGCATGTGCTCGTGAAGCTGACGCTGCTGCCGCAATGCGCGCACGTCGATGCACTGAAGCACTGCGTGCCGCGCCGCGCGGGCGACGTGCTGACCGTCGACGGGTCGCATCTGTACGTGTTCCTGTTCGCCTGCCGGCTCGCCGATGCGGACGCCGCGCTGGCGCGGATCATCGATGTGCCGGTCGAACGGCTCGCCGATACGCTGGTGCATCTGGCGGAGGGGAGCATCGGCGCCGAACTCGACGCGCTGGACGCGGCCAACCGGCGCACGCGGATCGCCGATTACAGCGATATGTTCGCGGCGTCCGCGCGTGCGGCATCCGCGCTTGCGGCGTCCGCGCGTGACGGCGTGCCTGTGCGCTCACCGTTCGCCGCTTCGCCGGACGACGCCGCGCGCGAAGCGGCGCACGTGGCCGCCGTGCATCTGGCGCAGGTTGAAGAAGCGCTGGTTCATGCGCGCACCGAACACGAAGCCGACGCCGAGCTGGCGCCCCGCGCGCCCGCGCCGACGAACGCAACTGCCAGGCACGTCGAATTAACGACAGCGAAGCCGCTGGCTACGCTGCGTCCGCCATCCCAACCCACGCCCGCGCGCCGTCGCGCGGAACCCAGCGCGATGCCGGTGCGCGCGAGGAGCATCGAATGATCGAACTGGTTCTGATCTGTTTCGTGGCCGGCATGGTCGTCGCGCTGCCGGTGTGGATCGTCTGGCAGCGCGTCGGCGCACGGCGCGGTCTCGCGGCGATGCGCGGCTTCGATCCGCGCGACGCGGTGCCGTGCGGGATCGAGCCGGTTGCGCTGCGCGCGCGTCTGCTGCCCGCGCTCGATACGCCGCCGGACGAGGTGGCGCGATGAAAACGATCGCCGTCGTCTCCACCGCGGGCGGCACGGGCCGCACCACCTTGACCGCCACGCTCGCGGTATTGCTCGCGCGCCGCGGCCGCCAGGTCGTCGCGCTCGACTTCGATCCGCAGAACATGCTCGGCGCGCAGCTCGGCATCGACGGACTCGCGGCGACCGGTCTGTCGCAGGCGCTGCTCGATGCGGACACCGCATGGCATGCGTACACGTGGCGCAATGCGGACGGCGTGCTGTTCGTGCCGTACGGCGCGGTATCCGCCGCGCAAAGCACGCAATGCGACGCGCGTCTCGCCGCCGAGCCGCGTTGGCTCGCCGACGCGCTCGCCGAACTCGATCTGCCGCGCGACGGCGTCGTGCTGATCGACACCGCGCGCTATCCGTCGCAGCAGGCCGAGCACGCGCTGCGTTGCGCGGACCTCGCGCTGTGCGTGACGCCGCCCGAGCCGGCCGCCTGCGCGACGCTGGTCGCGCGGCTCGCGGCGCTGCGCGATGCTTGCGCGCAGTTGCGCGTCATCGTGAACCGGCTGAACCCCGCGCGCGATATGCAGCGCGATGTGCTCGCGATGCTCGGCGCGGCGCTCGGCGATAACCTGCCGCTCGCGCAGCGCGTGCATCTCGATGTCGCGTTGCCCGAGTCGTTCGCGCGCGGCACGTGGCCGTTCGACGACGCCCCGCATTCGCAGGCATCGCACGATCTGCAGGGGCTCGCGAACTGGCTCGACGCGTGGCTCGCCGAGGCCGCGGCGCCGCTCGAGCGGCGGGACGGCGCGTGATGAGCGCGCGCGAAACCCGTCCGTTGCGCGAGCGTGCGCTCGACTGGCTCGCACGCGGCCTCGGCGTGCCCGCGACGCGCACGCCGCTCGACTGGTTCGTGCGGCTGTTCTTCCAGCCGCCCGCGCCGGGCAAGCCCGACTACGCACGTCGCTGGATTCGCGCGGCCGTGCTGCATTTCGCGCTGCAATGGGGTGTGCTCGAACCGCATCGACTGCGCGCATGGCTATGGCGCGCGTTCGTGCGCGCACCACGTTCGTCGTCGCGAAGCGCGACGGCGACGGTACGGGCGCTGGCCGCCTGGATCGACCGTTGGCTCGTGCCGCTCTGGTTGCTCGGCCGGCGCGGGCGCGAGCGCATCGACGCGCTGCTGGCGAGCTTGCCGTGGCAGCGCTGGGGCACGCGGCTCGAAGATGCGACACAGCGGGTCGGCCACATTCGCTGGCTGCTGCCGCTGGTGGTGGTCGCGGGTGCGGGTTTGTGGGCGGTGATCGGCACGTCGCCGCTGCAATCCGAAGGTCAGTTCGAGTTCTTCGCGGTCCTCGTGGTCGTCGCGCTGATCGTGCGACGCTTTCCGGGCCGCATGCCGGTGTTGATCCTGACGACGCTCGCGCTGCTCGCGATGGTGCGCTACGTGTGGTGGCGCGTCACGCAGACGCTGTCGTTCCAGACCCCGGGCGAGGCGATTCTCGGCTATCTGCTGTTCGGCGCGGAAGCGTATACGTGGGTGATTCTGCTGCTCGGTTTCGTGCAGACCGCGTGGCCGCTGAAGCGCGCGGTCGCCAGTCTGCCCGCCGATACGTCGAGCTGGCCGAGCGTCGACATTTATATCCCGACTTATAACGAGCCGTTGGCCGTCGTGCGGCCGACCGTGTTCGCCGCGCAAGGTATCGACTGGCCCGCCGACAAGCTGCGCGTGTTTCTGCTCGACGACGGCCGCCGGGAGGAATTCAGAGCCTTCGCGCAGGCCTGCGGCATCGGCTATCTGACGCGCGACGACAACCGTCATGCGAAAGCCGGCAACATCAATAGCGCGCTCGCCAGCACGCAAGGCGAGTACATCGCGATCTTCGATTGCGATCACGTGCCGACGCGCTCGTTCCTGCAAACCACGATGGGCACGTTCCTGCGCGACGCGCGCTGCGCGATGGTGCAGACGCCGCATCACTTCTTCTCGCCGGATCCGTTCGAGCGCAATCTCGGCACGTTCCGCCGCGTGCCGAACGAGGGCAATCTGTTTTACGGGCTCGTGCAGTCGGGCAACGATCTGTGGAACGCGTCGTTCTTCTGCGGCTCGTGCGCGATCCTCAAACGCTCGGCGCTCGAACAGGTGGGCGGCATCGCGGTGGAGACCGTGACCGAAGACGCGCACACCGCGCTGAAGCTGCACCGGCGCGGCTACACGACCGCTTATCTGCCGACCGTGCAGGCCGCCGGTCTCGCGACCGAAAGCCTCGCGAGCCATATCCGGCAGCGCACGCGCTGGGCGCGCGGCATGGCGCAGATTTTCCGCATCGACAATCCGTTCGTCGGCCGCGGGCTGAGCTTTTTTCAGCGGCTGTGCTACGGCAACGCGATGCTGCATTTCTTCTACGGCGTACCGCGGCTCGTGTTCCTGACGATGCCGATGGCGTACCTGTTCTTCCAGATGTACTTCATCAACGCATCGGCGACGACGATCGCCGGGTTCGTGCTGCCGTACATCGTGCTCGCGAATATTGCGAACTCGCGGATGCAGGGCAAGTACCGTCACTCGTTCTGGGCCGAAGTCTACGAGTCGGTGCTCGCGTGGTACATCGCGCTGCCGACCACGGTCGCGTTCTTCAGCCCGAAGCACGGCAAGTTCAATGTGACCGACAAGGGCGGGCGCATCAGCGAGGGCTACTTCGACTGGTCGACCTCGAAACCGTATCTGGTGCTGCTTGCGCTGAACACCGGCGCGCTCGCCGCCGGCGTATACCGGCTGACGTTCGGGCAGGGCGGCGAGACGCCGACGATCCTGATGAACGTGTTCTGGACGCTCTACAACCTCGTGATGCTCGGCGCGGCCGCGAGCGTCGCGCGCGAAGCGAAGCAGGTGCGCGTCACGCATCGGATCGCGATGCGTGCGGCGGCGACGCTGCTGCTCGCGGACGGCACGACGCTCGCGTGCACGACCAGCGACTATTCGACCGGCGGCCTCGGTCTCGACGTCGAACCGGGATTGAACCTCGCGCCCGGCGACAGCCTCGGCGTGTGCCTGAGCCGCGGCGATCGCCAGTTCCATTTTCCGGTGTACGTGAGCCGCTGCGCCGGCCGGCACCTCGGCGTGCGCTTCGACGGCCTCACGCTCGAACAGGAGCGGCAGCTGGTGCAATGCACGTTCGGCCGCGCCGACGCGTGGCTCGACTGGGATGAGCAAACGACCGAGGACGCGCCGCTGCGCGGCTTGAAGGAAGTGCTCGCGATGGGTGTCGAAGGCTATTCGCGGCTGTGGGGCGGGCTCGCGCGTGCCTGCCAGACGCTGCTCGCGCTCGACCGGACCCGCTATTGATGGCGCCTGCGCGAGTCGTGTCGCGCGCAGGCCAATGAGAGAACCCGTTGATGACTCTGTGGAACCTGTATTTCATTCTGAAGCTGTACCTGTTCGCGGGCGGCCATCTGCAGCCGCTGTGGCTCGCGAATCTCGGCCTGGCGCTCGCGCTCGTCGCGAGCTCGACGCTGCGCCGGCGCGCGCTGCGCATCGTGCGCAACCTGGTCGGCCTCGCGCTCGGCGTGCCGCTGATGTACCACGAGGCGAACGTGCCGCCGTTCTCGCGTCTGACCGAGGAGTTCGGCAATCTGACCACCTTCAGCTTCGGCTACTGGCTCGAACTGGCGCAGCGCTTCCTGCCGCCGATGCTGCTGCTCGCGGCGCTCGGCGCGCTGGTCGGCTATCTGATCGTGAATCGCTGGGTGCGCGTCGCGACCTTCGTGCTGATCGCGTTGGTCGCGATTCCGCTGTGGCACGAAGGCGGGGTGGTACTCGCGCAACTGCGCGGTGCAGCGGCGAACGGGGCAACGAATCCCGGCGCGAATGGAACGAACAACCCGCTCGCCGCGCAGCCGCTCGACCACAATGCGACGCTCGCCGCGTTCCGCACCCAGGAGTCGCAACGGCAGGTCAGCTTCGGCCATCTCGCCGCGGACCCGAACACGCAATTCGACGTGATCGTGCTGCATATCTGTTCGCTGTCGTGGGACGATCTCGATGTCGCGAAGGCGCGCAACCATCCGCTGCTGTCGCACTTCGACTATCTGTTCACGAACTTCAGCACCGCGGCGAGCTATAGCGGGCCGGCCGCGATTCGCGTGCTGCGCGCGAGCTGCGGGCAGCAGGCGCACGCGGACCTGTACAAGAACGCGCCGCAGCAGTGCTATCTGCTCGCCGATCTCGCGCAGGCCGGCTACACGCCGCAGACGATGCTGAACCACGACGGCCACTTCGACAACTTCCTGGAACTGATCCGCGACAACGCCGGCATGCCGAACGTACCGCTGATTCCGAACACGAGCGTGCCGGTCGCGATGCATGCATTCGACGGCTCGCCGATCCGCGACGACTACGAGACGCTCGCGGCGTGGTATGCGCAGCGCGCGAGCATCGCGGGACCGGTCGCGCTGTACTACAACACGATCAGCCTGCACGACGGCAACCGGCTGCCGAACAACAACCTGTCGAGTATCGATTCGTATCCGCTGCGCGTGAACAAGCTGATGAGCGACTTCGACCGCTTTGCCGATCTGATCGCGTCGTCGGGGCGGCGCGCGGTGATCGTGTTCGTGCCCGAGCACGGCGCGGCGCTGCGCGGCGACACGAACCAGATCGCGGGCCTGCGCGAGATTCCGACGCCGCGCATCGTGCATGGTCCGGTCGGCGTGCGCGTCGTCGGCTTCCAGGGCAGTCATGGGGCGACCACGGTGATCGACAATCCGTCGAGCTTCCTCGCGCTCGCGCAGCTGCTGTCGAATCTCGTGTCGAACAGTCCGTTCAAGCCGGGTGTGAGCCTGTCGCAGTACGCGACGAACCTGCCGCAAACGCAGATGGTTGGCGAAAACGAGGGGACCGTGACGATGAAGACCGCGTCCGGCTATGTGGTGAAGACGCCGGACGGCGTGTGGGTGGACGGCAAATGACGAGCGCTCGGAACCCGTCGAAAAACGCCGCGCGGGGCTGGCCCGTCGACGACATCAGCGGCCTTGCGCTGCGTCTGCCGGAGGTCGAGCCGCGCCGCTATTTCGATGCTCAGGCGCAGGAGGCTTACCAGCAGTCGCTGCTGAAGTGGCCGGTGCTCGCGCGGCTGATGAATCTGGTGCCGCGCGACGCAGCCGATGCGCAAGCGGCGCGCGCTGCGCCGCATGAATCTGAAGTGAAATGAGCGCTGGGTTGCAGACTCAACGCAACTGCGTGACCGCCAGCAGCAACACCATGCTGCCGATCGCACCATCGAGCACACGCCATGCGCTTGCGCGGCGAAACAGCGGCGCAAGCATGCGCGCGCCATAACCGAGTCCGACGAACCACACCGTACTGACCGCCATCGCGCCGAGTGCGAAGGCGACGCGCGCGCCTTCAGGCTCGCGTGCCCCAGCCGTGCCGATCAGCAGGAACGTGTCCAGATAGACGTGCGGATTGAGCCACGTGAACGCGAGCGTCATCAGAACGATCGGCAGCGCGCGTTGCGTGGGCGGTGCCTGATCGGCGGGCGCGCCGCTCGACGCATCGAGCACCGCGTGTCCGGGCCGCACCGCGCGGCGCAGCGCGCTGATGCCGAACCAGGCGAGATACGCGAGACCGACATAGAGCATCGCGTGCACGAAGTTCGGGAAGCGTTCCATCAGCACCGCGGCGCCGCCGACGCCCGCGCCGATCAGGATGAAATCCGACAGCGTGCACAACAGCACGATCTTGCCGACGTGCGAGCGCATGATGCCTTGCCGCAGCACGAACGCGTTCTGCGCGCCGATCGTCACGATCAGCGACGCGCACAGCGCCGCGCCGTGGGAAAAAGACAACCAGTTCATAAAGGGTCCGGAAAAAGGGAAGCAGCGGGGATAGACGGGAAAATCCAACAGCGCTAGTCTGCGTGTTGGCATCTCATAAGAGAAGCTAATTTACTTAATGCCGATTAAGGAACGCTAATGCTCGACTACGCCTTGCTCGACGCGCTGGCCGCCGTGGTCCGCCACGGCTCGTTCGACCGTGCCGCGAGCGAGCTCAATATCACGCCGTCCGCGGTGTCGCAGCGGGTCAAGCTGCTCGAGGAGCGCGTCGGCAGCGTGCTCGTGAAACGCGGTCAGCCGTGCGTCGCGACCACCTCGGGCGCGCTGCTGTGCCGCCATACCGAGCGGGTGCAATTGCTCGAAGCGGAGCTGAACGGCCGCCTGCCGGCACTTCCCGGCGCGCTGGTCGAGCAATGGCCGGCGCTGCGCGTCGCCGTCAACGACGACAGCGTCGGCACCTGGTTCATCGACGCGGTCGCGCCGTTCTGCGTCGAACGCGAGATGCTGCTCGACCTCGTGATCGACGATCAGGACTACACCGCGCAGCGCATTCGCGACGGCAGCGTGCAGGGCGCGATCACGACCCAGGCGGAACCGGTGCAGGGCTGCCGCTCGACGCGCCTTGGCCGCATGCGCTACCTCGCAGTGTGCTCGCCGGCGTTTTACGCGCGCTATTTCGCCGATGGCGTCACGCGCGACAGCCTGCGGCGCACGCCGTGCGTCGACTTCAATCCGAAGGATCAGCTGCAAAAGCGCTTCATGCGGCGCATCACGCGCGCGGAACTCGATCCGCCGCTGCACTGGATTCCGCACGTCGCCGGCTTCTTGCGCGCGTGCGTGATGAGCCTCGGCTGGGGCATGTGCCCGGAGCGGATGATCGCCGGGCATCTGGCGCGCGGCGAGCTGGTCGAGGTCGCGCCGGGCAAGCATATCGACGTCGATCTGTACTGGCAGAGCTGGCGGCTGTCGATCGGCTGGCTCGACGATTTCAGCGCGATGCTCAGAAAGCGGGCGGGGGAGTTTCTCGATTGACTGCGTGTCGGCGCCGTATGCATGAACGCGCACGCCAACCGCTACAGCAACAGTTCGATCGAATGAAACAGCCGGCGCTGCTCGGGGTCCTGCGAGCGCGCGCCTGCGTCGATCGTCTCGCGCAGGCAGTCGAGAAAGCAGGCGGCCGCCGGGCTGGTGGGCGCGCCGCGCCGCGACGTGATGCTGATGATGGTTTCGTCCAGCGTTTCGCGCAGCGGCAGCGCCCACAGGTTTTCTTTCGCGCGTATCACCTCGACGAGCGGCCACGGAAAGATGCTGACCATGTCCGTGTGCGCGAGCAGGCCCAATACGATCGCGAGCGAATGCGCGAGCACGATCGTGTGCGGCACTCGCATGCCGCGCTTGACGAACAGATTGTTCGACATCGATTCGCGGCTCGCCGGGTCCCAGTTCAGGATCCATTCCTCGTCCTGAAGGTCGAGCAGCGTGCGGCAACCGGCCTTCGGATGGTCGCGCCGCGCGACCACCGCCGCATGCGTCGAAAAGAGCGGCGCGTTCTGAAACTCCGACTGCGGCGACGCGGGCGGCGGCCGGCCGATCGAAAAATCGAGGCTGCCGTCGCGCAGACGCGGCTGCACGACCGCGAGCAGGCCTTCGAAGAATTCCAACTGCACCTCCGGCATCCGCTCGCGAAAGCGCTGCACGGCGGGCGGCAGAAAGGTCAGCGCGATCCATGGCGTGACGCCGATCGACAGCTTGCCGGCCGCGGCGCCGCGCAACGCCTCGATCTCAGCCTGGGCGCGCTGCAACTGGCCGAGCACGAGCCGCGCATGCACGACGAGTGCGCGACCGAATTCGGTGAACGCGACGCCGCTCGCGCTGCGCACGATCAGCGGCGCGTGCAGATCGGCTTCGAGCTCGCGCATCGCCTTGGTCACGGCGGCCGGCGAGAGTCCGAGCGAGCGGGCGGCGGCCCGGATACTTCCGGTATCCGCGATCGCCGCCAAGGTATTGAGCTGATGCAGTTTCATCTTGATAAGCCGCATGCAAGAGGCAACCACGGGTTGCCACCACGACGATTCTAACGCCTGCCGCTCGAATATCGGCGCGACTATGCTCGATTCACGCTGACATGGAGAGAGAGACGGCATGAACACGATGGTCATTCCGGCGGGCATCGCCGAAGTCGAACAGGAAATGATCGCGCTGCGACACAGCATCCACGCCCACCCGGAGCTGGCCTACGAGGAGTTCGCAACGGGCAATCTGGTCGCCGAACGGCTGGAGGAGTGGGGCTATACCGTGCATCGCGGCCTGGGCCAGACCGGCGTGGTCGGGCAACTGAAGCTCGGCAACGGTGCGCGCCGGCTCGGTCTGCGCGCCGACATGGACGCGCTGCCGATCCACGAAACCACCGGGCTGCCTTACGCGAGCAAGCTACCCGGCAAGATGCACGCATGCGGTCACGACGGCCACACGGCGATGCTGCTCGCCGCCGCCAAGCATCTGGCGCGCGACAAAAGCTTCGACGGCACGCTGAATCTGATCTTCCAGCCGGCCGAGGAAGGGCTCGCCGGCGCGAAGAAAATGCTCGACGACGGCCTGTTCGAGCAGTTTCCCTGCGACGCCGTGTTCGCGATGCACAACATGCCGGGCTTTCCGACCGGCAAGCTGGGCTTCATGCCGGGATCGTTCATGGCGTCGTCGGATACGGTGATCATCAAGGTGATCGGCCGCGGCGGTCATGGCGCGGTGCCGCACAAAGCGGTCGATCCGGTCGTCGTGTGCGCGCAGATCGTGCTCGCGCTGCAGTCGATCGTGTCGCGCAACATCGCGCCGCTCGATATGTCGATCATCACGGTCGGCGCAATTCACGCGGGCGAAGCGCCGAACGTGATTCCCGAAACCGCCGAGATGCGCCTGTCGGTGCGCGCGCTGCGGCCCGAGGTGCGCGACCATCTGCAGCAGCGCATCACCGAGGTCGCGACCGGCCAGGCCGCCGTGTTCGGCGCGCGTGCCGAGGTCGACTATCAGCGCCGCTACCCGGTGCTCGTCAACGATGCCGCCATGACCGCGCTCGCACGGCAGGTCGCGGTGGACTGGCTCGGTGAAGACGGACTGATTCGCGACATGCAGCCGCTGACCGGCAGTGAAGATTTCGCGTTCCTGCTCGAGCGCTGCCCGGGCAGCTATCTGATCATCGGCAATGGCGACGGCGAGGGCGGCTGCATGGTGCACAACCCCGGCTACGACTTCAACGACGCTTGCCTCGCGACCGGCGCGGCCTACTGGGTCAAGCTCGCGCAGACGTTCCTCGTTTGACGCGGCGGCGGCGCGCTCGCGTGCCGTCGTAGCAGCAACACAATTACGATGGAGACACAGATGGACTATTCCGCCACACCGCGTCCCGCAAGCGCCAATGGGATCGAAGCGCTCGAAGCGCTCGATGCGCAACGCCTCGCCGATCAGCCTCAAAAGCGCCTCGGTCACGCGAAGGCGATCGCCGCGATCACGCTCGGCAACGGCCTCGAGTTTTTCGACTTCACGATCTACAGCTTCTTCGCGACGATCATCGGCAAGCTGTATTTCCCGGTCGAAGGTCAGCTCGTGCAACTGATGCTCGCGGTCGGCACGTTCGGAGTCGGCTTCATCATGCGGCCGGTGGGCGGCGTCGTGCTGGGCGGCTACGCGGACCGCGCGGGACGCAAGGCCGCGATGAGCCTGACGCTGTGGCTGATGACGCTCGGCTCCGCGATCATCGCGTTCGCACCAACTTATGCGGCGATCGGCGTCGCGGCGCCGCTGCTGGTGATTCTCGCGCGGTTGATCCAGGGTTTCGCGTTGGGCGGCGAGGTGGGCGCATCGACGGCGCTGCTGCTCGAATACGGCAGCGATCGCACGCGCGGTTTCTACGGCAGCTGGCAGTTCGTGAGCCAGGGGATGAACACGGTGGTGGGGTCGCTTCTTGGCGTAGCGCTGGCCGCGACGCTGTCGCCGGCCGCGCTCGAAAGCTGGGGCTGGCGCGTGCCGTTCGTGATCGGCATGGCGATGGGGCCGATCGGCATCTATATCCGGCGGCATCTCGACGAGACGCTGCCGGGTGTTGAAGATGGCGCGGCAGCGGCTGGCGGCGCTGTTGGGCAGGCTGCTTCAAAGGCCGTTGTGCAGCACGCTGCGCACGCTCCGTCGCTGCCGGTGCGCGACCTGTTCCGCGATCACGCGCGCTCGATCACGACCGGTGTGCTGACGACGATCGGCGGCACCGCGGCGAACTACATCGTGCTGTTCTATCTGTCCACGTACGCGATCCGCATTCTGCATCTGCCGATGGGGACCGCGCTGTGGGCCGCGTGGACCGGCGCGGTGGTCACGGTGATCTGCTCGCCGTTCGCGGGCGCGCTGTCCGATCGGATCGGCCGCAAGCGTGTGCTGTGGGTGTCGCGCGTGCTGCTGATTTTTGCCGTCTACCCGGCGTTCATGACGATCAACGCGTCGCCGACGGTTCCGGTGCTGCTCGCGGTGGTCGCGGGCCTCGCGCTGCTCGTCACGTTCACCGCGGTGCCCAATATCGTGATGCTGCCCGAGTTGTTTCCGCGCGCGATTCGGGCGACGGGTATGTCGATCGTGTATTGCCTTGGGGTGTCGATTTTTGGTGGGTTCGCGCAGTTTTTCGCGACGTGGTTGATTCAGATTTCGGGTAGTAATCTTGCGCCGGCTTGGTATCTGATCGGCTGTAGTGTTGTGTCGTTGCTGCCGTTGCCGTTTATGCGCGAGACCGCGGGTAGGGCGATTGATTGATGTGACCGCGGCCGCGGTCGGCTGAAAAAAAGAGGCGCGATTTTTTTAGATCGCGCCTCTTTTGTCATTTGCCATGTGGCGTTCGAACGAACGCCAGCATCGCTCGCCTTTGGAAGTGTGGACTGGATCGGACATGCGACGTTGGAGCGTCTGGCTTAGTTCGTGAAGGTTTATTCGATGCCTGCCATCGGCCGCAGGAATGTGAATGCCTCCGCGCGTGTCGGCAGGCGTCGAATAAACCTTCACGAAAGTACCCATCCGCTGACAGTGAACGAGACATTCGCGGTCGAGCATGTCGGAACGACTGGAAAGCAACATTAAGCCATGCGGTGACAGAACTGAAGCATCGGGATCAGGTGTCCAGAATGCATGGAAACCGCTTCGCGACATGACGCCGCCGGCTGTGCAGTTTGCCTCGCAGGTTTGGGGCCGCCTCGATCGTCCCGTTTTTTACGCGTCTTTCAGCCAAGGCATTTCCACGGGTGACACCACCAGATGTCGCAACTCACGTTTCAGTTCGAAAATGAAGCCGACCAGGATCATGGAGTCGGCATAGGGGATTGGAAATACGTGAGGATTTTCCGGGGCGCGGAGCGGGCGCGTGGGCGTGTCCGCTGTCGTCGCGGCGTTCTCGCGGACGCTTTCCAGTTCGTCAGCCATTGCCTGCCCGCTGACTTTCAGAACGCGGCTTCGAAGGTCGCTGAAGGGTTCGATGCGCGCTCCGTCTTCGTTGTATTCAGGCACTTCATAGATGAACCAAGACATTCGTCGCTCCCGGGAAAAAGTTCGCGATTCTAACAGTGGGTGTAACGGACTGGCTTCGGACGCCCACCTTACTCCCTCCGTTCATCCAACAACAAGCGAATGGCGCAGAATAAGATCACGAGCCTGTTCAAGCGCGTGAGAGAAAGTGGTGCCTGATTTCGGCCGTGAGGGCCCAGGCACTAGCGACATCCTTACTGTAGGGAGACACAATGAAAAAAGGAAAGACGAAACTTACCCGGCATGATGCTGAGCGCCTTTTCGAAGGATTGCCCGAAGGGAAGGCGAGAGTATCCAGCCGGCCCGAGAACCCGTTTGAGCCTGGGATGTTCGAGGTGGTTGAGCGCGTCGACGACGAAACCAAACTCTGGAAAGACAACCTCATTACTCTTCCGATGGCGATCGAGTTGCCTGCTGGCTACGAGTCGGTGTCTCGCATGCGCGAGTCGCTGGTGCGCGCATGGCGCGTGAGGTGGGTGAGGGAAGGTAAAAACGAGGTTGTCACCGAGTTCCCTGAAGGATGGACGGCCATTCGCCCGCAAAGCGGACCCACAGAGCTGCGAGATCCCTCCGGAGTGGTCCGCGCCTTATACGGATGGGCCGAGGATGCTGAACTCAGGATTCTGCCACGGTATCTGGTTGAGACGCAGACGAACAGTTTGAGCGGACTAGGCAGTTTGCTGGTCCGTGACCGCGGGAACGGCCATGTTCTTGAAAGGTCGTCGACGTGGTCTGCTCAAACGGGTACCAACCATCCAGATTGGGCCAGGCTGTCGGAGTGGCTCAAGTCGCGCTATCCACACCATCTCGACCCGCTTCGGTACTGGGAAGATTGCGAGGAAAACATTCGGAATTGAGCGGCTTTGGGCGGGGTTGTTTTCGCGTCTGCTTGACCGGGCTTGACGAAGGCGAAAGCGGAAAGCGAGGGGCACCGCCTGGTTGGTTTTCCGCGTTCGGCCTCATCAACGGCCGTTCCTTCTGGTCATTCTGCGGACGTTTGAAGGTCCGCTTCGCCCTCTGACGGATTTCCCTCCTTCTATCGAATCTTGATAACGACCTTACCCTTTGCACGTCCGCTTTCGACGTAAGCCAATGCCTCTTGCGTTGATTCGAACGGGAAAATTCGATCGATCACAGGCTTTATTACAGCTGCGTCGACGAGCCTGGCGATCCGAGCTAGTTGCTCTCCGTCGGCACGCATAAAGAGGAATGAATAGTCGACATCACGACGTCTTGCCTCCTTGCGGATGCGATGGCTTAGAAAGCGCACCGCCATTTTCAGGAACCAGGAGGCATTCACCTGCGTGGCAAATTCAGGATCGGGCGGACCGGCGATCCCGATGACCTTGCCTCCGGGCTTGAGCACATGCAGTGATTTTTCGAGTGTCTTCCCGCCCTGCGTATCCAGCACCACATCGAAGTCTTTCAACACAGCGGCAAAGTCGTCCTTCCTGTAGTCGATGACAATGTCGGCACCGAGCTGCTTCATCCATTCGGCATTTGCGCCGCTCGCTGTCGTGGCGACGGTCGCGCCCAGATGCTTCGCCAATTGAATGGCAAAGGTACCGATGCCGCCGGAACCAGCGTGTATGAGCACCTTCTGCCCTTTCTTCAGTTGTGCTCGTTCGACCAGCGCCTGCCACGCAGTCAGGCCCACCAAAGGGATTGAGGCCGCTTCTTCCATATTGAGCGCTTCAGGCTTGAGCGCCACCGCGTCTTCCCTGATCGCAATGAATTCCGCGAAAGTACCGATCCGATCCTTGGGCGGTCGCGCATACACCTCATCGCCCACCTTGAATCGCTGCACGCGCGACCCGACGCGGACGACAATCCCAGCCAGATCGTTGCCCAAAATCAGCGGCAAACGATAGCGCAAAATCCGCTTGAACTCTCCATCCCTGATTTTTGCATCGAGCGGATTCACGCCAGCGGCGTGAATCTCGACCAATACGTCGTCCTCACGTAGTTCCGGAACCGGCATATCACCGGCTCGCGCGCCATTCTTGCGTCCATATCGATTTACGACAAATGCCTTCATCATGCGTCATTGTTCCTTGTCAGTTTTTCATTGCGTGTAGTCATACTGCCTACTTTGTAAGGCGCACATCTTTGCGAATGCCGGTGTCCACCAGGCCCGCAGGCGCAAATCTGCGTAGCATCTCGAAGGTCCGCTGGCCGGCTTGTGCACCGCGCCGGTTAGTACCATGTCTTCATATAGTTAGACGACCGTTCGCCCGCCAAAATATGATGACCATCATATTTTAGGCCCAGCCACAGCGCCCGCCGGGCAAGCGGAATTACTCATCAGTCGGTGCGAATTTTTTCAATGCTGCTTCAAGAAAACTGTCCGACAGTTTGGGGTCGTCGACGGCGCGCGCCAGCACCATGGTGCCGACCATCGTTGCAACGGTGAGAAGCGCCTGTTCATGCGCGCCCGGTTGACCCCAATCGGGCAATTGGCGCGCAACGACGTCGATCATCTCCTTGATGCGACGGGTGGCCGCGCGGCGCACAACCGGCGCCTGGCGCGGCATCTCCGAGCAAAGGGCGGAGATCGGGCAGCCCGTCTCTGTGGCGTCACGGTGCTCCTTCGACAGATAGGCGCGCACCATTGACGGCAATGCCTGCTCCAGCGGCACGGAAGCGGCGATATGCTCATACTTGGCGACGGCTTCAGCACCGGCGCGGTCGGCCACTTCGGCAAGCAGCACGTCCCGCGATGGAAAGTGCGCGTAGAAGCCGCCATGCGTCAGGCCAGCCTCCTTCATGATGTCGGCCACTCCGGTCCCGTCGTAGCCACTGCGCCGAATCGCACGTGTGGCAACCTCGACGATGCGCTCGTGCGTGATTTCCTTACGACTGGCGGTTTTCCGATTGATTGATGGCTTTTGCATGATGGCCATCATATACCAATCTGGCACAGTTGGCTGCACGGAGCAAGCTCGATGGAGATCATGGCTTCCGCGATGCAGCGCCAGCGTGCGCAACTCTCTTCAAAACACCGAGTTCGAGCCCGGCGTTTCATATCGACGGTCCTAAAAGGTATCGCTGTCGCGCGCTTCCCGGTTAGCACCCGTGAGGACAGGAACTAACACCCCCTCTGGTGTGGCCGCTTCGGCTTGGAAGCAGACGTGAAGGCTACGCGGGACCAAACGGCAGATAGGCTGCATGCGTGAACATGCCCCGCGCAGATGGCGTGGCAAACCGGTAATTCAGCGGAAAATCGCACTCGCCAGCCTCCTGAACATAGTGTCGGTCATCATGACGGGGCGCTTTTCAACAGCCTGCAAGACCCTCACCGCTCCGGCTGCAACAATCCCCAACTCACGAGAATCGTCTGGATGCTATGCGCGTAAGCGTCGCGCTCGTGCGGCGATTCCGAGTGATACGCGCCAATCGCACGCCAGGTATTTCCATACCGCACCATCTTCTGCTTGAGTAGCCAGGCGGCCACAAAAATATTCACGCACGGGTCCGTCAGCGCGCGGTGCGGAATGCCCTGGCTCTTGAGTTCCGGAAAGTGGATCGAATTGATCTGCAACTGTCCCACGTCGATCGAACCGTTGGCGTTGCGGTTGATGGCGCTCGCGTCGCCTTTCGACTCATGCCATGCCACCGCTCGCAGCACGAGCGGATTGACGCCCTGGTAAGCGCCGGCCCTGTCGAAGCAATCGTCGGCGGACGGCGCGGCTTGCGCGGCCGAACTGCCGAGCGCCAGCAGCGCCGCCCAGGCGCATATCGTCCACGATCGCAAAAAGCGGCAGGCATTGGCCTTGTGCTCATGCATGGGTTCAGGGCTCCAGGTACTGCTTTACTGTGCCAGCGCGGAATCGAGCTGGCGCTCGATGTCCTTCAGATAGGTGCGCGACTCATCGGAGACGACGAGGCGCGGCGTCGGCATCGCGCAGTGGCAATCGTGCTGGCGCGTCTTCTTCTTGTTGCGCGACGTCGAGCGCGGCGCGGGAAGGTCGTCGTCGTCGCCGGTGGAGGGCGGCAGCATCGCGAGCGTGGGCAGCGGCGGGTAGACCTTGTCCGCGGAGGCCGTGGTGGCCGTGGGGGCAGCGGCGGCCGCGGTTGCAGGCGCGCCGGCGGCGGGCTGGGCCGCCCATGCGGCCGAACTCAAGCATAGCGATGCCGCGGCGAAAGCAATCAGGCGCATCGTGTCAGCTCCCCGCATGTAGCGGCTGGATCGAGACGCTGTACGTCTGGTTCGCGCCGGTCGTCAGATTTTCGAGCGTGGGTTTGAGCCCCTGCTGCGGCACGCCCCGCCAGATCGCCTGGTTGATGTACTTGAAGTCCTGGCCCAGCGCGGTCACGCGGATCACCGTGGGCTGCTTCTGCGCGGCGGCGAGTGCGCCCGCCTTGGCGAGCACCGTGCTCAATTGCGGATCGCGCGCGCCGAGTGCATCGGCGGGAATGTCGAACTTCATGATCACGTTCGACACCGCAGGTTTCTCGGCTTGAGCCGTAGTGGGCTGCGGCAGTTGTGCGCAGCCTGTTATCAACATTACGGCAAGTAAGAGCACAACGCGCGTCACGTCGGAGTCTCCAAAGTTTCGTGGCGATGTACGGGTTTTCGGCTTGGGAGGCTGAGACTTGATACCTGAAGGCAAACGTTTGCGAAAAAGAAAAGAGTTCGCTCTCGCGGTGCCGCTTCCTGGAAAGTCGCTGCGCGCACCGCCGCCTTCGAGCAAAGAACTTCTTGCGCTGTCGGGTAAAGCCGCAGTCATGTAGGCCCGTAAGACGGCAAGTGGCGCGCTTGCCCGTTCAGCCTGCGGAACGGTCAAGCTACTTGCGACGTGATCCGACTGTGACGGTCAGATCACGCCCCGGCTCATCCAGCTCACGCGACTCACCTCGCCGCCGACTTCCCGCGACCGGGCACCGTCGCGTCATTGCCGTCGCCGTTGCTGGCCGTCGCCGCGTCGCGCGTCTCAGGCATCGCCGCCCACACCAGCAGCACCGCGAGCGCACCGGCCGCCGCGAGGCAGAAGAAGCTCACCATGTTGCCGAAACGATCTGCGATAAAGCCGGCCGCCGTCGTGCTCAGCGTCGCACCGATACCGGCCGCGAGCCCGAACAGGCCGATACACAGGTTGTAGCGGCCCTTGTCGCCGGCGACGTCGGCGGCGATCAGCGGCAGCATCACGCCGAACACCGCGGCGCTCAAGCCGTCCAGCATCTGCACCGGCACGAGCAGGTAAGGGCTGCTGATGCCCGCGAACAGCAGCGCGCGAATCGGCAGCGCGGAGAAGCCGAGCAGCAGGATCGGCCGGCGGCCCCAGCGTTCGGCCGAGCGCCCGACCCACGGCGACATCATCGCGACGATCGCCTGCGGCACGATGATGCACGCCGCGATCACGAGCTGCACGTTGTCGCCCATGCCGGCCGTCACTTCGCCGGCGGCCAGGTTCAGCATCGCCGCGTTCGACAGATGGAACAGCACGATGCACGCGGCGAACAGCAGCATGCGCTTGTCGCGCAGCAACGCGCGCAGGCTTTCGCGCCGCTCGAGCTGCTCGGGGGTAGGCGCCGCTTGCGGCAGCTCGATCGTGTCGGTGCGCTGGATCATCGCGAGCGCGATCAGCGCGGGAACCGCAAGGCCCGCGGTCAAAAAGAACACCGCGCGCGGCGAGTAGTACTCGCCGAACAGTCCCATCAGACCGGCCGCGACCGCGCTGCCGATCGACGCCCAACGCGCATTGCGCCCGAGCCGGTCGCCGAGATTCGCGCGACCCACCAGCGCGAACGAAATCGCCGCGAGCGCCGGCGTCAGCATGCAGCTCGCGAAGCCGTGGAACACCTCGGCGGCGATCACCGGCAACACCGTCGGGCTGATCGCGAGCAGCATCGCGCTCAGGATGATCGCGCCGATCGCCCACGCGGCCGCGGCCTTCTTGTTGCGCAGCGCGTCGACCGCGGCGCCGCCGGGCACCTGGCTGACCATTGCGCTGATCGTGCCGACCGACAGCACCATGCCGATCTCGCCCTGGGTCCACTTGTGCGACGCGAGATACGACGCGATGAACGGCCCGAAGCCCGTCTGCACGTTGGCGACGAAGAAGTTGAGCCAATCGAGCGCGCGCAGACTTCGCGCCGTGACCATCGTGCGGACCGTCATCGGACCGCCCGTGCGTTGGAAACCGCGACGGCGGTCGACGCCGTCGGCGGCGCCGAGGCGGCAGGCGCGGCGCTCGCAGCGGGAGCGGGAGCGGGAGCAGGCGGCGGCGCCGGCGACACCGCGCGGATCGGCTTGTCGCTCGCGTAAGGTGGCGTCGCGTTGATCTGCGCGTCGCTCAGATCGATCTGCGGATGCAGTTCCTTGTCGCGCGTGACGAAGCGCAGCGCCGACCAGTTCGCGGCGATCGTGCGCCGGTCGGTGCTGACCATGCCGCTGACGTCGAGCACGACCGCTTGCGGCTGCGCGTTGCCGTCGATCAGCACGTCGACCACGCGGCCCACCTTGGCGCCGTTCGCGCGCTCGACGGTCGCATCGAGCAGCGGCAGTTCCAGCGCGTTCGATTTGTTCGCGCCGGCCGGCACTGCCGCCGCGTTCAGCGTGATCGGCGCGCCCTTCGCGGACGGCGTGAAATGGAACGCGCCCCACGGGAAGTTCACCTTGCGGTCGCCGACGCCGAGGAAGCCCTGCAGATTGACGATCATCTCGCGCGGCTTGCCGGCCGCATCGGCGGTCATGTCGATCGCGCGGCCGACCACCTTGCCGTCGGGCTTCTGCACCTGGCTGTCGAGCAGCGTGTGCGCGTCGCTGCGCTCGATCGTGCGCAGCACGATCAGCGGCGGCGGCGGCGGGGGCGGCGGCGGGGCCGGCGCGACGACGGGCGGCGGCGGCTCGACCTTGTGCGGCTTCACGACCGGCTTCTTCGGTTTCTTCGGCTCCTCGGGCCCCGTGTTCGCCTCGGTCTCGACCGGTTCCGGCGCGGACGCGGCGACCGGCGCGCTCGCCGGCTCGACCGGCATCACCGTCGCGTCGACGATCGGCGCCTGCTGCGTACCCCACAGCAGGCTGCTGCAACCGGACAGCGCGGCGAGCGCGAACAGCGCGGCCACGGTGCACAGCCAGCGCAACAGTCGAAGCACAGCGAGCGAATCAGGCGAATCGAGCGGGCGAAGCGATCCAAGCGGTCCAAGCGGTCCAAGCGGGACAATCGGCAGGCGCCGGGCGGGGCGCGGAAAACCGCCAGTCATCAGGAAAAACTCCACGAGCAGGTGCGGACGGGCGCGTTGAGCCGCCGCGGTTAGATGGGGTACGGCCCAGAGTTTAACCCGCGCGGCCGCGCGGACAGGCTTTCGCGGGCTTCGTGGAAGGCGGTTTCGCCGATGCTCTGGCGGGATTGCGCTGCACGCCGCGTGCCTGGCATGCCAGCGCCGAAGCGAGTTCGGCGCGTCTTGCGGCCGCTCGAATGCCGTAGGTGTAAACGCGCGCAGCGCTCGCGCGAGCGGCCGTCGCGTAAAAGTTATAAGTCGCGCGACATGTCCGGCATGCCATTCATGCGATTGGACACATAGTTCTCTTCACCTACATTTCGACTCAGAAAAGCGTTACCCACACCAACAAATCCACGAGACGAACCCTGATGACGGCCGCGATAGCGGCCGTTTCAGCAAGCTGATAAAGGAGGCACTCATCATGATGGAACCCCAGGCCCTCGCGAATTCCGACGTCGCGAGCGAATCGTTCGACACTGAATCGCTACCCGGTAAGGGCTTTCTCGACCGCTACTTCGACATTTCCGCGCGCGGCAGCACGCAGCGCCAGGAGATCGTCGCGGGCATCACGACCTTCCTCGCGATGGTCTATTCCGTGTTCGTCGTGCCGGGCATGTTCGGCAAGGCGGGCTTCGATACCAGCGCGGTGTTCGTCGCCGTGTGTCTGACCACCGCGTTCGGCTCGCTGCTGATGGGCGTGTGGGCGCGTCTGCCGATCGCGATCGGCTGCGCGATCTCGCTGACCGCGTTCACCGCGTTCGGCCTCGTGCTCGGCAAGGGCCTGCATCCGACCGTCGCGCTCGGCGCGGTGTTCCTGATGGGCGTCGTGTTCACCGCGATTTCGGTGACCGGCGTGCGCTCGTGGATCCTGCGCAATCTGCCGACCGGCATCGCGCACGGCACCGGGATCGGCATCGGCCTGTTCCTGCTGCTGATCGCCGCCAACGACGTCGGCCTCGTCGTCAAGAATCCGGGTGCGGGCTTGCCGGTGTCGCTCGGCAATATCACGGCATTGCCGGCGCTGATGTCGGTCGCGGGTCTCGCGGCGATCTTCGGGCTCGTGCGGCGCCGTGTGCCGGGCTCGATCCTGATCGTGATCGTCGCGATCTCGGCGATCGCCCTCGCGATCGATCCGGCCGTGGCGTTTCACGGCGTGTTCGCGGTGCCTTCGCTGAGCGCGCCGGGTCATGCGTCGCTGATCGGCGCGATGGACGTGAAGGGCGCGCTGTCGATGGCGGTGCTGCCGAGCGTGCTCGCACTCGTGATGACCGCCGTGTTCGACGCGACCGGCACGATCCGCGCGGTCGCCGGCCAGGCCGGGCAACTCGATGAGAACGGTCGCATCATCAACGGCGGCCGTGCGCTGACCGCCGATTCGCTGAGCTCGATCTTCTCGGGCCTGCTCGGCGGCGCGCCGGCGGCTGCCTATATCGAGTCGACGGTCGGCGTCGCGGCCGGCGCGAAGACGGGGATGGCGGCGGCGGTCGTCGGTCTGCTGTTTCTGGTCGTGATGTTCTTCTCGCCGCTCGCCGCGCTGGTGCCTTCGTATGCGACCGCGCCCGCGCTGATGTACGTGGGGCTGCTGATGCTGTCGAACGTCAGCAAGCTGCATATGGACGACATGGTCGACTCGATGGCGGGGCTCGTGTGCGCGGTGTTCATCGTGCTGACCGCGAACATCGTGACCGGCATCATGCTTGGCTTCGCGACGCTCGTGATCGGCCGCGTGGTCAGCGGCGAGTATCGCAAGCTCAATGTGGGCACCGTGGCGATCGCGGTGGTGCTGGTCGGCTTTTATGTCGGCGGCTGGGCGATCTGAGTTTCGTTGCGGGTAGTCGTTGGTCTCCACCTTGACGCGGCGCGTCGCGGATCGATCCGCGGTGTGCCGCGTATCTTTTTTTAGCCACGCGCTTTGCGCGCGATCGGCACGTTTCACGAAAGCGCCCACCTGTCCTTGACTTTCGCGCCAGCGTTTCTAAACCATAACCTTATGGTCAAGTCCTGCATCCGCAGGAAAGGAGACGCAGATGGAACCGCAACATCACATCGGCAGCCGGGAAGAGTGGCTCGCCGCGAGCCGCGCGCTGCTCGCCGACGAAAAAGCGCATATGCGCGCCGGCGACGAACTCGCGCGCAAGCGTCGCGAATTGCCGTGGGTCAAGGTCGACAAGCTTTATACGTTCGATACGCCGGAAGGCCGCAAGACGCTCGCGGAGCTGTTCGACGGCCGCAGCCAGCTGATCGTCTATCACTTCATGCTGGGCCCGGACTGGGAGGAGGGGTGTGTCGGCTGCTCGTTCCTGTCGGATCATATGACCGGCATTCTCACGCACCTGGTCCATCACGACGTCAGCTATGTGACGGTGTCCCACGCGCCGATCGACAAGATCGACGCGTTCAAACGGCGCATGGGATGGACCTTTCCGTGGGTGTCGTCGAGCGGCAGCGATTTCAATTTCGACTACCACGTGTCGTTCACACCCGAACAGCTGGCGAGCAAAAAGGCGTTCTACAACTTCACCGAGCAGGACGTCGGCATCGACGAACAGCATGGCCACAGCGTGTTCTACAAGGACCAGAACGGCGACGTGTACCACACGTACTCGTGCTACGGGCGCGGCGACGAGCGCTTCGTGAACACCTACGCGCTGCTGGATATCGCGCCGAAAGGCCGCAATGAGGAGAGCAATCTGACCGACTGGGTCAGGCTTCACGACCGCTATGACGACCACGCGCGCGGCGCTTGCCCGGCGTGCGGATCGTACACGGTGTGAAGTGGTGAGGCGGGTAGTTGAACAGAGTGAAGAGAGCGAGGGGCGCGCGCCGCACTGGCAGGCGCGCCGCCTCTGTACCGCATGAGCGGCCGCGCGAGCGCGCTATAGCGCCATTTCGAAGGCGGGCTTGAGAAACACCTCGATCGCCATCACGATCAGACTCATCGCCGCAGCGGAGAGCGTCAATACGCCATATTCGTCGTAGCGCGTGTCGTACAGACAGGCGACGACGAACAGAATCGCGAGGAAGTTCGTCAGCCAGTAGAAGTTCAGCGCGAGGGTCATCGGTCGAATCCGGGCTCATGTGCGACGGTGCGAATCGCACCGTCGGGTCGATATCATTTTATCGAAGAGAGCTTACGGATTCGCAACGCCCGCGCTTACACAGCTTACGGCGCGCGGCGCGCAAAGCCGCGTCAGACGGCGCTTTGCGGCACCATCATGTCGCGTTCGATCCATTCGATCACCGACGTGCGCCGCGGTTGCCAGCCAAGCAACTTGCGCGCGCGTTCGCCGCGCACGCGGCTGTTCGAGCCGAGACCGTAAGAGGCCATTTCGTAGCCCCATTCCTGTTTCGCGTCTTCGAGCGGCCAGTCCTGCGGCGTGTCGAGTTTCATCGCGCGCGCGATCGCGGCGCTCATGTCGCGAAACGACGCTTCGCCGCTTTCGACGAAATAGAACGTGCCGGCAGGGGTTTTATCGAGCGCGAGCCGATACAGCTCGGCGACGTCGTCGATATGCACGTTCGACCAGATGTTGCCGCCGCTGCCCACATGACGCACCACGCCGCTTTTCTGCGCCTGGCGCACCAGTCGCGGCAACTGCACGCTCGCGCTGCCGGCCACCGCGCCGTGACCGTAGATCAGCGTGTTGCACAGCACGGCCGAGCGCACGCCGCGTTGCGCGGCGTCGAGCACCAGCTGATCGATCGCGACGCGCGCGGCCTTGTCGGCGGTTGGGGTGGGCAGCGCGTCTTCGTGATAGATGCGCGCTTCACCCGCTTCGCCGCCCGACGCATCACCGACGATGCTCGACCCGCTCGTGTGCAGCAACACCTTGCCCGAACCCGCGAGTCCGTCGATCAGCGCGCGCACCGCGCCTTCGTGATCGCTGCTCGCGGCGTTGATGACGGCGTCGGCCGCTTGCGCCTCGGCGATCAGCAATGCGCGGTCGTCGAGCGTGCCGGACACCGGCTCGATGCCCAGGCGTTGCAACTCGGCGCTGTGTTCGGGCTTGCGGATCAGCCCGCGCACCTGATGGCCGGCGCGCGCCAGATGCGCCGCGATCGAGCCGCCGATAAAACCGCTTGCGCCAGTAACGAAAATCTTCAAGACGTTCTCCTGAGGGAATTGCATGACCGCAATCTCTTGCATGCAAGAGCTTTGCATGGGACCGGAGTAGGAGCTTTGCATGGGACCGAAGTAGGCGCTAAAGCGCCAACACCGGTCGACAGCTAAAGCGCCAACTCCGGTCGACAGGCATGCAGTATCGCTCGCGCGGATTCTCGCAAAAAGCGTGTTAGTCTCAAATCAATCTTGACTTCAAATCAACAATGAAAACCTCCACCGACGAATTGCTGGTGTTCGTCACCGTGATCGACAGCGGTTCGATCACGGCGGCGGCCGAGAAGCTGGGGCAGACCGTGTCCGGCGTGAGCCGCGCGCTCACGCGTCTGGAGCAGAAGCTCGACACCGCGCTGGTGCGCCGCACGACCCGGCGTCTGCATCTGACCGAAGAGGGCGACGCGTTCCTGCGGCGCGCCCGCGCGATTCTCGACGCGCTCGAAGAGGCCGAGGAGTCGGTCGCGCGCGGCCGCGAGCGGCCGTCGGGACGCTTGCGCGTCGACGCGGCGTCGCCGTTCATGCTGCATTGCGTGGCGCCGCATATGACCGCGTTTTCGGCGCTGTATCCGGAGATCCGGCTCGAACT
The DNA here is from genome assembly GCF_004197395.1 of Paraburkholderia sp. UYCP14C. Classification (GTDB taxonomy): domain Bacteria; phylum Pseudomonadota; class Gammaproteobacteria; order Burkholderiales; family Burkholderiaceae; genus Paraburkholderia. Next base: position 282,704 of record NZ_SELS01000002.1, on the reverse strand, counting down.
GACCAGCAGCGAGCGGATCGTCGACCTGCTCGAACAGAAGGTCGACATCGCGATTCGCATCGGCGCGCTGCAGGATTCGACGCTGCATGCGCGCGCGCTCGGTGAGAGCCGGCTGCGCGTGCTCGCGAGCCCGGCGTATCTGGCCGAGCACGGCGAGCCGACCACGCTCGATGCGTTGCGCGCGCATCGGCTGATCGGCTTTACGGCGCCGGAGCATCTAAATCGCTGGCCGCTCAGAGAAGGGGGCAGGGGAACCAGGCGCGCCAACGGGCCACGGGACGAAGCCGCGCTGCTGAAAATCGAACCGTCGATCACCGCGTCGAGCGGCGAAACCCTGCGGCAACTGGCGCTGTCCGGCTGGGGCATCGCCTGTCTGGCCGACTTCATGAGCGCCGCCGACGTGCGCGAAAAGCGCCTCGTGCCGATTCTCGGCAACCTGCTCGTCGACGAACGGCAGCCGGTGCATGCGGTGTACTACCAGAGCGCATCGCTCGCGGGGCGCGTGCAGTGCTTTCTGGATTTCATCGCGGCCAGGGTCAGGCTCTGATCCGCGCCGCCACGCCTTCTCTCCTATAACTCAGATATCGGTCGAGCCGGCATGTCCGGCTTCCCGCCACCGGGAGCGCGCCGGGTTTGCCCAGATGGCGACCCGCGCCGCGAAGGTGTATAGACAACTATGGGCCAAACCACGACGGCCGCGCCGGCCCATACGTCCCACACCCGCCGCCTACGGCCCCCAGCCACGCCTGCCGATCTTTCGTCAAACCACGTGCCGAATAATGGAAATCCCCAGGCACGAAATCGCGAAAAATAAGTTGTATATACAAGGCGCGCCAGCTAGACTTATTTGAACTTGTATAGACAGGAAGACAACCATGATTCTGAAGCCCGGCTACCTGACCCTCCCGCAACTGCGCCAGATCGCGCGTGAGCAGGTCACCTTGCAACTCGATCCCGCGAGCCACGCCGCTATCGACGCGTGCGCGCAGGCCGTCGCCGACATCACCGCCAAGGGCGAGCCGGCTTACGGTATCAACACCGGCTTCGGCCGCCTCGCCAGCACGCACATCCCGCGCGATCAGCTCGAACTGCTGCAACGCAATCTGGTGCTGTCGCACGCGGTCGGCGTCGGCGAGCCGATGTCGCGCCCGGTCGTGCGTCTGTTGATGGCGCTGAAGCTGTCGAGCCTCGGCCGCGGTCACTCGGGCATCCGCCGCGAAGTGATGGAAGCGATGATCACGCTGTTCAACGCCGACGTGCTGCCGGTGATCCCGGTCAAGGGCTCGGTCGGCGCTTCGGGCGACCTCGCGCCGCTCGCGCATATGTCGGCGACCCTGCTCGGCGTCGGTGAAGTGTTCGCGAAGGGCGAGCGCATGCCGGCCACCGAAGGCCTCGCGCTGGTCGGTCTGAAGCCGCTGACGCTGCAGGCGAAGGAAGGTCTGGCGCTGCTGAACGGCACGCAAGCCTCGACCGCGCTCGCGCTGTACAACATGTTCGCGATCGAAGACCTGTATCGCACGGCGCTCGTCGCCGGCGCGCTGTCGGTCGACGCGGCGATGGGTTCGGTCAAGCCGTTCGATGCGCGCATTCACGAGCTGCGCGGCCATCAAGGCCAGATCGACGCGGCGGCGGCCTATCGCTCGCTGCTGCAAGGCTCGGCGATCAACGTGGCGCACGCCGATTGCGACAAGGTCCAGGACCCGTACAGCCTGCGCTGCCAGCCGCAGGTGATGGGCGCGTGTCTCGACCAGATGCGTCAGGCCGCGGAAACGCTGCTGCTCGAAGCTAATGCGGTCTCCGACAATCCGCTGATTTTCCCGGACACCGGCGAAGTGCTGTCGGGCGGCAACTTCCACGCCGAGCCGGTCGCGTTCGCGGCGGACAACCTCGCGCTCGCCGTGTCGGAAATCGGCGCGCTCGCCGAGCGTCGCATCGCCCTGCTGATCGACGCGACGCTGTCGGGCCTGCCGCCGTTCCTCGTCAAGGATGGCGGCGTGAACTCCGGCTTCATGATCGCGCACGTCACGGCTGCCGCGCTCGCGTCGGAGAACAAGACGCTCGCGCATCCGGCTTCGGTCGATTCGCTGCCCACGTCGGCGAACCAGGAAGACCACGTGTCGATGGCGACGTTCGCCGCGCGCAAGCTCGGCGATATCGCCGACAACACCGCGAACATCCTGTCGATCGAACTGCTGGCCGCGGCCCAGGGCGTCGATCTGCGCGCACCGCACAAGACCAGCCCGAGCCTGCAGAAGGTGATGGACCTCGTGCGCAAGGACGTGCCGCACTACGAGCTCGATCACTACTTCGCACCGGACATCGCGGCGGTCACGAAGCTCGTGCAGGCTGGCGCTGTCGCGAAGCTGGCCCCGTTCTCGTTCGCGTCGGAACAGTAAGTTGTCGAGAGCGCGGATCACACCGATGAACGCACCCGCTTATCAGGGCATCAAGGACTTCATCCTCGCGCGCATTCATGCGGGCGAATGGGCCGAAGGCGACCAGGTGCCCTCCGAAAACGAGCTTGCGCGCGAGTTCAGCGTCGCGCGCATGACGGTCAACCGCGCATTGCGCGAGTTGACCTCGGAGCAGGTGCTGACACGCGTCCAGGGCTCGGGCACTTTCGTCGCCCGTCCCAAGTACGAGTCGACGCTGGTGGCGATCCGCAGCATCTCCGATGAAATCGTCGCGCGTGGTCATCGCTATCAGGCGAAGGTGCTGAACGTCGGCGCCAGCATCGCCGATGCGGCGCTCGCCGAAGAGATGCAGGTGAGCGCGGGCAGCCCCGTGTTTCATTCGCGCCTGCTGCATTTCGAAAACGACGAGCCGGTGCAGCTGGAGGAACGCTGGGTCAATCCGGCTGTCGCGCCCGAATATGCGTTGCAGGACTTTACGAACACGACGCCGAACCAGTACCTCGTGCGCGTCGCGCCGCTGCAGCGCGTCGAGTACCGCATCGAGGCGCTCGCCGCCGACGACACGACGCGCGAGCAGTTGAACATGAATGAACGCGAGCCGTGTCTGGTGCTGCATCGGCGCACGTGGTCGCAAGGCGAGGTCGCCTCGATCGCGAATCTGTGGCATCCGGGCACCCGTTACCGCTTCACTGGGCATTTCTGAATTCGCTTTTCGTCTTCGCCGAATCTTTATCGAACGTCTTTCACGCATTCCGAGGAACACCATGAACAATCCGAAACACATCGATCCGCGTCTTGATCCGACTCGCACGATCCGCGCACCGCACGGCGCGGAAAAGACCTGCAAGACCTGGATCGCGGAAGCCGCGTACCGGATGATCCAGAATAATCTGGACCCCGAAGTGGCCGAGCACCCGCACGCGCTCGTCGTGTATGGCGGCATCGGCCGCGCCGCGCGCAACTGGGATTGCTTCGACCAGATCCTCGCGTCGCTGAAGGACCTGAACGAAGACGAAACGCTGCTGATTCAATCGGGCAAGCCGGTCGGCGTGTTCCGCACGCATGCAGACGCACCGCGCGTGCTGCTCGCGAACTCGAACCTCGTGCCGCACTGGGCGACGTGGGAACATTTTCACGAACTCGACCGCAAGGGCCTGATGATGTACGGCCAGATGACCGCGGGCAGCTGGATCTACATCGGCAGCCAGGGCATCGTGCAGGGCACCTACGAAACCTTCTTCGCGGTCGCGAACCAGCACTTCAACGGCGACCCGAAGGGCCGCTGGATCCTGACCGGCGGTCTCGGCGGCATGGGCGGCGCGCAGCCGCTCGCCGCGACGATGGCGGGCTTCTCGATGATCGCGGTCGAATGCGACGAGACGCGCATCGACTTCCGTCTGAAGACGCGCTACGTCGACAAGAAAGCGAAGACGCTCGATGAAGCGCTCGCGATGCTCGACGAAGCGAAAAAGGCCGGTAAGCCGATCTCGGTCGGTCTGCTCGGCAATGCCGCCGACGTGTTCGCCGAGTGCGTCGCGCGTGGCATCACGCCGGACTGCGTGACCGACCAGACCAGCGCGCACGATCCGATCCACGGCTACCTGCCGCAGGGCTGGACGGTCGCAGAGTGGCGCGAGCGCATGAAGACCGCGCCGGAAAGCATCGTCACGCCGGCCAAGCAGTCGATGGCCAAGCAGGTGCAGGCGATGCTGACGCTGCAGGAACGCGGCGCGGCCACACTCGACTACGGCAACAACATCCGTCAGATGGCGCTCGAAATGGGCGTGGAAAACGCGTTCGATTTCCCGGGCTTCGTGCCGGCGTATATCCGCCCGCTGTTCTGCGAAGGCAAGGGCCCGTTCCGCTGGGTCGCGCTGTCGGGCGACCCCGAGGACATCTACAAGACCGATGCGAAGGTCAAGGAACTGATTCCCGACGATCCGCATCTGCACAACTGGCTCGACATGGCGCGCGAACGTATCGCGTTCCAGGGTCTGCCGGCGCGGATCTGCTGGGTCGGCGTGAAGGATCGTTATCGCCTCGGCCAGGCGTTCAACGAAATGGTCAAGAACGGCGAACTGAAGGCGCCGATCGTGATCGGCCGCGATCACCTCGACACGGGTTCGGTCGCGAGCCCGAACCGCGAAACCGAATCGATGAAGGACGGCTCGGACGCGGTCAGCGACTGGCCGCTGCTGAACGCACTGCTGAATACGGCAGGCGGCGCATCGTGGGTCTCGCTGCATCACGGCGGCGGCGTCGGCATGGGCTTCTCGCAGCACTCGGGCGTCGTGATCGTCGCGGACGGCACGGAAGCCGCGCACAAGCGCCTCGGCCGCGTGCTGCTGAACGATCCGGCCACCGGCGTGATGCGTCACGCGGATGCGGGCTATGAACTCGCGCAGCAAACGGCGCGCGAGGCCGGTCTCAACCTGCCGATGCTGGGCCGCTGATCGTGAGCATTGCCAACGACGCGGGCAGCATGGCAAGCGTCACGCTGATCCGCGGCGTCGATCTCGTGGCGGCGCCGTGGAAAAACGGCGGCGGCGTCACGCGCGAGGTCGCCGCGTTTCCGCCGCCGAGCGGCGGGCAGGGCGCGGCGAGCGGAGACTTCGTGTGGCGCGTGAGCGTCGCCGATGTCGCGCAGGCCGGGCCTTTCTCGCGCTTTGACGGCGTCGACCGGACGCTCGTGTTGCTTTCCGGCGCGGGCATGCTGCTGGATGAGTTGGGCGATGCGGGCGTCGTCGCGACGCACGTGTTGCAGCAACCGCTCGACCTCGCGCGCTTTCACGGCGAGACGCGCATCGACGCGCGGCTCGTCGACGGCGCGACGCGCGACTTCAACCTGATGGTGCGGCGCGACGTGGCGCAGGGCGAGTTGAACGTGTGGCGCGCCGGCACGCAGCCGGATGCGCCGGGCGCCGATGCGCCGCGCGTACTCGACGGCGACGTGGCGCTGCTGTTTTGCGCGGGCGGCGCGGTCACGGTCGCGCTGGCGGCGGACCACGCGCAAGCCCTGCGTCTCGACACCGGCGACACGTTGCGTATCGACGGGCCGAACGCGCTCGCTTGCACGCTAACGGGCGACGGCGCGGTGCTCGCAATCACCATCCGCTACACGCGATGACGAATCAACCGTGATCGGGCATCGCACGCGCTCCATCACGGACAACCCATCCACAGACACGCAACCAGCGGCAAAGAGCACGCGATGAAGCAAACCGTCTGGCATCACTTGAACTTGTGCCCGCAGGGCGATCCTCACCACACGCTCGCCGATGCCGCGATCGCGGTCGAAGACGGCCGCATCGCGTGGCTCGGCGCTGCGAGCGAACTGCCTGCGCAATACGCCGCATGGCCGCGCGAAGATTTGCGCGGCGCGTGGGTGACGCCGGGCCTGATCGATTGTCATACGCACCTCGTGTATGGCGGCCAGCGCGCCGACGAATTCGCGCAGCGGCTCGCGGGCGTCAGCTACGAAGAAATCGCGCGGCAGGGCGGCGGCATCGTGTCGACGGTGCGCGCGACGCGCGCGGCGAACGAAGCGTCGCTGTTCCGCCAAGCGGCCGCGCGGCTCGAACCGCTGCTCGCCGAAGGCGTGACCACGCTCGAAATCAAATCCGGCTACGGCCTCGACCTCGCGAGCGAGCGCAAGATGCTGCGCGTTGCGCGGCAACTCGGCGAGCGCTATCCGGTCACGGTCTATACGACGTTTCTCGGCGCGCACGCGCTGCCGCCCGAATTTGCGGGCCGCGCGGACGCGTATATCGACGAGGTCTGCAATACGATGCTGCCCGCGCTCGCGGACGAAGGCCTCGTCGATGCGGTCGATGTATTCTGCGAGCGCATCGGTTTTTCGTTGGAGCAAAGCGAGCGCGTGTTCAACGCGGCCGCGCGCTACAAGCTGCCGGTCAAGATGCACGCCGAGCAGTTGTCGAACGGCGGCGGCACCGCGCTCGCGGCGCGGCATCGCGCGCTGTCGGCGGATCACCTGGAGTTTCTCGACGAAGCCGGCGTCGCCGCGATGAAGGAAGCGGGTACCGTTGCAGTGCTGCTGCCGGGCGCGTATTACTTCATCCGCGAGACGCAGTTGCCGCCGCTCGAACTGCTGCGGCGCTACGAGGTGCCGATCGCGATTTCGACCGACAGCAACCCGGGCACGTCACCGGCGACTTCGTTGCTGCTGATGATGAACATGGCGAGCACGCTGTTTCGCATGACCGTGCCCGAGGTGCTGCAAGGCGTTACCACGCATGCGGCGCGTGCGCTCGGCAAAGCCGGGGAGCACGGTGCGCTGCAAGTGGGGCGCGCGGCCGACTTCGCGGTGTGGTCGGTCGATTCGCTGGCCGAGCTCGCTTACTGGATTGGCCGGCCGCTGTGCGCGCGCGTCGTGCGCGCGGGCGAAACCGTCTATACGCGGCGCGAGTCGAGTGTGATCTGAACCAGAGCCTGAGAGATGACCCAATCCAATCAATCGCTGTTCGCCGCACACGCATATCTGCCCGAAGGCTGGCGCCGCAACGTGCTGCTCGAATGGGACGCGCACGGCACGCTGAGCGCCGTCACGCCGAATCAAGCCGAAGCGCCGGCCGGTGTGCCGAAGGCGGCGGGCCCGCTGATGCCTGGTATGCCGAACCTTCACTCGCACGCGTTCCAGCGCGCGATGGCGGGCCTCACCGAATATCGCGCCAACGCCACCGATAACTTCTGGTCATGGCGCGACCTGATGTATCGCTTCGCCGCGCGCATCACACCGGAAGGCCTCGCGAGCGTCGCGCAGTGGCTTTACATCGAGATGCTGAAGGCGGGCTATACGTCGGTGTGCGAATTTCACTACGTGCATCACGCGCAGGACGGCCAGCGCTACGCGAATCAGGCCGAGCTTGCGCAGCGCGTGGTGGATGCGGCAGCGGCGAGCGGCATCGGCATCACGATGCTGCCGGTGCTGTATCAGTACAGCGGCTTCGGCGCGCGTGCGCCGCGCGACGATCAGCGGCGCTTCATCAATACGCCGGAGAGCCTGCTCGATCTGCTCGGCACGCTGCGCGCCGCGCGCCCCGAAGATGCGGCGCTGCGTTACGGCGTCGCGCCGCATTCGCTGCGCGCGGTGTCGGAGGCGTCGTTGCGCGCGCTGCTTGGCGGTATCGATGCCAGCGCGCCCGTGCATATCCATATCGCCGAACAGACCGCCGAGGTCGACGCGTGCATCGAAACCGAAGGCGCGCGGCCGGTGCAATGGCTGCTCGATCGTTTCGATGTGGACAGCCGCTGGTGTCTCGTGCACGCGACCCATGTCGATGCGAACGAAACGCTCGCGCTCGCGCAGAGCGGCGCGGTGGCGGGTTTGTGTCTGACCACCGAGGCCAATCTCGGCGACGGCATTTTCCCTGCGCAGGAGTATCTCGACGCGCACGGCCGCATCGGCGTCGGCTCGGATAGCCATATCGGCGTCGACTGGCGCGCGGAGCTGCGTCTGCTCGAATACGGCCAGCGTCTGACGCGCCGGCAGCGCAACGTGCTGGCGTCGGCAGACGCCACGCATGTCGCGGATCGCCTATACGCAGCCGCGCTCGACGGCGGCGCGCACGCGACCGGCCGCGCGGTCGGCGCGTTGCAGGCCGGCCATCGCGCGGACTGGCTGGTGCTCGACGCCGATCATTCGAGCATCGCCGAGCATGCGCCGGAGGCGTGGCTGTCGGGTGTCGTATTCTGCGAGCACGGCGACACGCCGATCCGCGACGTCTATGCGGGCGGCGTCAAGGTCGTCGACAACCGCCGGCATCGCGACGAAGAGGGCGCCTATGCGCGCTATCGCACGGCGCTCGCGGAACTGCTCAAATAACGGCGCCGATGTGCTGAAGCGCCGAACCGATTCTCCGATCCCACTGATTCCGGACTGACATGACTGCTTCGAACCTCACGCCGGTTTTCTCGCTGCATCAGGGAAGCCTGCCGCTCTTGATCTCGATCCCGCATCTGGGCACGCAGATCCCCGCCGACATCGCCGCGACGATGACGCCGGTCGCGCCACGCACCGACGATTGCGACTGGCACCTCGATCGCCTGTATGGATTCGCGAAGCGCCTCGGCGCGTCGATCCTGACGCCGACCTATGCGCGCTACGTGGTCGACCTGAACCGTCCGCCCGACGGCGCGAACCTGTACCCGGGCCAGGACACCACGGGTCTGCTGCCGGTCGATACGTTCGACAAGGAGCCGCTCTATCGCGACGGCCATCTGCCCGACGACGCCGAAGTCGCGCGCCGTCGCGACGTGTACTGGAAGCCGTATCACGACGCGCTCGCCGGCGAGCTCGCGGCGCTGAAAGCGAAGCACGGCAAGGTGCTGCTGTGGGAAGCGCATTCGATCCGCTCGCACGTGCCGCGCTTTTTCGACGGACGTCTGCCGGACTTCAACTTCGGCACGTCGAACGGTGCGAGCGCGGCGCCGGGCATCGCCGACGAACTGGCCGCGCTGGTCGAGCGCCACGGCGGCTACACGGCGGTCGCGAATGGCCGCTTCAAGGGTGGCTATATCACGCGGCAATACGGGCAGCCCGAGCAGGGCGTGCATGCGGTGCAACTCGAACTGTCGCAGATCACGTACATGGAAGAGCACTTGCCTTATGCGTACGATGAAGACCTCGCCGCGAAGGTCACGCCGCTACTCGAAGCGCTGCTGACGACAGCTCTCGCCCGCGTGAAAGCAGCGTGACGCAAAGGCGCCCTGACAGGCGCCGCGAAGACGGTCCACGACGAAAACGCGCGGCTTCGCTTCTTCTACTTCTCTGTCACCACGCGGATCACGATCGCTGCAGGAATGCGCGGCATCTCGGTCCGCGTCGGCCTGCATCGGTTAGCGTCTCGCGAAGGTGTAACAGCATGTGTCCGTGATTGCGTGCCGGCGCGTTCATATGGAATGGTTTGAGCGTCGAGCGCGCACAGCGTATCGTGCGCCGGCTGTTTCACGACGCGGCGCGCCATGAAAAAAAGCCCCGCGGAAGCGGGGCTTTTTGATGTGCACCGCGCCCCTTGGACGCGATTTCACCGCCATTAGTGGCAGCGCTTTTCCCAATGATGATGAACCTTCACCTTGTGGCATTCGTGGTGATGCTCATCAGCTTGAGCGGGAGCGATCGCGCTCAGGGTGGCGACGGCTGCGGCGATGGCGAGAACGATTTTCTTCATTACAAAACCCTTAAGTCAGTGTTGTGGAGCGACCCATGCAGCACGACGCGTGCCGCATCGGCGTGTAAGCATGCCACATCACGTGGCCGCTGGTAGGAACGGCGCGCGAATACGTGTGTCAATGCAACACGCGATGTGTCGTAAGCCCTGTTTTAATGCGCTTTGCGCTGAATTCGCCGGTGCGGGCGGGGTCGTGCGAGTACCTTCGGCACTGGGTCGCACCGCACGCAAAGCAACATACCGGCATTGCATGCGACACCGCGAGACGACTACCCTTTCAAAACGATGACGTGCGCGTCGCGTTCATCGATTCATCAGGCGAAAAGATGGAAGACCCAGCGATGGAAGATTCCGACGAATTGCTGCTGCCAATCTGGCGCGCGAACCTGGTGTTGCTGACCAGCGAGGTCGGCGCCGCGAGCCGGCTCGCGCGCATGATGACGTTTTCCGCGAGCTATCTGAAGCTGATGCTGTCCGGCCAGCGTGAATTCAGCGAGGAATTCGTGCGCGGCGTCGAGGCCGTCACCGGTCTGCCGGGCGGCTGGATGAACGTGCCGCATACCGACCACGAGATCCCGCCGAACGCGCGCGAAGCGATCGACAACGAGCAGCCGCTCGCGCGCTTTCGCGGCACCGCGCATCCGGTGCGCAAGAAGACGGTGCTGCGGCCCGAGCCGATTTTTGGCCAGCCGGGGCCCGCGCGACGCGTCGAGGAAGAAACGCTCGATGTCGAAGCGCACCGCCGTCAAGCGCACTTCCGCAAGGTGCGCGATCTCGCGACGCAGGAAGTGCGGCGCTTCGAGCGTCATCTGCTGCATGCGCCGGTGGAGCTCGCGGCGATGCGCGCGAAGGTCGAGGACGTGATGGCCGCGGCCGAACTCGACGATCGCATTCAGGCCGACCTCGAAGGCCGGCTCGAACAGATCGACAAGCACCGGCACATGCTGCTGCGGCACGTGGAAAAGCTGCAGGCGTTGCTGAGTCAGCTCGACAACGGCGACTGAGCGCGAGTGACGGCGGCCGCTGCGTTGCGGGTTTGCCGCTGACGCGAGGGCCGCCCGATCCCGACGCGGCAATACCGGCCCCGGCCCCGACACGCACGGGCCGGCGATGTGCTACAACGACGACACGAACCTGAGCGGAGTCAATCTTGGGAAACAGCGTCGTCATGTTGGCGCACACGTCGATCGCGGGGATCGGGCTCGCGTGCCGCGAATGGCATGCATGGAGCGGGGCGCGTCGCTCATGACGCGCACGCGCGGGCTCGTCGCGTGCATCGACGCGCTCGCGCGCCGCGAGCGCCGCATGCGCGCCGCGGCGTTGCTTGCCGCGCTCTCTGCCGCCAGCGGCATCGCCTGGCCTCTTTGCGCGGCCGCCGGCGAGATCGCAACCTCCGCCGACGACCGCGCCCCTGCGACGATCGAGCGCGACGTCCACCTGTTCGTGATCCAGAAAGACGGCTCCATCCAGGAACACGACGACACGCTGATGCGCGCGGACACGGCCAGCGGTGTCGACGATATCGCGCAACGCTACGTGTGGTTCAACAAGGACATCGAGCAGGTGCAACTGCTGACCGCCGAAACGATCGATCCCGACGGCACCACGCATGCGGTCGGCCCCGAGGCGATCCGCGACGTGCAGGAGCCGCGCTCGGCCGGCGCCCCGAGCTTCGAGGACGGCGTGTTGCGCACGGTGATCTTCCCCGGCGTGCAGACCGGTTCGCGCGTGCATCTCGCGTTTCGCAAGACGCGCGCGAAGGCGCTGCAGGCGGGCACCTTCGCGTATCTGGTCGAACCGACGCTCGAGCCCGTCGACGAGCAGCGTCTGATCTTCGATCTGCCCGCCGACGTGCCGCTCTATGCGGACGCACGCGGCTATGTCGCGGTGCCGCCCGTCACCGCGAACGGCCGCACCCGCTACGAGTTCGACTACCACCACGGTCCGTATGCGCGGCTCGAAGCGGGCGCGGTCGGCTACGCGAACTGGGGCGACCGGCTGATGGTGTCGACGGTGCCGGACTTTACAAGCTTCGCCGCGCGCTATCGCGGTCCCGCCGACGACGACGCGACCCGCGACGATCCCGCGATCGTGAGTCTTGCGCAGCAACTGACGGCCGGCCTCGCCGATCCTCGCGACAAGGCCCGCGCGCTGTACGACTGGATGCGTCTGAACATCCGCTACGTGGCGCTTTTTCTCGGCGAGACGGCGGCGATCCCGCACAAGGCGGCCGACATCCTGCGCAACCGCTACGGCGACTGCAAGGACCACGTCGCGCTGTACGGCGCGCTGCTCGCGGCGGCCGGCATTCGCAGCGAACCGGTGCTGCTCAATCTCGGCCCGTACTACTCGTTGCCCGAGGTGCCCGGCTACGGCGCGAGCGCGATCAATCACGCGATCATCTGGATTCCTGAGCTGGCGCAATTCGCGGACACGTCGGCGGGCGGCACCGCGTTCGGCTACCTGCCTGGCGGCGTGATGGACCGGCCGGTGCTGCTGGTCGACGAAGGTGTGCTCGCGCGCACGCCGGCGACCCAACGGCGCGAACGCAACGCGCGCGTGCAGATCGACATCGATGAAAACGGCACCGCGCATTACGCATATCGGGTCGAGGATCGGGGCTATACCGCGGAGCTCGAACGCAACACGTTCCGGCGCGCGACGCGTCAGGGCGCGCAGCAGCTTGCCGCGAGCCGTCTGCTGCTAACGGGCTTGCACGGCACCGCGCAATTGCAGACCGACGACGTCGCCGTGACCGGCGGACCGTTCGCGACCTCGATGCAAGGAAGCGTGCCGCATCTGATCTGGCCGGACGGCACGACCGCGGTGCCGGCGCTGACGAGCTTCGCCGGCGGCATGGGCTCGCAGGTCGAGACATGGCTCGCGGAGCCGGTCAGAACCGAGCCGTGGGCGTGCATCGGCGGGGAGTTCGATGAAACGCTGGAGATGAGCTTGCCGCGCTTCGTGCGCGTGATGGACCTGCCGACCGACACGAGGGTCGAGGACCCGTTGCTGACGTTTGCGTCACGCTACGTCTTCGATCCGGCGACCCGCACCTTGCAGGTCAACCGGCATCTGCGCGCCGCGTTCGGCCATCAGATGTGTACGCCGAACGAATTCGCGGCGATTCGCGACGACCTCATGCGCATCGAGCGCGATCTCGATGCCGAGGTGGTCGTCAGGGCGGCGAGCGCAAGGCCGTAGCGCGCCCCGCGCCGGCCGCAAGCCGGGCAGGGCCGCTACGCTTCAGCGGACGCGGAGCTTAGGTGCCGCTCTTCGTCACGACCGGCACCCATGCGCCGTTCTTCACCTGATACAGCGTCGAGGCGCCGCTCTTCAACGCGCCGGTGCTGTCGAACGAGATCTTGCCGGTCACGCCGTCGTAGTCGATCGTCTTGAGCACCGGACGGTACACGTTCGGCGAGTCGGATTTGGCCTGCTGCATCGCCTTGATCGCGACCCACGCGCCGTCATAGCCGAACGGCGCATACGACAGCACGTCCGCGCCGAAGCGCTTCTTGAACTTCGCGTTGAAGTCCTTGCCACCCGGCAGTTGCGCGAGCGGGCGGCCGTATTCCCAGGCCATCGCGCCGTCGGATGCATCGCCCGCGAGCTTGATGAAGTCCTCGTCCATCACGCCGCCGCCGCCGACCAGCTGTGCGTTCAGGCCGAGCTGCTTCATGCGCCGCGCGAAGCCCGCCGCCTGGCTGTCGAGGCCGGCGAAGAACACGAGGTCCGCATTGGCGCCCTTGAACTTGGTGATCTGCGTGCTGAAATCGACCGCGTGGTTGTCGGTGTAGTCGCGCGCGACGATCGTGCCGCCGTGCGCCTTGACGGCCTTCTCGAACTCGTCGGCCTCGCCCTGGCCGAACGCGGTGCGATCGTCGATGATCGCGATGCGCTTGGCCTTCGTCACGTCGACCGCATAGACGCCCGCGTTGCCGGCGTTCTGCGCGTCGGTCGAAATCACCATGAAGGTGTTGGCGAAACCGCGGCCCGTGATGATCGGGTTCGTCGCGGCGGGGTCGAGCACCGGAATGCCGGCCTGCTCGTAGACCTGCGAGGCCGGGATCGTGGTGCCCGAGTTGAAGTGGCCGACAACCACCGCGACGCCCGAGTCGACCAGCTTCTGCGCGGCCTGCACGCCGACGCGCGGGTCGGCCTGGTCGTCCTGCGAGACGATCTCGAAGTGCGCGACCTTGCCGCCGATCTTGATCTTCTGCGCGTTGGCTTCGTCGATCGCGAGCCGCACACCGTTTTCCAGATCCTTGCCGTAGCCGGCGTTGGCGCCTGTCAGCGGCGCGGCAAAACCGATCTTGACCGGCAGGTCGTCGGCGAAACTGGCGGCAGGCGCGACGGCAAACATCGCACCCATGAGCACGGCCAGCGGTTTGAGCGTGTTGCGAAGACTCATGGTCTCTCCTTGCATCGACGGTTGTTATGAAAGCGGTACGACAGCAATGCGGTACGACACGGGAGGCCGGGCACAGCCCTCGCGCATCGCAAGGCTACGAAGGATCTCTCGCCGCTCACAATGCTGGAATACGCCCATTGGCGTTGCGCTTCGCAGCGTGTTCACGCGATCAATCTGGGGCGAATATAGAAAGCCAAATTGCCGTCGTCTTGGCAATTCGTGGCGTTTTGGATGAGCATTTCGGCATAGGCCGCGACAGGTGCCCCACGTGCACATGGAGCGTGCGTGAGGGATGCAAGCTGGCGTGCCGTGCGAAGGTCCGCCTGTGCTGCGGATTACGGCATATGCTTAAGAAGCCGGCGCGAGCGCGCCGGCCGGTGGTGCGGAGTTGCGGGTTGCGGGGTTGTTGCGTTATGCGCGGAGAGATTCGAGCCGTTTGCCTAGCGCTCGCCTTGCTGCCGCAGCAGTTCTTCACGCAGACGCAAAAGCGGCGCCTTGGTGTCTTCGTCGGCCCACGTGTCGAGATCATCGATCGCGCGCTGGCAGCCGTCGAGCACCACGTCGAGATCGACCGGCACGCCGTTGTTCAGCGCGAATTCGATCGTCTCGGCGAACTGCTGGCACTCGTCCTCGCCGTAGGAGATGTCGAGATTGTCGGCGATGATTTCGGCGATATTGCTGCGTGCCTTGTCGTCGGCCGTCACCATGTCGACGATGCCGCTCGCGACCGCGGGCGAGTAGTAGAGCGCGATATCGAGCCATTGCGCGGGATCGAAGTCGGGCTGGTCGAACTGGTTCTCGAAGTACTCGATCGCTTCCTGTTCGTGCGCTTCGTCCGCATCGACGCTGATGCACAACTGCTCAAAAAATTCTTCCCGCTCGCTGCGGATATGACCGTCCATCGATGCCTCGTCTGCTATATGCCGGATGCTGAAAATGCCGTGGAGCGCGGGCGCAAGCCCTGGTCCACGCGGCACGCATTATAGGACGGCGGCCGGCGCGGCGCTGGCCAGAGCGCTCACCAGGGGGCGACGCGCTGACGGAAACTACGCCGTCTCCGCGACCCACGCATCGAACCACTCGCGCGGCTGGGCGATTTCATTCTGCATCGCCACGAGTTCGAGTTCATAGCGTCCGGCCTGCCAGGTCGCCTTGACGACCGCGTTGACCGCGGCGAGCGTGTGCTCGAAGGCCTCGCGGATCGAATCGCCGAGCAGCGTGCGCGCGACGAACACCGCGCTCGTCATATCGCCGACGCCGACCGGCTGGCGCGCGAACGGATAGAGCGGGCGCTGTCCCATCCACGCTTCGCGCTCGGTGACGACAAGCATGTTGAAGCGATCGGCGAGACTGTTGCGATCGAGCAGATGCTTGACGAGCACGAGCTTCGGTCCGCGCGCGAGTATTTCACGGCACGCGGTCACCGCTTCCTCGAACGTCTCGATCTCGCGGCCGACGAGGCGCTGCAATTCGATGTGATTCGGCGCGATCGCGTCGGCGACCGCCGGCATCTCGCGCACGAGGAATTCCTGGATGCCCGGCTCGGCCTTGTAGCCGCCCGCGGCGCTCATCACCGGATCGCAGAAGTACCAGGCGCGCGGATTGACCGCCTTCACCGCCTTGACGATTTCGATCACCGCCCGCGCCTGTTCCGTCGTGCCGAGATAGCCCGACAGCACCGCGTCGCAGCGCGGCAGCATGCCGATCGCGCCGATGCCGTCGACGAGCTCTTCGATCTGCGAGGCTTCGATCGCGCTGCCGCTCCAGTGCCCGTATTGCGTGTGATTCGAGAACTGCACGGTGTTGAGCGGCCACACGTTGACGCCGAGCCGGCACATCGGAAACACGGCCGCGCTATTGCCGGCGTGACCGAACACGACATGGGACTGAATGCTCAGAACGTTTTTCGTCATGGTAAGGCTCGCGCAACCGGTCATGCGCGATCAACAAATCAGGAAGGGGAGGCCCGCGCGTGCGAGCCGATGGCCCTGGCGCCGCGCGGCAGACATGCCTGATACAGATGGTGCAGGAAAAACACACGAACTGCATAGTCGGCAAGTCAGCAAACGATACAGGAGTTTCACGGCCGCGAGTCGATCCGTCCCCGTGCTGTTGCGTCGAACCATCAAACGCGCCTGAAGATTGACGAATCCTGACAGTTCCGCCCGCGGCCGATGCTTCAGACGAGCTCGCGATACAACTCCAGATAGCGCTCGGCCGACGCGCCCCAGCGGAAGTCCTGGCGCATCGCGCGCCGCTGCGTGGCCTTCCATTCGGTGCGGCGCGCGTAGAGCGCGAACGCGCGGCGGATCGCCCCCGCGAGTCCCTTCGGATCGAAGCGTTCGAACACGAAGCCGGTGGCGAAGTCGTCGGCGAGGTTTTCGAGCGACGCATCGGCGACCGTATCCGCAAGACCGCCGACGCAGTGCACGAGCGGCAGCGACCCATAGGCGAGCGCATAGAGCTGCGTGAGCCCGCACGGCTCGAAGCGCGACGGCACCGCGACCACGTCGCTGCCGGCGATGATCGTATGCGCGAGCGTTTCGTCGAAGCCGAGCTCGACCGCGACCGACTCCGGATGCGCCTGCGCGACCATTTTCAGGCCGTTCTCGAGCGCCGGATCGCCGGTGCCGAACACGATCAGTTGACCGCCGCGCTTGACGATCTCGGGCACCGCGCCGAGCAGCAGATCGAGGCCCTTCTGCTCGGTCAGCCGGCTCACCACGCCGAACAGCAGCGCGTCGCTTTTCTGCGCGAGGCCGAAGCGCTTTTGCAATGCTTCCTTGCAGGCGAGCTTGCCGGCCAGCCGCGATGCGTTGTAGCGCGACGCGAGCAGTGCATCGGTGGCGGGATTCCACACCGTGTAATCGACGCCGTTCAGGATTCCGCTCAGATCGTGCGAGCGATGGCGCAGCAGCGCATCGAGCCCGCCGCCGTGCAGCAGCGTCTGGATTTCGCGTGCATAGGTCGGGCTGACGGTCGTGATGCGGTCGCTGTAGTAGAGCCCCGCCTTCAGGAACGACAGCTGTCCATAGAATTCGACGCCGTGCATGTTGAAGAAATCGTGCGGCAAGCCGAGCAGGCCGAACTGATGCGCGGGAAAGATCCCCTGGTAGGCGAGGTTGTGGATCGTGAACACGCTGCGTGCGAGTGCGCGGCCGTGCTCGCGCTCGGCGGCCTTCAGATAGGCGGGTGCGAGCCCCGCGTGCCAGTCGTGCGCATGGACGATCTGCGGCGACCACGTCGGGTCCAACTGCTGCGCGAGTTGCGCGGCGACCCAGCCGAGCAGCGCGAAACGCTGCGCGTTGTCGTGATACGGCACGTGTTCGTCGTTCAGATACGGGTTGCCGGGCCGGTCGTACAGCGACGCGGCGCGGATCACGTAGACGGCGAGCCCATTGGTGGGCAGTGTGCCGCGTTCGAGCGTCACGTTCGGCGCGCCGAAGCGGCTGCCCAGTTGCGCCACCGGCTGCAGATCGTGCAGGCCGGCGAGCACGGCCGGAAAGCCCGGCAGCAGCACCCGTACGTCGGCGCCGCGCTCGATCAGCGCGGACGGCAGCGCGCCGGCGACGTCGGCGAGACCGCCCGTTTTGAGGAGGGGATACAGCTCGCTTGCGACGTGCAGGGCGCGAATCGTCATAGGCCGGGTCTCTGTCGGGGTGGCAGGGTTGCTCGGGGTTGGCAAATACTCCGCGGTGATGCGGGTGAAGCAGGGTGAAGCGAGGCCACGCGCGGCCGGCGGCGCGCGACCGCCGGCGCGGGCCTGCGGCGCACGCGCTACTTCGGATGATTGCGCAATGCCTCCTGGGTGACCAGCACGACGCCTTCGTCGGTGCGATAGAAGCGCTCGGCGTCGCGCGCCGGGTCTTCGCCGATCACCGTACCTTCCGGAATCGTGCAGCCACGGTCGATCACGACCTTCTGCAGCCGGCAACTCGCGCCGACCGTGACCTGCGGCAACAAGACTGCCTCATTGATATTACAGAACGAACTCACTTTCACGTTCGACGACAGCACCGAGCGCGAAATCTGCGAACCCGAGATCACGCAGCCGCCGCAGACGATCAGATTGTTGCCCGAGCCCTGCAGCCCCTTCATGTCGCGTACGAACTTCGCGGGCGGCAACTGCTCCTGGTAGGTCCAGATCGGCCATGACTCGTCGTACAGGTCGAGCGTCGGGATCGTCGACGCGAGGTCGAGGTTCGCGGCCCAGTACGCGTCGATCGTGCCGACGTCGCGCCAGTACGGCTCGACGCTCGGGTCCGACGACACGCACGACATGCTGAACGGATGCGCGATCGCCACGCCCTGGGTGACGACGCGCGGCAGGATGTCCTTGCCGAAGTCGTGATCGGTATCGATCGCGGCGATGTTCTCTTCGAGCTGCGTGTACAGGTAGTCGGCGTTGAACACGTAGATGCCCATGCTGGCGAGCGCCGTGTCGGGGCGGCCGGGGATCGCCGGCGGGTCGGCCGGTTTTTCGACGAAGCCGGTCACGCGGCGATTTTCGTCGACCGCCATCACGCCGAACGCGACCGCGTCCATGCGCGGCACCTCGATGCAGCCGACCGTGCAGTCGGCGCCGCTGTCCGCGTGATCGGCGATCATGCGCGTGTAGTCCATCTTGTAGATATGGTCGCCCGCGAGCACGACCACGTATTTCGGGCGGATCGAGCGGATGATGTCGAGGTTCTGGAACACCGCGTCGGCGGTGCCGCGATACCAGTGCGCGCCTTCGACGCGCTGCTGCGCGGGCCACAGGTCGATGAACTCGCCCATCTCGCCGCGCAGGAAACTCCAGCCGCGTTGCAGATGCCGCAGCAGCGAATGCGCCTTGTACTGGGTGACCACCGCGATGCGGCGGATGCCGGAATTCAGGCAATTGGACAGCGCAAAGTCGATGATCCGGTATTTGCCGCCGAAGTGCACCGCCGGCTTCACGCGCTTGTTCGTGAGCGGCCCGAGCCGGGTGCCGCGTCCGCCGGCGAGGACGATCGCGAGGGTAGTGCGCTGTAAGTCGTTCAGCCGTGCCGGAGTATTCATATTTGTCTCCTGTCGATCGGCGTGGGCCCGTCAGCACTCACGCCGATCTTATGCAAGATGGTTGCCTGATTGGTATACCCCCGGATGATCTGGTCGCGTCCTCTCCGCTGATGATTTGGGCTGCCTGGCAGTCGTGCCGCGTTGCCGTTCTTCGCTGCCTGTTTTCGCGGGTTCGTCAGTCAGTTCTAGCACCGATTGGACGCGAGCGAATAATGTTTATTGCGGGGGCCGCGTAGCGGACCATCCCGAACGATCGCCTGTTACGGCGCGTTTTTCGGTGCGGCGCAACACATTGATCGCCAGGTCGTACGCGAACGGGGCCCCGATCCGGGACGGCGCAATATGCGTGCCACATTGCCGCGGCCGGGCGCCGGCCCGCGATGCGCGGCTGGCGCCAGAGTTCGGCGGTGCATCGTAGAATCGTGCGCTCCGCGCGTTCCCTGTTGCGTTTTTTTTCAAAGCATCCCGATGAATCTTCGCCGCCCGTTCCTGCTTGCCCTGTCGAGTGTCTGCGCCTGTGCCTTGCTGTGCGCGGCGTCTGTCGCGGCGGCCGCCACGCCGGCGAGCGAAGCGAGCCCGGCTGCCGCGAGCGCCGCGGCCGCGTCCTCGCCCGACGATGCCGGCCCGGCCTACGGTCCGGAACTGCAGGGCTTCAACTATCCGGCGCCGGTCGAACGCTTCGAATTCACGTCGCAGGGCGTGTCTTTGCAGATGGCCTACATGGACGTGAAGCCGGCGCATGCGAACGGCCGCACCGTGGTGTTGCTGCACGGCAAAAATTTCTGCTCGGCGACGTGGGACGCGACGATTCGACGGCTGAGCGATGCCGGCTATCGGGTGATCGCCCCGGATCAGATCGGTTTTTGCAAATCGAGCAAGCCCGAGCATTACCAGTACAGCTTCCAGCAACTCGCACGCAATACGCACGCGCTGCTCGCCTCGCTCGGCGTTGGCGACGTGACGGTGGTCGGCCATTCGACCGGCGGCATGCTCGCCGTCCGCTATGCGCTGATGTATCCACGCGAAACGCAGCAACTGGTGCTGGTGAACCCGATCGGACTCGAGGACTGGAAGGCGAAGGGCGTGCCGTCGCTATCGGTCGACCAGTGGTATCAGCGGGAACTGAAGACCACCGCCGATGGTATCCGCCGCTACGAACAGGCGACCTATTACGCGGGGCAATGGCGGGCGGACTACGAACCGTGGGTGCAGATGCTCGCGGGCATGTACCGCGGGCCGGGCAAGCAGATCGTCGCGTGGAATTCGGCGCTGCTGTACGACATGATTTACACGCAGCCGGTCGTTTATGAGCTTGGGCAGCTCAGCATGCCGGCGCTGCTATTGATCGGCCAGAAGGACACCACCGCGATCGGTAAGGACGCCGCGCCGCCCGAAGTGCGCGCGAAGCTCGGTCATTACCCGGAACTGGGCCGCGCGGCCGCGAAGGCGATTCCGCATGCGACGCTTGTGGAATTCGCGGGGCTCGGACACGCGCCGCAGATGCAGGACCCGGACGCGTTTCATAAGGCGCTGCTGGACGGATTGGCAGCGGTACCGGAGAACCGTTGATCGTTCAAACGGGATTCTGTCCCGCGAGCCTGTTCCTGCGTCGCTCGCCACTATCGAGGATCGCTGTTACTGAGGCGACCCGTGGCCGGCCTATTTGCTGCTCGGACTCAACGGCAATTGCCAACCGAGGCGGCGACCCCTAGGCCGCCGCCGGTTGCGCTCAAGGCAAGCCTGAGATCTGTCGGGTGAATTCGGCCGTCACGTTGGGACCCGTGGCTACGCCGAAAACCGGGTACACGATCGTGGACCCGCTAGCGGTCAGACCCATGTAATCGCCGAGGAAATGGCCGCGCGCCACGGGAGCATTGAGTATGTTGAACGAGGCCGTGGTCAGTCGCTCCTCGTTGCCCCAGTCAGCGGCGCTCTTACAATTGGACGAGGCCGGACAGAAGACCGCGAAATAGTCCGTGGCCTCGAAGCCGGCAGGCGTATTCGTGTCGTTGCGAAAGTCGTAGTAGGTCACCACGACCGTACTGCCGTCGCCCGACGCCACCACCGCGGGGATGAAGGCTTGCTGACGGCACGGATTCGCGGCATTGACCGGCGTCTGGTTGATCATCACCGGCGTCGACCAGGTGGTCCCACCGTCCTCCGACTCGCTGAAGACGATCCCGCCGATCGCGATGGATCCCGCACCGGGCGTGGTGCAGGTGGCTGTCGAAAAGCGATTATCCTGCCACGCGAGATAGATTGCCCCCGAGACCGGGTTGACAGCGACACTGTAGAGGATGGAGGCATCGCGTATCGGCTGGCCGGTGTCCGGAGTGACCACGCCCGCTGCGCGCACGTGGATATCGTTGACGAACGTCGGCGCGCTCCAGCTCGCGCCCTTATCGCTGGACGATATATAGCCGATGCTGAGACCGAACGATGTGACATTGATCGCAGTGAAGAAGTCGCGCAGGGTCCCATTGGGCAACACCCGTACGATATTGTCGATCGTCTGCGCATTCGTGCCCGGTTGGTAGATCGGAGCGGCCGTGCTCCATGTCACGCCGTTGTCGGTGGATCGCGAGAGGAAGCTGGGGCCGGTGAAATTGAACTTGAAGGACGGGGCGCCGCCCGCTGAACCGTTACGTAATTGGCGCGCGATTTCGACACCATCGTTTCCCGCGAGCAACTGATCGCCGGCCTGGCTGGGCGGGAAAACGCTCAGTTGATCCCACACTGCATAGACGTAACCGTTCGCCGTCGGATCGGCGGTGAGCGAGTCCTTGTCGTTGAGCGCATGCGGCGAGTTGGTGCGAATCAGCGTCACCGGAGCTTGCCAGGTCGCGCCGTGGTCGACGGAACGGCTAACCAGCAGCGCACTATTGCGCGCCCCAAACGGAGTTGTCGGCTTCATCGGGTCCAACACCAACGACAGGAAGAAGGCCGTGCCGTCTTGAGCGAAGTCGACCCAGGGATCGGAGGCACGACGGAATGCACCCCCAGTACACTTCGTCACGCCGGTTGGGATCGAACTGGTCCAACTGCCGGCCGCATCCGTGGAAACGACGCCGGCGAGTCCGCGTGAGCCGCCGTCGTCCCAGCGGTCCTGCTGGTAACCGACGAGGAGGCGCGACGTGTCGGTCGGGTCGGCCGCGACCCATGGCTCTATCAATGTGGCTGGATAAAGGACGCTTCCGAATGCGGATTGCTGCGCGTTGAGCTGGTCGGCAGTGCATCCGCTGAACGGATCACCCGCGGCCACCTGGACCAGGGGGCCGAGCGGCGGTTTCGCCTGGGCGCCTGGGACGATCGCGCAAGTGAGCGCGATGACACTGCCGCTTGCAAAGCCCCGGGAAGCAGAACGCGATAGTCGTTTGAAAATGGATGTCATATGCGCCTCGCGAAAAGGGATAAGCCGCTTTTGCCCTCAGCTGGCCCGACCGCAAAACCAGCGCTCGCTGCCGCCGAACTCTGCACATGGAAAATAGTCCCCGGCATGCATTTTTGTGAGGAATCTTTGTTACAGCTGTCGAGCCATCGCGCGAGGTGCCGCCGCTATTGACATGGCATAGCACTTGCCAAGGGAACGCGGGATCTGCATGTAGCTGCTTGCAGAAGTAGGGGACCGCGCTATTGCCGTGAGCGCATTGTCGAGTGAATCGCAACCGCGCCCCAGGAATTACACTCTCCCAACTTTCTCCCGCTCTTCTATAGCGCATCGGAGGTGAGAATCACGCAGGATTGCACCTGAATCACAGAGCGAGCGATTTGAAAACCACGTGAGCCAGCCGCTCCATCACCGCATGCTGCGCCACGACACCAAGCCTGATCCCGATCGACATCTCGACGGAGTGTGGACATGACAAAGCTACAGGGTCTCGCCGCAAGTGTTCTCGTGTTCCTGTTGGCCGCGTGCGCGAGTCTGCCGCCGCAGAGCAACCGCACTCCCACCTTTGCGCTTCAAAACACGGAATCCACCCGGCTCGGCGTGATCTTCACGCCCGAAGAGCAAAGCCATCCGGGCAATAGCGCATTTCATCTGCTGGAGGACCCGGTCGACGCGATCGTGGCGCGCGTGGTGCTCGCCGAAGCGGCCGAGCGCTCGCTCGACCTTCAGTACTACATCTGGCACGACGATCTGACGGGCCGCGAACTCGCGGCAGCGCTGCTCGCAGCGGCCGACCGGGGCGTACGTGTGCGCGTCCTGCTCGACGACCTCGGGACGAACGCCGACGATCAGGTTCTGCTCGCACTCAGCTCGCATCCGAACATGAAGATACGGCTGTTCAACCCGGTCGCGAGCCGTCACTTCAAGTCGCTCGCGGCTGCTCTCGAATTTTCCCGCGTCGATCGGCGCATGCACGACAAGGCGATGATCGCGGACAACGAAGCCGCCATTCTCGGCGGACGCAATATCGGCGACGAATACTTCGGCGCATCGAAGGTCGTCGTGATGGGCGATCTCGACGTGCTGGTGCACGGTCCGGTTGTCCGCGACGTTTCCCATGCCTTCGACCAGTTCTGGAATGCGCAATCGTCGTATGCGATCGAGCAACTGATGGGACATCAGGCGGATCCGTCCGCGCTGGCGGGCTACCGCGCGAAATTGAACGAGTACATCAAATCGCAGCATGACTCGCCATACATCATTGAAGCCCGGCAGCGGATGGCCAGGATGCTCGCAGCGGGCAACGTCGATTTCTCATGGGGACAAGCCACGCTCCTGTACGACGATCCGGCCAAGGTCACCCGTGATCCGAACGATCCGGAGGGCCACCTGATGACGCGGTTTGCGGCCTTGAACCTCAAGCCCGAGCACGAAATGCTGATCATCTCGCCTTACTTCGTGCCAGGGAAAGCGGGCGTCGCATGGATACGCGAACAGACCGCGCGCGGGGTCAAGGTTACGGTGTTGACCAACTCGCTGGCCGCCACCGACGTCGTCGCAGTGAATGCGGGTTATCAACACTATCGCGAGGATCTGCTGACGGCGGGCGTACGGCTTTACGAGCTGAAGCCGACCGGTTCGGGCAAGGCCAAAGCGCAACACAGGTACTTCGGTTCTTCAAAGGCCTCGTTGCATGCGAAAACGTATGTCTTCGACAGACAAAGCGTTTTCATCGGCTCGATGAATCTCGATCCTCGCTCGAGCCATCTGAATACGGAGATAGGCGTGCTTTGCTACAGTCCGGCGCTTGCCGGCCAGGTGATCGATGACGTCGAGCCGAACCTGGACGTGATTGCCTGGCGAGTCGAGCAACGTACCGATGCGAACGGCAGGCACCACATCGTCTGGATCGATACAGCCGAGAACGGAACGGTGACGGAATTCGACACGGAGCCGGGGACTTCATTTACGCAGCGTGCAAGCATCTGGTTCCTGGGCCTGCTGCCGATCGAATCGGAGCTATGAGTGCAGCGGGCGCGCAGAGCTGCGCGCCTCGTTGCTGTCAGCCGTGGTAGAAGCCGTCGGTAACGGAGTTTTGCAGCACGCCGTCGACATAGACGCCGACCGGGTCGCCATCAGCGGTCGTGAGGATCGAGCCGACGTGCTGGCCGGGTAGTTTCATCCGGCCGCCCTGAATTTGGGTCATCTCCTCGTGATCGAGCTCGGCTGAGTTTGGGATGTCGTTGATGGTCAGCGTGTTCATGGCGTGTCTCCTTGAAGGAAAGGGTTGTAGAGGCATTCAAGCGGCCGGCTGCTTGCAGCACACTATGCAGATGTCATGCCATTCGGACGTGATCTGCGTAAAGCGCATTCCCACGTGAATCGCGATCATGCGAGTTTGGGCGCGGCCATCACTTAGCCGAACGAAGTTGGAAAATCGCTGACATCGCCTTGTTTTCGCCTCCAGTCGCAACGCTCAGCGCGGGCCGCGACACTCTGCCATCTGTTACTGGGCCGCGCAAAGAAGACAATTGTGGCTGGGCGAGCTTCCGTGATCGCCCGGGGACGACATCATGGCCAAGAAATTTCCCATTCATCCGCTGCACCCGGAACGCGTGTGCTGGGGCTGCGACCACTACTGCCCGGCCGACGATATGCGCTGCGGCAACGGACAGAGCCGCGCCCAGCATCCGATGGAACTGCTCGGTGATGACTGGCTCGAGCACGGCGACTGGGGGATCGAGGTCGACGCGTCGGGTAAAAGCGTCACGCCGTCCTGCTCAGTGCGGCCATGAAGCGTCGTTCGTTCGCACTGTGGCTCAGACGTTCGGGCGGCGGTTCCACTCAGGAACCGGCCAGTCTAACGACGGACCCGCTTACAGCGACTGCACTTGCACGGGAGCCCCTGGCTTACCCGCCACCTGGGGGGCGACCACGAGATAGCGGCGCTTGTCTGCGGCGGTGCTCACTCCCGGTGTGACCAGTTGGCGAATCTGGCCGAGAGCATTGACGATCGCCGAGCCGGCCGGATTGGACATGAAATTCGCAAGCACCTGGATGTCACCCGAGCCATCCGGCTTATCAGCAAGACCGAGTACGTAGGGCTGCTTCGGTTGCAGACCGGTCACAGCGGCCTGGAGAACCTGCACGAGCCCCTGGTCGAACAACGCGACAGTCGTAGGTGGGTTGGCGGCATCCGCCGTCCTGTTCGACCCCACCGGAACCAGTGCGATGTGGACGCTCTGACCAGCCAGACCGAGTGCCTGCAGGTTCTGCGTACCATCACCTTCCGGCACCGCGTTCGGCACATAGGTGACAGCCTGCGGCGCCTGGCCAATGGGCACAGTCGCGATGACCGTGTTGGTCAGTGTGTCGATCGCAGTCATCGCATCGGCGTTCTCGAGCCCGACATAGATGCGGCTGCCATCCCCCGACGGCCATAGCCCATGCGGCAGGTTGCCGACAGGGATCGTCGCGACCTGCGAGAAGTTATCGGTTCGAAACACCTTGATCACATTCAGGCCACCAACGGTGACGTACGCGAACGTGCCATTGGCGTTATGCACGATGTTCACGTGATTCGTGATCGGGCCCGTGTCCAGTGTAGTGATGAGCGCGAATGGCGGCCTCGCATCGAACACCTGAACCTTGCCGGTGTCCTTGAGCGTGAACCAGACCTGCTTGCCGTCGGGCGTCGCCGCCAGGTCGGGACAGAAGGGGCTGCCCTGCCTGACCGTGCCGACGATCTTGTGGTCGGCCACGGACACCACCTCAGTCTCCGGGTTGAAGGACGAACAGACATAACCATACTTCCCGTCCGGTGAGAATATCTGCATGCCGGGGCCAGCCGGGACGGTAATGCGTGCTTTCTCCTCGTACGTGTTCCCGTCGAGTACCGCCACATAGTTTTCGCCTCGCACGGTCACCCAGACCTCCTTGCCATCGGGAGTGAAGAAGGCCTCGTGAGGCGAGCGGCCGACGTAGGTGACGTGCTTGACGGCGTTAGTCTGCGTGTCGATGAATGAAACCGAGTTCGATCCGATCGAGACAACCGCAATCGTGCGATGGTCCGGCGAGAATCCCATGCCATGCACGAGTAATTGACCTTTGTACAACGGACTGAAATTGCCCGGCGACGGATCGCCGAGGCGAATCAGGCCGAGCAGCTTGTTGTCGGCCGGGTCGATCACCGACACCGTGTTCGAAAACTGCTCGGCCGCGTACACGCGATCGTGGTGGCTGACTTGAATGTCAGGATCGGACTGCGATCCAGGGGCCTGCCCAGCCCAGGCGAACTGCGCTGCCATCAGCGCGGCTGCAGACAACCCGATGGTGATTCTCGATGAGCGTTTCATGGTTGCTCCTCTTGCATGGGGTTCGGCATGTTCATTTGCATGCCGTGGTCGGATGCGGGGTGGGCAGGGGCAGCCGGGAGAGAAGCGGGCTTTTGCTGGTCCGGCGCGGGGGCTGGTGGCGGCAATGGTTGTCCGAGTGCGACGCGCATCGCGACGATTTCCTGTTGTTGCTCGACGACGATCTCCTGCGCGATGCGGCGCAACTGTTCGTTGTGTCCGTAACGCAGTTCGGCCTGCGCCATGTCGATGGCACCTTGATGGTGAGGCACCATCATTTCGACAAAATCGCGATCGACGTCGCCTGTCGGTCTCGTCGACATGCCATCCATCATCCTTGTCATGGCGGCATCGTTCTCCGCCAGGAATGGAGCTTCGTTGGACGTAGCGTCGGTCTGTATGCCGGCAGTGACGGCAGGCGAGTCGCAAAACGCGGAGATCGCCAGGACAACGACGACGCTCAGGATCGTCCGCACGCTACGAGGACTTGGGGTACGCAAGATCGTTCTCCCGTTGTGACGAACAGGTGTCTCGTTGGAGTGAACCCGTCAGATGCGAGGTTATTCCGGGTCCCACACAGATTTCAAGCAGATGCCGGTTCGAAGCCGGAGTGGGCTGCCGCGACATCGCCCGTCGTCATCTGGAACGCTC
Source organism: Paraburkholderia sp. UYCP14C (assembly GCF_004197395.1). Taxonomy (GTDB): domain Bacteria; phylum Pseudomonadota; class Gammaproteobacteria; order Burkholderiales; family Burkholderiaceae; genus Paraburkholderia. The sequence continues at coordinate 255,255 of NZ_SELS01000002.1, read as the reverse complement.
CTTCGATTCAAGTCCGTCACCCATTTGCGCGTAACATAGCTTGGCTGATTGCCTCCGGCAGCCGCCCATTTACCGTTTGGAGACGCGGACGTGCGACTTGCAGACTTTATCTTGCGAGACATCGAGCCGATACTCGAGCACTGGGAGGCGTTCGCCGCCACCCTCACGCCAGCGGCGACAAGAATGGGATCGATGGAGCTACGCGAAGAGGCACAGCAAGTGCTGCTCGCCGTAGCAACAGACTTGCAAACACCGCAAAGCCGGGACGCCCAACACGCAAAGTCATGGGGCCAAGGCTCCGGTCTCGTCGGCGTGACCGAATCAGCCGCGCGAACGCATGGATTTCTGAGGGCTCGTGCCGGCTTCAGTGTGAACCAGCTCGCCGCCGAATATCGCGCGCTGCGTGCAAGCGTGCTGCGCTTGTGGATGGACGATTGCGTGCCCGAAGCTCCGCACTTCGATGATGTCATTCGGTTCAATGAAGCGATCGATCAGGCGCTGGCCGAATCGGTCACCTCGTTCAATGCGCAGATCGAGCAGAACCGTAACCTCCTGCTTGGCATGCTGGGGCACGACATGCGCAGCCCACTGCAGGCGATCAAGGTCACCGCATCGTATCTGGCCGCTCTGAATGCCGGAGAGCAGGTATCCACGGCGGCTGGCCGCCTGATCCGCAGCGGGGCCCGGATGCAGGCATTGCTCGATGACCTGACCGAATTCAACCGAACCCAACTGGGCTTGGGCATCAGCGTCGCGCCCACGCATGTCAATCTCGCGGATGTGCTTTCTGACGAACTGGACGCGTTGCGTGCCACTCACCCCGACAGGCAGATCGAGTTACAGGTGACCGGTGATCTGAAGGGGGTCTGGGACAGCCAGCGCCTGCAGCAATTGCTGGGCAACCTTGTGCTCAATGCCATCAAGTATGGGGCGCCGGACACTCCTGTGCGCGTGACGGTGACCGGTGATGCAACACAGGTCCGCATCGACGTCTGCAACCATGGTGCGGCGATCGAGTCCGCAACCCTGGCTCACATCTTCGATCCGTTGATTCGGGGGCCAAACCGCCAGAACGAAGACGAGATGGCGGGCAACCTTGGACTGGGTTTGTACATCGCAAGCGAAATCGCCAAGGCCCACCACGGTGCAATCGAAACGCGCTCCGATGAGACGGAGACGATTTTTTCAGTGTTACTCCCGCGCGCGGAACCGTGACTCAGGGCGGGCCGTTGCCATGCCGATCCCAAGGGGGCACCCCACCAAACGCATCGACCAGAAAATCGATCATCACACGCACTCGGGCGCTCAGGTGTCGACGGCTCGGGTACATGGCGAGTATGTCGATGTCGGGCAGGCGATACTCAGGCAACACCTGAACCAGCGTGCCGGCGCGTAGATCGTTGCCGATCAGGAACGTGGGTTGCCAGATCACGCCTTGCCCGGCGAGCGCTGCCGCGCGCGCCGTATCGCCGTTATTCGTATGCATGCGACAGTCCACCCTCACCGCGTGAGTCTTGCCGCCAGCGTCGATCAGTTGCCACTCGTCGCCGGTGGCCGCATAGGTGTACCCGATGCAGCGATGCCCGATCAGGTCCGTAGGCGCCGTCGGAACTCCGGCGCGAGCCAGATAGGCCGGCGACGCGCACAGAATGTTTTGCGATGTCGCGAGCTTACGCGCCGCGTGGCTAGTCGAGCCGGCGCGCGAGATGCGAATGGCGAGATCGTAGCCTTCATCGACGATATCGACGACGCGGTCGATCAGCCCCACGTCGAGTTCGATGCCAGGATATTTCCGCATGAACTCGGGCCATAGCGGCGCCAGATACAAAATCCCAAAGCTCACGGGCGCATTGATGCGCAGGCGTCCGCGTGGTTCGACCGACGCGGATGACACGAGCCCCTCGGTCTCGGCGACATCGTCGAGGATGGACTTGCAGCGGGCGTAAAGGGTCTCGCCGCCCTCGGTCAGAGACAGCGTGCGCGACGTTCGATTCAGCAGGCGCGTGCCCAGGTGCGCTTCCAGCTCGTTCACATAGCGGGTCACGTTGGCGGGCGACGTGCCGAGCGCATCCGCTGCGCGCGCAAAACCACCACGGCTCACCACCGTCACGAAAACCTCGAAGGCGCGCAGGCGGTCCATGCAAGCCCTCCTATCGTTCACAAAAGCTGACCGATAGGACCATGTTTTTGACCTTTCCGCCATCAGGACTGAAGCCTATATTCCTTTCACCGGCCAACGCATAGGGCACTGGCCAACCAAATGGATCAGGAGAGAAGAACATGCAACGCTTGACGGGAAAGGTCGCCATCGTGACGGGTGCAAGCTCAGGAATTGGCCGCGCTACCGCGAAGCTGTTCGCGAAGGAAGGCGCCAAGGTGGTGATCGCGGCGCGCCGCGCGGCAGAACTCGAAACCCTTGTCGCAGAGATAGCCAGCGAAGGCGGCGAAGCCGTGTATCTCGCCGGCGACGTGCAATCGGAGGACTTCGCGAAGGCGCTGGTCGCACTCGCAGTGAGCCGCTTCGGCCGTCTGGACATCGCCTACAACAACGCCGGTACGCTTGGCGAGATGGGCCCGAGCACCGGCATTTCCGAAGCCGGCTGGAGCGCCGCGCTGGCGACCAATCTGACCAGTGCCTTCCTCGGAGCGAAGCACCAGATTCCCGAAATGCTGAAGCAAGGTGGTGGATCGATCATCTTCACGTCGACGTTCGTCGGTTACTCGTTCGCGTTTCCCGGCACTGCGGCCTACGCGGCGAGCAAGTCCGGCCTGATCGGCCTCACGCAGGCACTCGCTGCCGAGTACGGCGCGCAAGGCGTGCGCGTCAACGCGGTGTTGCCGGGCGCGGTGGACACGGAGATGTATCGCGGCATGAACGACAGCCACGAATCGCAGGCATTCGTGACCGGGCTGCATGCGCTCAAGCGCGTCGCCAGGCCGGAAGAACTGGCGCGTTCGGTGCTGTATCTCGCGTCGGACGATTCGTCCTTCGTGACCGGCACCGCCTCACTGGTCGATGGTGGCGCATCGATTACCCGCACGTGAACCTGCTGGCGGCATGCGGCGTTCAAGACCCGCTGCCGCCGCTCTTACTTCATCCATTGAAAGGAAATCACCCATGGACCTGAATCTGACAGGCAAACTCGCACTGGTGAGCGGCAGCACGGCCGGCATCGGTCACGCTATCGCCAGCACGTTGGCGCAGGAGGGCGCTCGTGTGATCGTGAACGGCCGCTCCCAGTCATCTGTGGACGACGTGGTCGCGCAGCTGAAAGCGGAGACGGGCGGCGACGTGTTGGGATTTGCGGGCGATCTAAGCACCGCCGCTTCAGCGGAAGAACTGGCGCGACGCTATCCGGACGTGGAAATACTGGTCAACAACCTGGGCATCTTCGAGCCCAAGCCGTTCGAGGAGATCCCCGACGCGGACTGGCAGCGGTTCTTCGACGTCAATGTGCTGAGTGGGGTACGCCTCGCTCGCCTGTTTTTGCCCGCGATGAAGCGGGCCAACTGGGGGCGCATCATTTTCATTTCGAGCGAGAGCGGGGTGCAGATTCCAGCCGAAATGATCCACTACGGTGTGACGAAAACCGCGCAGCTGGCGGTCTCGCGCGGGCTCGCCGAAGCCGTTGCCGGCACGGGCATCACCGTCAATAGCGTGCTGCCGGGGCCGACGAAATCGCGCGGCGTGGGTGAATTCGTCGAGACCCTTGCAAAGGCCGACGGCAAATCGTTTGAAGCGTTCGAAAAAGAGTTCTTCGAGAAGGTCCGTCCCACATCGCTGATCAAGCGATTTGGTTCGCCGCAGGAAGTCGCGTCGCTCGTGGCCTATATCGCGAGTCCGCTTTCGTCGGCCACGACGGGAGCTGCGTTGCGGGCCGACGGGGGCGTGATAAAGAGCGCCTTCTAGATCTCACGCCGGGGCCGAAGCGTCCGGCCTGACCCCACTCGGTGCAAAAAGACAAGGGCGGCTCGCGATGAGCCGCCCTTTTTTCGTGCGTTGCCGTGTCGGCCGATCGGTTCGCGAACCGCTCAGTTGGCCGCCATCAGTTCATCGCGCACCTCGGCGCCGATCTCGAACGAGCGCAGCCGCGCTTCGTGATCGTAAATCTGTGCGGTCAGCATCAACTCGTTCGCGCCGGTCTGCTCGATGATCGATTGCAGACCTTCGCGGATTGCGTCGCGATCGCCGAGCACGGTGCACGAGAGTGCGCGAGCGACGTTGTTCAACTCCATCTCGGAGGCTTCGAGCCGCTCGACCGGCGGCTGCAATTGCCCCGGCGTGCCGCGCCGCAGATTGATGAACTGTTGCTGCAGCGACGTGAACAGCCGCGCGGCTTCATCGTTCGTGTCGGCGGCGAACAGATTGACGCCGACCATCGCGTAGGGCTTCGCCAGCGTCGCGGACGGCCGGAACTGCGAGCGATACACCTGCAGCGCGGTCATCATGTAATCGGGCGCGAAGTGCGACGCGAACGCGAACGGCAGCCCGAGCGCCGCGGCCAGTTGCGCGCTGTACAGCGACGAGCCGAGCAGCCACAGCGGCACGTTGAGGCCCGCGCCCGGCACCGCGCGAATGCGCTGGCCCGCGACCGGTTCGGCGAAATACCGTTGCAGTTCGACGACGTCGTCAGGGAAGGTCTCCGCGCTCGCCTGCAGATCGCGGCGCAGCGCGCGGGAAGTGGTCTGATCGGTGCCGGGCGCGCGGCCGAGGCCGAGATCGATCCGCCCCGGATACAGCGACGCGAGCGTGCCGAACTGTTCGGCGATCACGAGCGGCGCATGGTTCGGCAGCATGATGCCGCCGGAGCCGACGCGAATCGTGTTGGTGCCGCCGGCCACGTAGCCGATCACGACCGAGGTCGCCGCGCTCGCGATGCCGGTCATGTTGTGATGCTCGGCGAGCCAGTAGCGTTTGTAGTTCAGCTTTTCCGCGTGTTGCGCGAGTGACAGTGTGTTCCTGAATGCGTCCGCAGGCGTGGCGCCCGCGGTGACCGGCGAGAGATCGAGAACCGAGAAGGGGATCATTGTCTGTTGATTGCGATGAGCGGCGCTTTCGCGCGATGGGGCATTGTGGCAAAGCGACGGCATTTCTGCTGGCGGCGCGGCGATGCCCATGTCGGCCGAAGGGTCGGCAAGATTTGGTAAGGAGCGGCGCGTGGCGCGGAAATTGCGCTTGCGTAGCGTGTTCGAGCGGCAGGTGCATCGCATTCGCAGTGCGCTCGAATAAGTAATCCAGCGAGTGACCGTGCGCCAATCGGAATTCGAGTGTACGGTTAAGTATCGACGCGGCAACGCGACCCGTTGCCGGAAATCTGGAATGAAGCGAAGGAGTTCCTGATCCCATGAATGTCGTCAAAGAATTTCGTACCCGGTCATACCAGGACGTGTGCCACGCCTTGCTCGACCGCGAGGAGATCGCGCTCGTCGACGTGCGTGAGGAAGATCCGCACGCGCGCAGCCATCCGTTGTTTGCCGCCAATCTGCCGCTGTCGCGGCTCGAACTCGACGCGCCGGTTCGGTTGCCGCGCCCGGCGCTGCCGATCGTCGTGTTCGATGCCGGCGAGGGCCTCGCGAGGCGCGCGGCCGAGCGTCTCACCGAACTCGGCTATACCAACGTCGCATTGCTCGAAGGCGGCCTGCAAGGCTGGCGCGAAGCGGGCGGCGAGTTGTTCAGGGACGTCAACGTGCCGAGCAAGGCGTTCGGCGAACTGGTTGAAAGCGTGCGTCATACGCCGTCGCTGTCCGCGCAGCAGGTGCAGGCGCTGCTCGATCGCGAGGCCGATGTCGTCGTGCTCGACGCGCGCCGCTTCGACGAGTTTCAGACCATGAACATCCCCGGCAGCATCAGCGTGCCGGGCGCGGAGCTGGTGTTGCGCGCGCGGCAGCTCGCGCCGGATCCGGCCACGCGCATCATCGTCAATTGCGCGGGGCGCACGCGCAGCATCATCGGCGCGCAGTCGCTGATCAATGCGGGGGTGCCGAATCCAGTCGCGGCGCTGCGCAACGGCACGATGGGCTGGACGCTCGCCGGTCAGCCGCTCGCTCATGGCAGCTCGCGGCGCGTCGAAGGCGGGGTCGACGACGCTTCCCGTCTCGCCGCGGCCGAAGGCGCGCGCGCGGTCGCCGATCGGGCGCGCGTGCGCCGCACCTCGCGCGATGAAGCGCGTCGCTGGGCCGACGAAGCGGTGCGCACCGTGTATCGCTTCGACGTGCGTACGCCCGAGGAATACGAGGCGGGCCACGTGCCTGGTTTTCGCAGTGCGCCGGGCGGCCAGCTCGTGCAGGAAACCGACCTGTTCGTGACGGTGCGCGGCGCGCGCGTGATCCTCGCGGACAACGACGGCGTGCGCGCGAACATGACCGCGTCGTGGCTCGCGCAGATGAACGTCGAGGCGTACGTGGTCGACGGCCTGACGGCGGCCGATTTCGCCGAGAAGGGCATGGCGCCGCCCGCGCGTTACGCGGTCACGCCGCCCGACGTCGACGACATCGCGCCGGCCGAGCTCGCCGCGCTGCTGCAGTCGCCGGGTACCGTGGTGCTCGATTTCACGAGCAGCGCGGACTATCTGACGCGGCATGTCCCGGGCGCGTGGTTCGTGATTCGCAGCCAGCTCGCCGATGCGCTGCGTACGCTGCCCGACGCGAAGCGCTATGTGCTCACCTGCGGCAGCGACGTGATCGCGCGCTTCGTCGCGCCGGAACTCGCCGCGGCGACCCGGCGGCCGGTGCAGGTGCTGCGCGGCGGCACGATCGCGTGGATCGACGCGGGCCTGCCCGTGGAGTCGGGCGGCACGCGAATGGCGTCGCCACGCATCGATCGTTATCAGCGGCCGTACGAGGGCACGGAGAACGCACGCGAAGCGATGAGCGCGTATCTGGAATGGGAGCATGGGCTCGTCGCACAACTCGCGCGCGACGGCACGCACGGCTTTCGCGTGATTTGACCAGGCGGCATCCGGGGATCCGGCGGTCCGGCGCCCCTGTTGCCGCGCGCAGAATCTTCTGCCGATTCGGTGTAAACGCGCTCTCGTAGAATGCCGCCAATGCGTTTAAATTAGCGAGATCAGGAAGGCTTATCGAGGGACCAGGGCGGCCATAAAAGGCAGCGGTTTGTCATTCGGCGATGGCGCAAGGTGAGCAGCCAAGGTTGCTCATCGCTTCGTTTGGAACAGACCGCTGCGCGTCGTCCAGGGTGCTTCGCGCAAGGCGGCCAACGAGGGCCGCCGTCACTTCCGGTTGATCATATCGACCGACATGGCGACGCTGTGAACAGCGTCGCCTTTTTGCTTCTGGCGTACCCACCATCCCGCTTGATCCCCTGTCGATCGTTTAGCGCTGCGCGCAACACGTTACGTGCGTAGCCGCACTTGTCGTGTCTGCGCGACTCGCGGTTTTCCGCGGGCGCGGTTATCCTTGTAGTACACACTACAGACCGGCCATGCGCGGCGAAGGCAGATCCCGCGCATCCGGACAGGAACCGAAGTGAGCCTCAAACCGCTGGGCGTCACGCTGCTGATCGCGTGCTTTGCGCTGACCGGCTGCGACCAACAGCAGAGCGATCAAGCCGTGCAAAAACTCAAGGACTTTTTCAACGCCGTCAAACCGGACGCGTTGCTGCTCAAGGACCTGACGCCCGGCGTCACGACCGAGGCGCAAATCGTCGACCAGATGGGCAAGCCCGAAACCGCGCGCACCTTCACCGACGGCTCGAAGCGCTTCGAATATCCGCGCGGTCCGCAGGGCCTCAACACCTACATGGTCGACGTCGATCGCGACGGCAAGCTGCAGGCGATCACGCAGGTGCTGACCGCAGCCAACTTCGCGAAGATCCGCTCCGGCATGACCGAGGACGAGGTGCGCCGCTTGCTCGGCAAACCTGGACAGGTCGCGGTGTTTCCGCTGAAGCCGGAAACCGTGTGGAGCTGGAAGTGGCGGGAGGGCGGCGTGACCGAAGAGGGCATCTTCAACGTTCACTTCGACCAGAGCCAGAGGGTGTACACCACGTCGCGCTCGGACGTGATTCGCGGGCGATAGGCGGGGGAAATTTCGATCAGAAGGCGGCCGCATCAGCGGTCCGACAGAGCGGGGTAGGTATGATACGTCGACGTCGATACAGCCGGATCGGGCTGGTGTTGGGGGGCGGCGCCGCGCGCGGCTGGGCGCATATCGGCGCGATTCGCGCGCTGCAGGACGCGGGCATCAAGCCCGACGTCGTGTGCGGCACGTCGATCGGCGCGCTGGTCGGCGCGGTCTATGCGAACGGCGATCTCGACTGGCTCGAGGAGTGGGTGTCGCGTCTCACGTGGCAGACCGTGGTGCGGCTGCTCGATCTGCGCATCTCGGGCGGCCTGCTCGGCGGGCGCAAGGTGATCCAGCTATTCGCCGACAAATTCGGCGGCCGCTCGATCGCGCAACTCGACATCCCGTTCGCGGCGGTCGCGACCGAACTCGACACGGGCCGCGAAATCTGGCTGCAGGACGGCAGCACGATCGACTCGGTGCGCGCGTCGATTGCGATTCCGGGCATCTTCACGCCGGTGTGGCACAACGGCGTGTGGCTCGTCGACGGCGGCCTCAGCAACCCGGTGCCGGTGTCGGTCGCGCGCGGCATGCGCGCGGACTGCGTGATCGCGATCGATCTGAACAACGACATCCTGAACGGCCGCGACTTCGGCGGCCCGGTCATCGAAACGCCCGCGCTCGATCCCACCGCGCCGCAGCCCGTCGCGCTGCGCCGCAACGGCAAGCCGTGGCCGCGCTGGCTCGCGCCAGCAGAAGCGAGCGCCACCGACGACGTGCGCGTGCCGCCGAAACCGAGCGCGCAAGTGCCGTCGATGCTGAGTTCGATCGCGCAAAGCATCGACATCATGCAGGTGCGCATCTCGCGCAGCCGGCTCGCGGGCGAACCGGCCGATATCCTGATCCAGCCGCGCCTGGGCGGCATGGGCATCTTCGATTTTCATCGCGCGGCGCCGGCCATCGAGGAAGGGCGCGCGGCGGTCGAGCACATGCTGCCGGCGATCCGCGCGCGGCTCACGCTCGAATGAGCGCGGCTCAGGTGGGCGAAACGATGCGTGACTCATGAGCCGCGAAGGGCTCTTAAGACTCATATAGGAATCATCTCCGCTCCACCGACGGTCGCCAACACCGCCCACGCGGCCTATCGAAAAAGCGACCCGAAACTTGCGAAATCGCAGCACGGCCACGCGCGCCTCGCTCGCCTGACAAAACGATAACCCTCGTTAAACCAAGCGCTGCGAGCGGTTAGCTGCTCGTCGAGCTGCAATGTTGCGTCGCAGCAAGCCACCCGCCTGGTATTTGAGAAATTGATTTCCGCTTGCGAGACTCCGCGCCATGCCGGAGCAGCGAGCAGCCCACGAAGCCGCCGCCATCCGCGCCAATTCAACAAAACCTGGATGGAGACACGCGTGTTCCTATACGGCTTTGGTCCCGTGCTGCTCGCCGGCACGATTCAGACGATCGAACTGTCCGTTCTGTCGCTGGCGGCCGCTGTGTTGCTCGGCCTCGCGGGCGCGGCGGCGAAACTCTCGTTCAACCGGCCCTTGCGGGCCATCGCAACCGGCTATACGACGCTGATCCGCTCGGTGCCCGACCTCGTGCTGATGCTGCTGCTGTTCTACAGCATCCAGATGGCGGTCAACGACGTCACCGACGCGCTCGATCTGCCGCAGTTCGACATCGATCCGTTCGTGGCCGGCGTGCTGACGCTCGGCTTCATCTACGGCGCGTACTTCACCGAGACGTTTCGCGGCGCGTTTCTCGCGGTGCCGCGCGGCCAGCTCGAAGCGGGCAGCGCGTACGGCATGAGCGGCGTGCGCGTGTTCACCCGCATCCTGTTCCCGCAGATGATGCGCTTCGCGCTGCCCGGCATCGGCAACAACTGGCAGGTGCTCGTGAAGGCCACCGCGCTGGTGTCGATCATCGGTCTCGCCGACGTCGTCAAGGCGGCGCAGGACGCGGGCAAGAGCACCTTCAACATGTTCTTTTTCATCCTCGTCGCGGCGCTGATCTATCTGGCGATCACCACCGTCTCGAACCTCGCGCTGATCTGGCTGAACCGCCGCTATTCGATCGGCGTGCGACACGCGGAGCTTTGAACGCCATGATCGACATCCTCAATCAATTCTGGAAGGCGTACCTGTTCTGGGACGGCCAGCGCCTGTCGGGTCTCGCGGTCACGCTGTGGCTGCTGGTCGCGTCGATCTCGATCGGCTTCGTGTGCTCGATACCGCTCGCGGTCGCGCGCGTGTCGAAGAAGCGCTGGCTGTCGACCCCCGTACGTGTGTACACCTACGTATTTCGCGGCACGCCGCTGTACGTGCAGCTGCTGCTGATCTACACCGGCGTGTACAGTCTCGCGTTCGTGCGCTCGCACAGTCTGCTCGACGCGTTCTTTCGCAGCGGCTTTCACTGCGCGATCCTCGCGTTCGCGTTGAACACCTGCGCGTACACGACCGAGATTTTCGCGGGCGCGATCCGCTCGACCTCGCACGGCGAAGTCGAGGCGGCGCGCGCCTACGGCATGAGCTGGTTCACGATGTACCGGCGCATTGTGATACCGTCCGCGCTGCGCCGCGCGTTGCCGTTGTACAGTAACGAAGTGATCCTGATGCTGCACGCGACCACGGTCGCGTTCACGGCCACGGTGCCCGACATCCTGAAGGTCGCGCGCGATGCGAACTCGGCGACCTATCAGTCGTTCAACGCATTCGGGCTCGCGGCGCTGATTTATCTCGTGGTGTCGTTTGCGCTGGTTGCGCTGTTCCGGCGCGCCGAGCGTCGCTGGCTCGCGTATCTCGCGGTGCGCACGCATTGAGCGAGCGTTGACATTGCCGCGGGCGCCGCGCGCAAGCGCGCGGCGGCGTCCGCACCAGACCGATCCGTATTCTCACTGGGAGAGCATCGTGCTCCATACCACTCAAGCCGAAGCCTGCAAGCTCGCGGTACAGGACATCCACAAGCGTTACGGCGACAACGAAGTGCTCAAGGGCGTGTCGCTCAACGCGAACAAGGGCGACGTGATCAGCATCATCGGCGCGAGCGGCTCGGGCAAGAGCACCTTCCTGCGCTGCATCAATTTTCTCGAGCGGCCGAACGCGGGGCAGATCGTCGTCGATGGCGAGGCGGTCAAGACCAGGACCGATCGCGCCGGCAACCTCGAAGTCGCCGATCACAAGCAGTTGCAGCGCATCCGCACCAAGCTCGCGATGGTGTTCCAGCACTTCAACCTGTGGGCGCACATGAACGTGCTCGAGAACGTGATCGAAGCGCCGATCCACGTGCTCGGCCTGAAGCGCAAGGAAGCTGAAGACCGCGCGCGCGAATACCTGGAGAAGGTCGGGCTCGCGCCGCGTCTGGAGAAGCAGTACCCGTCGCATCTGTCGGGTGGCCAGCAGCAGCGCGTCGCGATTGCTCGCGCACTCGCGATGGACCCGGACGTGATGCTGTTCGACGAACCCACGTCCGCGCTCGACCCGGAACTCGTCGGCGAAGTGCTGAAGGTGATGCAGAAGCTCGCCGAGGAAGGCCGCACGATGATCGTGGTCACGCACGAAATGGGTTTCGCGCGCAATGTGTCGAACCATGTGATGTTCCTGCATCAGGGCCGCACCGAGGAAGAGGGCAATCCGGCCACGGTGCTGAGCGCGCCGCGCAGCGAGCGCCTGAAGCAGTTCCTTTCCGGCAGCCTGAAGTAACGCGGCCCGCTTTTCACGGACACCCGATGGCCCGCATGTCCAGCCCGGCTCGCACGACGCAGGTCGCGATCGTCGCTCTGCCGCCCGTGTCGATGTCGGGCGTCGGGCCGATCGTCGACGCGCTCAATCTCGCCAATGAAATCGACGGCCGTGCGCTGTATCGCGTGCAGGTGTGTTCGTGGGACGGCCGTGCGGTGCCGCTCGCGGGCGGCGCGCAATGGCCGGCCGATGCCGCGTTCGGCGACGCGATCGCGTGCGACTGGCTGATCATCGTCAGCGAGCGGTTCCAGCAGTTCGCCGACTATCGTCTGTTTCTCGCGAGCCTCGCGCGCGTCGGCCAGCGCACGCCGCTCGTCACCGGCATTCACCACGGCGTGTGGTGGCTCGCGATGGCGGGGCAGCTGTCCGGCTATCGCGTCAGCGTGAACTGGGAAACCTATCAGCAGTTCTCCGAACAGTTCGAACGCTCGATCGTCACGCAGCAGATCTTCGAAATCGATCGCGATCGCGCGACCTGCGCGGGCGGTCAGGCGACCGTCGACTTCATGCTCGCGATGATCGGCCGCGAGCACGGGCCCGAACTGGCGGATCGCATCGCCGATACGCTCGGCGTCGGGGTGCTGCGCGCGGGCGAGGAGCGTCAGCGCATTCCGTTCGTGACCGCGCCGGGCGAGCGTCATCCGCGCCTGAACGACGCGCTGCTGCTGATGGAAGCCAATATCGAGGACCCGCTGACCACCGACGAAATCGCCGGCCTCGTCGGCGTCTCGCGGCGGCAGCTGGAGCGTCTGTTTCGCCAGTATCTCGGCTCGATGCCGTCCAAGTACTACCTGGGGCTGCGGCTGTCGAAGGCGCGCACGCAATTGCAGCGCACCAGCAAATCGGTCGTGCAGATCAGCCTCGCGTGCGGATTTTCATCGGCGGCGCATTTTTCGAATGCGTATCGCGAGCGCTTCGGCGTCACGCCGCGCGAGGATCGCCGCAACTGGATCGACCGGCAGACCGGCGCGCACGGCGGTGCAAGCGAGCCGCGGCCGGCCGCGCTGATCGAACCGCCCGAGATCGATTGACGCAAGGCGGCGCGCCCGGCCGGCCTGGCTCGTGCGCGAGCTGGAAGCCGTCTGAAAGCGAAGCCGGGGCAGGCCCGCTGCCGGGCTCGACAGCTGCGCTGCTGAAGCGCGAGACCCGCGCGCGGCATGCCCGAGACGAGCCCGACACAAACCCGACACGAACCACTCACAGAGTACGAACGAAACGCCTGCACGAAAAGCACCCGCCGCGGCCGCGACGCGCGGAACCTCATAGAAAACGTCGCGTATGCGCAAGACGTGCCGCGCGCGGTTTCCTACACTAGGTGTATTACCTGTCACCCGTAAAAGGATTTGCCATGAACGACCTGACTGTGACACGCCAGACCTTCGACGAAGTCATGGTGCCGGTGTTTGCCCCCGCCGCCTTCGTACCGGATCGCGGTCTCGGCTCGCGCGTGTGGGACACGCAAGGCCGCGACTATATCGACTTCGCCGGCGGCATCGCCGTCACCGCGCTCGGTCATGCGCATCCCGAGCTGCTGAAGGTGCTGCACGAGCAGGGCAGCAAGCTGTGGCATATCGGCAATGGCTACACCAACGAGCCGGTGCTGCGCCTCGCGAAGCGCCTCGAAAGCCTGACGTTCGCCGACCGCGCGTTCTTCGCGAACTCGGGCGCCGAAGCGAACGAGGCCGCGCTGAAGCTCGCGCGCCGCGTCGCGTTCGACCGTCACGGCGCGCAGAAGGACGAAATCATTTCGTTTACGCAGTCGTTCCACGGCCGCACGCTGTTCACCGTCAGCGTCGGTGGCCAGCCGAAGTATTCGGAAGGCTTCGGCCCGGTGCCGGCCGGCATCACGCATCTGCCGTACAACGACATCGAAGCGGCGAAGAAGGCGATCGGCGCGCAGACCTGCGCGGTGATCGTCGAGCCGATCCAGGGCGAGGGCGGTGTGATTCCGGCCGATCCGGCGTTCCTGAAAGCGCTGCGCGAAGCGTGCGACCAGCACAACGCGCTGCTGATTTTCGACGAAGTGCAAACCGGCGTGGGCCGCAGCGGCTACTTCTATGCGTACCAGGACACCGGCGTGACGCCGGACATCCTGACCACCGCGAAGGCGCTCGGCAACGGCTTCCCGATCGGCGCGATGCTGACCACCAAAGAGCTCGCCGCGCACTTCAAGGTCGGCGTGCACGGCACGACGTACGGCGGCAATCCGCTCGGCTCGGCGATCGCGGAGAAAGTGGTCGAACTCGTCAGCGACCCGAAGGTGCTCGAAGGCGTGCGCTCGCGCAGCGAAGTGCTGAAGGGCCACCTCGCGAAACTGAACGAGCGCTTCGGCCTATTCACCGAAGTGCGCGGCAAGGGTCTGCTGATCGGCGCTGAGTTGAACGATGCGTTCAAGGGCCGTGCGAAGGACTTCGTCACGGCGGCCGGCCAGCACGGCGTGATCATGCTGATGGCGGGCCCGGACGTGCTGCGCTTCGTGCCGTCCTTGATCATGCCGCTCGACGACATGGCCGAAGGCTTCGCGCGTCTCGACAAGGCGTTCGGCGAACTCGTCGGCGCGAGCGCGCAGGCGGCGTCGCATTGATGTTCAGGCAGTCCAGTCCCGCACGCCTGCCCACGCTGATGCAGCGGATCATGCGTCACATTCAACAGGAACGATGATGTACTTCGTACGTCCCGCCCGCCTCGCCGATCTCGACGCGCTCGAGCATATGGCGCGCACCGCGCAACCGGTGCTGCATTCCCTGCCGCACGACCGGCGCGCGCTCGAAGCGCGCGTCGCGTTGTCGGAAGACTCGTTTCGCGCGGAGGTCGACTTCCCCGGCGAGGAGTTCTATCTGTTCGTGCTCGAAGACTCGGAGACCGGCAAGCTGATGGGCACCGCGAGCATCGTCGCGGCGGCCGGTTACGCGGACCCGTTCTACGTGTTTCGCAACGACGCGCTGATTCATGCGTCGCGCGAGCTGCACGTGAATCGCAAGATTCACGCGCTGACGATGTCGCACGAACTGACCGGCAAAAGTCGGCTCGCGGGCTACTACATCGACCCGTCGCTGCGCGGCGACGCCGCCGCGCAGTTGATGTCGCGCGCGCGCATGATATACATCGCCGCGAATCGCAAGCGCTTCACGCCCGAGGTGTTCTCGCTGCTGCTCGGCGTCACCGACGAAAACGGCGTGTCGCCGTTCTGGGAAGCGGTGGGCCGCAAGTTCTTCGGCCGCAATTTCGCCGACATCGAGGTCGAATCGGGCGGCCGCAGCCGCACGTTCATCGCCGAAGTGATGCCGACCTATCCCGTGTATGTACCGCTGTTGCCCGAAGCGGCGCAGCGCGTGCTCGGCGAGCCGGACTCGAACGCGCTGCTCGCGTACGAGATTCATCTCGAGGAAGGCTTCGAGACCGATCGCTACGTCGACATCTTCGACGCGGGTCCGGTGCTGACCGCGCAGATGGATCGCAGCGTCAGCGTGAAGCACAACGAAACGCGCGTGGTGCGCGAAGCGCCGGCGCCGCGCGGCGAAACCTGGCTGATCGCGCACAACGGCGCCGCCGGCGAGTTCCGTTGCGTGCTCGGCGATCTCGCGCCGGGCAAGGAGTCGGGCGCCGTGTTGTCGCAGGCGGCGCGCGCCGCGCTCGGCGTAGGGGAAGGCGATGCGGTGCGCTGCGTGCCGCTGCATCAGCCGCAGGATGAACAATCGGGAGACGCGCAATGATCGTCGTTCGCGTAGTACAACGAGGCGATGTGGATGCGCTGATGCGGCTCGCGCAGGAAACCGGTCCGGGCCTGACCACCTTCAAGCCCGATCGCGATGCGCTCGCGGCGCGGGTCGAACGCGCGCGCCGCACGATGGAGGATCAGGCCGAGCCGCACGAGGCCGGCTATTTCTTCGTGATGGAAGACACCGCGACCGGCGACGTGGCAGGTGTGTGCGGTATCGAAACGGCGGTGGGTCTGCAGCAGCCGTTCTACAACTATCGCGTGAGCACGGTCGTGCACGCGAGCCAGGATCTCGGCATCTGGACGCGCATGCACGCGCTGAACATCTCGCACGACCTCACCGGCTATGCGGAAGTGTGCTCGCTGTTCCTGAGCCCGCGTTATCGCACGAGCGGCGTCGGCGGCTTGCTGTCGCGCTCGCGCTTCATGTTTCTCGCACAGTTTCGCGAGCGTTTTCCGCAGCGTTTGTGCGCGGAGTTGCGCGGCCATTTCGACGAGCAGGGCACGTCGCCGTTCTGGCGCGCGGTCGGCTCGCATTTTTACCAGATCGATTTCAACGCGGCCGACTATCTGAGCTCGCACGGCCGCAAGGCGTTTCTCGCCGAGCTGATGCCGCGCTATCCGGTGTACGTCGAACTGCTGCCGGAAGAGGCGCAGCGCTGCGTCGGCCTCACGCACAACGACACGATTCCGGCGCGCCGCATGCTCGAAGCGGAGGGGCTGCGCTACGAGAACCACGTCGATATTTTCGACGCGGGTCCGGTGCTCGAATGCCATATCGCCGATTTGCGCACGGTGCGCGAGAGCGTGCTGGTGACGGCCGAGATCGGCGAGGCAGCGGAGCCGGCCGCGCAGGACGGACCGAAGTCGATGGTATCGAACACGTCGCTCGGCGATTTTCGCGTGGGCGTCGTGGCGGGGGTGCCGCGCAACGGTGTATTCCGCCTGAGCGCGGCCGAGGCCGCCGCGCTCGACGTGAAGGCAGGCGACCCGCTGCGGGTGCTGCCGGTGAAACACAAACAAGGATGATCATGAGCGAGCTTTTCATCGACGGCGAATGGGCCGCCGGCACAGGACCCGTATTCGCATCGCACAATCCCGGCACGGGCGCGGTGGTGTGGCAAGGCAACAGCGCGTCGGCGGACGACGTCGATCGCGCGGTACGCAGCGCGCGCCGTGCGTTCGCCGCATGGTCGGCGCTGACGCTCGACGAGCGCTGTGCGGTGGTGCGCCGCTTCGCCGCGCTCGTGACCGAGCGCAAGGAAGCGCTCGCCGAAGCGATCGGCCGCGAGACCGGCAAGCCGCTGTGGGAAGCGCGCACCGAAGCGGCGTCGATGGCCGCGAAGGTCGAGATTTCGATCCAGTCGTACAACGAACGCACCGGCGAAAAGCGCTCGGCGATGGCCGACGGCACCGCGGTACTGCGGCATCGTCCGCATGGCGTGGTCGCGGTGTTCGGGCCGTACAACTTCCCCGGCCATCTGCCGAACGGGCATATCGTGCCCGCGCTGATCGCCGGTAACGCGGTCGTGTTCAAGCCGTCCGAACTCGCGCCCGGCGTCGCGGCGCTGACCGTGCAAATCTGGCGCGATGCGGGGCTGCCCGCCGGCGTGCTGAACCTCGTGCAGGGCGAGAAGGATACCGGCATCGCGCTCGCGAATCACCGGCAGATCGACGGCCTGTTCTTCACCGGTAGTTCGGATACCGGAACATTGCTGCACAAGCAGTTCGGCGGCCGGCCGGAGATCGTGCTCGCGCTCGAAATGGGCGGCAACAATCCGCTCGTGATCGGCCCGGTCGCGGACCTCGATGCCGCCGTGCATCACACGATTCAATCGGCGTTTCTGTCGGCGGGGCAGCGCTGCACCTGCGCGCGCCGCATCTTCGTGCCCGACGATGCGTTCGGCGAGCGGTTCCTCGCACGCCTGACGGAAGTCACGAAGCGCATCGGCGTCGGCGAATACAACGCCGAGCCGCAGCCGTTCATGGGCGCCGTGGTGTCGGCGCGCGCGGCCTCGCGCCTGATGAGCGCGCAGGAGCGTCTGCTCGCGAGCGGCGCGAAGGCGCTTCTGAAGATGGAGCAGCGCGACCCGCAACTCGGCTTCGTCACGCCCGCGATCCTCGACGTGACCGATGTGAAGGATCTGCCCGACGAGGAGCACTTCGGCCCGCTCGCGCAGATCATCCGCTACCGCACCTTCGACGACGCACTCGAACAGGCGAACGACACCGAGTTCGGTCTCTCCGCGGGGCTGCTCGCCGACGACGAAGCGCTGTGGGCGCATTTCCAGCGCACGATTCGCGCGGGCATCGTCAACTGGAACCGGCCGACCAACGGCGCTTCGTCGGGCGCGCCGTTCGGCGGGCCGGGCCGCTCGGGCAATCATCGGCCGAGCGCGTTCTATGCGGCCGACTACTGCGCGTACCCGATGGCCTCCGTCGAGAGCGCGCAACTGAACATGCCCGCGAGCGTCTCGCCGGGCCTTCAATTCTAAGGATCGACGATGCTGCAAGCCACTGAAGCCAATTTCGACGGCCTGGTCGGCCCGACTCACAACTACGCGGGTTTGTCGTTCGGCAACGTTGCGTCGCAGAACAACGAGAAGTCGGTCGCGAATCCGAAGGCCGCCGCGCGCCAGGGTCTGCGCAAGATGAAGCAGTTGGCGGACCTCGGCTTCCATCAGGGCGTGCTGCCGCCGCAGGAGCGTCCGTCGATGCGGCTGTTGCGCGAGCTCGGTTTTTCCGGCGACGACGCGTCGGTGATCGCGCGCGTCGCGAAGGACGCGCCCGAGCTGCTCGCGGCGGCCAGTTCGGCCTCGGCGATGTGGACCGCGAACGCGGCGACGGTGAGCCCGTCCGCGGATACGCACGACGGCCGCGTGCATTTCACGCCGGCCAATCTGTGCAGCAAGCTGCATCGCGCGATCGAGCATCAATCGACGCGTCGCACGCTGCGCGCGATGTTCAGCGACACCGACCGCTTCGTCGTGCACGAGGCCTTGCCCGGCACGCCCGCGCTCGGCGACGAAGGTGCCGCGAATCACACCCGCTTTTGCGAGCAGTACCGGGCGCGCGGCGTCGAATTCTTCGTGTACGGCCGCAGCGAGTATCGTCGCGGGCCGGAGCCGAAGCGCTATCCGGCGCGCCAGACCTTCGAGGCGAGCCGCGCGGTTGCGCATCGTCACGGCTTGCAGGAAGCGGCGACCGTATACGCGCAGCAGAACCCGGAAGTGATCGACGCGGGCGTGTTCCATAACGACGTGATCGCGGTCGGCAATCGCAACACGCTGTTTTGCCATCAGCTCGCGTTCGTCGAGCAGCACGCGGTGTACGACGAGCTGCGCTCGAAGCTGGCGGGCCTGCAAGCCGGCTTCAACGTGATCGAAGTGCCCGACGCGCAGGTCAGCGTCGCCGACGCGGTGACGTCGTATCTGTTCAACAGCCAGCTGCTGACTCGGCCCGATGGCAAGCAGGTGCTGGTCGTGCCGCAGGAGTGCCGCGAAAATCCGCGCGTGGCCGCGTATCTGGATGGGCTGACTGCGCACAGCGGTCCGATTGACGAAGTGCTGGTGTTCGATCTGCGCGAGAGCATGAAGAACGGTGGCGGCCCCGCATGTCTGCGTCTGCGCGTCGTGCTCGACGACACCGAGCGCGCCGCGGTCGCACCTGGCGTGTGGATCGACGACACGCTGTTCGGCCGTCTCGATGCGTGGATCGAAAAGCACTATCGCGATCGTCTCGCGCCGGCCGATCTGACCGATCCGCAGCTGCTGGTCGAATCGCGCACCGCGCTCGATGAATTGACGCAAATCCTCGCTCTGGGCTCGCTGTATGACTTCCAGCGCTGAACACGCGATGCCGGCCCCGAGCGCGATGCTCGACGATTTTCTCGCGTGGACGCTCGCGGGTTCGCGGCCAGGCGCGCAGGAGGCGCAAGGGGTGTGCGCGAACGGCGTGCGCTGGACGTGGCGGGGCGACGGTGTGCTTGTCATCGAGCCCGCGCAGCGGCATGCGGACCGACGCAGCGTGCTCGTCTCGGCCGGCGTGCATGGCGACGAAACCGCGCCGATCGAACTGCTGTCGCGCATCATCGCGGATATCGCGCAGGGCCGTGCCGCGCTCGCGTGCCGGCTGCTCGTGATTCTCGGCAACATCGACGCGATGCGCGAGGGCGGCCGCTATCGCGACGACGATCTGAACCGGCTGTTCAGCGGCCGTCATCTGCAGTTGCCGCACAGTCATGAAGCGCCTCGCGCGGCGGCGCTCGAACAGGCGGCGACACGCTTTTTCGCGGACGCGTCGGCCGCACCCGGCGCGCGCTGGCATATCGACATGCATACGGCGATTCGCGCGTCGGTGTTCGAACGCTTCGCGCTGCTGCCGCATACCGGCAAGCCGTTTTCGCGCGCGATGTTCGAATGGCTCGGCGACGCGCGTATCAGCGCGGTGCTGCTGCATACCACGAAGGGCAACACCTATTCGCACTTCACCGCGCAAGCGTGTGGCGCCGATGCGGTCACGCTCGAACTCGGCAAGGTGCGGCCGTTCGGTGAGAACGACCTGACACGCTTCGAGGGCGCGGATCTCGCGGTGCGCGCGCTGCTGGCCGGCTTGCGCGTGAGCTCGCCAGCCGACACGCAAGCCGACGACCACGACGCTCTGCCGCGTGTGTTCACCGTCGTCGATCAGCTGACCAAGCAAAGCGACGCGTTCGAACTGCTGCTGGCCTCCGACGTGCCGAACTTCACGCCGCTCGCCAAGGGCAGCGTGCTCGCGCGCGACGGCGACTATCAGTACACGGTGCAGCGCGACGAAGAGCGCATCGTGTTTCCGAACCCGAGCGTCAAGCCCGGCCTGCGCGCCGGATTGCTCGTCGTCGACACCACCGCCGAGACGCTGTCCAAGCTTGTCTAGACAGGTTCCGTGTACAATCGCGCGCTTCGCGGCTGCCGCACCTACCGGTCACGCCGGCCGCGCGAGTCCGAGGCACGGCGGGCATCACCCGCCTGCACGTGCCGGATCGGCTCCGTTTCAGTCCACACCGTAAAGGAACACCCGTAATGAAGATGAATTGGCCCAAGCTGGCCGCGCTCGCGCTGTTCGCGACGGCGGCGTTGACGGCAGGCACCGCGTCGGCGGCTGAGATCAAGGAAGTGCGCTTCGGCGTCGAGGCGTCGTATGCGCCGTTCGAATCGAAGTCGCCCGCTGGCGAGTTGCAGGGCTTCGACATCGACGTCGGCAATGCCGTGTGCGCGAAGCTGAAGGTCAAGTGCGTGTGGGTCGAGAACTCGTTCGACGGCCTGATTCCGGCGCTCGAAGCGCGCAAGTTCAGCGCGATCAACTCCGACATGACGATCACCGACCAGCGTCGCCAGGCGATCGACTTCACCGATCCGATCTACACGATCCCGAACCAGATGATCGCGAAGAAGGGCAGCACTCTGCAGCCGACGCCCGCGTCGCTGAAGGGCAAGCACGTCGGCGTGCTGCAGGGCACGATCCAGGAAACCTACGCGAAGGCGCGCTGGGCACCGGCCGGCGTCGACGTCGTGCCGTACCAAACGCAGGACCAGATCTACGCGGACCTCTCGTCGGGCCGTCTCGACGCGTCGTTCCAGGACGCCGAAGCGGCATCGAAGGGCTTTCTGAAGAAGCCGCAGGGCGCGGGCTTCGAGTTCGCCGGTCCGGCCGTCAGCGACGAGAAGCTGCTCGGCGCGGGTGTCGGCTACGGCGTGCGCAAGAACGACAAGGCGCTGAAGGACGCGCTGAACGGCGCGTTGAAGGAACTGAAGGCGGATGGCACGATCGACCGCCTCGCCGCCAGGTACTTCGACGTGAAAGTCGTGCTGAAGTAACGATGCATCGATCTGTTGCGCGTCGCCAGTGACGCGCAACGGGTGCCGCGAGCGATTCATGACTCGCGATGCAAAACGGCCGCTAATGCGGCCGTTCTGCTTTTTCGCGCGCGTGTCGCAAACGTTCAACAATATTTCGAGATATTGCCTCGTAAGCCTGTTCGCGCCCAATGACGCTGCGATAAAATTGCGACGCACTCTGCCACGCGCGACGCAGCTTTCAACGTCAAAGAAACGCGCCTACGTGCAGCGAAAAACAGAACATAGCGGCCAGGCGCCAGCGGCGCCGAGCGGGGACCGGAATGACCACCATCGCAATCGAGACTCTGAGCCACAGCGGCACGAACGACGACGCGTCGCTCGTCGCCAGCTACGCGCGGCAGCCCATTCTGAATCGGGACGGCATGCTGTGCGGCTACGAGATCAAGGTGCGTGCGCCCGAGCTGCCGCTCGCCGATGCCGATCAGGACGCACCGCACGCCGATCCCCATTCCCAAGCCGACGCCGACGCGTTGCCGGGCCGCGCGCCCACGCCGGCGCAACGCGTCGCGCGCGCGATCGTGCGCGGGCTCGTGCAGGCCGACGTACGCGGCGCGCTGACCGGCCATCCGGCCTACGTCGACGTGAACCGCGAACTGCTGCTCGACGACGCGATCCTGAGACTGCCCGCCGAGCGCTTCATGCTCGAGCTGCCTTCGTCGCTCGAAGTCGACGACGCGTTGATCGCGCGTGTTGTGTATCTGCACGGCCGCCGCTACCGCTTCGCGCTCGACGACGTCACGCAGCCCAACGAAACGTTCGCGAAGCTGCTGCCCTACGCCGAAGTCGTCAAGATCGACGTCACGCGCACGCCGCGCGCGCTGCTGCCGAAGCTCGCGAGCGTGCTGAAGTCGGCGGGCAAGCTGCTGCTCGCATCGGCTGTCGACGCGCAGGCCGACTTCGAAACCGCGCATGAGCTCGGCTTCGACCGCTTCCAGGGCTATTACTTCGCGCGTGCGCAAAGCTCGGCGACGCGCCGCGTCAGCGCGCCGCGCCACGCGCTGCTCAATCTGCTGCAACTGCTCGCGGGCGACCCGACGGTCGCGCAGCTCGAAGCCGAGCTGAAGATGAACCCGGTGCTCGTCATGCATCTGATGAAGCTCGCGAATTCGAGCGGCCTCGCGGTCGGTCACAAGGTGACGACGCTGCGCGACGCGATCAACGCGACCGGCACCGACCGCATCGCGCGCTGGACGCAGCTGCTGCTCTATGCCGACGGCCGCAAGGTCGCGCTCGAGGACGATCCGCTGCTGCAACTCGCGGCCACCCGCGCGCGCTTCATGGAGCTCGCGATCGAGCGCATGCCCGAGGCGGGCCGCGACGAAGCCGACGCAGCCTTCCTGACCGGCGTGTTCTCGTTCGTCGATGCGGTGTTCGGCGGCTCGCTCGAAAAAACGCTGAACATCCTCACGCTGTCGCGGCCGATCCAGGCCGCGATCCTGCATCGCGAGGGCAGGCTGGGTCTGCTGCTGAGCGCGGTCGAAGCGCTCGAAGGCGGCGCATGGGAGCGCATCGCCACGCTATGCGAGCGTCTTGCGCCGTTGACGGTGGAAGAGGTCGCGCAGATGGGTCTCGCGGCCGGCGCATGGGCCGGCGTCGCGGATCGCAGCGCGGAAGGGCTGGAGCGAATCGAGGATTGAGTGGGACGAAAGCCCCACATGGTGCCCGGATAAAATCGTTTTCGGGCAAACACGGCAAGGATCGAAGTGAAGCAGAGTGATCAACGATCACGCCAGGTCTTCACATCATCTCCATTTCCCGCATCTGCCCCTGGCCGAAAAAACGTCCTAACTCCTGGGCCATTTCGTTGAGCACGCTCATCTCCTTTTGCGAGATGCGACGTGCCTCCTGCGTATGCGACCAGTCGCCGTACAGGAGCGCGACGGTCTGATCGGTTTCGTCGAGTATCGGCAGCAGCACGAACGCGCGGGCGTCGTCGAACGAGCGCCGGAACCACTCGGGCAGCCGCGCGACCATCTTCGGATCGCGCGCATTCTCGATGAAGATGCCCACCGAGTTCGCGATCGCCAGATGAAACACGTCGGGTTCGAACGCGGTGCTGAACGCAAGCCGCGGCAGCGCCGCGTCGATCTTCGGCCCGAAGCCGAGACGCGCCCTGAACGTGCCGTTGCTATGCTTGACGTACACCACGGTGCGTGCGAAGCCGAGTGCCGCGAGCACGGTCTCGGCGGCCATCCCGAGCGCCGGTGCGAGCGGGCTGCCCTCGGGCAGGCCGCGCAGATCCTTCACCCCAACCTGGATGCGCGCCTCGGGCGTCATCGCCTCGCGCGCGATCGCATCGGCATTGGCGCGCAACTCGACGATTTCGCGCATCACGCCGTCGCCGCCATCCTCGCGCGCGAGCGCGACGCTCATCTGCAGCAGCACCTCGGGGTCGGTGTTCAGCGCGCCGCTGTATTCGTGCGCAAGCCCGCCGATGCGCTCCTCGCGCTCCCCCTCGGGCATGTTCTGCTGCGCGAGCACGTCGGCGACCGCGGTCGAGTAATTGGTGATCGCGCGCAGCCATTGCACCTGGCGCGGTTGCGTCACATCTTCCGGATCGAACTCGCCCATGCCCGAGCGGATCGTGTCGGGCAGGCGCCAGCGCACCGCGGCTTCGGCGCCGATTTCATCGAACGTGACGCCGAGCACCAGCACGCACGCATCGGCTTCCTGCGTGCCGCCGTCGATATGGCGGCGAATCTGGTCCCACTCGGCGTCGAGATAGAACACGACCAGCAGCTTGCCGATCTGCCGCATCAGCGTGCAGACCACCGCCTCCTCGCCGGCACGCAGGTCGCCGCGCTCGGTCAGCTTGCGCGCGACGCAGCCCGACAGCAGCGTACGGTTCAGTTCGAGTTTCGCGTCGATGCGGCGCGGCGCGCTGTGATGAAAGTGATCGACGATCTTCAGGCCGACGACCAGATGGCCGACCGCATCCATGCCGAGCACCATCAGCGCCCGCGACACGGTCGTGATGTTGCCGCCGAACGCCATGTACATCGCCGAGTTCGCGAGCCGCAGCACCTTCTGCGTGAGCGCGAAGTCCGACAGCACCACTTGCACGAGGCCGGTGAAGTCGAGGTCGTCGTTGGTCACTGCTGCCATGGTGGTGCGCAGCGATTGCGACAGCATAGGGAAATCGCCGCGCTCGCTCATTCGCGTCCAGAGCCGGTCGAGCACTGCCGCCTTTACCATGTGAGTCCCGCAAAAGCCATACGTGTTCCAGTGAATGCCATGCCGGTCGTGAGCCGGCTTGTTCCGCTGCGTGGGCGTCGTGTCCGCATCGCCCGTTACGCGCCGTGCAACTGCAGCTCGCGCGTCTCGAAGCGCTGCGCGAGTTCTTCGGACGGCAGCGCCTTGCAGACGAGCCAGCCCTGAATGTGATCGCAGCCCATCTCGGTGAGCAGCGCGCGTTGCGCTTCCGTCTCGACACCCTCGGCAACCAGTTCGAGGTCGAGCGTCTGCGCCAGGCCGACGACAGCGCTAACGATTGCCTGATCGTTTCGCGAGGTTAGCAGATTCTCGACGAAACTCCGGTCGATCTTCAGCTTCGCGAGCGGAAAACGCTGCAGGTACGCGAGGCTCGAATAGCCGGTGCCGAAGTCGTCGACGGCGAAGCGGATGCCCATCGCCGTCAGGTCTTCGAGCAAGCCCTTGGCGTGCGCCGGGTCGTGCATCAGCAGACTTTCGGTGATCTCGAAGACGACGCGGCGCGGATCGATGCCGGTCAGCTCGATCGCCTCGCGCACCGAGTCCTTGAAGCGCGGATCGCGAAACTGCTGCGGCGACACGTTGACCGCCACGTACTGCAGCGGGATGCCTTTCGCGTCCCACTGGATCAGCTGCATGCACGCGACCTTCAGCACCCAGTTGCCGAGGAAGTTGATCAGCCCGATCGACTCGGCGAGCGGAATGAACATCGACGGCGGCACGAGGCCATGCACCGGATGCGACCAGCGGATCAACGCTTCGACACCGACCACGCCCCGCGTGCGGCTGCTCGTGATCGGCTGGAAGTGTAGCGAAAACTCGCCGTTGCGTACGCCGTCGTAGAGGTCGGCCTCGAGCTTCAGTCGTTCGGCGTCGGCCGGATTGTCGTCGGGCACGTAGAACGCGAGCGTGTTGCCGCCCGCGGCCTTGGCCTGCAACAGCGCGTGGTCGGCCCAGCGCAGCAGGTGCGTGTCGTGGCCGCCGGTGTCGTTGGCGTGGCGCACGTCCGGATACAGCGCGATGCCGATGCTGGCCGACAGGTGCACCTGCTGACCCTTGAACACGTACGGTTGCTGGATCGCGGTCAACAGGCGCCGCGCCAGCGCTTCGGCGGCGGCCGCCGCGTCGGTGCGGCTCGCGGCCGGCTTGACGAGGATCGCGAACTCGTCGCTGGCGACGCGCGCGATCGTTTCGTTCGGGCTCGTCATGTTCAACAGGCGCCGCGACGTGTCGCGCAGCATCTCGTCGCCGGCGTCGTAGCCGAGCGCGCGGTTCACGCGCTGATAGTCGTCGAGATCGAGCAGCAGCAACGCGACCGGCGTGCCGTGCGCGTCGGCCTTGTGCTGCGCGTCGAGCAGCGCGTGCAGCAGGCCCGACTGGTTGGGCAGGCTGGTCAGCCGGTCCAGATGCAACGCCTGGGTCAGGCGCTCCTCGGTAGCGCGCCACGACGACACGTCGAAGCCGGCGATTGCGTAGCCGTCGACGCCGTCGTGGCTGCTGCGCACGACCCGCAGTTCGACCGTGATCGGGTAGGTCAGCGACTTGACGAGCCCGAGGGTCGCTTTCTCGACGTTGCCCGAGGCCGCCGCGTGCTTGAGCAGCGCGTCGAGGCGCGGCACGTCGGCGGGCGCGACCAGATCGTGCAGCGTCGCGGTTTTCAGGTATTCGCGGTGATAGCCGATGAAGCGCAGACTCGCGTCGGACACATAGACGAAGCGCAACGCGTCGTCGACGTGCGCGAGCAGGTCGACCGCGCCCACCACCTGTTCCAGTGGGGGCGGGCGGTTCGTGCTGCTCGGCCGGTCGTGGTCCTCGCGCCGGCCGAACGCCCGCAGCCGGTCGATGACCGTACGCAAGGAGCCCCGGCGGGGCGCGGTGATCGTGTTCGCTTCCATGTTTGTCGCTGGCAACCTGGGTTCGTCCGCGGGCGGGGCTGCTTGTCCGCCGGTCCGGGCGGCCGGGAGATATCAGGCCGCCCCATCAGAACGAGATAACGACGCTTACGGCGAAATCTTTAGCGGCCCGCGGAGAAAAACATCTGGTAAGGAGAAGCCCGGTGCCGTCGCCGGGACGATTCGGTTAAAGTGACGCCGCCTGGTGACCGTTAACACGGCGAATCTCCCCTAATCTGGCGACGCTCATGACGTCGCGTAGCGTTGACTTTCCGAGCCTTGCACCGATGATCCATGTCCGAACGCCCCGTCGTCAGGTCTGCCTGACCCCCACGGCCCGTCCCGCGGGACGTCGAGGTGCGTGATGTATTCGCCGGCGCGTCGACCGGCTATCGTGAACACGGGCACCCGAACGCGGTCCCGCAGTACGTCTACGTCGGCCGTCAGCCAATTCTCGATCGCACTGGCGCGCTGCACGCCTATGAGCTGCTGTTCCGTGCCGGAACGTACAACTACGCCGAAATCAATGACGACGCGCAGGCCACCGCGCAGGTGGTCGCGCGCACGATCGGCGGAATCGGCGTGCCGGCCGTGCTCGGCCAGCATCGCGGATTCGTCAATATCGACCGCGCGCTGCTCTTTAGCGACATCGTCCATCTGATGCCGCCCGAGCGCTTCGTGCTCGAAATCCTCGAAACCGTACGCTACGACGCGTCGCTCGCACGCCGCCTCGACGAGCTGCGCGGCGCCGGCTTCCAGGTCGCGCTCGACGACGTGCACGATCTGACCGATGAGCTGAGCGCGATGCTGCCGTACGCCGACATCGTCAAGATCGATTTCCTGCAGACGCCGCACCGCATGGTCGTGAAGCTCGCGAAGATATTGCGCGGCCACGGCAAGACGCTGCTCGCCGAGAAGGTGGAGACGCGCGAGGACTTCGCGCTCGCCCACGATCTCGGCTTCGATCTGTTCCAGGGCTACTTCTTCGCGCGGCCGCAGGTGCTGGCCGCGCCGCGCAACCGTTCGCTGCGCCCGGGCCTGCTGCGGCTGCTCGCGCTGCTGTCGCGCGACGCCGGCATCGTCGAGCTCGAGGCGGAGCTGAAGGTCAATCCGGGCGTGGTCGTGCAACTGCTGCGGCTGGTCAATTCGAGCGCGTTCGGCCTCGGGCGCAACATCGCGTCGCTGCGCGAGGCGATCATCGCGACCGGCACGCGGCAGATTGCGCGCTGGGCGCAATTGCTGCTGTACGCGGATACCGGCGATCTGCCGTGGCGCGCCGATCCGCTGGTGCAACTGGCCGCGACGCGCTCGCGCTTCATGGAGCTCGCCGCGAACTGGCTGCATCCGGCCGACGGCGAATTCGCCGACGCCGCGTTCATGACCGGGATTTTTTCGCTCGTGCACATCGTGCTCGACAGCACGCCCGAGACCGTGCTCGAAAAGCTCGGCCTCGCGCCGCAGATCCGCGAGGCGATCGTCGCGCGCAAGGGCGAACTGGGCGCGCTGCTGCTGATCGCCGAGGTCGCGGGCGAGGGCGGCGACGCCGCGCCGGTCGCGACGGCGGCGGGTTTCCACGCGCTGACGCCCGACGTGCTGTCGGAGCTGAACCTGTCGGCGGCCGCGTGGTTCGGCGCGCACGTGGCGGAGTTGGGCGTTTGATGCGCTGAGCTCGCGCGCCGCATCCTTTCGATTCGCTTGTGGTCCGGGGCGTCGACCGACGCCGCGGGCGCATCCGTGGTCCAATAAGGCGTTCAGCGACGGCCCGTAACGCCGGCCGAAGCTCTCTTCGATGGACCGGATCAGCCGCGTGCGCTCACGCATGGAGGAGCAGATGAAGTTAAAACACCTACCGGCGGTACTGACCGCCGTCATGGCGTTCGGATTCGCAATGCATTCGCCGCTCGCTTCGGCAACCCTGAAGCCCGGCGATACCGCGCCGACCTTTACCGCCGAGGCCTCGCTCGGCGGCAAGAGCTACACGTATTCGCTGGCCGACGAACTGAAGAAGGGCCCGGTCGTGCTGTACTTCTATCCGGCCGCGTTCACGAAGGGCTGCACGATCGAGGCGCACGAGTTCGCCGATGCGGTCGACGAATACAAGAAGTACAACGCGACGGTGATCGGCGTGTCGCACGACAACATCGACACGCTGACGAAGTTTTCGGTCAGCGAATGCCGCAGCAAATTCCCGGTCGCCGCCGACGCCGACGCGAAGGTGATCAATGCGTACGACGCGGCCATGCCGCTGAAGGCCGGCATGGCGAATCGCGTGTCGTACGTGATCGCGCCCGACGGCAAGATCATCTACGAGTACACGAGCCTGTCGCCCGACAAGCATGTCGAGAACACGCTGAACGCGCTCAAGGAGTGGGCGGCCGCGCACAAGGGGCAGTGAAGGGGCAGTGAAAGGCCGTGCTTGGCGTCGCGTTTGTCCGCGCGAGGCCTCTAGAACTTTTTGCCGGATGAGCTTGCGATGCCGATTGTCGTTGCGCTGATCGCGCTGATCGCGCTGGGGTACGGCGCGGTGCGCGCCTTTGATGCGCTGCGGGCCGATTTCGGTCTGGCGGTGGCCGAGGGTGTGGCCGTGCTGGCTGCGTTGCTGATCGCCGGTGCGCTCGCGTACTGGCGGCAGCGGCGCCGCGAAGTCGCGCCGAACGTGCGCGACGGCGACTGGACGCATGAGCTGAAGGGCAGTTGGGGTTCGGTGCGGCTCGCGGCGGCCAAGCGGTTCTGCGAGATTCGCGTCGGCGATGAGCACGGCGCGTATATCTTCGCCGACCTGCTCGCGGCCGAAGCCCAGGGCCGCGACGCTGAGGCGCGGCTCGCACTGAAGGTCAAGGACACACGGCACGGCGAGTGGCTCGTGCCGATGTCGAATCAACGGGTGGCGCGCCAATGGCAGCGGATTTTCGCGCTGGCCATCGAGCAGAAGCTATAAGCGCCACCGCCGCTACATCATGACGACGTCGGCGCCGCGCCACCCGCGCGGCGCGCCTTTCTCGCCTCCCAGCGCACGCGGATGCGATCCATGTACAGATACACGACCGGCGTCGTATAGAGCGTCAGCATCTGGCTGACGATCAGCCCGCCGACGATCGAAATACCGAGCGGCGCGCGCATCTCCGCGCCTTCGCCGCTGCCGAACGCGAGCGGCAGCGCGCCGAGCAGCGCGGCGAAGGTGGTCATCATGATCGGCCGGAAGCGCAGCAGACAGGCCTGGTGGATCGCGTCGCGCGACGACATCCCCTTGCGCGACGCGTCGATCGCGAAGTCCACCATCATGATCGCGTTCTTCTTCACGATGCCGATCAGCAGGATCACGCCGATCAGCGCGATGATGCTGAACTCGGTGTTGAACAGCAGCAGCGCGAGCAGCGCGCCGACGCCCGCGGACGGCAGCGTCGACAGGATCGTCAGCGGGTGGATGTAGCTCTCGTACAGGATGCCGAGCACGATATACACGGCGGCAAGCGCGGCGAGGATCAGGATCGGCTGATCGGACATCGACTGCTGGAACGCCTGCGCGGTGCCCTGGAAGCTGCCGTGGATCGTGCCCGGCATGCCGATCTCGGCCATCGTGTCATAGATCGCCTGGGTGGCGGTGGACAGCGACACGCCCGGCGGCAGGTTGAACGAGATCGTCGAGGCGACGAACTGGCTCTGGTGATTCACCGACAGCGGCGTGGTGCCCGGCCCGAAGCTGGCGATCGCCGACAGCGGCACCATCGTTTCCTTCGCGGTCGACACCGCCGAGCCCGAAGAAGCGCTCGACTTGCCGCTCGCCGCGATCGAGTTGATCGCCTGATTGCGCGCGGAGTCGGCCGCGATGCTGGCCGCGCTCGTCGCGGTGGTGGCGGCCGTGCCGCCGGTTGCCGCGCTCGTCGTGCTGGCCGTGCTGGCGGTGCTGGTTGCTTTGGACGTCACGGTGCCGGCCGGCGCATTGGTGGTCTGCGCGCCGCTCGCGCTGCCGCCCGAGGTGCTGACGTAAATCTGGCTCAGCATTTCCGGGCTCTGCCAGTAGCGCGGCGCGACTTCCATCACGACGTGATACTGGTTCAGCGGGTTGTAGATCGTCGACACCTGGCGCTGGCCGAACGCGTCGTACAGCGTGTTGTCGATCTGCGCGGGCTTGATGCCGAGACGCGAGGCGGTGGCGCGGTCGATCGTCACCATCGCCTCGAGACCGCCTTGCTGCTGGTCGGAGTTCACGTCGGCGAGCTCCTTGCGCGCCTGCAGCGCCTCGGTGAGCTTCGGCCCCCACTTGTACAGATCGGGCGTCGAGTCGGCGAGCAGCGTGAACTGATACTGCGCGTTCGATTGCCGGCCGCCGACGCGGATGTCCTGCACCGCCTGCAGGAAGGTACGCGCGCCGGCCACGTCGCCGAGCGGCGCGCGCAGTTGCTGGATCACCTGGTCGGCGGAGATCTTGCGTTCGCTCTTCGGCTTCAGCGACACGAACATGAAGCCCGAATTGGTCTGCCGCCCGCCGGTGAAGCCGACCACGCTGTCGACCGCCGGGTTCTTGCCGACGATCGCCATCATCTCGGAGAACTTGCCCTTCATCGCCTGGAACGACGTGCTCTGGTCGGCCTGGATGCCGCCGATCAGGCGCCCGGTGTCCTGCTGCGGGAAGAAGCCCTTCGGCACGATGATGTAGAGCGCGACGTTCAGCGCGATGGTCAGCAGCAGCACGAAAACGATCAGCAGCGGATGCCGCAGCGCCCAGCCGAGCGTGCGCTCGTAGCCGCGCTGCATCGACGTGAAGCCACGTTCGAGCCAGCGGCCGAAGCGGCTTTCCTGTTCTTTTTCGTGCGGCTCGCGCAGCAGGCGCGAGCACATCATCGGCGTGAGCGTCAGCGATATGACCAGCGACACCGCGATCGCGAGCGACAGCGTCAGCGCGAACTCGCGGAACAGCCTCCCGACGATGCCGCCCATCAGCAGGATCGGCAGGAACACGGCGACCAGCGAGATGCTGATCGACATCACCGTGAAGCCGACCTCGCGGGCGCCGAGGAACGCGGCCTTCATGCGCGGCACGCCGTCTTCGATGTGGCGCGAGATGTTTTCGAGCACGACGATCGCGTCGTCGACGACGAAGCCGGTCGCGATGGTCAGCGCCATCAGCGACAGATTGTCGATCGAGAAGCCCATCAGGTACATCGCGCCGAACGTGCCGATGATCGAGATCGGCACGGCCACGCTCGGAATCAAAGTGGCGCGCCAGTTGCGCAGGAACAGGAACACGACCATCACGACGAGCGCGACCGCGATCACGAGCGTGCGCTCGGTGTCCTTCAGCGACGCGCGGATTGTCGTCGAGCGGTCCGAGGTCGGCGAGATGTCGACGTCGGCGGGCAGCGACGCGTGCAGTTGCGGCAGCATCGCTTTCACACGGTCGACGGTCTCGATGATGTTGGCGCCCGGCTGCCGGTACAGGATCACCAGCACCGAACGTTTGCCGTTGAAGAGGCCGAGGTTGCGCAGATCCTCGACCGAATCGACGACCTCGCCCATATCGGAGAGTTTGACCGGCGCGCCGTTGCGATAGGCGATCACGAGATCCTTGTACTGCGACGCCTTGCTCGCCTGGTCGTTCGTGTACAGCTGCACGCGGTTTTCGCCGAACTCGATCGAACCCTTCGGGCTGTTCGCGTTGGCCGCGGCGAGCGCCGCGCGCACGTCTTCGAGGCCGATGCCGTAATGCGACAGCGCGTTCGGTTCCAGCTCGACGCGCACGGCAGGATTCGCCGAGCCGCTGACGTCCACTTCGCCGACCCCCTGCACCTGCGACAGCGACTGCTGCAGCACCGTGGCGGCCGAATCGTAGAGCTGGCCGGCGGTGAGCGTGCTCGACGTCAGCGCGAGAATCAGGATCGGCGCGTCGGCCGGATTGACCTTGTGATAGGTCGGGTTGCTGCGCAGGCTGGCGGGCAGGTCGGCGCGCGCCGCGTTGATCGCCGCCTGGACGTCGCGCGCGGCGCCGTCGATGTTGCGGTTCAGACCGAACTGCAGCGTAATGCGCGTCGAGCCGACCGAGCTTTGCGACGTCATCTCGCTGACGTCGGCGATCGAGCCGAGATGCCGTTCCAACGGACTCGCGACGCTCGTCGCGACGGTCTCCGGACTGCCGCCCGGCAGCGTCGCCTGCACCGAGATGGTCGGGAAATCGACCTGCGGCAGCGGCGCCACCGGCAGCTTGGTGAACGCGAACACGCCCGACAGCGCGATGCCGATCGCCAGCAGCGTGGTGGCGACCGGGCGGGAAATAAACGGACGCGACAGATTCATCGCTCAGTTCCCGGCATCGGTGGCGGGCGGCGTGGCGCTACCGGACGAATCGCCGCGGTGAAAGCGCTCGCGCAGCCGGCGGCCGAGCGAATCGAACGCGAGGTAGATCACCGGCGTCGTGAACAGCGTCAGCAGCTGGCTCACGATCAGACCGCCGGCGATCGCGATACCGAGCGGACGGCGCAGCTCCGAGCCCGCGCCGGTGCCGAGCATCAGCGGCAGCGCGCCGAGCAGCGCGGCGAGCGTGGTCATCAGGATCGGCCGGAAACGCAGCAGACACGCCTGGTAGATCGCCTCGCGCGGCGGCTTGCCTTCCTCGCGCTCGGCGTAGAGCGCGAAGTCGATCATCATGATCGCGTTCTTCTTCACGATACCGATCAGCAGCACGATGCCGATGATGCCGATGATGTCGAGATCGTGGCCGGTGATCAGCAGCGCGAGCAGCGCACCGACGCCGGCCGACGGAAGCGTGGACAGAATCGTGATCGGATGGATGAAGCTCTCGTACAGCACGCCGAGCACGATGTACATCGTGACGATCGCCGCGAGGATCAGGAACAATTCGTTCGCGAGCGACGCCTGGAATGCGAGCGCCGCGCCCTGGAAGCGCGTCTGGAACGATGCGGGCAGGCCGATGTCCTTCTCGGCCTGGTCGATCGCCTGCACGGCCGCGCCGAGCGACGAACCCGGCGCGAGGTTGAACGACACCGTGGTGGCCGGGAACTGGCTCAGGTGCGTGACCAGCAGCGGCGCGGGTTGCTCGATGAACTTCGCGATCGACGACAGCGGCACCTGGCCGCCCGACGACGTGGAAGAGGGCAGGTAGATCGAGTTCAGCGACGTGGTGTAGTGCTGCATCGTCGGCTGCGCTTCGAGAATCACGCGGTACTGGTTCGACTGCGTGAAGATCGTCGACACGATGCGCTGGCCGAACGCGTCGTACAACGCGCTGTCGATGGTGGCCGGCGTGATGCCGAAGCGCGCGGCGGTCGCGCGGTCGATCTCGATGAACACCGAGCGGCCGTTGTCCTGCAGATCGGTCGCGACGTCGGCGAGCTCGGGCGACTGCTTCAAGCGGTCGACCAGCTTCGGCACCCATGTCGTGAATTCGCTGATGTTCGGATCGGTCAGCATGAACTGATACTGCGTCGGACTTACGGTCGAGTCGATCGTCAGGTCCTGCACCGGCTGCATGTACAGCGACGCGCCCGGAATGTGCGCGACGTCCTTCTGCAACTGGCGGATCACGTCGCTCGCGGTGTTGTTGCGGTCGTCGCGCGGCTTCAGGTTGATCAGCATGCGGCCGCTGTTCAGCGTGATGTTGCTGCCGTCCACGCCGATGAACGAGGTCAGGCTTTCGACGTCCGGATTCTTCAGGATCTGGTCGGCGAGCGCCTGCTGACGCTCGGCCATCGACGCGAACGACACCGACTGCGGCATCTGCGTGATCGCCTGGATCACGCCGGTGTCCTGCACCGGGAAGAAGCCTTTCGGTATGTACACGTAAAGCAGCCCGGTCAGCACCAGCGTGAGCACCGCGACGACCAGCGTGGAGCGCTGACGGTTCAGCACCCAGGTGAGCGCGACGCCGTAGCGTGCGATCACCCAGTCGATGAAGCGGTGCGCCTTCGCCTCGAAGCGGTGGCTTTCGTGCGGCGGCGTGTGGCGCAACAGCTTCGCGCACATCATCGGCACGAGCGTCAGCGACACGACCGCCGAGATGACGATCGTCACCGCGAGCGTGATCGCGAATTCATGGAACAGGCGCCCGACCACGTCGCCCATGAAGAGCAGCGGAATCAGCACCGCGATCAGCGAGACCGTCAGCGAGATGATCGTGAAGCCGATCTGCTTCGAGCCCTTCAGCGCGGCTTCGAGCGCCGTGTCGCCTTCCTCGACGTAGCGCGCGATGTTCTCGATCATCACGATCGCGTCGTCGACGACGAAGCCGGTCGCGATGGTCAGCGCCATCAGCGATAGATTGTCCAGCGAGAAGCCGCACAGGTACATCACGGCGAGCGTGCCGATCAGCGACAGCGGCACCGACAGGCTCGGAATGATCGTCGCGTAGAGGTTGGCGAGGAACAGGTACATCACCAGCACGACCAGCACGACCGACATCGCCAGTTCGAACTGCACGTCGCGCACCGACGCGCGGATCGTCGTGGTGCGGTCGGTGACGACCTCGACGTCGAGCGCGGCGGGCAGCGACTGTTGCAGTTGCGGCAGCAGCGTCTTGATGCTGTCGACCACCTGGATCACGTTCGCGCCCGGCTGGCGCTGCACGTTCAGGATGATCGCGGGGGTGTTGTCGACCCACGCGCCGAGCTTCGTATTCTCCGGTCCCGCCACGATGCTCGCGACGTCGGTCAGCATCACCGGACGGCCGTTCTTGTACGCGACCACCGCGCTCCGGTACTCGTCGGCGCTCGTCAACTGGTCGTTCGAGTTGATCGTGTAGTTGCGCGTCGGGCCGTCGAAGTTGCCCTTCGGCGTATTGACGTTCAGGTTCGAGATCGTGGTGCGCAGGTCGTCGAGATTCAGGCCGTACGCGGCGAGCGCGCGCGGGTTCGCCTGAATGCGGATCGCCGGGCGCTGGCCGCCCGACAGGCTCACCAGACCCACCCCCGCGACCTGCGAAATCTTCTGCGCGAGACGCGTGTCGGCGAGATCCTGCACCTGCGTGAGCGGCAGCGTTTTCGACGTGATCGCGAGCGTGATGATCGGCGCGTCGGCCGGGTTCACCTTCGCGTAGATCGGCGGCGCGGGCAGGTCGGACGGCAGCAGGTTGCCCGCCGCGTTGATCGCCGCCTGGACTTCCTGCTCGGCGATGTCGAGCGGCAGGTCGAGGCTGAACTGCAGTGTGATGATCGACGAGCCGGCCGAGCTTTGCGACGACATCTGGTTGAGCGACGGCATCTGCCCGAACTGCCGCTCGAGCGGCGCCGTCACGGACGAGGTCATCACGTCCGGGCTCGCGCCCGGATAGAAGGTCTGCACCTGGATCGTCGGATAGTCGACCTCGGGCAGCGCGGACAGCGGCAGAAAGCGCAGCGCGACGAGACCGACCAGCATGATCGCCGCCATCAGCAGCGCGGTGCCGACGGGACGCAGAATAAAAGCGCGGGATGGATTCATGCGGTAAGTGCCGAGCCTTTACTTTATTGCGATGCCTGCGACGCTTTCCGGCCGTGATGCGCGTGCGCGCCCGAGGCGGCCGAGGCGCCAGCCGGCGCGCTCGCGCCGTGCGCGCCGGATGCGCCGGATGCGCCCCGCGGCCGCTCGGCCGGAATCGTGATTTTCGCGCCTTCGCGCAGCCGGTCCGAACCGTCGATCACGACGCGCTCGCCGACCGCGAGGCCCGACTGGATGCTGGTGCGCTCGCCGTCGACCGGGCCGACCTTGACCTGGCGCACGGTGACCGTGTTGTCGGCCTTCACGACGTACACGAAGCTACCCATCGAGCCGTTGAGCACCGCCGAGGTCGGTACGATCACCGCGTCCTTGATCGTATCGACGAGCAGGCGCGTATTGACGAACTGGTTCGGGAACAGGCCGTTGTCCTTGTTCGCGAAGATCGCGCGCAGCTTGATCGTGCCGGTGGTCGTGTCGATCTGGTTGTCCATCGTCTTCAGCGAACCGACTTCGAGCGGATGCGTGTTGCTGCGGTCGTACGCGGTCGCCGACAGCGACTCGCCGTTCTGCGTGTGCTGGATGATCTGCTGCAGGTTGTCTTCGGAAGTGGTGAACACCACGCTGATCGGATCGAGCTGCGTAATCACGACGATGCCGTTGGTGAGGCCCGAGGTCACGTAATTGCCCGGGTCGACCTGGCGCAGGCCGACGCGTCCCGACACCGGCGCGGTGATGCGCGCGTACACGAGGTCGAGCTTGAAGCTGTCGATGTTCGCCTGATCGGACTTCACCGTGCCTTCGTATTGCCGCACCAGCGACGCCTGGGTGTCGACCTGCTGACTTGCGATCGAGTCCTGCGCGAGCAGCGTCTGATAGCGCTTCAGATCGAGACGCGCGGTCGCGAGCAGCGCCTCGTCGCGCACCAGCGTGCCCTCGGCGTTGCGCAGCGAAATCTCATACGGGCGCGGGTCGATCTGGGCCAGCACGTCGCCCTTCCTGACCATCTGGCCTTCCTTGAAATAGACGTCCTGCAGTACGCCGCTCAACTGCGGCAGCACCGTGACGGTGGCGAGCGGCGTGACCGTGCCGAGCGCGGTCAGCACGACCGGCATCTCGCCCTGCGTCGCGGCGGCGACGTGCACCGGCTGCGCGAGGTTGGCCATCGCGTTCGCGCCGCCGCGGCCGAAGCGGCCGCTGCGCGCGCCGCTCGCGGCAGCCGGCGCGCTCGCGCCGCTGCCGGGCCCGCCCCACGGATGCCAGCGCCACAGCACGACGCCGAGCACCACCAGCGCCGCGACGATCAGCGCGACGGTGCGGCCGCGATGGCGTTTCACCGTGCCGGGCGCGCTCGATTGCGCGCCGCTCGCGGCTGGCTGGGAAGCGGTAGGGCGTTGGGTTTCCGGGTGCTTTTGTTGTTCGTCCATCGGTTCGGTCAGGTGGCTGGCTTTGTGATGTGAGCCGCCGATGCGCTCGCCGCCGTTCGAAGGACGGTGGCCGGTACATGGGCGGCAGGTCAGGCGGTCGTGGCGGTGGGCGCCGCGCAATGTTCAGCGCGATGCTATCCGAGGCGCGGGACAGAGATGTTAACGCAATGCGGAATCATCACACGGATGGGCGAGGCCGTTTCGACGGCGCTCGCGGCTCGCCGCGCGCGGTCCCGCGACGGGATGCGTGATCGTACGTTGCGGCGTCCGTAACAGTCCAGCCGCGTATTTTTCGGTTGATTACGAAGGTTACAGGATGTTGGCGAATTGTCGGGTGAGGGCGGCATGCGATCGCCACAGCGTGGATCGAAGTCGGGATGGCGCCGTTTGGCGCACGATATTGCCGACGACCTATTCGTCGAGCCGGCGCCCCGGTGCGCCGCCGATCTCCTGCACGATCTTGTCGATGCACTCGAGCAGCGCGGGCGCGGCGTGCGAGATCAGCCAATCGCGCGGACACTGGTCGGCCGAGCCGCCGCAATTGACCGCGTAGCGCTCGCCCGACGGCCCGACGAAGCCGAGCGCGATCGCGTTCAGCCCGTTGTACCACTCGCCGGTGGCGATCGCGAAGCCGCGCTCGAGCGTGTCCTGGATCGCGCTGACGAGACGGCTGCCGATATAGCCCCAATCGTCACCTTCGGCCGTCTGCAGGCCGACGAGCAGACGGTCGCGTTCCGGCTGCGCGAGCGCCGCGAGGTACGCCCGGCCCACGGCCGTGCGCGTCAGGCTCATACGCGAGCCGATTTCGAGCCGCGAGACGAGCACCGCCGAACGCGGCCGGATCGCGTCGATGACGACCATGTCGTAGCGATCGCGCACCGCGAGGTGCACCGACAACGAGGTGCGTTCCGCGAGTTCGATCAGAAACGGCCGCGCGCGCGAGCGGATGTCGAAGTTGCGCAGAAAGCCGTTGCTCAGTTCGAGCACCGACGAGGTCAGCACGAAGCGCTCGCTGTCGGGCAGTCGCAGCAGAAAACCGGCGCCCACGAGGGTCGCGGTGATGCGCGACACGGTGGGTTTCGGGATGCCGGTCAACTCGGCGAGTTCGCGATTGCTCAGCGGGGCGTGCGCGGCGGCGACGGCGCGCAGTACGGTCAGGCCGCGCGCGAGCGCGGTGACTTCATCGCCCGGGCCCTCCCGGTCTTTGCTGGCGGGGACCCTGGCGGCGACGGTCTGGTTGGGTGTAGATCGGTTCATGCGTTTTTTTGGAACGGTATTTCAAATTGTTCGTTCGACAAGCTGTTGACGGCCGCTCATAGAGGGCGGGAGCATCTCCAAACCGGGGCATCCCTTTCAGATATCTTTAAGGAACTCATTGTATCGGAAGAAATTGCCGATTCATGGGCGACTATATCTTTTTGCTTGACTTAGTCAGCATAACCATAAAAAATGGAACCTAATTTCGAAAGTCGCTTTTCACCGCTGCGTTTTGGTGCATGCGAGCGGAATAATCCCGGATTGCAGGATCGATTTGTCGGCCCAATGCGCTTGCGCCTTTCGAATACCTTCTCTCAGGTTCTAGCACGGCCCTCGGAATGGCTAGAACTTTTTAAGGCGTCGCGGCAACGCGACGCCTTTTTTTTCATCTATCAGCGCACAACAGCGGAAGCTTGACTGTCAGCGGCGCTGCGTCGCGTGCCGCGGTGATACGTGATTCGCATACTCGCAAAACGCTATGCGCTCACGGGTGGATTCGGTAATCGCCACATCAATATTCTTGCGTAATAACTACGCTGGCCTCCATTTTCATCGGAAAATTCCACGCAGCCAGATCCGAAAAACTTCGCAAAAACGGCATCCCGAAAGAAGGCATTGAAAGCATCAAGACTGTCACTCACGCCAAAGGCTACACGCAAAAATTACCGGCTGCTGATTGGTTTTTGACTTTTTACAGGTTCCGGCAATGCGTGTCCAAAGCGGTTTGCAGCGGCAATAGGCGCAAAAGGACGCATAAGGCTGACCACGCGTCCACGAATCATGCTCCGCACATCGAGTCGCGCAAAAACTTTCAATCAATAAAGTAAGTCGGATAAAAAGTGAATGGAAGCTCAATGAGGCGGTGTTTCCGTACAAGGAAAATAAGAAATAACTGAAGGCGTTTTAGTGATATCTATCCGATTCACATTACTACGCTGACGCTGAGCGTTGGATTATGATCCCGCCTCGCGCTCACGAACCGATTTTTGTAGTGAGGTGTCGCTTATCGCGCAGTACGGATAGCGCGAGCGCCGACGTGCCACACATCGCGATCAGCGCAATCAACGCGCTCCTTCCTACGTGCACGAGCACCCATCCGCCGACGGCGGGAAAGCCGAACGCACCGAGCGAGTAGGCGACGATGAACCATGTCAGCGCGGCATGACGATAAATCGAATCGGAATCGTTGACGGCTTGTTCCTGGATCACAGGATAGGCGAGCCCGTAGCCGGCTCCGAACAGGACGGCGCTGGTCGGGTGAAACAGCGTGTGATACGGAACGGCGAACATGGCTGCGACGCCGAGCAGCATCAACAGCAGCACGAGTTTCGTCGTGATTTCACGCGGCGAAATGATCACGAGCCGTCCAAGCAGCCAGCGCGCGACAACGACCGTCACGGTGTAGACGCTGAAGAACGTACCGGCGCTGGATCCCGTCCCCTGAACCAGCGCCATCTGGAACGTCAACAAGCCGGAGAAAACGCAGGCACACAAGCCGATCATCGCGATCGAATAAACCGCGCGCGTGCGCAGAATGGCGCCGGAACTGAGTGCCCATGGTCTTTGCAGGTGCGTTGCGGGATTCGGCGACAGCCGCGCGAAAACTTCCAGCATCAACGATGCGATCATGCACAGGCCTGCGACGACCAGCAGCACGGTTGCGACGGTCCAGTGCAGCGAGCGGATCGCGAACGCGGCGAGCGCCGGACAGGCGCCGATGCCCAGCATCTGTATCGTGCCGAACCGCATCAACCATGAGCCACGATCGGTATTGGTGGTTCGTTCGGCCAGCGCCATGGGTGCGGCGAGACTGAAGGAACCCCAGCCGAAACCGACGAGGAACCCGGGAACGAAGCCGATCGCATTCTCGGGCGCGACTACCGTGAAAGCCGCGACACCCGCGCCGAGGCATAGCGCCCCGATCGCCGTCAATCGCGCCGCGCCGACGCGCGGCGCGAACCAGTCCACCAGCGGAAAGCTCACGAACGTGCCGATCACCGCTTGCGCGAACGCGACGCCGGTATTCAGGTCGGTTCCGCCCACGGACCGGAAATGCATCGAGAGCAGAAACGTCGCCCCATAACCGCTTGCGGCGAGCAGCGTGCCGAGCAGAACGAAAAGAGCATGGAATGGTGGCATGCGCCGGACTCTGTTGATCGACAAGGGCAGCGCCTGCCCGGGTGAATGGTCGAAATGCTACCTCGCGCGCAGTCGTGTGACCGGCTGACATAGTAATCCGCCAGCCGGCGCTCGGAAGGTTCCGAGTTCGGTTACAAATAATGCGGTATCAGACAACATGCGGATACAAAGCGCGTGCTAAATGACGCCATGCGTGTATGACCGATGAATCCGAAGCGGCGGCGAAGCCATCGTTCGGATCAGCGAAGACTAACCACGAGTTGCTGGAGGAACCATGACCGAGCTTTGGCGCCTGAGTGCAAACGATCTTGCGACGCGGATCAGGAACGGCGACGTATCGGCCAAAGAGGCCGCGCAATCCGCATTGGAACGTCTGGAGTCGGTGAATCCGGCGCTGAATGCAATCGTTGCATACCGGCCGGAAGCGGTGCTTCAGCAGGCCGAGGCGGTGGACCGCGCGCGCGCTCGCGGCGAGACGTTGGGGCCGCTTGCCGGCGTGCCGGTGACGGTGAAGATCAACATCGACCAGCGTGGCTTCGCGACGACGAACGGAGCGCGGAGCCACGAAAACCTCGTCGCTCAAGAGGACAGCCCGCTGGTCGACAACCTCGAAAAGGCGGGCGCGGTGCTGCTGGGCCGCAGCAACTCGCCGACCTTCGCGTTGCGCTGGTTCACGTCGAACCAGGTGCACGGCAAGACCTTCAATCCCCGCGACCGGTCGCGCACGCCCGGTGGGTCATCGGGCGGCGGCGCTGCCGCCGTTGCGGCGGGTATCGGACAACTCGCGATCGGCACCGACATTGGCGGTTCGATCCGCTATCCCGCGTACGCCTGCGGCATCCATGGGATTCGCCCAAGCCTGGGACGCGTGCCGGCGTACAACGCAACGTGGCCCGAACGTACGATCGGGGCTCAGCTGATGTCGGCGGCCGGTCCGATGGGCCGAACCATCGAGGACCTGCGTCTGGGTCTGCTGGCGCTTGCGGCGCCGGACGTTCGCGATCCCTGGTATGTGCCGATGCCGCTGGTCGGCGCCGAGGCGCCGAAGCGCGCGGCGTTGTGCCTGCGTCCCGGCGGTTTGCGGATCGCTGCGGAAGTCGAAGCGGCGCTGCGCGAAGCCGCGCGCAAACTCGTCGATGCCGGTTGGAGCGTCGACGAAATCGACGACACGCCCCCGATTCGCGACGCGGCGCAAGTTCAGGAGCGGCTGTGGCTAGGAGATGGATTCGATGCGCTGGCACGCTCGGTGGAGTGCGATGGCGACCCGGGCGCGGCTGCGGTCGTCGCCGCGGCTCGGCTCAAGGTAGTCGATCTGCCAGCCGACGTGATCAAGGACTCGCTGGTGAGACGGACGACCTTGATGCGGCAGTGGCGGACCTTCCTCGATCGATATGCGGTTCTGATCCTGCCGGTATCGGCGGAACTGCCGTTTCCCGACGATCTGGATCGCGAGGGAATCGACGGCTTCGAGCGTGTGTGGGAGTCGCAACTCACCATGCGAGCGCTACCGGCGATGGGCTTGCCGGGCCTCACGGTCACGACCGATCTCGTGAACGGAGTACCGGTAGGCGTACAGATCGTTGCCGCGCATTTCAGGGAGGACCTGTGTCTGCAGGCCGGTCTTGCGATCGAAGCGCGCAGCGCCCCGGTATCGGCAGTCGATCCGGTAGCCGGCTAAAGCTCACGTGCGGGTCTCAGCGCGCCAGCAGCGAAACCGTCGCGATGCCGAGAATCGTCATGATCAGCGACGCGCTCACGTGAATCGCCACCTCGCCGGCGGCCCAGCCGAGCCGGCCGTCCTGCAGGCGCTGCACGACCTCCGCGGAAAACGTCGAGAACGTCGACAGGCCGCCCATCAGACCGGTGATGACGAACAGCCGCCATTCCGGCGCGAGCTGGGGCACCCGCGCGAAGCCCGCGACCGCCACGCCGATGATGTAGCCGGCGATCACGTTGGCGGCGAGCGTGCCGAGCGGCAGGTCGCTAAAGATCGCGTTCAGCCGAAAGCCGAGGAACCAGCGAAACAGCGAGCCGAGTGCGCCGCCAATCGCGACAGCTAGAAGAGACCAATACATGGAAGAGGATCGAAACCGGAATGTCGACAAACCGGTCGATGCGGGCGAGTTGATGCCGCGTCCGCATGACCGGGCGTAGCAGGCATCATCAGCCCCAAGGGCGGTTAATGGAGAATGCCATCTCCAGCCGCGAAGTCTAGCATCGGCGCGTCGATTTGGGGACAGGCGCGGAGCCCGCGCCGGTCCCGTTTTCCGCTCGCGCAGCCCTGGTTCACTCCGGCGTTGCCGAAATCTTGTGAATCGATAGATCGGCGCCGTTGTATTCCTCTTCCTGGTCGAGTCGCAGACCGACCGTCATGCGGATCACGCCGTACACGATCGTGCCGCCGACGCCCGACACCACGATCCCGCCGAGCGTGCCGATCACCTGCGAGGCGAACGACACGCCACCGAGCCCACCCAGCGCATGCATGCCGAAGATGCCGGCCGCGATGCCGCCCCACGCGCCGCACAGGCCGTGCAGCGGCCACACGCCGAGCACGTCGTCGATGCGCCAGCGGTTCTGCACGCAGGTGAACATATAGACGAACAGCACGCCGGCGATGGCGCCCGTGACCAGCGCGCCGAGCGGATGCATCAGATCCGAGCCCGCGCATACGGCCACGAGTCCGGCGAGCGGGCCGTTGTACGTGAAGCCCGGGTCGTTGCGGCCGGCGAACCACGCGCTCAGCGTGCCGCCGACCATCGCCATCAGCGAGTTGACCGCGACGAGGCCGCTGATCTTGTCGAGCGTCTGCGCGCTCATCACGTTGAAGCCGAACCAGCCGACTGTCAGCACCCATGCGCCGAGCGCGAGAAACGGAATGTTCGACGGCGGATG
Organism: Paraburkholderia sp. UYCP14C; assembly: GCF_004197395.1. GTDB lineage: Bacteria > Pseudomonadota > Gammaproteobacteria > Burkholderiales > Burkholderiaceae > Paraburkholderia. The sequence goes on along the minus strand of NZ_SELS01000002.1, from coordinate 211,638 downwards.
CGCGGCGATGCCGCCGTCGCGGTGATAACGACCGTGGCGCGCGCCGAGCAGCAGCACGGCCGGCAGCGCGACCCAGCCGCCGAACGCGTGCACCACCACCGAGCCCGCGAAGTCATGGAACGGCGCGCCGAACGCCTGCGTCAGCCAGTCCTGAATGCCGAAGCGGTCATTCCACGCGATGCCTTCGAAGAACGGATAGACGAAGCCGACCAGCACGAACGTCGCGAACAGCTGCGGATTGAATTTGGAGCGCTCGGCGATGCCGCCCGACACGATCGCGGGGATCGCCGCGGCGAACGTCAGCAGGAAGAAGAAGCGCACGAGCGCATAGCCGTTGTGCTCGGCGAGCGTCGCGGCGTTGCCGAAAAACTGCACGCCGTAGGCGATCGTGTAGCCGATGAAGAAGTACGCGATCGTCGAGACCGCGAAGTCCACCAGAATCTTGACCAGCGCATTGACCTGATTCTTCTTGCGCACGGTGCCGAGCTCAAGGAAGGCGAACCCCGCGTGCATCGCCAGCACCATGGCGGCGCCGATCAGAAGAAACTCGGTATCGGCGCCGTATTTCAGACTTTCCATCGATATGTCCCGCTTATGCCAAAAAAGGTGCGCTATGTGAGCAAGAAGCGGGCCAAAGTTGTGCGACGCGCGTCGATGCGGTGCAATCGGCACCGGGATGGGAATTCGAATGATTTTGAAGCGTGCGCCGCCCGAGCGCGTCATGCACCGAAACAGACATCGAAAGCACAAGAAAAGTGCACGAATCGACGCATCGGCGCGGGATGACCCAGACGAGGGCGAAATATTCGATTTCAATTACATCTTCATTCGGATTCCTGACGCGATGAGACGCTGGCTCGACGCGCTGATGCCCAATCCTGGCGCGTCGTCCGCGAGCGGGGGAGGCGGCCGTTGGCGGGTTCGTGCCCCTCTTTCTTTTCCCGCGCAAACGCCGACATAATGTGCCGACTCCGTGCATGATCCGCCGGCCAACCCCTCCCATGGGCACGCATGAGACTGACCACTAAAGGCCTGCTGCTGATCGCGATCCCGGCCGTCTTCGAACTCGCGCTGCTCACCGGCCTCGTGAAGGCGCAGGCCGATGCGACGTCGGCCGAGCGCTGGGCGATGCATAGCGAGGAGGTGCTGCGCCAGACCACGGCGATTCTCGATCCGGTGCTGTCCGAATCGGTCGCGCTGCGCGGCGCGGTGCTCGCCAACAACGCGCACTTCACGACGCCGGTCGCGGTATGGGTGGACGTCGACCGACGCATCGACGAACTCGCCGAACTCGTCGCCGACAACCCCGCGCAGGTCGAGCGCGCGGTCGAGATGCGCCAGGCGGTGCAGGCGTACCGCCAGTGGTCCGACCGGATCCAGGACCTGCTGCACGCCGGGCGGCGCGGCGAGATTCTCGCGCGCTTCCACGATCTCGCCCAGGCCGACGTGCTCGATCATTTCCGTTTGGAGGTGACCTCGTTCCAGGCGGAGGAGCGCCGCCTCGATACCTCGCGCTCGAGCGCCGTCGCCGCCGTGCGCGAACGGGAACAGACGCTGATCGTCGCGGCCGCGTTGGGCTCGCTGCTGTTCGTCGCGCTGGCCATCTGGATGTTCACGCGCGGCGTGCGCGGCCGGCTCGCGCTGCTATCCGACAACGCCGGCCGGCTCGCCGGCAACGAGCCGCTTGCGCCGCTCGGCGCGGGCCGCGATGAAATCGCGCGACTCGATCTGACCTTGCACGAGACGAGCCGCCGTCTGCTCGAAGCCGAGCGCATCGAGGCGCGCTTTCACGCGGACCTCGAGCGCCGCGCCGCCGAACTCGTGCGTATCAACGAGACGCTGCGCCAGCAGACTCAGGAAAACGAAATGTTCATCTACAGCGTGTCGCACGACCTGCGCGCGCCGCTCGTGAACCTGCAGGGATTTTCGAAGGAGCTGATCCGCGCGGGCGACGAGTTGCGCGAGGCGGTGCGCGACTCGTCGCTCGCGATCAGCACGCGCGAACGGATCGAGCGGATCGTCGACGAGGACATCGGCGAGGCGCTGCATTATCTGCAGACCGCGGTGCTGCGCGCGTCGCACATCATCGACGCGCTGCTGCGCCTGTCGCGCGTCGGACGTGTCGAGTACCGGCGCCAGAAGGTCGATGTGCGCGACATCGTGCAGCGCGTCGTCGATGCGATGCAGGGCTCGATCCGCGCGCGGCGCGCGCGCGTGACGGTGGGCGTACTGCCCGCGGTATGGGGCGATCCGACCGCGCTCGAACAGATCTTCGCGAACCTGCTCGGCAATGCGGTCAACTATCTGGATCCGGCGCGCGAGGGCCGCATCGAAATCGGCACGACGCCCGCGCCGCCGGGCGTGCATTCGCTGCGGATCTTCTACGTGCGCGACAACGGCCTCGGCATTCCGGCGATCGCGCTGCCGCGTCTGTTCACCGCGTTCCAGCGCTTGCACGGCACTGCGGCGGCCGGCGAGGGCATCGGCCTCGCGCTGGTGCGACGGATGGTCGAGCGGCACGGCGGCCGCGTGTGGGCGGAATCGAAGGAAGGGATGGGCACGACGTTCTATCTGTCGCTTCCGGAGGCGGGTGCCGCGGGCGCCGAACCGGCGGTGGTTCGTGCGCCTGAGCTCGCGGCTGCGGGTCCAACTCCGGCTCCAGCGGTGCGCGGTGCGCGTGAGAGCGTGCAGGGCGCTGCGGCGTCTGGCCTGGGCGCAGGCGGCGGGTCGCCCGTGGCTTCGATCGACGCGGTGCGAGGAATCAGTACGCGCTAGCGAGCGTTCGATCTTGCGGCGCGGATGACGCCGACGGCGAGATTTCCTATAGCCGTCATCGCATGCCTCCAGTCGATCAACGGGACACTGAGATGCTGATGGATGCCGGTCATTGCCCGGCGAGTCTATCGGGGCGATTCGAAGCGGCCGCGCGGCGCAACGGCGGTATCATGGGTACGTCTTCGCATCTGCGAGCCGCCCGATGCGGCTCCTTCCTGATCATGATTTCATCTCCTTCCTCATCGTTAGTGCGCCGCGCGGCGGTCGTGGTCCTCGTGTTCGGCGCGCTGGCCGCGTGCCAGAAGAACGACGCGTCGGCCGGCCAGGTCGCGGGCAAGCTCAACGACGCCGCGCAGCTTGCCGGTCAGAAGCTCGACCAGGCCGCGAGCTATGTCGGCCAACAGGTCAACGCGACCAAGGACGCCGCGCAGCAGAACCTCGACTCGGCCTCCGCGCCGTCAATCAGGATCGACCCGTCCGCGCTCGCATCGACCGCGCAGGCCAACCTGCAGAACGCGGCGAGCGCCGCCAACGCGCAGCTCGGCAAGGCCGCGTCGATCACGGGCCAGGGCCTCGAAACGGCGGGGCGCAAGCTGCAGGCGTGGTCGGCGCAGAATGCGGGCTCGCCGGCTTCGTCGACCGCGTCGACCGATTCGTCCGACGCGCAGAAGCAGATGGATAAATGACCCGCGCGCCGTTCGATCCGGCTTCCGCAGTTTGACTTTTGAGCTATATGTAATTACGATGCTTACACATTGTCGTTGCGGGACGGATCTGCCGTGAACACCAGTAGCCGGTTTGCCTTTGCCGTGCATGTGCTCGCGCTGCTGTCGTTACAGGGCGGCGTGCCGTTGTCGTCGGAGATGATCGCGGGCAGCGTGAACACCAATCCCGCGCTGATTCGGCGACTGCTGACCATGCTCGCCGACGCCGGTCTCACCACGTCGCAGATGGGCGCCGGTGGCGGTGCGTTGCTCGCCCGGCGGCCGGAGCAGATCACGCTGCTCGACGTCTATCGCGCCGTGGAAGACGCGCAGTTGTTCGCATTGCATCGCGAGGAGCCGAATCCCGCGTGCATGGTGGGGCGCAATATCCAGAGCGTGCTGAGCGGCATCATCGACGAAGCGCAGCAGGCGATGGAAGCGGCGCTGGCGGCACGCACGCTCGCCGACGCGACCGCCGACGTGGTCCGCTCGGAGAAGCAGCGCGAGCGCAAACGTCGCGCTTGAGCGCGACTTCGCGCGCAACACGCGTCGGCAGTGAACGAAAGAAGCGCAATGTCGCAGCGCGCGGGACGAATGGTTCCGGCATGCTTGCATAACAAACGAACGGGGTGAGCACCCCGCTTTTTTTCTCGTTATATGTAACTACAAGAGTTACATATAAGACAACCTGAGGAGTACGCTGATATGAGCAAGCAACTGAAGATCGCCTTGTTTGGCGCGACCGGCATGATCGGTTCGCGGATTGCCGCGGAAGCCGCGCGTCGCGGGCATCAGGTCACGGCGCTGGTGCGCGATCCGGCGCGCGTGCCGGCCGGCGTCGCGAATCTGCGCGCCGTGCAGGCCGATCTGCTCGACGCCGCGAGCGTCGGCGCGGCGGTGCGCGGGCAGGACGTCGTCGCAAGCGCGTACGCACCGCCGCAAGGCGATCTTGCCACGCTGACGCAAGCCACCCGCGCGCTGGTCGAAGGGGTGCGCGCGGCGGGGGTCAAACGCGTCGTCGTGGTGGGCGGCGCGGGCTCGCTCGAAGTCGCGCCCGGCAAGCAACTGGTCGACACCGACGGTTTTCCGGACGCGTACAAGGGCATTGCGCTCGCGCACCGCGACGCGTTCGACTACTACCGCGGCGTGACCGATCTCGACTGGACCTTCTTCGCGCCGGCCGCGCTGATCGCGCCGGGCGAGCGCACCGGCCAGTTCCGCACGGGCGCGAACACGCTGATCGCGGATGCGGGTGGCAACAGCCGCATTTCGGCCGAAGACTACGCTGTCGCCTTCGTTGACGAACTGGAGCAGGGCCGCTTCATCCGCCAGATCGCGACGGTCGCGTACTGACTGGCGACCCGCGTACCGGAGCGCCGGCCGCCGGAGCGCCGGCCGTCGAATTCGCCGGGCGCGCAAGCGTACTAACATTCGGTTACGCATGTTCGGGCGCGCCGGGCGAAACTGCGGCTACACTGGCGTCTGCCGTTTTCTCACGGATTGCCATGCAGTCATGCCCGTCGCGGCGTGAGTCCGAGGCTGCGCCGTCTGGCGGCGGGCAGCAGCCGGCGATTCTCACCGCCCCCCATCTTTCCTCCGATCACACCGTTCGCGACACTGCCAGCGGCGACGCCCGTCCGCGCGCAGGCGCAAATACCGTCGGTTGGTTCACCGCACTGCTGTGCGTCGCGCTGCTTCTGTGCCTCGGCGCGCTGCCGCGCATCGCGCAAGCCGCGGGTCCCGCGGTCGGCGGCGGCACGCCGGTGATTCCGGCGTTGCAGAGCCTGATCAACAGCGCGACGGTGAACGCGACGCCCGCGTCCGCGGCCTCGGGTGCGTCGGCGCCCGAGGCGGCGTCAGCGCCGTCGCCCGCCAGCCAGGCGGAGCTTGCGCGCTCGCTCGACAGTGTGATCACCACGCTCGACAACGACCGTCAGCGCAGCGCGCTGGTCGCCCAGCTGAAAAAGCTGCGCGACGTATCGCAAAGCGCCGCGCAAACCGTCGGGCCGCCCGCGCCCGCGTCCGTACAACCTAGCCCGGGCCTGCTCGGCGCGATCGCGTCGGGCATCGCGTCGTTCGAATCCGATGTGCATCAGGGCCGCACGCCGGTGCGCTACTGGGGCGGGCGCGTGACCGCGGCCGGTAACGAGCTGTATACGATCGTCTCGGGCCAGGGACGCGAAGGTATCGGCACGATCCTGCTGGCCATGCTGGGGATGCTGGCCGGCTGGGGCGCCTGTGCAGGAGCGCTGATCTATCTGCAGCACCGCGTGCACCGGCGCTTCGGCATCGAATTCGTGCTGCGGCCCAATCCCACCACGCGCGAGCTGCTGATCTTCGCGTTGCGCCGCGTCGGTCCGTGGATCATCGCTTTCATCGCGGCGCTGCTGTTCATGCGCGCGATGCCCGATTCGCTCGGCCGCACGCTCGGCATGGTGGTCGCATATGCGATCGTCGCGGGCGCGGTGTTTTCCGCGATCTGTTTGATCATGTTTTCACTGTTCGGCTCGGGCCACCGGCGCGTCGCGGTGCGCCAGCTGATCGATCACGCGCGCCGCGTGCTGTTCGTGATCGGCGTGTGCGGCGCGCTCGGCGACGCGGCCGTCAATTACGACGTCGAGCATCAACTCGGCACGAACCTCGCCGCGCTGATTTCGACCGCGGCCAACATGACGGCCGCCGTGCTGACCGGCTATTTCGCGCTGGCGTTCCGCCGGCCGGTCGCGCACCTGATCCGCAACCGGCCGTACGAACAGCGCAACGACCACAAGGCCGCGACCGATGCGTTCGAGGTGCTCGCGGCGATGTGGCACGTGCCGGTGCTGGTGCTCGCGGCCGCATCGGTGGTCGCTACGCTCGGCGGCTCCGGCTCCAGCGAAAACGTGCTGCAGATCTCGATCGTCACCGCGCTGTTGCTGGTGCTGGCGTTCTTCCTGTCGGCGATCGTGCTGCGCATGACGCGCCCGCGCAGCGCCCGCGCGCGGCGCCGCTCGCCGTATCTGACGCGGCTGCTGCGCTTTTGCGGCACCTTGCTGACCTTGTTCATCTGGCTGTTCTTCTTCGAATTCGCGGCGCGTCTGTGGGGCGTGTCGCTGGCCGCGGTGATCGAGAGGAACGTGGCGGCGCGCGGCATCGCGCATGCGATGACGGCGATCGTCGCCACTGTGTTCATCGCGTGGCTGCTGTGGATTCTGGTCGACACCGCGATCACCGAGACGCTCAATCCGGGCAGCCCGCGCAACAAGGCGCGCAGCCCGAGCACGCGCGCCCGCACGATGCTGCCGCTGGTGCGCAACGTGTTGCTGGTCACGATCATGACGATCGGCGGGATCGTCACTGCCGCGAATCTCGGCATCAACGTGACGCCGCTGCTCGCCGGCGCGGGCGTGATCGGTCTGGCGATCGGTTTCGGCGCGCAGTCGCTCGTGACCGACCTGATAACCGGGCTGTTCATCATCATCGAGGACACGATCTCGGTCGGCGACTGGATCGACGTCGATGGCGGCCATGCGGGCACGGTCGAGCATCTGTCGATCCGCACCGTGCGGCTGCGCGACGGACAGGGCGCGATCCACGCGATTCCGTTCTCGCAGATCAAGATCGTGAAGAACCTGTCGCGCGATTTCGCCTACGCGGTGTTCGAGGTGCGCATGTCGTTCTCGACCGATGTCGACGAGATCACGGAGTTGATCCGCGAAGTCGGTGCGGAGTTGATGGCCGATTTCCGCTACCGGCGCGAGATGCTGGGGCCGATCGAGGTGTGGGGGCTCGACCGCTTCGATCCGAACTGGATGGTCGTCAAAGGGCAGATCAAGACGCGGCCGCTGCAGCAATGGAGTGTCGCGCGGGCGTTCAATTTGCGGCTCAAGCGCAAGATGGACGAGGCGGGCATCGAGATTCCGGTCGCGCAGATGCGGGTGTACACGTCGTCGAAGGATAGCGAGGGCGAGCCGTTGCGCGACGATGAGATGACCGGGTTCGTCGCACCGGTGGATGCCGGTGCCGATGACATCAGGCATGCGCACGGCGAGGTGCATCAGCGGGCGCGCGACGGCGGGTACGGTAAAGCCCCTCAAAGGGCGCACGAACCCGCGCACGAAAGAAGCCGCGAAGCGGCGCACGAGTATCCGCGCGAAGCTGAGTATGAAGTCGGCGTGGCCGGCCCGTCGGCGCGCGCGTCGACCCATGTGCCCCTTGCGCCCGCGCGTGACGTATCGCACGAACCGCGTCCGGCGCCGCCGACGACCGGACAGACCGCGCCGATTCCGCCGCAGATTCCGACGGCGGGCGATGCGAGTGGGAAGAGTTGAGGCGGGGGATTGCCTCGCGGCCGTGCGACGACGGCAATGTCCTTTTGTGTTCGCGTTACTGCGCTCCTATTGCGCGACTACTGCGTTAGTGAGTCATCGCGCGAATACGTGACGGTGCGTCATCTCATGTCACGTCGTGACGCGCAGCCGTCAAACCAGCTCCGCCGTGTCGGCCATGCGCACGATGTCGTTCACGTGTGTGCCGATCCGCGCGCCTTCGACGCCATAGATATGCAGCGACACGGCCGGCGCATCGCTGCAGTTGCCGAGCCGATGAATCGCGGCACGGCCGCTGCGTACGAACGACACCGCGCCGCGCTTGCGTGCCTGGACGCGCAGCGCGCTCGCGCATTGCCGCGCGTCGTCCCATTCGAAGACCGTTTCGCTCAGCTTGCCTTCGACCACCGCGTAACCGCACCACGTGTGATGCCCGTGCACGGGACTCGCCTGGCCCGGCTGCCAGACTAGCGCGGCAATCGCATAGCGGCCTTGCGGATCGGCGACGAGCAGATGACGCCGATAGGTATCGGCGCAGCCTTCGCGTTGCATCGGGGCGAGCAACGCCGGGTCGGCGGCCGCGTCGGCGAGCGCGAGCCGCATGGTGCGCGCGAAGTACGTCGAATGCGACGGTTCCGGGAATGTCGCGCACGCTTCGAACATCGCGTCGAGCGTGTTGCGCAGGCGCTCGAGCGGCGTGCGCGCGGGATCGCCCAGCGTGTGCGTCGGCGGCGTCGCGGCTTCAAGTCGGGCAGGGTCCGGCAGCGACTTCAGGTAGTCGGGAAGGTGCTCGAAAACGGTGGCGCGGAGGTCGTCGCTCATGGTTTTGATGCAGCGTGGGCGCTGCTGGTCGGCAATTTTCGGTATCGATATTTATACCGGTTTGCCCGGAGAAAGAGTTTCCATATAATTTCCTCGACCGTCAGAAAAGTAGAATAATTTCCTATAAGAGGTGGTGGTATGGGTATGGATATCATCGATCGGAAACTGCTCGAACTGCTGCAGGCAGACGCGACGATGCCGATAGCCGAACTCGCGCAGCGCGTGAACCTGTCACAGACACCATGCTGGAAGCGCCTGCAGCGCCTGAAGGAGGCGGGCGTGATTCGCGCCCAGGTGGCGCTGTGCGACGCGCGCAAGCTCGGCGTCGGCACCACGGTGTTCGTGGCGGTGCGCACGAACCAGCACACGGAGGCATGGGCCGCCGCGTTTACGCAGGCGGTGCGCGATATTCCCGAAGTGGTCGAGGTCTACCGGATGAGCGGCGAGACCGACTATCTGCTGCGCGTGGTGGTCTCCGATATCGACGACTACGACCGGATCTACAAGCAGTTGATCACGGCCGTGCCGCTGTACGACGTGAGTTCGAGCTTTGCGATGGAGCAGATCAAGTATTCGACGGCGTTGCCGGTGCGGCCGGCCGTGACTGTCACAAATGACGGCTGACGCGCGTCATATGATCGTCGCTCCAACTGTCGGCGCTGCGTGACTGGCTCAAGGAGCATCGGCTCGCGTGATTGAAGAAGGGCGCAGGCGCGCTTCGTGACGGCGCTTGTAGTGCCTTTTCCGAACGCCGGATTACCGAACGAAAATCACAGGCAGCAAGCGACAAATCGCATACCGCCGGGTGCGCCGCTTGCTGCCACCAAAGCGGGCGCCCCGCCGCCGCGAATCGATGCCTACCGCTCCCGTCGGCTGCAAGCCGCATGCAAGCCCACTGGGCGTAGAATGCCGCCTTCCCGACCCATCCGCGACTGCTTCGCGAACCGAGCCCGCTTCATGACCAAACCGCCGCGCAAAAAGAACCCGACCTTCGGCATCGCCGTCTTTATCGTGGTGGCGATCCTTCTCGTGATCGCCACGCTGTTCTACAACGCGATCCGCGAAAAGCATGAGTTCGACAGCCAGAACGCGCAGGCGCCGTCGGTGACTTCGGAGGCGGCCGCGGCCGCCAACGCGATGAAACCGGCGAGCGGCGCCGCGCAATAAACGCCACCGCGTTTGCTGCTTCACTCCTCCGGCAGCCGGATCATGCTCGCATCCTTGCGAATCTGCGCGGACGCCGCCAGCATCTGCTTGCATTGATGCGCGAGCAGCTTCGTGTCGTGCACGGCATCGGCCGAATAGTCGGGCGATTTCTCGGCTTCGACGACCATCACATCGAGTTCGCGACTCATCAGTTTGATCTGTTCGCTCTGCTCGGCGGGCAACGCGGTGCCGGCTTCGGCGGCGCTCAGGTTGTCGCGCACGAGACTCAAAGCGCGCTGCAGCGGTTGTAGCGAGATGTCCTCGACCTGTTGCTGCTGTTGCGCGGAAGTGCGCAACAGCGGCGCGGCGGCCGTGATCTGCGACGCCAGCACGTGGCTGCGCACCAGCAGCCCGTTCAACTCCGGCACGAACTTTTGCGCGGACTTCGGTTCGAGCATCATCCGCTGGAACGCCTGGCCGAGATTCGCGAACGCAACGTGGACGTTCTTGCGCGCGAGCCGATAACGGTAATCGCGGTCGAGCGCGGTCGCCGCCGCGGCGGCGGCCGCCGATCCACCGCTTGCCGGGCGCGCGGTCGCGTTGCGGATCGTGGTGGTGTCCTGGGTGGCTTCGCCGGCGGTCGCATCGACCCCCGCGTCGGCGACCGGCTGCGCCGCGCTGGCGCGCCCAGCGCCGCGAGCACCGCCGCCGCTCTCCAGTTCAGCTTCGGCTCCAGCGATGGCGAGCGCCGGCCCGCCAAAGCCGATCGCCGGGTCCGCCATCGCCGCCGTCGGCGCACGCGCGCCCGCTTCGGTCACCGTCGCGACCACCGCCGCGGCCGGCTTGCCGCTCCACCACCAGCTCGCTTCGAGGTACTGCCGCGTTGCGCTGATCATGTTGTTGACGAGCTTGCCCATCAACCGGTATTCCCAGTACGGGAACAGGTGGCTCGCCGCGATCGCGATCGCGCAGCCGACCACGGTGTCGATCGCGCGCTCGCCGATGATGCGCATGCTGCCCGGCGCGAGCAGATGGAACAGCAGCAGCACATACGACGACGTGAACACGACGCTCGCCGTGTAGTTGAACAGCAGCAGGCTGTAGCTCATCACCATCGACGCGAACATCACGACCATCAGGATGTGCGGCTCCTTCACGAAGATGATCAGCGCGATGCTCGCCGCGCAGCCGATCAGCGTACCGATGATCCGCTGCCCGTTGCGCTGCTTGGTCAGCGAGTAGCCGGGCTTCAGAATGATCACGGTGGTCATCACGATCCAGTACGCGTTCGTGAGCGGCAGCAGGCGGCCGAGCCAGAAGCCCACGGCGACCGCGATCGTCACGCGCAACGCGTGGCGAAAGCTCGGCGAGGCCATCGTCAGATTGGAGAAGATCTGCCCGAACGGGACGCGCCGGCTCGACACGAAGCGGCTCAGCGCCTGGTCGATGCGCAGTTCGGTTTCGGTCGCGCTCGGCTCCGTGGTGAGGCTTCGGCGCATCTTGTCGATCAGCCGCGTGGCGCTCCAGATGCGGCGGAAATTCGACGACACCGCCGAATACGCCTCCGGGTTCTGCGTCGGCAACTCCTGCTTGCGCATCAGTTCGATTTCATACTCGATCGCGCGCAATTCCGCCTTCACGTTCACGCGCCTGCGCGGCGCCTGGTTCTGCAGCACCGCGAGGCCAATCTCCTCGAGATCTTCGGCCGCCTTGCGGATCAGATCGCGATAGAACACCAGCAGATCGGAGCCGCCGAACGTGCTGCGCACCAGCGTGTAATCGGTTTGCGCGCCGACGAACAGCTCGTGCAGATCGACGGTATTGATGAACAGGTTGTACAGCATCGCGCGGCGTGGTTCGAGCTTGCCGCGCTTCAATTTGGGCAGATTGCGCAGCACGATGTCGCGCGCGGCGTCCTGGCGATCGACCGCGGAGATCTGCTTGTCGACGAGGTTGCGATAGCACTCGTCGAGATCGTTGTCGAGATCGTAGAAGGCCGCGCGCGCGAGCAGATAGTCCGCGCATGCGAACACGCTTTCGGCGAGCGCCTGCTGCTCGATCCGATGCATCATCCAGTGGCTGACGAAGGTGGACCAGTACGTGTACCAGAGGCCGCCGAGCAGGATCCACGACGCGTTGACGAGCGCCTGCAGCGGCGTGAAGTGCTCCTCCAGCGTCATGATCATCATGAACAGCGTCGCGAAGCTGATCTGCGGCCAGCGGTTGCCGTACACGACGATCAGCGACAGCACGAAGGTGAGCGGCACGACCGTGCACCACAGCGCGACCGGATTGACGGTGGCGAGGCCGGTGGCGAGCGCGGACAGAAAGCCGATCACCGTGCAGGCCAGCATCTCGTTGTGCTTGTACTTGAGCGGGCCGGGCATGTCGACGACGCAGGCGCCGAGCGCGCCGGTCGCGATCGTGAAGCCGAGCTCGCGATCGTGAAACACGATCAGGCACAGGATGGCCGGCAACGACACGCCGACCGCGATGCGCAGGCCGCCATAAAAGTACTGGCTATAGAGGAATTTTCTTATTTCGACCGAATAGCGCATCGACTACCTGAATCCATTCACCGAGAAAACCGCAGTTGGAAAGACAGCGCGAAACTGCCGTCGAGTCTAACTGATTTTGTGCGCGTTCTGACCTCGTCCATTCTGCCAGGTTATGCCCTGGGGGATCGTTTGTTATGCTGTCGCTTCAATGTCCGCCGAGGCCCGCGCGCAACGCTCGCGAGTCATCCGCGTGCCCAATGCCATCTGGAATCCATGCTTCAGCTCTTCTATTCGAACCGCTACGAAACGCTGGTCGGCGCGCTGCTCGACGACCTCGCGCAAGCGCCGTCCGACCCGTGGACCGCACGGCCCGTGATCGTGCCGAGCGCGGCCGTGCGTCGGCGGCTCGAGCTCGATATCGCCGCGCGCCAGGGTATCTGCGCGAACGTGAACTTTGGTTATCTCGCGCAATGGCTGTGGGCGCAGATCGGCGGCGTGATCGAGGTGCCGAAGCATTCGCCGTTCGCACCGGACCGGCTCGTGTGGCGTTGCTACCGGCTGCTTGACGACTCGAACGAAGGGCAGCCGTGGAACGCGTCGCCGCGTCTGCGCACCTATCTCGATGCCGCCGACGCGTCGATGCGCTACGAACTCGCGCGGCGGGTCGCGACCGTGCTCGATCACTATCTGACTTATCGGCCCGAGTGGCTGCTGCAATGGCAGAAGGGCGGCTCGATCTTCGCGAGCGGCGCTGCTGACGACACCGGTCCGCGTCTAACCGGCGCGAGCGACGCGGCGCGCGAGGACGAGCGCTGGCAGGCGGCGCTGTGGCGCGCGGTGCTCGCGGAACTTGCGCAAGCCGGCGGTCATGCGCAGACGTCCGCGGCCGCGCTGCCGCCCGCGTATCGGTTCCTCGATGAAATCGCCGGGCTCGATCTCGAGGCGATCTCGAACGCGCAATGGCCCGAGGCGGTCAGCGTGTTCGCGCTGCCGACCATGCCGCCGCTGCATATCGCGTTGCTGCGTGCGCTGTCGCGCTGGATCGACGTGCGTCTGTACGTGATGAACCCGTGCCGCGAGTTCTGGTTCGACGTGGTCAGCGAAGGGCGCGTGCAGGCACTCGATGCGGCGGGGCAACTCGACTATCAGGAAGTCGGCCATCCGCTGCTCGCCGAATGGGGACGTCAGACTCAGGCGCAGTTACATATGCTGCACGAGCTGACCGAAAGCGCCGCCTCGGCCGAGACCGGCGAGTTTACCGAGAACCCCGAGCCGAGCTGGCTCGCCGCCGTGCAGAACGGCATCCTCGAGCTGCGCGACGAAGCCGACGCCGACGAGCCTCCACTCGAGCGCGGTATCGAGGTGCACGTGTGCCATAGCCTGTCGCGGCAGCTCGAAGTGCTGCACGATCGCCTGCTCGGCTGGTTCGACGAGTTCGACGATCTGCAGCCGTCCGACGTGCTGGTCGCCGTGTCCGATCTCGCGGCGGCCGGCCCGCTGATCGATGCGGTGTTCGGCACCACGCCCGCCGGCGACACGCGCCGCATCCCGTACCGCATTACCGGCCTGCCGCCTTCGCAGGCCAATCCGGTCGCGCGGCTGTTGCTCGACTGGCTCGCGCTGCCCGAGCGCAGCGTCGGCGCGCCGGATCTGATCGAATGGCTGCGCGTCGATGCGGTCGCGGTGCGTTACGGCATCGATGCGAATTCGCTCGAAGCGGCGCAGGAATGGCTCGCGGCCGCCGGCGCGCGGCGCGGGCTCGCGCCGCTCGAACCGGTCGGCGAGCACGTGCCGGTCGCGCGTCATACCTTCGCCGATGCGCTGACGCGCCTCTTCCTCGGCTATGCGATGCCGGCCGGCGGCGAGCCGGTCGATGCGTGGCTGCCGGTCGAAGGCGCGGACGGTTCGGACGCCGAATTGCTCGGCCGTCTGTCGCGCTTCGTCGACGATATCGACAGCTTCGCGGCGAACTGCGCGATCGAGCGCGCGCCGGCCGACTGGTTGCAACTGCTGCTCGAAACGCTCGGCCAGTGCTTCGACGGCGGCGTCGAGTTCGCCGATTCGCTTGCGGCCGTGCGCGACGCGCTCGATGCAATGAGCGCCGCGATGCAGGCCGGCGCGCATGATGTATTGCTGCCGGCGTCGGTGGTGCGCACCGCGCTCACCGAAGCGCTCGACGACCCCGCGCGCGGCGGTGTGCCCTGGGGCAGCGTGACGTTTTCTTCGCTGACCAGCCTGCGTGGTTTGCCGTTCCGTGTGGTCTGCCTGCTCGGCATGGACGACGGCGTTCTGCCGTCGCTCGCGCGTGCCGACGAATTCGATCTGATGGCCGCATTCGGCAAGGCCGGCGACCGTCAGCGCCGCGACGACGAGCGCAATCTGTTTCTCGATCTACTGCTAGCCGCACGTGAGCGGCTCTTCATCGCCTATACGGGCCGCAGCATTCGCGACAACGCGCCTCTGCCTCCTGCCGCGCTCGTCGACGAACTGCTCGATCATCTCGCCCAGGTGTCGGCGGGCGAGCACGCGAGTCCGGCCGAGGTCGACGCCGCGCGGCGCGAGTTCGTCGTCGAGCATCCGTTGCAGGCGTTCGCGTCGGACTACTTCGCGGCGAAGCCCGACCTGTTCACCTACGACGCCGATCGCGCCGAGCTCGCCACGCTGCTCGCCGAACCGCAGCATCCCGCCGCCGCGCCGTTCTTCGATCAACCGCTGCCGCCGGAAGACCTGCGCGAGATCGGCTTCGACGACTTCGTGCGCTTCTGGCGTCATCCGGCGCGCGCGCTGCTGCGCGACCGGCTCGGTATCGCGTTGTCGGATGCGCAGGGCGAGTTGCTCGACACCGAGCCGTTCGATCTCGACTACGCAGGCCGCGACGCGCTCGCGGAGCGCCTGCTGCCGGTGCTGCTCGACGCCGACACCGCGGACGACCTGATCTTCAGCCGCGTGCAGCGCGTCGCCGAGGCGAGCCCCGAGCTGCCCGGTGGCGCAACCGGCGCGGTGTGGCGCGCGCGCGAAGTATCCGCGCTGCGGCGACTGGCGCAAAGCGTGCGGCGTGAAGTGGCCGCCGGGGTCGAACGCTTGCCGTTCGTGCTCGATGTCACCCCGCGCTGGCCGCAAGGCGGCGATGGCATCGATAGCGCGGTCTCCCTGTTCGGCGGCCATGACGCGCTGCTGCGCGAGTCCGCCGAAACGCCGCTGCAATTGCGCGGCACGCTGAACCTGCTGACCGGAACGGGACAAGTGATTTTTCGTTATGCCAAAGCCAGCGCGCGCGACTATCTGTCGGCGTGGCTCGCGCATCTGGTCTATTGCGCGGCGCAGCCGGACGGCCCGCGTCGCACCGTGTGGCACGGCAGCGGCGAGAGCTTCGAGCTCGCGCCCGTCGCGGCGCCGCTCGACGAGCTCGCGCCGTTGGCTGCGCTCTTCAATGCCGGCCGCCGGCTGCCATTACGGTTCTTCCCGAAAAGCGCATGGGCGAGGGTCAGCGAAAGCGAATCGGCCGCGCAAGGGGTGTGGATCAACGACCGCGTGCGCGGCGAATCCGACGACCCCGCGTTGCGCATCGCGCTGCGCGGCACCCAGCTCACGCTCGACGAACCGTTCGGCAGCCTCGCCGCGATCGTCTTCAAGCCACTGATCCAGCACTTGCGGAGCGCCTCATGAGCGACGCGCTGCGCCATCAAAGTCTCGTCGCCGACGAGCTCGACGTGTTCGCCTGTCCGCTCGACGGCGTGAATCAGATCGAAGCGTCCGCAGGTACCGGCAAGACCTGGAACATCTGCGCGCTGTACGTGCGGCTGCTGCTCGAAAAGAACCTGAACGCCGATCAGATTCTCGTCGTCACGTTCACGAAGGCCGCGACCGCGGAGTTGCACGAGCGCATACGCGGCCGTCTCGCGGAACTGCATCGCGCGATCGAGATGGACGACGACGGCGACGATCCGTTCATCCGCCGGCTGTTCGAAACGACGCTTGCACCACAGAGCGGTATCGAGCGCGAGGCCGCGTTGAAGGTCGTGCGCCGCGCGTTGCGCACGTTCGATCAGGCCGCGATTCACACGATCCACGCGTTCTGTCAGCGCGCGTTGCAGGAAGCGCCGTTCGCCGCCGCGATGCCGTTTGAGTTCGAGATGGAAGCCGACGACGCGGCACTGCGTTTCGAACTCGCCGCCGATTTCTGGCGCGAGCAGGTCGAGCCGGTCGCGCATGCGCATCCGGCGTTCGCCGCGTGGCTGGTGGCCAAGCGCGCCGGTCCCGGGTCGCTCGACGAGCAGTTGGCGCGGCGCCTGAAAAAGCCGCTCGCGCAATTGCGCTGGGGCAGCGTCGAAGCGGACGGCGCAAGCGCCGATCCGCAGGCCGGCTTCGATGCCGGGTCCGCGATCTGGCAGGCCGAACGCGATGCGATCGTCGCGCTGCTCACCGAGGCACAGGAGCGGCTGAGCAAGACCACGCACAAGCCCGATCACGTGAGCGCCGCGATCGCCGCGTGGACCGACTACTTCGCGCAGGGCGACTGCCATGCGCCGCCGCCGCGCGCCGCGTTGAAGCTGACGGCCTCGGCATTGAAGAAGGCGACCAAGGTCAAGTTCGAGCCGCCCGCGCATCCGTTCTTCGAGCATGCCGACGCACTGGCCGCGGCCGTAGTCGCCGCCGAGTCCGCGCAGCGCGCGCGCTGGCTCGCGCTCGTGCAGACGTGGCTGGACTACGCGCCGAACGAGTTGGTGGCGCGCAAGCGCACGCGCCGCGTGGTGTCGTTCGACGATCTGCTCGCGAATCTGTATCGCGCGCTCGCCGCGCATTCGTGGCTTGCCGATGCATTGCGCAGCCGTTATCCGGCCGCGCTGATCGACGAGTTCCAGGACACCGATCCGCTGCAGTTCGCGATTTTCAGCCGGATTTTCGCGCCGTCGGGACCGTTGTTCCTGGTCGGCGATCCGAAGCAGGCGATCTACAGTTTCCGCGCGGCGGACCTGCATACGTACCTCGCGGCGCGCGGGTCGGCATCGGCGTGCTACACGCTCGCGGTCAACCAGCGTTCGACCGCGCCGATCGTCGACGCGTGCAACCGGATCTTCGAAGCGAACCGCCAGGCGTTCGTGCTCGACGGGCTCGACTATCAGCCGGTGCGCGCGGGCGAGCGGCGGCGTGCACCGTTCGCCGATCCCGCCGCGAGCGGCGGCGATTTCCGCATCTGGACGCTGCCGCGAGGCGAGGCCACGCTGGACAAACGCAACGCCCAGCGCGCCGCGAGCGAAGCGTGCGCAGCCGAGATCGTGCGGCTGTTGCGAGGGGCGCGCGAAGGCGTCGTGACGATCGGCGACGAGCCGCTCGCGCCGGGCGATATCGCGGTGCTCGTGCAGACGCACAAGCAGGGCAGCCTCGTCAAACGCGTGCTCGCGGCGTGGGGCGTCGGCAGCGTGGAGCTTGCGCAGGCGTCGGTGTTCGCGACGCTCGACGCCGAGCAGATCGAGCGCGTGCTGGCCGCCATCGACACACCCGGCGATCTGCGCCGTCTGCGCGCCGCGCTCGCCACCGACTGGCTCGGGCTCGATGCCGCCGCGCTGTGGCGTCTCACGCAGGTCGCCGAGGCGCCCGCAGCCGCGGCCGTGGATGAAACCGCGCCGGCACTCGATCCCGCCGACGCAATGGGCTGGGTCGAACGTTTTTCGCGCTACCGGATGCTGTGGCACGAACGCGGCTTCGCGGTGATGTGGCGCACGCTGATGCGCGAGCTGCGCGTCGCGCAGCGGCTCGTCGCGGGTGTCGACGGCGAGCGTCGGCTGACCAACGTGAACCATCTCGCCGAGCTCGTGCAGGCGCGCGCGGCCACCCAGCCCGGCATCGCGCCGACCTTGCGCTGGCTCGCCGCGCAGCGCGAGCGGGGCGGCGGTGAAGAGGCTCAGCTGCGGCTCGAGTCCGATCGCAATCTGGTGCAGATCGTCACGGTCCATAAATCGAAGGGACTCGAATACGCGGTCGTGTTCTGTCCGTTCCTGAACGACGGTGGCTTGCGCGAACCGCCGTCGTCGGGCTTGCCCGATGCGCGCGAGTATCACGACGACAGCGGCGACGCGGTGCTGCATTACGGCAGCGACGAAGAGGAGGCCGAGCGCGCGTCGCGCTACGCGGTGCGCGAGCAGGCGGCGGAACGCGCGCGGCTCGTCTATGTGGCGCTCACGCGCGCGGTGTATCGCTGCTACCTGGTCGCGGGCACCTATCTGTCCTCGCGATCGACGAAGGAGTCGCGCCGCAGCGTGCTGAACTGGCTCGTCGGCGGCAACGGTCAAACGTTCGACGCATGGCTCGCGGAGCCGCCCGACGAAGCCGCGCTCGCGGCGAGCTGGCACGCGCTCGCGGGCGGACCGGTCACGTTGCAGTCGCTGCCCGAAGTGACGCGCCGCGTGCCGCTCGAAAGTCTGCAGGATCGGGGGGCGCGTTTGCACGCGCGCGCGAATCGGCGGCCGTTGCGTGATCAGTGGCGCATGGCGAGCTTCAGCGGGCTGATCGCGGCAGGCGGCAGAAGCGGGGAGGCGCACGCGCCCGCGCCGCAGGAGGACGTGCGGCCCGATCACGACGAAATCGCCGATGCGCTCGAAGCCGCGCCGCTGCTCGCGCCGCTCGCCGTGGTGGACACCCCGGCGCATGCCGACGACGACATCCTCGCGTTCCCGCGCGGGGCGGCGGCCGGCGAATGCCTGCATCGCATGTTCGAACTCGCCGATTTCAGCGACGCGCGCAGCTGGCCCGACGCGATCCGCGGCGCTTTGCGCGAGCGTCCGGCGCCGGCCGCGCCCGAGCTCGCGGCGCGTTTGCCCGCGATGATGCATCGGCTGATCGCCGACGTCGTCGCGACCGAACTCACGCCCGGCATGACGCTCGCGCGGCTCGATCCGCGTCGGCGCCTGAACGAGCTCGAATTTCTGTTCGCGGCACCGTCGCTCGATTTTCCGGCGCTGCGCGAGCTGCTGATCGACTACGGCTATCCCGACGTCGCGCTGGAGCCCGGCGTGCTGCGCGGGTTCGTCAAAGGATTTATCGACATGATCGTCGAGCACGACGGCCGCTTCTGGATCGTCGACTGGAAATCGAACCATCTCGGCGACACCGCCGCCGACTACGCGGCCGCGCCGCTCGAAGCGGCAATGGCGAGCCACGCGTATCACCTGCAGGCGCTGCTTTATACGGTCGCGCTGCACCGCTATCTGAAGACGCGCGTGCGCGATTACGCGTACGACACGCATATCGGCGGCTATCTGTATCTGTTCGTGCGCGGCGTGCGGCCCGACTGGCGCGATGTCGACGGCGCCGCCGGCGTGCATCGGCGGCGCGCGCCGTTCGAACTCGTGGCGCTGCTCGACGCGGCGATGATCGGAGGTGGCGCATGAGCACGTCCGGCACGCTGGATGAGCGCGCGGCCGCGCCGCTCGGGCTCGAAGACATCGGCGTCAATCTGCCCGCGCCGGCCGATTTCAGCATCGCGCTCGCCGAAGGGTTCGCGCGCCGGATCGGCATGCTTGCGCGGCGCGGTGGCGCATCGACTGAAGTGGTGAAGTGGGCCGCGCGCGGCGCGTTTGCCGCGAGCCGCGCGACCGCCGAAGGGCACGTGTGCGTGCCGCTCGCGACGCTCGCGCGCCGCTTCGACGCATCGGTCGCGGAAGTGCGCGCGGCGTTGCTCGCGAGCGGCATGGCAAGCGACGGCGCAACGGACGCGGTGGACGCGGCGGGCGCGGCGGCGTTGCGCCCGCTCGTGATCGACGCGCAGGGGCGTCTTTATCTCGCGCGCTACTTCGACTACGAGCGGCGTCTGGCCCATGCGCTGGTCGCGCATGCGACGGGCGAGGCGAGCCACGCGAATGCCGACGCCGACACGGCCCCGGCCGTTTTGCGCGAACGCCTGCTGCGCTACTTCGGCCCGCCGAAAGACGGCGACGTCGACTGGCAACGCGTTGCGGCCGTGATGGCGCTGTCGGGGCGGCTGACGATCGTCAGCGGCGGCCCGGGGACCGGCAAGACCACGACCGTGGTCGGCGTGCTCGCGTGTCTGCTGGATGCGCATGCCGATCTGCGCATCGCGCTCGCGGCGCCGACCGGCAAGGCGGCGCAACGGATGCAGGAAGCGTTGCTCGCGCGCGCGGGCGAGCTGCCGCCCGAACTCGCCGCCCGTTTGCCGCAGACCTCGTACACGCTGCATCGATTGCTGGGGTCGGGGCCGGGCGGACGCTACCGGCATCATCGCGATAATCCGTTGCCGTATGACGTGGTCGTGATCGACGAGGCGTCGATGATCGACGTCGCGATGGCCACGCATCTGCTCGACGCGATCGGGCCGCAAACGCGGCTCGTGATGCTCGGTGACAAGGACCAGCTCGCCGCGGTCGAAGCCGGCGCGGTGTTCGCCGAACTGAGCGCGCGGCCGGCGTTGAGCGCGAGCGGATTGCGACGGGTCGCGCAGGCGCTCGACATCGACGAGGCGCGGCTCGCGCGGGCGTTGCCGCGGGCGTCGAGTCGGGACGGCGAACTGCCGTTGGACGATTTCTTCGTGCCGCCCGAGGCGCTGCAGGCGTTCGAGCCATCCCCGTCGGGCGATCTGTTCGGTGACGAGGCGGCATCGGCGACCGACGGGCAGGTCGACCCCGATGCGCGACCGGCGAACCAACGCAACCCGCTCGCGGACTGCGTCGTCTGGCTCGAGCGCAACTACCGGTTCGGTCTCGAGTCGCCGATCGGCCGTTTGTCGGTCGCGATTCGCAACGGCTCACCGAGCGCGGCGCTCGACGTATTGGAGATCGACCCGACCGACGTCTGCGCCGCGGCGCTGCAGGAAGATACGCACACGGCTCTGGCCGAGCGCACGATCGCAAGGCTTGCCGCTGGCTTCGCGCCGTATGCCGACGCACTCGCCGCGGCGCTCGCCGCCGATGCACCCGATCCGTTGCCGCTCTTCGACGCGCTCAACCGCTTCCGCATCCTTTGTGCGACGCGGCTCGGACCTCGTGGCGTCGATCAGGTCAACGCGGCGATGGCGACGCAGGTGCGCCGCGCCGTGGGTGTCACGCTAGCGGTCGGCGCGCAGTGGTTTGCCGGACGTCCGGTGATGGTTACGCGCAACGACTACGCGCTGGGACTGTTCAACGGCGACATCGGCATTGCACTGCCGGGCGCAGGCGGCGCGTTGCGCGTGTACTTTCGCACCGGCGACGGCGGTGTGCGCGCGGTGTCGCCGGCCGCGCTGCCGCCGCACGACACCGCGTTCGCGCTGACGGTCCACAAGTCGCAAGGTTCGGAGTTCGAGCACGCGGTGCTGGTGCTGCCGTCCGTGTTCAGCCGGGTGCTGTCGCGCGAACTCGTGTACACGGCGATTACTCGCGCGCGCGAACGGGTCGAGGTGATCGGCGCGCGGGCCGTGCTCGCGCAGGCGATCGCGACGCCGACGCAGCGCGATTCGGGGCTGGCCGCGCGGATTGCGGAGGCATCGCGTTGATCGCGCGATAGCAGGCAAGACAAGAGGAGTGGGGGACTTATCGTGCGAGCGGCGTTCAACCGGCCATCCCGCCGGCCCGCTCGATGGCCTCGACGCGGCCGCGCATCGTCTTGCGATACCACAGCGTCCACAGCGCGAGTCCCACGTAGATGCCGTAGCCGATAAAGGGCGACACGACGAGGAAGCGTTCGATCGGCCACGTGAGCGCCATCCACGCGCGTAGCGCGGTTTCGGCGGTGAGGCCGATGCCCCACACGAGCGTCATGGTTCGCATCGCGGTGGCGAGACCGGGGCGTTCGCGCCACAGCGCCTCGAAATGCGCGGCGCCGCCTTCCATTTCGCGCGCGACCGTCGCGCGCGCGAGGTAGAAGATCAGCGGACGACGCATCGGCAGCGACAGCAGGAACGCGACACCGACCGCGCCGGACACCAGCGACTCGCGCAACAGCAGCATGCGCGGACTGCCGCCGAGCGCCATGGCCGCGACCGACAGCACGATGCCCGCCACCACCATCACGCTGAGCGCATCGACACGCCTGAAGCGCGCGAGCTCGATCGCGCTCCACACGAGCGGCGGCACCGCGGACGCGATCAGCGCGCCGGTCTCGCCGACACGCGGCAGCGCGAGCCGGTAAGCGAGCCACGGCAGCAGAAAGTTGACGGCCAGTTCGAGCACGAAACCGGGACGGATTTTCATATGAATTTACGCCGTAAGCGAAAGAGTCAGTATCGATGAACCGGTTGCGCCGACGCAAATGGTTTTTTTCGTAGCGTTCGCGAAACGGTATCGACGAGGCCGCACCGGACCCTTCGGCGACCTCGGGCATCGCGCGGCGCGCGCTTGTACACTGATGCATCTTCTTTCCCCATCACCCATGACATTCCGCTATCCGATCCCCCCGAACGAAATCGAATTGACCGCCGTGCGAGCGCAGGGGGCGGGTGGTCAGAACGTCAACAAGGTGTCGAGCGCGATCCATCTGCGCTTCGACGTGCGCGCTTCGTCGCTGCCGGAAGTGCTGAAGATGAGACTGCTCGCGCTGTCCGACCACCGGCTCACGCGCGACGGCGTCGTGGTCATCAAGGCGCAGGAGCATCGGACCCAGGAGATGAACCGCGCGGCGGCGCTCGCGCGCCTCGATGAACTGATCGAAAGCGTCAGCGTGACACGCAAGCATCGGGTCGCGACGCGGCCGACACGCGCGTCGAACCTGCGACGGCTCGACAGCAAGGCAAAGCGCGGCGAGGTCAAGTCGGGGCGTGGCCGCGTGCACGAATAGGCGCGGGCCGCTAACGCCTCGCGCCGCGTCTGCCGGTGCTCACGTTCGGCGGCGCCGCTTCCGGCACGAAGTCGACGCACAGCACGTGCGTGCCGTCACGCTCGAATGCGATCGCGGCGGTGTAGCAGTCCTGTCCATCGGCGAGCGAATAATGCGGCCCCATCATCGCGACGCGGCCCGGCGCCGCGAGCGCGTGTCGGAAATACGCGCGCCGCGACCAGTTGCTGCGCGTTTCGGCATAAAGCGGCGCGAGCCGCTTCGGAGGCGGCGGGACCGACGCCGCCGTCACCGAAGGCTGGGTCTGCTCGCCCAGGCCGTCGGTGAGGAACACGCGGCGAGCTTCCGGCAGATGCCAGACCTTTTGCGCGGCCTGTTCGAGGTCGCCGGTCGCCTTGTAGGTGTCGGCGGCGGCCAGCACCGCTTCCGCGAAGCCCTCGAAGCCGAGCCGCTGATGGCCGGCGTGCGCGCGCTCGTACTCGGCGAACTTGCTCCAGATCGACGCGACGAGCGCCGGCACCTTCGTGCACGCGGCCCGCACGCTGCTCTTCGGCTGACCGAACCAGAAGCCCTGCACGAAATCGACGTCGGCCTGCATCAGGATCATCAGCTCCTCATCGGTTTCGACGCCTTCGGCGAGCACCAGCGTGCCCGATTGATGCAGCATCGCGATCAGATGGCTGATCATCGATTCGTCGCCCTCGCGCTTGCCCGCGCGCGCGACGAGCGAGCGATCGAGCTTGACGATGTCGGGGCGGAAGCGCCACACGCGGTCGAAGTTCGAGAAGCCGGTGCCGAAGTCGTCGATCGCGATCAGGAAGTCGCGCGGCTGCGACGCGGCGAGCATGCTGGCGACGGCGGATTCGTCGTCGGCGGGCTGCTCGAGCACTTCGATCACGATGCGCTCCTGCGGCAACCCGAAATGCGCGGACAACTCGTCGATGAACGCGCGCTGCGGCCAGCCGGTTTCGAACACCTGCGGGCGCGTGTTCAGAAACAGCCAACCGGTGCTGATGCCTTGCTCCATGAAGTTCGCCACGTGCAGGCAGCGCGCGATGCGATCGAGCTCGCGCGCTTCGGCGGCCGAGCGCGTGCCGGAGAACAGCACTTCGGGCGAAACGGGCAGGCCGACCGGATCGAACGCGCGCAATAGCCCCTCGTAGCCGACCACGCACTGATGCGTGACCGACAGCACCGGCTGGAACACGCTGTGCAAAGTCAACGCGCGCCAGGTCGCGGTCCAGCCCGATTCGCCACGGACCAGGTGCGGGAGCAGGCCGCTCACGGTCAAATCACCGACGGATGGCATAGAGGCGGGCATGAGAGCTGACATGGGGTCGTTGCGGCAAGGGGTGAAGGGGCACGCAAACCCATTCGGCGCGCAGCGCTCGTACACCCGAGGCGTCGACGGGACGAAACGGATGCGTCCCGCGAACACGGAGGGCGGTACCAGCTACGCTGGACTCCGGCGAATTGGTCAAAATGAGTCTAGCAGTTTGCAGCGCGCGACAATGTGCGGGTAATCACAAACGCATGGGCGGGAAAATTGTCCGCAAAACCGCTGCCTACAGCCGTGCGGCAACCCTTTGCGGTCATTCGCCGGAGCGTCTCGCGCGCTTGCCGTGCGCGAAACCGATTGTCAATCGCAGTGAGGTGCCGTACCACGCCGAGGGTAGCAGGGCGCCCAGTGGTCGCCCGCCAAACTCCAGGCGCCGACGGTGCTCACATGTTAGTGCTGGCGTTGGGGGTGGGGCGGCCGTTCGGGCGCGGGGCTTGACGCTGCTATGCCGGGCGGGTTCTGGCTTGACGCGACGGCGGTGCGGCATGGCGGGCGGAGGCGAGATTCGTGCGTCGCCATGCTGGCCGGCGCGCTGGTCAGCTGGCCGGCAGGTTCAGCGATCGGCGGGTATGCTGCTGATTTTCGTGAACAGGGGAGATCAGGCATGGCGGAAATCGCGGTGGTCGCAATTTCGGTGGCGAAACCGGGGCATGAGGAGCGGTTGCGCGAGGCGCTCGAAGGCATCGTCGGACCGACACGCAAAGAAGCAGGTGTGCTGCAGTACGACCTGCACCGCGACGTGCAGGAGCCGCGCCGGTTCGTATTCGTCGAGCGGTGGGAAAGCCAGGATGCGCTCGCGGCGCATGCGAAATCCGCGCATATCCAGGCCTATAAGAAGGCTGCCGCGGATTGGATCGAGCACGCGGAGATTCGCGTGGTGTCGAAGATCGCCTGAGTTTGGGCGCGGGTGTCAACCTCGCGCGGACACGCTGAACAGGTCGGGCGGCCCTTAGGCCGCCGGCGCGCGGTCAGCGATCAGTGGGTCGCTTGCGGGACATCGAGAATCAGAATGATCGTCCAGTCGGCGTCGCCGTCATGGTGATACTGGCGCTCCGCGACGATAAACGGCTGCTGCTTGCCAGCCGGGCCGAGAAACAACACGTCGCCTTCCATCGGCAGGCATTCGACGGGCGGCAGCGCGAGGTACGCTTCCTGACCGCCACGCGGCATCAGTTTTTCGATCTTGCGAGATGCTGCTTCGGTCCATTCGATATCAAGCTGGATGTTGCTCATGCTGTCCTCCGCACCAAGGTGCGCACGGGTTAGGGGAGGCCGGCGGCTCGCCGGTCGGTGCGCGACTTTAGCATACAGAAAGCCGGGCGCCGGCGGCTTTGCCGGGCCGGTGCGCGCTCGAAGCGCTGCGTAGACAGCGAGCCGATCACGCAAATAAAAAAGCCGAAACCGGCGCTGCCAGCTTCGGCTTTTTCACCTTCACGACGAGGCCGCGAGGCGAGGATCCGCGAAGTCTCGCTCAGGTGCCCGATGCGTCGGCACCCTTCTTCGGATGATGCGGAGCCATCTTGTGATGCTTGGCCGGGGCGGCCGGTGCGCTTCCCATCGACTGCTCGCGATTTTGCAAATCCTGCGCGCGCTGCTCGATGTCGGCGGCCTTGGCCGGATCGGTGCTCGTCGTGATGCCGTTGTCCTGCGCGTAAGCCGCGCCGGCTGCGGCACTCAGGGAAACCAGGATCGCCAGGGACACTTTCTTCATCGTTACCTCCGTAGAGTGGTGGTGGACCCGATTATTGCCTGTCCAGTGGGAAAGACAATCCATTCTATCGAGCAAACTCTGCTCCAGCCGATGCCTTTGTAACCGCGCTCAACATTTGTTACGTTTTGTAATAGGTCAACCGGGTCGGCTATGGAATCAGCTTATACGATGCGCGCGCACCCTAGGTGCCGGTGGTGTGCGGATGCCGCCCGGCCGTGTTCGAACTGTCAGTTCGCCCGGTTGCATGAAGCGCGCTGCCTTGGACAGGCGAGAGCGGATCGGCCCATGTCGTTTGTCAGAACCAGCCGATCGCGCGATACAGATGAAATTGCGCGAGACCGCCCAGTTCGTGCAACGCGATCTCCGCGGCCTTGAGATTATCGAAGCGTGGCAGCACGCCGAGCCGCACGCGCCGCGCGCTCGAAATCTGCGGCTGAGGCTCGATGCCGAAGCGCTGGAAGTCGAGCAGCGCACGAGGCATCTGATACGCGGAGGTGACGAGTATCAACGTGTCGTAATGTGACTGACCGACAATAGCTGAGACGTTGCGCGCGTTTTCGTAGGTCGTGCGGCTGGTTTTCTCGAGCACGATGTCCGAGCGCGCCACCTGCTGACGCAGCAGGTAGGGCAGGTAGGTGTCAGCTTCGGTCGCGCTATGGCGCTGTGGATTGCCACCGCTCACGATCACCTGGCACGTGCTCGCCGTACGCTTGCAGGCCGCATAGTTCTGCGCACTGACCTCGATGCGCGAGAGCACGTCGTGCGGCGGAACCAGCACGTGGTCGTGGTCGTAGATCGTGCCGCCGCCGAGCAGGACGATCGCCGTGCGTGGCGCGAAGGTGGCTGCCGTGGCGCTCTGTCGTTGCGGTTGCGCGAGATCGAGCAGTGGTGCGGTCAGCCAGCCGGCGGCCAGCAGCCAGAACAGCGCGATCATGCAGACGGTGAGCGGCCGGCGGGCGCGCTTCCATAGCACGATTGCTGCAAAAAAAAGCGCTAATAAAGTGAATAGAATCAATTTAAATGGGGTAACGTATGTCTTTCGGGACAAATCCACGGGCCAGCCATCGCGCCGCGGCGGTTGCATCGTCGGTTCGTGGGGAGAACGCTAACATGCCGTTCTGACGGGGGTTCCGAAAACGAGACCAGGCAGCACCTGGCGGAATTCCGCTGTCGTACAGGCGGCGAGCTTCTGACCAGGAGCGGGTGCTACGCGCGTCGCCGGTGGCGCAGCGACGCGGGGGCATGAATGTGTCATAGCTGCACTTTAAGAAAGAAGTGAGATGACCACGTATTCCAACGAAGCGGTACTTGAAGCGCTGCGGCGAGCGCAATATCGTCAGGTTCCCTGGGCCAGAAGGCCGGGTGTCTTCCAATATCTTCGCGCGCTGGGGCTGATGGACACCGTTCGTCAGCGAACCGTCGCACCGGCGCCGGGCTTTCACGCCCCCGTCGACATCGCCGTGCTCACCGAGCGCGGCAGAGCGGAGTTCGCGCGGCTCGAGCACGACGAGCGTCTGCTCACATGGACCGCGCAACGCATGAACGACTATGCACTCGGCGCGGCGGAACCGCAGACCGCCGCGACAGCTGAAGTCAGGCCTTAGCTTAAGGTTCATCGCTTTTCTCAATCACTGTCCGCCCGGGCCTGTCACCCCTCGGCGGGCCGTCTCTACCGCCGACCGGTCGCCGTGCGCGTCCGGGGGCGAATCTCGGCTTCCCCATCGACGAAGTAGCGACGCAATTCGCGCCGGCCGTTGCCCGTGCGCGCGTTTGGCGCCATCAACGCCGCGAGGGCGAAAAAAAGCCCGTATCACGAAGATACGGGCATACCGGAATTACTACTGCCACGCTGTGCTAATGGCGTTGAGTCAGACTGGTCCCGCGTCCGGTGGTTCCCCGATCGTGCACGCTCAATGCGAGAGGCCAGGCGCCGCGTCGCACGACGCGCTGTCCCGGCGGCCACTCGCCACATCATCGCCGCCGCTGATCCTCGCGCGGCGCATCCGGACGTGCCCGCACATTGCTGGCGATATCGCCGCGCAGATCGCCACGCGGCGTCGGCGGCGTGAAGTCGCGATTGCGGGCCTCGCTTTGCTGCCACGCTTCCAGCGTGGCCTGACGGTCCGGGCGCCAGTTCCAACCTTGCGGACGTTGTTGCGCGAATGCCGGTGCGGCTATCGATGAAATCACAATGCCGCACAACAGCAGTGACATTGGTTTCATTTCCGAAATCCCCCTGAACCTCGAGCCCGTCGACTCAAGGCCTGTTTGCATAAGTATTAAGGTATGCCGGGGTAAGAAAGGACGCTGTAATTAATAGTAAATGGATGTTTCACCCGGAGCTATTGGGCGGTTGGGGAGTCTGAGGCTGCTCGCACGGAGCGCGAAGGGGGCGTACGAACGGCGCGCCGGAACGGGCGCGCGAGGCAGAGAAGGCCGCGTCTCGCGGGGCGACCGGCAAAGGTTGGCGGGTCGTTGGCGTGCGCGCGATCGTGGATGAGTCGGCTGGACAAAAAACCGGGCGCCCGCAGGCGCCCGGTGACAACGTAGTTTCGCGTCAGGCCATCTTGACCGGCGCACGCCACGATTCCGGATTGGTCCAGAACGCGCCGCGCAGGCGGTCGCGGCTCGGCGGTGCCGGCGGTTTCGCGGCGGTTGCGCCGATCCGGCCACGCAGCGAGATTTCGCGGCCGCTCGTGCCAAGCCGCTTCACAATCTCAGCGAGCGTGCCGTCGGCTTGCCACTCGTCGAAGCGGCGGCGGCAAGTCGGCGGGGACGGATAGCGGCCCGGCAGCTTGGACCAGCCTTCGCCCGTCGACAGCACCCAAAGCACGGCGTTGACCACCGCCCGAGCTTCCACGCGCGGTCGACCGCGCCGTTCGCTGCGCGCCGGCTCGGCACAGAACAAAGCCTCGACTAGCGCCCACTCGTTATCTCTCAAATCGTCGAACAGCATCATGTTTCACCTCAGCGAAGCTAACTCCGGTGCGCTGCCCCGCGCCGCGCACTCTTCACGCACTCGATAGGCGAGTGCCAAAGGGGACGGGCTTGCCACGGATTGCCTGTGCAACCGGAAACCATGGCGCCGACCCTGTGCGTCTCTCAACGCATGAAGTGTGCCAATCTGATACCGATTGTCTGAAATCCCCGTAGCGGCGGGCCAACGCGGGCGCCAACCAGGGCCGTATAAGAATCCAAAAAACCTATCTCGCAAATCGGGACAATCACCAATCTTGTGCAGGCAGGCCCGGCCAGCGTGCGTTCGCGCCTTTTTGCTGCATTGCAACGACCGCCTTGACATGCGCTATGCAGCCTGGATTTCGCCGTACAATGCGCATTAAATTGCGCTATTGATGAGGTGGGCAAATGAATGTGACGCTGCGGCAGCTCAGGGTTTTCATCGAGGTGGCGCGCTTGCAAAGCTTCAGCCGGGCCGGCGATGAAATCGGCCTCACGCAGTCGGCGGTCAGTCGCTGCGTGCGCGAGCTCGAAAGCGAGATCGGCCTGAAGCTCATCGATCGCACGACACGCGAAGTGCAACTAACCGACGTCGGCGGCAACCTCGTCTCGAGCGTGTCGCGGCTGCTGTCGGATCTCGACGACGCGTTGCGCGAGATCCGCGAAATCGGCGAGCAGCGCCGCGGCCGCGTGGTGGTGGCGGCGAGCCCGACCGTCGCGTGCCGGCTGATGCCGCGCGTGGTCGCGACGTGCGGGGAGCAATTTCCTTATGTGACGCTCGGCCTGCGCGACGACGTGCAAAGCGACGTAGTGCGCAAGGTGAAGTCGGGCGAGGTGGACTTCGGCGTGATCATCGGTCCGTTTTCCGACGACGATCTGCTCAGCGAAACGTTGATGACCGACTCGTTCTGCATCGTCTCGCGGGACGATCACCGGCTCGCCGCGCGCAAGCAGGTTACGTGGAAGGACCTCGACGGCGAGCAACTCGTGATGCTCGACTATGCGTCCGGCAGCCGCCCGATCATCGACGCGGTGATGCAAGCGCAGGGCGTGAACGCCACCGTGGTGCAGGAACTCGGCCATTCGGCGACCGTGTTCGGGCTCGTCGAGGCGGGCGTCGGGATCAGCGTGCTGCCATGGCTCGCGCTGCCGCTGCCGGCGGGTGCGTCGCTGGTCGCGCGTCCGTTGGTGCCGCGCGCCGAGCGTCGCGTCGAATTGGTGCGGCGGCGCGACCGGTCGCTGTCGCCCGCGGCCGAGGCGGTGTGGAATCTGATCCGGCAGTTGCCGGGGCGGGCCGAGGAATTGAATTGACGGGCATGATCGCCCGCGGTCTGTCCCAACGGTGAGTAGGCGCGAGGCGCGGCCCGCCGCGCATCCGGACCTACCGCCACTGGCTTCGCCGCTGCCCGGTCACCCGGCGCGCTAAACTAGCGCCTTCATCGCGCACGCCTTCGCGGTTGCGCCCCGAGCCCGTTATCCTCCACCCACCCGGAAGCCTCGATGAGCGAATTGGACCTGCCCGTGCCCTCCATCCCGAATGCGCGCGACGCCGTACGCGCGCTGCGTCCATCGCAAATCCGTGAAGTCGCGAACGCCGGTTTCGGCGTCGACGACGTGTTGCCGTTCTGGTTCGGCGAGTCCGACCGAGTAACACCCGCATTCATCCGCGACGCCGCGAGCGCGGCGCTCGCCGCCGGCGCGACGTTTTACACGCACAACCTCGGCATCGCGCCGTTGCGCGCGGCACTCGCCGGCTACGTCAGCGAGTTGCACGGCGCGACGTCGCCCGAGCACGTCGCGGTTACGAGCGCGGGCGTCAACGCGCTGATGCTCGCCGCGCAGCTGGTGGTCGGTGCGGGCGATCGGGTGGTTGCGGTGACGCCGCTATGGCCGAATCTGGTCGAGATTCCGAAGATTCTCGGCGCGCACGTCGAAACGGTCTCGCTCGGCTACGGCGAACGCGGCTGGGAGCTCGATGTCGAGCAATTGCTGGCCGCGCTGACGCCCGACACGAAGATGCTGATGATCAACTCGCCGAACAATCCGACCGGCTGGGTGATGAATCGCGACGACCAGCGCACCGTGCTCGAACACTGCCGACGTCACGGCATCTGGATCGTCGCGGACGAGGTCTATGAGCGGCTCTACTATCCCGGCGATGACGACGCTCAGGCGGCCGGCGGCCGCACCGCGCCGTCCTTTCTCGACCTCGCGACGCGCGACGAACGCGTGATCTGCGTGAATTCGTTCTCGAAAGCGTGGCTGATGACCGGGTGGCGGCTAGGCTGGATCGTCGCGCCGACCGCATTGATGGAGGACCTCGCGAAGCTGGTCGAGTACAACACGTCGTGCGCACCGTCGTTCGTGCAGCAGGCGGGCATCGCGGCGCTCGAGCAGGGCGAGCGGTTCACTCAGCAGTTGGTGCGCGACCTAAGGACGTCGCGCGATCATCTGGTGCGCGCGCTGTCGGCGGTTCCCGGCGTCGACGTGAAGGCTCCGCTGGGCGCGATGTATCTGTTCTTCTCGATGCCGGGCTCAATACGCAGTCTCGATTTGTGCAAGGCGATGGTGCGCGAGGTCGGGCTCGGCGTGGCCCCCGGCAGCGCGTTTGGGCCGCAGGGCGAGGGGTTCGTGCGGTGGTGCTATGCGTGCGATACGGCTCGGCTCGATGCCGGCGTCGAGCGGTTGACACGGTTTCTGGCGCGCCACGCCGGCGCCTGAGGCCCCGCCTTGGCGTGCCCGCCCGGCTGCTTCTTACGCGCCGCGAGCGCCAAAAAGCCGCGAATCGTAAAAATCTTCTTTCTGGCGACTCCGCCCGGGCGGGCGCGGGGACACTGGTCGGTGGTGCAGCAGAAGATGCACGGGGGATCGCGGCTTTACGCCCCGGTCGTTTTTGCGTAATATGGCGCTCAGTCACGCGATTCCTTTCAGGAATATCGCCGCTCCGTCCGGCTGGGTCTGGCTCGATAAGTCTGTTCGCCGCCCCCCGGTGCGTGCTCCCATCAATATGACCGATCAGAATCGGGCGAGCGCGTCTTCAGTTCCACATCGTCTGTTTGATCCGGTTCTTTGACCACAGGGTCTGACCTAGCTGCATGAATACCCAAGAGGCGAAGATCGTCCTCGAGACTGCCTTGATCTGCGCGCAGGAGCCGTTAAAGCTCGTCGAATTGCGCAAGCTCTTTGCCGACGGCGTGTCGGCAGACACTGTTCGGACTTTGCTCGAAGACCTGAAGCGGGACTGGTCTGGGCGCGGTGTGGAGCTGGTCGGGCTGGCGTCGGGCTGGCGGTTTCAAAGCAGGCCCGCGATGCGTTCGTATCTGGATCGGCTGCATCCGGAAAAACCGCCGAAATATTCGCGTGCGGTGCTCGAAACGCTCGCGATCATTGCTTACCGGCAACCGGTGACACGGGGCGATATCGAAGAAATTCGCGGCGTGACCGTGAATACACAGGTCGTCAAGCAGCTCGAGGATCGCGGCTGGATCGAGGTGATCGGTCATCGCGACGTGCCGGGGCGGCCGGCGCTGTATGCGACCACGCGTCAGTTCCTCGACGACCTCGGCCTGACGGCGCTCGACGAGCTGCCACCGCTTGCCGATCCGTCCGCACAGCTGAACGCGGATTTGCTAGGTCAGCATGCGATCGAGTTTGCCGAGGGCGACGCCCAAAGCGTGCAGCAACAGGATGCGGAGCACGACACGGCGGGTGAGGCTGGCGAGCCTTCTTCGCCGGAAGCGGCACAGCACTTCGTGTCGGGATCGGAAGCAGAGCCGCGCGAGATCGTAGTCGAGTCGACCTTCGAGTCGGAGCCCCACGCGGAAGCAGCCGTGCAGGCCGGCACGACAAATGCGTCGAGTCCGTCGGACGCGTCGAGCGCGCCGCACGACACGCAGCAGCAGCCCGAACCGGCACCCATGGCCGCGCAGACCAGCGTCGCCGGCTCGGCACAGCATCACGATCCGGTCGCCCAGACCGATCCGGCAACACCCGCGCACGACTCGGGCGTAGCTCGCAATACGAAGCACGCCGCCGAGCCGAACCCGATCGAGGCGGCGCACGACGATCCCGAAGATCGCCGCGATGCCGCGCAGGACGCAGGTTTTCTGACCGACGACGAAACCGAGTCGCGCAGCGCCTGACGTAACCGAACTTTTTTGCCGCGCCCGCAATGGGCGCGCGCGACCTGACATTTTGAGGTTGTTTTGACACATACCCACGACACCGATTCGTCCGAATCCGAGCGCCCCGTGCCGTCGGCGCGGACCGACGAACGCACTACGCAAGCGTCGGCAGGCGAGCGCGAGCGCCCGGCTCATGGCGCCGAAGCAGAGGGCGAAGAGCGCCCCCGTCGCGGTCTGCGTCGCGGGCCGCGCAGCCTGATCGCGCGACGCCGCGCCGGCGCGAAGACGAAGGCAGCCGAAGGCACGCCCGAGCAAGGCGCGCCGGTGGTCGCCGAAACCCCGCCGGACGGTGAGGTCGTCGGCCAGGTACGCGCACCGCGCAAGGACGCGGGCGCGAAACAGGGCGGCCGTCGCAATGCCGGAGGTGCGAAGCGCGAGGGCGAGGGTGCGTCACGCGAAGGCCAGCGCGAGCGTCAGCCGCGCGACGGCAAGCGTGAAGGTCAGCGTGAGGGCCAGCGCCAGAACCGTCGCGGCGCCGATGCGGCCGCAGCCCCGGAGTCGGCTCAGGACGATCTGTTCTCGTACGTGACGTCGCCCGCATTCGATGCCGACAACACCACGACTGGCGGCGTACGCGCGCCGATGCTGCGCCGTGGCAAGGCAGCGGGCCCGAAGCGCGTGCTGTCGCCCGATGAGGACGCGCCGAAACTGCACAAGGTGCTCGCCGAGGCGGGCATGGGCTCGCGCCGCGACATGGAAGAGCTGATCATCGCCGGCCGCGTATCGGTGAACGGCGAACCGGCACACATTGGCCAGCGCATCATGCCGACCGACCAGGTTCGCATCAACGGCAAGCCGGTCAAGCGCAAGCTCGCCAGCAAGCCGCCGCGCGTGCTGCTGTACCACAAGCCGACCGGCGAGATCGTCAGCCACGCGGACCCGGAAGGCCGTCCGTCGGTGTTCGACAAGCTGCCGCCGATGAAGACCGCCAAGTGGCTCGCGGTCGGCCGTCTCGACTTCAACACTGAAGGTCTGCTGATGCTGACCACCTCGGGCGATCTCGCAAACCGCTTCATGCATCCGCGTTATAGCGTCGAGCGCGAATACGCGGTGCGCGTCGTCGGCGAACTCGCCGAGGGTATGCGTCAGAAGCTGTTGCATGGCGTCGAACTCGAGGACGGTCCGGCCAACTTCCTGCGTATCCGCGACGGCGGTGGCGAAGGCACCAATCACTGGTACCACGTCGCGCTCGCCGAAGGGCGGAATCGCGAAGTGCGCCGCATGTTCGAAGCGGCCGGCCTGATGGTCAGCCGGCTGATTCGCACGCGCCACGGCCCGATCTCGCTGCCGCGTGGTCTGAAGCGTGGCCGCTGGGAAGAGCTCGAGGACAATCAGGTGCGCGCGCTGATGGCATCGGTCGGCCTGAAGGCGCCGACCGAGGAGCGCGGCAGCCGCAATGCGGCGCCGGAGCGTCGTCAGCCGGATCCGATGCAGACGTCGATGGGCTTTATCAACCGCGAGCCGGTGCTGATGTCGCACAGCCGCTTCGAGCAGCAGCCGCGCGGACAGGGCCGCCGCGGCGCGGCGGGCGGCGGCTTCGGCGCGGGCATGGGGAGTGGCACTGGTTTCGGGGCCGGCGCGGGCAATCGTGGCACCGGGGGGCAGCGCGGCCGCGACGTCGACGGCAATCGCGCGCCGTCGCCCAACGGTAACCGTGCGCGCACTGGCGGCAAGCGTGCCGGCGCGCCGGCGGGCACCGGCGGCGGCAATCGCGGGCCGGGCGGCAATCGTGGCGGCAACGCCAACCGTGCCGGCGGTAACGCGGGTCCGGGCGGTGCGAATCGTGGTGGCGGTTCGGCGCGCGGTCGCTCGCGTGGCCGTTGAGCGGGGTGCTCAACCGGGGTTGACGGGCGGCCGTTGAACGGCGATACGCTTTGTGAAGTTCGCATGACCTGCCAGGCTAGCGGTCGAGCCAGACGGCTCGTTCAGCAATCGCGACGCGCATCATCAATGCCGAGCGCTTGCCGGCGAGCCGTTGATCGTTTTTGATGACTCGTGCCACCTCGCGTTTTCCGCGTTCGAGTGGCTTTCCGACGCGTCAAACACCGTGCGAAGCGGCGACGAAAAGTAAACCGACGATTCGCCGCAAAGTGTCGATGTAGCCCGTCCGGCTCCCTTTTTGGATCGCCTGGGCGACCGTGCAAAAGCCCGGATTTGCCGCCACATCGTCGAAAGATTCCTATCAAATCAAGCGGAAATGCGTATCGCCCGGCGTTCTGCGGATTGCGTTTGGGCCGAAAAATGGCTACAATCGCGAAGTCGCTGGGCGTACGGTTTTCATGTGCGGCTCAGGTGCGACCACCGGCAATAAGATGATGGGCGTTCAGCCCATTTTTTTTTGCCGCTCAGTTCATCGTGGTTCGGCATCTCGGGTTCGCACCAACGTGCGCCGGCTTGGCGCGCGGCCCGCATTGGTTGTTTGCAGAAGAGGCGAGGCTCGCTGCGCGAACATCTAAGAGGGCACTGTGCAACTGACGGAACTGATTGAAACCACGGTCGTGGGACTCGGCTACGAGCTCGTCGATCTCGAGCGCACCGGGCGCGGCATGTTGTGTATCTATATCGACCAGCCGGCCGGCATCGCAATCGAAGACTGCGAGAAGGTCACGCGTCAGCTCCAGCACGTTCTGACGGTTGAAAATATCGACTACGAGCGGCTCGAAGTGTCGTCGCCCGGTCTCGACCGCCCGCTGAAAAAACTGGCGGATTTTGAACGTTTCGCGGGCAGCGAAGCGGTTATCACACTGAAAAAGCCATTGGACGGTCGGAAATCGTACCGGGGTATCTTGCATGCCCCGCAGGGCGAGACGATCGGTCTGGAATTTGAAGGAAAAGAAGGCGCCGCGATGCTCGATTTCACGCTCGCGGACATGGACAAGGCGCGCCTTGTTCCGAAAGTTGACTTTAGGAGCCGCAAACAATGAGTCGCGAAGTGTTGATGCTGGTGGATGCGCTGGCACGCGAGAAGAATGTCGACAAGGACGTGGTATTTGCCGCGCTCGAAGCGGCTCTCGCTTCGGCCTCCAAGAAACTCTTCGAAGAAGATGCGGATATCCGCGTCCACATCGACCGTGAAAGCGGTGAGCACGAAACGTTTCGCCGCTGGAAGGTGGTGCCGGACGAGGCTGGTTTGCAGGAGCCGGATCAGGAAATCCTGCTGTTCGAGGCTCGCGAGCAGCAGCCCAATATCCAGCTCGACGAGTTCATCGAGGAGCCGGTGCCTTCGATCGAATTCGGCCGTATCGGCGCGCAGGCAGCCAAGCAGGTGATCCTGCAGAAGGTGCGCGACGCTGAGCGCGAGCAGATCCTGAACGACTTCCTCGAGCGCGGCGAACACATCATGACCGGCTCGGTGAAGCGCGTCGACAAGGGCAACTTCATCGTCGAATCGGGGCGCGTCGAAGCGCTGCTGCGCCGCGACCAGCTGATTCCTAAGGAAAACCTGCGCGTCGGCGACCGAGTGCGCGCCTACATCGCGAAGGTCGATCGCACCGCGCGTGGCCCGCAGATCGAGTTGTCGCGTACGGCGCCGGAATTCCTGATGAAGCTGTTCGAGATGGAAGTGCCGGAAATCGAGCAGGGCCTGCTCGAGATCAAAGCGGCGGCGCGCGACCCGGGCGTGCGTGCCAAGATCGGCGTGGTCGCGTATGACAAGCGCATCGATCCAATCGGCACTTGCGTCGGTATTCGTGGCTCGCGCGTGCAGGCCGTGCGTAACGAGCTCGGTGGCGAAAACGTCGACATCGTGCTATGGTCAGAAGACCCCGCCCAGTTCGTGATCGGCGCGCTCGCGCCGGCAGCCGTGCAGTCGATCGTCGTCGATGAAGAAAAGCATTCGATGGACGTCGTCGTCGACGAGAACGAACTCGCGGTCGCGATCGGCCGCAGCGGCCAGAACGTGCGGCTGGCCAGCGAGCTCACCGGCTGGCAGATCAACATCATGACGCCGGACGAATCTGCGCAGAAGCAGAATCAGGAGCGCGGTGTCCTGCGCGACCTGTTCATGGCGCGTCTCGATGTCGACGAGGAAGTCGCCGACATCCTGATCGACGAAGGCTTCACGAGCCTCGAAGAGATCGCCTACGTGCCGCTCAACGAAATGCTCGAAATCGAGGCATTCGACGAAGACACCGTTCACGAACTGCGCAACCGCTCGCGCGACGCGCTGTTGACGATGGCGATCGCGAACGAAGAAAAGGTCGAAAATGTAGCGCTCGACCTGAAGAGCCTGGACGGCATGGACGCCGACCTGCTCTCGAAGCTTGCCGAACATCAGATCCAGACGCGCGACGAACTCGCCGAGCTGGCCGTGGATGAACTGGTCGAGATGACCGGAGTGGAAGAGGATGCCGCTAAGGCGTTGATCATGAAAGCACGTGAACACTGGTTCCAGTGAGAAATGACCATGGCGCACTAAATTGAACGCGGCCGTTAGGCCGCATGACACGATGCTAACCGCAAGGAATCGGTCCTTGCATTAAGAGGAATGAATGGCGAGTAACAACGTAGCCCAATTTGCCGCGGAACTGAAAATGCCTGCAGGCGTGCTGCTCGAGCAGCTGCAGGCGGCGGGCGTCACAAAAGCGAGCGAAGACGACAACCTGTCCGAGGCGGACAAGGCGCGTCTGCTCGACCACTTGCGCAAGTCTCACGGCTCGACTGACGCGGACAAGCGCAAGATCACGCTGACGAAACGGCATACGTCGGAAATCAAGCAGTCCGATGCGACGGGTAAAGCTCGCACCATTCAGGTCGAGGTGCGCAAGAAGCGCACGTTCGTCCGCCGCGACGAGGCCGTCGCGGAAGGCGGGGATGCATCGAATCATGTGGCCGAAAACGCGGACGCCGAAGATCTCGAATTGCAGCGTCGTGAGGAAGAAGCACGTCACGAAGCTGAACTGCTCGAAAAGCAGGCACAGGAGCTGAAGGCGCGCCAGGACCAGCTCGAGCGCGAAGAGGCCGAGCGTCAGGCGCGCGAGCAGGCTGCAGAAGCCGAGCGTCAGCGTGCTGAGGGTGAAGCGAAGAAGCGCGCAGCGGCTGCGGCCGAGGCGGCGGCTCGCGAGAAGGCCCAGCAGGCGGCGGCGCAAGCTGCCGCACCGGCTGCCGCGAAGTCAAGCGAGCAGGACGACGAACGCGCGGCAGCGGAACGCGCCGCGCAACGCGAAGCCGCGAAGAAAGCGGAAGACGCTGCACGTGTGGCTGCCGAAAAGGCGCGCGCCGAACAGGAAGAAATCGCCAAGCGCCGTGCGGCGGCCGAAGCCGAAGCGCGCGCGATTCGCGAAATGATGAACACGCCGCGCAAGGCGCAGGTGAAGGCGCCGGAACCGGCACCGAAGCCCGCCGAGCCGGCGAAGGCGGCGGAAGCCAAGGGTACGCTGCACAAGCCGGCGCGTCCGGCTGGCGAAGCACCGGCACGGCCGGCTGCCAGGAAGCCGGCGACCGCCGCGGCTCCGGCGCCCGCGAGCGCGCCGTCTGTGGGCGACAAGAAGAAGCCGGGCGGCGGTAAGAGCGGCTGGCAGGACGACGCAGCGAAGCGCCGTGGCATCAAGACGCGCGGCGATTCGAGTGGCGGTGTCGACCGCGGCTGGCGTGGCGGTCCGAAGGGTCGTGGCAAGCATCAGGAACAGGCCACCACGTTCCAGGCGCCGACCGAACCGATCGTGCGTGAAGTGCACGTGCCGGAAACCATCACGGTCGCGGATCTCGCGCACAAGATGGCGGTGAAGGCTTCGGAAGTCATCAAGGTGATGATGAAGCTCGGCCAGATGGTCACGATTAACCAGATGCTGGACCAGGAAACGGCGATGATCATCGTCGAGGAACTGGGCCACCGTGCGGTTGCGGCGAAGCTGGACGATCCCGAAGCGATGCTGGTCGAGGGCGAAGTAACCGACGCCGAAGCGCTGCCGCGTCCGCCGGTCGTCACCGTGATGGGTCACGTCGACCACGGCAAGACCTCGCTGCTCGACTACGTCCGCCGCGCCAAGGTCGCCGCGGGCGAAGCGGGCGGCATTACGCAGCACATCGGCGCTTACCACGTCGAAACGCCGCGTGGCGTGATCACCTTCCTCGATACGCCGGGTCACGAAGCCTTTACGGCCATGCGTGCCCGCGGTGCGAAGGCAACCGACATCGTGATTCTGGTGGTCGCCGCCGACGACGGCGTGATGCCGCAGACGAAGGAAGCGATCTCCCACGCGAAGGCCGGC
The DNA here is from genome assembly GCF_004197395.1 of Paraburkholderia sp. UYCP14C. GTDB lineage: Bacteria > Pseudomonadota > Gammaproteobacteria > Burkholderiales > Burkholderiaceae > Paraburkholderia. The sequence goes on along the minus strand of NZ_SELS01000002.1, from coordinate 172,224 downwards.
GGCGTGCCGCTCGTCGTCGCGATCAACAAGATCGACAAGCCGGATGCGAATCCGGAGCGCGTAAAGCAGGAACTCGTCGCCGAAGGCGTGGTGCCGGAAGAGTACGGCGGCGATTCGCCGTTCGTGCCGGTGTCGGCGAAGACCGGCGCGGGTATCGACGATCTGCTCGAAAACGTGCTGCTGCAGGCCGAAGTGCTGGAGTTGAAGGCGCCGGTCGAATCGCCTGCCAAGGGCCTCGTGATCGAAGCGAAGCTCGACAAGGGTAAGGGTCCGGTCGCAACGATTCTCGTCCAGTCGGGTACGCTGAACCGCGGCGACGTCGTGCTGGCAGGCAGCGCCTACGGTCGCGTGCGTGCAATGCTCGACGAAACCGGCAAGCCGACCAAGTCCGCTGGCCCGTCGATCCCGGTCGAAATCCAGGGTCTGTCGGAAGTGCCGCAGGCTGGCGAAGAAGTGATCGTGATGCCGGACGAGCGCAAGGCGCGTGAGGTTGCCCTGTTCCGTCAGGGCAAGTTCCGCGACGTCAAGCTCGCGAAGCAGCAGGCCGCGAAGCTCGAGACCATGCTCGAGCAGATGGGCGAAGGCGAAGTGCAGTACATGCCGCTCATCGTCAAGGCCGACGTGCAGGGTTCGCAGGAAGCGCTGGTGCAGTCGCTGCAGAAGCTCTCCACCGACGAAGTGCGCGTGCAGATCGTGCACGGCGCGGTCGGCGGCATCAGCGAGTCGGACGTCAACCTCGCGACGGCGTCGAAGGCTGTCATCATCGGCTTCAACACCCGCGCGGATGCGCAGGCTCGCAAGCTCGCGGAAGCCAATGGCGTCGATATCCGCTACTACAACATCATCTACGACGCCGTGGATGACGTGAAGGCGGCGATGTCGGGCATGCTGGCGCCGGAGAAGCGCGAAGTCGTGACGGGTACGGTCGAAGTGCGCCAGGTATTCAAGGTGCCGAAGGTCGGCTCGGTGGCCGGTTGTATGGTCACGGACGGTTTCGTCAAGCGCTCGTCGTCGGTGCGCGTGCTGCGCAACAACGTCGTCATCTTTACGGGCGAACTCGATTCGCTCAAGCGCTTCAAGGACGACGTGAAGGAAGTCCGTCAGGGCTTCGAGTGCGGTATGTCGATCAAGAACTTCAACGACATCGTCGAAGGCGATCAGTTCGAAGTCTTCGAGGTCACCGAAGTCGCGCGTACGCTGTAATTCACGCGGCACGGCACAGCGGGCGGAACGGGCTTGACGCCCGCTCCGCCCGTTGTTTTTGAGCCCGCTGCGTCGAGTTTGTCGATGGCTTCGTTGCCGCGTTCGTCGTGAATCGGCCCTCACAGGCCGCGACGATCGCGACGCCGTCGTATCGAATGGATAACAAACACGGCTCGCGCGAACCATTTTTTGCATCCGTCATAGCGGAGCACACAACACCATGCCTAAGAAACGTACTACTCCCAATCGCAACGTGCAGATCGCCGATCAGATCCAGCGCGACCTGGCCGAGCTGCTGCGCGAGGTCAAAGATCCGCGCATCGGCATCGTCACGTTCCAGAGCGTCGAGCTGACGCCCGACTACGCGCACGCGAAGGTCTACTTCACGACGCTGACCGGCGACCCGCAGCAGACGCTCGAAGCGCTGACGCACGCGGCCGGCCATCTGCGCAATCTGCTGTTCAAGCGCCTGCATATCCATACGGTGCCGACGCTGCATTTCCACTACGACAAGACGATCGAGCGCGCCGTCGAGATGTCGCGTCTGATCGACGAGGCAAATTCCACGCGCGCGAAAGACGACTGAGCATCTGCCATGCCGTGGCGTTCCATGTAGCGCACGGCGCCGTCTTTCGCAATTCCAGAACGATCTGCCTCACTCGACATGACCGCACCCCAACGCCCCCGCGTGCCGCGTCGCGCGCTCGACGGCGTGCTGTTGCTCGACAAGCCGCTCGGCCTGTCGAGCAACGACGCGCTGGTTCGCGTGAAACGTCTCTATCTGGCGAAAAAGGCGGGCCACACCGGCACGCTCGACCCGCTCGCAACCGGCCTGTTGCCGCTGTGTTTCGGCGAGGCCACCAAGTTCTCGCAAGATCTGCTCGAAGCCGACAAGACTTACGAGGCGACGATGCGCCTCGGCATCCGCACGACGACCGGCGATGCCGAAGGCGAGGCGCTCGACGTCCGCGCCGTCGACTGTGACGAAGCGGCGGTGCGGGCGGCCTTGCCGAGATTCGTCGGCGAGATCGTCCAGATTCCGCCGATGTACTCGGCCCTCAAGCGCGACGGCAAGCCGCTGTACGAATACGCGCGCGCCGGACAGACGGTCGAGCGGGAAGGGCGGCAGGTGACGATTCACACGCTCGAGCTGCTTGCGTGCGCGTTGCCCGATGTGACGTTTCGCGTGACGTGCAGCAAGGGCACGTATGTGCGCACGCTTGCCGAGGATATCGGCGAGACGCTCGGCTGCGGCGCGCATCTGGTCGCGCTGCGGCGCACGGGCGTCGGTGCGCTGACGCTCGAACATTCGGTCACGCTCGACGCGTTGTCCGATGCGACCCAGTCCGAACGCGACGCATGGCTGCAACCGGTCGACGCGTTGCTGTCGACGTTCCCGCAGGTTTGTCTCAACGATGACGACACGCGCCGCTTCCTGCACGGCCAGCGTCTTAAGCTGTCGTCGTTGACGATCGCCGCCGACGCAATGAGTGCCCCGCGCGTGCGGGTATATTCGGCGCAGGGGCGGCTTCTCGGAGTCGCGAAACCGGGCGAAGGCGTGCTTGCACCCGAACGTCTGATCGTCACGACGGAGAGCTAGGCGTTGCCGTTTTGCCAGTCCGGCGCGGACAATGAAAAAGCGGGATCGCTATCGAGCGATCCCGCTTTTTCATGCCATCGGGTGTAGCGATGTCGAACCAAAGCAACACCGCCAACTATGCGCTCAGTGCGCCGCGGCCGCTGCCGCCCCCGCATCGCCGCCTGCCCGTTCCGGCCGCGTGATCCAGATCAGCGCGATCAGCGCGACAAAAATACCGGCCGAAATGAAGAATAGATCGTTCACGCCGAGCTGCGCGGCCTGCTGCGTGACCATGGTGTTGAAGAGACCATAGGTCTGCTGCTGATCCAGGCCTGCCGCGCCCATCTGATGAATCGATTGACCAAACGCCGGGTTGTAAGCATTCGCCTGTTCGGTCAGTTGCGCGTGATGCATGATCGTGCGGTGATCCCATGCGGTCTGGAAGATCGACGTGCCGATACCGCCGCACATGATCCGTACGAAGTTCGACAGCCCCGAGGCCGCCGGAATTCGATGGCCCGGCAAGCCCGACAGCGTGATCGACACGAGCGGAATGAAGAAGCCCGCCATGCCGATGCCCTGAATCAGCGTGGGCAGCATCAGCGAGTACGTATCGACGCCCGTCGTATAACGCGAGCGCATCCAGAAACACAACGCGAAAATCAGGAACGACAGCGTCGCGATATAGCGCGGATCGGTGCGCGGCAGCACCTTGCCGGTCAGCGGCGACAACAGGATCGCGAACACACCGACGGGTGCCATCACCAGTCCGGCTTCGGTCGCCGTGTAGCCGATATCGGTCTGCAGCCACAGCGGCAGCAGCACGAGATTGCCGAAGTAAAGGCCATAGCCGATCGACAGGGCGATCGTGCCGCCGCTGAAATTTCGCCGGCTGAACAGCGACAGGTCGACCACAGGATGCTCGGCCGTCAGCTCCCACACGATGAAGAACGCGAGCGCGATCACCGCGACGAGTGCGAGCACGACGACCGTCGTCGACGAGAACCAGTCGAGGTCCTTGCCCTTGTCGAGCATCACCTGGAGCGAGCCGACCCAGACGATCAGAAGACCAAGACCGACGCCGTCGATTGGCGCCTTCCTGATGACCGAATCGCGGTTGCGGAAGATCATCCATGTCGCGGCGGCCGCGATCGCGCCGACCGGAATATTGACGTAGAAAATCCACGGCCACGAGATGTTGTCGGAAATCCAGCCGCCGAGAATCGGACCGGCAACCGGCGCGATCAGCGTGGTCATCGCCCACATCGATAGCGCCATCGGCGCCTTCGCGCGCGGGTAGCTTGCGAGCAGCAGCGTCTGCGACAGGGGGATCATCGGCCCGGCCACCGCGCCTTGCAGCACGCGCGACGCGAGCAGGAACGGCAGGTTCGGCGACAGTCCGCACATCCACGACGACAGCACGAACAGCACGATCGACGCCATGAACAGCCGCACCTGGCCGATGCGGTCGGTGAGCCAGCCGGTCAGCGGCACCGAGATCGCGTTGGCCACCGCGAACGACGTGATCACCCACGTGCCCTGGTCTGACGATACGCCGAGGTCGCCCGAAATTGACGGAATCGACACGTTCGCGATCGACGTGTCGAGCACGTTCATGAACACGGCGAGCGACACCGCGATGGTGCCGATCACCAGTTGCGCGCCCTCGAGTGGCGGGTGAGGGACTTGCGCCTGAGCCTGAGCCATTAAAAGAGCCTTCTATGAATCGTCGGGCCGAGCCTTAGCTCTTATGCGCCGCCGGTTTCGCGGCCGCCGCGGCGCTCGCCGCGTTCGATTTCTGCGCGCCGCCGTTCGCGTTCGCGCCGGCGTTTTCCGAAATGATGCGGGCGATTTCCGCGTCGGCCTCCGCGCCGTACTTGTCAAAGACGTTGGTCTGGTAAGCCGTGGTCGGCGCCTGGCCGAGCTGGCCACCGGTGTCGTCCTTGATGTTCACGTCGGCCTGCATCGACAGACCGATACGCAGCGGATGCTTCTCGAGTTCCTGCGGATCCAGCGAAATACGCACCGGCAGACGCTGCACGACCTTGATCCAGTTGCCGGTCGCATTCTGCGCGGGCAGCAGCGAGAACGCCGAACCCGTGCCGGCCGAGAAGCCGACCACCTTGCCGTGATACGGCACCGACGAGCCGTAGACGTCGGCCGTCAGTTCGACCGGCTGGCCGATGCGCATGTGCTTCAGTTGCACTTCCTTGAAGTTCGCGTCGACCCACACGTCATGCAGCGGCACGATCGCCATCAGCGGCGTGCCCGGTGATACGCGCTGGCCGACTTGCACCGAGCGCTTCGCGACATAGCCGGTGACCGGTGCGGGCAGCGTATTGCGAGCGTGGTTCAGATACGCGTCGCGCAGCTTCGCGGCGGCGGCCTGCACGTTCGGGTGATCGGCGATCGTGGTGTTCGCCGTCAGCGCTCGGTTCGCCGCGAGTTGCTGCTTGGCGGCGTCGAGCGCGGCCTGTGCGCTCTTCACGGCGTCGCGTGCGTGCGAGATTTCTTCCTGCGATACCGCGCCGGTCTGCGCGACCGTCATACGGCGCTTCAGGTCGTCCTGGGCACGCGACAGGTCGGCCTGGCTCGCCGCGACCCGCGCTTCATACTGGCTGTCGTCGGCGAACAGGCCGCGCACCTGGCGCACCACCTGCGCGAGATTGGCCTCGGCCTGTTCGAGCGCGACGCGCGCGTCGGCCGGGTCGAGCACGACGAGCGGGTCGCCGGCCTTGACGACCTGGGTGTCGTCCGCGTTGACGGCGATCACGGTGCCGGTCACCTGCGGCGTGATCTGCACGACGTTGCCGCTCACGTAGGCGTCGTCGGTGTCTTCATGGAAGCGCGCGACGAGGAAGTAGTACAGGCCATACGCGACCGCGGCAATCAGGATCACGATGACGAGCAGCGTCATCATGCGCTTGCGTTTGCCGTTGTTCGCCGCTTGCGGCGGAGTGGCGGGCTGCTGGGGGGTGCTCATTGATGTGCTCCGGGTTCTTTTGAACGTCGTCGTTTATTCGGGTGTTCGTGTGTATGCGTGTGCGTTGGCGCGGGCGGGCTCGCTCAGTTCGCGGCAGTGCTCGTGGCGTGGTTCGCGGCGCTGGCCGATGCGGGCGCATCGGTCGGCACGACGAGACCGGTCCGGGTCGCGTCGAAGCCGCCGCCCAGTGCCTTGATCAGACCGATCTGCAGACTGCGGCGGCGCATCTGCAGACCTGTGACCGTCTGCTCGGCGGCAAGGCGGTTCTCGTCGGCGGTGAGCACCTGCAGCTGCGGCGACAGGCCGGCCTTGTAGCGGATCACGGCGAGCTGGTACGCCTTGCTCGACGCGTCGAGCGCGCGCTGGGCGTCGCCCTCCTGACGGTCGATCGAGCGGATTGACGACACCTGTGTCGACACGTCCTGCAGCGCGTTGATCAGCGTCTGGTTGTAGTTCGCGACGTCGCCCTCGAAGTCGGCGTAGCGGCCCTTCAGTTGCGCGCGCAACGCGCCGGCGTCGAAGATCGGCAGATGGATCGCCGGGCCGAACTGGATCTGACGGCTCGAAGCGGTCAGGAAACGGCCCCAGCCGAACGCGTCGAAACCGAAGCCGGCCGCGAGATTCACGTCCGGGTAGAACTCGGCCTTCGCTTCCTTCACGTCGTGCATCGCGGCTTCGACCTGCCAGCGCGCGGCGACGATGTCGGCGCGGCGCGCCACGAGGTCGGCCGGGATGTTGTCCGGCAACGCGACCACGTCGCCGCCGGTCAGCACCGGCTTGTCGATCTGCAGGCCGCGGTCCGGGCCTTTGCCGAGCAGCGCGCCCAACTGGTAGCGCACGACGGTGATCTGGCCGTCGAGGTCGGTCAGGTTCGACTGGCTCGTCGCGATGTTGCCGGCGGCGGTTTGCTTCTCGACGTTGGTGTCGAGGCCGGCCGTCACGCGGTCGTTGGTGATGCGGCCGACGTCCTGGCGGTTTGCGATCTCACGCGCGGCGATGTCGCGGAACGCATACAACTGCGCGAGCTGGTTGTAGGTGCTTGCAACCGACGCGGCGAGCGTCACGCGTGCCTGCTGCATGTCGGCCTCGGCGGCCTTCTGCTGCGACACGGCCTGGCCGAGCCGCTGACGGTTCTTGCCCCACAGATCGAGATCCCAGGATGCGCTCGCGAGCACGTTGTTCTCGCTATACCAGGTGCCGCCGAACGGAGGCGGGAAGAGGGCGTTCGCCGAGTAGAGCTCGCGGGTCCACGAATAGCTGAGTTCGGCCTTTGGGAACAGCGCTGCGCGCGAGCTTTCGATATACGACGAAGCCTTCGCGAGCCGCGCCTGCGCCTGCGCGATCGACGGGCTGCCCTCGAGCGCTTCGGCGATCAGCTTCGGCAGTTGCGGGTCGCCGAACTGGTTGGCCCAGTCGAGCGATGGCCATTGTCCGCCCTCGTTGGGCAGACTCTGCGTCGACTCGTACTGCGTCGGCGAGGCGATCTGCTTGTCGCTTTTGACGCCGAAGTAGTTCGCGCACCCCGTGAGGGCGAGCGCCGTCACCGCGGCGGCGACAGCGGCCCGGCTCGACATCGCGGGCGCGGACAGGGAAAGGGATTTCATCGCTCGACTCTTCTTTGAGTGGAATGTATTGGTGGACGCAGCAAGCAAGCTATTACGATTTGCTATCGGGCTGGCCTGCGGCATCGCGGGAAAGTCCCGTGTGTTCGCCGGAATTGACGAGCACGCGGCGCAGCATGCTCTTCAGGAAGCCCACTTCCTCCGGGGTGAACCCGTTCAGCAGGCTATCAAGCACGCCATTGAAGATGGCCGGCATGCGGGCCGCGATCGCATGGCCTTCCGGCGTCAACGCGAGGCGCACGACGCGCCGGTCTTCGTTGCTGCGAACCCGGGTGAGCAGGCCGCGCTTTTCGAGACGGTCGATCAGGCGCGTGACGGCGCTTGCGTCGATACCGTATTCACGCGCCAACTCGGCCGCGAGCAGACATTTGCCGCTTGCCACCATGAAGAGGATGCTGCCTTGCTGGCTGGTGATGCCGAGTTCGGCCATGCTGCGCTGCGTAACCAGGTTCGACAGCGTCGACTTTACCCGCGAGATGAGATAACCGACGCTTTCGCCGAGCTGGTACTCGCAGATGTCCGGCGTGGGTTCGTTGGACGGTTCCGTCATGATTCTCGTGCGAATGCAATGGTTGACTAGGCATTAGTATAGCTGGCTGTTGATTGACACGACAAGCGTTAATACAGCTTAGGCAAGGATTATTTCGCGCTCAAGCAACAAGCCGTACGGATTGGCGTAGGGTGGGGCCAGACGGGGTTCGCGTAGCCCGTGAAGCTGGGGTGAGGGCACGGTCTATCGGTGAATACCAGAAAGGATCATCCGCGCGTGCTATAATTTTGGGTTCCCAAAAGTGCGCTTTGGGCTTGTTGTCGTGGTTCGGCTCTTCAACCAGCAGCATAAGCAAGCGGCGCACTCAACCGTCTTCAGGTTCCCTATGACCCGCGCCCTACGCAACATCGCCATCATTGCTCACGTCGACCACGGCAAGACCACGCTCGTCGACCAGCTCCTCCGTCAGACCGCCACGTTCCGCGAGAACCAGCAGATCGCCGAGCGCGTGATGGACTCGAACGACATCGAAAAAGAGCGCGGCATCACGATCCTGTCGAAGAACTGCGCGGTGGAGTACGAAGGTACGCATATCAACATCGTCGACACGCCGGGACACGCCGACTTCGGCGGCGAAGTGGAGCGCGTGCTGTCGATGGTCGACTCGGTGCTGCTGCTCGTCGACGCGGTGGAAGGCCCGATGCCGCAAACCCGCTTCGTCACGAAGAAGGCGCTCGCGCTCGGCCTGAAGCCGATCGTCGTGGTCAACAAGGTCGACCGTCCGGGTGCGCGGATCGACTGGGTGATCAACCAGACCTTCGACCTGTTCGACAAGCTCGGCGCAAGCGAAGAGCAGCTCGACTTCCCGATCGTCTACGCGTCGGGCCTGAACGGCTTCGCGGGTCTCACGCCTGATGTGCGCGACGGCGACATGCGTCCGCTGTTCGAGGCGATCCTCCAGCACGTGCCGGTGCGCCCCGCCGATCCGGAAGGTCCGCTGCAACTGCAGATCACGTCGCTCGACTACTCGTCGTACGTCGGCCGTATCGGCATTGGCCGTATCACGCGCGGTCGCATCAAGCCGGGCATGGCCGTCGCGGTGCGCTCGGGTCCGGATGGCGAAATCCTCAATCGCAAGATCAACCAGGTGCTGTCGTTCAAGGGCCTCGACCGCGTGCAGGTCGACTCGGCTGAAGCGGGCGACATCGTGCTGATCAACGGTATCGAGGAAGTTGGCATCGGCGTGACGATCTGCTCGCCGGAACAGCCGGAAGCGCTGCCGATGATCACCGTCGACGAACCCACGCTGACGATGAACTTCCTCGTCAATTCGTCGCCGCTCGCGGGCCGCGAAGGCAAGTTCGTCACCAGCCGTCAGATTCGCGACCGCCTGATGAAGGAACTGAATCACAACGTCGCGCTGCGCGTGCGCGATACCGGCGACGAAACCACCTTCGAAGTGGCGGGGCGCGGCGAACTGCACCTGACCATTCTGGTCGAAAACATGCGTCGCGAAGGCTACGAGCTGGCCGTGTCGCGTCCGCGCGTCGTGATGCAGGAAGTCGACGGTGAGAAGCACGAGCCGTACGAAAACCTGACGGTCGACATGGAAGACACGCACCAGGGCGGCGTGATGGAAGAGCTCGGCCGCCGCAAGGGCGAAATGCTCGACATGGCGTCGGACGGCCGTGGCCGTACGCGTCTCGAGTACCGTATTTCGGCACGTGGTCTGATCGGCTTCCAGTCGGAATTCCTAACGCTCACGCGCGGTACGGGTCTGATGAGCCACACGTTCGATTCGTACCAGCCGGTCAAGGAAGGCGCGGTCGGCGAGCGTCGCAACGGCGTGCTGATCTCGCAGGACGATGGCGCGGCAGTCGCGTACGCACTGTGGAAGCTGCAGGATCGCGGCCGCATGTTCGTATCGCCCGGCGAAGCGCTGTATGAAGGCATGATCATCGGCATTCACAGCCGCGACAACGACCTCGTCGTGAACCCGATCAAGGGCAAGCAGCTCACGAACGTGCGCGCGTCGGGTACCGACGAAGCCGTGCGTCTCGTGCCGCCGGTTCAACTGTCGCTCGAATACGCGGTCGAATTCATCGACGACGACGAACTGGTCGAAGTCACGCCGAAGTCGATCCGTCTGCGCAAGCGCTACCTGAAGGAACACGAGCGCCGCAGCGCCAGCCGCAACAAGGTTGCGGGCGAGTAAGCAGGACTCGAACCTGTCCGGATAGCGGGAAACAGAAGCCACCTTCGGGTGGCTTCCTTGTTTTTGGCGCATCAAAATTTGTCGCGCCGCATCATGTCTGCTCCTGACGGGGCAGTGCACGTGAGCACACCTATGTGCCGTACTCCTTCATTTCCTACAGAACACTGTTGCACGCTGTGAAGAGGTGCCCAGCAACCCGCGAAACGCCCGCCATCACAGGCTTTGCGCGTGTGCAGTCCGCTATCTGGACTATTCGTTCTGTGCTATGCTCCCGGGTGCAAAGTTTTAGGTCCTTCCAAGCAAGACTTGATTCGCGCAATCCGCTAAACGGTCAGGCCGTGTCGCGGAAGGTTCTGTAACCCGCTATTTCTCGAGAAGCTCGAAGAAAGGTGAGCGTAAAAATGATGAAGCAATTCCAGTCGAACTCTTATCTGTTCGGCGGCAATGCTCCGTACGTTGAAGAAATGTACGAAGCGTATCTCGATAATCCGGCGTCAGTGCCCGAGACCTGGCGCAGCTATTTCGATGCGTTGCAAAACGTGCCCGCATCGGATGGCAGCAACGCCAACGACGTGGCCCACGGCCCGATCGTCGAATCGTTTGCCCAGCGCGCCAAGGCCAATGCCTTCCTGCCGCGCGCAACGGCCGGCGGCGAAGATCTCGCAACCGCCCGCAAACAGGTCTACGTCCAGTCCCTCATCGGCGCATATCGCTTCCTCGGCTCGCAATGGGCCAATCTCGATCCTCTGAAGCGCCGCGAACGTCCCGCGATCCCCGAACTTGAACCCGCGTTCTACGACTTCACCGAAGCCGACATGGACCAGGAGTTCAGCGCAACGAATCTGTACTTCGGGTTCGAGCGCGCGACGCTGCGCGAGATCGTCAAAGCCCTGCGCGACACGTACTGCGGCACGATCGGCGCCGAGTACATGTACATCAGCGATCCGGAACAGAAGCGCTGGTGGAAGGAGCGGCTCGAATCGATCCGTTCGACGCCGAGCTTCAGCAACGACAAGAAGAAGCACATCCTGAACCGCCTGACGGCCGCCGAAGGCCTCGAGCGTTTCCTGCACACCAAGTACGTCGGCCAGAAGCGCTTCTCGCTCGAAGGCGGCGAGAGCTTCATCGCGGCGATGGACGAAGTCGTGCGTCACGGCGGTCTGCGCGGCGTTCAGGAAATCGTCATCGCGATGGCTCACCGCGGCCGTCTGAACGTGCTGGTCAACACCCTCGGCAAGATGCCGGCTGACCTGTTCGCCGAATTCGAAGGCAAGCACGTCGACGATCTGCCGGCTGGCGACGTGAAGTACCACAAGGGCTTCTCGTCGGACGTCGCGACCGAAGGCGGCCCGGTTCACCTGTCGCTCGCGTTCAACCCGTCGCACCTCGAAATCGTCAACCCGGTGGTCGAGGGTTCGGCTAAGGCGCGTATGGACCGCCGCGGCGACGAAAACGGCATCCAGGTGCTGCCGGTGCAGATCCATGGCGACGCGGCCTTCGCTGGCCAGGGCGTCGTGATGGAAACGCTGAACCTCGCGCAAACGCGCGGTTACGGCACGCACGGCACGCTGCACATCGTCATCAACAACCAGATCGGCTTCACGACGTCGGACCCGCGCGACTCGCGCTCCACGTTGTACTGCTCGGACGTCGTCAAGATGATCGAAGCGCCGGTGCTGCACGTGAACGGTGATGATCCCGAGGCGGTCGTGCTGGCCATCCAGATGGCGATCGACTTCCGCATGCAGTTCCATAAGGACGTCGTCGTCGACATCGTCTGCTTCCGCAAGCTGGGCCACAACGAGCAGGACACCCCGGCCGTCACGCAGCCGCTGATGTACAAGACGATCTCGAAGCACCCGGGCACGCGCGCGCTGTACGCTGAAAAGCTTGTGCAGCAGGGCGTCATCAAGTCCGACGAAGGCGACGAATTCGTCAAGGCCTTCCGCAAGGCGATGGACGAAGGCCATCACACGGTCGATCCGGTGCTGTCGAACTACAAGAGCAAGTACGCGGTGGACTGGGTGCCGTTCCTGAACCGCAAATGGACCGACGCAGCCGACACGGCCGTGCCGCTCGCCGAACTGAAGCGCCTCGCCGAGCGCATCACCACGGTTCCGGAAAACTTCAAGGTTCACCCGCTCGTCGAGCGCGTGATCAACGACCGTCGCGCCATGGGCCGCGGCGAAGCGAAGCTCGACTGGGGCATGGGCGAGCACCTCGCGTTCGCATCGCTGGTCGCGTCCGGTTATGCAGTGCGCCTGACCGGTCAGGATTCGGGCCGCGGCACGTTCACGCACCGTCACGCGGTGCTGCACGACCAGAACCGCGAGCGCTGGAACGACGGCACCTACGTGCCGCTGCAGAACATCGCCGAAGGTCAGGCGAAGTTCACGGTGATCGACTCGGTGCTGTCGGAAGAAGCGGTGCTCGGCTTCGAATACGGTTACTCGACCGCTGAACCGAACACGTTCGTCGCGTGGGAAGCGCAGTTCGGCGACTTCGTGAACGGCGCGCAGGTCGTGATCGACCAGTTCATCTCGTCGGGCGAAGTGAAGTGGGGCCGCGTGTCGGGCCTGACCATGCTGCTGCCGCACGGCTACGAAGGCCAGGGTCCGGAGCACTCGTCGGCGCGTATCGAGCGTTTCCTGCAACTGTGCGCAGACCACAACATGCAGGTCGTTCAGCCGACCACGCCGGCGCAGGTCTTCCACCTCCTGCGTCGCCAGATGATCCGCCTGTTCCGCAAGCCGCTGATCGTCTTCACGCCGAAGTCGCTGCTGCGTCACAAGGAAGCCGTGTCGGATCTGTCGGAACTCGCGAAGGGTTCGTTCCAGCCGGTCATCGGCGAAGTGGACGAAGCCATCGACGCGAAGAAGGTCAAGCGCGTGATCGCCTGCTCGGGCCGCGTGTACTTCGATCTGGTCGCGCATCGCCGTGAAGCGAAGGTGAACGACGTCGCGATCATCCGTATCGAACAGCTCTATCCGTTCGCGCACAAGCAGTTCGAAGCGGAAATGAAGAAGTACGACAACGCGACCGAAGTGGTGTGGGTGCAGGACGAGCCGCAGAATCAGGGCCCGTGGTTCTACATCGAGCACCACCTGAAGGAAGGCATGAAGGAAGGGCAGAAGCTGGCGTACAGCGGCCGTCCGGCTTCGGCTTCGCCTGCAGTCGGCTACTACGCAAAGCACTACGAGCAGCAGAAGGCGCTGATCGAAGGCGCTTTCGGCCGCCTCAAGAGCGCGTCGATCGCTAAGTAAAGAAACAGACGAGCCGGGAAAGCGCAGTGCGCTTTCCCGCGCCGCGCCGAACCTTTCCCATGTAGTTCAGGCGCGGCGCTCCCGGTTCGCAGGCGGTCGTGAAGAAGCGCCGTCACCCGATACGTATTCAGGATACTCATAATGGCTATTGTTGAAGTCAAGGTTCCCCAGCTCTCCGAGTCGGTCTCGGAAGCGACCATGCTGCAGTGGAAGAAGAAGCCCGGCGAGGCTGTCGCTCAGGACGAAATCCTCATCGAAATCGAGACCGACAAGGTCGTGCTCGAAGTGCCGGCACCGGCAGCAGGCGTGCTCGCGCAAGTCATCTCGAACGATGGCGACACGGTCACGGCTGATCAGGTGATCGCGAAGATCGACACCGAAGGCACCGCAGGCGCCGCCGCTGTCGAAGCCGAAGTGAAGCCGGCTCCGGTCGCGGCTGCGGCTGCCGCGCCGGCCGCTGCTCAGGCTGCTGCCGCAACGGGCTCGAACACCGCTGCTTCGCCGGCTGCCGGCAAGCTGATGGCCGAGAAGGGGCTGGCTGCTGGCGACGTCGCCGGCACGGGCCGCGACGGCCGCATCACGAAGGGCGACGTGCTCTCCGCCGGCGCTCCCGCTGCCAAGGCCGCACCGGCTCCGGCTGCCGCTCCGAAGGCTGCGAAGCCGTCGCTGCCGGACGTCAAGGCTCCGGCATCGGCCGACCAGTGGCTGAAGGACCGTCCGGAACAGCGCGTACCGATGTCGCGTCTGCGCGCACGTATTGCCGAGCGTCTGCTCGAGTCGCAGCAGACCAACGCCATCCTCACGACGTTCAACGAAGTGAACATGGCGCCGGTCATGGATCTGCGCAACAAGTACAAGGACAGGTTCGAGAAGGAACACGGCGTGAAGCTCGGCTTCATGTCGTTCTTCGTGAAGGCTGCGGTTCACGCGCTGAAGAAGTTCCCGCTCGTGAACGCGTCGATCGACGGTAATGACATCGTCTATCACGGCTACTTCGACATCGGTATCGCCGTCGGTTCGCCGCGCGGTCTGGTGGTGCCGATCCTGCGCAATGCGGATCAGCTGAGCCTCGCCGACATCGAGAAGAAAATCGCCGAATTCGGTCAGAAGGCGAAGGACGGCAAGCTGTCGATCGAAGAAATGACCGGCGGTACGTTCTCGATCTCGAACGGCGGCGTGTTCGGCTCGATGCTGTCGACCCCGATCATCAACCCGCCGCAGTCCGCGATTCTCGGCGTGCACGCCACCAAGGAACGCGCTGTGGTCGAAAACGGCCAGATCGTGATCCGCCCGATGAACTACCTCGCGCTGTCGTACGACCACCGCATCATCGACGGCCGCGAAGCCGTGCTGTCGCTGGTCGCCATGAAGGACGCGCTGGAAGATCCGGCTCGCCTGCTGCTCGACCTGTAAGCATCCTCGGAGCGCGCCGGCTTGTGAAATCGCAAGCCGGCGCCATCTAGTCGGTACGTCTTTAGCATTTCGCAGTACAGGAACGGCGCGCGTCACGTCAGGTGGCCCGGCGCCGTTCCGCCATCAAAGGGATTGTCATGTCCAAAGAATTTGACGTCGTCGTGATCGGCGCAGGCCCTGGCGGTTATATCGCCGCCATCCGCGCAGCGCAGCTCGGCAAGACCGTCGCATGTATCGAAAAGTGGAAGAACCCGGCCGGCGCGCTGAAGCTCGGCGGCACCTGCCTGAACGTCGGCTGCATTCCGTCGAAGGCGCTGCTCGCGTCGTCGGAAGAGTTTGAAAACGCGTCGCATCACCTCGCCGACCACGGCATCTCGGTGGGCGACGTGTCGGTCGATATCTCGAAGATGATGTCCCGCAAGGACGGCATCGTCGAGAAGATGACCAAGGGCATCGAATTCCTGTTCCGCAAGAACAAGATCACGTGGCTCAAGGGCCATGGCAAGTTCACCGGCAAAACCGACGCCGGCGTGCAGATCGAAGTGAGCGGCGAAGGCGAAACCGAAGTCGTCACCGCAAAGAACGTGATCATCGCGACGGGTTCGAAGGCGCGTCATCTGCCGGGTATTCCGGTCGACAACAAGCTGATCGCCGACAACGAAGGCGCACTCTCGTTCGACACGGCACCGAAGAAGCTCGCCGTAATCGGCGCGGGCGTGATCGGTCTGGAACTCGGTTCGGTGTGGCGCCGCCTCGGCGCCGACGTGACCGTGCTCGAAGCGCTGCCGGAATTCCTCGGCGCGGCTGACCAGGCGCTGTCGAAGGAAGCGGCCAAGCAGTTCAAGAAGCAGGGTCTCGACATCCACGTCGGCGTGAAGGTCGGCGAAGTGAAGACGAGCGCGAACGGCGTGACGATCGCCTACACGGACAAGGACGGCAATGCGCAGACGCTCGAAGCCGACCGCCTGATCGTGTCGGTCGGCCGCGTGCCGAACACCGACAACCTCGGTCTCGAATCGATCGGCCTGAAGGCCAACGAGCGCGGCTTCATCGACGTGGACGACCACTGCGCGACGGCCGTGCCGAACGTGTACGCGATCGGCGACGTGGTGCGTGGCCCAATGCTCGCGCACAAGGCTGAAGACGAAGGCGTGATGGTCGCGGAAGTGATCGACGGCCAGAAGCCGCACATCGACTACAACTGCGTTCCGTGGGTGATCTACACCGAGCCGGAAATCGCGTGGGTCGGCAAGACCGAGCAGCAGTTGAAGGCCGAAGGCCGCGAGATCAAGTCCGGCCAGTTCCCGTTCATGGCGAACGGCCGCGCGCTCGGCATCAACAAGGCGGACGGTTTCGTCAAGATGATCGCCGACGCGAAGACCGACGAACTGCTCGGCGTGCACATCATCTCGGCGAACGCATCGGACCTGATCGCGGAAGCCGTGGTGGCGATGGAGTTCAAGGCGGCGTCGGAAGACATCGGCCGTATTTGCCATCCGCACCCGTCGCTGTCGGAAGTCATGCGCGAAGCGGCACTCGCCGTCGACAAGCGCGCGCTGAACATGTAAGCACGCACGCCTGACCGAAACGCAATCTTGGCATCACCAAAGGCGGGCGGGGTTCACTCCCTCCCGCCTTTCTTTTTGCAGCAACACGATGAACGTCACCGAATACTACGAAAAAGAACTGCAGACACGCGGTTATCAATCCGATCCGGCGCAGCGTGCGGCGGTCGACCGCCTGCAGCGGTGCTACGAAGAGTGGAGCGAATACAAGTCGCGCCGCTCGAACGCGTTCAAGAAGCTGCTGATTCACCCGGATCTGCCGCGCGGCGTGTACATGTGGGGCGGCGTAGGCCGCGGCAAGAGCTTCCTGATGGACAGCTTCTACATGATCGTGCCGTTGCATCGAAAAACGCGCCTGCATTTCCACGAGTTCATGCGCGAAGTGCATCGCGAGCTCGAAGAACTCAAAGGCACGGCCGATCCGCTCGAC
Source organism: Paraburkholderia sp. UYCP14C (assembly GCF_004197395.1). Classification (GTDB taxonomy): domain Bacteria; phylum Pseudomonadota; class Gammaproteobacteria; order Burkholderiales; family Burkholderiaceae; genus Paraburkholderia. Next base: position 155,461 of record NZ_SELS01000002.1, on the reverse strand, counting down.
GAACTCGCGCGCCGCATCGCGAAGCGCTATCGGCTGATCTGTTTCGACGAATTCCACGTGTCGGATATCGCCGACGCGATGATTCTGTATCGACTGCTCGACAAGCTCTTCGAGAGCGGCGTGCAGTTCGTGATGACCTCCAACTACGCGCCGGATACGCTGTATCCGGACGGCCTGCATCGCGACCGCATGCTGCCCGCGATCGAGCTGATCAAGCAGAAGCTCGACGTGATCAACGTCGACGCGGGGATCGACTACCGCCAGCGCACGCTCGCGCAGGTGGAGGTCTATCACACGCCGCTGGACGCCGCCGCCGGCAAGGCGCTACGCGACGCCTTCGCGCGCCTCGCCGCGGTACCCGACGAAAGCCCGCTGCTGCATATCGAGAAGCGCGAGCTGAAGGCGCTGCGCCGCGCGGACGGCGTCGTCTGGTTCGACTTCGCCACGTTGTGCGGCGGCCCGCGCTCGCAGAACGACTACCTCGAACTCGCGACCCGCTTTCACGCGGTGATCCTGTCGGACGTGCCGCAGATGTCGGTGCGCATGGCGTCGGAAGCGCGCCGCTTCACATGGCTGATCGACGTGTTCTACGACCACAAGGTCAAGCTGCTGATATCGGCTGAGGTGCCGCCGGAGCAGTTGTACGTCGATGGTCCGATGGCCAACGAATTCACGCGTACGGTGTCGCGCATCGTCGAGATGCAGTCGAAGGAGTATCTCGACACGCCGCGCCGGATCGTCGACACGTCGTTGACCTGAGCCTCGACGGGCGACACATTTCAGGATTCGGAGTGGTCTTATATGCCGCGCACGGATGACTAGCTATCTTTTGTCGTTGTTCTGACAAAGGAGGAAGCATGAACCCGTATCGCGAAATCACCGATGAAGAATGGCAGCGCGTTGCGCCACTGCTGCCCGAACTCCGGCCTCGTACCGAAATGCGTGGGCGTCCGCTTGCCAATACCCGCTCGGTGCTCAACGGCGTGCTTTGGGTCATGTATAGCGGCTCCACCTGGTCCGCCATGCCGCGCCGCTATCCGTCGTATCAGACCTGTCATCGTCGCTTCATGTCGTGGCACGAATCGGGCGTACTCAAGCACGTCACGGAGCAACTGCTCGGCACCGCGAGTGAGGATCTCTGCAGATTGATGGAAGCGCGTATGCGCACGCATGCGAGCGCGCAGCCCAAGCGCGCCGCAGCACCGCGCGCGCCCGCGGCGTTTCGTGTTCCGCCCGCCGTATACAATCCGGCACCGGCCACGTCGGTGCCCGCGTCGGCGTTCGCTTATGCTGCATCGTTCAAGCAGGCGGCATGACCATCACAAAGAGCTCGCCACAATGAAAACGGCCGCGCGATTCGTAATCGCCGGCCGTTTTTTATCTTGCACCTCCCGGTGCCGGGCGCGCCATCGTTGCAGCACGATGCGCTCTTTCAAGCGACGTGCGAGGCGCCACGCATGCGCCGCACGTCGATCCTCACTGCTGCCGTATCCATGTCTGCGAGCGGCCGAGTAGCGCGACGCCAATATAGCCTCGCACCACGAGCTTGTTGCCGCCATCTTCGAGATGCATCTTGCACTTGTAGACCTTGCCGTTTTCCGGATCGAGAATCTGGCCGTGATCCCACGCGTCGCCATCCTTCTTCATGCTGTTGATGATGGTCATGCCGAGAACCGGCTGATCCTTGCGCGAGTCGGTGCATGCGGTGCAGCGGCGGTCCGGCTGGTCGTTCGCGCCGAGGCCCTTGATAACCTTGCCGTTCAGTTCGCCATTGCCGTCTTGTGTGATCTGCACGAGCGCCTTCGGTTGGCCCGTGTGATCGTCGATGGTTTGCCACGTGCCGATCGGCGTCTCGGTCTGCGCCATCGCGGTCACGGCGCTGGCGAGCAGGGCGCCGGCGAGTGCAGCGTGACGAGCCGTGCGCAGCGCGAGCGCGCGAGCACGTTGGGTGAATTGTGTCATTGCCTTCCTCCTTGGTATGAGACAGCGCGATCGTGGTCGCGCGGCATTATGGGCATCGAGGCCGGATGTGCGGCACCTGGCCTTCGATGCGGGACGCTGCCAGCGGCGTGCCGTTTGCATCGTCAGCGCAGAATACGCGAAAGTGCACGCGCCGTTTGATAGTGGAGCTTCTAATCGTCCAACCGCTTCCAATTTCTTCCAGTTAGCTTGCCCGGATTAATACATTAAACGCCTGTAAAATCAAAGCGTTACAAGGTTTCTGAGCCAAAAACTCCAACGCTTTCAAATCGTTTACAATGGCTTCCAACGCGGGGAAAACGCGGGGATTTAAACGGGGATTGCGGGCGGCTCTCCATGGAACCTTACTGAGTAAGATAAACGAAAGGAACTGACAATGCGGTCAACTAACTACACACTCACGGCAGCGAAGCTCAACGCCGCGCGCGGCCAAGAGAAGCCGTACAAGCTCACGGACGGCGGCGGGCTGTTCGTTCGTGTCTCTTCGGCTGGAACGCGAACGTGGTGCTACGGATACACCGCGCCGACCGGTAAGCGCGGAGAGGTCACGTTTGGGCAGTTCCCCGAAGTCGGCATCAAGGCCGCGCGTGAACTGCACTTCGCCGCCCGTCAGCAACTCGCCGCTGGCGTGGACCCAGCCGCAGCGAAGAAGGCCGAACGCGAAGAGAAGAAGCGCGCGGCGGCGACCGACGAAGGACTGTTCATGGCGTTCTCCGAAAAGTGGTTGAACGAACAACTAGGCGACGCGGCACCAGCTTACCAACGAAAGCAGCGATCACTGTTAGAGCGTTTCGTCTGGCCGTCGATTGGACGTAAGGCGCTGATCGATGTTAGGCCGCATGATGTGCTTGAGATCATGCAGACGCTCAGCAAGATTCCGGTCACTGCTGAAAAGGTCCGCGCGCTGATCAAACAAATCTTCGATCACGCGATTCTTACGCTGCGCGTGGAGACCGGTGCGAACCCGGCTGCGGCGTTGCGCGGCGCGATCAAGGTGCCGCCATCGAAGCATCACCGCCACCTCAACGAAACGGAGCTTGGCGCGTTCTGGCGCGCGGTCGCAGGGCAGGTGGACGGCGCGGCCCATCCTTCGACCATCGCCGCTGCCCGGATAATCGCGCTGACCCTCTGCCGCAAGCTTGAGGCGCTTAGAGCGGAGTGGACGGAGTTCGACTTGGACAAGGCCGTCTGGACTATCCCGGCTGAGCGGACGAAGATGCGTAAGCCCCACCGCGTGTTCCTGAGCCGTCAGGCTGTCGCCGTGCTCGACGCCCAATACGCGCTAACCGGCGCTGGCCGCTGGGTCTTTACGACATCATCTAAGCTCGCCGTGCCGACTTCGCCTGCAACGATGACTTTCTTCTTCAAGCGGCTCGAAGGCGTGCCGTCCGACTTTACGCCGCACGGTCTGCGCGGTACGGGCGCAACGATCTTGCTCGAACGCAAGCACAGGCGCGATGTGGTGGACCTGCTCCTTGCGCACACTGAGGGCGGCGTATCCGCAGCTTACTTCCACCATGAGTTGGAAGATGAGCGCCGCGAAGCGCTCCAGTTTTACGCCGACCTGATCGACACGGTGGCGGCGAGCGAGAAAGTTTCTGTGCTGAAGCCGCGCCGACCGCAGGCGGCTTAATTACATCCGGTCATAAACCGTGCGTCGCTTATAACGGATGCATCTAGATTTTGTTCACTGAAGTCCCGGATAATTAGCGCCAAGCCGGAAGACGTTGGAGTCGGACCGGAAAGACCGGATTCAGTGGTAGCTAAACGCACGCTGCACCTTGACTAACTAAGGGCGCGTGCGTTTTCTTTTTGTTGATCGCCGCGTTGATCAAAGAAAGGACTACTAAAGATGAACGATTTGCTTACGTTCGCGGCGCTTCAAAATAGCGCTCACCATTCGATTCAACGTGCGACGGACGACGTCTTGCCGCGTGGCGTGGCCCTGCTGCGGCTCTCGCAGTTCCGCAAGGCGATCGGGATGGCCGACACGACCGTGTACCGGGCGGTGAAGGCTGGCCGCTTCCCGAAGCCCTTCATCACGAATCCAACGTTGCGGCTGTGGAAGGCTGAGGATATTCGTGAATGGATGCGCGTTGGACCGGACGCGTGGCTGGCGGCGCATCCGGTTGCTGCTGAGTCTGGAGCGGCGTGATGGGGATGCAAATTAGGCCCGATGGAAATGTGGTGATCACGGATTGCCGCCTGTTCCGGGCAGGTGTGCTGTACGCGACCGGCTTCGAACTGGGCTTGCAAGGCGCGGACGAGCGCAAGACATTCAACACGTATTGCCCGCCGCACCTACTGTCTGATGAGCGCTTCCTGAAGAAGCTCGAACGCTTGCCGGTCATCCTCGGACACTTGAACTGCGTTGAGGCGCGGCACTACGAAGGCACCACGTCAGCGGCTCGATTTGATGGCGAGTGGGTTATTGCTGATTTGACGATTAACACCGTTGCGGTGCTGACGGAGATATTTGTGCATCGCGTCACCGACCTATCGTTGGCGTCTCAGGACAGCCATGAAGCATGGCCCGGTGGGAGCGTATTTGATCGTGGGCTTGAGCGCGACTTTGAATATCTGGTGACGGCCATAAAGCCGACGCACATCGCGATTGTTCCGATTGGGCGCGTAGAAGGGGCGCGGCTGAATCTGTAGGTGCCGCCGCGCTTTTCGTTGAGCTATTTCGTACACGGCGTTTAGCTACGATAGCTGCATCGGTTGTTCGACAGCCGATAAAGGCGAAGGCCCGCAGCGCCGGGAAGCGAGAGCGGGCCTTCTGAGCGAAACAAACGCGTTGATACGGGACGCGAGCGCTTCGGTGTTTATTCTACCGCTGCGCCGCGCTCGTGACGCGTACATTAGGACTACATAGCGATGAACTCGCTTGTTACTGCTTTGGCGTGTTGGTGGGTTGGTGAGAACGTTATTGCTTGGCTGCGGCTCGCGGTTGATCGATTGAATGAGGTGGAGGGTTGAACATGGAAGCAGTTCGGATGAACGTGACCATGCATCGCGAAACAAAGGTGAAGGGTGAAGCCGCTGTCGTAGCTGCGGGCATGAGCATTTCTGAATACATCCGCCGTGTAATGGCGTATGCGGCTGAGGGCGGCGATCTGTCGGTGATCGCAGCTATGCGGCCTTCAGGCGTTCGCAACGGCGTGAAGACGGTCTGAGCAAAAGAAAAGCCGCTGTGACCTTTCGATCAGAGCGGCTTAGCCAAGGACTTAATCAAACAACACCGGTGCCAGCCGGTGCAACTGCAAGGAATAGATTGTATGGTATCCGAAAAAACCAACGAAATCAACGGTCACGCGGACCTCAAATCGCAGCGCGACCGGTTCTTTAAAAATCTAGCGGCACGAATCCCGGAAGGTTCGGATGGGCGCATTGGATTCCGAAACAAACCCAATCCAGGCGTCGGCGGATTCGCTATGTGGCCGTGGAGCGAGTCGCGTGATCTAAGCAAAGCTGACGAAGAAAACCTTTACACGTGCATCGCCGCGTGCGGTCGCGTAAAGAAGGAGAAGGGAGAAAAGGAGTGGTATGAAGTTGACCTTAAGGACGGCTTTAAAGCGCTCCTGATGGTGCACTTCGATGACGTGGGCACCGGCGCAACGTCTGGCGCAAACAAGGCTGTGCACGCCGATAAAGAGCAGGCGACGACCATCGAAACGCTGCGCACCGCGCTTGGCACGCCTACATTCGTTCTGGAAACTTCGCCTGATAATTTTCAGGTCGGCTACCTGCTCGAAAATCCTTGCACCGATGAGGAGTTTGCCGCTGGTGCGATGAAGGCGATTGTTGGGCACTTCGCTGCGCGCGGCACGGTGGATGAATTGACCAGCCCTGTGCGAATCGTTCGCGCGCCGTGCTCACGGAACCTGAAGCGAAAGGCAATCAAGGACGCGGACGGAAAGCACAAGCGCGACGACGAAACCAACGCGCTGCTGTGGGGCGATTTACTGTATCCCGGCGCTGACGGCGAAGGGTTCCGGGTTCGACTCATCGAAGAGAATTGGAGCGCGCTGCACACTCTCGAAGGGCTGGCTGCGCGCATCGGCGTCGAGATTAACCCGCTCAAGATCGAGAAGCGTAGTTTCAACGGTTCGCGCAGCGGCAACGATTACGATGATGAAGCGTTTCGCCGCGTGCTGGAAGCGATGAAGGCGAATGGCGACTGCTACGAAAGCGACACAGACGACTATCGCGGCGCGTGCCTCGTTTGCGGCGCGGCAGACTGCTTCCGGGTGAGTGGCCCGCGTTCCAGACAACACTACAAGTACACTGCGAAGTGCTACCACAGCGGCGGCTCGTGCTCCCTTGGATCGAAAGACGACGGCACAGGCGGCTGGAGCACCTTGCTGCGTGAATCCGGCATCGAAGAGCAAATGGACGAGGACGCGCAGAAGGCCGCGCAGTGGGCGTGTGACAAGGTGGAGCAGCTGAAGGCCGCTGCGGAGTATGAGGAACGTATGCAATGGGAGCTACCCGAAGACTCATCGAACCGGCGCTACCACATCGACCGCAGCCGCGCCGCGCCTGAACCGGAACACTCGCCCAATGAAGCGGAGTCCGCCAGCGAATCGAAGAGCGGCGAGGAAGTGTCCGAAAAGGCGTCGAGGGGCGCGGGCGATGCCGCTGGCGCTGCTGCGCGTAAAACGCAGTGGTCTGAGGGTTGGTACTACCTTGCGGCGCGTGACCGGGTCGCCCGACCTGGAGAATTGACCACCTATAGCAAGCAAGGATTCGATGCGCTATTTGCCTGTGAAGGTGGCGTTGAAGGCGGCAAGGCATTCGACTTCGTGCGGAAGAAAATTCGCTTCAAACATGCGGACGGCATGGCGTACGTGGCGGGAAGAGAGCCGGTGTTCACGTTTCAAGGGCAAACGCTCGTCAACGAGTTCATTCCATCTTCCATCCCGAAGACTGCGGCGAGTTATTCGGATGAAGGGCTGGCCGCCGTCGAGACCATCCGCTATCACCTGACGCTGCTGACCGGCGAATACAAGAAGCCGCGCGCTGAGCATGTCTACACGCCTATGTTGGAATCGTGGATCGCGCTGAATATCCGCGCGCCGGGAAAGATCATTGGCATCGCACCGCTGATAAAGGGCATTCAAGGCGACGGCAAGACGGTGATCTTCAAAAAGATGATGGAGGCGCTGCTTGGCGCTCAAAACGTAAAAGAGGCTTCCACTAAAGAGGTCTGCTCCGATTACAACGCGTATGCGTATGGCGCGGCGGTGCGCGTGATCGAAGAGCTTAAGATGGCCGGCGAAAATCGGTTTGCCGTCGCTGACGGGGTAAAGCCGCTGATCACGAATGAGGCGGTGCGTGTGGTGGCGAAGCGCGCGAACGGGATCGACTTGCCGAACGCAACGAACTATGTCGCCCTGACGAATCACGCGGACGCTGTACCGATTGACGACAGTGATCGCCGCTGGTTGATCATCTTCACGCCTTGGGGGCACATCAGCGATCTGGAGGCGGTCGTGGGATCAATCCGCGAGTATTTCACGCGACTCCATAAGGCTATAGAAGAACATGCGGGCGCGCTTCGGAAGTACTTCGAAGAGTGCAAGATTCATCAAGACTTCTTCCACGGTATGCGGGCACCGATCACGGAATGGCGTGGTGAGGTGATTGCGCAGGAAGAAGCGCTTATCGGCGGCGACTTCTTCGATGCCTATGTGACGAGCGGGGAAGAGCATGGGATTAGCCGCGAGATCTTAACGACTGACCTGCTGACGAAAGCGTTTGAACGGGATATGCCGCGCGGGAGCGCTCCGAAGACTCGGCAGTTGTCGCGATTGCTAAAGGCTCGCGGCTGGCACCGTGTTCCGGGCGTCGTGAAGCTTGCAGGGAAGACGCGTGTTGTGTACGTCAGCGATGAACGCATTGCCGATGCGCGGATGTCTGAAGGCGTGGAGTTGCGAAACGCGAAGCTCAGAAAGATGTTCGAGGCTACTGTACCGGCTGACTATGAGAAGAATCGCGCGTCGTATGAAGAGGCGGGCGGCGGCTTCTGAATATTTTTGCTTCGTTGGATGACCTTTGGGCTCGCTTCGGCGGGCCTTTTGTTTTTGTGCTGCTGAATTCCGTTCCTTGGTTACGATTCGGGCGCGTGGCAGGTTATATTCGATAACTTTTATAAGCTATTGAATAGAAACGAAATATCGGCGTTTATTGGGCCTTCGGTTCTTGGTTATAAATTGGTTGCATATAGGCGGTATAGCTATATACGCTACGTCACTTTATACGCTCTCCGACGACGTTGCCGCGCTACTACGTCTACTACTATGATAAACGTACACTAAATGCGTTTATAGACCTGAAGCGAATCAATATATAACCCACAACCTGAATCCACCAGCGCCTTGCGCGGCGCGGCTTTCCCAAGGTTCTATATTCGTCGGAGTCGTTCCGCGATTCATACCCGGACGCTCCGAACTGAGAAGACGACACCGTACACCATCGTCGTCGGATAATACGGGTAACTAAATATCACCACGCGGCAGCGCGGCTAGATCGAATCATGGAACCCCAACGCCAACAATTCACCTACGACCCGGCAGACTTCGCGAGCGAAGAGTGGGCGGAGCAATTCGCAATCCCGTTTGACGACTTCATCGAATTGCGCATTAAAGGCGTCGATAAGGAAGTTGCGATCATCACGGCCTTCGAGATGATCAAGTACGGCGCGCGGCTTCATAACGTCGCTGAGCTATCCCTCGCAGCAGAGGCCAACCCATATTTCCGCAAGCGCTTCGAGCCGCGCCTGAAGGACAAGAAACCGGATGACCTTTGGGACGGCAACAAGGCGCTCAACGCGCTGCTCAAGTTGGTGGAGTCCGCGACCGTTCGCGACAGCACGCGGCTGAACGCAATCAAGGAACTCAACGTTTTGCTCGGCATCACCGAACTGGATGAGAAGGGCCAAACGAAGCTCATCGACAAGTCGCTCGCAGACTTCTATTCGCGGCGTATCGCAATGCGCGGCGACAGCACGACGACCCACTAATCAGCAGTCGCCGGTCTAAGTCGGAACCTCTAATCTCAAGCGCGGCGCGGCCTTGACAGGGATCAGGCGGAAATCCCCAGCTAGCACCCCGTAATACGACCGCCGCACCGGGCGAATTCCGACCTAGACCCGCTACAAGCCGCCGACGAGCCGAACCGAGACCGACCTACAGACAGATGCGCACGAGCCAGATAGAACACGAATACGACAGCACGGTCAGCGACTTCGGGCGGCGCGTCGCCAACCGCTGGCTTTACGCGACGACGAAGAAAGCAGGCAAGGTCAACTTCGCGCTGGCCGACTTCTATGCCATGTACGGAAGCGAAGACCGTCTGCCAGAGAGCGAACGCACACGCTCCGCTGACGACGCAAAGCTGCTGGACGTTACCGGCTTCAGCGACTTCTACCAGATCGACCGCGAGCAACACTTCATCAACGCGGCGCTGAAGATCCACGGCACGACGCGCGATTGGACCGCCGAACTGAACGCAGCGACCGGTGCGCAACGTGCCTATCTGGGCGACATCGTTCTAGGCTTGGTGACATTGGATGACGCAAGCGAAGAGTGGCAGGAATACGCGGAGAGCACAAACAACGTCGATGCCTTCGTGCTGTTCGTCCTATTCGCAGGCCGATGGCCGCGATCAGAAGGGAATCGCCTGCTGCCGAACGAAGCTAAGGTTGCAAACGAACTCAGCGGCCAGGCGCGAGTGCTGACGGATCAAGGAGAAAAGTGATGGGAATCGGCAGACGTAACACGGTCCCGGCAGAGCCGAAAGACCCGGCAGAAACAGCAACGTTCTTCGGCGCAGGGAAGCCAGCAGAAGGCCAACAGCAGACCGATCAAGCTTCGACCCCAGCCGCACCGAAGGAACCAGCCGGAACATTTTTCAGCAATCGCCACACCGATCCGCTTACCGAACTCAGCACGCACCGCGCGCGCGGCTGGAGCGCGAAGACCGAGCAGGAGAGGGCAGCACGTAAGCAGGAAGAGACGGAGCGCGCACGGCGCGGCATGGATTGGTTCATGTCCGTCATTCGGCGTTAAACAGCATCACACACTTACCCAACCACGAAAGGAGTACATACAGATGGACACGATGAAACAACGCGGCGACTACAACGGCCCGACCAACGGTACGAAGGTCGTCCACCACACGGACGGCAATCGGATGCTCGAAGCGTTCGCCGCAGAGCAGAACGCCGCTCTTCAGGCACAGGCGTACGCGGCCCGCGTAGCTGAAGCTTGCGCGGCGAAAGCATCGGCACCTGAGCCGGATGTTGCGGCTGAGACGTCCACCGAATCCACCGCCTGAAGTTCAATCCCTAGAAGGCGGATCGCGCATCACTAGCGATCTGCTCCCACTTGTGACGCCTGCGCAGTCTCTCAAGTTCGTAACTGGTCCCGCCGCTGTGTTCAAGCACGTTCAATTCCTGCTGCTGTAGCGACGGACTCGTGCCGGTTCGCGTCCGACCGCATGCCGTGCGTGCATACGCGTAACGAAAGCGCCCAGCGCCCACGCGCATGAAGTTATTTTCCGCAGGGAGCAGTCGCACAGATTGACGCGGCTTCAACTCAAACGGAAAGGGCAGGCCGTCCGGTGCGAGGAACTTGATGGCGGCATCAGCCGGGTCTCTTGGCATCACCCCGACCTCGTTCACATACACAGGGAATTGACTCAAGTTAACCACTTGGATACGTATCTCATACGAGTCAGGGTCCGCCGTCGAGCTTTCAAGCGGAATCGTCGGCACCACCATCAGCGACACGCGGCGAGAGCGCACCAGCATGTACGCATTGAAGACGCCAAGCACGATATTCACGGTCGTTGCTACAGAACTCATTGCAGCACCTTTTAAGATGGGTCAGAACGGTCCGAAGCTCATTATCGCAGTCGCAACCGCAGTGACCAATCTCTGCGCCTCTGAAATCGACGTGCCGAACATAAATTTCAGATGGTCGCATGAGATGCAGCTGACCCGATGCGTGGTTTAATGCGGGGAATTCGCGCCGCGCCCCGTCAATTCATCGCACGGCCCATCCCCTCAACCTCTCTGCCGCAAACTAGCGGCTCTGCACCGGAACGTCTAAGCCAGAAAACCGTCCACGCGGCCAACAATCCGAGTGTATTAACGCGCTCCAAATAGCGCGGCGCAGTACACATCGCGGCAATACGCTACGGGCTTTAGTCCGACACGGAGCGAGCGATGGACAGGGACCAAGGCACCAGCAGCTACATCAACAACCCGCCAGCACGGCAAGTATTGCCGCGTGCGCTTGAGGCTGCGGTGATGCGCCGTAAAACGGGCACCAACGAAATGACCGTTTCCACTCTCGCGATTCGCGCGGCCTTCGATCATATCGGGTATCAACACAATCTCACGGCTGCCGCACTCATGCACGCACTGACAGCGGCTGGCGCACGTAGAGCGTCCCATTCCGTTACCGAAGGCGTGCGCTACGTTTTCCCCGACGCGCACAGCCGTATGGAAGCCGTCCGAATGGCCGCGAAGAACATCGCGCGTTTTGAACTGACGGCGCTCGACCGCCGAGAGACAGGGTGCGGCGCACTCCGCACGCCGACCGCTCATGGCTGCGTTGTTACCTTCGATTGATTTTCCGATTTGTTTGGATGACGAAGTAACAATGCGTGTATTCGAACACTGTAGCTCCGTAAAGTACGAACAACTCGTACCGTTCGAATAACTCGAACCTAATTCAACCGGAGCACATCACCACATGAATCACGCTATCTACATCAAAGGCAACGATGACTTCACGCTGCAACCGCAAGACGCCGCAACGAAGGGCATCGTGAATCACCTCATCAGCGCAAGCGACCGTCGCTTGTACGCCTGTGTTCGTGCGTTCGGCTACAGCGCGCTGGAAGCCGCAATCGCAGCATTCGGAAACGTCATCAGCGGCCACGTGGACGCGCTGGGCGAATTCGCCACCGCATACGAAACCACGCGCGGCTTCGAGCGCGACTATCGCCAAGTGTGTGAGCAGATCGGAGAGCAGCGCTTGAAGATCGAGTGGGCGAAGCGTTGTGAGGAACTGTCGGTTGCGGCTCGTGACGCGGCGATGAGTCTGCGCGTCGCGCTGGCCGGTTACAAGCCTGAAGTCTATGCAGTCGATACGAGCGGTGACGAAGCAGCTTGGGCCGCGCTCGTGGAGCAGCGAGAGAAGGAGCAGCGCGCGGATCGGCGCGCGGAAAACTGGGACCGTCCGCAGCAACCGGAATCGTACAGCAACACGACCCTGTTCGGTCACATCTACCAATAAGGAGAGCGACCGTGCGAGAAGCACCGATCAGATTAGCCATCGCCGCAGCGCGCAAAGGCGTCACCCGCGATGGTCTCGTCACAATCGAATACCCCGATGTTCTCGCAGCGGCAAATGCTATGGGCATGGCGCTTAAAGCGACCGCGACCGAGGTGTTCAAGGAAGTCAGAGAGATGGGCGGCAAACGCGTCGCGAACTATCACGGCGCACGTTACGGCATTCCGCAGCACGTTTTGGAGCGCAGCACGAACGGCGAACCGGGCGTGAATCACCTGGGCGGCGAAGGTCTGGAAGCGCGCTTGACTGCTTCGCTCACGTATCCGCGCGGCATCACGATCACCGAATTCTCACACGACTATGCGATGTCAGCCGCCGACCTTTGCACCGTCGAAGTGGCCGTGATCGATCCAGATGGCGCGCGGCTGTCGCAAGGCGCAGTGGTCTCGTTGAACCTCGTTCCGGGAAGCGATGCCGCCAACGCGCTGCGTGAACTCGTCCCTTCCGTACACAACGTTACACCCGGAAGGTCCGTGACCAGTACAGCGGGCGCTGACCGCGTCGCGCTAGGTGTCCGCTTTCCTGACGGCAGCACGGCAGACCTTTCGGGCGGCTCGCTCATTTGCCGCCACCTGCACCCGAACAACGCGCAGTTCACCTTCTTCTTTTCAGACGTCAATCGAGACAACTAATCATGAACCAACCGAATAACACCATCACCGTGCAGACGTCCAGCGGCGAGCGTACCGTCACGCTGCACACATTCCCGGCAATGACCGGCTTCGAGTTGAACCGCCGTTACCGTGTCGATTACAAGCAGGCCAGCAACAGCGCTGAGCGGACCGGCTACGCGCTCGACGTACTCGCCCACGCTGAAGTCAACGGGCAGCGGCTCGACACAGAGAAAGCGATCAACGCCGCGCTCGAATCGTGGAAGAACGTCGAAAGCGTTTTCTATGCGGTGCTTGCCTTCAACGAAGTTGACCTTGAGCTCAGGGAAGAGAAAGCGGCCTTCTTCGAACACGCTGGCAAGGAACTCGCCACAACGTTCGTTTCAGAGGCGGCGCTGCTGATCGTGCCGCTGCTCCAAACGATGGACCAACACGCAGAACAAGGAGCATAACGTCATGTCAGAACTCGACAAATTCACACTCCAATATTCTGTAGACCTATCCGATTCCATCTCGCGGCTCGAAAAGCTTCACAAGCAGATGGATAAGGTGGAGGAAGGCGGGAAGAAGACCGCAAAGGGGCTGACCGGCGAGTTGAAAGGCGCGCTCGACGGTCTCGCAAATTCGTTCGGCGGTCTCGAAGGCCCGATGGCGCGCGTTATCACACGCTTCGGCGCGTTGGGCGGCGCGGCGAGCGTTGCAGGCGCGGCAGTGTTGGCGACCCTCGCGATTGCGGCCAAGGGCGTAAAGGACATGAACGCTATGTCCGACCTGTCCAACAAGACCGGCATCGGTACGCTGAGCCTCGAAAACATCCAACGTAACATGGCGGCGAATTCAAATGGCCGCGTTACTCGCGAGATGACGCAAGACACGATGGCGAAGTTTGGCGACGTGTGGAAGCGCGCGTATGCCGACCCGATGGGCAAGGAGCGCTTCGCGTTCGCCACGATGGGCATCGACCCGACCAAGACCGGCCCCAACGCAGCGTTTGGGCAGGCGGCTGAGTGGATGAAAAACAATCAGGGACGCGCGCAGGGAATCGGTCAGCAGTTCGGCTTCGATTACAAAGTGACGGACGCGATGGTCAAGGGCGGCGCGAACATCACATCGATGGCAATGTCGCCCGACCAAATCAAGGACCACGTGCAGGCGCAGGAAGCCGCCGACCGTGTGAACAAATTCGTCGGTGATCTGAGCGAGTCGCTGAGCGAGTTCAAGTTTGAAGCCGCCGATCACGTCATCAACGCGCTGCAAACGATTGGTCACTGGTTCAATAAGGCGGCTGAACTACAAGGCAGGAGCGCGATGCTGGAGGCAGGCATCGACCCGGATGCGCCGCCGCCCAAGAAAACGCCGGAACAGACGAAGCAGGACCAGCAGAAGAAGGAAGAAGAAAAGAAGGCGCAGAGCGCGGCACAGAAGCAGGTCGATGCAGCGGACGCCGCAGCGCTCGCCAACGCCCAGCAAAAAGCGCAGTGGGAGCAAATCCTTGCGCTGTTCGGCGCGAGCGTGGACAAGTTCTCGTCTGCGGTCAATATCCAGCAGGCGTGGGCGGCGTGGGCTGGCGAAATCGGGGCAGCGGGCGGCTTGCCGGGATCGAGCGGTGCAGCGCCCTTAAGCGGCGGCGGAACGGGCAATTGGACATCGGACAAGTACGCCGGATTCATCAAGGCGTCAGCGGCCAAGTACAACCTCGACCCCCAGCTGATCCACGCCATCATGATGACCGAATCGCATGGCGATACGAACGCAGTCAGCCCGACCGGCGCAGGCGGCTTGATGCAGATCACACGCGGCAATCAGAAAGCGTACGGCCTGAAGGACTACCGCGACCCGGCGACGAACATCGACACCGGCGCACGCATCTATGCGGAGTTCCTGAAGCGGAACAACGGCAATCAGGACGCGGCACTACGCGGATATAACGGCAATAGCGATCCAAACTATGTCGCGAAAGTTCGCGCCGCATACGGCGGCATCGGTGAGAGCCGCGCCAAAATGAATAATCGTTCGGTTCAGCAGACACTCGCAGACTATTTGGGCGTGCCGCTGTCGCAGATTCAGCGCGGCGGCGTAACGCGCGGTGACGCAGGCTGGGCGGCTCGTCAGACTGAGGTCGGCCTAGTCAACGGGATCAACGCGACCAAGTACAAGCTACAGGCGCTGGATGAGGCATCGAAGTCACCGGCCACGAAGGAACTGGCAGCGAGCTACAACATTCAGCGTGGTCAGCTGCAAGCGGAACTCCGCGACCGTACGCGCGCGCTCGACCTGATGAACAAATACGCGGAAGGTGTGGTGGCGCAACAGGCACCCGGCGACCGTGTTCGCACAGCGGCAGAACTCCCGGCAGTCACCATAAACATTAACGGCGCGAGCGATCCGAAAGCGGTTGCGGATGAGGTGAACAGACAGCTTCATCGCACGATGAATGACCTGCTGGTCAGTTACTCCACCGGCACGAAGGGGTAACGTCATGGCGATGAAGACGAAGGAGTTCACATCGTTCGGTGTCGGCTATCGGATCAAGCAAATGTCGGCAGCAGCGGCGTTTGCTGTCTTCGTTGCGCGAGATGCGGACCCGCACCCCTTGGAAGCGTTGGCCGGGATGGAGGCGTTCGATTCTGAACGGGGCTTTGTCCCGCTTAACGATGAGATGTCCGTGAACACTCTGGTACGAGATACTCGAACCATCGTTAAGCCGCGCCTTGTTCTTAACGGTCTTATCAAAGTCGCGTTCGATTTCAACTGCGGCTTCTTGAAGGGTCGCAAGCGCATTCGGGTTCCGTCTTATCTGCGATCTGACTCAGAGCCGCAGGAGTTGGACGGCGAAGACCCGGTGCTGAGCGCGCTGGTAGCAGAGGACAAAGCGACGCTGCGCGAGTTGGAAGAGTATTACAGCCTTGAAGACGCGTTCCGCATCTATGACATTTACTTCAGGGACCGGTTGGAGCGAGCGAAAGCGCAGCACGCGGCAATGAAGGAAGCAAAGAGCAAACGCTGATTTTTTTAACACGCAGTCACTTAGGACTACGTTTCAAACTAGGAGTATCAAAGATGGCAACCATCGTTCGTCACGAAAAACTTCCCGCCAATCAACGCCGCGCCGGTGTTGACGCCGTCACGCCCAGCGTTCGCGGGCGGCAAGGCGTGATCCCTTCCACCATCGGCATCGCCGCACAGAAACGATTCGCGCGGCTTGCTCAGGTCGCAAAGGTCACGACCGACGCACTCAAAACGCTCAACACAATCCGCGACTCGGAAGAGGCGGAACAAAACCCCGAACTCGCAGCGCTCGTGAACGACCCTAAGTTCATGGCCGTGATCGGTCGCGTGGTCGCGAAGATCGGGCGCGAGGTGGACGAGATCACGGGCAGCGGCGAGAAGCCCTTGACTTCCTCATCGCTCAGCAACCACCGTATGTCGCAGGAAGAGCGTGTCCACCGGATTCAAGCTCTGGCCAATGGGCAGGACACAGCCCGCCCGATCCTCGGCGCTGAAGACCTCGCGCGCGTGGAAGCGGCTCGCGCCAAACTCGCACGACTTCGCATTGCTGAGGCCATCGGCGATGCGGGTGACATCGTTCGCGCTCGATTCGGTATGGACGAACGTCCTGCGACGGATGAAGACCTGATGAAGCTGGGCCGACCGGCTGAGTGGAAATTTAAGCCGCGCGGCTAATCCCCAGCCTCTACAGCCGCGCTGATCGATTCAAACGGCGCGGCTCTCCATGAAATTAATTCAGGTTTACTAATCATTATGAAAGTCTCCAGACAATCTGCCGAAAAACTCCTGTTCGCTAATCTCTACCGCGCGTTGTGCTTCGAGAAGAGCGCAGCGCGTGTCAAGCCCGACTTCGAAGAAACGAAGCTTGTAAGCACGACGCTCCGTGACGATGTTGGCCGCATGCGTCTTTTCTCAGGCACGTTCGTCACGCCCGATGGAACGGCAATCATGCCTTTCGCCTTGAGCTTCAGCGGACGCGGCGACATGGACACGAGCTTGGGGCAGTTGGCCACTTATGGCTATGTCAAGCATCAGCGCTCTCACATCCTTGGTTTCCTAGCGATCATTTCATTCCTCATCGAAACAGGGGAGATTAATGTACGCCTTGAGCGGCTTACCTCGCGTTTCACGAATAAGGGCAAATACGACAACCGGGTGGAGTTCGTAGCGGAGTGGCCAGAGTTCCGCGCGGCGTCCTTGAAGCTGCTGTCGTATGACACCGAGCAGGAATTCAAGCGCACCGAACTGGTGGCCGCCTGAATGGAGCCGCAACAGACAAACGATGTTCGCGACCTTCTGTTCGCCGCGTGGGGCGCGTTCCGGGTCATGGCCTTGATCGAACCTTGCGTAACAGCCGCGCGGCGACTGTGGGCGCGCTTAGTGAAGAACTGGAGAGAGAAATGAAAGTTACGTTGCCCATCACCCGGAACAAATTGATCCTCGCTTACGCGGACATCGCGCGCAGCATTGACGCGACCGAAGCCGACAAGCGCGATGCACGGAACATGATCCTGCTGCTGATCGGCGCGGGTTCGTACTTCTACGATCAGCACGGCGACCGCATCGTGTCGATTGAAGAAGCGATCCACGAGAAGACCCGCGAGCTAGGGAGCGATCACCCGGACGTCATCAACATGCGGATCGCGCGAGACCATCAGTACATGATCGAAGAGATTCTTGGGGAGCGCGAAAGCTATGTCCTTCAATAGCGCCATGAAAATTCTGCTTGAACAGCAGCAGGCGGCTGAACGCGAGGCTGAGCGTTTGGAGAAGGAGAAACGCAAGAAGGAGTTCGCCGCTGCGGTAGCGAAAGTGGATGCAATGTTCGGTAAGCAGATGCCGACTCTGCCGCGCCGACTCCAGAAGCTCGGATGCCGCTGAGACCTCACCAAGAGTGACCTTTCGTCACCGCAGCATCACCTGAGTACCGAACCAAGGCCGCGCGTCTCGAAAGGGCGCAGCGGCCTTTTTCTTCGGTCCGCGCTCCTTTCCGTACACACCTAGACACCCGCTTGTCGCGGCGCGCGACCATCGGCCCGCGTCCAAAGTGTTCGCGCGGCTCGATTTGACACCAATTTACTTGCCGTGAACCGTAGAGGACACCGCGAGACAAGAAAATCCCCGAAGTCAAATTTCGGGGATATGAGATGGCAACGAAGCGGGTCAGGGGCGAAGTCGGAATCTATCGGATCACCAGCCCAAACGACAGAATTTACATAGGGCAGTCGGTTAACATGAGCCAGCGTTTGCGCGGCCACAAGAACAAGATGGAACAAGGAAGGCACCAGAACGCGATACTGAATCACTCAGCGGCAAAGTACGGAACTTCAGGGTTCAAATTTGAGCCGATATTCTGCGTGTTCGATGAGGACGATCTGGACGGATTCGAGCAGCAGTTCATGGACGGAACGCCGCGCGAGGTTCTGATGAATCTAGTGGCCGTGGAGCCAGTCCAGAGACGGATCAACTACACGAGCGACGCGAAGAACTACACGCTGAGCGTTGCCAAGGTCGATGCTCTCCAGCCGAAGGAGAAGCCTTACAAAGTTGCGGATGGCTGCGGCCTATTTCTGAGGGTAAGCGCCAGCGGCTCTAAAACGTGGTGCTATGGGTACAACTTCGAAGGCAAGCGCAAAGAAGTTACCTTTGGACAGTATCCATATGTCGGGGTTGAGGAAGCACGAGAAAAGCACCTGGCCGCGTGGCGGCTGATCGCGGAAGGCGTCTGCCCGGCTGAGGCGAAGAAAAATGAGAAGGCGCTGCTCAAGAGGTAAATTCCAGACTCCAATGAGAAACGGGGATTGTTGCGGGGAATCACCGCTCTAAATCCACGGAACCCCATACCGGCGCGGCTTTGCCCACGCTAAAGAGGTCCGATAGTGGAGCTTCTAATCAGCGCGCGACGCATCGCAAGCTTGTCAATTCGGCTGGTCGGGGAACGTCGCGTCGATGCGCTCGCCACCGGCGCATTGCCGGGCGCTTTCGCGGCGGAAAGATCGAGGCTGCAGTAGCGCGCATCCGAAACGCGGCAGCCGACCACGATCGACCACAACCGCGACGGCGTGCCGCGTGCAGACGGCCGCGGGCACCCTCGAACGACAGATGCGGCGCGAGCGAGCGCAGATACCTGAAGCCGTGCGTGATCAGGCTGTTGACTTCGAGCCTCCTCCAGTTGATGCGCGCGCCGGCTTGCGCGTTGTGCGGGCGGACCGCGTTGCTCGTCGCATCGACAGACGCGGTACCGAATACGCTGCGTGAGCCACTCGGCAGCGACCGATAGGAGAGCGAACCACTCAGCTTGTCGCTGATAGCCGCGCGTTGCACATATGAGGGCGGGTGAGAATTGTCGGCAGGATTGCCGAGGCAAATACGGTAGCGGCGATATTGCTGGCGAGCCGGTTGCTGCCAATCAGCGCGCTCCCATGCGGCGCGAGATGGACCGTCACGGGCATCGCGGCGCCTTCGACGCCTCCGTGACGTCGTTGGCCACTTCGATCAATTGGCCGATCGTGATGTCCTTGACGACGGGGTGCGAATCGTTGCGCGACTTCGTCGGACGGCGTCGACGTCACGGCCCCGAACTGCACGGTTACGTGCATACCGCGGCGGACGTCTCGATCCGCGGCGGCGACTCGAGCAGATTGCCGCGTGGCGCCGCGCCGGTCAGGCGGCACTACGCTTGTGCCATGTTCCATGGGAGTCAACGCACAAGTGGCAAATTTTCGACGAAAAGCCCGAAACCCGCGAAAGTAAGTAATAATTCCCCGGTTTCTACTAAAACAAAATCTGTTCAACAGGTATCAAATGGACCGAAAGTCAAAGCTACGAGAGATTGCTCTGGCCGCATGCATCGTATTGGGGGCCCTTCGGGGCGCGGATGCACAGACTCTGCAGAACGGTGACGCAAGCAGCCCGGTCGCGTCACAGCCGGGTACGACGAGCGCGTTGCCCGACACGTCGCAGGCCGGCCAGACGGAGACCACTGCACTGACGCCGGATGAAACCCGGCAATCCGCCACCGGGAACGTGGCTGAATTGCAGCAGATGATTCACGGCTCGGATCTGAGCGAGTTGCGCACCACGTATAACGGCAGCTACGGCGCGAGCATGCTGTTCTACGGCAAGGAGATGACCTACTACGTCGCGCTGTTCCAGCAGAAAAACTTCTGGCGCGTAATCAAGACGCAGGACGCCGCGCGCGCCGAGCTGATCTACAAGGACTTCGCGCGGCAGACGATGCAGTTGTCGGGAGTCGAGATTCGCCGTACGCAACTCGAAGCGCAGAAGGCGTTCACGCAGCGCATGATCGCGTTGTCGCAAGAGCGCGCCGGCCGGCTCCAGGCCGACCTCGATATCGCGCGTCAGCAGCAGAGCATCGTCGCGAGCCAGCAGGAGCAGAAGCGCGCCGAGGCGACCGAATTGGCACAGCAGAAGGCAGCCGCGCAGGATCAGTTGCGCGTCGCGCAGCGTCAGGTGCGCGATCTGCAGCGTCAGCTCGAAAGCGGCTTGCCGGTGCATTGAGCACGACGGTGTGAGCGTCGTAGAGGGGCGGGATGGCGCGTAAATCGATGCGCCATCCGGCTCGTTCGCGGGCGTTACGGTCGTTATGTTTGACGGGTGCTTTCTGCGCCCCGCCAACCGGCGCAACGCACTTTAGCCGCCGGGCGCTTCGGCACTTCCGCCGGGCATTTTCGCGAGCCAGCACGGCTCGTTGCCGCGCCGTTGCGCGTCGTCGTCGTGCGACGCAAGACGGCGTGACTTCAATGCCGCTTACGCATATCCGTCTGAGTTTTGCGCATCCGCTCGCGAGACGGCTCGGTCACGTCGACGGCGATCGGATCGCTGGCGGGAAAGCTTTCCATCAGCGCTTCGTCGAGCCGCGTATCGGCGGACGTCGGCGGCGTCCGGCGCGTTCGCGCAGGGCGGGAGGCATGCTGGCTTTTGCTGGTCATGGCTCGCTCCATCGATTCGAACTTCAATCATTCAGCATAGCCCATCGCAGCTGTCGGCGAACGTCGGCCGAATGGCGCACGCGTATCGTTTGAAACCGGCCCGCATCGATTCGTTCTCCGAGTGTCCCGGCCGCGCTTGAACCGAGCTTGAACCGCGCCCGGGCCGCGAACGACACCTCCACCGATCCATCACACAGCGAATCACATGAACGGGAAAAAGCCGGCGGGTACGCGACGCGTGCTTGCAGCCCACGTCGTGGAAGCCGAACTGGAACATCTCGATTGGGCGACGCGGCAACCTGCGCTGCACCTGTTCGACGCCGGCTACTGGCGGCGCCGCTTGCTGGCAGTCAAGGGGAGATTCGAGCTGACCGAGCGGCAGCTGATCCAACTGGAGAAAATTCTGCGGCGCCTCGATCCGTCCACGGAGTAGCGAGGCGCGGCCGTTACCGCTTCGTCGTATTTATTCGTGATTGCCGCCGGCGCTGCCGCCGCCGTGGTTGTTGCCACCATGATTGCCGCCTTCGCCGCCGGTGCCGAACAGACGCCGCCGCCGCGTGACGACCACCGGACCCTCGGAGTTGCCGCCGCGCTCGCCCGGCGCACGTTCTGCCGACGGCGCGCCATACGATTCACGCCCCTCGCGCGGCTCGCGATGTTCGCGCGAACCATGCGGACCGCGCGCGCCATGTTCGCCATGCGACGTTCGGCCGGCGCGCGGCGCCGGCCGCGTGCCGGTGTCGAGCTGGATCGTGGAGATCGCGCGCTTGTAGATGCCTTGCAGGCCAACCGGCGTGCGCAGCATCACCAGGTACTGATCGAACGACTCGATGCATCCGGTCAGGCGGATGCCGTTGACCAGATAGATCTCGACGCGCTTTCGTTCCTTGCGCGCAGCGTTCATGAAGTCGTTTTGCGGATGCGATTCTGCGGAAGCCATGGACAATTCAGGTTAGATAGACGGTGGTTCGCTGCGATTTTACCCTTTCTGCCCTATGCGGGGGCAGAACGCGTCGACGGGGCGAATTTTGTCCACTATAACGACTTGTGAGCACATAAGCATCCGATAACGCGGCACTGTAACGTTGAGTTACGAATCTGCTGGTCAATGGCGACTTCTTCCGGTCTCTCCAGGCATTGCCGGCAGGGTTGGCGGAAAAGGAAGAACATAGGGGCGTGTTGCGTACCGCGACGGCGTCGAAGTGCCGCAAAAGAAGCCCGTCGAAACACCGCAGCGAAAAGCGCCGCGACCGCGGTGGAATAAACCAGGCGATCGCGGCGTTAAGTCCAGTATGGCAGTACCGCATGACGCGGCCTGCCGCCCGCCGCGCCGGTCGATCGACCGCATGCCGGGCATCTGCCAGGAGGCTCACCATGAAAGCATCCCGTATTCTGTCAGCGCTCTTCGTCCTGCTCGCGCTCGCGTGCGGCTCCTTCGCGCACGCGGCCGATCCCGACAACGCCGCGTCGGGCTCGAGCAGCAACAGCAACAGCAGCGGCGGCGGCTACTAACGCCGCGACCGAGCCTGGCACACCGGGTGACATTCGAAGCGGAAGTGATCGCGTGGCTGCCCCAGCTGCGCCGCTATGCGCGCGCACTGACGGGTGACCGCGCCTGGGCCGACGATCTGGTGCAGGATACGGCGGAGCGTGCACTCGCGCGCTGGTCGGCGTTCCGGCCGAACAGCAACCTGCGCGCGTGGCTGCTGACGATCCTGCGGCATCTGTACATCGACCAGTTGCGCGGGCGCCGCGAAATCGCCGTCGACGAGGAAAGCGCGCCGTGGCGCAATCTCGAGGCGCCGCGCGGCGAGGTCGACGGTCTGATGCTGCGCGACGTGCAGCGCGCGCTGTACTGCCTGCCGCTCGAGCAGCGTGAGGTGCTGCTGCTGGTATGTGTCGAGGAGCTGACGTACCAGGAGGCGTCGAGCGCGCTG
Organism: Paraburkholderia sp. UYCP14C; assembly: GCF_004197395.1. Taxonomy (GTDB): domain Bacteria; phylum Pseudomonadota; class Gammaproteobacteria; order Burkholderiales; family Burkholderiaceae; genus Paraburkholderia. The sequence goes on along the minus strand of NZ_SELS01000002.1, from coordinate 132,605 downwards.
GGGGTGCCGATCGGTACGGTGATGTCGCGGCTGTCGCGGGCGCGCGAGCACATGCGCGCGTTGCTGGGCGAGGAGCCGCCGGGGCCGATGCACGGACCGCAGCCCGCTGCGCCGCGGGCGGCCCACAAGGTCGCGCCGCTGAAAGTGGTGAGAAACCGATAATGAACAACGACGATTTCGATTCTGGCTTGCCCGACGAGCTCGATCCGCGCGCGCTGTCGGCCTATGTCGATGGCGAATTGCCGGAAGAGCGGCGCGCCGCGATCGAAAGGCAGCTTCGCGAGCATCCGCAGGCCGCCGCGCGCGTCGCCGCGTGGCGCGCGCAGAAGGCGGCGCTGCGGGCGCTGTGCGGCGTGCCGGTCGGGGATGCGCGGCAAGCGCAAGCAGGGGAGTGGGACGATGAACAGCAAGCCGCCGAGCGCGTCGAGCGATCCTATGCAGGCAGCCAGTCCACGGATGCGGAGGAGCCCGCTTTCATCGTCGTACGGCGTACGCGGCCATGGTGGCAGCGCGTGGGTCTCGCCGCCTGCTGGCTCGCGGCCGGTGCCGGGCTCGCGCTGGCGCTCGGTCCGCTCGCGCCGCGGCTGACCGGCGCCGCGTGGAGCGGTTCCGGCGGCCAACCGGCCGGATTTGCGCAGCGCGCGGATATCGCATACGCGGTGTACTCGCCGGAGCGGCGTCATCCGGTCGAAGTCGCCGCGAGCGAAGAGGAGCATCTGATCTCGTGGCTGTCGAAGCGGCTGAACCGGCCGCTGTCGGTGCCGTCTCTGCAGGAGTATGGTTATTCGCTGGTGGGCGGCCGGCTGTTGCCGGGCGAGGCCGGACCGGCCGCGCAGTTCATGTACGAGAACCAGGCCGGTGCGCGCCTGACGCTGTACGTGACCGGCGTCACGCGCGACGAAACCATGTTCCGCCTGTTTCGCGATGGCAATCGCCGCACCTTCTACTGGATCAGCGACGGCCTGGGTTACGCGCTGTCCGGCGCGATCGCGGAAGGCAAGTTGCGCGAGATCGCGATGGACGTGTGCAGCGCACTCGGTGGAAAGCCTGAGACGTGGCAGCAGTAGCAGGCGGTAGCGTGTCGTAAAGGCCGTCAGCGGCGACGCGTGAATTGCTGCCTGCGCGGGCCGCACGCGCCACCCGCAGCCGCCCGTCCGCAGCCGTCCGCAGCCGGTTGCCCGATGCCGGTCGCCCGCAGCCGGTCGCCCGACAAGGAGACGCCTTGCCCCAGACGCTGCCGCCCAACCTGTCCGCCGCACAGTTCGACCGCGCACTCGCCGGCTGGCGCGCGATCGTCGGTGACGCGCATGTGCTGAGTTCCGCCGCCGGCCTCGCCGCCTATGTCGATCCGTTCGCGCCTGGCGAGCGAGCCGCGTTTGCCGCCAGCGCCGCGCTGCTGCCCGCGTCGGTCGATGAAATCCGCGCGGTGCTGCGCGTCGCCAATCAATACCGGATTCCGCTGTGGACCGTGTCGACCGGGCGCAACTTCGCGTACGGCGGCGCCGCGCCGCGTCTGACCGGCTCGGTCGTGCTCGACTTGCAGCGCATGAACCGCATTCTCGAAGTCGACGAAACCCTCGCCTATGCGCTCGTCGAACCCGGCGTCAGCTACTTCGATCTGTACGCGCATCTGCGCGACAAAGGCTACAAGCTGTGGGTCGATCCACCGGCCGCCGGCTGGGGCAGCGTGGTCGGCAACACGCTCGAGCGCGGCTTCGGCTATACCGACTACGGCGACCACGCGGCCGCGCAATGCGGCATGGAGGTGGTGCTCGCCAACGGCGACGTGCTGCGCACCGGCATGGGCGGCATCGAGATCGGCACTGCGTGGCAGTTGTATCAGCCGGGCTACGGACCGTCGTTCGATGCGATGTTCATGCAGTCGAACTACGGCATCGTCACGAAGCTCGGTGTGTGGCTGATGCCCGCGCCGCCCGCGTACCTGCTCGGCGAAATCCAGTTTCGACGCGAGGCCGATCTGGAGGCGATCGTCGAGACGCTGCGGCCGCTGCGGCTCGACGGCACGATCCGTAATCACGCGGTGATCGAGGGCGGCTTGCGGCGCGCGGCGAGCCTGTCGCCACGCCGACAGTGGTACGACGGCACGGGCGCGATGCCCGAGAGCGCGGTGCAGGCGATGCTCGACAAACTCGGCGTCGGGCGCTGGAACCTGCATTTCGCGCTGTACGGCACGCCCGAGTTGATCGACGCGCGCTACGCGTTGATCGAGCGCGCATTCGCGCGGGTGCCCGAGGCGCGGCTCGCGGCGGCGCGTTATGCGGGCGATGCGCAGCCGACCGGCGGCGGCGACCGCAACATGGCCGGCATTCCCGCCATGACCGCGTTTCGCATGCTCGACTGGCGCGGCGGCGCGGGCGCGCACGTCGACTTCGCGCCGATCTGTCCGGCGACGGGGCGCGACGCGATGCGCCAGTACACGATGGTGAAAGCGCGCGCCGCGGAATACGGCTTCGATTACTACGGCGGCTTCACGGCGGGTGCGCGGCATCTGCATCACATTTTCGCGGCGATCTTCGATCGTGACGACGCGAACCAGGTGGAGCAGGCCGGCGCGCTGCTGCGCTCGCTGATGAGCGATGCGCGCGCGGCCGGCTACGGCGAATATCGCGCGCATCTCGCGTACATGGATTTCGCGGCCGCGCAATACAGCTTCAACGACGGCGCGTTGCTGCGCTTCGCGGAAACGCTGAAAGATACGCTCGACCCGAACGGCATTCTCGCGCCGGGCAAGCAGGGCATCTGGCCGGCGGCATGGCGCGACCGGCGAGGGTACACGTGAGCGACACGTGCGTACTGGCAAGGCAAACCGAACCGCAAACCGAACCGCAACGAAAAGGGACGCACACGATCAATGGATCGACGCACTTTCATGCTCACCGGCGCATGGCTCGCGACGGCCGCGGGCGGCGCATGGCCGTGGCTCGCGCAAGCCGCCGCGTGCGCCGACGATGCACGCGCGTTCGCGATCGTCGACTCGACGCTCGAATGCGGCGCGTCGTTCGCACGCTATGCCGCGCATCTTCGCTTGCCGACCTTCGAAACCGGCGACGATGCCGGCGCGCTCTGGTTCACCACACTCGCGCCGCTGCTAGGCGATGGCCGCACCCCGCACGCGCCGCCCGCACTGATCGGCTTCACGCGCGCGTCCGATTACTTCGTCCTGCAACACCTCGCGCTTCGCACGGGCCGCTTCGTCGAGCATCGGCACGAAGCGCGCGCGGGGCTGCATGCTCAACCCGCCCACGTGGCCTTCGCGCTGACGCCGCGCGGCTAGAACTTATAGTTCTTGTTCTTCGGATCGAAGGTCGAAGCGTCGAAGGTCTTCGGCGTGATGCTCTCGAACACGATCTGCTCGAACAGCTTGCCGTCGTTGTCGTAAGACTCGACGCTGCGAAAGAACGGATGCCGCAGATCGAGCCCGAGCGTTTCCTTTTTCGCGTAGAACTGCGGCTGGCCGACCGGCGTTTCGAACGTGAACGCGACGACGCGCACGCCGTCGATCGTCTTCACTTCGATCTGCGTCGAACGCGGCAAGCCGGCCTCGGCGTATTTTTTTCCTTCGCTCAGGTATTGATCGGCGACGTACTCGGTGCCGAGATCGCGTACGGTGTGATTCGATTGCGAGCGTGCGAGCACGCCGGTCAGCGAGGTCCACAAGGGAATCACGCTCATGACGCCGCCGAGGTGGCCGTACGTTTCGTCGCTGCGCTTCGATTCGTCGTAGATGATTTCCTGTCCCGCGTGCGCGCCGTCGGGCAGCCACTTCGCGTAGATGCGCAGCGGGTCGTGCGCGACCCGCACGAGCATGTGATCGGATTTGTTGGGCCATATGCCGCGAATGCGTTCGGAGCGCGACATCGTGAACTCGTACGATGGATAGCCGTTCGGCCCCTCCTTGATATAGCGCGGCAGCGTCAGCGGATCCAGCGACTGGAACAGCGCGACCAGTTGCGCGTCGTCGAGTTGTTCGAGCGCGCCGCTTTGCTGGGCGGCGCGCAGCCATTTGACCTGCCGGTCGAGCGTCAGCTTGCCGACCTGAGCGGCCGGCGTGGTGGGCGGCTTGACGACGCTCGCGGCGTCGAGCGGGGGCGGGCGGTCGTCATTCTGCGCGAAGGCCGCCGGCATCGACAGCAGGGTGGTCGCGACGAGCAGCGCACCCGGCAGCAAGCATTGCCGCCGGCGATGCGAACGGGCGGACAGGCGATGCTTCATGAATTTCTCCAGAAAGTGACGCAGCCGCTCATGCAACGTGCAAGGCAGAAAGGAAAAAGCGAAGCAACACAGCAATAACGCTTCGAAGCAACGCTTATTCCCGTCAGGCAGACTTCTGCTTCGCGAGTTCCTCGTCGCGCAACGCGCGGCGCAGAATTTTGCCGACGTTGGTTTGCGGCAGCTCGTCGCGGAACTCGATGAGCTTCGGCACCTTGTAGCCAGTCAGATTCTTGCGGCAGTACGCGATCACCTGCTCGGCAGTCAGTGTCGGCGTGCGCCGCACGATGAAGACCTTCACGCGCTCGCCCTGCACGGCATCGGGCACACCGATCGCGGCGACTTCGCGCACGTCCGGATGCGCGGCGATCACGTCCTCGATTTCGTTCGGATACACGTTGAAGCCCGACACGAGGATCATGTCCTTCTTGCGATCGATCAGACGGATAAAGCCGCGCGAGTCCATCACGCCGATGTCGCCGGTCGCGAGCCAGCCGTCGTCGTCGATCACCCTGGCGGTTTCCTCGGGGCGGTTCCAGTAGCCCTTCATCACCTGCGGACCCTTCACGCACAGTTCGCCCGCCTCGCCGATATTGGCCCAGCGGCCGTCGTCTTTCCTGAAGCGCACCTGCGTGGACGGCGCGGGCAAACCGATCGAGCCTTCGAAGTCGCGCAGGTTGGTCAGATCGACCGGATTCATCGATACGATCGGCGAACACTCGGTGAGCCCGTAGCCCTCGACGATCGGCTTGCCCGTCACCGCCTTGAAGCGCTCGGCGACGGCTTTCTGCGTCGCCATGCCGCCCGCCATCGCGAGTTTCAGGTCGGAAAAGTCGCGCTGGCAGAATTCCTCGTTGTCGAGGAACGCGTTATAGAGCGTGTTGACCGCGGTCATGCTGGTGAATTTTTCGTGACGGATGATCATCATCACGCGCTTCATGTCGCGCGGATTCGCGATCAGGATGTTGCGCCCGCCGAGCCCCATGAAGATCAGCGCGTTCACGGTCAGCGAGTAGATGTGATAAAGCGGCAGCGGCGTGAGCACCGTTTCGACTTCGCCGGACAACTGCCCCGCGGCCCACGCCTTCGCCTGCAACAGATTGGCGATGATGTTCCGGTGCGTGAGCATCGCGCCTTTCGCGACGCCGGTCGTGCCGCCCGTGTATTGCAGGAACGCGATGTCTTGGTGGCTCGCGCGCACCGGCGTGTGCGGCAGCGAATAACCGGCCGAAAGCGCTTTCAGGAGCGGCACCGCCTGCGGCAGCCTGAAGGCGGGCACCATCTTCTTCACATGACGCAGCATGAAGTTGAGCAGGTGTCCCTTCAGGTTCGCGCCGTCCGCGAGCAGATCGCCGAGGCCGGTCACGATCACGTTGCGCACCTTGGTGCCGGGCAGCGCATCTTCGAGCGTCTTCGCGAAGTTCTCGAACACGACGATGGTCTGCGCGCCGCTGTCCTTTAGCTGATGCGCGAGTTCGCGCACCGTGTAGAGCGGATTCACGTTGACGACCACCGCGCCCGCCTTGATCGTGCCGAACAGCGCGACCGGATACTGGAACGTGTTCGGCAGCATGATCGCGACGCGCTCGCCCGGTTTCACGCCGATGCTTTGCAGGTACGCCGCGAACGCGCTTGCCTTGCGGCCCAGCTCGCCGTACGTCAGGTTCGCGCCGACGCTCACATACGCAACGCGCTCGCGGAACTGCGCGGTGCATTCGTCGAAGAACTGATCGATCGACTCGTATTGCGTGACGTCGATGTCGCGCGGCACGTCGTCCGGGTAGGACGCGTACCAGATGCCGTCGGTGTTCGGTGCGCGCGCGCTGCCTGCGTCCGGCACGTGCAACGGCGCTTGGGTGGGCTCGGTCATCGGTTGTCTCCTGAAGTGTTGGTATCCGCTGCCGCGCTAGCGTTCCACGATCGCGACGACCCCCTGGCCGCCCGCCGCGCAGATCGAGATCAGCCCGCGTGCGCTGCCGGCCGGCTTGTCGAGCTGCGCGAGCATCTTCGCGAGCGCGGCGACGATCCGTCCGCCCGTCGCCGCGAACGGATGGCCGGTCGCGAGCGAGCCGCCATTCACGTTGAGCTTCGCGCGATCGATCGCGCCGAGCGCGCCGGCGAGGCCAAGCTGCGTGCGGCAATATTCGTCATCCTGCCATGCCGCGAGCGTGCACAACACCTGGGCCGCGAACGCTTCGTGGATCTCATAGAAATCGAAGTCCTGCAACGCGAGTCCGGCGCGCGCGAGCATGCGCGGCACCGCGTAGGCGGGCGCCATCAACAGGCCTTCCCGCTTGTCGAAAAAGTCGACCGCCGCGGTTTCCGACCAGCTCAGATACGCGAGCACCGACAGGCCGCGCTCGGCCGCCCACGCTTCGCTCGCGAGCAGCACCGCGGACGCGCCGTCGGTCAGCGGCGTCGAATTGCCGGCGGTCAGCGTGCCGGCGTCGCGGTCGAACACCGGCTTCAGACTCGACAGCTTTTCGAGCGACAGGTCGGCGCGCAGGTTGTTGTCGCGCGCGAGGCCTTTGTACGGCGTCATCAGATCGTTGACGAAGCCGCGCGCGTAAGCATCGGCGAGCTTGCGATGGCTCTCGAACGCGAGCACGTCCTGCGCCTCGCGCGAAATGTTCCAGCGCTTGGCCATCAGCTCGCAATGCTCGCCCATCGACAGCCCCGTGCGCGGCTCGACGTTGCGCGGCAACAGCGGCTTGAAGAACATGCCGGGCCGCAGCCTGCTGAACGCGGCGATACGCTCGCCCGTGCTCCTGCCGCGATTCGCTTCGAGCAGGATCTTGCGCATGCGCTCGTTGACGCCGATCGGCGCGTCGGAGGTGGTATCGACGCCGCCCGCGATGCCCGCGTCGATCTGCCCGAGCGCGATCTTGCCGGCGACGAGGAGCGCGGCTTCGAGGCCGGTGCCGCAGGCCTGCTGCACGTCGTAGGCGGGGGTTTCCTTCGCGAGCGTGGTGGACAGCACGGACTCGCGCGTCAGGTTGAAGTCGCGCGAGTGCTTGATCACCGCGCCCGCCGCGACTTCGCCCAGACGCACGCCGTGCAGGTCGTAGCGATCGATCAGCCCTTGCAGCGTGAACGTCAGCATGTCCTGATTCGATGCGCTCGCATACGCGGTGTTCGAGCGGGCAAACGGAATCCGGTTGCCCCCGACGATGGCGACGCGGCGCACGGCGGGTTGCGGGTGGGACATGCTCGGCTCCTTTGGGTCGTTCCCAGATTATTGGTCGATGCACACGCTGCACACGCTGCGAACGGCGCGCTCACACCTCACAGCAGCCGCCACTGCATGCGCCCGCGCAAATGCGGCTTCTCCCCGGCAATATCGCGCACCTCGAGATCGCGCTCGATCAACGACGGCGACGCGCTCCACAGCGACGCTTCGCCCGGCAGCAGCATCGGCACCTTGAACTCGGCGGCGAGCGTCGCTTCGGCGAGCGGCTTGGGCGGCTGCAGCGACGACGCGGCGCGCGCAAGCGTCCACATGCCGTGCGCGATCGCGCGCGGAAAGCCGAACGCCTTCGCCGACAACGCACTCATGTGGATCGGGTTGTAGTCGCCCGACACGCTCGCGTAATCGCGGCCCAGTTGCGGCGCGAGCTGCCAGCGCGCGATCCGCTGCAACCGCTCGGGGCCGAGCGTCAGCGCTTCGAGCGGATAGCCGAGCGCCGGCACCGCGCGCTTCAGATAAACGCTGTCGCCGTCCCACACCGCCTCGCCGCGTCGATAGATGCGGGTATGCACGACGAACGCCTGGCCCTTGTCGTGACGCAGCAGCGCGCCGAATTCGACCTCGATGCGCAACAGGTCCTTGTACGCGAGCGGCCGGCGCAGCCGCACGTGATTGGCCAGATGCACGAGGCCGAGCGCGGGCCATGGAAACGCGGGGTCGGTCAGCATCAGCAGATGCAACGGAAACGCCAGCAGATGCGGGTAGGTGAGCGGCACGCCGTGCTCGGGGATGAAGCCGCATACGCGCGCATAGCGCCACACGGGGCCGGGCTCGAGCGCGACGGCGGGGCGCACGAGCCGCAACGGCGGCAGCCGCGAGTCGCGGCCGCGCTTGACGATGCCCGTCAGCGCGCGCCCGTACAGCTTCGCCGGCGCGGGCAGCGTGTCGATGACGACGGTTTTCGGCCGCGCGCCGTCGCCGCCCGGCGCGGGCGCGAGATGACGGCTGCCGAACGGATCACGCGGTTCGTCCATGCCCATGCTCCCGTTCAGGCGCCGATCAGGCTTTGACCGCACACGCGCACGACCTGGCCCGTCACGCCGGCCGAGCCCGGATGCGCGAGCCACGCGATGGTTTGCGCGACGTCGACCGGCTGGCCGCCCTGGCTCATCGAGTTCATGCGGCGGCCGGCCTCGCGGATCGCGAGCGGAATCTTCGCGGTCATCTGCGTTTCGATGAAGCCGGGCGCGACCGCGTTGATCGTGATGCCGCGCGCGCGCAGTTGCGGCGCCATGCTCTGCACCCGTCCGATCACGCCGGCCTTCGACGTCGCGTAATTGGTCTGGCCGGGATTGCCCGCGATGCCGCTGATCGACGACACCGCGACGATGCGCCCGCCGTCGCGCAGGATGCCGCCCGCGAGCAGCGCGTCGTCGATGCGCTCCTGCGCGCTCAGGTTGATGTCGATCACGCTTTGCCACGCGGCGCCGGTCATCTTCGCGATGGTCTTGTCCTTCGTAATGCCGGCGTTGTGCACGACGATGTCGACGCCGAGCTCGTCGAGCGCGGCGACGATCTGCGCGGGCGCCTCGGGCGCGGCGATGTCGAACGCGAGCGCGCTGCCGTTCAGCTGTCGCATGGTCGCGTCGAGCGCGTCGCGCGCGGACGGAATGTCGAGGCCGATCACCTGCGCGCCCTCGGCCGCGAGCACGCTCGCGATGGCCGCGCCGATGCCGCGCGCGGCGCCCGTGACGAGCGCGCGCCGGCCGGCGAGCGGCTGGCGCCAGTCGAACGGGAGAGGGTCGTGCGGGCTCGCGCCGTCGCGATTGGCCGAGATTCGCACCACCTGACCCGACACATAGGCCGAGCGCGGCGACAGGAAAAAGCGCAGCGTCGCGTCGACGGCACTTTCAGAGCCGTCCTCGACGTACACGAGATTCGCGGTGATGCCGCGCCGCGCTTCCTTGCCGAGCGAGCGCACGAGCCCTTCGAGCGCGCGCTGGGCGGTCCATTGACGCGGGCCCGCGCAGGCCTCGGGCGGCCGGCCCAGCACGACGATGCGCCCGCACTTGCCGAGCGAGCGCAGCGTGTCGTGGAAAAAGCCGTGCAGCGCTTCGAGCTGACTGCTGTCGTCGATACCGCTCGCGTCGAACAGCAGCGCGGCGAGCTTGCCCGGCGAAGCGGCTTCGGCCGGCTCGAAGCGGCCGGTCATCAAGCCGTGGCGATTGGCGAGCGGCACCCAGAGCCCGGCGCTTTCGTGCGCGACGCTCGTCATGCCGATGCTGGCGATCAGACTCGCGAGCGCGTCGAACAGGCGCGGCTCGCGGCCCGCGCCGATCGCGATCAGACCGTCGAACTCGGGCCGGTCCGCGCGATAGCGCCGCAGCACCTCGGGATTCGGCAGTCCGAGCGAGCGCGCGAGGCGGCCGCCGAACGGCGAGTTGACGAACTTCAGGTAGGAGTCGTTCATGTTATCGGTTGCTCCGCTGGACGCGCCGCCGCCAGCCTCTGGTTTTTTTCAGGGGCGTCGGACGTGTGTCAGTGTGCCTTGAGTTGTGTGACTCGGGTACGGTTTGCCACGCCGCGTCGGTAGTTTATTCTGCGTGAGCGCGCGCGCATCAGGCCGCCTGCTCCAGCGCCTTTTCGAGCGCCTGCTTGCGCTGCTGCAAATTCGCGAGCATGTCGAAATCGGCGGGGAAATCGTCGACCTTGACGACGTGCGCGCCGTAGCGCGCGTAGTCGTCGAGCACGCGCCGCTCGTCCGCGTCGATGAGCCCCTGGCGTTGCGCCGCGTCGGTCCAGGCGGCGAGCTGCGGCAGGCTTTGCGGCAGCGGTTCGAGCAGCCCCTGCTTGACGGCGTCGCGCAGCTTCTGCTCGATTAGCGTGAACTGCGGATTCAGCGCGAACACGAGCTCGCCGTAGCCGAGCGCGTCGACGTCCGGATGCGGCACGTACGAGTCGGCGACGAGCCGCTCGCGCGCGGCGCCGGGCGTTTGCATCAGCTCGGCGATTTCGCTGCCGAGGCGGTCCGACGGCTCGCCATGCGGCAGGCCGAACGGGAACGCGAGCAGCCGCACGAGCGTCGCGGCGGCGCGGTTCGGGTAGTTCGCGAGCACGCCGTCGAGCGCGTGCTGCGCCTTGTATAGCGCATCTTCGACGCCCCAGCGCACGAGCGGCAGGTCGGCCTGCTGACGGCCTTCGTCCTCGAAACGCTTCAATGTCGCCGAGATCAGGAACAGCTGCGACAGCACGTCGCCGAGGCGTGCCGAGATGCGTTCGCGGCGCTTCAGATCGCCGCCGAGCACGAGCATCGACACATCGGCGAGCAATGCGAACACGGTCGACAGTCGGGTCGCCGCGCGATAGTATGCATGGAGCGGCGCGTATGCACGGTGCGGCTTCGCGATCAGCGCGCCGCCGGTGATCCCATACACGGCGCTGCGCAGCACGTTCGACACGGTGAAATTCACGTGACCGAAGAACGCCGCGTCGAATTCGCGCAAGGCCTTCGCCTGATCTGGCTCGTGCGTCGCCGTCATTTCCTTCAACACGTACGGATGGCAGCGAATCGCGCCCTGGCCGAAGATGATCAGGCAGCGCGTCAGGATATTCGCGCCTTCGACGGTGATCGAGATCGGCACCTGTTGATAAGCGCGCGCCAGAAAGTTCGACGGCCCCATGCAGATACCCTTGCCGGCGACCACGTCCATGCCGTCGTTGATGACCATGCGCGCACGCTCGGTGATGTGATACTTGGCGATCGCCGAAATCACGGACGGCTTTTCGCCCAGATCGACCGCCTGCGCGGACAGGCGGCGCGCGGCGTCCATCACGTACAGGTTGCCGCCCATGCGGCCGAGCGCTTCCTGCACGCCCTCGAAGTTGCCGACGGCGGTGCGGAACTGGCGGCGAATCGCGGCATACGCGCCGGTCCCGCGCACCGCGAGCTTCGCCATCCCGACGTTCGACGACGGCAGCGAGATCGCGCGGCCCGCCGCCAGGCACTCCATCAGCATGCGCCAGCCGTTGCCGACCTGCGCGCGTCCGCCGATCACCCAGTCGAGCGGAATGAACACGTCCTTGCCCGAGTTCGGGCCGTTCTGGAACACGGCGTTCAACGGCCAGTGACGGCGGCCGATGTCGACGCCGGGGTGGTCGGTCGGAATCAGCGCGCAGGTGATGCCGGGCTCGTCGTTCGCGCCGAGCAGATGGTCGGGATCGAGCGCGCGGAACGCGAGGCCTAGCACGGTCGCGATCGGCCCGAGCGTGATGTAGCGCTTGTCCCACGTAACACGAAAGCCGAGCGTCTCGCGGCCCTCGTGGATGCCCTGGCAGACGATGCCGACGTCGGGAATCGCGGCGGCGTCGGAACCGGCATACGGGCTCGTCAGCGCGAAGCAGGGGATCTCCTCGCCGCGCGCGAGACGCGGCAGGTAGTGGTTCTTCTGCGCGTCGGTGCCGTAGTGCATCAGCAGCTCGGCGGGGCCGAGCGAGTTCGGCACCATCACCGACACGGCCGCGGCCGAGCAGCGCGTCGCGAGCTTCATGATGACCTGCGAATGCGCGTACGCGGAGAACTGTTTGCCGCCGTACTGCTGCGGAATGATCATGCCGAGAAAGCCGTGCTGCTTGATGAACTGCCACGTTTGCGGCGACAGGTCCTGCCAGACCATCGTGGTGTCCCAGTCGTTCGCGAGGTCGCACAGCTGCTCGCATTCGACCTCGAGAAACGCCTGCTCTTCGGCGCTGAGCGTGGCCGGGCCGTAGCCGAGCAGCGTGTCCCAATGCGGGCGGCCCGAGAACAGCTCGGCGTCCCACCAGACCGTGCCGGCCTCGATCGCATCGCGCTCGGTCGGCGACATCTGCGGCAGGATCTTGCGGAACGTGTCGAGCACCGGTTTCGCGAGCCATGCGCGGCGCAGCGGCTTGAGCGTCAGCACGAGGGCGGGTGGGACGAACACGATCGCGAGCAGGGTCGTCAGCAGCGGGCCAGCCGCGCCGCTCAGGTGCGCGGCCGCGATCCAGACGATCAGCGCGGCGAGCCACCACGAAGCGCGGGCCTGAACGTAGACGAGGGCGAAGGCGGCGATGACGAGCGCCAGGATGAACCACGGCATGACGTTTCCTCCTTGGTCGATCGGAGTTGAGGCTTTAGCCCTTGCTCCGATCGCATCAAAAATCGCATCTGCGTGCGAATGTATCCGCGGGCGCGGCCGGCTCACGTTCTGTCGATCGGTTGTCTGCCTTGTCTGCCTTGCCTGCGGTGATGCAATCGCCGGGCCACGTCGTCAGGCGCTGCGTTGCAGCACATGCCGATAGCTCACGGGCGCCGCCTCGAGATTGCCGCCACGGCTTTCGCCGTCCGACGTGCCGCGGTGCGTCGCGCCCCACGTATCGCATGTCATCGCGCACGAGGTTGCCTCGCTGGTGTCGTGTGGCGCACCGGCGAGCGTGCCTTCCGCGGCGCAGTCGGACGCATCGCCGAGCACCGCGGCGAACGCGGCCAGTTGTGTGCCGTCCGGCAGCGGCGCCTTCAGCGCGGCGACCATCAGCGACGCAAGACGCGCGATCAGTTGCAGATCGTTCATCGACTTGCCTTGCGAGAACTCGGCAATCAGGCTGTCGGTATCGGTGCCGGCGAGTACGCCCGACAGCGCGCCGATCGCGAAGTGCAGCCGCCAGCCGAGCTCCTCGCGCGGCAGATGCGGCAGCGCGCGCTGGAACGCGTCGAAGAAGCGCATGGCCACCGACTCGTAATGCGCGTTCAGAAAGTCACGGATGAACGCCGACGGATCGGTGTAGGCGCGCCCGAGCAGACGAAGAAACGCTTTGCCGCCGACCCGCGGATCGCGCGACAGACGCAGCGCCGGAATGAACATCGCGCCGAGCACGTGCTCGCAGGTCAGGCGCGCGCCGAGCATCGCGTCGAAGCGGTCGAGCAGCTTCAGGCGCTCCTGGTTCAGCTGATCGAGCCGGCGCGACAGCATCGAGTGAATCAGCGATTCCTTGCTGCCGAAGTGATAGTTGACCGCCGCGAGATTGACTTCGGCGCGCGAAGTGATCTGGCGCAGCGACATCGCCTCATAGCCGCATTCGATGAACAGCGTCTCCGCGGCGTCGAGAATGCGCGACTTCGTATCGCCGGCATGCCGGCCTGTTGTGCGAACTGCCATGTTGCGTCTCCCAGTTGCCGGCGTTGCCGGCTCGCAAACAAGCGATTCAAGTTGATATTTGAAACGACCGTTTTTTTTAGGATAAGAAAGGAGGGTCGGTGCGATCAAGTGGACAGGCTGGACTAACTCCTCTAGAAGATCTGACGAAATTTGTGCTTGCGCGTTGTGCTTGCAATGCGCGGCGCGTGATGCCCCACGGAAAACAAAAAGGCCGTTCCGAACGAATCGGAACGGCCTCGCATTGCGTTGCGATGCAATCTGGCCTCGCGCTCGACCGGGTTCACCCGGCTTCGACGCGTCGAAGCAAATTAGCGTCGTGCGTCAGAACGCATCGGCACGACAGGCGCTCGGGTCGAACGCTCGAGCCGTCAAACGCGCTGTCCTCCGACCGCGCCGCCCGTCGAGCCCGCGCCGGCGGCTTCACGCGCGGACTGCGTCATATCGATGCCGCGGCGCTCGCGGCTGAACGGAATCAGCGCGCAGATCACGATCACGACGATGCCGATCACGACCGCCATCACGAGCGCGTAGTCGTTGTTGTGCAGTTCGGCGACTTTCGATTGCAGCGGACCGTTGACCGAGGCGATCAGATTGCCCAGCTGATACACGAGACCGGGGAAGGTCGCGCGGATTTCATCGGGCGAGATTTCGTTCAGGTGCACCGGAATCACGCCCCAGGCCCCTTGCACCGAGATCTGCATCAGGAACGCGCCGAGCGCGAGCAGCACCGGCGTGGTCGAGAAGGCCCACACCGGCAGCACCGGCAGCGCGATCAGCGCGGCGATGAAGATCGCGCGCTTGCGGCCGATCTTCTCCGACACCCAGCCGAAGAACAGACCGCCGCAGATCGCGCCGATGTTCAGCGTGATCGTGATCAGCGACACCGTGTGCGCGTCGAACTTGTGCTGTACGCGCAGGAAGGTCGGATACAGATCCTGCGAGCCGTGCGAGAAGAAGTTGAACGCCGTCATCAGGACGATCGCGTAGAGCGACAGGCCGATGTTCTGCCTGAGCGTTGCGACGAGGCCAGGACGGACCTTCTTTTCGAGCGTCTGGAACGCGGGCGACTCCGGCACGTGCGCGCGAATGTACAGCACGAGCAGCGCGGGCAGCACGCCGACGAAGAACATGCCGCGCCAGCCGATGTATTGATAGAACACGCCGAACACGATCGACGCGAGCAGGTAGCCGCTCGGATAACCGGCTTGCAGCAGACCCGAGACGATGCCGCGCGATTTCGGCGGCACGGTTTCCATGGTCAGCGCGCCACCCACACCCCATTCGCCGCCCATCGCGATACCGAACAGCGCGCGCAGCACGAGCAGCGTCATCAGGTTGGGCGACAGACCGGACAGCAGTTCGAGCAACGAGAAGCACGCGATGTTGACCATCAGCGTCGGACGGCGGCCGTACTTGTCGGCGAGCCAGCCGAAAATCAATGCGCCGAGCGGGCGCATCATCAAGGTCAGCATGATCGCGACCGCGACCGACGGAATGTCCGTATTGAATTCCTGCGCGATATCTTTCAATACGAACACCATCAGAAAGAAATCGAATGCGTCGAGGGTCCAGCCTAGATAGGCGGCGATCGTGACGTTTCTCTGTTCCCGGGTCCAGCTCATTGGTTGTTCTCCTGAGTCTCCACAAACCCGCGTTCGACCGCGGGCGGCATCGTCGCCCTTGCGCCTTATGGCAAGCGCTTGCCGGCCAGTGTACGCCGAGCATTAAGCGTCTGCATGGTTCAAGCCGCTTTTCTCCGTGTTAATCCGGACAGCAATTTTCGTGCTGAATTCTCAGTGCATGTTTAATGTCGGGTAAATGTAATTAGCCGTTCGATTTATCGCTCTTTTTGTAATGTTTATAGCAACTCTCCAGAGCCATTTTTCAGCAAGTTTATGGCAATGGCGTTTTGACGGGGCGGCCGCTCCCGGTTCGCGCGCCGCATCGAACGTTCAGGTACAGTTACTTAGCTAACTTATCGACATATCGCTATGTCCGTGACGCCAACGCCTTCGTTGCTCGACGAGACGCTCGACGCTGTCGCGCGTCGGTTTCGCCTGCCGGCGCTCGCGGCCGTCTGCGTACCGACGCAGCAGGCGAGTCCGGCCACCGTGCTCGCGCTCGCGATCGAGCGGGCTCGCGAGGCGTGCGCGCGTGGCGAAGAGCCGGATGCGGCGAACCAGCGCTTCTTCATCGAGGCGCTCGCGCGGATGATTCGGGAGGCGATGCGCGAGGAAGCCGGCGACCCGGTGTTTCAGGCGATGCTGCTGAGGCATCGCAGCGCGGTGGTGCGCGAGTACGCGTCGCTGGCCGCGCACGCGAGCGTCGATCGCCGGCTGATCTACGCGGCCGTCAATGCGATCGCTCATCCGGCCAAACAGCAGCGGCTGCTACCCGGCCCGCAACGCGACGCGCTGGCGCGCCTGCACGCGCTGGCGTTCGCCGAAGCGTGGCCCGAACTGGCCGAAGCGGTGCAGGCTTGCATCGATATGCCGGAAATCG
The DNA here is from genome assembly GCF_004197395.1 of Paraburkholderia sp. UYCP14C. GTDB lineage: Bacteria > Pseudomonadota > Gammaproteobacteria > Burkholderiales > Burkholderiaceae > Paraburkholderia. Next base: position 116,513 of record NZ_SELS01000002.1, on the reverse strand, counting down.
CGCACGACGCGGCGCTGCAACGCGGCCTCGCGCAATTGCTGCCGAGTGCCGCGTTGCAGCGCTTGCAGCGGCTTCACGCGCTCACCTTCGACGAGCGCGTGCGTGACTACCAGACGCTGTGGGATCGCCAGGGGCCGCGCCCGGGAAGCTCGACCGCCGTCGCGCGAGGCTTGAGTTCGAAGCAGCGCGGCGCCGCGGTCGAAGCGTCGGCCGCCGATGCGCTCGAAGCACTCGCACAGCGCCTCAACGATGCGCAGGGTGGGGCCGCCACGTACCGTGTCGTGAACTCGATGCGCGTGCCGGCCGCGATACCCGCAAGCCACGAGCGCGCGAAAACCGAATGGGACGTGGTGCTGCTGCGTCAGGCGAGACCCCCGGCCGACGCGGCGGCGTGGGACGTGTGCCTGCTGGTCGAAGCGAAGGCCTCGGTCGACGCGGCCACCACCGATCTGCCGCGGCTCGTGCGCGGACTGACGCTGCTCGCGCACGCGGATCCGCACACCGTCTACTCGTTCCGCACGCAGCAGGGGACGGTGCGTCTGAGCGGCGCGTCGCTGGCCGCGCTGACGAGCGACCGGGCCGGTCTGCGCAGGACCGTGCTCTATTGCTGCGACGCACCGGTCGAAGCGGCGCCGCGGGTGCTGAGTCCCGCGAGCCGGATGCAGTTGCTGTCGGCCCACGCCAGCCTCGATTTCGCGGGCGCACTGGCGCACGGCCGCGACGCCGATTGCGCGGACCTGGAACCGGTGTGGCGTCAGTTGCTCGAGTCGCCGAGATGGCGGACCGTGCTCGACCAGTACGCGACGCTGCGCGAGGTGCGCGAATTGATGGTTCATCCGGACGATTTGCGCGCCGCGGTCGGCATCGCGGACGCCAGACGCTTGAGCGCGGCGCGCTAGGCCACGTCATGGCTCCCGGTGCCGACGAATTAGCGAGCCGTCCAGCCAAAAAGACGGATTACGCGCGCGAGAACCAGTCGCTGTTGCGGCTCGCGCGCGCGCAAACCGGTTCGCGTGAAGACCTGCTTAACGCGATTGCACGCGAGGCGCTGGCTTTATGCTGCGCGGGAAGCGCTGGCATCAGTCTGGTGGAGGGGGTAGCCGACAGCCGGTGCTTCCGCTGGCTCGAGGTGGCAGGCCTTTGTTCCGGTCTGCACCCGGGTCACGTTGCGTTTGCCGATACGGCGAACGCCGCCGCGAGCGGCGCCTGGCGAATCCATCGACAAAGGTAGCGAGTCGAGACCGCTGCGCATCGTGCTGGTGGACGACAACGTCGACGCGTTGCACGTTCTGTGCGTGCTGCTCGACCTCGAGGATTATCGCGTGTCGGCGGTCGACAATGGTCGCGCGGCCATCGAGCTGATCTCGCGAACCAGGCCGGAACTCGCCATCGTCGACGTGGCGATGCCCGTGATGGACGGCTTCGAGGTGGCACGCAGAATTCGCGCGAACCCTGAACTGAACGGGACGATACTCGTCGCGCTGACCGGCTATTCGTCGGATTCGGACCGCAGCCAGGCGCTTGCCGCCGGCTTCGATCATCATCTGAGCAAGCCGTGGTCGCTGGAGAAGCTGCGGGACCTGCTGGCGAATTCGACGCAACAGCCGGCTCGCGGCGATCGGTGACGGGCCGCCCGCACGTTCAGGCTGTCAGGTCGTTCGGGAGCGCTTTTTGACGACTCCGCGAACCGCGTGCGGTTCTTCAGGCCTGCTAGACTGGAAGTTCCCCTGCAAGCCATGGAGGGAGACATGACGACCGTCTACGTCGTGAAGACCGGCGAGAAATTCCTCTGCACCGCGGAGGACGGCGATATCGGCATGGCACCGGAAATTAAGGAAGCCACGTCGTTTCTGTCCTATGAGGAAGCGAACAAGGTCGCGCACGAAAACGCCGATCCCGGATACGAAATCCTGACCGTCGACGTCAAGAAGCGCTGATGAGGTGTTCGCTGCTCGCGCCCCGGCGCTCAGCGAAAGAGGGCTGATAATTCAGCAGGCGCCATGCGATATGGCGCGCGGGTGGGCTGTGTCCGAAATCAATTGAGAAGCCCATTCGTAATCGCAACCAGGTTCGTGATTTTCTTCTGCAGCGCGTTGTCGAGAACGCGCATAGCAAGGCGTTTCACGCCGTCCCAGGCAGGGAAGCCAAGCTTTGCATCGTTGAGTTGGTCAGGCGAGCAAGTTCAGGATCCGCCAAAGAACACCGGCTTCATCCCACTCGTGCCGGCCGGATGGCCCATTTGCTGCGTACCGCTCATCGCAGGGCCGTAGCCGCTGCTCTGGCCTGCGGCACTGGCGCTGGTGGTCGGCATATAGGTAGGAAAGTCGACGGTATTCGCATTGGCCGGATTGAAGCCGGCCTGCTCGAGCTGTGCAATCTCTGCCTGCACTTGTGCGTGCGTCAGCCCGCCGTCCGATTGCGCCAACGATGCAATCGGGAAAGCCATGACGGCGACCGCGCAAGCTGTGTGGACTAACGTCTTCATGATGGCCCACCTCCTGGTTGATGACTCCGGCTGAGACGCGATTCACTTTTCGCGGCTCAGCTGATCAAAGAGTAGGTGAGGAACCGCACGGTAGCCGCTTATTTTTTGTGATAACGAGTTCGTTCATCAGCGTCAAAAAACTCAGGTGCGCGTAATCGAAGCCCCACCGTCGATCAGCGAGATACCCGCGCTGGCGCCCGTGACGATAGCAACTTTTCCTGTCAAGCGTTGCATGTTCAATCTCCGGTTTGATCATCGGCCGATGCCCAATGCGTCGGTCCGTTGAGACGAACTACAAGTTTTCGTTCTTGAGACAGAAAGACCAAAAACATGGCCACATCATTCGGTTTTTATGAATGCTAGATGCAAGGCAAAATCTTCGAAGACGTCGACGAAACGGAAGGGACTCTCGTGTCGACGCAATCGGTTTTCTGGTCGACGCGTTTTCCGTCGTGCGACCGTGGGACAGGACGCGAAGGGGACGACTGACGTGTCTCGGGATTGCGGAAACGGGCTTGCCGCGATCGCGGAAGAGGCCGCCGGGCATGGTGCGTTCGATAGCACGATTTAACTGGCATTCGGCCTGTCACCGTTCTTTAATGTGCGATATGGCGCGCCATGCAGGAGACCTTCACAGCCGATGAAAACTGAAAATTGAATCACCGGCACGGTCGCCCTCCAACGAGTTGACGCATTGGCAAGTCTGGATCAGCGATGTCCCGGAACAAGAACCAACGGGAGACATCCGTGAAAACATTGCGTGCCATCGTGGCGGGGCTGATCTGCTGTTCATGCGCAGCCGTGACCTACGCCGCCGACATTACGGGAGCCGGCAGCACCTTCGCCGCTCCTCTCTACATCCGCTGGGCCGCCGACTATCAGAAGTCGGGGGGCAGCAAGGTGATTTATCAGGGCACGGGTTCATCCGATGGGCTCAGGCAGGTCATCGCCCGGGAAGTCGACTTCGCAGGATCGGACGCGCCACTGACCGACGATCAATTGAGCCGCCACGGCTTGCGGCAATTTCCAACCGTGATCGGCGGCGTGGTGCCCGTCGTGAACCTGCCGGGGCTCAAAGCCGGCGAGGTGATGCTGACGGGGCCGGTGATCGCCGAAATCTTTCTCGGCAAGATTCAGTTCTGGGACGACCCCGCCATCGTGCGGCTGAATCCAAAGATCAAGATGCCTAACTACCCGATTGCGGTGGTGCGCCGCCAGGATGGCTCCGGCACGACGCTGATCTGGACTCACTACCTCGCGCAGGTCAGCCCGGAATGGAAGCGCAGGGTCGGCGAGGGTACCAGCGTGCGATGGCCGCTCGGCATCGGCGGCAAAGGCAACGAGGGCATCGCCACGTACGTCGGCTATCTGCCTTGCGCAATCGGCTATGTCGCATGGGATTTCACGAAACAGAACCGCTTGAAGTACGTGGCCATGACCAATGCGGCGGGTAACGTCGTTCAGCCCGGCGCCGCAACCTTCGAGGCCGCGGCGGCGAGCGCCGACTGGTCGGGTTCTCTGTTCCAGTTGCTGACCAACCAGCCGGGCAAGGATGCCTGGCCGGTGATGGGCGCGACCTATGTGCTGCTTCCCGCGATACCGGACAAGCCCGGCCACGACGAAGCCACGCTGAAGTTTTTCGACTGGGCGTTGAGTCATGGCGGACCGACGGTCAGCGCGCTGGACTACATACCGCTGCCGGATCTGGTCGTGACCAGGATCCGCTCACAATGGCCGGCCGATACGGGCGAAAAGGTGGCGCACAAGGCGGTCGCGGTGCCGTGAGCCCAACCGCCCGACGCGTCGTCGCGCGCCGGCGGGTTTGCATGAGCAATGGGCGACTATTCGGGTCGCTGGACAGGCAGGTGCGGGTGACGTGTAGCCGGGGCATGCATATAGGGGCCTACGATGTCCGCGAGCTCGATCAGAGGTTGTCGTCAGGACGAGTGGGGTGAGCTTGTCCTGATCGTGATGAAGACCAGCCTGTCGGTCGCTCACGAGCTCCAATTGCCACCCGACGCCGTGCTCGACTGTGCGGCGAGGTATCTGCAATTCGAGGACTTCCCGAGTTTTGCATCGGCGACGCTCGGCGCCGCGCGCGCGCACGCGTGCTGTTGCCGGCGCGAGGTTCTTCCCCCAGTGGAGGTGGCCTACATCAAGACCCTTGCTGCGCGCGTCGATCTCAACAGGAACGTGCTCGCGCTCATGCCGGCGATGCACACAGTCGAGCTTCAGGACGACGTCGGAGCGCCTGCTCACGCGTGTGACAAGGTCGCCGCGGCCCTTCAGAAGCTGAAAGAAGACGTGCAGCGCGTCTTTTCGCTCGGCGGCAGCGCTTTCAGCAGCGCGGAGATCGAAGGCGCATCGGGCTTCGCCAAGGCGCTCGCGGCGATCATGCCTGCCGACGACGATTCCGACGTCTTCGAGCGCGCGTTTGCCGCGGTTTTGCGTGTGCGATCTTCCTCACGACTCCATCTCGTGCCTGGCGATGCGGAGCCCCTGCTGCGTGTTCAGGGTGTCGATGGACCGCCGACGTCGGTGCATCTGCCGTCCGCGCCGGGTTGATTGATGCAGCGCGTCAAGGGCGCGCCGCATCGGCCGGACAGCCTGCACGTGAGGGCGTTTCCTGGCGGCCAATGCATGACCACATTCGCAGCACTCTGAAAAATCGCGCAATCATGTATTGCGAATGTCGATTTCTCCCACGATCATTCGTCGAAGTCACTGGAGGCGCCATTGCCTCCAGAACATTTTCGTCTTCAAAGGGAAAAACCAAATGCGCGTCATGGTCATCATCAAGGCAACCCCCGAATCGGAAGCCGGGCAAATGCCGAGTACGGAACTCCTCACGGCGATGGGGCAGTACAACGAGCAATTGGTCAAGGCCGGCATCATGCAGGGCGGCGACGGCTTGAGCCGAGTTCGGCAGGCGTTCGAGTGAGGTTCTCAGGGAAGGACCGCATCGTGATTGACGGACCGTTTGCGGAAACCAAGGAATTGATCGCCGGGTACTGGCTCTGGCAAGTTCAATCGATGGACGAAGCGATCGAATGGGTCAAGCGCTGCCCGAATCCGATGGTCAGTGATTCGGAGATCGAGATTCGCCCGTTCTTCGAGCCCGCGGACTTTGGCGAAGCTTTTACGCCCGAGCTTCAGGACGAGGAAAACCGTCTGCGCAAGCAAATCGACGGGCAGATGCGTTGACGATTTTCACCGCATGAGTCTGCGGGGTAAGCCAGGGGAGTCCAACTGCGGCTGTCCGAAACTCGATGCGGGCTTCCGGCGCGTTGTCCGGAAGCCCGATGTGATTTGACGGTCGTCCGCTGAAACCTCGCCACGGGCCGATGATTGCCGTCGCCCGTGGGTGTCGGTCGGCCAACCGTGCGAAGCACCGTCAGTGCGAAGGTATCTGCTCGATTTTGGCGGCGCTCAGGTCGCTCGGGAAGCAATGAGGATGCTCGAAGCCCGTCGGAGATCCGCTGGTTGAATAAACGATGTTATCCGTGTTGTTCGGGCCTTCGCCGCCGGGCACGGTGTCGAGCCCCGCGAGCTTGCGCATGCGATACGCGATCGCATGATCGGCGCAGGCGCTATCGCCGCTCACGCCTAATCCTCCTATCACTTTCCTTCCTGCATAAAGTGCGACGCCTCCGCCGAAGGTAATCACGCCGCCGAGCGTGTGTCCGATGCCGCTGCCCTGTTCGAGGAAGCGCGCGTCAAAAGGATTCGAATTGTTCAGCCCATAAAGGGAGCCGCCAGGTTGGGTGGCCGCGTAGAGGTTTGCCGTCGAGAGCGCGAGTGCATCGTTGCTAAAGCCGTTCGCGGTATAAGCCTTCGCGATGGCGATAGCCCGACTACCGGGCCAGGCATCTCCGGTCACGATCACCGAACAGAGATGTCCCTGCCGATCGACAATGGCCGCCCACATCCGGTTGGGCTTGAAGATCCCGCCATTGGCATCGGACAGATTCACGACCACACGCAACTGCTTTTCCACCCATGCGACCGTACCTTGCGGCAGCGTGCATCGGGCTTGTGGAACGTCATCGTCGCCAGACGCGCGACTTTCATGCGAAAAGGACGCAATGCAAAACGCTGCGACAGCGACGGTGAGCATCTTATTCATGACGATTCTCCTGATGATCGATTTAACAGCGCACACGCTGCGGGCGAGAAGGTGAACAAACGATAGGACAGCCAATGAAATAAACGACTCATGGCTGTTGAATGCGGGTGGCGAATTCCCGGCAACGAACGTATCTCGTTGATCCGGGATTTCGTGTAGATGGTGAAGACCATTATGCAAAGGCGATTGGCCAAAACAGAGTTCCCGTCAGCCACGCAATACGCCAGAATCGTTTGAGCGGTCGTCCGCTGATGACAGGAGCAACCCGCAAATGACGAGGTCATAATCGAACTCGACGCAGGCGAGTCAGGCGACCCATCGCTTGCCAGGGTGCGCTGACGCTTTTGATCGATGTCATGGCGCGGCATATAGTTGTTGGCGCGTGCGAAACACTTTCCCCGGAGATCGACGCGATGCCTTATCTACAGCTTGATGTAAACGATCAATACTCTGTGGAGAGTAAAAGGCTGCTCGCAGCGAAGATGAGTGAGACGTATGCCCGCATGATGTCGGTCGACGTCAGGCGAATCACCGTAGCCATACGCGAACTCGGTCTCGGCAGCGTCTGGCGCATTGCGGAGGAAGGCGGCGAACCGGTGCCCGTTGCGTTGCTGATGCTCGATATCAGAAGAGGGCGAGCGCCGGAGTTGCGCATGGAGGTGGCCAAGGCCCTTTGCGCGCTCTGCATCGAGATTCTGGGCTTGCGCGAGGACCGACTGAACGTCGAGTTCACTCAGCACTCCGGAGACGAGATGTATCACCCGACGCTCGGAGGCTACAGTCCGGAATGGGAGCCGGGCCAGTGATCAGGGTTCGAGGTCCGCGGCCCGGTATTTGCGTAGGGTGGTGTGACGGCGGTGAAGATGTGCGCGCAGACCCGACGATGCGGCCGCGAGTAGTACGCTGGAAGCCGACATCGATGTTGTTGGTACGTTCCACGCCACCGCCTGCGGAAATGCGGGAGCAAAGAGGGCGCCACGATCGGATCGAGATCCGGTGCGCCGCAACTTGAGCCAAAGTAGGAGGAGGACCATGAGCAGGCTTACCAGATCCCCGGCGGGTAACCGGCGGACGCGACCGTGGTGGATGATCGTGATGACCACGGTGTTCTGCTTCTTATGTCAGAGCGCCTTGGTGCAGGCCGACGACAGCGCGGCCCGCCTGCGCACGAAATATCAAAGTCTGACGCAGCAACTCGCGCATAACCAGTTTCAGCGGCCGCTGTACCTCGAATCGCAGGAGTTGCCGTCGGCGCTGAAGGGCGATATTTACGGTGTGCTCAACCATCCTTTCGCGGTGGTCAGCGGCGCGCTCGGCGACCCGGTTCGGGGTCCGGCCAACTGGTGCGACGTGCTGATCCTGCATCTGAACACCAAGTACTGCCACGCGTCGACCGGAGATAGCGGTACGGTCCTCACCGTGAACATCGGCAAGAAAACCGAGGAATCTCTTTCATCGTCGTACCGCGTGCAATTTCAGTTTCGCCCGGTAGCGAGCACCCCTGATTATTTTCGTGTCGAGCTGAGCGCGGCCACGGGTCCATTGAGCACCAAAGACTACCGTATCGTGCTGGAAGCGATACCCGTGGGCGATAACCGCACCTTCATTCATCTGACCTACGCGTACGGATACGGCACGGCGGGACGATTTGCGATGAAGACCTATCTGGCGACGATCGGCAGCGACAAGGTCGGCTTTTCCACGACGCCCGATTCGTCGGCGAGCGATCCGCAATACATCGGCGGCGTGCGCGGTCTGGTGGAACGCAATACGATGCGCTATTACCTCGCCATCGAGGCCTATCTTGGCGCGCTTTCGAGCCCGGCCGACGCGCGCGTCGACAAACGCTTCGCCGACTGGTTCGATGCGACCGAGCAGTATCCGCGGCAACTGCACGAGGTCAGCCGCGACGACTATATGCAAATGAAGCACAACGAGTATCAACGTCAGCAGACCGCCCAGTAGTTTGCGCGGCGTTCGGGCTTCCCCAGCCCGAACGCCCGCGACCTGCGCGTGATCTGATCAATGTGATGCAATCGCGTTCCAGATTTTTCCGCCTGGATGTCGATCCGGTGATTCGTCGATCGTCGTTAGCTGGTAAGACAATCGGTCGAGAACTTCGGAGCCGACGTTTTGTCCCGGTTCTGGCCGCCATCTCAATCCGACTCAGGAGCACACGCCGTGAACAAACCCGACAATCCGATCCTGCAAGTTCTGGAAGGCTACCAAGGCGCGGTATTGGCCAAAGACGTAGACGCGTTCATCGCGCTATACGACCGTGATGCGGTGATCTTCGACATGTGGGGTACATGGTCGTACAACGGCATCGCATCGTGGCGCGCAATGGCGGAGGGCTGGTTCGGTTCGCTGGGGGGAGAACGCGTGATCGTGAATTTCAGCGACGCGCAAACGGTCGTCGCCGCGGACCTCGCCGTTGTCCACGCCTTCGCGACATACCAGGCCGTCAACGCCGACGGTCAGGAACTGCGTTCGATGGACAATCGCCTGACCATGACGCTGCGGCAGCAGGCCGATGGATGGAAGATCGTCCACCAGCACACGTCGTCTCCGATCGAGGGCGGCACGGCGCAGGTGATGTTCAAGCGCTAGCGGCTCAGGCCGATACCAGGGCGACGCCAGATTATCCATCCGGCATCGGCCGGGTTCGGCCGGGTCCGGCGGTTCGACATCGCGCTTCGACTCGCGAATAATCACGGCTGCCTCACTTTCCAATTTGCGACCTACCTTCTGTTCGAAAGCAGCCATGAAACCATTGCTTGCCGGCCAATGCCTTTGCGGTGCCGTCCACTACTCGGTGAAGGACGAATTCGTCTATGCGTTGAATTGCCACTGTTCGAGCTGTCGGCGTGCGACCGGCTCGGCGTTCAAACCATTCGCGGGAATCGAGCGCGACAAGCTGCGCATCACTCGGGGCGAAGACAGCCTGCTGATTTTCGGCGATGAACGCGCATCGCACGATGTGCGCTGCAAAATATGTGGAAGCCTGATGTTCTCGGTGGTGCGTAACGGCGAATACGTTCACGTCACACTGGGAACACTGACGGATTCGCCCACCATGTCTCCCACCGCCCATATTTTCGTGGGTTCAAAGGCGCCGTGGTATTCGATCACGGACCAACTGCCGCAACACGACGAATTCGGCTAAGTCTCTGGCCTATCGCAGCATCGACTCGAAAGACCGCACCACATCGGCATTAAATGTTTGATGGAACGCCGCCCGGTCGAAGCCCGGTGCACTGCCGCAGATCTCCGGGCGCAGCCGCGCAAGACGCGCTTCGCAGGGTGGTAGAAAGTCGTAGTGACCTGCGTTGGCCACCACGCGATAGTCGGGAGCGCGGGGCAGGTCGTCACGCACCGGCTCATCGTACCAGGGATGCGGCTGGTGACGATCGTCGGCGGCGCTCCACAGCTGGACCGGGGCGCGCACGCCGCTCAAGCCCGCATGGCCGAATGCGAAGCCGAACGCGGGCGCCGCGATGACGACGGCCTTGATGCGTGCATCGTGGACCCAGACGCCGGCGGGAACGTCCGCGCCGAGAGGGACGTCGACGCCCGCATGCCGCAACGCTGCGCACAGGTCATGATCCGGGTGGGCCTCGCAAAACGAAGCGATCGTCGACAGATCCGGCATGCCGCCCGCGGCCACCAGCACGGTGAAGCCGCCGTTGGAAAAGCCGAATGCGCCGACGCGGTTTGCATCGATCTGCTCGTGCCCACGCCATTCGTCGAGCATGTAGTCCACCAGCCGATGAAGCTGGGCAGGCCGGCGCCACAGTTGCAGCACGCGGCTCTGGTCGTCGAACGTGTCGCCGGCGTGACTGAGCGCCGCCGCGACGAAGCCCGCACGAGCCAGCGCCAGAGCGGTGTCGTAATGGGCGCCGTACCAGCCGCCGCCGCCGTGCGACAGCACCACCAGCGGCAGGTGCTCCCCCGCGATCGGAGCGTCGACGGCGACGGTCTGGGTGACGTTGCCCAACGCGCGCGGCGTCGCCGGCGCATCGGTCGGGTACCAGATTCCCGCTGTGAGCGGCGGCTCGGCGCCATTCGGAATGTCGACCTTCTGAAAGCCGACCCCGGCGGCGAGGACTGGGACGCACGGCATCAAGGCCAGAAGCACGGTGACGAGGGCCATCAATCTCACGGGGTTCTCCATGGTTGTCGGCGCCGGGCTGAACGCCGGGCGGGTCGAGCCTATGAGACCAAAGTCCAATTGAATATTCCGGGTGCGGGTTCAATAGTAGTGAAACGCCGGGCTTTGTCGACGACGAAGCCGGCGCGATTCTCTTCCTGAAGATGCCGGAATTGCGGGCAGGCCTTGGTATTGGCGTCAAAAACGTTCCAGTGGGTTTGAGTTTTCGCGATTGCAGGCCTATCACGGCGTCGCCGCCGAACCGCGACGCGACCTGGCGGGAGAACAACTTATGCTACTCACACCGGTTCCTCAACGGACTCAGTCCCGAGAGATGCTCGACGTGCTGATCCGCGCCGGACTCATCGCGATCCTGGCGGTGTTCTGCTTTCGGATCTTCGCTCCGTTTCTTAACCTGATGGCCTGGTCGGTGATTCTTGCGATCACGCTCTATCCGCTCCAGGTCATGCTTCGCTCCATGCTCGGCGGCAAGGATGGCCTGATCGCCACGCTGATCGTCCTTGTCGCGTTTGCCGTGATTCTGGTGCCGACGTATGCGATGGGTCTCGCGGTAGCGGATTCGATCGAGAAATCGATCGCCATTGCGAAGGCCGGTGAGTTCCGGATTCCGCCTCCCGCGGAGTCGGTCGCGAGTTGGCCGCTGGTCGGCCAGCGTGTGTACGACTTCTGGCAACAGGCATCGACGGACCTGACCGGCCTCGTGCATAAGTTCGGCCCGCAGCTGAAGGAGGCCGGCCTCGTTGTGCTTTCAACGGTGACGGGTCTCGGTGCCGGGCTGGTGATATTTTTTGTCGCGCTGATTGTCGCCGGAATCCTGATGGCTCATGGTGAAAAGGGCTATCACAGCGCGGTGGAAATCGCCTCGCGCATCTCGGGCCCCGAGAACGGCACTCAGATCGCCGATTTGTGCACGGCGACGATTCGCGCAGTCGCGCAGGGCGTGGTGGGCATCGCGTTCATCCAGATGCTGCTGATCGGCATCGGCTTCGTCGTCAAGGGGATACCCGGCGCAGGGCTGCTCGCGCTGGCGGTGCTGCTGCTCGGCATCATGCAACTGCCGGCCACGCTGATCACCATTCCGGTGATCGCCTTCGTGATCGTCACGGACGGCGTGACCACCGCCAACATCATCTTCTCGGTTTACGTGTTCGTCGCGGGCCTCGCCGACAACGTGCTCAAGCCTTTGATGCTGGGCCGCGGCGTTGCGGTGCCGATGCCCGTCGTGCTGATCGGCGCGCTCGGCGGCATGGTGACAGGTGGCGTGATCGGGCTGTTCGTCGGGCCCGTGATGCTGGCCGTCGGTTATCAGCTGTTCTGGCGCTGGGTCCGCGACCAGCCGCAATCCAAACAGAGCCACGAACAGAAGCAGACCTGAAGCTCGAGGATGGCTCCGTGTCACCGTTGATGCGTCCGTATGGGATCGCAGTGCTGTTCGGGACGGTCGGCCTGAGCGGATGCATGCGGGTAGGGCCGGACTTCAAGCCGCAGCATGAAGCGTGGAGCGAGCACTGGAGCAGCGCATCGATCACGCAGGTCACGCAACAGGGCGCACAGCCCGACGTGCGCCAATGGTGGCTGATCTTCGGCGACCAGAATCTCGAACGTCTGATCGCTTCAGCCGACGCGAACAACGGCGACCTGAAGATCGCCGGACTGCGCGTGCTCGAGGCACGCGCACAGCTCGGCATCGCGCTCGCGGGACGCTATCCGCAGGTGCAGCAGGTGAATGCCGATGTGCTGCCTTCGGCGCGCAAGCGCTCGGGTGGATTCAACCCGAAGTCGGGGGCCTTCGTGCAGTACGGCGCGGGCTTCATCGTTGGCTGGGAGCTGGATTTCTGGGGGCGTTTCAGTCGCGCGATCGAATCGGCCGACGCCTCGTTCTTCGCCGCGCAAGCCAACCGCGACGATGCGCTGGTTCTGTTGCACGCGCAGGTCGCGGATACGTATTTCACGCTGCGGGTCGCGCAGGCGCGGCTACGCATCGCGCGCGAGAACGCGCAGTTGCAAAAGCGCAGCTACGACATCGCGCAAAAGCTCTTCAAGGCCGGCGAGTCCGATGAACTCGACTTCCAGCAGGCGAAGACACAGTACCTGGGGACCTTGAGCAGCATCCCCGATCTCGAGAGCCAGATCGTGCTGGCGCGTCATGCGCTGTCGGGGCTGATCGGGCGAGCGCCGGGTCCGCTGCCGGAACTCGACGTGCAGGCGGGCAAGGAAGGCGTGGTGCCGCTCGTGGATCATGCGGTGCTGCAGGACGTGCCGGCCGATCTACTGTTGCGCCGGCCCGACGTTCGCGCTGCCGAGTATCAGATGGCTGCGCAGTCGGCGCTGATCGGCGTGGCCAAAGCGGACCTGTACCCATCGGTATCGTTGCTCGGCACGCTCACGTGGACCGCCAGTTCGCTCGCGGGCGCACCGAGCACACTGCTCTTCGCCGCGGGCCCGAGCGTGACGTGGAACGTGTTCGACTACGGCAGGATCACCAACAACGTGCGCGTTCAGGACGCGCGGCTGCAGGAGTTGACGGTCGCTTATCAGAACACGGTGCGCGACGCGGCACGCGAGGCCGATGACGCCGCCACGGCGCTGATCGCCGCGTTGCAGCGCGACACCATTCTGAATGACGCGCAAGGCGCGGCGCGGCGCTCGCTCACGCTCGCCAATACGATCTATCGGGAAGGCTATTCGGACTTTCAGCGGGTACTCGATGCGCAGCGCGCGCTGTTCGCGCAGCAGGACGCGTACGTGGTCAATCGCAGCAACGCAGTCGGCAGTGTGATCGCGCTTTACAAGGCGCTCGGAGGCGGCTGGGAGACCGAGCAGCCGCTCGTCGATGCGGCGACGCGCGCGCAGATGCGGCAGCGCACCGACTGGGGCGACCTGCTCGATGAAGCGACGCCGTCTTCCGTTGCGCCTGGGCAAGCCGAAGGGGCGCCACGATGAGCGATACCCAGGATAGCCGCGAGCCTCCGGCGTCCGCCCCGCCGAAGCCGTCGGCGCCTGCGGCCGACCCTTCGGGCAGGGCGGTCAAGTGGGTCGTGTGCGTGATCGTACTGAGCCTGATCTGGTATCTGCTCGCCGACCGTTTCACGCCGTACACGCAACAGGCGCGGATTCAGGCCTATGTCGTGCCGGTCGCCGCCGAGGTGTCGGGACGCGTGACGCGGGTGCTCGTCCATAACAACCAGGATGTCAATGCGGGGGACGTGCTGTTCGAAGTCGATAGCGAACCGTACCGCATTGCCGCCGACCGGGCGCGCGCCGATCTGGAGTCCACGCGCCGTCAGGTCGGTGCCAGCACGGCCGGAATCGAGTCGGCACTCGCGGGGTTGCGGGCCGCCATCGCGAACGAGGTCAAGGCGCGCCAGGACAGCGACCGTCTCGAGCGGCTCTATCGTGAAGACGAGGGCACCGTCTCGCTGCGACGCCTCGAGGTCGCGCGGGCCACGCATGAACAGGCGCTGAGCCAGGTCGACGGAGCGCGTGCCGAGGTCGAGCGCGCGCGGGAGCAGCAGGGCGGCAGCGAAGCGGAGAACGCGCAGTTGCGCAGCGCCGCCGGCGCATTGGAAAAGGCCGAACTCGATCTCGCCAATGCGAGGATTCGCGCTCGTTCGAGTGGCGTCGTGACCGATCTGCGCACCGAAGTCGGTCAGTTCGCGGCGGCGGGCAACCCGGTCATGACGCTGATCGCGATCCGCGACGTGTGGGTCAGCGCCGACATGACGGAGAACAATCTGGGCCATCTCAAACCCGGCACGCGTGTCGAGATCGCACTGGACGTGCTGCCCGGCGAAGTGTTCGGCGGCCGGGTTCGCAGCGTCGGCTATGGCGTGAGCGTGGGCCAGAGCACGCCGGCCGGCGGCCTGCCCACCGTGCAGAATAGCCGCGACTGGCTGCGTCCCGCGCAACGCTTTCCGGTGATCGTCGAGTTCGACGACAGCGAGCGCGCGCGTCTGCGCGATCTGCGGGTAGGCGGGCAGGCCGAAGTGATGGCGTTTCCGACCCAGGGTAATCCGCTCAATCCGCTGGGGCATGCGTTCATACGGCTGATGAGCTGGCTTTCCTACATCTATTGAGCATGCTATGCAGCCCGTGATCCAGCGCCTCGGTTATCGCGCGATACGTGTTGCGCTGGGAACGGCGCTCGCCGTCGCCGTCAGCTTTGGATTCGATTTCCCGATACCCGTCGTCGCGCCGGTATTCGCGGTTTTTTTGCTGGCCACGCAGAATCGTCCGCTGTCGTTGAAGGCCGGCGTGATTCTTTCGCTGGTCGTGGCGTCGACCACCGGCAGCGGCCTGCTGCTCGTTCCGTTGCTGCGGCATTACGCGTTGGCCGGCGTGCTGATCGTCGGGCTGATGCTGTTCTTCGCGTTTCGTTATGGACTGCGCGGCGGCAACAATCTCGTCGCGACTTTTCTGGTCGCGGGACTGACGATGATTTCAGCCGCGGGCACGTCCGACTTCGAGCTGGCCCTGACTGTGGTCGGCGCGCTGGCGAAGGGACTGCTGCTTGCGGTGCTGGTGTCGACGCTGGCGCACAGCTTGTTTCCGGAACGCATGGATGCGCGAGAACCTCCCGTCGCGGCAGTCATGGCGGACGACAAGGCGGCCTATCTCGCGCTGCGTGCCGCGCTCGTCGTGATGCCGGCCTATCTGCTCGCGATGACCGATCCGGCCAGCTACATGCCGATCATCATGAAGTCCGTCAGCCTCGGCAGACAAACCTGCACGACCTCGGCCCGCGGCGCCGCGCGCGATCTGATCGGCTCGACGCTGCTCGGCGGTCTGCTCGCCATCGCGTTCTGGTTTGCGCTGCGGCTGTTCGTGCATCTGTGGATGTTCTTTCTGTGGATGCTGCTGTTCGGCCTGCTGGTGGGACGCAAGCTGTACGGCCTGCAACCGACGCGTTGCTCGCCGGGATTCTGGCTGAACAGTCTCGTGACGATGATCATTCTGCTCGGTCAATCGGTGCAGGACAGCGTGGCGGGCAAGGATGTCTACACCGCGTTTGCCGTGCGAATGGGGCTCTTTCTGGCCGTCACGGTCTATGCGTGTTTGATGCTTCTGCTTTTCGAGCAGCACCGCCGTGTGGAGTGACCCGGTCCGGCGATCGTAGAGGAGCGTGCAATGGGAAATGCGACGAGCAGTCGCGCTGGCCGTCTTCACGCTGGCGAGATCCTGAAGGAAACGGCGCTCACCGTGTGGTATCTGCGGGCGATTCTGCTCGGCCTGCTGCTACTGTTCGTCCTGCTGACGATTGGTATGTACTACTGGGGCGCGCCTGTCGAGACAGCGAACCGGACACCGTCGGCGATGGGTGAAACCGTGTACTTCTGCGCAATCACGGCGCTCACGATCGGGTACGGCGATGTCGTGCCCACTTCGACGTTCGGCCGGATCGACGCGGTCTGCCTCGGGCTGATCGGAGTGGTGTTCACCGGGCTGTTCGTCGCCGCGGCCGTGCGAGGCGTGCAGGAGGCAGCGCATCGGGCGGAGGCGGACGGACAGGCCAACGGGGTTGACCAGATGCGCAGGTAACCGGCCGGTTCAGGCGACGATCCTTCAGGGCTCTTGACTATTGACTACCGGCGCGAAAAGGGGGACCTTGATTGTCTTGGCTTGGGTTCGCTGTTGTCTCGATCAGACCAACTATCCGAGGTAACGATGTGGATCTTCCGTGTGGATGAGCCTCGTCTTGGGGTAATCCGTATTCGAGAATGGCACCGCCGTGCGCGTCATACGATCGGCCTTCTCGTTGTGCTGCTCGCATGTGCTACCGCCGGGCTGCCGATCCTCGATCAGTCCAACACCTCATTCCCAAACAAAATACTTACATCGCTGTGGAATGGGCTCGATCTCATTGTGATCGCCAACGAGATCATCGCGAATGCGCTCGTCGACATAATCTCGACCCGAGTGGAGGTGGGCCCATGAAACCAGCGGCTTCCTCGCAGTCTCATCCGCATCACTCGCCCTTTCTGCAGGGGCTATTGCCGTTCAATTCCGCTCAGCTGCCGCACGACATCATCGCCGGACTCACGCTGGCGGCGCTCGGCATTCCCGAGGTAATGGGATACACGAAGATATCCGGCACGCCCACCGTCACCGGTCTTTATACGATCCTGTTGCCGCTGGTGGCGTTTGCGATTCTGGGCGCTTCGCGTCAACTGGTGGTCGCGGCGGACTCCGCAACGGCCGCGATCCTTGCCGGTACGCTGACGACCGTGGCGGCGCTGGGCAGCAAGGAATACATCGGCCTCACTAGCACGGTGGCCCTGACGGTCGGCGTGCTGCTGGTGATTGCGCGCATTTTTCGGCTCGGTTTTCTGGCCGACTTTCTTTCCCGCAGCGCACTGATCGGCTTTCTGACCGGAGTAGGCGTGCAGGTCGCGGCGGGGGAACTCGCCGGGCTGATCGGGCTCGCGAAGCAGGGGCACGGCCCGGTCATGCAACTGGTGAGCGTGGTTCAACGTGTCGCCGAGGCGAACTATCCGACCACGATCATTTCGCTCGTCGTACTCGCGGTGATCATCGGCTGCAAGCGCCTCGCGCCGCGCGCGCCCGGCGCGCTGATCGCCGTGATCGGCTCGATCGTGGCCAGCGGGGTGTTCAATTTCGCGGGACGTGGCATCGCGGTGACGGGGGAAGTGCCGAGCGGACTGCCGTCGCTGTTCATGCCGCCGCTGCATATGAACGACATCAACCAGGTGCTGGCGACGGCGGCTTCGTGCTTCATCGTCATCATCGCGCAGAGCGCGGCGACCGCGCGTGCCTACGCCACCCGCCACAACGAGAAGGGCGACGACAATGCCGACATCATCGGCCTCGCGGCGGCGAACGCGGCCGCGGCGTTCACCGGCACCTTCGTCGTGAACGGCAGTCCGACCAAGACCGAAATCGTCGACGATGCGGGAGGGCGCACCCAGGTCGCCCATCTGACCACGGCCGTGATCGTGCTGCTGGTGCTGCTGTTCCTCACGAGGCCGCTCAGCCTGATGCCTGCCGCCGTGCTGTCGGCTATCGTCTTCCTGATCGGTGTGAAGCTGATCGACGTGAAGGGGATGGCCGAACTCTTTCGCATGCAGAAGGACGAATTCGTCGTTGCGTTGCTCGCAGCGGGCGTGGTCGTGTTCGTCGATGTGATGCACGGTATTCTGGCCGCCGTCGTGCTGTCGCTGATCGCGCATGCGCGGCATAGCTACCGGTTGCGCACGCGCGTGTTGACGCGCACCCCCACCGGCCACTGGGTCGCACATCGCGTCGAGCCGAATCTGCTCGCGGCACCCGGCATCGTCGTCTACCGGTTCGAGGCGGATCTGTTCTATGCGAATACGGGGCGCTTCACGGAGGAAGTGATGAAACTCGTCAACGAGGCAAGCGTTCCGTTGCGCTGGATCGTGATCGATGCAACCGAGATCAACAATATCGACTACACGGCGGCCAAGACGCTGCTTCAGCTGGGCGTGGAGCTCGACCAGCGCGGCCTGGGCATCGCCGTGGTCGCGGTTCCGGCCGGCGTGCGGCAGGAGCTCGAGCGGTATAAGGCACTGCGGGTGACTGGCACGCATCGCGAGATCTTCGCGACGATCGACGCGGCGATCGACGCACTACGCGATGTGTCGCCATCCGCGTACGCGGCCGCACCGGACGCCGACAAACCGCGATGAAATAAAGTGACAAAGCCGCTTGATCCCGATTCGAACAAGGAGTGACGCGTGTCTGATCCCGCTGCTGCAAAGCCGACCCAACCCGCCACGGATCAAGCTGATCCGAAGACGCAGGCGGCGCAAGAAGATCCGTCCACGCTGTTCGCCGGGCGAGGCTCGCTGGCCGCGCGCATCGAGCAGGGCAAGGCGGCGCGCAAGAAGGCGCCGCGCGCGGAGCTGGCGACCTGCAAGATCGCGGAGCGCGATCCTATCGCTCTGCTCGACGCGTCCAACGTGGGCCGGGTGCCGGAGCTGATACCGATCCGCTACGGACGCATGGTCGCGAGTCCGTTCGCGTTCTATCGGGGTGCCGCGCCGCTGATGGCACACGACCTGTCGAAGCTGCCGCACTCCAAGGTGACCGTGCAACTGGGAGGCGACGCGCATCTGGCCAATTTTGGACTGTTCGCGAGTCCGGAACGGCGCATTCTTTTCGGACCCAACGACTTCGACGAAACCCTGCCGGGTCCGTTCGACTGGGACGTGCGCAGGCTCGCCGCATCGTTCGTGATAGCCGCGCGCGAACGCGGCTTTGCGATTCGCGATCAACGCGGCGTGGTGCGCCGCTTGTGCCAGACCTTCCGGCTGCGGCTCGCCGAATTGAGCGGCATGGACACGCTCGACGTCTGGTATTGCCAGTTCAAGGCGGCCAGCATGCTGGCGATTGCCGATACGCTGGAGGAGAGAAGAATGGAACTGGCGGTCATCGAAAAGGCGAAGCAGCAGTCGTCGCGCACCGTGATGACGCACGCAACCGAGATGGTCAACGGCAAGCTGCGCATCAAGGACGCTCCCCCGCTCGTGTACCACGTCCCGCTAGAGAGTCCGCACGACCAGAAGCAGTACCAGTCGATGGTGCGGCGGTTCTTCGCCGACTATCGGCTAACGCTTCCCGATGACCGGCGCGCGCTGTTCGATCGCTATGAACTGGTGGATGTCGCGATTCGCGTGGTGGGCATCGGCTCGGTGGGAACGCGGTGCTACGAAGCGCTTTTCATGGCCGACGGCGAGTGCCCGCTGTTCCTGCAGCTCAAGGAGGCGCGGGCTTCCGTGCTGGAGGAGTATCTGACGCCGAGCCGCTATCCGAATCACGGCCAGCGTGTAGTGAACGGGCAGCGTCTGCTGCAGTCGGCCAGCGACATTTTCCTCGGCTGGTCGAAGATGCGTCACACCGGCAATGACTTCTATGTGCGGCAATTGCGCGACATGAAGGGCGCGTTCGACTTCACCACGTTCGACGTCGAAGATCTCGGCGAATACGCGGTGTCCTGCGCTCACGCGCTGGCCCATTCGATGGCGAAAGCAGGCGATCCCGCGTTGCTCTGCGGATATGTCGGCAAGTCGGACGCATTCGACGAAGCCGTCGTGCAATTCGCGCTCGCTTACGCGGAACAGAATGAGGCGGACTGGACGGTGTTGAAAGCGGCGGTCAAGGCGGGGCGTATCCAGGTGATTCGTGAATGAGGGGAGGGCTTCTGTTACGGGCAAGGCCGTGCAGTCTTTGCCGGAAGCCGGGCGGTCCAGTGCGCTGAAAAAAGGCTGCCGCCAGCGCGTCTTATTTACGAGTGCGTCCCGAACGGATCGGCGAGTCATCAACGAAGAACGAAGCAGGAAAGCAGCTCGGACGTCAAGCGAACGACAGGAGCACGCTTCATGAACGCAAACGCAGCGGCCGCGGCCGGTCTGGACCAGATCATCCAGCACGTCTTCGTGCTGATGCTGGAGAACCGGTCTTTCGACCATCTGTTCGCGCTGTCGGGCATCCCCGGCATTACCGCGGCGACCGCCACCGGAAACGCGAACACCTACGACGGCACCACCTACGCGTTCGGCGACGGCGCACCCGGCCAGATGCCCACCGACCCCGGGCATGAATTCGCCGACGTGCTCGAGCAGCTATGCGGCGCGGGCGTGAAGTTCCAGAGCGGGCAGCTCTATCCGCCCGTGAACAATTCCGGCTTCGTGTCGAACTACGCGACTGCCCGCACCGAAGGCGCACCGCCGCAAAGCGGGCAGGTGGACGACATCATGCGCGGAGTCGACGCCCGTACGCAGTCCCCCGCGCTGTATCAGCTCGCGACTCAGTTCGTGCTGTGCGATGCGTGGCATTCGTCGCTGCCGGGCCCGACCTGGCCGAACCGTTACTTCCTGCATGGCGCGTCGTCGGCCGGGCTCGATCATTCGCCGACCGCGGCCGAAATGGGCAAATGGGAAGCGCTGGATGGCTTCGTCTTTCCGAAAGGATCGATATTCGACGAGCTCGGCAAAGACAACTACCGCCTGTACCAGGACCACCTGGGCGATCCGCTCGGCCGCATTCCGCAGGTCGCGTCGATCAAGGGCATCGGCCTGTGCGACGTCGACGACCTGTTGCACTTCGAAACGGACCTCGCCGCAGGCTACACCGCCCGCTATACGTTTATCGAGCCGAGCTACGGCGACGTGGTGAACGACACCTACGAGAGAGGCAGTTCGCAGCATCCGATGGATGGCCTCACCGCAGGCGACCAGCTCGTCGCCCGCGTGTACAACGCGATTCGCAACTCCCCGTTGTGGGACAACAGCCTGCTCGTGATTCTCTACGACGAGCACGGCGGCTTCTACGACTCGGTGCCGCCCGGTCCCGCAACACCACCGAACGACGGTGCTACCGGGACGCTGAACGCGAGCGGATTCGGCTTCAACGTGTACGGCGTGCGCGTTCCCGCGATCGTCGTGTCGCCTTGGGTCGCACGAGGCAAGGTCGACGACACGACTTACGATCACAGTTCCGTGCTCGCGACCCTCGAGCGCCTGTTCGGTCTTCCGCCGCTAACGGATCGCGACAGGAACGCCAACGATCTGCTGTCGCTAATCACGCAGACCTGCCGCACGGACTGCCCGGAGAGGATAGGAACATGACTCGGACGACTCCCGCACATCCGCGCGATCACGAACCTGTGCCCGAAAGCGGCACGCTGATAGCGCTGCTGCACGTGCTGCGCAAGGCCCACATGGAGCTAGTGGGAAAGGACAAGGCGCACCGGCGCTTCAGTCGGGTATCGACGCGCGGCGATGCAAGAGAGTACATCGAGGAAGTGATGCCGCATCTGACGAAAGAGCGCGAAAAGCGGCGTCACGCTCGGCGCGGCAGCGGGCAATAGCACTCGCGGCGCGCAGTTCCCCGGGGTTACTCGCTGCAAATACAACCTGCAGACCGGTGCTACGGCTTGCTTGCCGCACGCGCGCCATACACACCTCGGTCAGCGTGCCGCCACGCGTACCAAACTTGCCGCCGGACCCCGCTTCGCCAGCGCGTCCGACTGGTCATCGACGACGCGCCACTTCGGAAACGTCCCGGAGCCGTCGACTTTCCACGGCTCGCCCATTTCGTCGACATACATCGCGTTCGCGCTTCGCCCGGCCGCCGACGCGCGCCGCGGCGCGCCCGGCGCGGCGCGTTCGAACGACCGGCTGCCCAGTTCGTTGAACACGGTCGCAAGCGGGCGCCGCGCCTGGCCCGACCGGCTGAGCGGCGCGGTAAGCGGCCCCGCGGGCGCGCGCAGCACCGCTTCGGCGGGCTCGCGGCCGGCGAGGATCGCGCCGAGCAGCGCGGACGGACCGATCGAAGCCGAGGCTTCGTTGGCCGTATCGCCGGCACGCTTCGCGGGCGGCGCGCTCGGTGAATCGAGTGCGAGCGGTTCACTCGCGCGATCGATCTGCACGACGAGGATGACGTGCCAGTCGTCCGGCGTGTTGTTGTAGCGCGGCGCGAGCGACACCAGACGCAGCCGCGCGATGTCGAAACCCGCGTCGCGCAGCAGCAGGTACTTGGCGACGGCGAAATCCTTGCACACGCCGCTTTCGGCGAAGAACCGCGCCGGCGGGTAGTAGCTGCCGTCGGTTCCGTCGCGGTAGCGGACCTCGTTGACGAGCGCGTCGGCGAGCAGCACGGCCGACACATCGCCGGCCTTCACGCGCTGTGCCCGCACCTGCGCAACGAGGCGGCTCCAGCCGGCGGGTTCGCGCGTCAGGTGGCTGCGCAGTGCCTCGCGCAGGCGCTGCACGCGGCCGATCGCATCCGACGATGGTTCGAGATTCCGGTCGGC
This sequence comes from Paraburkholderia sp. UYCP14C, assembly GCF_004197395.1. Taxonomy (GTDB): domain Bacteria; phylum Pseudomonadota; class Gammaproteobacteria; order Burkholderiales; family Burkholderiaceae; genus Paraburkholderia. The sequence continues at coordinate 93,937 of NZ_SELS01000002.1, read as the reverse complement.
AAGCGGCAGCAGGAACATCAGGTCGCCGACCTGCGCGAGTTCCGGGCGGATCTTGCGGTTGGCTTCCCACCACGTGCCGGTGCGCAGGCGCTCGATGCCGGCCTTCAGCGCGTGAGGCGTCGCGGAATCGCCGGGACCGTCGTCGCGCGTGCCGGATGCATAGGGTTGCGAAGCGTCTGGCAGGTTCGCGGCGCCCGCGACAAGGGGCAAAAGCACGGCGGCTGCCAACGCGCACTGGAGAAAGCGGGAGAATAGTCGAGCGAGCGGCATAGGGAAACTCCAGGAAGCCACACCGGGCGCCGATGCGCCGGGCGCCGATGCGCCGGGCGCCGATGCGCCGGGCGCCGATGCGCCGGGCGCCGATGCGCTTCGGTGTTTCGAAGTCCCTCCGATGGCGTTTTACGCCATCCGGCGCAAGGCAACGCTGGCTTGCAGCCAACATTGCACGCGACGTGCCAATTCGTCGTATTGCTCTATGCCATTGATTAAAAAGAAAATTGGCTTCGCGGGTCGAGTTGCTGCGGACGCCCCGTGGCGCGCCTCGGCCAACAGGCACGCGATACCTGTTGGCATTGCCCGCACACTTTGAATTGCCGGAAGTCGTAGGTTCGTCTCCCTTCGACATCGCCCGTTGGGCCGTACGCGAATCGCGATGGCGGGCGCTCGCGCCGGTCGCTGGTTCGTCAACCGGGCCGCTTTATTTTGATTCGAAGAGGCCGATCCCCTGATGCGATTGGGTATCCTGTGCTCGATAGAACAGGCGACCACGTGGAACTATCCGAACGCATGGGGAGATTTGAATGGCTGCTGAGCACGACACGTTGCATCCACTCCGTCCGTTCCTGAAGAATTGGGTTTGGGAGCATGGACGAATCGGTACTCGCTATCTCGACTGCACCGATGGCGAAATCAAGTTCGATGAAGGCAAGAAATCGCGCTTCGCGGCCGAAAAATATGTCTACGTGCCGCTCGGCAAGGACGCTGACGGCGATGCCTCCACGGATGGCCCGGCGATCCAGGAAGCGGGACTTGCGCGATTCTTGCGAGCAGCGCAACTGGGCAAGCCGGATGAGGCCGGCTCCGTGGCGGAGGTCCATCGCGCGGTTCATGACTGCGTGGAACTCGGGCTGTTCAGCGCATATCAGGTGGACGCCCGGGCCGCCTATGAGCGCTATGCAAACGAGCCGATGTTCGAGGATGAAATCCGCGCGGCAGTGATCGCCGATGTCCGGCGTATTTACGTGGGCATGCGCGAGCAACTGGCGCTGTACGATTTCAGCGTGCTTTACGGCCTGTCTATGCCGCTGCTTATCAGCGACACACCGTTCATCGACTGGCGTGTGCGTGCGGGTTCGGCGGCACCGTTCGTCTCGCTTCCGCTTGGACCTTATTGCCTGCTGGTCGGCGCGCCGTCGGGCAGGAGTAGCCGAACCGGCCCGGTGGTCTGGAAGGCCGCGACCTCGATGGGCCCGTTGAAGGACCATAACCGGGAAATCGCGGAGCACGCACGCTTGTGGCTGGTAGCGACTACCGACGACCAACTCGTCGCCGTCCAACGCCGCTTTGCCGCGGTTAGGAGCCCCAGGCCGGAGACCTGAAGCCATGACTGAACTGCGCAGGCGGCCGGATCGTCAGGGCTAAGACCGCTTGCCCGGCGGGTTCACCCGCTCCGAATTCGATGCCGATAGCGCTCAGTTCTCATGCCGCGCTTTTTTCATCGTCGCCGGATCGCGCACGATGGTGACCGCGCACGGCGCGTAGGCGAGCACCTGGCGGGCGACCGAACCGATCAGCCAGCGATCGAACGGCGTATGTCCGCGATGTCCCACCACCAGATGGTCGATCGCATGCCGCTCCGCGTACAACACGATCTCCTTCGCCGGCGGCCCGACCACCAGATCGAACTGCACGGCCTCGTTCGAAGCGGCGAGCTTCGACTTGATCTCGTCGAGGATCGCGGTGGCATGGCGCACTTCCAGATCGATGATGTCTTTTCGCTCATGCTCGATCGCACCCCAGTCCGGTGTGCGCGCGACGACGAGCACGTGCAAGCGCGCGTCGAAGCGCTTCGCGAGATCGACCGCGAAAGCAACCGCATATTGCGCGGACGCCGATCCGTCATAACCTACCAGCACGTTCTGCATGATCTGCTCCTGTGCGGTTCAAACCGGCCGTGACTTTGTCTGACGCAATGCATCGAGCCATTTGCGTGAACCGCGAGCGTTCCCCGACTTCACGGCGTCGGCGCGAAAGCATGCGCGATCCACTCGTGAACCTGCCGCGTGGATCGGCACGCGGACGACGTCGGCACCTGTTGTGTTGAATCAGTTGTCGTCGCTTCTGGACGGGAGATGCTCATGAGGCTCGGGCTCTGCCGCGTCGGCGTTGGGAAGATCGTCTGGGGCCGGATTTTGGGGGGCCTTCGGATCGGGCTTGCCAGTCATGCCGGCGGACGTCCGCGCGGGGTCGTGAGAGGTGCCGGTCGGCTCAGCGGATGGATTGGAGGTCATGATGTACTCCTGCGCCGATGAATGCAGCTTTTATCAATGATAGTCCGCCTGGCCGGTTTGAGCGATGCGCGCCGTCAGGCCCGCCCGCTGTTTCTGGCCACCCCGACCTGGGTTCAGCTCGCTTCTTCCAGAACCACGACACTGCGCGCCGCCACGCGTGCTTGATCGCTTTCGATAGCGGCCTGTTGCGCGGCCTGCACGATGTCGTGCGGACTGTCGCGCGCGGTATCGACGATACGCCTCCAATGCCGCCCGTCGGGCGCGGGCAACTGGATCGTGCGCGTGCAATCGTCCATGTTGAACACCGCGTGCAGTGCGGGCTCGCCCGGCTCTTCGCCGCCCAGCGTGACGGCGAGAAGCCGTGCGCTTGCATCGTGCCAGCCGGGTTCGTTCAGGCGCTCGCCATGCCATGCCGCATCCGGCCGGGTCTGCCCGGCGGAGGGCCGGCCGGTCAGGAAATGTCGCCGGCGCAGACTCGCGTGGCGCTTGCGCAGCGCAATCAATTCGCGCACGAAGCGCGACATCGCGGAGCCGGCCTCGGTGGGTGTCCAGTCGAACCAGCTCAGCGCGTTGTCCTGGCAATAGGCGTTGTTGTTGCCGCGCTGGCTGCGCAATACCTCGTCGCCGGCGAGCATCATCGGCGTGCCAAGGCTCAGGAACAGAATCGCCATCGCATTGCGCGCCTGGCGATACCGCAGATCGAGAGTCCCGGCGTCGCCGGTCTCGCCCTCGGCCCCGCAGTTCCACGACAGGTTGTCGGAGTTGCCGTCGCGATTCTCGTCGCCGTTGGCCTCGTTGTGCTTCGAGCCGTAGCTCATGAGATCGATCAGCGTGAAGCCGTCATGGCAGGTCACGAAGTTGATGCTGTTGTTGGGCAGCCTGCCGTCGTCCGCATAGAGGTCCGAACTGCCCGCGATGCAGGTGGCGACCGTCCCGATGAGGCCGGGGTCACCGCGCACGAAACGGCGAATCACGTCCCGATAGCGGCCGTTCCACTCGGCCCACGCCATGCCGGGAAAGGCCCCGACCTGATACATGCCGGCGGCGTCCCACGCCTCCGCGATCAGCGGCACGCGCGACAGCACCCGCGACGACTCGATCGCCCAGGGCAGCGGTGGGTCGGCCATCAGCTCGCCGCGCTGGTCGCGCGCGAAGATGCTCGCGAGATCGAACCGGAAGCCATCGACACCCAGCTCTTCCACCCAGTATTCGAGGCAGCGAATGATGAACGTCGTCACCAGCGGATGGTTGCAATTGACCGTGTTGCCGCAGCCGGTGTAGTCCCGATAGCGGCGCCGGTCGGCCGGGTCGAGGTGGTAGAAGATATCGTTGACGAAGCCCTTGAAGTTGATCACGGGTCCGGTCTCGCCCGCTTCGGCCGTATGGTTGAACACGACGTCGAGCAGCACGGCGATGCCCGCGGCGTGCATGGCGTCGGTCAGCGCACGGAACTCCTGCGGTGCGCGCGCGGGATCGCGGCAGTAGCGAGGGTGCGGGCTGTAGTAGCTATGCGTGCTGTAACCCCAGTAGTTGGTCAGGCCCAGAGCCGTCGTCGCGGGCGGAACGTCCTGTGCGTCGAAGGCCATCACCGGCAGCAGCTCGACATGGGTCACGCCGAGTTGCGTCAGGTACGGAATCTTTTCGATCAGGCCGGCGAAGGTGCCGGGATGCTCAACGCCGCTCGACGCATCACGGGTAAAGCCGCCGACGTGCAGCTCGTAGATGATTGCGTCGTCGAGTCCGCGCGAAATGCGCGTTGAAGGCGAGGGCAGCGGTTCCGTGACGATCGCGCGGTAGGTTGCGTGCCCGGTGGAATGAGGTTGGCCGTTCGGGGGCCGCGTCCACAGCACGTCGCTGACTGCTCGGGCATACGGGTCGAGGAGCTCGATGTCGGGATCGAACGCGTAGCCGCCGGACTGCGTATCGCGCGGGCCGTCCACGCGCCATGTGTAGCAGGTGCCGAACGGCAGCGCCTCCACCATCACGTGCCAGTAGAAGAAGGTTCGGTTGCGATCGGCAGCGAGTGGGATGATCTGGAACGGCTCGGGGCTGTCCGCGGCCTCGTACAGCAATAGCTCGACGCGCGTCGCGTGGCGGCAGAAGATACAGAAATTGATGCCGTCGGGCACCGCGCTCGCGCCCGTCGGAAACCGCGAGCCGGAGCGAACCGCATAAGTACGCACCAATTCCGTTTCAGGGTCATTGATCAAGAGTGATCCTCATCGGGCGGATCTTCCAGATCTTGTCGCAGTACTCGCCGATCGCGCGATCGGAGGAGAACTTGCCCGAGCGCGCGGTGTTCAGGATCGACATGCGGCTCCAGCGCCGGGTGTCCTGCCAGGCGGCGCTGACCTCGTCCTGACGCGCCACGTAGGCGGCGTAATCGGCGAGCACGAGAAACGGGTCCGCGTGCACCAGATTGTCGACGAGCGGTCGGAACATCTCGCGGTCTGAGCGCGAGAAACGGCCGTCGGCGATCAGCTCCAGCACCTCGCGCAGTTCCCTGTTCTCCTTCACGTAGTCAGCGGGGCGATAACCCGCGCGCTTCACACGTTCGACCTCGTCGGCGCTCAGGCCGAACAGGAAGAAATTTTCGTCGCCGACCTCTTCGCGGATCTCGACGTTGGCGCCGTCGAGCGTGCCGATCGTCAGCGCGCCGTTCATCATGAACTTCATGTTGCCGGTGCCCGACGCTTCCTTGCCGGCCGTCGAAATCTGCTCGGACAGGTCGGCGGCAGGGTAGATGAAGTGGGCATTCTTCACATTGAAGTCCGGATAGAACACGACCTTCAGCCGCCCGTTCACCACCGGGTCGTTGTTCACGACTTCGGCGATGCCGTTGATCAAACGGATGATCAGCTTGGCCATCGCATAGCCGGGCGCCGCCTTGCCGCCGAATACGAAGCAGCGCGGTGTCAGCGCAAGGTGCGGGTCACGCAGCAGGCGCCGGTACAGCGTGACGATCAGGAGCGCGTTCAGATGTTGCCGCTTGTATTCGTGGATGCGCTTGACCTGCACGTCGAACAGCGCGGCAATGTCGACGCCGATGCCGGTGACGGCGCGAATGTGCCCGGCAAGCACGGCCTTGTTCGACTGCTTCACGCTACGCCAGCGCTGCTGGAACGCGGCATCGTCGGCGTAGGCTTCGAGCTTGCGCAGTCGCGCGAGATCCGTGACCCAGCCGGCGCCGACGGTCTCGTCGAGCAGCCGCGCGAGCCCCGGATTGCACAGCAGCATGAAGCGGCGCGGCGTGACGCCGTTCGTGACGTTGTGAAAGCGCTCGGGCCACATGTCGGCGAAATCCCGCAGCATGGTCTGCTTGAGCAGCCCCGAATGCAGTTCGGCCACGCCGTTGATCGCGTGGCTGCCGACCGTCGCCAGATGCGCCATGCGCACGAGCTTGTCACCGCGCTCGTCGATCAGCGACATGCGTGCGATGCGCGCGTCGTCGCCCGGATAACGCTGCCGGACCTCGTCGAGGAAACGGTGGTTGATCTCGTAGATGATTTCGAGCAGGCGCGGCAGCAGGTTGCGCATCAGCGGCAACCCCCAGGTTTCGAGCGCCTCGGGCAGCAGCGTGTGATTGGTGTACGCGAGCGAGCGCCGCGTGATGTCCCAGGCCTCGTCCCACGGCACCCGCCTGTCGTCCACCAGCAGACGCATCAGCTCGGCGACCGCGATCGACGGGTGGGTGTCGTTCAACTGCACGTTGAACAACTGCGGGAAGTGTCCGATCGGTTCGCCCTTGATTTCGAGCAGGCACAGCATGTCCTGCAGCGAGCACGACACGAAGAAGTATTGCTGCGCGAGGCGCAGGCGCTTGCCGATCTCGGGCTCGTCGTTGGGGTACAGCACCTTCGACAGCGTCTCGGAGATGACCTTTTCGTTGACGGCCTCGTAATAGTCGCCGGCGTTGAAGTCTTGCAGGTCGAACGACTCGACCGCTTCGCTCTTCCACAGCCGCAAGGTGTTGCACGTGTGGACGTGATAGCCGGGCATCGGCGTGTCGCAAGCGACGCCCTTGACCTGCCGTGTAGGCGTCCAGCGCACGCACAGGTGCCCGCGTGCATCGGTTTCATAGTGGGTGCTGCCGCCGAAGCCCACGTAGTAGGCCACCTCTGCGCGCACGATCTCCCAGGGGTTGCCCTTTTGCAGCCATAAATCAGTGGTTTCGACTTGCCAGCCGTCGCGAATCTGCTGGTCGAAGATACCGAACTCGTAGCGGATGCCATAGCCGATAGCCGGGATTTCCAGCGTCGCGAGCGAATCCAGATAGCAGGCCGCGAGCCGTCCAAGCCCGCCATTGCCGAGCCCCGGCTCCTCCTCGATCTCGAGCAGCGTGTCGAGGTCGACGCCGAGCGGGCCCAGCGCTTCGCGCACGCTGGTCTCGATGTCGAGATTGACGAGGTTGTTGCCGAGTTGCGGGCCGATCAGGAACTCGGCGGACAGGTAGCAGGCGACCCGCACATCGCCTTCGGCGTAGGTCTGTACCGATGCCGCCCAGCGGGCCAGCAGTCGGTCGCGCACGCTGTACGCGAGCGCCATGTACCAGTCATGCGGCGAAGCGATCGCCGGATAGCGGCCCCGCAGGCACAGCAGATTGTCGAGTACACCGCGCCGGAGCTCAGTCGCGCTCAGGCCGGTGCGCGCCGCATCCGTGTTTTGCGGCGAGGTCGTGGTGGGAGATTCGGCCATGGTGCGTGCCCCGGTGCATGCTGCGGGTGACGATCAGAACGGCCAGACCCAGTCGGCGACCTCGGCGCGATCCGTGCCGTGCGTATGCGCATAGTTCAGATTGCTGACGATCGCGTTCCTCATGTCCTCCCTGAGATGCGCGGATCTGCCTTGCAGGCGCGGCACGCGGTCGAGCACGTCGATCACCAGATTGAAGCGGTCCACCTGATTGAGAATCGCTAGTTCGAGCGGCGTGTTGATGTTGCCTTTCTCCTTGTAGCCCCGCACGTGCAGATTCTCGTGATTACGAAAGCGATAAGCGAGCTTGTGGATCAGCCATGGGTAGCCGTGGAAATTGAAGATCACCGGCTTGCTGGTCGTGAACAGGCTGTCGAATTCGCGCTCGGTCGAGCCGTGCGGGTGCTCGCTCGCCGGCTGCATCCTGAACAGGTCGACCACGTTGACGAAACGCAGCTTGAGCTCGGGCAGGCGTTCGCGCAGGATCGCCGTCGCCGCCAGCGCTTCCTGGGTGGCGACGTCGCCGCACGAGGCCATCACCACGTCCGGTTCGACGTCCTCGTCGTTGCTCGCGCGCCGCCACACGCCGATGCCTTTGGCGCAGTGCACGACGGCTTCGTCGATGGTGGTGAACTGCAGGTGCTTCTGCTTGTCGGCCACGATCACGTTGATGCAGTCGGTGGTGCGCAGGCAGTGGTCGGCGACCACCAGCAGCGTGTTCGCGTCGGGCGGAAGGTAGACGCGCGTGACCGACGGACTCTTGTTGGTGACCAGATCGATGAAGCCGGGATCCTGATGGGAAAAGCCGTTGTGATCCTGCCGCCACACGGTCGACGACAGCAGAATGTTTTCCGCCGACACCCACGCGCGCCAGGGCACATGATTCCTGCTGATGTCGAGCCACTTCGCGTGCTGGTTGAACATCGAATCGACCACGTGCGCGAACGCTTCATAAGTGTGGAAGAAGCCGTGGCGGCCGGTCAGCAGATAGCCTTCGAGCCATCCCATCAGCGTATGCTCGGACAGCATCTCCATCACGCGGCCGTCGCGCGACAGTTCGCCGCCGTCCTCGTCCTCGGGAAGCATGTCGGCCATCCACACCTTCTTGCTGACCTCGTAGATCGACTGCAGACGGTTCGACGCCGTTTCGTCCGGGCCGAACACGCGGAAGGTGTTCATGTTCGCGCGCATCGTGTCGCGCAGAAATTCGCCGAGTGGCCGCGTGTTCTCCTGCAGCACCTTGCCCGCGTGCTGCACATCCACCGCGTATGCGCGGATGTCGGGCAGCTTCAGTTCGCGGCGCAGGATGCCGCCGTTCGCATGCGGATTGGCGCTCATGCGCCGCGGTCCTTCGGGCGATAGCGCTTTCAGTTCGGGGATCAGCCGGCCTTCGGCATCGAAAAGTTCGTCGGGCCGGTAGCTGCGCATCCACGCTTCGAGCACTTCGAGATTCGCGGAGTTGTTGCGCACATCGGAGAAGGGCACCTGATGCGAGCGCCACGAGCCTTCGACCTTGTGCCCGTTGATCTGCTTCGGTCCGCTCCAGCCCTTGGGCGTGCGCAGCACGATCATCGGCCACAGCGGCCGCTCGAGATTGCCCTTGGTGCGTGCCTGCTGATGGATCGCGCGTATTTCGCCGAGCACGGTGTCGAGCGTGTGCGCCATCTTCTGATGCATTTCCGCGTGATCCGATCCTTCGACGAAATGCGGCGTGTAGCCATAGCCGACGAAGAGGGCTTCCAGCTCCCGGCTGCTGATGCGCGACAGGATGGTCGGGTTGGCGATCTTGTAGCCGTTCAGATTCAGGATCGGCAGCACGGTGCCGTCGCGGGCCGGGTTGATGAATTTGTTCGAATGCCACGCGGTGGCGAGCGGCCCGGTCTCCGCTTCTCCGTCGCCGACCACGCAGGCGACGATCAGGTCCGGGTTGTCGAGCACGGCGCCGTACGCATGCGACAGGCTATAGCCGAGCTCGCCGCCCTCATGGATGGACCCGGGCGTCTCCGGCGTCACGTGCGAGCCGATATGGCCGGGAAACGAGAACTGCTTGAAGAACTTCTGCATGCCCTCGGCATCCGCGCTCTTGTCCGGATAGATCTCCGAGTAGGTGCCTTCCAGATAGGTGGGGCCGAGCACGCCCGGTGCGCCGTGTCCGGGGCCGGCCATGAAGACGACGTCGAGGTCGTCGCGTTTGATTACGCGATTCAGATGCGCCCACACGAACGATAGCGCCGGGCTCGCGCCCCAGTGTCCGAGCAGGCGATACTTGACGTGTTCGACTTTCAGCGGCTCGCGCAGCAGCGGGTTGTCCAGCAGATAGATCATGCCGACCGAAAGGTAATTGCATGCGCGCCACCACGCATCGATCAGCTGAAGGTCGTCGCTGCCGAGTGCGGTCTGCTGCGAAGCGTCCGCGGCGGGATGTTTGCCCATACCGACGTCTCCTGTGCTTGCAGCGGCAACCCGAAGGTGGGGAACGCGTCGGGTGCGCTGCGAGAGGCGCTTCGATGCTCGATGGGGTCCGAGTCGCGCCTGTCGGCGGACCTCTACAACCGGGGATTGTTCGCCAGCCTTAAAGATTCATAACGCAGAATATGTTACTGCGCGGAGATTGCAAGGATGATCCGACACCGTATCGCGCGGCTGGCGAAACCGCGTTGCGCATTCAGGCCGCGATCCGATGTTCGTAGAACGGCCGGTCCCGATCGTCGAGAATCGCGTACATCGCCGCCAGATCTCGCGGATCGGGATTCAGCCACGCGTCGATATGCTCGGGTTTGATCGGAATGATGCAGCGATCATGCCCGGCGGCGGCAACCTCGGGTGGCGGCTCGTCGGTGATGGCCGCGAAAGACAATAAATCGGGCTCGCCCTTGCCGCTCCAGCGGGACCATAAGCATGCGATCAGCATGTCGTGAGGCGGATTGGGCCTGAACTCGAGCCGCACGTTTTCATCTTTTTCGCCGGGCGCCAGTGCACGGCCTTCCAGCTTTGCGCGCGACACGTTCTCATAGAAGGAACTGGCCAGCACGAGCCCATGCGAATAGCCGAACAGCGCTTTCCAGAATCCTTCGAGACTGTCCCGGCGAGCGTTGTACGTGCCGGGATAGCGGGTGTCGTACGAGGCGGGCTTGCCGGCGAGACGGCACTGATAGCGCATCGGCTTGACGACGCGCTGGCCGTTTTCCATCACCATCACCGGGGCGTAATAGCCTGGGAAGATGCGCGAGTCGGCTGGTTGGGGATCGGCTCGCCCGAGGTCGTCGAGCCGCTCGAGCGTGCGGTCGATCTTGTCTTTGGCGATCCGTTTGCTCTCGGTCGCCGCTTTGGTGACCTTGGTCTGCAGAGCGCGCTCGGCATCGGCGAAGCGGGTGCGTTGCTTGAACAGTTCCTGTTCGAGCTTCACGGTCTGCTGCGATCTGAAGCGCTCGATCAGCGCCCAGACTTCCCGTTCCGCATCGGACTGCGGTTCCGAGAAAGCGTCTTCCATCGCTTTGGGAATTTTGGCCTGATTGTCTTCCGCGCGTTCGAAGAAAAGACGCGCGAATTCCTCGATGCTCATCTGCGCGCCGAACATGCGGACGTAGCGCCGGTAGTCCGCCAGAATCTGAGCCGAATAGCACATGGATGCCTCCGTTTGCCGTTCCGATGATACGCATTTGCGCGCGCGCGTCAGCAGAAGTTTCTGCTCGTCGTTTGCAGCTCGCCCAGCAGATGGGACATGTCGACGAGCCGCTGCGCGACGAGATGCCGTACTTCGCCCTGACACTGCCATGTGCCGTAGACGGCGAGCAGCGCGGCGCCCAATGCTTCCTTGCGCTGCTTTTCGAGCAGACTCGGCCAGATGATCACATTGACGTTGCCGGTCTCGTCTTCGAGCGTGACGAACACGACGCCCTTGGCCGTGCCGGGACGCTGACGCACCGTCACCAGTCCGCAGGCGCGCGCGAGGCGGCCATCGCGATAGGTCCGCAGCGTCGAGGCCGGCATCAGCCGGTTCGCGAGCAACTGCGGCCGCAGCAGTTCCAGCGGATGACGGTTGAGCGTCAGGCCGAGCGAGCGGTAGTCGGCGACGATGTCGTTCGCTTCGCTCGGCGCGCCGAGTTCGGGCGTGTCGTCCTGAGTCGCCGCGGCCGCGAGCATATCCTTGTCCGGCACCGCGGCGACCGACTGCCACAGCGCTTCGCGGCGGTTTCCCGCGAGCGCTGCCAACGCATTCGCATCCGCGAGCGCATGCAGGTCTTTGCGGTCGAGCTGCGCGCGGCGCGCCAGATCGTTGACGTTCGCGAACGGACGAACCGCGCGCGCGTTCTCGATCCGTTCGGCGGCGCCGTCCTTCATGCCGCGCAGCAGCGAAAGACCGAGCCGCACGGCGGGGCGCGTCGCCCCCGCACGGGGTTCGAGCGAGGAGTCCCAACCGCTCACCGTCACATCGACCGGCAACGCCGTGACGCCGTGCCGCTGCGCATCCTGAACCAGTTGCGACGGCGAATAGAAGCCCATCGGCTGGCTGTTCAGCATCGCGGCGAGAAAGGCCTCGGGTTCGTGACACTTGAGCCAGCTGCTCGCATAGACGAGCAGCGCGAAACTGGCCGCGTGACTTTCGGGGAAGCCGTATTCGCCGAAGCCCTTGATCTGCTCGAAGATCGCCTCGGCGAAGGCCAGCTCGTAGCCGCGCTCCTGCATGCCGAGCACGATGCGGTCGTAGTATTTTTCGAGTCCGCCCTTGCGTTTCCACGCGGCCATCGCGCGCCGCAGCTGGTCGGCTTCGCCGGCCGTGAAGCCGGCCGCGAGAATCGCCACCTGCATCACCTGCTCCTGGAAGATCGGCACGCCGAGCGTGCGGCCCAGCGCGGTCTTCAACGCGTCGCTCGGATAGGTCACGGGCTCGAAGCCCTGGCGGCGCTGCAGATACGGATGCACGGCGCCGCCCTGGATCGGACCCGGCCGCACGATCGCGACTTCGATCACGAGGTCATAGAAGGTCTGTGGCCGCATGCGCGGCAGCATGCTCATCTGCGCGCGCGATTCGATCTGGAACACGCCGACCGTATCGGCGGCTGAAATCATCGCGTAGGTCGCCGGATCTTCAGACGGAATGTCCTGCATCTCGAAGCGTTCGCCGCGCTGCTCCGAAACCAGGTCGAGCGTGCGCCGGATCGCGGACAGCATGCCGAGCGCGAGCACGTCGACCTTCAGCAAGCCCAACGATTCGAGATCGTCCTTGTCCCACTCGATCACCGAGCGGTCGGCCATCGCCGCGTTTTCCACCGGCACGAGCCGCGTAAGCTTGCCGCGGCTGATCACGAAGCCACCGGAATGCTGCGACAGGTGGCGCGGAAAATTCAACAGCTGCGCGGCGAGCTTCGCCCACGCCTGGATCAGCGGCTTGTCCGGGTCGAGGCCGGATTCCGCGAAGCGCGCGAGCAGATCCCGGCGGCCATCGAACCATTGATGCGACTTCGCGACCGCATCGACGATCTGCGGATCGACGCCGAGCGCCTTGCCCGTTTCCCGCAGCGCCCCGCGCGGACGATAGGTCGACACCGCCGCCGCGATCGCGGCGCGGTCGCGGCCGTACTTGCGGTAGATGTACTGGATCACTTCTTCGCGCCGCTGATGCTCGAAGTCGACGTCGATATCCGGCGGCTCGCCGCGCTCCTTGCTGATGAAGCGCTCGAACAGCATGTTGCCGCGCGCGGGGTCCACTTCGGTCACGCCGAGGCAGTAGCAGACCGCCGAGTTCGCGGCCGACCCGCGCCCCTGACACAGAATGTGCTGGCTGCGCGCGAAGCGGACGATGTCGTAGACGGTCAGGAAATACGGCTCGTACTGCAGGTCCGCGATCAGTTCGAGTTCGTGCTCGATCTGCTGCTGCACATGATGCGGAATTCCCGACGGAAAACGCCGCTGCGCGCCGGTATAGGTCTCCTGGCGAAGATACGAGGCCGGCGTATGGCCGGCCGGCACCAGCTCGTCGGGATACTCGTAGCGCAGCTCGTCGAGCGAAAACGTGCAGCGGCTCGTGATGTCGAGCGTCGCGGCCAGCGCGTCTGCCGGGTACAGGTTGGCGAGCCGCAAGCGCGAGCGCAGATGCTGCTCGGCGTTCGGCGCGAGATCGTAGCCGCATTCATGCACCGGTCTGCCGACCCGGATCGCGGTCATCGTGTCCTGCAGCGGCTTGCGCGAGCGCACGTGCATCACGACTTCGCCGAGCGCGACGACGGGCACGTCGCGGCTCTTCGCGACGAATTCGACCGCGCCGCGATGCATGTCGTCCATCGCACGCTGATGCAGCACGAGGCCGACCCATGCGCGGCCGGTGAAGGTGTCGTCGAGCCATTCGACCTGCGCGTCGAGCGCGTCTTCGCCGGCCGGGAAATCCGGCACCAGAATCGCGAGGCAGTCGGGCATGCCGAGCAGGTGGCGATATGCCTTCTCGGGCCGCGACAGATCCTGCGGCGTGAGCCGGTATTCGCCCTTGGGCGCGCGCATGCGCGCCAGCGTGATCAGCTCGGACAGATTGCCGTAGCCGTTGCGGTTGCGGGCGAGCAGGATCAGGCCGAAGGCCGGCGAGCCATCGGCATTGACGAGCCGGAAATACGCACCGACGATGAACGGCAGCTTCGCTTCCTTCGCCGCGACATGAGCGCGCACCACACCCGCCAATGAGCACTCGTCGGTGATCGCGAGCGCGGAGTAGCCGAGTTGCGCGGCACGCCCGGCCAGTTCCTCAGCGTGCGACGCGCCCCGCAGAAACGTGAAGTTGGAAAAGCAGAACAGCTCGGCATACGCCGGCAGCATCGTGAAAGTGGTGTCCATGGCCGTTCATCCGCGCATATCAGCCGCGCCTGTCAGCCGAACAGGCCATGCAGGAACCAGCGTTGCTCTTCTTCCGCGTCGCGGCTGCTCACGCGTTCGCGGTAGATCCAGTAGCAGCTCTGGTCGTCCGCCTGCGCGACGAAGTAGTCGCGCGTGACGAGTTCGCCGTCGAACCAGCCGCTCTCGATGCGCTCGCCCGGCGACACCATGCGCAACGGCGAGCCATAGAACGGGCGATGCTGACGCATCAGGAGACGCACGGGCGTGTCGAGCATCCACGTGGGGCGGGGCAGATTCTGCGGCAGCGCTGTGGGCTTGAACGGCTGCGACACCGGCAGCCAGCGGTTCGCGATCTCCGGGCGATGATCGGCGCTCGGCGCGGGTTTCAGCACGTTCTGTTCGCCGAGCCGCGCGACCAGCAGTTCGAGCAGCCGCTCGTGATCCTCCTTCGAGCCGCCCGGTTCGGGAAAGAGCGTCGCGGACGCGGGCGCGGCCGACTCGACGTTCGATGCGTCGAGCCGCAATGCGATCACGGGCGCGGCGAGCTCGATACGGTGCAGCCGCTCCTTGAGCAGCCGCATCAGATGTTCTTCGCGCCAGGTCGGCTCGCCGAGCGCGATGTCGATCGGGGTCGGCTCGATCGCGTCGCGGCCGCGTTCGTGTTCGAGCGACAGGCGAATGCCGCTGACCGCCAGCTGTTTCGCGCACAGCCATCCGCACAGTTGCACGACGAGCCGCTGCGCGCCGAACACCGCGCCATCGGCGTGTTCGAGCCGGTCCGGCATCTCGATGCGCGCCGCGAACGTGGGCGGCAGTTCGAGCCAGTCGAACAGTTCGGGCGCGCTGCCGAACGCGCGGTCGAGCGAGTCGAGCAGATGTTCGCCGCAGCGGCGCTGCAAGCCGGCGCGGGGCAGCCGGCGCAGATCGGCGATGCGCTCGCAGCCGAGGCCCGTGAACCAGTCGGCGAACGGGCGGACTTCGGGCACGGCGAGCATCGGCAGCGCGCACAGGCGCTGCTCGAGCGACGCGAGCTTCAGCACGCGCCGGTTGCCGAACTTCGCGAGCAGCCACGCGCCCTGGCCGGTCGGCGCGGCACTGATGCGCGCGGTGAAGCCGAGCGCGGCGAGGATGGCCTTCGCATCGCGGCTCAGCGCGAGCAGGCCGCCGAAGAGCCGCAGACTCGCGCCGATCTCGACGACGACCGTCGCTTCGTCGAGCAGCGCGACTTCGGGCGAGAAGCGCATCAGCGCGATCCCCACGTCGCGATGGGCCGCCGCCTCGCGGCCGCTGTCGCGCTCGACCATTTCGGTCTCCGGCGACAGCGTCAGCACGCCGCCGCGCTTCATGCCCGGCCGCACGCCTGCCGAGCGCGCGGCGGGGTCGGCCATGACCACCTTGTCTTTCTCCAGCACCGCGCAGCCATGCGCGGGCTCAGGCGACCACTTCGGTCTGAAGACCTCGAGCGGCAACTTTGGCAGATGAACGGCGAGAAAGACGCGCATGTCGGGAAAGCAGAATGGGGGTGGGTTGCAGGGGAATCGACAGGGGCTCTGCGCGAGCGGGCCCTCGTCGTTTCACGATGTCGATGGTGAGACCTTCGGCCGATGGCCTGAGCGCGAGCCGCAGCAGCGCGGGCGACGCGTCCTGCGCGGTGGCGAGCGGCCGCACCATGATGAACAGCGTCTCGGACGACTGCGCGGCCAGATGCAAACGGCGCAGCGACGACGCCTGCGCGTACTGCGCCCAGAAGATCAACGCGCCGCAACTGCCGGCGCGCAGGATCTGCTCGGCGGACCACAGCGCGTCGGCGGTTTTCGGCGCATTGATGCGCAGCACCTGCTGCAGCGACAGGCCGATGTAGCTGAGCCCGAGGCCGTCCGGCGTGTGCGGCGGCTGCACGAAGGCGACCGGCCGCTCGCCGACGGCGCTGAGCGCCGGCTGCAACAGCCGCAGTTCGCCGACGCCGGCCTGCTGCACCAGCAGATCGACCAGCGCGCCGAGCGGCCAGCCGCCGCCGGGCAACTCCGCCGACAGCGCCGGATAGCCGGTATCGACGCTGCGGCCGCGGCCGTGCGCCAACTGGGACGCCCGCCACAGGGACGGGTGAATGGCTTCCGGTGCTGGCAGGGCGGCTGCGGCTGTCATTTGCGAAAATACCTGTATGGATATACAGTATCCTACATCGTTTTCAAGATATCGCGAATAGGCACTTTTTTCGGGAGCGGATGAATGGATATGCGAGTGCGCAAGCCGGCCGGGCATCCGATGCCCGAGATCGCGGCGTTCGTGGCCGAACTGAAAGCGGTGTTCGGCGAAGCGGGCATCGATGAAGCGATTCGCCGCGGCAAGGCGGGCGAGCCGACGTTTCATGCGCGCGAAAACGGGCGCTCGGCGGGTACGGCGACGCCGGTTGCGGAGAACGTCTGGCGCGTGGATCGCGCGGTGCGCGACCGCCATTACTGCGAGGGATGCGACGGCTCGTGCGTTGGCAGCACGAAGTCGTGCCGTCCATAATTGCGGCATCCCTCAACCCCGGAGAACCCCATGCTGCGCACGTACCTCGGAAGTTGCCACTGCCAATCCGTGAAGTTCGAGGCTCGCATCGATTTCGACGCGGGCACGTCGAAATGCAATTGCAGTTACTGCAGCAAGCTGCGGTTCTGGCACGTGCAGGTTCGCCGGGAGGACTTTCGTCTGCTTTCCGATGAAGCCGCGCTGAGCGAATATCAGGGGAACAATGCGGTCGCGCATCATCCGTTCTGCAAACGCTGCGGGGTCCACGTATTCGATCGCATCGATATGCCGAACGGCACCGGGTATCCGTATATCAACGTGAACATCATGTGCGTCGATGAACTCGATCTCGACATGGCGCTGAATGCGCCGGTGACCTATCGGGATGGGCTGCGCAACGACTGGGGCAATCCGCCTGCGGAAACGAGGCATCTTTGATTGCGTGGGTCAGGGCGCTCTTCGCGGATGGTGAGGAATGTCGGGCTGGTGGGCGTCCAGATGATGGCGTTCGGACACGAACTGAACGAACTCGGGCTTGAACCGCGCAGGCTCGTCGAGCGTGCCGGCATAGAGAGTCACGATGTCCGGCGCATGATGCGGCGTAGCGAAGAGCAGGCTGCCGCAATGAGCGCAGAAGTTGCGGGTGGTCGGCATTCCACTGCCGCCGATCAACGTATAAGGCCGGATCTCGCCTTTGAAGGAAAACCCTGCGGCGCTCACGACGACGACCGGCAATCCCGCGGAACCGGAAGCGCGTTGACAGTCGCGGCAATGGCAGATCAGTTGCGCGAGTGCATCGCCGCCAGCTTCGTATTGCACCGCGCCGCACAGGCAGCGGCCCGTCCAGGGAGTCGACACCGATCTTCTCCGGTTCAAATGATCCCGCTGTTTGTTGGTGACGCGAGGAATAGGTGCGGCGGACCGTAGCTTAGCAGAGCACGAACGTCGTTCAGCGATCGCATCGAATCAGCGAGCGCAGCGTCGGCAGGTGGTCGAAGCCCCGGATCCGTTCGAGCGCGGCGGCCTCGATCTGCCGGACCCGCTCGGCGGACAGATGCAACTGCTCGCCGATCTCGCGCAGCGAATGCTCACAGGCAACGTCGATACCGTAGCGCAGGCGCAGAATCCAGGCCTCGCGACGCGGCAGGCTGCCGATCACCGACGCCACGGCGGCACGCAACTGCGCGGCGCTCGCGTGGTCCTCAGGTGTGGGCGTATCCAGGTCAGCGAACGTGTCGGTCAAGGTCTGGTCGCTTTCCGAGGTAACGGGAAGGTCCGCGCAGAGCGGCTCCTTCACGATGCTCATCAGCTCCCTGACTTTGTCGACCGACACACCCATCCGGGCAGCCAGTGCGGCGGGCGCGGCCGCGCTGCCGTCACGCTGCGCATGTTCGCGGGCGAGTCTCGACAGCTTGCCGAGCGCGTCGGCGGTGTGCGTCGGCACACGAATCATGCGCCCCTGGTCGGCAAGCGCGTGGGTGATCGCCTGGCGCACCCACCAGGTCGCATAGGTCGAGAACCGGAAGCCGCGTCGGACGTCGTAGCGATCGACGGCTTTCATCAAACCGATGTTGCCTTCCTGGATCAGGTCGAGCAGCGGCATGCCCCGCTCGGTATGGCGTTTGGCGACGGAAACGACGAGCCGCAGGTTGCTTCTGAAGAGCGTTTGTCTGGCTTCCTGGACGGCGCGTTCGATGCGGGCGAGCCGCGCGTCGAGCGCGAACGCCGTCGCGAGCGGCAGGCTCGATGAACCGGCAAGCCGCGCGAGCGCGCGGTACACGTCCGCGAGTGCCGGCGCGCGTCGCAGCAGTGCCGTGCGACGTTCCGGATACGCCGCGACGCAGGTTGCGACCCATGCGTCGGCGTCGCTGGAAGGCGCGACGAGCGCGGCAGGGTGTGTCGTTGCAGCCACCCCCGCTTCGGCCAGCAGCGCATCGAGTCGCTGCGCGAGGAGGCGCGCTTCGGCAACACGCTGGCGTAACGGTGCGCTCATCTGCTCGATCGACCGGGAATTCAATCGCAACGGGCGCATCATGCCGGCGCTTTGCCGCTTGAGCGACCAGTAGGCCCCCGTGGTGCGACCGGCGCTCCCCAGTGCGTCGCGCATCGCGATGGCGAGCGGGCTGGCGGGTTCGAGCCGCGCGATCACCGCTTCGTTGATGACCTGACTGTCGTGAGTCGCTTCGTGCGGCGCTTCTTCGTCGGCGGGTCGTTCGGCCGCCTCGTCATCCGACACGGACGGTCGATCCGCGAGCGGCGCGCTCACGGTCCCGCTCGCGTAGTAGGTGGCCGGCGTCGTACCCGCACGGATCTCGAGCTGGATCGACACGAGCGCGTCGAGCGCATCCGGATCGCCCGATAACGCTTCGATGCACGCGATCCGTCCGCGCTCGAGACGCAGCGCGAGCGCGATTTCCTCTTCGCGCTCGAGCAGCGGCGTCGTTCCCATTTCGCGCAGATACAGTTTCACCGGATCGCTCGTGTGGCCCACGAGCAGATCGAGCGGCGCGCCCGGCACGGCGTCGGCGTTGACGAAATGCCGCTCGGGCGGCCATGCCGGCTGGGTGGCGGCAGCCTCACGCACGGCGATGCCCAACTCGCGCAGCGTCATCGTGGCCGCGGCGATTTGCGCGTCGTCGTCGGCATGCTGCGGGAGGGCGTCGACGATGTCGCCGCGCGTGAGGAAGCCGCGCGCGAGGCCGAGTTCGATCAGCCCCTGGAGAGGGGGCGACGTCGCTTCGCCTGCCGGCACGGTCGCCGTATCGTCGGGGGCGGCCTCGGCCGCCGTCGCGCGCGTGCCGACTCGCGCCGCACCCACCGACCAGCGCTCAAACTCGTGGCGCATAGACGTTGCACCAGCCGTCAGCGGCAACGGATTTGCCGGGGAACATCGGGCAGGGTCCGGAGGCCTCGCCCGCTGCGCCGGTGTAGAAGCGGCAGTTCGCGCAGGTCTGGCCCGCGTGGTACTTGGGGAACTTCGCGGTGTCGACGCTGCTCGCTTTCGCACGATAGCCGAGCGAGCCGGCCGCGGCGTCGTTTTCATCGACAGGGGGCAGCGCGGCGAACGCGAGGTCGGCGCCGGCGAGCGCGGCACACAGGCCAGCGGCCTGAAGAATGAAGTGTCTGCGATTGTGAGAGACCATGATGATGCCCTGAGAAAAGAAATGGGTCGTCCATGCCGCATTCGATTGAAGCGGCGTGGCGTCGTAATGCAATCGGAAGCAACGTGTTAGTGGCGCGGCCCGGCGTTAAGCGGTGTTTTCGACGATTGCGCGGCCTGCGCGGTCAGCTTCGCGCTGCCGGTGTCGTAGCCATTCGTATAGAGCAGGAAGGCCATCAGATCGGCGTACTCCTCGTCGCTCATCTTGCCGGGATGATCCGCGGGCATGTTGGTCGACATGTACTGATAGATGCCGCCGATCGTCAGATGCGAGTTCGCCGCTGGCGCGAAGGCCGGGCCCATCAACGACGGCGCGGTGTTGCCTTCGAGCTTCTCGCCGTGGCATTTCGCGCACGAATCGGCATACAGATGTTCGCCGTGACTGACCTGGTCGTGATCGAACGACGGTGCCTCGGTCGTCGCCGCAACCTTGATGAAGCCGCCGGCAGCTGGCATGCCGCTCACGCGCCATACGTCCGCACGCGGCGACGCCTGCGTCGGGCCGTCGAGGTAACGCGCGGGATTGCGCTCGAGGTTCGCGTGGGTGGTGAGCGGAGTGGGCGTGCTCGCCGAGCCGCTTGCGATGGTGGCTGGCAGCGTCCAGTTGCGCGTCAGCGCCGCAAGCCGGCCATCATTGCGCAGGCGCGTGAGCGCGTCGTCGATGCGCTTTTGCAGCGGCTGCTTGTCGGGTCCCGACGCGAACACCAGATTCCAGTCGGCATACGGCGATTCGGCGGCGGCGACGTCGAAGTGCCGCTGCGGGTGCGCATGCCGATACGCGACCACGGCCGGGTACCAGACGATCGCGCGCTGCGCGCGTCCCTTCGCGAGGGCGTCGACGGTCAGCGCGGAGGTGGTTTCCAGATCGAAGCGCGCGTTCTTCTGCTGGACCGCGATCAGTTGCGACGGGCTCGACCAGGTGGCGGCAATCGTGATCTTGCCGTCCGGCGCCGCGGCGCCGGTGTTGGCCGCATGCGCGCCGCGCAGCGTGACGCTGACATAACCGGAGTGCAGATAGCCCTGCGAAAACAGCAGGTGCGAATCGGAGCCGTCAGCGATGCTCGATCGCGGAAAGCCCGCGATCACATCGCAGTTGCGCTGCAGCGATTTCGAGAGCTCGTGTGCGGAGATGCCGTCGTCGCCGCCGTCATCGTCGATGCCGCGCGACGCGAACGTCGCGGCAATGCCCGCGGTGCTCAACACCGCGCGTGCAACGGACTTGTCCAGCTCGGCCGAAGGGCTGCCGGGCATCGTGCACACGCGCACGCTGGACGACGTCTGCGCGGCGGCGTGGGCGGCAACCTGTGCGGCGCCGGCGACCAGCGCGCTGGCGAGAGCAACCTGAGTGAGTCGAATGTTCATGATGGTGCGTTCCTGTGATGGCGGAACACCGCGCCCGCATGATCTGCGTGCAGGCGCGGAGAGATGCAGCTAAGAGAATCTGAGTTGCGCAAGGATGCGGATGCGGTGGCTGCGCTCAGCTGCGATCGAGCGCGAACACGTACAGCGTGCCGCCGCGCGGAACGTCCTTCGCGACGTCGGCCATCGGGCCGCCCCAGATCGGATTCGCACCGCCGTAGCCCGCGAGCACGGCCACGTACTCCTTGCCGTCGACCTCGAACACCGAAGGTTGCGCGATGATGCCGCTCGCGAGTTGCGGGCTCTCCCACAGCACCTTGCCCGTCGTCACGTCGAACGCGTACAGATGGCCGTCGAGCGAGCCGCTGAAGGCGAGGCCGCTGGCGGTCGTGGCGACGCCGCCGTTCCAGGGCATTTTGGTCCAGTGACCCCACAGCTTCTTGCCGGTATTGACGTCGATCGCCTGCAACTCGCCATAACCCTGGCTGCCCGGTTCAGGCTGGATCTCGAAGCCTTCGCCGAGGTAGGGCAGACCTTCCATGTAGCTGACCGACTTGCCGGACAGGCTCATGCACGCATGCAGCGACGGCACCACCGCGATGTGCCGCTCGGGATCGTAGGAGGTCGACCACCAGTTCTTGCCGCCGAGAAAGCTCGGGCAGGTGTTGATCGTCGTGCCGGCCTTGGGAAACCGGCTTGCATCCTGAATCGGCTTGCCGTCGGCGGTGTAGCCCGTCACCGACAGCGCCTTGACGAACGGCTCGGCGTAGATCAGCTTGCCGGTCTTGCGGTCGATCGCGTGGAAGAAGCCGTTGCGGTCGGCATGGATGATCGCGTCATACTTCTTGCCCTTGTAGCTGATGTTGGCGAGCACCGGCGTGTTGACGCCGTCGTAGTCCCACGTGTCGTTATTCGTGTACTGGTAGTGCCACTTCAGCTCGCCGTTTTTCGGGTTGAGCGCGAGCAGCGAATCGGAGTACAGGTTGTCGCCGGGACGCAGCGCCGCGAGCCACGGCCCCGGATTGCCGACGCCCCAATAGAGCGTCTGCGTGGCCGCGTCGTAGGTGCCGGTCAGCCATGCCGCGCCGCCGCCATGTTCCTGCATGCCGTCGGGCCATGTGTCGCTACCCTTTTCGCCGGCACTCGGGATCGTGTAGCGCTTCCAGATAATCGAGCCGTCGTCGGGATTGAGCGCGGCGATATAGCCGCGGATCCCATACTCGCCGCCCGACGTGCCGACCACGATCGCGCCGTCGAGCGCGAGCGGCGCCAGCGAGAACGCGTAGCCGAGACCCGGTTCGAACATCTGCTTCTTCCACACGACGTTGCCGCTCTGCGCATCGATTGCGGCGACCTCGCCGCTCAGCATCGCCACATAGACGTTCTTGCCATACAACGCGACGCCGCGATTCACGACGTCGCAGCATGCGGTCTTGAACGACTCGGCGCCGAGCTTCGGCTCGTATTTCCACAGTTGCGTGCCGGTTTTGACATCGAATGCGTAGACGTTGTCTTTCGGCGTACTGACGAAAAGATAGCTGCCGTTGACGATCGGGGTTGCTTCGAAGCCTTGCTTCAGATCCGCGGGGAACTGATAGCTCCACGCCTGCTTGAGTCCGGCGACATTCGATGCATCGATCTGCTTCAGCGGGGAATGCGACTGGCCGCTATAGCTCCGGTAGTAGGTGAGCCAGCCCGGGTCGCTCTGTGCTTGAGAGAGGCGCTCGTAGGTCACGGGGGGATAATCCGGGGCGGCGTCCACCGGAGCCACGTTCAGTGCCATCGCGCTCGCGATGCTCGCTCCAAGGATAGCCAACCGGCTTGCGGCGGGCGAACGGTTCTTCATGGTCGTCTCCTGAGTGTTTGTCGATGCAGTGCCGGGAGAGGCGTCGCCCCTTTGTTCTGTGTCGATCCGGTTGCGATGCCGTTACTGCAAGTCGCATGCCATTTTTGCGAGCGAGTGCGAAAGGGCGGCGCGCCTGAAATGTGGGGCTGTCCACATTGCCCGCGCGGCGCTCCATGTGTTGCATCCCGGTACAACCGCGGGCGGCGCAGTGTTGAGAAAGAGGACAGTCGGAGCGCGGGCGCGCATCGCCAACGTCGCTGAATCGGATGGCCCGGAGCTTGCTTAAGAAGACGGAGAAAAGTCTGGCAAGGTACCAGGCTTTCCAGGAGGGAGACAATGCGCGATGACGTTCACCCGGCCGTGGCTCAGACGGCCGCACGGTCCAATGACTTTCCCGCGCCGGCAATCCAGAAAGCGCACGAACGGTCCGAAACGTTTGGTCTAAGCGCGTCGGCACGGCCGGATTACGAGGTACTTTCGAACGCGGGACTCGTGCTCAAACGTGAGCAGAACCGGGTGTTGTGCGCGCACGCGATGCCGGTGATGGAGACGCTGCACGAACAGATCGCCAACACGCAAAGCATGATCGTGCTGACCAATGCCGAAGGGCTGATCCTGCATTCGATCGGCGACGACGACTTCCTCGCGCGCGCGGAGAAAGTCGCGCTGCGCCCGGGCGCGAACTGGGCCGAGGACCGCCAGGGCACCAATGCGATCGGTACGGCGTTGGCCGAGCGCTGCGCGATGGTCGTGCACGGCGACCAGCACTACCTCGCGGCAAACCGCTTCCTGACCTGCTCGAGCGTGCCGATTCTCGACCCGTATGGCGACGCGATCGGCGTGCTCGACGTGACGGGCGACTACCGCAGCTATCACCAGCACACGATGGCGCTCGCCAGGATGTCGGTGCAGATGATCGAGAATCATCTCTTTACGACCACCTTCCACAAAACGCTGCAAGTGTCCTTCCATAGTCGTCCTGAGTTTCTCGGCACGCTGATGGAAGGCATCGTGGCGTTCACGAGCGACGGACGCTTTCTGTCGGCCAACCGGAGTGCCCAGTTCCAGCTCGGCATGTCGCTCGCCGGGCTGCGCGCGCATACGCTGTCGTCGCTGTTCCAGACTACCAGCGCGCAGCTGATCGATCGCATGCGCGCGAGCCTCGACCCGCATCTGATGCTCAACCTGACGAGCGGCGCGGTGGTCTGCGCGCGCGTGCAGTTCAGGCGCGCCTCGCTGGCCGAAGGCAGCCGCCCGGTCGCGGTGCACGAGGGCGCGCGCGCGGCGGCGCGCGAGGAGCCGGCGCAGACCGCTGCCGGGCTCTCGCGTCTGAGCCATCTCGACACGGGCGACCCGCAGGTCGCCGCGGTCATTGCGAAGGTCAAAAGGGTGATCGGCAAGGACATTCCGATCCTGATCAACGGCGAGACCGGCACGGGCAAGGAACTGCTCGCGCAGGCGATCCACAACGATTCGCCGCGTTGCGCCGGGCCGTTCGTAGCGGTCAACTGTGCGTCGATTCCGGAGACGCTGATCGAATCCGAGCTGTTCGGCTACGAGGAGGGCGCCTTCACCGGGGCGCGGCGCAAGGGCGCAATCGGCAAGTTGCTGCAGGCGAACGGCGGCACGCTGTTTCTCGACGAGATCGGCGACATGCCGTACTCGCTGCAGGTGCGGCTGTTGCGCGTGTTGCAGGAACGCGTCGTCAACCCGCTCGGCTCGACGAGAAGCATTGCGGTGGACGTCGCGATCATCTGCGCGACGCACCGGGACCTGCGCGAGATGATCACGCAAAACCGCTTCCGCGAGGATCTCTACTACCGGCTCAACGGCCTCGTGGTGCGTCTGCCGCGGCTGCGCGACCGTACCGATCTCGCGGTCGTGATCGAGAAGATGCTGCTGCGCGAATCGATCGCCAGCGCGAGCGGGCAGCCGCTTCACGTTGCGCCCGATGTGATGGCGATGTTCGAGCGCTGTCCATGGCCGGGCAACTTCAGGCAGCTCGGCAACCTGCTGCGCACCGCGGCGGCCATGGTCGACGCGGACGGCGAGATCCGGCGCGAGCACTTGCCCGATGACTTCTTCGACGACCTGCGCTGCGGCGTTTCGCCGGGCGGCGCGGCGGATGCGCGAGGCGTGGGCAATGCGGTCGCGCCGGAGTGCGCGCGCCTGCAGGACGTGACCGTGTCGGTGATCGCTGCGGCGCTCGCGCGACATGGCGGCAACGTTTCGGCGGCCGCGCGCGAGCTCGGCGTGTCGCGCAACACGATCTACCGCAAGATGCCCGCGGTCGAGCCGGATCGAATGGTGGACGACTTCTGATCCGACCGCGCCGCTTGCAGCGGCACGCCTGTTTCGCCAGCGTGCTGTCACAACGGTGTTGCGATCGCTGTTGCGTCCCGCAGCAGCAGTGTTCCAGAACTCAACACTGTCCGTCTCCCGAACGCGTCGTGCGTCGACGCGTTCGTCCCGCTTATCTCAGCGAATTGACGATGTCCTTGCCAACACCCTCGCGAAGGCTCGTGTGCGAGCCGACCGCGCCTCGTGTGCCTCGCGTCCTGAGATCGGCATGTCCTTTGCTTTGAAGGGAACGGCCGCGCATCGAGTGCGGTTCTTCCATCCAGTCGCAAACAAGGAGACATGCCATGCAATGGATCACCCCGTCGTACACCGACCTGCGTTTCGGCTTTGAAGTCACGATGTATATCGCCAATCGCTGAGCGGACTGCGGCGTGCCGCCCGCAATGCCCGAGTGGCGGAGCGGGCGGCGCACGCAACCAACGACCATGAAGATCAAGATCCTGGGATCGGGCGCGGGCGGTGGGCTGCCGCAATGGAACAAAGGAACCCGCGCGTTCTATGCGCCGGGCCTCGCGCAAATGCGGGACGAAATTCACGCCGAGATGTGCGGGGCGGATCTCGTTCTCGTCGACGGAACATTCTGGACGGCCACGGAGATGATCGAGCTGGGCATCTCCACGAAACACGCCGACGACATGGGGCATCTCGCGCAATGCGGCGAGAGCGGCCGCCGCGGCATGATCGACTGGCTCGATACGTTGCCGCGCGTCACGCGCAAGGTGCACACGCATATCAACAACACCAATCCGATTCTCGACCTGAACTCCGCGGAGCATGCGCAACTGCGTGCACGCGGCATCGCCGTCGCGCACGACGGCATGATGTTTCTGCTATGACCATGAACGCACAGATCTCTTCGCCGGCCTCGCACGACACGGCCTCTACGCCGGCGCAATTCGAGGCGCGGCTGCGCGCGCTGGAGTCGCGCTATCACATCCATCATCCGTTCAACCAGCGCCTGAACAGCGGCAGATGCTCGCGCGAGCAGATCCGCGGATGGGTCGCGAACCGTTTCTACTATCAGGTCAACATTCCGCTCAAGGACGCCGCGATCCTCGCCAATTGTCCGGACCGGGCCACGCGCCGGCGCTGGCTTCAGCGGCTCGTCGATCACGACGGTCAGCGCGACGGCGAGGGCGGCATCGAGGCATGGGTGCGCCTCGGCGAGGCGGTGGGCCTGGATCCCGACGAGCTGTGGAGCCAGCAGCACGTGTTGCCGGGCGTGCGTTTCGCAGTCGATGCCTACGTGAACTTCGCGCGCCGCGCACCGTGGCAGGAGGCGGTGTGCTCGTCGCTGACCGAGATGTTCGCGCCGCAGATCCATCTCGACCGTCTGGCGGGTTGGCCGTCGCACTACCCGTGGATCGAGCAGGACGGGCTGCAGTATTTCCGCAGCCGCGTGCCGCTCGCGCAGCGCGACGTCGAGCACGGTCTCGAAGTCACGGTGAACCATTTCCGTACGCCCGAGGCGCAACAGCGCGCGCTCGAGATCCTGCGGTTCAAACTCGATATTCTCTGGTCGATCCTCGATGCGGTCGAAAAGGCCTGGCCCCTATGAATACGCATGACGCGGACAGCGGCGTGCCGCTGCGCCCCCGCCTGCGGAGCATCTTCCGTCTGCAGTGGGAAGTGGCGCAGGACGCCTACGTGCTGCTCTATCCGGAAGGGATGGTGAAGCTCAATACGAGCGCCGGCGCGATCCTCGCGCGTTGCGACGGACAGCACGAGCTCGACGAAATCATCGGCGAACTCGAGCGGCTTTTCAGCAGCTCCGAGCTTGCGCCCGACGTCTACCGTTTTCTCGATCACGCGCGGCTGCGCGGCTGGCTGGACTGATATGGCACACGACCATCCCCGTCCATCCGCGCCGCTGTGGCTGCTCGCCGAATTGACCTACCGGTGTCCGCTGCACTGCGCGTTCTGCTACAACCCGGTCGATTTCGCGCGGCACGGCGCGGAGCTCGACACCGAAAGCTGGATCGAGATCATCAGCGCGGCGCGCGAGCTAGGCGCGGCGCAGATCGGCTTTTCGGGCGGCGAGCCGTTGCAGCGCGACGATCTCGAAGCGCTTGTCGAGCATGCGCGCGCAATCGGCTTCTATACGAACCTGATCACCTCGGGTATCGGCCTGAGCGCGGCGCGCATCGAGCGGCTCAAACGCGCGGGACTCGACCATATCCAGCTTTCGTTGCAGGACTCGACGCGCGAACTCAACGACTTCGTGACGAGCACGCGCACGTTCGAGCTGAAGCGCGCGGTCGCCCGGCTGATCAAGTCGCACGACTATCCGATGGTGCTCAACTGCGTGCTGCATCGGTTCAACCTGCCGCATGTCGGGCAGATCATCGAGATGGCGCTCGATCTTGGCGCCGACTACCTCGAACTCGCCAACACGCAGTACTACGGCTGGGCCATGCTCAACCGCGAGCAGTTGATGCCGAGCGCGGAGCAGGTCGCCGAAGCGGAGGACACGGTGAAGCGCTATCGCAAGCTGATTGGCGAGCGCTGCCGGATCCTGTTCGTCGTCCCCGACTATTTCGAGCAGCGTCCGAAGGCGTGCATGAACGGCTGGGGCTCGGTGTTTCTCGGTGTCGCGCCGGATGGAACCGCGCTGCCGTGTCATGCGGCGCGTTCGCTGCCGGGGCTCGTGCTGCCCAACGTGCGTGACATGTCGCTCAGGCAGATCTGGTATGAAAGCGACGCGTTCAACGCGTTTCGTGGCGACGGCTGGATGCGCGAGCCGTGCCGCGACTGCGATGAACGACATGCCGATCACGGCGGTTGCCGCTGTCAGGCCTTCATGTTGACCGGCGACCCGGCCGCGGCCGATCCCGTCTGCGCCAAGTCGGCGCATCACGGACAGGTCGTGCGAACGGTGCAGTTGGCGCGCCATCCCAAAGCCATGGACGAGCGGCCGCTGATCTTTCGCAGCAAAGAGAATTCGCTGAAGCTTTGAGGAGAGGGGACTGGAAAGGTGTCGTCGAAGACTCGAAGGTCAGCTCTATAGAACGTTCACGGTACATCCGACGTGGTTCCAGCACCGACCATCTCGGCACCCGTTTCCGCCTGCCATTCACGGGTCGCGTAATCTAGACTGTACTAGTTACCTGTAGGGTCTTCTACTTAAACAGGTGGTCAAGACATGCGACTGGCTGACTTCATTGTGCGGAATACTGAGCCCATTCTGGCGCAATGGGAGGCCTTTGCAGCCACCCTGCTGCCGGCTGCGGCCAGCATGGACTCGCTCGCATTGCGCGACCACGCGCAGCAAATCCTGCTGGCCGTGGTCAAGGATATATCGACTCCGCAAACGAAGGAGGCACAGCGCGAAAAATCAATGGGGCGAGCCCCCAAACTGATCAATGCGCCGGAGACAGCAGCACAAACACATGCGCTGCTGCGCGCACGAGGCGGCTTCAGCATCAACCAGCTGGCCGCCGAGTATCGAGCGCTTCGTGCCAGCGTCTTGCGCCTGTGGATCGACGACTGTGTGCTTGGTGTCCCGGATCTGGAGGACATGATCCGGTTCAACGAGGCAATTGATCAGGCGATTGCGGAATCGGTGGGCTTTTTTAATGAGCGCGTAGAGCAGGCTCGCGACCTGTTGCTCGGAATGCTTGGACACGATATGCGCAGCCCACTGCAGACCATTCAGATGACCGCGTCGTATCTTGCGGCGCTGAACGCCGGTGAAAAAATATCGGACGCCGCCGCCCGACTGATTAGAAGTGGCGCCCGCATGCAGACGCTTCTGGACGATCTGTGCGATTTCAATCGAACGAAATTGGGTTTGGGTATCAATATCACGCCGGACCACGTCGATCTGGCTGAAGTGTTTGCCGATGAGGTGGACCAGCTACGCGCAGTTCACCCAGACCGCCGGATTGATCTCGACATAGAGGGCGACACGCACGGAGTTTGGGACGGCCAGCGTCTGCAGCAAGTGCTCGGCAATCTGGTGCTGAACGCGATCAAGTACGGAGCGCCAGACGCGCCGGTACAGGTTGTAGTGACAGCGGATAGTGCGGAAGTGCGCTTCGAGGTCAGGAATAGCGGCCCCGCCATCGAGCGGCCGACGCTCGAGAGAATCTTTGATCCGCTCAGCCGGGGCGAGGGTGGGGTGAACGAAAAGGATGACCCAGGCCTCGGGCTCGGGCTGTATATCGCGAGCGAAATCGTCAAAGCGCATCACGGCGCGATCGAAGCTCGGTCCGACGAGACCGGGACGGTATTCGCCGTGCGACTGCCGCGCCACACCTCAGAACAGTCGCCCTAGCGATGCGACCCACCGAGCCCGGACCTTCCATCTTTCTGCAAAGATGTCCAATTACCCGCACTTGCTTCGTTGCGTGTGTCTGAGGGGGCAAAGCGCTTCGACGTTGGAGGCAAAGTAGGAATCGCAACGGCGAGTCCCTTACACAAAGCTGCCCGCCGAACAGCGGGCTGCCTGAAACCCCGGGCGTGGTTCAGGAACGGGTGGAACGAGGGCGAAATTACTATTATCTTCCTCTTCGTGGCCACGCAATCCGCCAACGGGGCGGGGCCGCAATTGAAATTGAAGAGTATTGCCGGCTTTTACAAAAGGAAGCGCCACGGCATGAACCAGGCCGTCCGTTCAGACGCTGGAAGCGCAATCTCTTGCGGCTGGAACTCGCGCTCGCGTCCGACGGCCCCTTCGAGCAGGGTAAGGGGCTCGACCGGCTTGGCGAAAAAGATCTGGACCAGGTCGTCGATGCACTCAATCGCTACGTCGAACGCGCCGCCCGCCTGCAGCGCGAGGCGAGCGTACTGAGCACTCAACTGGCCCAGGCCGAACGTTTCAGCGCGTTGGGAAAAATGGCCGCGCAGATCGCCCACGAAATCCGCAATCCGATGGGTGCCATGCGCCTGAAGGCTGAAAACGCACTTGCGGGCGACAATGCACGTCGCGAACGCGCATTGAAGACCATCATCGAGCAGATCGGGCGCATCGAGTCGCAGGTGACGAGCCTGCTCGCGCTCACGCAACCGGTCACGGTGTGTGCGTGTGAGGTCGATCTGAAAGCGTGGCTGACCGACATCATTCAGACGTATGAATCAGCGGCGGAAAGCCGCCAGATCGCACTTGGCGTCGACATTCCGCCCTATACGACGCAGCCGGTGATCGATCCGGCGCAACTGGCGCGCGCGCTCGCGATGTTCCGTCTCGGCAATGCCGCGATGTGCCGCTCTACGGCCTTGCGGTCGTGGCCGCGCACCAGGGCGATCCGAGCGCCTTCACCGCGCAGACGATCGTGGTCGCGCAGCTCGTCATGGTCGCCGCGGCGTTCTTCGCCAACCGGCTGGTCCAGCGCATTGGATACTGGGGCGTGATTCTGATCACTTTTCTCGCGCTGCCGCTGCGCGGGCTGGTCGCGGCGATGTTCATCACGAGTTGGGCCGTGTGGCCGGTGCAGGCGCTCGATGGCATCGGCGCGGGTCTGCAAAGCGTGGCCGTTCCGGCGCTCGTCGTTCGTCTATTGCAAGGCACTGGACGCGTGAACGTCGGACAGGGCGTGGTCATGACGGTGCAGGGCATGGGTGCGGCGCTGAGCCCGGCGCTCGGCGGCGTGTGCGCGCAACGTTTCGGGTACGCGGCCGCGTTTCTCGTGCTGGGCGCCGTGTCGACGGGTTCGCTCGCGCTGTGGCTGCTCTTCGGTGCATCCTTAAAAAAGGGCTTGCGCGGGTCGTCGCGATCGCGGCAACGACACGTCTTTCGCCACGTTACTTCAGCTTTTCTCGCTGGGGTATCACGCTGCTGCGAGCTATAGTCCTCATGAGTAGCTCTGAAAAAAACGGCGTCCCAAGTACGATTGATTGGCAACTTTTGCACGCACGTGGTCGGTTCCGGACGCACGGTCATAGCTACGAACCATCTCTTCAAGCCCTTCCACAAAGGCATCCGGCGGCCACGCCGGCTTCGCGGACCCGGCATGTTTCCCTCAGGTCCGTTTCTTGCGTCCTCACATCGCTTGTGCCTCGGCTTGACGCTTGGGCTGGATTGGCCACGAGTCGGGTGAGAAAGGTGTCGCTCAGCGAATTATTCAGTGGCGACTTCATGGGGCCACCTGCCATCAATGACGTTCAGCTTCTCCTACCCGAGCGGAGGAAACATGGACACTTGCACGGCTACTCCAGAAGCGACCGAAGAAGCGCAGCTCGAGCGTATCTCTCGTACGCTGGCAGCTTTCCGGCGCGGTGACGCATCGATGCGGCTTCCGGACGACTGGGAGGGGCCCGCAGGTCTGGTCGCTGCCGAGTTCAACTCGCTGGCAGCGCAATGCGGGCGGATGTCGCTCCAGCTTCGCGATGTTGCCAGCGACCTTTCAGTCCCAGCCTCCGGCGACATCGCACAGCGCTTATCCGGCGAAGCACTCGGTGGCTTCTGGCTGGACCATGTGGCAAATATCAATTCGATCATTCAGCGCGGCGAGCCCGCTACCAGTTGCGCAAAGACGATCCTGCTGGCGCTGACCGCGCTCAAGAACGGCGAAACCGCGGGCCTTCCGGCCGAATGGCCCGGCCTGTATGGCAGGCTCGCGCAGGTGTTCAACGAACTGGTCGACCACAACCTGCGTCTGTCGGAAGAGCTCGCGCGTCTGAGCCGGGTCGTCGGCAAGGAGGGGCGCCTCAATCAACGAGCGGCTCTGCATGCAGCGCGCGGATTCTGGCGCGACTCGATCGACGCGGTCAACTCGCTGATCGGCGATCTGGTTCACCCGACGAGCGAGGTTGCGCGCGTGATCGGCGCGGTCGCTCAGGGCGACCTCTCGAAGAGCATGGCGCTCGAAGCCGACGGTCGGGCTTTGCAGGGAGAGTTCCTGCGCACGGCGCGGACCATCAATACGATGGTCGATCAACTGGGCACCTTCGCCGTCGAAGTCACGCGCGTCGCGCGTGAAGTGGGAACGGAAGGGAAGCTCGGCGGACAGGCGGACGTTCAGGGCGTCGCCGGCACCTGGAAGGACCTGACCGACTCGGTCAACTTCATGGCCGGCAATCTGACCAGCCAGGTCCGCAATATCGCCGAAGTGACCAAGGCGGTCGCGGCAGGCGACCTGTCGAAAAAGATCACGGTCGATGTCAAAGGCGAAATTCTCGAACTGAAGAACACCATCAACACGATGGTCGATCAGCTTCGCTCGTTCGCTTCGGAGGTGACGCGGGTGGCTCGCGAAGTCGGCACGGAAGGCCGACTTGGAGGGCAGGCGGATGTCCAGGGCGTCGCCGGCACATGGAAGGACCTCACCGACAACGTCAACTTCATGGCGGGCAATCTGACGAGCCAGGTCCGCAACATCGCCGAAGTCACGAAGGCGGTTGCGGCCGGCGATCTGTCGAAGAAGATCACGGTCGATGTAAAGGGCGAAATCCTCGAACTGAAGAACACGATCAACACGATGGTGGACCAGCTTCGATCATTCGCCTCGGAGGTCACGCGTGTGGCCCGCGAAGTCGGCACCGAAGGCAAGCTCGGCGGACAGGCGGATGTCCAGGGTGTCGCTGGAACATGGAAAGACCTGACCGATTCCGTCAATTCGATGGGCAGCAATCTCACCGCGCAGGTGCGCAACATCGCCGACGTAACGACCGCGGTCGCCGCCGGCGACCTGTCCAAGAAAATCACCGTCGACGTGAAGGGCGAAATCCTCGAACTCAAGAACACCATCAACACGATGGTGGACCAGCTTCGATCATTCGCCTCGGAGGTCACGCGAGTCGCCCGCGAGGTCGGCACCGAAGGCAAGCTCGGCGGGCAGGCCGACGTGCAAGGCGTCGCCGGCACATGGAAAGACCTGACCGACTCCGTCAACTCGATGGGCAGCAATCTCACCGCGCAGGTCCGCAACATCGCCGAGGTCACGACCGCGGTGGCAGCGGGCGACCTCTCGAAGAAAATCACCGTGGACGTGAAGGGCGAGATCCTCGAGCTGAAGAACACGATCAATACGATGGTGGACCAGCTCGGCTCGTTCGCTTCGGAAGTCACCCGCGTGGCACGTGAAGTCGGCACCGACGGAAAGCTCGGCGGCCAGGCGAACGTCCAGGGCGTAGCCGGTACCTGGAAGGACCTGACCGACTCCGTGAACTCGATGGGCAGCAACCTGACCGCGCAAGTGCGCAATATCGCGGATGTCACGACGGCCGTGGCCGCGGGCGATCTCTCGAGGAAGATCACCGTCGATGTGAAGGGGGAGATTCTCGAGCTGAAGAACACGATCAATACGATGGTGGACCAGCTCCGTTCGTTCGCATCGGAAGTGACGCGGGTGGCGCGCGAAGTCGGCACCGAAGGCAAGCTTGGCGGCCAGGCCGACGTTCAGGGCGTGGCCGGCACATGGAAGGACCTGACCGACAACGTGAACTTCATGGCCGGCAACCTCACGAGCCAGGTGCGCAACATTGCGGACGTCACCAAGGCCGTGGCGGCAGGTGACCTGTCGAAGCAGATCACCGTGGATGTAAAGGGCGAGATTCTCGAACTGAAGAACACGATCAACACGATGGTGGATCAGCTCGGTTCGTTCGCCTCGGAAGTCACCCGGGTTGCGCGCGAAGTCGGCACCCTCGGCAAACTTGGCGGCCAGGCCGACGTGCGAGGCGTGGCAGGCACATGGAAGGATCTCACCGACAACGTGAACTTCATGGCCGGCAACCTCACCAGCCAGGTTCGCAACATTGCGGATGTGACCAAGGCCGTCGCGGCCGGAGACCTTTCCAAGAAGATTACCGTCGATGTAAAGGGCGAGATTCTCGAACTCAAGAACACCATCAACACGATGGTCGACCAGTTGCGCTCGTTCGCCTCCGAGGTCACGCGCGTCGCGCGCGAAGTCGGCACGGAAGGCAAGCTCGGCGGCCAGGCCGATGTGCAGGGCGTGGCCGGCACCTGGAAGGACCTGACCGACAACGTCAACTTCATGGCGGGCAACCTGACGAGTCAGGTG
Organism: Paraburkholderia sp. UYCP14C; assembly: GCF_004197395.1. Classification (GTDB taxonomy): domain Bacteria; phylum Pseudomonadota; class Gammaproteobacteria; order Burkholderiales; family Burkholderiaceae; genus Paraburkholderia. Next base: position 59,707 of record NZ_SELS01000002.1, on the reverse strand, counting down.
CGCGGTATCGCAAAGGTGGTGACGGCCGTGGCGGACGGCGATCTCGATCGCAAGTTGACCGTCGACGCGAAAGGCGAGATTGCCGCGCTCGCCGATACCATCAACGGCATGACCGACACGCTCGCCACCTTCGCGGACCAGGTGACGACCGTCGCGCGTGAGGTCGGCGTCGACGGCAAGCTCGGGGGCCAGGCCAAGGTGCCGGGCGCCTCGGGCACCTGGAAGGGCTTGACCGAAAACGTCAACCAGCTTGCCGCGAATCTGACGACCCAGGTACGCGCCATCGCCGAAGTTGCAACGGCAGTCACGCAGGGCGACCTGACGCGCTCGATCACGGTGGAAGCGCAGGGTGAAGTGGCCGTGCTCAAGGATACGATCAACGAGATGATCCGTAATCTGAAGGACACGACACAGGTCAATACGGAGCAGGATTGGCTGAAGACCAATCTCGCCAAGTTCAGCCGGATGTTGCAAGGTCAGAAGGACCTCGTCGCGGTCGGCGAGTTGATCCTGTCCGAACTCGCGCCCGTGGTCGGCGTGCATCACGCGGAGTTCTACGTGCTCGATACGGCGTCCGAGCCGCCTTCGCTTCGACTGACCGCGAGCTACGCATCGAGCGGACGCGCGGCGCACGGCAAGCAGGTCGGTCTCGGCGAGGGGCTTATCGGTCAGTGCGCGGTCGAAAGAAGCAAGATCCTCCTCGAGCCGCCCGCTACCGAGCCGTTCCGGATCATGTCGGGTCTCCTCAGCGTCGCGCCCCACAATGTGCTCGTGCTTCCCGTCGTGTTCGAAGCCAAGGTCAAGGGCGTCATCGAGCTGGCATCGGTCGAGCGGCTCAATCCGACGCACCAGGCGTTTCTCGACCAGCTGACGGAGAGCATCGGCATCGTCATCAACACGATCGAGGCCAACAGTCGCACCGAGGACTTGCTAAGACAGTCGCAAACCCTCGCGAACGAGTTGCAAAGCCGACAGGAGGAATTGCAGCGCACGAACCAGCAGCTTCAGGAAAAGGCGCAGCTGCTCGCGCACCAGAATGAAGAGGTCGAGCGCAAGAACGCCGAGGTCGAGCAGGCGCGCCAGGCGCTCGAAGAAAAGGCCGAGCAACTGGCGCTGACTTCGAAATATAAGTCCGAGTTTCTCGCCAACATGTCTCATGAACTGCGCACGCCGCTCAACAGCCTGTTGATTCTGTCGGACCAGTTGTGCAAGAACCCGGACGGCAATCTGTCGGCGAAGCAGGTCGATTTTTCGAAGACGATCCATTCATCAGGCAATGACCTGCTCATGCTCATCAACGATATCCTCGATCTTTCGAAGATCGAGTCGGGGACGGTGGTGGTGGACATCGCGGAGCATCGCATCGAAGACCTGACCTTGTACGTCGAACGAACGTTCCGCCATGTCGCGGAAGCGCGCAAGGTCGATTTCATGATTCACACGGATTCGCAACTGCCCGTGTCCGTCTATACCGATCCCAAGCGCCTGCAACAGATCCTCAAGAATCTGCTCTCGAACGCATTCAAGTTCACCCATGAAGGGCGTGTCACGTTCACGATCGAACAGGCATTCAATGGCTGGAGCCCCGACCATGAAGGGCTGAACCGCGCGCATCAGGTGATCGCGTTCTCCGTGTCGGACACCGGAATCGGCATTTCGGTCGAGAAACAGCAGATCATTTTCGAGGCGTTCCAGCAGGCTGACGGCAGCACGAGCCGCAAATACGGCGGCACGGGGCTGGGGCTCGCGATCAGCCGCGAACTGTCGAAGCTGCTGGGCGGTGAAATCAGGATCGTCAGTTTGCCTGACAAGGGCAGCACCTTCACGTTGTATCTCCCGTCGGGGAGCGATTCCGCCAAAGCCGGGCGCAGGAGCGCCATCCGCGATGACGTGCGTGGCTCCGGATCCGGTGCGGAGCGCGCCGCGCGTTTGCAGGCGGCGAGGGACCCCGCCGTGCAGGATCTCGTGGCGGCAGCGGTGGAAGAGGTTGGCAACCTCGTCGAGGATGCAGGCGACGATCGCGGCAACATCGCGCTCGGCGATCGCGTGCTGTTGATCGTGGAGAACGACCGCGCATTTGCGGACTTCCTGCTGGATGCAGCGCGCGAAAAAGGCTTCAAGGGTCTGGTTACGGCGTTCGGTTCGGTCGCATTGACGCTCGCGGACCAGTTCAAGCCCGACGCAGTCACGTTGGACCTGTTCCTGCCCGATATGGATGGCTGGCGCGTGCTATCACGCCTGAAGCACGATCTCGCGATGCGTCATATGCCGGTCTGCGTGATCTCCATCGACGAGTCGCGCGAGCGCGCATTCGATTTGGGTGCTTTCGGCTTTCTTGCCAAGCCGCTCCAGTCACGCGATCAACTCGACGATGCGTTGAGCAGCCTGATGAAATACGTCGAAGCGGACTCGCGTCGGCTGCTTGTGTCGTTGGCACCGACTCCAGAGCGCGACAGGCTCATCGAGCGCCTGGCGAACGATCGCGTCGCGATAGACTCCGCCGCCTCGGGCGACGAGGTATTGCGCCAGCTGGCATCGAAGTGGATAGATGCGCTTGTGATCGACGGTGATGGCTTGGCCGGCATGTCGCCCGAGCAGCTTCAGGAGGTGCTGGCCGGGCGGCCGGCCTGCGCTCCGTTGCCCGTCATCGTGACGAGCGAGCGGGATGGGCTGCCGTCACCGTGGCTGAGGTCCGCCGAACGGTACGTCGTCGTACCTGTATCGAACCCCGGCCGCCTGCTCGACGCGACGGTCGCCGCCGTTCATGTCCGGACGGCCCGGCTCGGCAAGGAAGCGCAAGCGGAGCTGAGCCTGCTGCGCGAATCGGAACTCGCGCTGCACGGAAAGAAGGTGTTGATCGTCGACGACGACATGCGCAATATCTTCGCGCTCGCGACCGTTGTCGAAGACTACGGGATGGGGCACGTATGGGCCGACAACGGGCGCGATGCGATCCGTCTGGTGGCGACGGACCCCACGATCGACGCAGTACTGATGGACATCATGATGCCGGAGATGGATGGCCTGATGACGATACGCGAGCTGCGCAAGCTGCCGGCGGGTCGCACCTTGCCGATCGTCGCCGTCACCGCCAAGGCCATGAAAGGCGACCGTGAACGATGCATTGCGGCCGGAGCGTGGGACTATCTTTCGAAGCCGGTCGATCGCGGTGATCTTCTCGCTGTCCTGCACGCGTGGCTTAACGGCTAGGATCACCATGCAAACGCATTCGCGCCTTGAGGACGGGCAGGCAAACATCCTTGTCGTCGACGACGTTGCACAGCAGCATCTCGTACTGCGTAGCGTGCTCGATGAACTCGGCGAAAACATCGTGACCGTCTCGTCGGGACGGGACGCGCTCGCGGCCGTGCTGGAAACGGAATTCGCCGTGATCCTGCTCGATGTGAACATGCCGGGTATGGACGGACTCGAAACTGCGTCGATGATGCGCTCCTATCGACGAACGGCCCGCACACCGATCATCTTCATCACGGCGTATGTGGACGAAACCGAAATGGCGCGCGGCTATTCGCTCGGAGCGGTCGACTACATATCGTCGCCGGTCATTCCCGAGATTCTGCGGGCCAAGGTGCGCGTGTTCGTCGATATGTACCGGATGCGCAACCAACTCATCGCGCGCGCGGCCGAGCGCGAAGAACTCGCGAAAGCCGAGGCGCAGCGCGCCGCGGCGGAACAGGCAAGGCACCGGGCCGATTTTCTCGCGCGAGCGAGCCAGGCGCTGACGCGTTCCCTCGAAGCCGACGCGACCGTCGGCAGGATCGTCGAACTACCCGTTCCCGCGCTAGCGGATGCGGCCGTGCTGGTTTTCACGGCAGGCGAAGGACTGCTGCCCAGGACCATCGCATACATTGCTCCTTCTGCTTACGCCGACCCGCGTAGCGGCGATGCGGGCGGACTGCATCACCAGTTCGTGCCCTTGCCGGAGCTGGATGAACTGGTTCGGCAAGCTTTGTCGACAGGCCGGCCAGCCCATCTCGCGATCATGGGGAGACCCGTTCTGGCAGTGATCGACGACGACGGCACATGCCGCGATCTGCCACTGGCGCTCGACGACATCACCGCGTATCCATTGCTGATCGACGCGGCGCAGCCGTCTGCCATCGTGCTCGGTATGCGCCGCTCCAGCGAACGGATCGAGGATGCACTGATGACGCGCGAGTTCGTCAGCCGCGCCGCGATCGCGCTCGAGAATGCTTTGCTTTTCTCGACGATTCGCGACGGCGACAGACGCAAGAACGAATTCCTTGCGATGCTCGCTCACGAGTTGCGCAATCCGCTCGCGCCCATCGTCAACGCGGTGGCGGTTCTACGCGGCGCAAAGCAGATGGACGCGCAGACGGTGCGCTGGGCCAGCGATATCATCGGCACTCAGGCGGAGCATCTCGTGCGAATCGTGGATGACTTGCTCGACGTCTCGCGAATTGCTCGCGGTGTGGTCACCCTGCGCAGCGAACCCGTGCTTCTCTCGACTGTCATCGAACGGGCGATGCAGACCAGCGGACCCAACTTCGCGCGGCGGTCGCAGACGCTGATTTGCGAAGCGTCGAAGGTCGACGTTGTGATCGATGGCGACATTGTTCGTCTGTCGCAGATCGTCGCCAACCTGCTCAACAACGCATCGAAATTCACGCCGCACGGCGGACGAGCGCAGATCTCGACCGAGTTCGACGGGATAATGGCATCGATCGTCGTTCGGGATGAGGGCGACGGAATCGACCCGGTCTTCCTGCCGCATGTGTTCGAACTCTTTGCGCAGGGACAGACCTCGCTGGACCGCAATCAGGGCGGCCTCGGCATCGGGCTCACGCTGGTGCGGCATCTGACCGAAATGCACCAGGGGACGGTTCATTGCGAAAGCGCAGGCCGCGGAGCGGGTAGCAGGTTCACCGTGCGCTTGCCCGCTCGCGTCGCGCCGGATGCGGTGGAGAATTCGGCGAAAATCGTCCCGATACGACGTGCTCGTTCGGTTCGCGTGCTGATCGTCGACGACATGGCCGCGGCCGCCGAGAGCCTCGAAGCACTTCTGCAGATGCATGGGCATCAGGTTCAGCGCGCGTCGGACGGCCTTGCGGCCCTTGCGCTGGCACGAACGTTCTTTCCGGACGTGATTCTGCTCGACATCGGTTTGCCCGGCATGAGCGGCTTCGAGGTGGCACAACGCATTCGTGCCGATGAGTCACTGCCACGGAGCCTGATCATTGCGATAAGCGGCTACGGTCAGGAGGATCATCGGCGCCGTGCGCTCGATGCCGGCGTCGATCATTACCTGGTGAAGCCGGCCGATGTCGATATGCTGCTCGGCGTCATCGACGACTATGTACAGTCGAATGCTGCGGGCAGTGGGGCTGCCGCTTGAGCGACGAAATGCGACGATCGGGAACAGCAATCCGCAATGCCAGCTACCTGTCTCTATCGAGAGTAGTTGGAGAAGTGCCAACGCGTACGGCTACTTCGAACTCCCCATCCTGCAAGGAGCAGGTCGGTGGTTTCGCATGCAATCGTCAAACAAGGAGCGCGTGATCGCTTAGCTCCACACAGTTGCGGCCGCGGTGCTTTGCCTGATAGAGCGCATTGTCGGCATCCCGCGCCAGTTGTTCAATGGTAGCTTCAGCGGCAGCCAGGCAGGCCACGCCAATGCTGCATGTGTAGTGAACATCTGGCGATTCGATTTCCGCTTTCTCGGCAATCCGCAACCGGACAGTGTCAGCCAGCCGATGAGCCTCTTGCGGAAACAAGCCCGGCAGTAGTACCGCGAATTCCTCACCGCCCCAGCGGGACAGATAGCCGGATGGCGGCAGGACCTCGGCGGCACGTCGTGCAAAATCCGCCAGAATGTAATCACCCATCTCGTGCCCGTGTCGGTCGTTGACCTGCTTGAAGTGGTCGAGATCAATCAGCAGCATTGAGAGTACGCCGCCGGATCGTCTTACTCGCTCTCGCTCCCGCTCATATGCGATCACAAAAGCGCGTCTGTTCAGCAGACCAGTCAGCGGATCGCGATATGACTGCTGCTCAAGTTGGCTGCGCAGCCGATCTATCGCCATCAGCAGGAAGCCGACAGGGACCATCAGCGAAAAGATCGCACCGGCCGTCAGATAGAACGTCTGAATCGGTTCGGGGTAGAAAAGATCGGCTGGACCCACTGTAGTTCGGAAGACCATAATGCAGCGCGCACCGGCCACTGCCGATTCGGCCAGGAGCACCGCCCCCACGGACAAGCCCGAATGACTAAGGCGACCGAAGCGAAGCACGAGCGCACCGTGAGCGCCGTAAATCAACGCGAGTATTCCTGTCATACAGGCGATACGTCCCACCACCGATTCATGCACCTGCCACATATAGGTCGTGCCGGCGGCACCGAGTACCAACAGCAGCAAAACGAAGCGCCAGGCAGGCCGACGCCCGAAGAACAGTTGCGAGCCGATAAGACCCAGACCCGTACCGAAAACGATGCCACTGTTGGCGGCAACGATCGAGAGCCAGTCCGGCACGCTGCCACGAAATGCCAGGAGGATCGCGGAAACGCTAACCAGGAGCGCCCCCAAAGCCCAGTGGCGAATCCCGCGGATATTCTGAGGAAAGTTGCGGGCCAGCGAGAGGAGGGCAATTGCCATGAGTCCCGGCATAACCGAAGACATGAGAATAACCGTGCGCAGATCGAAGAGGGGCATGCGGTTGACGCTAGTGAAGTCCGGCAACTGTATACCACAACCGTATTGCCATCCGGTATTGCCGGCGCATTGGTCGCATCTGCCGATGGCTGGCAGCGATCCGACCTGGTGAGCGCTTTGCTTTTCGTATTCGGCCATTCATCGTGATCGCGTGAACGTCCTCCTGGCCTTCCCTCAGGCCGTGTTGAATCGAATAAGTCACAATGCCGCCGACATACTGCCGCGCTTTGGTGGCGAGATTCGGAGCACTGGCTTTACCTCAGGAGTAGCCAGCGTCGAGATCGGCTTGTTGAACCGCACCGGGAATCGTGGAGGCCGGTTGGTTTAAGTTAATGCGGGCACGTCAGTGATATTTCTAAGTTTCCCGTAGTAGTTTGCCTCAGCTTCAGCGGGCGGGATATAACCCAGTGGCTCCATCAACCGATGATGGTTGTACCAGGCCACCCATTCCAGCGTTGCCAGTTCGACGGATTCCCGCGTTTTCCACGGGGCGCGCCGATGAATGAGTTCTGTCTTGTACAGGCCGCTGATCGTTTCGGCCAGCGCATTATCGTAGCTGTCGCCACGACTGCCGACGGAGGGCTCGATACCCGCTTCGGCCAGACGTTCGCTGTAGCGAATGCTGACGTATTGGGACCCCCTATCGGAGTGGTGTATCAACGTCCCGTGGTCGCCCGGTTGCCGCGCGTACAGTGCTTGCTCAAGTGCGTCCAGCACGAAGTCCGTGGTCATCGACGAACTGACACGCCAGCCAACGATACGGCGAGCGAACACATCGATCACGAACGCCACGTAAAGCCAACCCTGCCACGCCGAGACATACGTGAAGTCCGACACCCAGAGCTGATTCGGCCGCTCAGCCTTGAATTGCCGGTTGACCCGGTCCAACGGACGCGGCGCGCTCGTATCGGCAGTCGTCGTGCGAACCCGCCTGCCGCGAACCGCACCCCGCAGTGCTTGCAGTTTCATCAGCCGACCGACCGTGCAGCGCGCCACCACAATGCCCTCCCGGTTCAACTGCTTCCAGACCTTCGGCACGCCATAGACCTGCATGTTGGCCTGCCAGACACGCTTGATCTCCGGTTGCAGAATCTCATCTCGTTTCGCGCGGGCGCAGCGTCTGGACGGATCGCGAAGCTGTGCCACATGGCGTCGGTAGCCCGACGGGGCAATCCGCAAGACCTTGCAGATCGGCTCGACCCCGAAGGTGTCGCGATGCTGATCAACGAAGGCCTTCAGGACTTGAAACGGCGGTCGAGCTCCGCCTGGGCGAAAAACGCGCTCGCTACTTTGAGAATCTCGTTGGCTCGGCGCAATTCCTTGACCTCTCGCTCCAGGGCCTTGATGCGCTCGCGCTCGTCTGTGGTGACGCCATCGCGCTCACCGTTGTCAACCTGGTCGCGCTTGATCCATTCGTGCAGCGTCTGCGGCGTGCAGCCGATCATCGGTGCAATCGATTCGACCGCCGCCCACATCGACGGATGTTCGCTTCGTTGCTCGCGCACCAGACGCACTGCGCGCTCTCGGACTTCCGGGGAAAACCTGGTTGCCTTCTTGTTCATGGCTCCATCTCAAGAATTGGAGCCTCCACAAAATCCGGTGCGGTTCAGACAGAGCTGAGCGCTTATCCATGGGATAGCCCGAGAAAACCCAAAGAAGGCGATCTCCCCAGTTGTTGCACGCTCTCGCGTAAGTGAATGAATTGTCGGCTCCGTCTCCGGCGAGGAACTGGACGCCTTGATGTTGACAATATTCGTGGCGCAAGTGGGACAGAATTCCTTCGTTCTATGCCCTGGCAGTTCGCTTTACCCAGCGAACCGGCTCTTTTCAATCTAGGAACGTCGGCGGGTTAGCTATTGACCGACTTCGATTCACTGCCGGTTCAAAACCGCGTGGCGAGCGAGTCACGTCCGGGCCAAGCTGACTGGCCCAATAGGTTGATTCAGGTCAACGAAGAAGGAGCGTTGCTGCCGACAATGAGCATGAGGCCCATGTTAAGCATCCGGTAAGGAAGCAGCCCGAACATCTAAAGCATTCACTGGAGGATTCGCGATGCTGACATCCGGGCGTGTGCGGGCACTTTGTTCTCTGTACGGCGTCGTTGCCGTTGTTTCAGCCGCCTACGCGGAATCGCCTGCGCAGATCCTGCAGGGCTACGCGGCGCAGTCGACAGCCGCGCCTGTTCCCTCGCGAGGGCAACAGTTCTTCATCACGCGGCACGGGCGTGATTGGGCCTGTGCGACGTGCCATGGCGCGACGCCGACCGGCAACGGCCAACATGCGGTCACAGGCAAGACGATTGCACCGCTTGCCCCGGCGTTTGATCCCGAGCGCTTCACGGACGCGGCAAAGACTGAAAAGTGGTTCCGCCGCAATTGCGGGGATGTGGTCGGGCGCGAGTGCACGGCATCGGAGAAGGCGGACATCCTGAGTTGGCTGATGACGCTCAAGCCATAGCGCGCACGAGCGGGGTTCGCATCGACGACTCCGCGAAGGACAGACACATGAAGATCCGATTTGCTGCTGCAATTGCCTGCGCGTTCATGGCCCTTGCCGCGACTACGCTTCCAGGCTTTGCCGTCGGAGAGGAAGAACAGCACACGAGTTCGCCGACGCCACTGCCGAAATACCGGCAGGAGTGCGCTGCCTGCCATATCGCGTATCCGCCGGGGATGTTGCCCGCGGATTCGTGGCGACGCATCCTCAGCAATCTCGATCATCACTTCGGCACCAATGCGTCTCTCGACGCTGCGTCCGTGAAGCAGCTCGAAGGCTGGCTCACCGCGCATGCCGCAAACGCGGAACAGAGGTCGAGCGTACCGCCCGAGGATCGTATTACCCGCTCAACCTGGTTCACGGCCGCGCACGACGAAATTCCCGCATCGACGTGGCGGCGTCCGGCAGTCAAGAGCGCGTCGAACTGCGCCGCCTGTCATACGCGGGCAGATCAAGGAAACTTCGATGAACGATACATTCGCATCCCGCGCTGAGAACGACGCGCGCGCGTCCGGCACGGTCCGGATTCTGGTATGGGACGCGCCTGTGCGCGTGTTCCACTGGCTGATGGTTGCCTTGTTCGCGGGAGCATGGCTGACGGCGGAGAGCGAGCGATGGCGGCTGCTGCACGCGACACTGGGCTACACGATGGTCGGGCTCGTCGCGTTTCGCATCGTCTGGGGACTGATGGGAACGCGATACGCGCGATTCTCCAGCTTCGTGCGCTCGCCGGCTGCCGTCATTCGCTACATGGCAAGCCTCGTCAAGGGGCATCCAGAGCGATACGTCGGCCACAATCCGGCAGGCGCAATCGCGATCGTTGCAATGCTGCTGATGACATGGGCGGTCGGAGTAACCGGCTGGGGCGCCTATAACAGCACCGGTGGTGAATGGCTCGGCGAACTGCATGGGGGTGTCGCCAGCGCCATGTTCGCGTTGGTCGCCATTCACGTCGTAGCGGTGCTCGCGAGCAGCCTGTTGCACCGCGAGAACCTGATTGGCGCGATGGTAACGGGATACAAATCGGGCCGTGCGGACGAAAGCATTCGAAGCGCGCGTTGGGGGTTTGCCGTGCTGGTCATGGTAGCCGTGATCGCCTGGTGGTGGACGCAATCGCATGCGGGCTCCCAAACGCCGGGGGCGAGTCAGTCCGCAGGGGCCACTGCGCATCTGCGACCCAATGCCGACGAGGACGGCGACTGAGTTCCATATATAGGACATTTCACACGTGCGCATTCTGCTTGTCGAAGACGACCCCCTGCTCGGCGACGGTATTCGTGCCGGGCTGCGACAGCAGGCTTTTCAGGTCGACTGGGTTCGCGACGGCGAGGCCGCGCAGCGCGAACTGCGTGCGCAGCCCTATGCGGCTGCGATCCTCGATCTCGGCTTGCCTCGCATGGACGGCATCGATGTGCTGCGACGCGTGCGCAGCGCCGGGGTCGAACTGCCCATCCTGGTGCTCACCGCGCGCGACGCCGTGCCGGACCGTATCCGCGGGCTCAACATCGGGGCTGACGACTATGTCGTCAAACCGATCGACCTGCATGAACTCGGTGCCCGGCTGCGAGCACTGGTTCGCCGCTCGCATGGCCGGCCTTGCGAGCGGCTCAAGGCGCAGGACGTCGTGCTGGAACCCGCATCGCGTGCGGTCTACCGCGCCGGCGTTCCCGTGACGATGTCCCCGCGCGAGTTTGATCTGCTGCACGTGCTGATGCTGAATGCGGGCCGCGTTCTTTCACGTGAACAAATCGAGCAGCATCTGTATAGCTGGGGCCAGGAAGTCGAAAGCAATGCAGTCGAGGTGCACGTGCATCGCCTCAGAAGCAAGCTCGGCGGCGACCTGATCCGGACCGTGCGCGGTGTAGGTTACGTGTTGCTGGGCGACAACATGAGTGAGCCATGATCCTGCCGCGCTCGCTGCAGGGACGCCTGCTCGTGCTTGTGACCGGGGTGGTGGCGGCAGTGTGGCTGGTCGCGAGCGCGCTCACATGGCACGATGCGCGACAGGAAATCGATCATCTGCTCGACAGCCATCTCGCGCAGGCTGCAGCGCTGCTGGTCATGCAACAGGCCCAGGCAGCGGACGACGACGAGGCGCTGGACGCGCCGGTCTTGCATCCCTATGCGCCGAAGGTGGTGTTCCAGGTCTTCCACAACGGGCAGCTCGGAATGCATTCGGCCAATGCGCCGTCGCGGCCCATGGTGCCTCCCCGGGATAGGTGGGTATCGGGATTTTGGACCGTCCAGATAGATGGCAAGGCATGGCGGGTGTTTGCCACTCCCGGCGTGCAGCAGGATGTCGAAATCTTCGTAGGTGAGCGGATCGACTCACGCACATCGATACTGCTGGCGGTGATGCGCAGCGCCCTCTGGCCGATGGCGGTCGCGCTACCGGTGCTCGCGCTCGTGACCTGGTGGGCCGTCCGACTAGGCGCAGCGCCGCTTCGGGATCTGGGGCGCATGCTGGGGAGGCGTGATCCGCTCGCCCTGGACCCCGTCCAGATGAATCGCGCGCCGCAGGAAATGCAGCCGATGCTTGATGCGCTCAACCGTCTGTTCGATCGCATTCGCGCCGTGCTCGATGCGGAGCGGCGGTTCACCGCCGACGCCGCGCATGAACTGCGCACGCCGATCGCCGCAATCAAGGCGCAGGCGCAGGTGGCTATGGCGGAGGCTGATGCCGGGCTTCGCAGGCACGCGCTTTCGGGCGTGCTTGAGGGCTGCGAACGCGCGGTGCATCTCGTCGATCAGCTCTTGCTGCTGTCGCGGCTCGAAGCCGGGGCGCTGAGCGATGATAGTCGCGCGGTCGATCTTGGCGCCGTGGCGAAGCAGGTTATCGCCGACATCGCGCCGCAGTCGCTCGCCAGGTTGCAGCGGCTCGAACTCGAAGCGCCTGAACACTGCGTCGTCGTAGGCAACGAGGTGCTGCTCGCGTCGCTCATTCGCAATCTGGTCGACAACGCTGTCCGCTATAGCCCTATTCGGGCTCGAATCGAGGTGTCGGTGCGCAGTCGCAATGGCCACGTCATGCTGGCTGTGGAAGACAGTGGACCAGGTCTCCCGGAAGATGACTTGCAGCGGCTGGGAGAGCGATTCTTCCGTGCGCGAGATAGCGAGCAAAGCGGGAGCGGGCTCGGCTGGTCGATCGTGCGGCGCATCGCGAACGCGCATGGCGCCGCGATCGACATCGGTAGATCCCGTGCGCTAGGCGGATTGCGGGTGGAGGTTTGCTGGATTGGTACGAGTCACGAGGAACCGAAAGCCGGTTCCCACACTGTGATGAGGAATACTTCTTGAGGCGCTCGTGTGGTGAGCCGGGCCCGAGCGACCCAACTTCAGGCATAGAATTCCAGCGGCGTGCAACGCGAGGGTAATGATTCGCGAACCGTTGATGCAGTGCTATTGCGCCGCCTGTTTTCCGCGCACCTCCAGCCGGATCACGTCGACATGACCGGGTAGATTCCCTGCCAGGTCGCTCTCCATGTAGCTGACATACAGGACCGTCAGGCGCTTGCGGTCCAGAATCCGGATGACGTGAATGGTCTTGAAGATCGGGTCTACCGATTCATCGAATACCTGCGCCTGTTTAGGGACCAGGCTCGGTGTACTGAGCGTGCGCACCTGCTGGCAGGAAACGACGGCGTCTGTCGCATGCCCCGATTGAACGTTCCCGAGATCATCGTCGCGATGTGTACTGGAAACGTAGCAGGTCACGCCCTTTACCAGCGGATCCTCGTACGCTGAGATACCGATGTGTGTGCCGTAGCGCTGCGAATGCGTTGCGATTCTAGCCAGTTCCTCGCCATGCGCGGCGGGCATCACAGATACGGCGACCGCAGTCGCCACCATTCCAGCAATCAGCGAGCAACGCTTCATGACATGTCTCCTGACGGCAGACCCGGTCCCGGGCTAGGGCCTCAGGCTGCTGATGACGCCATGCCGATTCGGCTCCGGCCAGTAGAACCGGGTCTCGACTCCGCCCTTCGCGGGGACGCGCACCCACCTGTGCTCGGTGACATGATCGGCCTGCGCTGCGATCCTGTAGCGGCCAGGCGGTATCCTGAAGAAGATGAAGGGACCGTGCGTTCTCGCTTTCAGGAGTTCGACGCCCCGTTCCGAGTTCAGCGTGACCGTCACATCCGAGAGGTACTCTCCCCCGGTCAGCGCGAACGTGATGCGAAGGTTGTAACGAGGTGCGAGCGCCTTCATCGCTTGTACCTCATCCTCGCCGATACCGCCGCTGACGTACTCGATGCCGTTGCGCGTCGCTGGCGCGATATGCGTTTGTGCGAGCACAGGCGGATCAATCGAGACAAAGCAGAGGAATCCGACAAGAAGCAAAGCAACGTTGGTTTTCATGGCCCCGGTCTCCCAAACATTCTGGCTACAGCATGACAATCGACGCGCACGGGCTGTTGACACAGATCAATCAAGCGGCGCAGTGCATTTCTGCGGCGCTGTTCGCAAACCCACCGTCGCAACGGCGCTAGAGGGAACCGGCCGATCTCGCTTGTAACAGGGGTAGCGTTTTATGGCCTGGATTGATGTGAGTCAATGTCGCCGCCAGTCTCCGACTGCAGCATGCAGATGAAGTGTCCAGAACTAAAACGCTGGACATGCATGTCGTGCATCGGATGTCGCCATGCGACCTCACTACGGAATCGGGGGTAGCCATGCTGAAGTTGACCAAAATCCTGATGGTTATGGCCGTGGGTCTGCTTGCGCTCGCATCAAGCGGCGCCTTTGCCGATCAACTGAACCGGAGCGTGACGAACGGTGGTCTGACCGTCCACTTTGGCATTGTGCCTGCCGAAAAGGCGCAATCGGTCGCCCGGGGCGCAAGCGAGCCGGTCGAACACGCATCGGCGCCAGGTCTCTCAAACTATCACCTCGTCGTCGCGCTGTTCGATAAGGCAACCGGGGAGCGCATCAGTGAAGCGACCGTGAATGCCACGATGACGGGGCCAAAGCCGAAATCGCGCTCACATACGCAGGTCAAGCCTCTGCAGGAGCTCAACGTAAATGACACGGTGACTTACGGCAACTATTTTGAAATGCCGTGGCCGGGCCGCTATCGCATCGATCTTTCGATCACGCGAAAAGACAGCGTCAAGCCGACCAAGGTCCGCCTGACCTACGACCACCACCTGTAAGCCGCGGAACGTGGCGATCAGTTGCTGGCTGGCCCTGCAGGCATGACCGCACCGGCCTGCTTGCGTGGGTCTACATGGGTCATGAGATTGAGCACACGATGGCGCGTCAGTACGTGCTTGCGCGCAGCGACCGCGATTTCGTGGCCCGCTTCGACGGAAATCGTAGCGTCGACCTCGATGTGAACATCGGCCACTATCATGTCGCCCATTTTGCGCGTGCGCAGGTCGTGGACGCCAATCACGCCCGGGGTGTCAAGCAGCGTCAGTCGAATGGCGTCCACCTCGTTTTCGTCCGCTGAGCGGTCCATCAGGTCGTGAAAAGCCTCGGAACCGAACTGCCATCCCATCTTGAGCACCAGCATGCCGACGATCAGCGCCGCGACCGGGTCGAGTATCGGATAGCCCGCCAGATTGCCGACGATACCCACGCCTACCACCAGCGAAGATGCGGCGTCGGACCTCGCATGCCAGGCATTGGCGACCAGCATGCTCGATTTCACGCGCTTCGCCGCCGCCAGCATGAAACGGAAGAGCAGCTCCTTGGCGATCAGTGCGCCCATTGCCACCCATAGTGCAGCGATGTGAACGCGTTGCACGGAGGCCGGATCTTCGAGTTTGCGAATCGCCGACCAGAGCATGCCCACGCCCACCGCGGCAAGGAGTGCGCCGAGCGCCAGCGAGGCGCCGGTTTCGAAGCGCTGATGACCGTATGGATGCGCTTCGTCTTCGCCTTTCCTGCTGTGGTGACTGGCAAAAAGTACGACAAAGTCGGCGACGAGATCTGAGAGCGAGTGTATGCCGTCCGCAACGAGGCCCTGAGAGCCTGACAGTACCCCGGTCAGGACCTGACCGAAGGTCAGGACCAGATTGACCGCAACGCTCACCCACGTGGTGCGGGATGCCACGGCAGCGCGCTCGGCAAGAGAGTGCTCTGTGTTCTCGGAGTCGTCGAAAAGTTGCTCGGTCTTCATGTAGTGCTTCCATTCCATGGAAAGGACACGCGAGGGTGGCATGGTGCCGGGGGCCGTGGAGCATTGCGCATCGATTCGTTCAACATCGCGTGGTGGGGCCGTCCTCTACTTGCCGGGGTGGCTTCAGCGACCGTCGCAACGTTAGCTTTCGTTGTTCGACGAGTATCCTCCAGTCGAGTTTCATGAGTATGTACACGAGCCCGAGCAAGGCTAACTGAGAGACGACGAAGTAGCCGCTGAGGTAGCTCCCTTCGAACTGCACTTCTGGATCGATATGCGCCGACACGAAGCGGCCAAGATGCGCCCAGACCGCGTAGCTCACCGTACGACCGATGAAGAATGCCACCCCAATCACCCGGAGCGGCAGCCCTGAAAGCCCATACGCTATGAAGAGATAGTTCGAAGGAAACGGGCTCAGCGAATAGAGGAAGAAAGCGCTGGCGGTCATCGTCTTGTGCTTCTCCAGCCATATCCTGACCACGTCGATGTTCTCTCGGTCGGCCTCGCGCATCAGTCGTCCCCGCACCAGGGTCCGCGCAAAAGTCGCCAGAATCAGCCGGCCGAGGGTCGCCGCGCTAGCGGCTATCAGGGCAAAGACGAATGGGTTGCCTTCCGGAACATTGAAGCCGACCCACAACATGGCCATCCACGTGGGTGGCGCGAATGCCGGCGTGAGATTGATCAGCAGCACCACGGCGAACAGGATTGCCAGTGTCGCCACGATTGACCTCCCGGCCGTTGGGCCTCCAGTTCTTCATACCGCATTTTGGCGATCCCGTCGCGCCTGCTGCATGTCCAGCCGGCGAGGATGCCGCTGCGATGAACCGGGGGCGCGCGGTGGACAACGGCCCGCGGTTAGGTCTGATCCACGCGAGATGCATCCAGCTCCGGGTTTTCGTTAGTTGGATCTCGAGTTGCCGTGCCGCGGAGGCGGATAGCTGACTCAGGCTATTTCACCCGGCGGCCAGCAACTTGACCCAGGTCAATGTCGGTATGTTCTCCTGGCGTCATTCTAAACATTTAGATGTTTCCACGCAGGGCAGTGGGATGCAAGGGGTTGAGCAATCCTTCTCCAGGCAGCAACAACCCACGGTTTCTGTCGGCCGTGTCGCCAGAAGGTTCGAATTTCGAGGATTGCCATGTTCGGGAGCGCCTTCGTGTGCATCTTTGTTTCGTATCACAATCCGCGTACTGATAGACACGAGAATGCAGACCAATCCCGTTGAACCCGTGATCGACATCGTCTCCGGCGACGGCGAATTGCCATCGCCGGCCGGGCGTACCGATATGAGGCGTGGTCTATCGAGCGCACAGGTGGAGGAAGAGCGCGCCCGGTTCGGCCGCAATGTCGTGGATTCAACGGCGCGGCGCACCTGGTGGCGCACTCTGTGGGAGGTGCTTCGTGAGCCCATGTTTCTGCTGCTGCTGGGTGCGAGTGGAATCTATTTTGTGCTCGGGGACGTTTCGGAAGCACTGACGCTCCTCGCGTTCGTGATGGCTATCGTCTTTCTCACGGTCTTTCAAAGTCATCGCACCGCGCGGGTTCTCGACTCTCTGCGCGAACTGTCGGCGCCCCGCGCGCAGGTACTTCGAGACGGGCAACGGCAGCTTGTTTCCGCTGCCGAACTGGTGCCTGGCGATGTGGTTTTCGTCGATGAAGGCGCACGTGTGCCCGCTGACGGCACCGTGACGGAGGCTCACGAACTGAGCGTAGACGAATCGCTATTGACGGGCGAGTCCGTGTCGGTTAGCAAATCCGTTGCACGAACCCATGCACTTGGGCTGGAAGATCCGTGCGGGCAGCTTTTCTTTGGGTCAATGGTGGTGCAGGGCCAGGGGCAAATGGTCGTCACTGCGACGGGGCCAAATACGGCGCTCGGTCGTATCGGCAAGTCGTTGACCGGCATCTCGGAGGCACGCTCGCCGTTGCAGCTGGAGACCAGAACGTTCGTCAATCGCTTTGCGTCGGTTGCGATCGTACTGTGCCTTCTGCTCGTGGCGGCCTATCGTTTGCGATCGGGGGAGTGGCTTCCGGGCGTGCTCGCCGGCATCACACTGGCGATGGGGATTCTGCCCGAAGAAATACCAGTGATACTGACCGTGTTCATGGCGCTGGGGGCCCGCCGCATCGCCGACGACGGCGTGCTGACGCGTCGCATGAGTGCGATCGAAACCCTCGGCCAGACTTCGGTACTGTGCGTCGACAAGACGGGCACGCTGACGCAGAACCGCATGTCGGTGCGCGTGCTCTTTGCGCAAGGAAAGTGGCAAGTCATCGATCAGGCCACTCAGCACATTGAAGAGGCATATCACGAGCTCATCGAGTACCTGGTGCTTGCCAGCGAAATCGAGCCGGTCGATCCAATGGAGCGCGCGTTTCACGAAGCCGGTCGCGTGGGGCTCGCCGGCACCGGACGTCTCCACAAGGACTGGTCGCTTGTTCACGAATACGCGCTGACACCGGAGTTGCCGGCAATGTCTCACGCATGGCACACGCCAGAACTCGCCCATCACGCGGTGGCCTGCAAGGGCGCGCCGGAGGCGGTCTGTGCTTTGTGTCACCTGGGTGAGCGGGAAACGCAGGCTGTCCTTGATCAGGCCGCGCAGATGGCGTCGGGCGGCTTGCGGGTCCTTGGAGTTGCAAAAGCGCGACACTCACATGCCGCCTGGCCGGAAAAGCAGCATGACTTTGCGTTCACGTTCGTGGGACTGGTCGGTCTTCTGGACCCGGTCCGACCGGAGGTCGCGGGCGCTATCGCAGAATGCCAGGCCGCCGGCATCCGCGTAGTGATGATTACCGGCGACTATCCGTCGACGGCGCGGGCCATCGCGGCTGAAGTCGGCATCGACGGCGCGCGGTGGGTGAGCGGCCAGGAAGTGGCAGCGATGAATGACTTACAGCTTCGTGAGGCGATCAAGAACGTCGACGTGTTTGCCCGTGTCAAGCCAGACCAAAAATTGCGGCTCGTCAACGCATTCAGGGAAGGTGGCCACGTGGTCGCAATGACCGGTGATGGCGTGAACGACGCACCCGCTCTCAAGGCGGCGCATATCGGTATTGCAATGGGCCTGCGTGGTGCCGAAGTTGCGCGCGAGGTGGCCTCGCTGGTTTTATTGCGTGACGACTTTGCGCCGATCGTGTCCGCGATCCGGCTGGGAAGGCGCATCTACGCCAATCTCGTGCAAGCGATCAGCTATACGATTGCGGTCCACATTCCGATGATTGCCGCCACCATGATTCCGGTTCTTGTCGGCTGGCCGCCGATGCTTGCGCCGATTCATATCGTGTTTCTGCAACTGGTTATCGATCCGGTCTGCTCGATCGTGTTCGAGAACGAACCCGAACGCGAGAACCTCATGCGTTTGCCGCCGCGCCGGGTCGGCGCGCGGCTGCTATCCGGTCGCGCATTGGCCCAAGGGGCGACGGCGGGCGCGCTGGCTGCCATGCTCGTGCTGGGTCTGTATGCCGGCCTGCTGACCCACGGCTATGAACAGCCTCTCGCCAGCACGCTCGCCTTCGTATCACTCGTCGCGGGCAACGTCGCGTTGATCTTTGTGATCCGGGTGTTGCCCCAGTCGGGCGCCCGCGCCGAGGTGCGTCGGCAGAATCGCTATCTGTGGATAGTTCTCGGCGTAACCGGAGTAGCGCTGTTGCTTTTGATGACCGTTCCCGCCCTGGCGCGGCTGTTTGGTCTCGTCGCGCTGCTCAACCAGGGTGGGGGTGTCTGACGGGAAAATTCCGATTCCGTTCATTCAGGATGAAGAGTTCGGTCCTGGGCGCGCCAGCAGCAGTGGGGTACTAGTGATGCGCGCGGTTCGGTCGGCGACGCTTCCGAGAAACCAGCGGGCGAGACCTCGCCGGCCATGCGTGCCGACGACCACGAGGTCTGCATGCCATCGTCGGGCCTCGCGGACAATCGTATGGGGCACGTCATCGCCTGTCTGTTTCGTTTTGATAAGCCCGGTTTCGACATGATTGGGCAGATTGGCGAAGACGCGCGCGGCGGCGGCAAGTATGGTGTTTCCTTCGTCCTTGAACGCGTCCTCAAGGACATGGATCGGTATGAGGTCAGTCAGGCGAACCGCGCGATCGACGACATAGACTGCTCGAAGGCTCGACTCAGGCGTTGCAAATTGCAGGCCGAACCGCAATGCATCCAGAGAAGTCCGGCTCCCGTCAAGCGCAAACAGGATCCGCCGCGGAAAAGCATGAATCTCGTCTTCATAGCTGGCGGGCACAATGAGAACCGAGCACGAGGCTTGGGTTGTAACGAATTCGGACACCGTTCCTTCAACCCAGCGCAGCAAGCCGTGATGTTGACGCGCACCCACGACGACCAGATCGGCTTGCCATTTGGTCGCGGCATCGATCAGCGCATTGGCGGTATAGCCGCCTTGCCTTGAACGCTCGAGCACCTCAACATCAACTTTGCTGTCGAGCGGCGCGAAAATTTCTTTCACATGTGCAACCGCTTCGCTGGCGTCACGAAACAATTCTGCACGGATGGTCTGGAGTTCGGCATCCGCTATCGATCCGAGCGGCACGAGGACAGCAGGATTCTCTGCCACGCTTACGATATGCAGCCGCACACCAGGCGCCACCATATAGCGTATATACGCCGCTGCACGTGCGGCCACCGATGACGAGTCAACTGCGACAAGTATCCGTTTGATGCCGTAGGAAGCAGCGCCATCGGCGCTCGGTGTGGTACTCACGATCTGCTCTCCGTGCGACCCGAACGAGTCGCGTCAGCGTCAATGGCCGATTTGCTCCGCCTGGCGATCCATATGTACGAGATCCCGGTAACGAGACCGTAGAGTATGTGCAGACTGAGATTGATCCATGTCCGGGCGTCGACGAACCACGAAAATATCGCTGTCATCGCGTAGAAATTCAGGAGATAGAGCGACGCACCGAACACGGTTCCAACGATCGACGTCATCAACACGTTGGAGTAAAGGTGACACGCTTCGATGATCGCCGCCAGAACCACCGAAAACCCGATCGCCAGAGTCAGATGAACGGCAAGCGCTACCGCCAGCACTGCGGCATCGTGCGAGTCTGGCTCCACGAACACACGGTCTCCCATCACAATGGCGGCGACCATGCGGATCGCTCCCCACGAACTGCCGCTTTTTGCGACGATGACGGCTGCAGCAGCACACATCAGAACAGCTGCCGCAATCGCGCCGGAAACGATTGCTGCCCGCCAATCGGGAGTTTGGAGCTTGCGCTGGTCCTCGTGCAAATGAAATTCCATCGGAGTCTCCATGAATGCAGCGGCGGCCAAATACCATTAGGCGCCCCATGCGCCATATTTTCTTGATGGGGATCAAAGATTTTGGATTGACCCCATATCTTCGGATCACTTGACGCATATCAATCGCACCGACGTTATTTGATCTAGCGTTTCGTAGGGCAGACCGCAACGTATCTGGAAACGGATGCCAGATTCCGCCCGGCAACCCACCCGCGCTGCGCCATAACAGGTGATTTCAGACCCATCTGCCAAACGGGAATCAGCGTTGGAGCGATGATTCATGGAGATTGTCTTTTCGATCCGGATGCTGCGAAAGACTTACCGCATGGGCGACGTTGACGTTCACGCGTTACGCGATATCGATCTCGACCTCGGAGCCGGCGAGTTCGTGGTGCTTCTTGGCGCTTCGGGAAGCGGAAAATCGACCTTGCTGAATCTGATGGGTGGGCTCGATACACCGACTAGCGGCTTCATCCGTTATCGGGATCACCAGTTGTCAGAGGCAACAGAGCAGGATCTGACGAAATTCCGGCGTGAGCATGTGGGTTTCGTGTTTCAGTTCTACAACTTGATGCCCAGCCTGACCGCACTCGAAAACGTGGCGTTGGTGACCGATATTGCAGAACGTCCCATTGCCGCCGATGAAGCGTTAAGGATGGTTGGCATCGCAGAGTTGAAGGATCATTTTCCCGCGCAAATGTCGGGTGGCGAGCAGCAGCGGGTGGCGATCGCCCGAGCGATCGCGAAGCGCCCAGATGTCCTGTTGTGCGACGAACCGACTGGCGCACTCGATTTTCTCACCGGACGCATGGTCCTCGAAGTGCTCGATCAGGTCAATCGGGAATTCGGCACATTGGTCGTCGTGGTCACGCACAACGCAGTGATCGGCGAGATGGCGCATCGCATCGTGCGCATGAGCAGCGGGACGATCGTTGAGCAACGTCAGAACACGCAGCGGCTTAGCGTGAAGGATCTGACATGGTAACGACGCTTTCGCGCCTGTTGCGAAAAGACCTGTGGCAGATGCGCGCTCAGGTGTTCGCCGCGGCGATGGTCGTGGCCTGTGGCGTGGCGACCTTTGTCGCGATGCGCAGTACCTATGCGGCGCTTCTGCACGCCCAACAAGACTATTACATGTCGTACCGGTTCGCCGATCTGTTTGTCCATCTCAAGAGGGCGCCGCTCAGCGTCTCATCGCGTATCGCTGTATTGCCGGGCGTGACGCGATCCGAGGCAAGAGTCGTTTTCGATGTAATGCTCGATGTACCTCGTCTTGCCGAACCAGCGACCGGGCGCGTCGTTTCTGTTCCGGAACAGGGTTGGCCAGCGCTGAATCTGCTGCACTTGCAAAGCGGCCGCTACGCCGAACCCGGACGCGATGACGAAATACTCGTGAGCGCCGCATTCGCCGAGGCAAACGGATTGCATACGGGCGACGGCATCGGCGCAGTCATCAACGGGCGCTGGAAGCACTTCCGAATCGTCGGTATCGCGCTATCGCCCGAATATATCTACGAAGCCGGAGCAGGTTCGATATTCCCCGACAACCGGCACTACGGTGTGCTCTGGATGGGAAAAGACGCCGTTGCAGCCGCGTTCCGGATGGAAGGGGCCTTTAACGACCTGGTGCTGGCGCTCGACGGCAGCGTCTCTCCCCGGGAAGTGACGACAGCGGTCGATCGACTGCTGGCCCCTTACGGTGGGTTGGGTGCCATCGGGCGGGAAGAGCAGGTATCGCACCGCTTCATCTCCGACGAAATCGCCCAGAACCGGATCACCGCAACCTACGTTCCGGCGATCTTTTTTTTCGTCGCGATGTTTCTGCTGCACAACGTGCTCAGCCGTTTGATCGATATGCAGCGTACCCAGATCGGTCTGCTGAAGGCGTTCGGCTACGGCAATCAACGAATCGGTGCTCACTACCTGACGTTCGCGTGCGTGGTAGTCGTGGTCGGCGCGATAATTGGCGCGGCAGCGGGCATGTTGCTGGGCTCCCGTCTTACCGCCATGTACGCTACGTACTATCGCTTCCCGCGGCTTGAGTATCGCGTGGATGTGTCTGTCATTGTCGGTGTCGTCTTTCTCAGTCTGGCGACTGCGGTCTTCGGAGCGTGGACAAGTGTCAGGAAAGCAATCAGGCTCATGCCGGTGGAGGCATTGCACGCACAGTTGCCGCAGCGTTTCGCCGCCGGCTGGGGAGAGCGTGCGGGCCTGTATCGGCATCTGAGCGTCACGTCGCGGATGATCGCCCGCAACATCGTGCGAAGGCCGGTCAAAGCCTGGCTTTCGTTGTTGGCCATCGCGTCGGCAGCTGCGATCCTCGTGGTCGGAGGATTCTTTTTCGACGCAATCGACCGATTGTTCGACATTCAGTTCCGGCTCATCGAGCGTCAGGATGTGACGGTCATGTTTGCACAACCGGTGTCCCATCGCGCGATGTATTCGCTCAAGAGTATGCCGGGCGTGCTGCGCGTCGAACCCTTCCGTGAGCTTCCGGTCAAGCTGACTTCTGGCTATCGCTCGCGACGGACGACGCTGAGCGGGATCGTGCCAGTCCCTGGGATGCATCAGCTCATCGACGACCAGTTCCGGCCCCTGCGCGCGCCTCCCGACGGCATTCTTCTGTCGTCCCGTCTTGCAGCGACTCTCGGAGTTCGCGCAGGCGACATGCTGACGGTCGAAATGCTTGAAGGCGAGCGGCGCGTGCGTCAGATCAGGGTGGCGGGACTGGTCGGCGATCTGGTCGGCATTCGGGCATATATGGATCAGAACGCGCTCGGACGGCTCGCCGGAGAGGCGATGACCTGGTCGGGCGCTTATCTTGCGGTCGATCGGCCCTTTCTCGGCCAACTGTATGCGACGCTCAAGCAGACACCGGCAATCAGTGCCGTGGCGCTGCGGCAGTCGGTGATCGATAGTTTCCGGAAAATCGTCGATGAGAGCGTCAGGCTTTCGACCAGCATCAATGTCGCATTCGCGTGCATCATCACCTTCGGCGTCGCTTTCAACGGTGCGCGGATAGCGTATTCGGAACGCATCCAGCAATTGGCATCATTACGGGTGCTGGGTTTCGGCCGGTCCGAAGTTGCCTGGATACTGCTTGGCGAACAGTTTGCGCTTGCCGCGTTGGCCGTGCCGCTCGGCCTGTTGCTTGGCTATGGCACCTGTGCGTGGCTGGTCGAGCGGCTGCAGACCGATCTGTACCGCATACCGCTTGTCATAGGCGCACCAACCCTTGCAGCGGCGGCGCTTGTGACACTTGGGGCGGTGGCGTGCTCCGGGGCCCTGGTGGCGTGGCGGATACGTCGCCTCGACCTGATTGCCGTATTGAAGGCGCGAGAATCATGAGCAACCGGAATCTGCGCAAGGCGTTCCTGTACGTTGCGTTAACGCTCGTCATCGGTGGCGCGGTGTCGTACGCGCTGTGGCCAAAAGCGATCAACGTGGATGCCGCGCCGGTGACGCGCGGGCTGCTGCAGGTGACGATCGACGAAGACGGTGAAATTCGCGCCCATGACCGGTATGTCATGGCGGCTCCGATAACGGGCCGTCTGCTGCGGGTGACGTTGCGCGAAGGCGATCATGTCAAGGCCAGCCAGATCGTCGCCATTCTGGCCCCCCTGCCTATGGCACCTGGCGAGTTGTCGCAGCAACGGGCCCGGGTGCAGGTGGCCGAGGCGATCAGTCGCGAAGCCGAGGCGCGAGTCGCGCATGCTCGCGCGGACGCGGATCAGGCGCATCGAGAGGCTGAACGAGGCCGTACTCTGGCCAGCGCGGGCGCCATGTCGCGCCAGGCATCGGAGCAATTGAGCTCGACTGAGGTTTCAAGTGCCAGTGATTATGCGGCCGCCCGCTCGCGAGCCGCCTCTGCTGAAGCCGACGTTCGCGTAGCACGTGCGAATCTGAGTGCCCTCGAATCGGGTCAACCGGTCGAAGTCCGCGCGCCCGTCGATGCGCTGGTTCTTCGCATCAGCGAACAGAGCGAGCGTATCGTGTCCGCTGGGGCAACCGTGATGGTTCTCGCCGATCCATCGTATTACGAGCTTGTCATGGACGTGCTGTCGACCGATGCTGTCAACGTCCGTCGCGGCATGCGGATTCTGGTTCAGAACTGGGGCGGCACAGACACGATTGAGGCGACGGTCCGCACTGTTGAACCGGGCGCATTCACGAAGATTTCGGCCCTGGGCGTCGAAGAGCAGCGCGTGAATATCATTGCCGATCTGAGCCGAAGACCGGAGTCGTTGACCGACGGCTATCGGGTCGAGGGAAGAATCGTCATATGGGAGCGAGCCGACACATTGAAGTTGCCTGTCAGCGCGCTATTCCGGACAGAAGGGAAGTGGACGGTGTTCGCGGTCGAGCACGGTCGAGCCAGGCTGCGGCAAGTTGAAATAGGCCCGCGAAACGCGGAAGAGGCGGAGCTTCTTAATGGGCTATCGGATCGGGCGATGGTGGTTCTTTATCCACCCAGTACGCTGGTGGACAATGCCCGTGTCGAAGTCTCCGTTGCAAGACATGGCGTTGCGGATCGTTAGTTCTGCAATAACGCCGGCTTAAATGGTGGCGTGAGGAGTGGGGACATCCAGCGGGGAAATCTCACTGAGCGCCCGTTCCCCGCAGTGACCGGCAATTGCGTCGCGTGCGGCGTCGCGTAAGACCGCAGCCGCTTTCATGTCTTCTCCTGATGGTTGCAGAGCGGGGAGCACGGTGACCGTCACGTCGGCTCTCGTTGGCAACCACTGTCCATCCGGAAGCACAACACGGGCGCCTGCAATTGCGACCGGCACGACGGGCCGGTGTGATGCGCAGGCCACCACGAAGGCGCCGAGACGGAACTGCCGCAGCCCCGCGGATCTGACGAATGTTCCTTCCGGAAAGAGCAGCAGAGAGGTTCCGGACGTCGCGTGCTTCACCAGTTCGCGCTCGTCCTCGGTCATGCGCTGATAGTCGATGCGCTCGACGAAGCGCGTGCCGATCGCCCGAAGGAAGGAACCGATCAGCCATCCGTCGGCAAGCTCACGTTTCGCGACCATGCAGATCGGCATGGGGATAGCCGCCAGCAGCACCAGGCCGTCAAGATAGCTCGCGTGATTCGCAACGAAGATGGCCGGCCGCGCACTGTCGATGAGATCGGCTCCGCGTACCGTCATGCGAATACCCGCGAGCTCCAAGGCGAGGCGTGCCGCGCGCGATGCAATCGTCCAGTTTCGCCCGGTGTCCGGATGCCACAGGGTCATCAACGTTGTCGGTAGGGCAATCAGAATTGCGATCAGCCAGCACCATGCGCCGTAGGCGGCGTGCGTGGCGGCGGCCCGAATTCGTCGGGCGATCGGCCAAACGGTGTTCACGCCGATGTCGAGCCACTGAAGCCACGCGGGGCGCGGCAGGAGATCGCCGTGATTGCGCAGGTACAAATCCAGTGTGGCCGCGTGGCGAATCTTGCCACTCGATGTCTTAAGAATGCTATGCGGCGGGACCAGAGCGACTTCTTCTGGCGGAGCGCCCAGCAGAGCCACGGAGGCTTCGTTAATGCCAGTGCGTATTGCCGCGAGTTCCTCGGGCGCGGTTTCGCGAGTCTCCGCAATCACGATCAGGCGGTCGGTGCCCGTCTCGACGTCAGGCGTTCCACACACTGCCACACAACCGTTGCGCACGTGAGGCAGATGCCCGACCGCGGCTTCCAGTTCATACGGGAAAAAGTGACGGCCCGCCCGAATCACCAGATCCTTCACGCGGCCCGTGATGAACAGATCTTCATCGGCCATGTATCCCAGATCGCCGGTATCGAGCCAGCCATCATGAATCAACCGCGCGGTCAGCGCCGGGTTCTGAAAATACCCACCGGTCGCGGACGGACTTCGAAATTCAATCCTGCCGATCGTTCTTTCGGATACCTCATTGCCGCCGGCGTCAACGATACGGATCTGGTTGCCGGGTAACGCGTGTCCGCACGAAACCAGTTCGAGTACGTCATCGGGCGACTCCGCTTGTGCTGCACGCTGCGAGTCCGCCAGCCGGCCACGACTGATACTGTCTGTCCGCACCCCTCGGCCGGGCTCCGAAAACGTCAGTCCAAGCGTGTTTTCCGCCAGACCGTAGACGGGGTTCAGTGCGTTCTCCCTGAACCCATGGCCGGCGAAGCGTGACGCGAATGCCCGCATGGTTGACGCGCTGACGGGTTCCGCGCCGCAGAATGCGAGGCGCAGCGAAGACAGGTCGACGCTTTCAAGGTCGGCGTCGTCGATCCGGCGCGTGCATCGCTCGTAGGCGAAGTTGGGCGCTGCCGTAATGGTGGCATGGTAGCGGCCGATCGCCTGCAACCAGCGCGCTGGGCGTGCGAGGAACGTCAGCGGGGACATCAGAATCAGCGGGATGCCAAAGTAGAGCGTACCGAACCATGCGCCGATCAAACCCATGTCGTGGTACAGGGGGAGCCAGCTTGCGAAGACGTCGTGTGCCTCGATCCGGGCAGTCTGTCCCATCGCCCGGATATTGGCGAGCAGATTAGCGTGGGTGAGCACCACGCCTTTTGGCGCGCCGGTGCTGCCGGAAGTGTACTGAAGCAACGCGACGTCTTCCGCGAGCGGGACATACCGTTCATTGTCCGTTTCGCCCATGAGTTGATGCATTGCGACGATCTCGCGTAACACCGGGATCCGGGCCTTGGCGAGAAGGCTTGCTCCGAGCGCATGCGAGGGCACGATCATCACGCGCGCGCGCGCATCCGAGAGGATGGCCGCGTGGCGCCTCAAGTGATCGTCGATCCGTGCCGACTGTACTGGCGGATACGCCGGCACGACGATTGCGCCGACGAGCATGATGCCCGCAAAGCACGCGAAATAGTCGCTGCCTGTGGGCAGCATCAGTGCGACGGTATCTCCGGGATTGACGCCGAGCCGGCGCAGCCCGCGCGATACCCGCAGGGCGGCCTCGTACAGCCCCGCATACGTCATCGTATGTGACGATGCGTCCTCGTCGAGAAACACGATGTGAGTGTGCTCGGGTCGTCGGGACACGTGCCACTGCAGTGCGTCGACCAACGTTTGAGCGTCAATCGGCGGGTCCAGCGCACCGCTCGGCGCTGGAAGCTCGACCGTGGCGGTAACGCCCTCGGATCGCCCGGATGCTTCTCCTGCGAGTGCGCGCAGTAAATCGGCGGGCGTCGTCGCCTGCCCGAACGATGCAAGCGGAAAATGCACGCCGAGCGTGTCCTCGATGCGGGTCAGCAGTTCGGCACGTGCAAGACTGTCCAGGCCAAGATCTCGTTCGAACTGGCTACTCAACGTGACGTCCCGCGGCTTGTGTCCCGCTGGACTCATCTCCGCGGCGAAAGCGCCGACTATCTCGAGCAACCGCTGCGCGTGGGCCGGTGAACGGCTGGTGAGGTCATCACTCATATCACTTGACCGCTTCAGTGTCGGGATGCCAGCAGGGGCGTGAGAGCGAGAAGAACACTTCAGGTCCTTCAAGTCAGCGCGCGTCGCAGTACCTTGCCGAGCTGGTTCAGAGGCAAGGTGTCGCGGAACTCGATGAACCGGGGAATCTTGTAGGCGCTCAAATTGGCCCGGCAGTGCTGCAGCACGATTTCGGCAGTCAGATCCTTCGAGGGTGGGACGACGAACAGCTTCACGGCCTGTCCGGTCCGTTCATCCGGCACTCCGACTACCGCTGCGGCACTTACGCCCGGCAGCGCGGACACCACGGCCTCGACTTCCGAGGGATAGACCTTGAAGCCAGACACGATCACCACGTCTTTCTTGCGATCCACCAGCACGAGCGTGTGGGCGGGTGTGAGGTACCCAACGTCCCCCGTGCGAAGCCAACCATCAGTCGAGATGACCTCGGCGGTCTCCGCGGGGTTCATCCAGTAGCCGCGCATGACCTGAGGACCTCGGACCCAGACTTCTCCGATCACACCCGCGTCGACCGGCGCATTGGCGTCATCGCGGATGCTGAGTTCGGTCGAAGGCAACGGATAACCCACTGATCCCGAGAAGTGCTTCGCATTGATCGGATTGGCACAGACGACTGGCGATGCTTCGGTTAGTCCATACCCTTCGATGAGCGGTACTCCCGTTGCTGTCTGCCATCGTGCTGCGACGCCAGCCTGAATCGGTGAGCCGCCGCCGATCACGAGGGTGAGGCGTGACCAGTTCAGCGTCTTGAAACGTGGTGCGGCGAGAAGGGCATTGAAGAGCGTATTCACACCTAACAGCGCGGTGGGCCGCGTGCGGCGCAAGGTTCGTATGAGCCCGGCGAGATCGTGGGGATCGGTTACGAGAACATTGTGCGCGCCGATTTCGACAAACGTCAGCAGGCTGGCGGTCAACGCGAATATATGAAAGAGCGGCAGCGGCGTGAGAATGATCTGATGCGCGGAACAGAACGACGCACCAAGCCATGCGCAAATTTGAGCAACGTTCGAGCTGAGGTTACGGTGCGTGAGCATCGCGCATTTCGGCGTGCCCGTCGTTCCTCCGGTGTATTGCAGCAGTGCAACATCGTCGAGGCCGGCCGGGGGGAGATGTCGCTCGTTCGAGTCACGGCGCGAAAGAGCGGCTCTGAATGTCCGGTATTGCCTTTTAGTCGGTGGAATCGAGCGACGTACAACGCGCTGCAGAAAATCAATCGCGGTGCGCATGGGCAGCGGCAGCAGATCTCCCGCCGAGACGGATATGACCGCGTTCGCGAGCTTCTCATCAAGGATTTCGTCCAGTTTGTAGGCAAAATTCTCCAGGACGACGATCGCTGAAACCGCCGCCGTGGCGAGCTGGATCTGAATCTCACGGGGTGTGGCCAGTGGGTTGACGTTGACGACCACGAGCCCCGCGTCGAGCACACCATAGAAGGCCACGACATAGGGTAGGCCGTTCGGCAGGATCAGTCCCACGCGATCGCAGAAATCAAGCTTGAGTTCGTTGACCAGAAAGGCGGAAAAGCGGTGCACATATTGCGCGACGTCCCGGTATTCGAGCGTGTGATTGAACGAGCTGAATGCGGGGCGTCTGGCGTAATGCGTGCAGGCCGCCTCGAACATTTCAGGCAATGTTCGAACACTTTTGGCATCGATCGCTGTGACATGCGGCTCGCAGGAGGGGATGTCCACCGTGTTGGGGCAGTTCATGGTCGATCGAGCCTTTGCCGGATTGGGGTAGACGCGCGGACAACAAGATCTGCGCACTTAAAGACTACGTGTGTCTAACCAGTCCGGCAGGCATTCTCCTCTTGCGAAGGCGTGGACGAAGACAGGCGTGGCCGGGAATCAGGAACTCTGGCGGCAGCATCACGAGATCAGGGAGTATGGTGTTTCGCAACCGATTTCCCCCAGCACTTGATTCGTGTCGCTATGGATCGAGCATAGGGTTCGTTTGCGATGAGAAATTGACGTGCGTCAAGGCTACGGGACAGCCCATGCTTTGAATCCGATAGATAGCTGCAGCACGTCGGCGGTTCTGTCCGCGCAATGGGAATCCTGGGGGCGAGCGGTTTGACCTGGATCAATGTGGAGGATGAGTCGGGGAATAGATTGATCTGTGGCGTTGTCAACGGCCGTCAATCCGGACGGCGCGCCTGCATGGAGGAACCTATCCGGAGTGACGGCGCATCCACGGTCAAGCGTTGCTCTCGTTCGAGTGCATCACCCGTCCGTAAAAGTACGGCCAGGAACCTGAGGAAACAAGCGGGTCCGCAATGCACCACCTCGGAGACTGCATCATGAGCACTGCCAGTTCAAACCACGATGACCACGACGATGTCGGTCGCATTCTCATTGCTGTAGACGCTTCGCCAGCCTCTTTGCGTGCTGCGGCCTATGCTCACGGTATTGCTGCACCTGGGGCACACATACGAATCGTAAGCGTTGCCGAAGATCCACGCCGGCTGATCCCGTCGGATCCACTCGTTGGTGTGGACCTCAGCTCGGTGCACGACGAGCTTCTACACGGTGCTGAAGACGCGGTGGCCCAGGCAAAGACCGTCTTTTCGGGCGGCAAGACAGTCGTCGATACGGAGGTGATCGATCTTTCCATGCAGGGGTGGGATGTCGCACACGCACTGCTCGAAGCCGCTCGGACATGGCAGGCCGATCTACTCATCATTGGCACGCGGCAGAACCGACGCTTACTCCGCTGGCTGGAGGGAACGATATCTGAGCCTCTTGCGCGGATGTGTCCGTGCTCGATTCTTATTGTTCCGGCCTCCTATGGAAGGGGTAACGGCGGCAGTCCGCAACGAGTGCTTTTCGCCGTCGACGGCAGCGAACCATCGAAGCATGCCCTTCGATTCGGTCTGAAGCTCGCGACGAAGCAGACCTCTTTACGTGTGGTACACGTTCTTGATCAGGCCGTATCGATGAGCGATTTCGTGCCGCTTCCCCTGTTCGAGGACGCGCTTGTCAAAGAGGGCAAGGCGGTTCTTCAGATGGCAGCCGCGACGCTTGCTGGCTTACGAATCGAGGCGGAGTGCACGATGACCAGTACTGACATGACCAGCGACGATGTACCC
The DNA here is from genome assembly GCF_004197395.1 of Paraburkholderia sp. UYCP14C. GTDB lineage: Bacteria > Pseudomonadota > Gammaproteobacteria > Burkholderiales > Burkholderiaceae > Paraburkholderia. Next base: position 28,628 of record NZ_SELS01000002.1, on the reverse strand, counting down.
CACGCCATCGTAAGGGAGGCGGATCTTTGGGACGCCGATCTGATCGTCATGGGTACACATGGAAGGCGTGGGATTTCACACTGGCTGCTGGGCAGCGTGGCTAGCCGCGTGCTAGCCATCACCCATGTACCCGTGTTGCTTGTTCGCCCGACCCAGACCTGACGTCGCGCTTCACGCCTAAATGCCCGTAGCATCGGAATAGCCGAAGATCCAAAATGGCCTGTCCGGGACGAAGATAGCGCCGAATGCCGTGCTTACCGCTCAATCTCGATCCCTCGCGACGCGCCTGTGTTGCAAGACGCGTGTAGGCAAAGGCAGGATGCGAGGAAGAATGTTTTCCGACTTGAGCAGCCGGTGCGCCAACGCCCCCAGCAGATGCAAACCGACCAGTACTGCCAACCCGTAAGCCGTCAGCGAATGCAACTGGCCCAACCAGTGAGATAACTCGTGGCTTTTCGATACTAGCGTCGGCAGCGAGAAGAGCCCGAAGCAGCTGGCCACATGCCCGGCAGCATTGGTCTTCAGCCACCCGAGCAGTGGAATGGCGAGCATCAGAACATAGAGCGAGTAATGGACGACCTTTTCGGCGAGATAGGCTGGCGTCCCTGCGGCGTTGGTCGACGGCGGCAGCAGGTTTCGCATGCGCAACCGGTTAAGGACACGGACCAATGCCAGCCCGAGCACGACGATTCCGATCGACTTGTGCAGTGCAAGCAAGTCCTCGTTATCGTCGAGCATCCAGCCTATGATCAGATTGCCAATCAGCGCGACAGCCAGCAGCCAATGCAGCATACTGATCGAAAAAGGATAGCGGTAAATGTGTTTCATGAGGTTGGGTTTTCAGTGTGCATGCGCGAGCAAGCCCGTTAGCTCAATAGGTCGTGGTAGTGCTTCCTCGTGCCGTTAATCCGGCGTAACGCCTGTTTGGCGGCGTTCAGATCATTTGCCTGGATTGCGCGGTCGACCTCCGTCAGTTCTTCCCGCAGCGCCTGGATTCCTTCGTCGTACGTGGGTTGGTCGCCGCGGTAAGGCAGGTGGCTCGCCCGTTGCGCGTCGTCTTCGAGCCTGGTCACGTAGCCGCTCAGCTCAGGCATGGTGGTACTGACCATCGCGCCTTGCATGGCTTGCTTCATGTCCTTCATCAGTATCTTGATCTCCCCGGCATGGGCAAGTGGCGCAGCCGCAAGCAGGGAAACACACAGCAGCTTAGGGAAATCGAGGCGGATCGGTAGCTTGGCCATGGGCGTAGATAGGGTAATGAAAGTCAACGCCTGCCATCTTAGGGAGGCCGGGTTAACGAATTCTTAAGGCCTATCGGAAGCCCACCACGGAGTTTTGAGCCGGGCAAGTCCGTGTCGATGATTGCTCGCCAGCACGGCATCAATCCGAACCAGCTGTTTCACTGGCGCAAGCGGTCGATCAGTTCGCCATTCTTTTCGGCGAGCGGTTCACGAGCGCCATGAACTGAGATCTTCTAACCGGCCTCAGCACACAAAATTCCTGACACCTCCCTGGTGGCGGAACAGCGGCAAGCTCCTGAATAGCGTGCTGACCGTCGCATACTTCGATCGGCTGGGCGTGCCGCGACTCCCATAACCTCAACTTTCCGAACCGCCCCGTGCGGACTCGCACGCCGGGTGGTGTGGCAGGGGTACGGCCTCATGGCCGTCTCCTATGTCGATTCTATGTCGTCCCTTCGATCACCTTCGCTTCAGCGATATACACGGTATTGTCGCTTCGCCTTCGTTCTTGCAGATGTTAGGGCGCGAGCTTGCACGCTTCAGTGCCAGGACTGCGCGCCGCTTCGCTGTACCAGTCTGCGACGACGGTTCGCCGCGTGCACGATGGATGCGCGTGACGGCATGCATCATGGCAGTGGTGATGTATTTCGCGCCGGCCGTGCTGCTTGCCGATGCAACCGCGCATGCCGCGCCGATTCCCTTCCAGCCAACCATCACGCAGACAAGCACGGGCGTCCCTGCTGTCAACATCACCGCTCCGAATTCGAACGGCCTCAGTCTGAACAGCTACCGGTCGTTCAATATTGACAGCCAGGGTCTTGTGCCGAACAGCAGCCTAACCGGCGGAACGCCGCTGCTGGGCGGCACGCTTGGCGCGAAAATCCGAATCTCGCGCGACGCACGTCTACGACGATCATCAATCAGGTCACGTCGACGGGGCGCTTTCCTCTTTACTCGGGTCGCTGGAGGTGTTTGGCAATCAAGCGACGGTCATCATCAGCAATCCGAACGGGATTTCCGTCAACGGGATGGCACTGACAAACATGCCGGGACTGGCGCTGATCACTGGATCGGTGCAGTTTCTCACAGGCGTAGGCGGAACATCGACGAATGGCGCAAACGCTGGTGCGCTCGCCTATAGGGTGAGTTCGGGCAATCTTTCGATCAACGGGCCGCCCGGCGTGAACGGACCGGGTGCAGGTATCGCGGGCACAGTGGGCAATATCGACATCATCGGCCAGACTCTTAACGTCAACGCACCGCCGCAGGCCGATAGCCTCGTGAACCTGATTGCGGGCAATCAGATCGTCTCACCGACCGCCACGGATTTCACCGGCATGGCAACGAACGGTTCTGTCAATACGGCGGCTGTGATTGGCAATGGCGGTGTCGCCACTGATGTGAACCAGTTCGGTTCGGTCACGAGCGGACAGGTCTTTATCGTGTCGACTGCCGCGGGCATGGGTGAGAACACGCAGGGCACACTCTCGGCGACCGCGGGCAATGTGGTCGTCAGTTCGAATGGCGATATTAACGTCGGCTGGACGTTCACCAGCCAGAACGTCAGTCTCACCAGTGCGGGCAACACGACTGTGTCGGGCGGCGGTCTCGCCAGCCATAATTACACGATTGCGGCCAAGGGTGACAGCAACGCGACGGGTTCTGTGTCCGCAGGGTAGAACGCCTCGCTGACGGCGGGTGGCAATCTCAATGCGGCGTCGGTTGCCGCGAACGGCAACACGACCCTGAGCGCCGGCAACGTGATGATCGTGGTCTCAGTGTCGGGCCATAATCTCCCGCTACAGATAAAGCACAGGCGATCTGACGCTCAACCCGACGGTGAGCGCACCAGGCACGATCACCGCCACGGCGGGTCGCGACCTCACTGTGAATGGCGCGGTTCAGGGCGGTGGCACTGTTGGGCGGACGGGGACACGCAACGCGACAGTCAATGGCGATGTGTCGGGCGGCGCGGGAGCCGCTCTCTCTCGCGGTATCGTTCGCAAGATCGGCAGATATGCCATTCCCGACCATTCGTAGAACGTCCCGGTGTTCCGGGCTGGCGTTGTCGATCCTGCCGTCGGGAAGGTGGTCGACTGGTGGTTGTGGGATGGTGAGAAGGAATGGCGCGTCGGCTCGATCATCGATGAGCAGCGAAAGCTCCCCATTAGAGGCTGCTGGAATCACACGATGCTGATAAAGCGGATCGAGGATGGTTGGTTACCTGAAAACGATCCGGCGTGATTCAACTTCACGAACCGTCGGGCAGGAGCAGGCCGATCCGGTTCAGCGATCCAGCGAGATGCAGAACTCCGTCGAGGGCGTCTCCGGGCCGGCGCCGTAGGGTCGGAGTCCGGCGTTAAGCGCCAGTGAACAAATGGCGGATGCGGTATGTCGCTGAGACCGCTCCGGGCAAATTCGATGGACCGCTATATAGGGTCCTAAGTACGCGTGCGCCGATGTGAGAGTCGCGGCTCTGGAGCCGGCTCGGGCGAACGGCCGGTTAGCACCGCGCATCCGCCCGACGCTTGAAAGCGAGCCACTTCCTTGCCGCGAGCCGAAATGCGCCCTCGGCGGCACGCCTGCGAGTCGCCGACTCGATCCTCTTATGTTCGACTGGATCCGTCCCGTCGCGAACCAGTCCGCGAGCGATAGCGGCTGCCTTGCGTGCGTCGACGAGTGAGACGTCCGGGTAGGGGCCCAGACCAAGAAAGTTTTCCTTTCCGGTGCTCGGTCGTCGATATCGCAATAACCACGTTCGGGCGCCGTTCGGCCTTATTCTCAATGCAAGGCCGTTTCCGTCAGCGAGCAGGTAGGGCTGAGCGCGTGGCTTGGCGCTACGGAAGACCAGTTCCGACTTCGGATCGACACGTTTGGGCATGGAAGTGCCCCCAACTCTGGTATACGCACGAGTATACGCAAAAAGAGCCGACGTCAGCGGAACGTAACGGAGCTGTGAAAAACAAAAAACCCCGTAAGACCAAGATCTTACGGGGTTTCTCGAACTACATCGGCTTACGCCGGAACAACTTGTGGTGCCCAGGAGAGGACTCGAACCTCCACGGTGTTGCCACCGCTAGGACCTGAACCTAGTGCGTCTACCAATTCCGCCACCTGGGCACGTCTTCAAGCTAGACCGCTATTTTAGCGAGATGATCAAGTTTGTCAATCCCTGCTTCAAACAAACTTGCTTTTCTCATCCGCCCGGTTGAACGCGCAGCGAAGTGATGCAATCGCTACCGAACCACCGTCCTGCTGATCCGGCAATCGAAACACGAACAGCGATCTCGACTGCCAGGCCTTACACAAAAAAGAGAGCCGCCCGAAGGCGGCTCTACTTTTGAATCTGGTGCCAAGAGAGGACTCGAACAAGAGAAGTATGCTACTGAAAAATAACAAAAAAATTTAATTAGATAATGATGGTATACGCATCGGTATACGCAAAAAACTTGGATGTTAGCGGCGCGTTATGGCTCCCGTGGGAGGAGCATTCGTTCGGGACGACGCTACCCTAGATTCTCCGAAGAACGAACCAGTGAGTGGGGCGTTTTGCCAGCTCGGTCCTGGGCATTGCGGCTTCTACAACTGCGAGCCTGCCCCCAATTGATGAGGTTTTGCTAAGTCGTCCGCCCCCCGCTCAAGCAACACTTAAGCCAGATCACGCCATCGTTCAAGAAATTCGCATTATGAGGAGTCGACAAACTATTGGCTCCCGCTATTTGGCAGATGAAACCGAGCAAACTAAGCTGAACTATTACCTCATGCGGCTTTTCTTTCGTATAGCTTTCGGCCATGGCAAGCGCTACATGCGAACTGGGTTTTCTCTGTCCCAAATGCGGTGTTCCGATGGAAGACTGCTGGGAAATCCTTGCGGCAGGTGAGGTTCACCGCCTCACTTGTCAGTGCTGCGGTGCCGTGTTCAACGGTTTGATCGTCGAGTGTGATGCGTGTGGCGCCGAAGACTTTATCTCCAGTACGTCAGAAATCGACGCTGAAGGGATTGCCTGCTCCTCGTGTGGTCATCGCAATCACCGTGACGGAGCCGATGATGAAGAGCCTTATTTTTGAGCGCGGGCTCCTCATCGGCGGAGAGCGGGTTGTGCTCAGTCTTTTTAGGGCCCCCCCAGGGTTCGTTCTGGAGCGACGACTGATTGAAAGAGATCAAACGACATCCGTCCAGGTGCTTCCCATAACGGTTCCGTACGATGTTCAACGATTCGCCGTTGCAGATAACTATTCGAAAGAACTCGCCCCGTTGTATTACGAGGTTCGGCGTCAAGTTCTAGAAAGTCGCACGCTCGGATAGCTGGAGAGATCGGGAAGGGGATAGAGGCGGAAGAGATGGCCACCCAATTGACGTCCGCAGACCTAAGCGTCCTTTTTGAAACGCTCATCACCGCCAGTGGCGATTGCGAATTGGCCGATTGCGTGAAGGCCATAGTCAGCGCACTGGGCGGAGAGTCGTACGTCTTCGTTGCCATTTACCCCGGAGTGTCGACGGCGGCCCGTCCTACGCATCGTTTTTTGATCGGCTGCAGCCCCGAATGGTGCCAGATGTACAACACCAATAAGTGGTATATGACCGATCCATTTTTGGAGTATGCGCGAAGCAACACCGCACCAATCACCGGTTCGGAGATTGCGCTTGAGACGCAAGGCCAGTGTGAAATGCTTGCAGCCGCGAGTGAACATGGCTTCAGAAGTGGAATCGTCGTTCCCGTCCACACGAGCGTTTCAGACCGTCTGGGTGTTCTGTACATCGGTTCCGACGATAGCCAGGAGGTCGGGGAAAAAAAGCTCGCTGCACATCGATTGTACTTCAGGGCGCTCGCCTCGGAGCTACTGGATTGGTTCAATCGAGTCTCAAAGCGCGAGCTAGTTGAGGCGCATGGAATTACCGAAATGGATCTTCGTGTAATGGGCTACGTGAAGATGGGATTTACTGCCGAAGATATTGCCCGCGAATTAGATGTTTCTATTCAGACGGTCTATGGAAACTATAAAAAGATAAAGGACAAGATTGGGGTTTCTCATATTTCGGAAGCGGTTAAATTCGCTCAGGTAAATGACCTTCTGGCGTAACTCGATTAGCGCATTTTGGCTATCACTGACTTTGCCGATAGCCGCGGCTGGTCTGTTTCTTGTCGGGCAACCGTGGGCGTTCGCGATGATCGTTCTTTTTCTTGTTCCTATGCTGGACGCGGCGATAGGCCGTGGAGCTCCGGGAGCGGGGAAAGTCTTCGAGAAAACAACTGAGGATCAAGTGCCGTGTTGGTTCGCGGTCGCGTGGATGGTCGCGATAGGAGTCGGCGCATGGCGCGCAAGCATGTCGTCGTGGATAGAGTTGATCGGACTTGCGGCAGCTTGCGGATTGCTCAGCGCGACCGCGATGGCGCACCTTCATGAACTTGCGCATCGACCGAATAGATTCTGGAGGGAGACAAGTGACATCGCATTCGCCGTCGCCGGCTATCCGCATTATCGATTCGCACATCAACTACATCATCAACACGTGGGAAATCCGAAATTCGGTTCGGCGGCGCCGTTGGGAACGTCGGCGTGGCGCCATGCCGGAAGATCCTACACGGCTGGCTTTACCTCTTCACTCTCTCCGCAGTCATATCGTGATGGGAATGTACCGTTGATTTTGTTTAGAAACCTGATTTTCTCCTTGTCTCTACTGGCCATAGCAGCGGTTCTGCAAGTACGAGTTGCGATGTTCTATATTGGCTATTCCATTGTTAGCATCTTTGTTGTCGAAACAGTGGGATATATGCAGCATTACGGTATCGTCGTGGACTCCTCCCGTCCCACGATAACAGCTTGGGACGTCGACTTCTGGCTGTCGAACTGTCTGCTTGTCAATAACGGATTTCACAACGCTCACCACCGCGAAAGTGAGGTGAGATATTTGAATCTCGGTTCGCAAGGCGTCGCTATGCCCGCAGGCTACTTTCAGATGCTTTGGTTAGCGCTGTTTCCGCCGGCTTGGTACCACTTAATGGATCGACGCGCAAAGATTTTACTCACGCGTCAACGACGTCGGCGTCTCGCTCTCAGAAATCAAACGCTTTGCGACGGTGGCAAGATATGATGGGTCTAATGTCTCAAGTTCGACCTCTATAGGGCAGCCGGTACGCGAGTAGTTTTTTTTCGTGGAACGCGAGTATGCAGGATCATAGTAATCCAGCATGATGCTCTCGAACAAGGCGACGATTTCATGACGCTCAGCCAGCGACATCCATTTTTGTAGGGTTACGCCGCTTATGAGGGCTTTTAGATAGCTTAGACGCGTGACTAGACCCTCGGGGTCTTTTTCGAAATGGGGATACTCGCGACGCCACATTTCGATTCGCTCGGCCATCGGCGTTTTGACCGAAAACAAACGTCCCTCATGCATTCGATCGAACAGGGCAGTAGGCAATTGAACTTGCCCAATACGTTTGCTCTCACCTTCAATCCAGACGCGCCTGGAAGAGTCCAGCCGATAAAGCTCGGCAAGCAACATGCTGTCGAATAGCTTCTGAGTGGGTTGTTGTCGTCCGGGAATTGCCCCGATGATCGATCCTCGGTGCGAAGCGAGATCTTCAAGATCGATGATCTGTGCACCAGACTCTCTCAAAGCAATCAGCAAACGCGTCTTCCCGCATCCTGTGGGACCGGAAAGTACATTGAACTGCAAGCGGGCAGGGATCTCTTCGAGAGTTTCACGAACCCAGCTGCGATATCCTTTCCAACCCTTCGGGAGGCGTTCGACCTTGTAGCCAATTGTTTCTAACGTGTCTGCCCAGAGCTTGCTTCGTTTTCCACCCCGGAAGCAATAAACCAGAATTGACATTTTTCGACTTGGCCGAAAATACGGAAGCTCGAGGTGCCGCGCAATGTTTTTTAAAGAATAGGCGACGCCGATCTGATACGCGCGCATAGGATCAGTTCGATGCGTAGTACCGACCTCGGCGTACTCGTCATCGAATACAACGGGCAGGTTTATCGCGCCCGGCAAATGATCTTCGGCGAACTCACGCGGGCTCCTCGCATCAATCACCAGGTCAAACTTCTTCAAAGCATCCACGTCGTACATGTTTTACCTCAACTAGCACAGTGAAGGTTAAAAGTCAATGTAGTTTGGTGTGGTGCCGATCCCGCAGCCAGCGAACTAGACTTTTTCTTGCAGCGCTGCGTCCGACAACAGGTGCTGCCAGGCCGGCTCGTACGATCGTTCTACTACTGACCGGCCGTCAGAGTGTCATGTCTGACTTCAGGATACGCTGCCCCAAGGCGGCGCCGTAATTAGTCGAATGAGGGAATTGCGGGAGTTGCAGGTCAACGCTAAGGGACCGTGCTGCAATTTGGGTCGGCTGGACGATCGATGTCGCCGTCCGGTTTTGATTTGTGGCAAGTAACGGGGAAGTGATGCGGCAGAACGCTGCAGGCGATGAGGACGATCATGGATCACTCAGAGAACCCATGTCAGCCAGCAGGAGCACGTGACGATAGCACCGTAGCGCTTGCTCCAAATTCACTGCAGAGGCGTCTAGACCAGGCCGAGGCTGACGTTCGCCGCCTAACGGAGCAATTGAGAGGGAAAGAGCGACAACTGAGCGATATGGGAAAGGCGTTACTTCGTACGGTGGCCGTGCATCATGCGATAGAAGAGCGGCAAGAGCAGGAGCTCGAGTCGTTGCGTGCGATGGCGCCATCATGGAGGACGTTGCAATGCGGCTGCGAGGAGCAGTCGGAGCGTTCTTACGGGATCACCGTTCGGCTGCCGTTTATCACCGAGATTCTTTCCGGGATGTTTGATGTCATGCAAATTTTCTGGTCCGACTATGACGAGAACAACCCGCCCAAGTCGTCCGTCGTAGCGCGGGCGATCGACGAACGGTTGAATCTGAAAGCTCAACCCGACGGCGAGGCGTCTCGAAGCGCGCAGACGTATGCGTCCGCAATCCGACCTGATTGGCTGAAGGAGACTGCTGGCAGCCGATACTCGCGGTCGCGGTCCTGACGGGGTGTCCTGACGGTAAGACGGACTTCCCCGTCTGTGCTCCCTGTTGCTTGAATCGGATCTGTGCCGGACAGATCCGCACAAAGCCAGGAGGACGGAAGTCATGTCGGATTCGATACGTGTGGCAGGCGCGGTCTTGCGTCGCAAACAGGTTGAGCAGGTCGTCGGCCTGTCGCGTTCCACCATCTATCAGCGCATCAAGGATGGAACGTTCCCGAGGCCAGTATCGCTGGGCGGGCGAATGGTCGGCTGGCGAGCGTCGGACATCGAGACGTTTTTGGTCAATCCAGCCGGATACCGCGTGGCGGCCAGTCCGTTCGACAGGGCGCATGACGATGATTGATCCATCCCGTGCGTCGCTGCAATCCCGTGTCGACAACTGGGCCAATGCGTCACGTGGCGCCTACAATCCGATCGACGCAGCTAGGATCGAGGCGGCTTGGCGATGTCTTGGGCCTCGTCACAAGGAATTGCTTCGTATGGTGTTCTTGTGGCACGCGGGTCGCGAAGTGGTTTGTCGCCGCCTCAAAATTCCTCGTTATCCGCGCAGTCTTTACGAACTGGAACTCGCCGCAGCCGAGCACGCGCTTGCCCGTCTGCTGGAGAAGAAACGGCCGTAAAATTTTTTCCGGAATTCGCCGGATACCCCCGGAACCTGACGGACGACAGTGCGGAAATGCCGGCGATTTCGAGGCTTGCCTCTCTGCAAAATCGCACCTAGAGTGCAGTCAACAACCTGTTCCGGTCGACGCGCAAACGCACGACCGAGTACGCGCCAGCGGCTCCGATGTCCCGATGTATGTGTGTGTGGGCGTAGTGGTCGCGATGCGAGTCAAGCCTGTGAACCCTGCGGTCGCAGGCTTTTCTGTTTTCTGCTGATCCCCCTTGAACCCACGGCGTGCCTCCCCGGCCCCGCGGGTTTCTTTTCCCGCGCACATCCGTGTCGGTACGTCGGTGCGCGACGGATTTAATCGATGGAAGGTGGATCATGAAGATGGATCGTTTCGTTCTCTGGTGTCGTGAACCGCGCGCGATGCGCGGTATTGCGCGGCGCTGGTCGCTCGCGCTGGCACTGCTCGCCGGCACCTCGGTTTTCACGCCGGGCGTGGCGCATGCGGACGACTGGGGTTGCCAGGTAGTGCTCTGCCTATCGAATCCCGGCGGTCCCGAGCAGTATGGCGAATGCGTGCCGCCGATCGAGAAGCTATGGCGCGCGCTTCGGCACGGCGACCCATTTCCGACGTGCGAGTTCGGTGCAGGCGGGGCGCACGGTACGTCCGCCACCAATACGTTCGCGAGCGGCGGTTATTGTCGCGAAGACCTGCTGCTGTGGGGTGGTCCGGAACAGAGCGAACTGCTGTGTCGGGCAACGGGCGCCATCAACGTCACTTTCGACAACCAGCTCTATACACGTGTCTGGTGGGACGTTGGTGGACAGGGGCCCACGATCACTGAATTCTATGGGGCAGGCAGTACGCAAGCGCCTTATGACCCGACGCAGTCCGCAGCGCTCTTCCAGCAGCGCATCGACCAGCAGTGGGATCGCTTCGGCGGGGGAAACTGATCGTGTCCCTCGACTTCATGGCACTCGCTCAGCAGTGCGCGCCGCAGATCGCGCCGGTCACGATGGCCGCGATCGTGCGCACTGAATCCGGATTCAATCCCTATGCGATCGGCGTGGTGCATGGCCGGTTGCTGCGGCAACCATCGAATACCGCCGAAGCGGTGGCAACGGCACGCGCGCTGGAGACGACGGGTTGGAACTTCAGCGTCGGACTCGCCCAGGTGAATCGCGCGAACTGGCCAGACTACGGGCTGACTGCCGAGAACGCTTTCGAGCCGTGCCGCAACCTGGCGGCGGCCGCCGCGATCCTTCAAGACTGCTTCGCGACGGCGCGGAGCCGGCGGGTCCATGCAGATTCCGATTCTCAGTCCGATGTACAGGGGGCGCTGCGCGCGAGCCTGTCCTGCTACGCGAGCGGCAATTTTTCGACCGGCTACCGGACGGGGTATGTACAGCGCGTCGTGGACAACGCGGCGGGTCAGTTGCCATTGCCGCCGGGCGTCCCGGCGATCATCCCTATCCCGGTCGTGCCGGTCGATTCTGCGACGCCGGTTCGCCCCCCTCTTTCCCCAGCTGTCATTCGACAGCTATCGCGGCAGGACCGCAATGGAGAGACTGCCACATCACCGGTTAAGGATCAGCGGCGAGAACCGGATGGCAGTGCGGTGGTGTTCTAGCCCGTCATTTTGAAGAATCAGATATTGATCGATCGAACTGGAGCCGGCCATGTGCTTAGGAATACTTTGTAAATCACAAAAGTTCGGTATGTGGACGAGGCGGTGGCCGTCCGGCCGAACGGCGGCGCGCGGAATCGCGATCGCCACTTCGTCCCTGACGTTCGCGGTGCCGGCATGGGCGCAGCTCTCCCAGGTCAATACGCTGCTGAGCACGATCCAGACGACGTTGCTGGGCGTGGGGGGCGTGATCTGCTCGATCTCCATCATCTGGGCGGGCTTCCGGATGATGTTCCAGCACGCCCGGTTCGGTGATATTGCGAACGTCTTTATCGGCGGTCTCTTCGTCGGTTGCGCGACCGTTATCGCTAGCATGTTGATTCCGGCAGGCTGATCCAGGAGCGCCGAACCATGCACTCGCTCAGGGATTCCATCTTCAAAGGCTGCACGCGTCCCGCGATGCTCTGGGGCGTGCCGCTCGTGTCGTTTCTGGTGATCGGCGGCGGCATGCTGATCCCGGCCATCTGGGCACTACTCGCGAGCCCCCCGCTGGGTGTCGCGATCCTGTTCCTGATGATTCCCGTGTTCGTCGCGATGCGCATGATCACGCGCTATGACGATCAGCGCCTCGCGCAGTATTCGCTACGCACTCGCATGGTGCTGCGCCAAGGCAACCGCCGTTTCTGGGGCACGCATGCCTACGTGCCGGTCCTCCTGAAGAGGAGGGCGTGATATGCCGGCCAAACCGCAACTCGTTTCCGTCGCGAATCGGGAAGTGCCGCTTGCGGGCTACATCCCTTACTCGACGCACGTGACCGGCCACGTGATCAAAACGAAGGAAGGCGACTACCTGCAGAGCTGGAAGATTGCCGGCATCGCGTTCGAGGCGTCTGATCCTGCCGATATCCTCGCGCGTCACGATGGGTTCAACCAGTTCGTGCGTGGGCTCGCAGGCGGGCATGTGGCCCTGTGGGCACACCGTCTGCGTCGACGTGTGTCGGATTACCTTTCGACGCCGTACCACAACCGCTTCTGCAACGAACTGGCTACGCGCTACTACGCTAGCTTTGCCGGCTATCGGATGATGGCCAACGAGCTTTTCTTGACGGTGGTCTACCGACCAAACCGCACCCAGCTCGGTCGTGTTTTCAGCCGTGCGGCGCGCCGCACGCGCGACGATATCCGGCGCGACCAGCTCGACGCGCTGAAGGTGATGGCGGAACTCGCGGCCCAGGTCGAATCAAGCCTCAAACCGTACGATCCGGTCGCGCTCGGCGTCTATACCCGACCCAGTCCCTGCACGTCGTCTCCGCGCAGCTATTCATCGGCGTTGGAATTTCTTGGCTATCTGGTCAACGGGACCTGGGAGCGCGAGCCAGTGCCAGCTGGGCCGATTCGCGAAGCGCTGCCAACTTCGCGGCTCTTCGTCGGCGCCGAGAAAATCGAGATCCGCATGCCGGCGACGACGCGTTTCGCCGCGATGCTTGACCTCAAGGATTATCCAGAGGACACCGAGCCGGGCATGCTGAACGGACTGCTCTATGCCGACTTCGAGTACATCGAGACGCAGAGCTTCACGATCCTCGACAAGCCCACGGCAAAAGAGGCTCTGGAGCGGCAGCGCAACCAGCTTATCGCGGGCGAGGACGTCGCCGTGTCCCAGGTCGAGGCAATCGACCGGGCGCTTGATGACCTGATCAACGGCGATTTCGTCCTCGGCGAATATCACTATTCGCTGGCCGTGCTTGGCGACACGCTGGACGAGGTGTCCAGGCATGTTGCGAAGGCCCGCACGCAACTGGCCGATGCGGGTTTCCAGGCGGCACTGATCGATCTCGTAGCCGACGCGGCCTGGTTTGCGCAGCTACCGTGCAACTGGCGCTATCGGCCGCGCGAGGCGAAGCTCACATCGCGCAATTTCTGCGGCCTGTCGAGCCTGCACAACTTCGCGACGGGAAAGCGCGACGGCAATCCGTGGGGCGAGGCGATAACGATCGTCAAGACGCCCGGCGGCCAGCCGCTCTATCTGAACTTCCACGCGACATCCGACAAACAGGATTCGCTCGACGAGAAGGCGCTTGCCAACGCGCAGATCATCGGTCGCGCCGGCGCAGGCAAGACGGTGCTTGAGCTGTTCCTACTGGCGATGGCGACCAAGTACGGCATCACCGCGGTTCTGTTCGACAAGGACCGTGGTACGGAGATCGCGATTCGTGCGATGGAGGGCACCTATACGGTATTCCGTCGTGGCGAGCCTACCGGGCTGAATCCGTTCCAGATGGTGGCGGGCGAGCCCGTGATCGACTTCTGGGAACGCCTCGTACGCAAGCTCGTCGATATTGGCGAGCCGCTGTCTGCGAGAGATGAGCTCGACATCTCGCGCGCCGTGCGCGAAGTCGCCCGCATGGACAAGCCCCTGCGTCGTCTGTCGATGGTCCGGCAGCTCCTGCCGAACGTGGGCGAAAACAGCCTGCATGCGCGGCTCGCGAAATGGTGCGCGGGCGGGCGCCTGGGCTGGGTGCTCGACAACCCGACCGATCGCATCGATCTCGCCCACGCGACGCTGTTCGGCTTCGACGACACCGAACTGCTAGACGATGGCGAGGTGTCCACGCCCATCACAATGTACCTGCTGCACCGGACCGAGAACCTGATCGACGGGCGGCGTTTCATCTACGTGATGACCGAATTCTGGAAGCGGCTCAGTGATCCGGTCTTCACGGATTTTGCAAAGAACAAGCAAAAGACGATCCGCAAGCAGAACGGGCTTGGGATTTTCGATACCCAGTCGCCGGCCGACGTGCTGCGCAGTGAAATTGCAAGTGCGTTGATCGAGCAGAGCGCGACGTTCTTCTTCCTGCCGAACCCGCGCGCCGATTACGACGATTACGTGCGCGGTTTCAAGCTGACCGAAGCCGAATTCAACATCGTGCGCAACCTCGGCGAGAACAGCCGCCTGTTCCTCGTCAAGCAGGGCCATCGCTCGGCCATCGGCCGGCTCGATCTCGCGGGCCTTGGCGATGTGCTCGATGTGCTGTCGGGCACGACCGACAACGTTGAACTGCTCGACACTATCCGCGCCCAGGTCGGCGACGCGCCACAGGACTGGTTGCCCGTCTTCCATGAACAGCTTGCGAAGCGCCGCGCCGCACAGTCAGAACAGGCCAGTGCGCGCCTATCTTTGTTGCCGGGGCCGGGAGGTGTGCGATGAGCGGCCTCTTTACCGCTGTGTGCGGCACGCTCGAGAACGGCATGTCGATCTACGTGACGAACGTGTCGTCGGCGCTGTCCGGTGCGCTCGTTCCAGTTGTCACGACGGCTGGCACGATCTGGGTGTTGGCCTACGGTCTCGCGGTGGTGCGCGGCGAAGCGCACGAAGCCGTGCCGGCGTTCGCGTGGCGCGGGCTAAAGGTGGCGATCACGCTCGCGTTCGCACTGAGCGCCGGCATCTACCAGCAGCAGGTCGTCACCGTTGTCGGCGGTGCGACGTCCGGACTCGCCCAGACGATCCAGAACGCGGCGAACACGACGGGCGGCGGCAATCCCGGCTGCGGCTCGGCCAACGGCAGCAGCGTGACGGGGCAGGGTGCAGCGACCGGCATCTACCAGACGCTCGACTGCTACGACCAGCAGATCGATCTCGTGATGGACGCCTACTTCGACAAGGCGACGCACGAAGGAATCAGCCCGAGTGGCCTCGCCGCCGCGATAGGCGATTTTCTGTGTGGCCTGGTGGCCGCGCTCGGGGGCTCGATCTTCCTGATCGTTCTGGCTTTCGAGGTCGTGATGGCGAGGATGCTGCTCGATCTCGTGCTCGGGCTTGGGCCCATTTTCATCGCCTGCGCGGCGTTCGCGCCGACCGCGCGGTTTTTCGAGGCGTGGACCGCGAAGGTCGCCAATTACGCGTTGCTGCAGGTCCTCGTGGCCGCCTTCCTCGGTATGGCGCTCACCGCGTTCTCGGCTGATCTCACGTCGCTTCATGCGACGGGTAGCGCACCCGGCGCCGATGCATCGGTCCTCGTGCAAGCCATTTCCGCCTCCCTGGACGACAGCGCGGCGGCCGCCGCCGCGATTGGCCTCTTCGCGACCGGCGTGTTCCTCGCGATGGTCGGCTGGCAGTTGCCGACCGTGGCGGCGGGCCTGTCGGGCGGCGCGACATTGTCCGGCTTCGGCGCATTCGTGGCGGGCCTTGCCTCGCGGAGTCTGGCGATCGCGATCGGGCGGGCGTTAAGCGCTAACGGGGGAGGGCCACGCCCCGGCGGCAAGATTCGCGATCGTACGGGCTCAGGTGGTGGCTCCGGCGGTACGCCGGTGAGTGGCACGACGCCGGCCTACCAGCGCGCCGCGCGCACGAACCTTGGTCAGCCGGGTAGTTGAAGAGGAGGTGATGACCGTGAACGGACGATGCAGATGGATGAGCGCCGCATGCGTGTGGGCGTCAGGGTGCGTGGGTGCTTACGGGCAGGGTATCCCGGTCTATGACGCGCAGAACGTCATCCAGGCCATTGCCTCGGTGGAGCAACTGAAGCAGGAAGTGCAGCAGGAGATCCAGATCTACCAGTCGACGGTCGGCACGCGCGGCTTCGGCGCACTCCTGAGCAATCCGGTCGTGGCGAACTCATTGCCGTCGAACTGGCAGAGCGTCTATACAGCGATCCAGAACGGGGGCTATGCGGGCCTGACGGGCAGCGCGCAGGCGTTGCGCTCGGCCAGCCAGATCTATAACTGCGAGGACCAGACGGGAATCGATCAGCAGGTGTGCCAGCGCGCGCTCAACAAGCCCTATCAGGACCAGGCGTTCGGCCTGCAAGCCTACCAGACCGAGCTGCAGGAACTGGACCGGACCCAGGGCCTCGCGCAGCAGATCGACCTGACGCAGGACCCGAAGGGCATCGCGGAGTTGCAGGCGCGCATCCAGATCGAGTCCACGGCGGTCGGCAACGAGATGACGAAGCTGCAGCTTTTCCGGATGCTGGCCGAGACCGAGGACAAGCTCGCGGCCGAGCAGCAGAGCGAACTGGTGCTGAGCCGGGCAGCCAAGACCAACCGGCTGCAGGACCAGATGGTGCCGGCGTCGTTCGGAAACTGAGGAGATCACCATGTCCCTGCTGACCTCTTTGGCACTGGCTTGCTGCGTCGCCTGGAGCCTGGCTGCCTGCACCAGCGGGCCGATGAAACCCGTGTTGCCGGACGGGCTGCATCGTGTGCCGGTCAACCGCCCGCCGCCGGTGCCTGATGTGCCAACTGCAGCACCAGCCACGGTACCGGCGGCTCCGGATCAGCACGCGTCCCCGGATGCCGGAGACCGGTCATGAGTGCGTCGCACGATTACGGGCGCGTGCTCGACATCGAGGCGTCGCTGACCCACCTGCAGGAGCGTTCCGAACGGCGCGCGTGGCATGTCGCCTATGCAGCGATCGGCGTAGCCGTGCTCAGTGCCACTGCGCTGGCGGTGATGGTGCCGTTCTATCGCGTGGTGCCGCTGCCCATCGAGGTCGATCGCCTGACGGGCGAATCCCAGGTGATCGACGTGCTCGATGCTCGCCACGTGCATACGAAGGAGATCCAGGACAAGCACTGGGTCGAAACCTATGTGCGCGCACGCGAGCGCTACGACTGGGGGCTGCTGCAGATGGACTACGACAGCGTCCTTGCGATGAGCGACGACGTGGTCGCTCGCGATTACCGCGGCATCTATAGCGGCCCCGATGCGCTGGACCGGCAGTTGGGGCCGGGCATCGAGCGGCGCATCCGGCTCCTCTCGATCACGCTGCCGCCCGACGAACCCGGTCATGCAGTCGTGCATGTCGAGCGCACATCGTTCAAAAACGGCGAGGCCCATGCCGAACCGACGCAGCGTTTTGTGATCACGCTGGCCTACACCTACCGGCCGCCCGTATTCACGCGCGAAAGCGTGGCGATTGCCAATCCGTTCGGTTTCAAGGTCACGGCCTACAGTCGCGACCCCGAATATACGCCGCCGGCTGCGGCCTCCGCCTCGAACGTCGGGGGCACGCCATGAGAACGCCTGCTTTAGTCGTGGTGCTCGCCGCTGGGTTGCTCTCAAGTACGGCCTACGCGTTCGACCTGCCTGGATGGAACGACGACTCGCGCGTTCGCCAGGTGATCTATCGCGCGGACGACGTTGTGCGCATCGAGGCGCAGCGCGGTTTTGCCACGCACATCGCTCTCGATCCGCACGAGCACATCCAGGTCGTCGCGCCCGGAGACCGGGACGGCTGGCAGGTGGTCGCGAACAGGGGCGATCACGACGTGTACCTGAAGCCGCAACTCGCCGCGCACGACTCGAATCTCGAGATCCGTACCGACCGGCACAGCTACAGCTTCGATCTGGTGGTGCTCCCGCTCAAGGCCAGGTTTGGCAACGACCGTGAGATGTACCGCGTGACCTTCGTCTATCCGGATGAGCTGGCGAAGCAGGCGCAAGGGGATTCGGATGCGGCGCGGGTCGCGAAGCGCCTGGCGCAGCTGCCCACCGTGCGTAACGCGCGGTACTCGATGCAGGTCATGCCGGACTCCGACGACATCGCACCGACCTCGGCATGGGACGACGGGCGCTTTACCTATCTGCGTATCCCGAACAACCGACGCATGCCGGCGATTTTCCGGGTGGCCGATGACGACACGGAAAGCGTGGTCGACAGGCACGTCGAAGGCGACACGATCGTCGTGCACGAGGTCGCGAAACGATTCGTGCTGCGGCTCGGCAATGAGGTCGTGGGCATGTGGAACGACGCCTACGACATGGACGGCGTGCCGCCCCATGACGGCACGACGGTCAACGGGGTGAAGCGCGTTCTGCGGAGTCACGATGATGAACGATGACGCCCCACGAAATGTGATCGAGCCCGACGATGCTCCCGGCTCGATGCCTCGAAGTGGTCAGAACGAGAGGGTATCGGGTGCTGCTTCGGATCGCGGAATGCCCGCGCTGGGTCAATACCGTGGTGCCCGCCCACGCGCCTGGTGGCTGACGCCGGTCGTGATCGTGCTGATGGTCGGCGCCGGCGCCGTCTGGACGGTGCACGGCTTTCTCGCGCGCCACGATGCCGAAGCGAAGGCCAGGCGCGACACGCTAACCGATACGTCTTCCCAGGGACGCGTGTTCAAGGATCCGCCTGCATCGTCGGTCGATCATGCGGCTTCGGCCCGGGTACCGCCGAGCGCGGTTGCGGCTCCTTCCACGCCGGCCTCGGGTGCGGCCGTGGCTGCCGCGCCTGCTCGCACCACACACGCGGTGCCAACCCGCAGCTACTTCGATGCGCCGCTGCTCGCAACGGGCGGTGGACAGGAGTCCGCGGGTGGGCTGCCAGACGGGATGGCGGGCGCGGCTTCCCCGGTTCCAGCCGCGGCGAGCGGTGGCGCCGGAGCGCTAACGCAAGGGCCGGCCGGCGGCGCGCTCGCCCAGGCGTTGACGCCAACCGTCACGCAGCGCGTTCGGGCCGGGACGCTGGGCAACCGCAGTCTAATGCTCGCGCAGGGCGCCAAGATCGACTGCGCGGGCGATACGGCGTTCGATTCGACCGAGGCCGGAATCTCGACGTGCACGGTGACGAAGAACGTATATTCGGACGATGGCCGTGTCGTGCTGATCGAGCGGGGTTCGCAGATCAACAGCCAATATCGCTCGAACCTGTCGCCAGGCCAGAAGCGGGTGTTCGTGCTGTCGGCCCGTATCGAGACGCCCCACGGCGTCACGGTCGAGATCGACTCGCCCGCGGCCGACGCGCTCGGTCGTATGGGCATCGACGGCTACGTGGACAACCACTGGCGCCAGCGCATCGGCGCAGCGATGCTGCTCGGCCTCACCCAGGACGCGATTGGCTATCTGTCGACACGCGGCGGCAACTCCAGTGGGTCGGTGGTGTATGAGAACACGCAGCAGCAGGGCAACGACATGGCCACGCGTGTGCTCGACAGCACGATCAACATTCCGCCGACGCTGACGCAGAATCAGGGTGCGGAGTTCACGATCGTCGTGGCGCGCGATCTGGACTTCGGCTCGGTGTATGCCCTTCAGCCGGAGGGCACGCGATGATGCCGCATACCCATCTGCCGGATGCATCTCGCGACCCGGTACTGGCCCGGCTGCCCGACGACGCATCGGTGTGCGAGCTGATGCGTCCATTCGCGCCGCTGCTCGACGATCCCGACGTGACGGAACTGGTGATCAACCGGCCGCAACGTGTGCTGACCGAGAACGCGCTGGGCTGGTATAGCCACGAATGCCACGAACTCGATTTCGACCGGTTGATGTCGTTCGCCGTGGCGGTGGCCACGCTGACCAGTCAGGAAATCTCGGCCCAGCATCCGATACTGTCGGCGCTGCTGCCGGGTGGTGCGCGCATCCAGATCGTGGTACCGCCGGTCGTGCCGCCGCGAACGGTGTCGGTGACGATCCGTCGGCCGTCCGCACGCGAGAAGACGCTCAATGCGTACCGTGACGATGGGCTGTTCGATGACACGGTCTGGCATCGTCCGGATGGGCTTGATTCAGCCTTGCCAGCATTGCGAGCCGAAGACCGCAAGCTGGTTCGATGCCTGGAAGAGCACGACTGGGGCACCTTCTTCGATGGGGCGGTCACGGGCCGGCTCAACGTCGCGGTCGTCGGCAATACGGGATCCGGCAAGACCAGTTTCATGAAGACCCTGTGCCGCTCGATCCCGGCGACCGAGCGGATCGTGACGATCGAAGATGTCCGCGAGCTGTTCATCCGGCACATCGAGAACTGCGTCCACCTGCTGTACAGCAAGGGCGGCCACGGCCAGGCGCGCGTGACGCCCGCCGATCTGATAGCGAGCACGATGCGCATGCGCCCGGATCGCGTGCTGCTCGCCGAGTTGCGCGGCGCCGAAGCCTATGACTTCCTGAAGCTTCTGACGACCGGGCACGCGGGTTCGATCACCAGCTACCACGCGCCCAACGCGACGGTCGCGATCGAACGCTTCGCACTGATGGCGAAGGAACACCCGGAAGCCGCTGCCTGGGACGATGCCGCGCTCAAGCGCCTGCTGTTCCTGACCATCGATGTCGTCGCGCACTTGGATGCGCGCCCGGTCTTCAATGCAGCGGGCGAGCAGACCGGCAGACAGTGGGGCATGACGGAAGTCTGGTTCGATCCGCTGCGCAAGACACGCACCGCGTTCGTCTAGGGAGCGGCGATGAACCACCCGTCTTCCTCTCTGCTTCAGCACACCAGGACAGCCGCCATGACATTGGCCGTGCTGGCTTGCCTGATGGGTGGAGTAGCCGCATCGCTCTGGCTCGCGTCGTTTTTCCTGTACGCAAGCCTGCGGATCAATCCACTGCACGCGGGACTGTGGGGCTGGCTCGATGCGGCGCTGACCTGGCGGCACGGGATGATGCCGAACATCGGCCGCAAGCTCGCGGGGGCGGCGCTGTTTGGCGTGCTCCTGTCCTTCGGTGGCCCGGTTCTCGGACTGCTTGCGCTGTGGGCGAGCACGAACCGGCGTCGTCTCTATGGCAGCGCGCGCTTTGCGAGCGAGTCGGACATCCGTCGGGCGGGGCTGCTATGACGATGCGCACGCACCTCGATACCGTACCCGCGATTGTCGTTGGCATATGGCGCGGGCGTTACCTGCGCTTCGCCGGTCAACAGTTCGTGCTGCTGGCGGCGCCCGTCCGCTCGGGTAAAGGTGTAGGCATCGTGATCCCGAATCTGCTCAATTTCCCCGATTCGGTGGTGGTGCTCGACATCAAGCAGGAAAACTATGCGGCCACGGCCGGCTTCAGGCGTGCGCATGGACAGGATGTATACCTGTTCAATCCGTTCGCCGAAGACGGCCGCACGCATCGCTACAATCCCCTGTCGGCGATCTCGGACGGCCTGTTCCGGGTGGGCGACATTCTTACGATCGGCTATGCCCTCTATCCGCCGGGTGGCCACGATGACTTCTGGAAGGACCAGGCGCGAAACCTGTTCCTCGGCATCGTGCTCCTGTTGTGCGAATGGCGTGACGCGCGCCGGGCCGGTTGGGGAACGTCGATTCCCGACTATCCGGTCACGATGGGCGAAGTGTTACGGCAGTCATCAGGCAATGGCATGCCGGTGAAAACCTGGCTGCAGCGCGCGTTGGTGCAGCATCGCGACTTGCTCTCGGGGCAATGTGTCGATGCGTTAAATCGCTTCCTGTCGAACGACGACAAGGTGCTCGCGAGTGTGCTGGCAACGTTCAACGCGCCGCTCACGATCTGGGCCAATCCGATCGTCGACGCGGCAACCAGTGCAAACGACTTCGACCTGCGCGATGTCCGTCGCCGCCGGATGTCGGTCTATATCGGCATCACGCCGGACCATCTGTCGGAGGCGGCGCTGCTCGTCAATCTGGTGTTCTCGCAGTTGGTCAACCTGAACACGAAGCAGTTGCCCGAAGCCGATCCCGCGCTGAAATTCCAGTGCCTCGTGCTGCTCGACGAAATGACGTCGATCGGAAAGATCCACATCATCGCGCGCGCGGTCGCCTATATGGCGGGCTACAACCTGCGTCTGCTGTCGGTCGTCCAGTCGATCGCGCAACTCGAGTCGGTCTACGGACGAGCCGATGCGCGCACCTTCATCACGAACCACGCGATGCAGATCCTCTATGCGCCGCGTGAGCAGAAGGATGCGAACGACTACTCGGAAATGCTCGGCACGTTCACGGACCAATCGCGCAGCGTCAGCCGCCCGAACGGATTTTTCGGGAGCCGGGGCGGGTCGAGCGAAAGCGTGTCAGAGCAGCGCCGGCCGTTGCTGTTGCCGCAGGAGCTGAAGGAACTCGGTCGAGACAAGGAAATCATCGTCCTCGAAAACACCAGGCCGATCCTGGCCAACAAGATCTGCTACTGGCGCGATCGCGGGTTTGCGTCGCGCGTCACGGCCGCGCCCTCCGTGCCCGCACTGAATCTGGCCCATTTCAGCGCTGTGGTCGAGCGCCGGCTGCGCGATCTGCATCCCAACGAGATCGAACAGGACGGCGCGGGGCTGATCCATCTGCCACCCGAATACCTGGAAGTGCTGCAAGCATGGGATCCGCGTGACCTGCCGCCGAACCTCGCCGACATCAGCGAGGAGGAGGCCGTGGCCTACGTGGAACGGCATTTCATGCTGCTGGGTGTCCCGGCCCGCCAGGTGGTGCAGGCGAGACGTCATCTGAGCGTCGACGATCTTGATGTGGCGGAACTCGATTTTGTTGAGCCAGCGCGGCGCGCAGCCGCTGACGACTCACGAGCCATGGGAGCGCTGCAATGACGACCCCCTACGTGGATGAGACGGACCGTGCGCGTGCCGCGCTTGCCGTGATACCCGCTGACGACTATGAGACCTGGGTCGACATGGCGTTCGCGCTCAAGCAGGGCTTCGGCGACGAGGGTTTTGAAATCTGGGATGCGTGGAGTCGCACGGCCGCCAACTATAACGAGCGCGCGGCCCGAACCACGTGGCGCTCGGTCAGCGCATCGGGCGGCAAGACGCTCGCCACGCTGTTCTGGCAGGCGCGCCAGCATGGCTTCGACCTGAAGCGAACGAATTATCCGGACAACATGACGGCCGCGCTCGCGCCGTCTCCGGAGATGCTGGCGCAACGCGCGCGCGAGGAGGCGCAACGGCAGGCGCGCCATGCGGCTGTGGCGCGCGAGGCCGTGTCGATCTGGCAGTGGGCGAGGCCGGTCGGGCCGGAGCATCCGTATCTCGTGCGCAAGCGACTCGAGCCGATGGACACGCTGCACGAGCTGGATGCACTGGAGCTGCACGCACTGCTCGGCTATGCGCCGGCCAGCGAGGAAGAACCTCTGACGGGGCGCGTGCTGATCGTGCCGGTCTGGAACGGGCCGATCTCGACACTGGAGCTGATCGATGAACACGGGCGGAAATCGTCATTGGCCGGCGGCGTAAAGAGGGGCGGCTACTGGATGACGGAGCCGACACTGGTTCCGACGAATGAATCGTCGCGGATCCTGATCGCTGAAGGCATGGCGACGGCCTTGTCCGCTTCGCGCGCGACAGGCTGGTCCGCGGTGGCGGCGCTCTCGAGCGGGAATCTGTCGATGGTGGCAACGAACCTTCGCGAGCGATATCCCGATGCAGACCTGATCGTACTCGGCGAACTGGGCAGTGGCGAGGCGCAGGCGCGACAGGCTGCGGAAGCGGCTCACGCCCGTGTGGCCTGGCCGGCGTTTGCCGCTGATGCGCGCATCGACGACAAGGTGCCGACCGATTTCAGCGACATGGCGGTGTTGTCGGGCTTTGATGCCGTCGGCGCACATCTGCGCGCCGTGGTCCGCTCTGTCGTGAAGGCGGAGGGTCAACCGGGTGTCTCCACTGCATCCGGCATGACAGTGGTTGAGGTGGATGAGCGCGAGGAGGGCAGGATGATGAGCAACGTCAAGGAAAGGCTGCTGGCCGACGAGGAAGGGAAGCCCC
The DNA here is from genome assembly GCF_004197395.1 of Paraburkholderia sp. UYCP14C. GTDB lineage: Bacteria > Pseudomonadota > Gammaproteobacteria > Burkholderiales > Burkholderiaceae > Paraburkholderia. Next base: position 4,698 of record NZ_SELS01000002.1, on the reverse strand, counting down.
GTCGCCGGTCCTCGAAGCTTAGTGTGCCGAAACAGGCGGCGCCGGAGGTGCCGGCAACGGACGGGGCATCCGGCTCGGCGCCCTCCTCGGTGGATGCGCCTGCGTCGTCGTCGCCGGCTGCTGCTGCGCCGGTTGCGGATCCGCCGCGGTTTGCGTCGACGCGCCCGCCGGTCGGCGAGCCGCTGTTTGGCGTGGGTGACGTGTCAAACGAGGTCAGGGCATTGGCCGAGCACCGGTTCGGCTCGCCGCTCAGGATGGGGACGCCGCGCGAGAACGGTGGCCCTTATCGCGGCGAGGTGTTCAACACGGAACACTATCTGATCCAGGAGGTCGCGACGCGCAGCGTCGTGTTCCATCGCAAGGATCAGATGACCTTCGTGTCCGAGCGTCTGAAGTGGATGGACGAAAACGCGCGGCTGAACGGTTCCGAGTTGCAGGTCGGTTATGACGGCGGCGAGGCCCGGGTCTATCCGTGGGACCGTGCGCGCGAACTGCTGGAACGCGCCGTCGGCTCGCTGAAGAAGTCCGCCCGCGAGTTGAATTACAGCCCGAATCTGGAGGGGATGCTCGACCAGTTGCAGGCGAGATCCTGGGCACGTATCCGGGAGGCGCGGGCGGCCGCGCTGGAGAAATCCCGGGAACAGAACGCGTCGCGCGAAGCAGACTCGACGCCCGACCGATAAAAGACGGCAGTTGTGCTCACGTGCAACGCCGATCTTGAGGATCCGAGGTAGTGACATGGCTCAGACAACTTCCACTCACGAGGCCGATCCGGTCATCAACGTGATCGAACCGGACGTGCCGGACAACAGCGGCGGCGGCCCGGCTGCTGCGGACGATCGTCGGGAGAGGCTGGAGTCGGCCGCGAGGGATGCGGTATCTGCCCGACGCCGGCGCGAGTTCGATGCTGCCCGCGCGCGATTGCGCGATCAGGCGATCCGTGACGATGCCGTTACGCCACAGCAGACCGATACCCGATCGCCAACCGGGGCGACGGTCGAGGCGGATCGGGTCCGTGCGCCGCTCGACCAGCCGCCCGAACGCGTGCGCAAGCGTTATCTGCGCGCGGGCAACCAGTATTTCCTGAAGGACGCGCCGTATCAGCTTGCGTTCGAGGATCTGGGGCCGTACCTCGTCACCGGACACAACCGGCCGGACGTGGTCGAGTCGATGATCGACATGGTGCAGGCGAAATCGTGGCGACGCATTCGTGTGTCGGGCCATGAGGCATTTCGTAGCAAGGCGTGGTTGCAGGGCACGCTACTCGGTATCGAGGTGAGCGGCTACGAGCCGAAAGCCGCAGACCTGGCGCGTCTGGCGAATGCCCGGGAGGCGCGGCTGGACAATCGCGTCGAGGTTGCGCCGAAGGTCGGCGCAACGGCTGATGCAACCGAGCAGGATCGCGTTCCGGCCGTCGCATCGGCCGTACCTCGAATCAACATCGGCACGACCGTCAACGGAACCTCGTCTTCCGCGCCAGTCCATGCGCCTGTATCGAAACCGGCTATCCATGAAGCAAACCGGAACGCTGCCAACGACGAGGCCGACGTCCCTCGACGGTACGTCGGCGAACTGCGTGAGCATGGGGGCGCCCCGTACCAGCACAACCCCGCACGCAGTGACTCGTACTACGTAGTGTTTCGCGATGAGGCCGGCATCGATCAGGTCGTGTGGGGCGTCGATCTGGAGCGTGCGATACGCGAAGCGAATGGTCGGATCGGGCAGCAGTTGACTCTCGAAAACCTCGGCAAGCGCTTCGTCACTGTGCGGCTGCCCATCCTGGATCAGGAAGGCAGGGTGATCGGCGAAGAGGAGAAGGACGTCTATCGCAATACGTGGCAGGTGGAGGTCGCGCAGCGGGATCGGACAGCCGCTCGCTTGCCGTCACGATCCGACGAGTCGGCTGGCGGCGAGAGCCGATCTGCCGATTTGCGTGCCGAGCCTGTTGCCGCGGAGGAATCGCATCGCCGTCGTGACGCGGAATATTCGGAGCGCGAACGAGCCTTGCATGTCGCGGTGCTGGCGGCTGCCATGCGCGAGCAGGGGTTCAGCGAGCGTTCCGTTGCTCGCGTGCAGCAGCGTGCGGAACGCATGCTGGCTGCGTTCCAACACGAGGGCATTCCGGTCCCGACACCGAGGGTGTTCGATCCGGCCGCGCCATCGGGACGGGATCGTCGTAAGCGTTCCACTCCGGAACGCACGCCTGCCCGCGAGGTCGACCGGACACCCGTTGAGCCGTCATCCCCGTCACCGTCCCGCTGAGGTGAATCGTGGTCATGCGCGAGCGTTTGTGTGTCGAACTCGGGGCCGTCAGGGTGCGCTGGGACGACTGGTGCGCGCGCCGCGGTTTAACGGCGGCCGAGGGCGTACGCCAGTTGATCGCAATTGCGGTCCGCGAGGATGCTGATGGGGAATCCGGCGCGCTCCTGCCGGGCCTGCCCCGGCCGGTAGTCGGGGAGCCGCGCAGTCGCATCGAAATCCGGCTGACCGCGTCGGAACTGGGCGCGGTCGAACAGCGTGCCGCTGCGTTGGGTCTCGGTGGGAATCGATGGATCGTGTCGCTGGTTCGTGCGCAATTGACGCGGCAGCCTCAACTGGGCGAGCACGAGATGCGCGCGCTGTCGGTGTCCAGCCAGCAGCTCGCCGGGATCAGCTGCTTGTTGAGCCAGCTCGCGCGCGCAGGCCGGATAGAACTCTCGCGTCAGGATCTGACGGTCGACTGGGCGGAGACGCGAAGGCGCATCGACGACCACCTGCGTGCAACGGCGGCGGTCATGCGCGCGAACCTCGATCGATGGAGTCGCTGACATGCCTTATCCGAAAATCTACATCGATGCGATGCTCGTGAACTGGGGCGATCGGTTGTTTCAGGAGCCGTTGCGGCATGCACGTGCGTCGCGGCTCTCGCGTGTGGGCATTCGGGACGAGGGCGCTCGCATGCGCGCGCAGATTGCCCGCACGCTCAGGCGCACTCCGGAGGTCATGGTCAAGATCACCAACAAGGCGGCCAGTGCACAGGGCATAGGTGCCGTGCGTCGGCACCTACGGTACATCTCCCGTAACGGCAGGATCGAGCTGGAAGACCAGAACGGCGAGCGTATTGCCGGAAAGGATGCCCTGCGCGATCTCACGAAGACCTGGGAGCTTGGCGGGTGGGGTATCCCGGAGACCAGCACGCGGCGCGAGGTTTTCAACATACTTTTGTCGATGCCACCCGGAACGGACCGGCAGGCGGTGCGCGATGCGGCGCGGGACTTCGCGGCGCTCGAGTTTGGAGATGGCCGGGCGTACGTTTTCGCGGCGCACAACGACGAGGCGCATCCGCATGTTCATATGAGCGTGCAGGTGCGAGGCCCGGACGGTCGCCGCCTGAATCCGCGCCACAGGGATCTGCAGCACTGGCGCGAGCATTTTGCGGAGACGTTGCGTGAACACGGTGTCGAGGCGAATGCCACGCCCCGGCGCGCGCGCGGCGTGACGCAGCGGTATCCGAAACCGGCGGTTGCCCATATGATCGCGCGCGGCGAAACGCCGAGATACTGGAAGCCGTTGCCGGCTGACGCGCAACGCGACGCGGGCTGGATTGCCCATGGTGGCACATTCGCCGCCTGGCGAGAAATGGCCTACGTGATGGCAAGGTCGCGTGCGCGTGAGGATCGTGCGATGGCCGTTGAAATGGCGTACTTCGTCGGCGCCATGCCGGTACAGCGAGATCGGCCGGTGTTGGGGCGTGTGCAGGATGCCCGGCACGAGCAACCGGAGCGTCACGTGTCGGACACCCCAGATCGCCCGGGTGTTGCGGGGCCGGACGTGGAGCGTTGATGCCGGGAGGGCGTAGTGGCTGTCGTGGATCGGCGCCAAACGCCGTCTGGCCTATATCCTGATTTCCCGGTTTCCCCCACATACCTGCTATGTCGAGGTCTTTGCGGGAGCCGCGCCGCTGTTTTTCATGCGGCCGCCGGCGGAGGTCGAGGTATTGAACGACGTCAACGATGAACTCATCAACCTCTATCGAGTCGTTCAGCACCATCCCGAAGAGTTCATCCGTCAGCTCAAGTGGACCATCAGCAGCCGACAGGTGTTCAAGTGGCTGAACGATATGCCGCCTGAGACGCTCACCGACATTCAGCGCGCCGCGCGTTTTTATTAGCTGCAGAGGAACTGTTTCGGTGGTCGCGTAGAAGGGGGCACCTTCGGCTCGAGAACGGGATCGGCGTCGGAGTTGAGCGTGTGGCGTCTAAAGGAGATCCTGTCGACAGCCCGTCGCAGGCTTTCTCGAGCCTATATTGAAAAGCTCGACTGGCCGGTATGCATCAGCCGGTACGATCAGCCCTGTACATTCTTCTATCTCAACCCGGCGTACTGGCAGAGTCCGGGATGCGGTGTACCGTTCGGTTTTGAGCAATACGAGCGAATGGCGAGCGTGATAAGGGCGATCGAAGGGCGCGCGATTGTGACCGTGAACGACCAGACATGAGGGAAGTATTTGCCGGGCTGGATTTTGAGCGTATCGAAATCCAGTACACGCTCGGCGGACCGCGTAGGGAACTGATCTTCTACAGTTGGAATAGGGCGGATGAGCCGGCGGGACTGTTTTGACAGGGGCCTCAAAAAATGGCATTGCGGCGGCTCCGGTTTTTCTGGACACAGAGTTGGGGTAAAACGTGTGATCCAAACTGGAGTAGTTGATGTTGAAGA
>NZ_SELS01000029.1 GCF_004197395.1 Paraburkholderia sp. UYCP14C | reverse complement strand
TCTTCAACATCAACTACTCCAGTTTGGATCACACGTTTTACCCCAACTCTGTGTCCAGAAAAACCGGAGCCGCCGCAACGTGACGCCGAGGCAACTGTGCAAATCACTCTCCCGGATCCAGTTGAGTGCAGTTTGCGGTTGTCGATGCGACAAAGTCCCATTGGAATACGTCGCGAGATGCACTTACCCATTGCGAGTGCCGGAGAGGATCGAAAACGAGTGGCACATAAAAGACGCCTTATGGCTAGCCCAATGATAGGACGCCTCGCACGTGGTGAAGCTAGTGAAATTTTGCAACAAATGGCCGACGGCCCGCGCAACGTTATGTGTCGAGATGTAATGGGTGTTTCGATACATCCTCGCAATTCGTTTGGTGAGCCCTGTGCGAGGAATTGCTCAAAAGAGGTTCCGGCTGCGTAAAGCCCGGATTACTCGAAGCGGCGGAAGCTGGGTCCAAGACGCTTGTCGCAACATCTATGCCCGTCCGCGTGGCGCTTGACGAGTGCCCGTATTGTGGAGGACCTGGCATCCCAGGTAATTTTTTCTATGGGCAACCCGAGGCGGTCACAGTGCCCGGAATGGGGGCCGAGGTAGGCAACAAACAAGGGTTCGCCGAGAAGATTGAACAGGTCACTCTGGACGTTGTCCGCGAACAGCCGCCACTGCCGAAAAATCGTGTCGAATCGTCGGCCCCGTTTGCCTCCTTTTGGAGGACTAACGTAGTGTGCTCCCCAACCGCCTCCGCACGGTCGCCACCAACCTGTCGAACGGCAACGTGCCAGCAGCCAACGCACTAGGCTCCGAAAAATTCTCCCTTACGATATCCGTCAACACCTGCCCCGGCGGCGCCTCGACCAGCACTTGCGCGCCCATTTCCTGCATCACGGTGAGCGCATCGAACCAGCGCACGGTGTAGCGCATGTTGGTCGCAAGATCCTCGCGAATCGCCTCGGCCGTATATAACGGTCGTCCGCCGCGATTGCCGATGTAAATGCCGCGCGGTCTTTCGAAACGCAACTCGCGCGAGTACGCGACCAGCTCGTCGCTCGCATGCGCGAGCAATTCGCAATGCGAGGGCACGCTGACCGCGAGTCGCGTGGCTTTGCGCGCGCCGGCCGCGAGTGCGCGTTCGATGAACGAGTCGAGCGCCCGGTCCGCTCCGGCCATCACGATCTGGCGCGGTGCATTGACGTTGCCGATATACACGCGTTGCCGTTGCTCTGCCGCTTGCTGTGCGACGAGCGTTTCCACTTGCCGCTCGCTCAAGCCGGATACAGCCGCGAGACCATAGCCCGACGGATAAGCGGTTTCCATCAGTTCGGCGCGTCGCCGCACCATCTTCAATGCGTCGCGAAACGCCACCGCGCCGCTGCCGACCGCTGCCGGATACGCGCCGACCGAAAGCCCCGCGCTGATGTCGGCCACCAATCCTTCGTCAGCGAGCGCGCGCGCGATCGCGACGCCCGCGATCGTCAGGCCCAGTTGCACCGCAACCGTCGATTCCAGAGACTCGGGTGAGTCGAGCGTCAGCACGTCGATATCGAGCGTGTCCGCTGCTTCAGCCAACGTGTCCTCGACCGCGCGATGCTGCGGCAGTCGATGCAGAAAGCCTTCGCTTTGCGCACCCTGGCCGGGGAAGAGAAGCGCGAGCATCAGGTGGTGCCGTCCTGAGCGGCGGCAGCCCACGGATCGGCGATCAAGCGGGGACCGCCCGCATGCCGGGCCAGCACGTGCGCTTTGCCCGCGGCCCACTCCGCGAGCGCCACGCCGCCCGCGGGCGTATCGAGTTGCGCATCGATGCGCACACCGGCGCGCGCCGAGAGCGTCCGCAGTTGCGCCAGCAATGCACTCGCGACATTCAACGCCAGCCGATCGGGCACGCGGATCAACAGATCGAGATCGCTGGACTGGCTGACAGTCGGCATGCGCGTCGCCAGTTCGAACCCCGAGCTACCAGTAGGACCCCATACGAATCCGGCAAGCGGACCGCTTGGGTCGCGTTGCAATGAAATCAGCGCAACGAAAGAGGGCAATGCTTCACGTCCGGCATCGGGTTGCGTGTGCGCCAGGGATTCAGGCGACACGGCACTGACGATATCGTCGGCATGCACCCACGTGCCGTAGCGCTGCGCTCGCTGCGGACCCCGCACGCCGATCGAGACGAAACCTTCAGCGGCGAGCGCGCGCCGCACGACCCCATACGGTGCGCGTTCGAACGCATCGCGAACCCACGCGGGCTCTTCGGCGCATGAATCCAGCCGTCGCAAGCGCAGCAGATCATGCGGGAGCCAACGCGCGTCGCACGACGTGGCGCAAGCAGAGGGGAAGGGCGCGGCCGCACACTCGCGCATCACACGGCATCCCATTGTTCGGCAAGACGCCGCCGCACCTCGATCGACGCCGCGCGAGTCTGCCGCGCGGCCGTCGATTCCAGCCGCCGCGCGAGCGTCCGATTGCCGTCGCGCGCGCTGCGAATCTGCTCGATCAGCACCGTGCGCACGCGTTCGATCTGCGCCGCGTCGGGCGCATCCGCGTCGATGCCGTCGATCAACTGATCGAGCAGCCCCAGCTTCGCGAACGACGCTATCGAATACGACATCGGCACGATCGTCTCGCCGAGTTCGTCGAGTTCTTCGACGGTGCGGCGCGTGACGCGCGCGGCCGCTTCCTTGCCCATCGCGTGGACCATCGTGCCGGGCGCGTCGAGCGCGACGATGCGGTTCGCCTGATAGCCATGCGCGAGGAACGCGCCGGACATCGCCGGACCGACGATCAGCGCGATCACCGGATGACCGGCGTCGCGCGCGCTCGCATAGGCGTCGACGGCGGCCGCGCAGGCGAGGTGGATGCCGAGCATTTCCTCGCGATAGCCGTACGCCTGGCTCTTCACGTCGACGATCGCGACGATCGGGCGGCGCGCGCTGGCGGCTTGATCCGCCTTCACGACTTCGCGCACCGCGCGCGCGAGTCGCCAGCCTTGTTCGAGCCCGACCACGTTGGTGGTCGCGCGCGCAAAGCGGTTCGCGGGATCGGGCACGACCGTGATGAAGCGCGCGGTGTCGCCGCCGAGCGGCGCATCGCCGCTCCACACGGGCGCCGCGCTCGACGATTCGCCTGCCAGTAGGTTGAACCAGCGCGCGCCGCGTGTGAGTGTCGTGTCGTTCATGCCTGCTCCTCGTTCGATGCATCGCGGGCTTGCGGGTTGTACACGTCGCGCATCGTCTCGGGTGTGACGTTCGCCGGATCAATCCGCGCGAGTCGCTGCAGGAACGTGCCGACCTGCTCGCTACGATGCGCGGCCGGCACGCCCTGCGCAAACGCGGCGTGCACGGCGGCGCGCACGGTGTCGGCGTCGTCGTCGACGAGCGTGTCGGCGAGCGCGCTCGCGACGCGCTGCTCGCCGCCGATCAGTTGCCATACGCGGCGGCGATCGCTCGCATCGAGCTCTTCGATACCGGCTTCCTGCTCGATCACTTCGGGTCCGTTCATGCCGAGCCGTCCCTGCTTCGTCACGATCAGATACGAGCACAACGCGGCCGCAAGCGACATGCCGCCGAAGCAGCCGACCATGCCCGCAATCACGCCGACCACCGGCACGTGCCGGCGCAGCGCGACGATCGCTGCCTGAATCTCGGCGATCACCGCGAGCCCCAGGTTCGCTTCCTGCAGCCGCACGCCGCCGGTCTCGAACAGCACGACGGGGCGCACGAGCTTGCCGCGCTCGCAGTCGCGCAGCGCCATCTCGAGCGCCGCGGCGATCTTGCTGCCCGACACCTCGCCGATGCTGCCGCCCTGGAACGCCGATTCGATCGCGGCGACCACCGCCGGCTCGCCGTCGATCGTGCCGCGCGCGATCACGCAGCCGTCGTCGGCCTGGCAGACGATGCCCTGCAACGGCAGCCACGGCGACTCGATGCGATCGAACGGTCCGAGCAGTTCGCGAAAGCTGCCCGTGTCGAGCAGCGAGCGGGCGCGCTCGCGCGCGGGCAATTCGATGAAGCTCTCGTGCAGCAGCGGCGCGCTATGAACGCTGGCGCTCTTGCTCATACGTGGTCTCCTTCCTCGGCGGCTTCGACCGCTTCCGCAAGCCGCAACGCGACCACGCCCGGCGTCGCGCCGAAGTCGTTGATCTCGATGTGCGCGGCGCCGTCATAACGCGTGAAGAAGCGGTCGAGCACGCTCTTCCAGATGTGGCTATAGCCGTCGACGCTGGTACGCACGACCACGTGCGCGGCGAGGGCCGAGCCGCTTGCATCGGCCGTGGCCGGCGACAGCAGCACTTCCAGGTCGCCCGAGCCGACCACGCCGACGTGCGCGCGGGTCGTGACGGCGCGTTGCGCCGGATAATCGAAGGTCAGATGTTCCATGAGGCTCAGCTCCGGCTGGCGTCGCGATGCGCCAGCATGTCGAGAAAGAGGGTGGCGGCGAGCAGGTCGGCCGCGCCGCCCGGCGATGCGTTCAGCGCCAGCAGTTCGCGTTCGAGCGCGTCGAGCGCGGCGCGGCCTGCGGCTGTCGAACTGCCGCCCGCGTCGAGCACGCGCCGCGCGCCGCGCTGGCCCGCATGCAAGCCGGCGAGTCCCGCGCGATGCAGCAGGCAGGTGTCATCGAGGGTGCTCATGATTGCGAGCAGCGCGTCGACGCGCGCGGCGTTTTCGTCGAGGCCGCGTGCGCGCGCCGCGTGCAATGCGGGCAGGCCGACGTCGAGCGCGTGCGGAAAGCCGTCCTGCGCTTCGCGCCGCGCGCCGCCGACCTGATAGCGTCGACGCGCCCGTTCGCCGTGGCTGTCGGACGGAGCGGCGAAGCGGTCGGGGAAGCAGGCGATCTGCGCGGCCAGCATGCAGACGCGGGCGGTATCCGGACGGTGGTTGCTATTGCCAGCGATGTGCGCACGCGTGGCCGGGCTCGACGACATTTCGAGCGCCACGCCCGCAACCAGCAAGCCGATGATCCAGATCGCACCGCGATGCGCGTTGCTGCCGCCCGTCGCGTGCATCATGTCCTGTTCGCCCGCGCGGCCGATCTGCGCGAGTTCGGCGCGCAGCAGCGCCGACGGTTCGCCGCGGCGGCGCGCGGTGCGCGCGAGCGCCGCGAAAGTCGGTTCGAGCGCGTGCGCGGAGCGCCGCATGATCGCGAGATCGAGGTCGCGATGCGCGCCGCTGCCGCGCCGGTCGACGAGCGCGGGCTTCGGCGTGAGCTCGGCTTCGTCGATCAATGCAGTGATCGCGTCGCGCGCGAGTTGCGCGTCGGAACACGGCGCGGTCGGCGAAAGCGACGACGCACCGCACGCATCGCGCAGGACCGAAGCAGGCGGCGTGTCCAACCGTTCGAGAACAGCAGCAGCGGACGCCATCGTCACCAGCTCCGAAAGCGTGCGGGCGGCGCGTACAGTCCGCCCGACCACGTGACCAGATCGTCGATGCTGCGCGCCGCGAGCAGCGAACGTTTCGCCTCGCCGCGCCGGATGCCAAGATCTTCCGGATACGCGACGATGCCGCGCCGGCGCAGTTCCGCGGTCTTCTCGGGCTTCGCGCGCAGACCGATCGGCGTGACACCGGCCACCGCCGCGACCGCCGCGCGCCGCTCGTCGATGCCTTCGGCCTTGTGCAGGTGCGCGATGCCTTCTTCGGTGACCACGTGACTCACGTCGTCGCCGTAGATCATCACCGGCGCGATCGGCATGCCGCTTTTGGCGCCGACCGCGACCGCGTCGAGTTCATCCACGAAGGTTGGCTCGCCGCCTTTCTTGTACGTCTCGGCGAGTTGCACGACGAGCTTCTGACCACGCGACACCGCGCCGTCGCCCTTCAGCAGCTTGAGCCACGCCTCGCTCGAATGCCGCCGGCCGCGCGGATCGTGACCCATGTTCGGCGCGCCGCCAAAACCGGCGAGGCGTCCGCGCGTGACCGTCGATGAATTCGCGTCCGCATCGATCTGCAGCGTCGAGCCGATGAACAGATCGACGCCGTATTGCCCGGCCAGCTGACACAGCACGCGGTTCGAGCGCAGGCTGCCGTCGTTGCCGGTGAAGAACACATCGGGGCGCGCCTCGATATACGCTTCCATGCCGACCTCGCTGCCGAAGCAATGGATGCTGTCGACCCAGCCCGATTCGATCGCGGGGATCATCGTCGGGTGCGGATTGAGCGTCCAGTTGCGGCAGATCTTGCCTTTGAGACCGAGCGATTCGCCGTACGTGGGCAGCAGCAGTTCGATCGCCGCGGTATCGAAGCCGATGCCGTGATTGAGCGACGTGACGGCATACGGCTCGTAGATGCCGCGTATCACCATCATCGCGGTCAGCACCTGCAAGTCGCCGATATGGCGCGGATCGCGCGTGAACAGCGGCTCCACCGCGAACGGGCGGTCCGCCTGCACGACCACGTCGACCCACGAGCCCGGAATGTCGACGCGCGGCAGTTCATCGACGATCTCGTTGACCTGCACGATCACGATGCCGTGGCGGAACGCGGCGGCCTCGGCGATCGTCGGCGTGTCCTCCGTATTCGGGCCGGTGTACAGATTGCCGTGACGGTCGGCCTTGTCCGCGCACAGCAGCGCGACGTGCGGCGTCAGGTCGATGAACATGCGCGCATACAGCTCGACGTACGTATAGATCGCGCCGATTTCGAGCTGGCCGTCTTCGAGCAGTTGCGCGACGCGCAGACTCTGCGGCCCCGCGAACGAGAAATCGACCTTGTGCGCGATGCCGCGCTCGAACAGCGTCAGGTGCTCAGGACGACTAATGCTGGAAATCAGCAGATGCACGTCGTGCAGCTTCTGCGGATCGACCTTGGCGAACGAGCGCGACAGGAAGTCGGCCTGCTTCTGGTTGTCGCCTTCGAGCGCGACGCGCTCGCCGGGCTGGATCAGCGTTTCGAGCGCATCGACGATGCGGTGCGTGGGCAGCACGCCGTCTTCGAGCCATGGCGCGATGGCCGCCAGGCGGCGGTTCTTTTCGTCGCGTCGGGTCGTCCACGAGCGGGCAGTGGACCGCGCTGCGGCGGCTTCGGCGGGGTGGTTCATCGGCTCGGTCATCGGTTCGATCGGCTCCCGGTGGTGACGCGCGGACGTCGGCCGCGCGGCTTCGGTTGATGCGCAAGCGCTTCTTCGCGCGCGCGCTCGGTCAGAAAGGAATGCAGAAGCTCGCCGGTGCCGAGCAGATGCGCGACTACCAGCGACTGTGCGGTCGCGATATCGCGGCGCTCGACGGCTTCGAGCAGCGCGGCGTGCTCAGTGTCGGACTCGCCCTTGTACGACGGCAAGCCGAACTTCAGCCGCAGATAGCGTTCGCCGCGCCGGTGCAGCAGCCCGATCATGTCCTGCAGCTGCGGCCGGCCGGCGGGGGCGTACAGACTCATATGAAACGCGACATTGCGCGCGACGTAGCGCGACGGGTCCGCTTCGAGCTCGGCGGCGCGGCACAACTCGGCTGCTTCGCGCAGCGTCGCGGCGGTGTGATTCGGAATGGCGAGGGCGAGCGCGAGGCTTTCGAGTGCCGAGCGGATCTCGTAGATCTCGCGCGCTTCGTCGGCGGACAGCGGCGCGACGGTCGCGCCTTTATGAACCGCCGCGCGCGCCCAGCCCTCGCTTTCGAGCTGGCGCAGCGCCTCGCGCACTGGAATTGCACTGACGGAGAAATGCCGGGCGATCGCGTCCTGGCGCAACGGCGCACCCGGCGCGAGCGTGCCGTCGACGATCGCCGCGCGCAGCGCCTCCGCAATCACGTGCGAGGTACTTTCGCGCGGCGTGGCGGCCGGGAGAAACGAGCCGGGCATTGGCACGTCCAGGGGAAAACCTTCAGTTGCGTCGATCATGGTATCAAATATTATATATAAAAAGACGCGTATTTCAGCGCGGGCAAACCCGGAAAGTCTTCACCCACATTCGCGGCAATTTCCCCGCGCCGGACTCTGATTGAGTTGTACGAGGACATCGCCGATCAATCAACGTCGTCGATCCAAGCCCGAGCGCGGCTGTTGTTTTTCGTTACGTTCAACCACCGTAGGCTGGAGGAGCACGATGAATACACTGACCGACCGACGAACGGTCGCGCGTCAGCGCACACCGCTGAATCGCTCGCAGATAGCAGGGTTCTGGGGCGCGTGGGCCGGCTGGATGCTCGACGGCATGGACTCGTTCATCTACGCGCTGGTGCTCACGCCCGCGCTGACCGAGCTGCTGCCGCGTTCGGGCTTCGCGGCGACGCCGTCGAATGTCGGCCTCGCGGGATCGATCCTGTTCGCGCTGTTTCTGGTCGGTTGGGGGCTGTCGTTCATCTGGGGACCGCTCGCCGATCGCTTCGGCCGCACCAAGGTGCTCGCCGCCACCATCTTCACGTTCGCGATTTTCACCGGGCTGGCCGCGACCTCGACCAATGTGTGGCAGCTCGGGATTTATCGCTTCATCGCGGGTGTTGGCATCGGTGGCGAATGGGCGCTCGCGGGCACCTACGTGGCCGAGGCCTGGCCCGAGGATCGTCGCAAGATGGGCGCAGGTTATCTGCAGACCGGCTACTACGCGGGCTTCTTTCTCGCGGCCGCGCTGAACTACACGGTCGGCGTGCATTTCGGCTGGCGCGCGATGTTCCTGACCGGCGCGGTGCCGGTCGTGGTCGCGATCCTGATCCTGCTGCGCGTGAAGGAGCCGGAGAAGTGGCAGAAGGCCGACGCAAAGACGGTGCGCGTGAAGCCGCTGCGCGAGATCATGGGGCCGGCTTACCGGCGTCGCACATGGGTCGCGTGCATTCTGCTGACGATCGCGATCATCGGGCTCTGGGCGGGTGCCGTCTACGAGCCGTCCGCGGTGATCCAGCTCGCGACGCGCGCAGGCATGTCGAAGGGCGATTCGATTCGCACCGCTTCGCTCGCGACTGGCCTGCTGTCGATCGGCACGATCCTCGGTTGTCTGGCGCTGCCGCCGCTGGCCGAGCGCATCGGCCGCAAGATGACGTTGGCGGTGTATTTCGCGGGGATGGCGGTGTCGATCGCGGCGAGTTTCGGCTGGGCGTTCTATTTGCCGAACGGGCTCGCGCCGTTCATCGCGTGGCTGTTCGTGCTCGGGTTTTTCGGCGGCAACTTTGCGTTGTTCAGCCTGTGGCTTCCCGAGCAATTCGAAACCCGCGTTCGCGCGACCGCATTTGCATTCTGCACATCGATTGGACGATTCGTCGGCGCGGGCGTCAACTTTCTGCTCGGCGCGGCGGTGCTGCATATGCAGACGCTCGGTGTGCCGGTCGCGTTGACCGCGCTGGCGTTCGTGCTCGGCCTGTTCGTGATTCCGTTCGCGCCGGAGACGAAGGGCGAGACGCTGCCGCAGTAAGAAGCCGGTGGGCGGCGCGCGCTACTTCGCGTGACTGCGTGCGCGTCCGCCCGGATGCAGCAACGTCAGCAACGGCCAGCCGAGATTGACGCCGAGACTCGCGGCCACGATCAGCGCCATACCCGCCAGTTGCGAAGGCGATAGCGCACGGCCATACACGAGTGCATCCACGACGATCGCGGTCAGCGGATAGACGAACAGCAGCACCGCGATCACCGGCGTACTGAGCTTCGGCAGCGCGCCGTAAATCAGTACGTACGACAATCCCGTGTGCAGCACGCCCATGCCGATCAGCCAGAACCACTGCATCGGACCGATATGCGTGAGCGTCAAAGGCGCGATGAACGGCGCGTTCAGCGGCAGGCAGATCACGCCGACCGCGCATTGCGTGAGCGTCAGCAGATGCGGGCGCATTTCGCCGAGGCTTTTCGCGATCAGCGTAACGCTCGCATACAGCAGCGAACCGAGCAGCGCTTCGCTCAAGCCGATCAGATAGCTGGTGTGGCCCTGCAGATTGCCGGCGGCGACTACGCCCGACGCCAGCACGAGCCCGACGAACGCCGTCGCGATCCAGCCGAGCCGGTCCGCGCCGAGCCGCTCGTTGAACAACGCCGCGCCGATCAGCACGACCCAGAACGGCTGCACGTGAAACACGACGGTCGCGACCGCGATGCTGGTGCGATGAATCGCATCGAAAAAGCCGACCCATTGCGTGACCATCAGCACGCCGGAAATCAGCGCGAGCACGACCGTGCGGCGCGTGAACTGCGCGCGTGTGAAAAAGCCCTTCCACGCACAATATGCCGCGAGCGACAGAAAGCCGAACAGGCAGCGGAAGAACACGAGCGTCAGCGCATCGAGCCGCGCTTCCTCGACGAACACGCCGATCGTGCCCATCAGCAGGCCGCCGCTCGCCAGCGTGATCGCACCTTGTTGACGTGAAGTGAGGGACATGCGCAACGACTCCGTAAGATGATGCCTGCGAGTATTGCGCCGCTTGCGACCTGATCACAAACGAATTAAATTGAGCAATTCCATAAGCCCGGTTGATAAATCGTGAACCCTGAATTCGACGTCGACCTGTTGCGCAGTTTCGTCGCGGTCGTGGAGGCGGGCAGCTTCACGAAGGCGGCGGCGAGCGTGCATCGCTCGCAGGCGGCGGTCAGCATGCAGATCAAGCGGCTCGAAACGATGCTCGGCACCACGCTGTTCGCACGCAATACGCGCAATCTGGCGCTGACGCGGCCCGGCAATACGCTGCTCGAATATGCGCGGCGCGCGCTCGCGCTGCAGGAGGAGGCGTGGTCGGCAATCGTGCGGCCCGAGGTGACCGGGCGCGTGGTGCTCGGCGCGCCGGACGACTATGTGTCGTCGCTGCTATCGCCGGTGTTGCGGCGTTTCGCGACGCTGTATCCGCGCGTCGAGATCGAGATCGTCTGCGCGCAAAGTACCGCGCTCGCGCCGATGCTCGCCGACAACAAGATCGACCTCGCGTTCGTCACGCGCGACCGTAAGCTGCGCGGCGATTTCGTGCGCAGCGAACCGATGGTGTGGGTGGGGGCGTCGATCGATACGCCGGTGTTGAAGACGTCGCCGTTGCCGGTGGGCTTGTATGAGCCCGGCTGCGTCGCGCGTCAGCACACGCTCGCCGCACTGGATGGCGCGCGCATCCGTTATCGCGCGGCCTTCAGCAGCGCGAGCCTGATGGGGCTCGTCGCGACCGTGGATGCCGGTTTATCGGTGATAGCGCTGACGCGTTGCAGCGTGCCGGCGCGGCTCGCAATTCTCGGCGACGCGCAAGGGTTGCCGAAAATCGCGCCGCTCGAAATCGTGGTTGCGCGCAGCGCGAAATCGGATCGGCCGACCTGCGACTATCTGGCGCAGCAGATGATGCAGGATCTGTCGTTGCGGTAGCTGGGCGTGCCGGCCTCGAGCTTTCAAGCGCGCGAATACGCGGTCACTTCACCTTCGACCGCGAGACGCACGTGCTCGCCCGGCCGCGGGCACAGATAACCGGGCACGCGTGCGCGCACCATCGTCCGCGTCGCGGACTGCAATTGCAGCGCGACGCTCGCGTCCTGCCCCTGGAAGATCACATCGGTGACGAGCGCGTCGTGCGCGACGCCTGCGCGCGCGCTTTCATCGGGGCGCAGCAGGCGGATCTGTTCGGGACGCAGCATCACGTCGACCGCGCCGTTGCCGACGGGCGCGACCAGTGCGAGTTCGCCCAGCTCGCAAATCGCGCGATCCTGTTGCGCGACGCCCGGCAACAACACCGCCTCGCCGACGAACGACGCAAGCTCGCGCGTCACCGGCCGGCGGTACAGCGCTTCGGGCGTCGCGGTCTGGATCAGCCTGCCGTTCCACAGCACCGCGACTTCGTTCCCGAGCGACAACGCCTCGGACTGATCGTGGGTGACCAGCACGGCCGTCGCGCCGGCCGCGGCCAGCGCACTCGCGACCGCCTGGCGAGTTTCGACGCGCAACGCGGCGTCGAGCGACGAGAACGGCTCGTCGAGCATGACCAGCGTCGGCGCCGGTGCCAGCGCACGGGCCAGCGCGACACGTTGCTGTTGACCGCCTGACAGTTGCTGCGGCGCGCGCGCGCGGAAATGCGCGGGCAGGCCGACCAGCTCCAGCAGCTCGGCGACGCGATGGCGCGCGCGGCGCTGCGTACGCGGCAGGCCGAACACGATGTTGTCCGCGACCGACAGATGCGGAAACAGCGCGCCTTCCTGCGGCACATAGCCGATGCGGCGTTGCTCCGACTGCACGTGCAGGTTGTCGCCGACGACGCGCCGGCCGTCGATCTCGACACTGCCGCCGTCCGCGCGCTCGAAGCCGCACAACAGCCGCAGCAGCGTGGTCTTGCCGCTGCCCGAAGGCCCCAGCAGCGCGAGCAGCGTGCCGCGCTCGACCGAGAGATCGATGCCGTGCAGCACCGGGTGACCGTCGAACGATTTCTGCAGTCCGCGGATACGAAGTTCGCTCATGAAAATCCGAATGAGGTCGAAAAAACAGCAAAAAAACAGCGTGCGTCAGCCGCGCTCGCCGAGCAGAGCCGAGCGGCCGAGCAGCGCGAACAGCAGCCCCGACGCGAACAGCGAGATGCCGGTCAGCAGCGCCGCATACGGCGCGGCGGCAGCGAACGCCATGGTCGACGTGTCGGCCCACACCTGGGTCGCGAGCGTTTGCGTGTCGAGCGGCGACAGCAGCAGCGTCGCGTTCAGTTCGGTGACGACCGAGATGAACACCATCGCCGCGGCCGCGCCGAGCCCGGGGCCCGCGAGCGGCAGCACCACGCGCACGAGCGTCTGCGTCCAGTTCAGGCCGAGCGCGCGCGCGGTCTCTTCGAGGCGCGGCTGCGCCTGCATGAACGCCGCGCGCACGCTGACGAGCGCGACCGGCATGAACAGGATCGCATAGGCGACGACCAGCAACGCCGCGCTTTGATAAAGCGGCTGCAGCGCATGCACGGCGAGCGACACGATCGCGAGCGCAATCACGAGTCCCGGCACGCCTTGCGCGAGAAACACGGTGCGCTCGAACAGCGTCGCGAAACGGGTCGGATAACGCACCAGCAGAAACGCGAGCGGCACCACCAGCAGCGTGGTCAGCGCGGCGGCCGCGAGGCCGAAACCGAGCGACGACAACGTCGCGTTCCATAGCAGCTCGGGTGACACATCGGCGGGCGTCACCGCGGCCGCGCCGGGCTGCGTGAGCCAGAAGCCGATCATGCCGAGCGGCACGCCGAGTGTTGCGAGCGTCAGCAGCGCAAAGCCCGCGACGACGAGCCAGCGCCACGCGCCGAGCTCGTAGCGCAACACGGCGCGGCGCGTGCCGCGATCGACGCGCTCGTAGCGCGCCGCGCCGCGCACGCGAAACTCGAACGCGAGCACGACGAGGCAGATCACGATCAGCAGACACGCTAGCAGCGATGCGCCGCCGCCGTCGAAACTGGTGCGATATTCCGCGTAGATCTGCGTGGTGAAGGTATGAAAGCGCAGCAGCGTGAACGCGCCGAACTCCGACAGCACGCCGAGCGCGACCAGCAGCATGCCGCCGAGCAGCGCGGGCCGCAGTTGCGGCAGCACGACGCGCACGAAGCTGGTCCAGCGGTTGCAGCCGAGAGAGCGCGCGCTTTCTTCGAGTGCCGGGTCCATGCCGCGCAAGGCGGCGGCGACCGGCAGATAGACGAGCGGAAAATACGCGCAGGTCAACACCAGCAGCGCGCCGTTGAAGTCCTGCAAGTCCTCGCTCAACGACACCCACGCATAGCTCGAAATGAACGCCGGCATCGCGAGCGGCGCGGCGCATAGCACGGCCCACGCGCGCCGTCCCGGCAGATGCGTGCGTTCGACGAACCACGCGGCGGCCGTGCCGATCACGGCGCAGACCAGCGTGGTCGTGACGGTGATCAGCACGGTGTTGACCAGCAGCTCGCCGACGAGCGGCCGCCAGATCAGATCGAACGCGTCACCGATGCCGAAGCTCGCCGCGCGCCAGAACGTAGACGCGATCGGCAGCAGCACCAGCAAAGCGCTGAGTGCTGCCGCCGCAAAGAGACCACGCGGCGCGCGCGTTCGCGCGCGCGCCGGGGCGGGGGGGACAGCCGGTGGACCGGCTGACAAGGCTTCGCTCATTTACAGCAGGCCTGCCTGACGCAGCAGCTTGCCGGCCTGGCTATCGTCGCCTAGCTGCTGGATCGTCAGCGTGGGCGGAGTCAGTTCGGCGAACGGTTTGAGGATCGGGTCCGGCGCGACGCCGGCGTGCAGCGGATATTCGAACATCACGTGGCTGTTCGCCATCAGCTGTTGCGCGCGCTCACTGACCAGATACGCGAGAAACTTCTGCCCACCCTCTGCATTGTGCGCGGACTTCAGCACGGCCGCGCCCGATACGTTCACGAGCGCGCCGGCATCGCCGTGGCCGAAGTGAAAGATCGCGCTGCGGGTTTTCGCATCGCCGATTTCCGCATGCAGACGAGTCCAGTAGTAGTTGTTGATCAGACCGGTCGCGACCCCGCCGCGATTGACCGCGGCGACCACGCCTTCGTCGTCGTCGAAGATCTGCGAGTTGGCTTTCAGGCCCTTCAGCCACGCGAGCGTCTGCTCTTCGCCCTTCAGTGCCAGCACCGCGCTCACGAGCGGCAGGAAATCGGCGTCGCTCGGCGCAATGCCGACCTTGCCTTTCCACTCGGGCTTCGCGAGGTCGAACACCGATTGCGGCAATTGCGACGGCTGCAGCTTCGTCGTGTTGTACGCGAGCACGCTCTCGCGCGCGGTCACCGCGACCCATACTCCGCTCGGCGAATTGAAGCGCGCCGGCACCGCGCCGAGCGTCGCTGCGTCGACCTTCGCGAGCAGACCCTTTTCCTCGAGCAGCATCAGTTCCGGCGAGTTCTCCGTGAAGTACACGTCGGCGGGCGACGCCGCGCCTTCCGCGACGATCTGCGCGGCGAGCGCCGGGCCTTCGCCGTTGCGGATCTTCACCGAGATGCCCGTCTGCTTTTCGAAGTCCTTCGCGAGCAGATTGACGACCTGCTCGTGCTGCGCGTTGTACAGCGTGATCGAGGCCGCGTGGGCCGCCGACGGCACCGTCGCGAGCGCGGTGAGCGAGAGCGCGGCCACGCCGGCGAGCGCGCGCAGACGGGTGGCAAACCAGGAATGAGCCATGTTGCAGAAGTCCGTTTTGATGGTGTTGAGTGAGCCGGGCGTTGCGCGCCCGGCGTGCTTCATTTACTTCCGATACCTGACGGACTGCGCGCGCGAATGCGCGTGCGAATCCTCGAGCGGCTGCATCACGTCTCGAACAGCCCCGCGCCGACATACGAACCCGGCTTCGCCCCCGGCGGCACGACGAAAATCGCGCTGCCGATGTGGGTCGTGAACTGGTTCATCATGTCGAACTTCGCGAGCCGATCGTTGATCGGGATGAAGCCGGTGCGCGGGTCGCTCTGGTGAGCGACGAAAATCAGCCCCGCGTCGTACTCGGTTTCCTGGCGCCACGGCGGCCAGCGCTCGATATAGAAATTCGTGCCTTCGTTGTACGAATACGAGCGGCGCAGAATCTGCGCGCCGTTGTTGCTCGCCTGATTCGACAGACGCACGTGCGAGTTCTCAGGGATCACCGGATTGCCGTCCTTGTCCTCGGCCTTCAGGTCCACCGCGTCGAACTCGTTCTTGCTGCCGATCGGCGCGCCGCTGTATTTGTGGCGTCCGAACACCTGTTCCTGGAAGCCGAGCTCGGTGTTGTCCCAGTGTTCGAGCGTGATGCGGATGCGGCGCACGACCGTGTAGGTGCCGCCTTCCATCCACGGCGCGTCGTCGGTGGCGCGCGCCCACACGAACTGGTTCATCAGTTCCGGCTTCGCGGTTGACGGATTGTTGGTGCCGTCCTTGAAGCCCATCAGGTTGCGCGGCGTCTGACCGCGCGGACCGGACAGGAAACCGGCCTGGCCCCAGCGCATCGTCGCGACGCCGTAGGCGCGACGCGACAGCTGGCGCACCGCGTGAAACGCGACCTGCGCGTCGTTCGCGCACGCCTGGATGAACAGGTCGCCGCCAGTCTTCTCCTTGACCAGCTGATCGCCGTTGAAGCGCGGCAGATCGACGAGCGCGGCGGGGCGGCGCGACGCGAGCCCGTAGCGGTCCTTGCCGTCCTTCGTGAAGAGGCCGGGGCCGAAGCCGAACGTGATCGTCAGACAGTTCGGGCCGAGGCCGAGCACGTCGCCGGAATCGGGTGCGGGCTGGTTGTCGGTGCCGTCGCCGGTGCGCATGGCGACGGCCGTGCCGCCTTGCGTCAGGCGCGCGGCCGCTTCGGTCCATGCGCGCAGCAGCGCGATCACGTCGTCGCGCTTCCCGGTGGTCAGATCGAGCGCGGCGACGTAGGTGTGGCTCTGCTGCGGCGTGACGATGCCGCCTTGGTGCGGGCCGTAGAACGGCTCGACCGCGAGCTGCGGATCGGCGCTCTGTGCGCTATGCGCGGGCGCCTTCGCGAGCGCGGGCGGCGAGCCGGCGAGACCCGCCCCGAGACTCGCGCCGGCGGCGACCGCGGCACCGCCCGCTTTCAGGAAGCCGCGTCTTGACGGCCGTGGGGGATTATCGTTTGTCATGTTCACTTCACCTTCTTGAAGCCTGCATGGGTGCTGCTTACTTCGCGAGCACCAGCGTATTCACGTCGTCTTCGACGTAATAGAAGCCGTCGCCTTCCGGCGTCATCGCGATCCCGAACAGGTCGCCGTTGCCGGGGGGCGACTGCGCCTTGTCGGTATCGATCCAGCGTGCGTACAGCTGCTTGCCGCTCGCCGGATCGATTTCGACGACCTGGCCGTTCAACGCGTTGGTCACGAGCAGGTGGCCGTTGGGCGCGGTGACCATCGCGAGCGGACGATGCAGCAGACCGTCGGCGGTCAGCTGGCGTCCCACGCCCGCGCTGGTGTCGCGCGTGAGCGGATCGTCGATCTCGGTGATGCGGTTGCCGATCGCGTCGGACACGTACAGCAGCTTCTGATCGGCCGACAGCGCGAGGCCAGTCGGCCCGACGAGGAACACGCCCTTGTCGGCCTGCGCGCCGAAGCCGCTGCCGATCACGGTTTCCTTCTTCACGACGGGCGGCTTGCCTGCCGGCACGTCGAGGTCGAGACGCAGCACGGTGGCCTGCTTGAACACGGGCGGATCGCCTTCCGCGCCGCCGACGCCGAAGCCCGCGTTGCTGACGAACAGCGTCGCGCTCGTGCCGTTGTCGACGACCGCCATGTTGCCCCACGGGTCGTTAATGTTCGGCGTCGAGATCGTCGAGGCGATCTTGCCTTGCGGGTCGATCACGATCAGGCAGCCGGCGCCCTTGGTGCCGGTCGTGCCGTCGTTGCTCGGCGTGCTGCCGACGATCACCCAGCCCGACTTCAGCATCGTCATCGCGGTCGACAGGCCGATGCCGCCCGGGCATTCCTTCAGGTCGCGCGGCACGGTCGCGAACACCGTCATCTGTTTGGTGTCCGGGTGATAGTTGATGATCGTGCTGCCGGTGCCCTGCAGGTTCGTCGAGTTGTTGAAGTTGCCGACCAGCACGTCGCCTTGCTTCACGGTGCCGGCGCTGACCGGCGCGACCACGATCGCGTACGGGTTCTGGTCGCCGTTGTCGGGCACGGTGTTGATCAGCGTCGTGTGATGCTTGACGGTTTCAAGGAAGCCTTGCGGCTCGGCCTGCGCGCTGGAGGCCACCGTGAGCGCGGCGGCGCCGGCCATCGCGGCGAGCAGGGCCCGCGCGGCGCCCGGCGCAAACTTGCGCGTGAGTTGATTCACGATTGGGCCTCCATGGGGGCGCACAAAGCGGGTGTGGCGGTGACGATCGAAAACATGAACAGTGCTGGTCCGATTGCGTGGGGTTGCATGGGCTTGCGTGGATAAAGACGCGCGGCGGGCGGCATCAGAAATTGATGATGGTCCGCACGCCGACGACGAACGTATCGCGCAGCGGCTGCGTCGGGTCGGTCGGGTTCTGGCCGGCGCCGGCGTTGAACGTGTATTGCGCGTCGGCCTGCACCTGCCACCACGGATTGACCTGGTACTGGTAGGTCGCTTCGAGCGCGGTTTCGCCGGTTCGCACGCCGTACGGGGGGCCGTTGAACGCCAGGAAATCCTTGTCGAGTCCGTTCACGTGACTGCCGACCCTGATGTAGGTCAGCGCGAGGCCGGCGCTGTCGTTGTCGCGGCCCTTGAACGGCGCCTTCAGCACGACGCCGAGGTTCGCCGCGATTTGCACGAGGTTGCGGTCGCCCGGCGCACCCATCACGCGCGCGAATACGCCGAGGCTGCGCGCTTCGTCGGGGTCGGGGCGCCACACCATCTGGTCGGCGACCGCGTAGAAGCTGTAGTTGCCGCTGTGACTCGCGGGAATGCCGTTCGAGGCCGGATTCGCGAGTGACAGACCCATGGTGTCGAAACGCTGATCGGGGAACTTGTTGCTGTTGTACCAGACGCCGATCTTGTAGGTGCCCGGCAGACCGCCGCCGCCCGCGCCGACCATTTCGCCTTCGGCCGGCTGGTTGATCGCGTACTGCAGTTCGCCGATCCACAACGCGCCGTTATGCAGGTTGAAGTTCGTGCCGCTCATGTTGGTCGGGTCGTTGCCGAGCGGGTCGCCCGAATACACGCCGGCGAGCGCGGTCAGCGACGGCGTGATCTGGCCGCGCACGCGCACACCGAGACCTGCGAGCGGATAGGCCGGGCCGCCCGACGGCATGTCGTACGAGGGCAGCGCGGGCCAGCCGAACATCGTGTTGAGGAACAGCGCCGCATACGTGCTGGTGATGAATTCCTGGTCGAGACTCTGCTGACCGATCTTCACGTCGACGCGCTTGTTCAGGAACGACTGCTGATACCAGAGCTCCCACAGACGCGTCGCGTCGGCGGCCTCGATGCCGCTCGCGGTGTTCAGCGTGCCGAGCTTGTTCGCGCTCAGGTTCGCGCCGTGAATCTGCAGCGCGCTGACGTTGAAGATGCCGCCAGGCAGGCCGAACGCCTTTTGCGTATCCATCTGCAAGGTGGCGGTGGTCAGGCCGTCGTAATCGGCGCCGCGCTCGAGACCGCCGCGCAGATTGGCCAGCACTTCGCTGGTTTCGGTCAGCGTGAAGGTCATGCCGTACTTGCCGAGCCACGGACGCAGGCCGCCCATGTCGCCGAGCAATTGCTGGCGGTTCCACAGGCCGGTCCACTGGTTGGTTTGGGTTGCCTGAATGTTCAGGTCGGCCTCGGGTGCTTCCGGGTTCGCATCGGGATTGGCTTCGGCCAGCGCCGCATGGGCGGTCAACGAGGCCCACGCGAAGGCCGTGCATAGTGCGACGCGCCGCATCGAGGGCAAACGCGTACGATGAGTTGCGCCGGTACGTGCAGAAGAGTCGCAAAAAGGACGCGCAGCGGCGCGCGGTCCATTGAGTTGGGCGAACTTCATCGAAATCCTTATTAGTGTTGTGTCGACCGATGTATCAATTTGCGACTGCCTGGCGCGAATTCGCGTGATGTCCCGGGATGCCAAAGCAGTTGATGGCGTGATCGTACGCACGCGTATTGCGAGAGTCAACACAAATGAGAACGATTCTCATCAATATTACTGACGTGTAATCCGCGGATTTACGGACCGCTCGTAAACCGTATGAAGGCGTAAGCAGAAATTAATTGAAACGTAATAACAACGTATTGATGTAGTCAGACCGAACGTGTGAAAGAGCGAGTTGTCGAAGCGCACGAGTAACCCCGAAAGTCAAAGTAAGGAGGTCGAAATGAGCAAGCGCATTCTTCTGGTTTCGTTGCTGGCGAGCGGCGGTCTGTTGCTGGGCGGCGCCGCGCACGCGCAGTTGAATCTGAAGCAGTTCGGCATCGGCGGGGGCGGTGATAGCGCGGCTGGAGCCGGTGCATCGTCGGGTGGGGTGTCGCAGCTTTTGCAGAGCTACGTGGGCGCGAACCAGCAGGTCCTGAGCGGGCAGTCGAGCCTCGCGTCGGCGATGGGCATGACGAGTGCGGCCGGCCAGGCGCAGCAGGCGGCCGGACTGCTCAGCGGCGGCACGCCGTCGGTCAGTCAGTTGACGCAGGTCGGCAATACGCAGCAGTCGTTGTCGCAGAAGCTGACCGATGCGTTCGCGAATCATGCAAGTGGCGGCGCATCCGCGACGCCGGTCAACAAGCAAGCATTTACCGATGGGCTGTCGTCGCTCGGCAAGGGCGTGAGCCAGTATTCGAGCTTGCAGTCGGGGCTCGGCAGCATCGGTCAGATGAGCCCGTCGTCGCTGCTGCAATCCGGCCTCAATCCGCAGACCGCGCAAAGCGCTTCGTATATTGCGCAGTCGGCGCCGGGGCAGTTGCAGTCGCTGATGTCGACGCTGAGCTCGGCCGTGCAGTTCGCGTCCAGCCACGGCATTACGGTGCCGTCGATCGCGACGTCGGCGTTGAAAGGGATGTAGGCGAGTTTGCGCCTCTCCATGCGCGGTCGATTCAGCGTCGAAAGCCGCTATGATCGCGTCGAACCCGCAACCCAACCGGAATTCCGCCGATGTCCCACTCCGTCAATCTGGAAAGCTACTTCGCCCGCATCGGCTATCAGGGCCCGCGCGCCGCCACGCTCGACGTGCTGCGGGCGATTCATCGGCTTCACCCCGCCGCGATCCCGTTTGAGAACCTGAACCCGCTGACGCGCCGGCCCGTCAGACTCGAGCTCGAAGCCATCGAACGCAAGCTCGTGACCGCAAAGCGCGGCGGCTATTGCTTCGAGCAGAACATTCTGTTCGCGAACGTGCTGATGCAATTGGGCTTCAAGGTCACGCCGATGCTCGCGCGCGTCGTGTGGGGCCGCGAGCCCGGCGCGATCTCGCCGCGTACGCATATGGTGCTGCGCGTCGATATCGACGGCGCCGAATGGATCGCCGACGTCGGCTTCGGCGGTGTGACGCTGACCGCCCCGCTGCGCCTGACCGCCGGCCTTGCGCAGCCGATTCCGCTCGGCACGTTCCGCTTCGCCAATGCGGGGCACGACACCGTCTATCTCGAGGTGCTGGCGCCGGACGAGAGCTGGACGCGCGTTTATCACGTCGATCTGCGCGCAGTCGAGTGGATCGACTATGAAACCTCGAACTGGTACACGTCGACGTCGCCGGATTCGATCTTCGTGAGTAATCTGCTGGCGTGCCGCGTGTTGCCCGAGTTGCGCCTCGCGCTCTTCAACGATCAGTTCAACGAGCGTGACGGCGAAGGGCAGATCGTCAGCGAACGACGCCTCGCGAGCGCCGCCGAACTCGCCGACTGTCTGCGTGAGCGCTTCGGCGTGAACCTGGAGGACATTGATATCGCCGATGTGTTCGAGCGCGTGCGCATGCGCGAGCAGACCGCATAAGCTGTGCGCACAAGGGAGCCGCGATGGTCACGCGTCTGATCCTGCAATCGCTGGCGTGGCTGGCGTTCATGGCCGTGCTGCTGTTCGGCGCGGCCGGCACGCTCGCGTGGCCGGCCGCGTGGTGGTTTCTGCTCGAGCTGGCGGTATTGAGCTTGTGGCTCGGCTTGTGGCTTGCGCGTCACGATCCCGCGTTGCTCGCGGAGCGGCTCGCGCCGTTCGTGCAGGCGCAGCAGAGCCGCTGGGATCGTGTATTCATGGTCGCGATCGGATCCGCGTGGTGCGGCTGGCTGATCCTGATGGGCTTCGACGCGATGCGGTTTCGCTGGTCCGCGCCGCTGCCGTTGTGGCTGAGGGGCTTCGGCGCGCTGTGCGTGTTCCTGTGCATCTTCATGTGCCGCTTCGTATTTCGCGCGAACAGTTACGCCGCGCCGGTGGTAAAAATCCAGGCGAGCCGCGGACACAAGGTCGCCGACACTGGTCCTTACGCGTACGTCCGTCATCCGATGTACGCGGCCGCGCTGGTGTTCTTCGTCGGCACGCCGCTGATGCTCGGCTCGTGGTGGGGGCTCGTCGCGCTGCCCTTGATGGCGTACGGCATGGGCTGGCGCGCGGTGCGCGAAGAGCGGCTGCTCGCTGGGCAACTGAATGGCTACACGCAATACATGGCTCGCGTGCGTTACCGTTTCGTGCCGTACATCTGGTAGCGCGTCCCAGTGGTCTCGCCGCGGTCGAACCGGGTAAGATTGGGCCCGGCCGCCGGAGAACCGGCCACGGTGTACCCCAGGTACCACCGGCGAACCACCGATGAGGTTTGGAGTGAAAACAACTACACAGGCGCACAAAACACCCGCCGCACAGTCCGAGCAGAATCAGGATTCCGCCGAACGCGAACGCGACACGCCGGTCAAGGCGATGCCCGCCTACGAGCAGATCAAACGCTACGTGCTCCAGCGCATCGGCGAAGGCGCATGGAAGTCGGGCGGGTTGATCCCTTCCGAAACGGAGCTGGTCAAGGAGTTCGGCGTCGCGCGCATGACGGTGTCGCGCGCGCTGCGCGAGCTGACGGCCGAACGCGTGCTCACGCGCGTGCAAGGTTCGGGCACCTTCGTCGCGCCGCAGCGGTATGAATCGACGGTGCTGGAGATCCGCAATATCGCCGATGAAATCGCCGCGCGCGGTCATCGTCATTCGGCACGCGTGCTGACCCTCGAACCGAGCGACGACGCCGACGCGCTCGAAGCGCTCGGTCTCGCGAGCGGTCCCGCGTTTCATTCGTGCATCGTGCACAGCGAGGAGGGCGAGCCGATCCAGTACGAGGACCGCTTCGTCAATCCGAAGGTGTTCCCCGAATACCTGCAGCAGGACTTTTCGGTCGAAACGCCGAATCACTACATGGTGCGACTTGCACCGGTGCAGCGCGCCGAGTTTCGCATCTATGCGCAAAAGCCCGACGCCTATGTGCGGCGTCATCTGATGATGGATATCGGCGAACCGTGTCTGCTGCTGTGGCGGCGCACGTGGGTCGGCGAGAACGTCGCGACGTCGGTGCGGCTATGGCATCCGGCGTCGCGGTTTCATCTGGCGGGGACCGTGTAGCGTTTTCTTGCCGCGCGCTTCAGCCTTGGCGCTGCGACGTATTCGGTGAAAAGCGGCACCCGAGCCGGTAGCGCGAACCCGGATGCACGAAGCGCGCGAACGTCACCGCGACGCCGCTCGTCCACGTGCGGCGCGTCAGCGTCAGGCAGGGTTCCTCGGCGTGGATTTCGAGCAGCTCGGCTTCGGCGGGCGTCGGCAGCGCCGCGTCGACCACGTGTTCGAGATCGTGCATCGGCACCACCGTCAGCAGATACTCGGAAGGCTTCAGCGCCGAAAAATCGTGCTGCAGAAAATCCGGCGCGACTGCCGGATTCACATAGCGATCTTCGAGCTGCACCGGCAGGCCGTTCTCGCGATGCACGCAGATCACATGAAACACCGAAGCGCCCGGCGCCAGTCCCAATGCGTTCGACACCGTGACCGACGCGGTCTCGCGCTGCAACAGCGCCATGTCGCAGCGATACGCGTGGCCGCGCGAGCGGATCTCGTCGCCGATATGGGCGATCATCAACAGCGTGGACTGCGGCTTGTTCGGCGCGACGAAAGTGCCGACGCCCGAAACGCGCGTGACGAGCCCCGCATCGGCAAGCTCGCGCAGCGCGCGGTTGACCGTCATCCGCGATACGCCGAGCGTCGCGACGAGGTCGAGCTCCGAAGGCAAGCGGTCGCCCGCCTGGCGCTCGCCCGAGTCGATGATCTGACGGATGTGCTGCTTGACCTGCTCGTAGCGCGCGGCGGGCACGTCGTCGCTGCCGCGCGCGATTTTGGCGGCGGCGCTGCTCGCGCCGGCGGGGGATTTGCCGTGAGGCTTGTGGCGAACGGTGGTGCTCATAGCGGCTGGGTGTCGTCGGGGCCGCGCGTCCAGAACGCATTGCGGTCGAAATAGTTTTGCAGAAACTGCCGCAGACGCGGCTGCGCGGCATCGTGAAACACGTCGCGCGGTTTGCCCTGCACGGCGATGCGACCTTGATCGATGAACACGACCTTGTCGGCGACCTGCGCGGCGAAGCCCATTTCATGCGTGACCACGGCCATCGTCATGCCGTCGCGCGCGAGCTGCTTCATCACCTGCAGCACCTCGCCGACGAGCTCCGGATCGAGCGCGGAAGTCGGTTCGTCGAACAGCATGATGTGCGGCTCCATCGCGAGCGCGCGCGCAATCGCGACGCGCTGCTGCTGACCGCCCGACAGCTTCGCCGGATACGCGTCGCCCTTGTGCGCGAGGCCGACCGTCTCCAGCATCGCGTTCGCGCGGCGGCGCGCTTCGTCGGACGACAGGTGCCGCACGCGCAGCAGCGCTTCCATCACATTGCCGAGCGCGGTCATGTGCGGCCACAGGTTGAACTGCTGGAACACCATGCCGACGTTGCGGCGCACGCGGTTGATTTCGCCCTGCGAGGCGCGCACGCGTTTGCCGTTGCGCTCGGCATAGCCGAGCAGTTCGCCTTCGATGCGCACGTCGCCGTGATCGTAGGTCTCGAGCGCGGCGAGGCAGCGCAGCAGCGTGCTCTTGCCCGAGCCCGACGGCCCGATGATGCACACCACTTCCGAACGCGCAATCTCGAGATCGACGCCGCGCAGCACCTCGACGTCGCCGAAGCGTTTGCGCAGATCGCGCACTTCGATCAGCGGCGCGGCATTCGGTGCGTTCGCCGTTGCGCTGGCGGACGGCGCGGCGGATTGCGCGGAGGAGGGCATGTCGGCGATGGCGTTCATAGGTGTTCCGGAATCATGCCATGAAGCGTGCGAGGCGGGCCTCGGCCCACATGCCCGCGCGCGAGGTGAGTTCGACCAGCGCGAGGTAGCACACGCACAGCACCAGCAGGGTTTCGACGAAAGCGAAGGTGGCCGAGCCGATGCCTGTCAGCACGAATGTCAGTTCGGGCACGGTGACGATCGACAGCACGGCGGTTTCCTTGCTCAGCACGATGATCAGATTGGTCAGCGCGGGCACGATCAGCACCAGCATTTGCGGCGCCTGGATGCGCAGGATCGCCTGCCAGCGCGTGAGCCCGAGGCACGACGCCGCTTCGAGATGGCCTTTGGGCACCGACTGGAAGCCGGAGCGGAATGCTTCGGCGAAATACGCGCTGCCGTAGAGACCGAGGCCGACGATGCCGGCCGTCATCGGTTCGAGCGTGAGACCGATCGACGGGCCGGCGTAGTACAGCAGAAACAGCTGCACGAGAAACGGCGTGCCTCGCAGCAGTTCAATGTAGACGCGCAGCACGGCGCGCAGCCAGCGTCCGCAGAACAGTTGCAGCACCGCGATCAGAAAGCCGATCACGAGACCGATCGCGACGCCCGCAGCCCAGCTGCCGAGCGTCGTCGCGAGGCCGGCGGCGATCGGCTGCAGGTTGTGCGTGATGACGGTCGGGTCGAACGTTTGCATGGCGAGGTTCGCTTAAATGTGAGTCGATTCAGGCGTGCTGCAAACGGTGCTCGGCCGCATGCGCGACCAGCGCGAGCGAACCGCAGATCACGAAGTAGATGAGCCCGGCCGCGACATACGCTTCGAGCGGCCGGTACGTGCTCGCGGCGATGTTCTGCGCGGTGCGCGTCAACTCGGCGACACCGACCACCGAGATCAGCGACGACGCCTTGATCAGCAGCACCATTTCGTTGACTAGCGACGGCAGCGTCAAGCGGAATGCTTGCGGCACCAGAATGCGCCGCAGCGTATCGAGCGGCGACAGCCCAAGCATGCGCGCGGCCTCGAGATGTCCGGGCGGAATGCTCAGAAACCCGCCGCGCAGAATTTCGGCGATATACGACGCCGAGCACAACGACACCGCGCTGATCGCGGCGACGATCGGCGACACGTTGATGCCGGCGAACGGCAGCAGGTAGTACACAAGCAGCAATTGCACGAGCATCGGCACGCCGCGAAAGAAGAACACGTAGGCGCCGCCCGCGAGCCGCGCGGCGCGATGCTGCGACAGTCGCGCGGTGCACACGCCGATGCCGACGAAGAAGCCGATCGCGAGCCCCGTCAGCGAAATGCCGACGGTGGCGAGCGCCGCGTGCAGCAGCAGCGGCAGGCCCTGAACGAAGACGGTCGTGTTGAACATGGATCGCGGTCGAAGGAGCAGGAAGGGCGACGCGCGCGGCGCTACGCTACGGCGAAACCATTGCGCGACGCGTGACGCCCACGTTAGAGACGCTCAGTAATTCGGCGTGGGCATCGTCGCAGGCATCTCCATCGCGACACCGAACCACTTCTTCTGCAACGCGGCGAGGCGTCCATCCTTCTGCATCTTCACGAGCGCGGCGTTGAACGCGTCGGCGAGCGGCTTGCTGTCGGCGTCCTTACGCAACGCATACGCGAAGTACACCTTCGCGCCGAACGGCGGCTGCACGACCGCGAACATCTCGGGGCGCTGCTTCGCGACATACGCGATGTTGGTCATCGAGTTCGCGACCGCGGCGATGCGGCCCGCCGCGAGGTCCGCGTACGCCTGATTGTTGTCGACGTACTCACGGATTTCAGGCTGCTTCGGCAGCGTGCCCGCGTAGCTCTTCAACTGGTCGAGCTGCGCGGTGCCCTTGCCCGCGCCGACCGTCTTGCCGGCGATATCCGACGATTGCTTGAACGACGCATCGTTCGCGCGCTTGAGCAGCGCGTCGGTTGCATCGGCGACGGGCAGCGTGTACGTGTAGCGCTCCATGCGCGCCTTCGTGACCGTCAGCGGGCCGCCGACCATGTCGAACTTGCCCGCTTCGAGACCGGGCAGCACGCTCGGCCACGGCAGATCGATGAAGCGCACCTTGACGCCGATCTCCTTGCCGATCTCCGCGAACAGGTCCTTGTTGAAGCCGGCCTGCTGACCGTTCTCGAGGAAGTCGAATGGAGCGAACTGCATTTCGGTGCCGACCACCAGTTCGCCGGCCTTCTTCACTTTGGCGAGCTGGTCTTCGGCGTGCGCGGCGACGCTTGCCGCGCACAGCGCCAGCATGACCAGACGACATTTCCAGCCTGCAAGGATACGCATGGGATTCTCCGGGGGCGAATTGGTGTTGGGTTGCCGGCGTGTTGAAGTCTTTGTTCTGGACCCGCCGCGGCGCTGGCGAGTTGCGGGTCCTGTTGGGCAGTATATACCGCGTTTCCGGCGAAAAATAAATGCTCGCGTGAGTAGAGAAAAGCCCTTATATCGAGTAGCGCGAAGCAACTTGCGGCGACGCTTTTGGCGGTATATACCACTGCAATACCGACCCTCGAAGGAGCAGCGCGATGCCCGTGACCCGCATTCCGATCATCGATCTAGCCGGCGTGCGCGCCGGCGATCAGCAGGCGCTGCGACGCGTCGCGAAGGAAATTCATGAAGCGTGTACGACGATCGGGTTTTTCTACATCGTCAATCACGGCGTGCCGCAAGCGACGATCGACGCTGCCGCGCAGGCCGCGCGCACCTTCTTCGCGTTTCCGGTCGACACGAAGCGCCGCGCGGCGGTCAATCATCGGCATCGCGGCTTCAATGCGCTCGGCGACGCGACGATGTACCAGGCGAAGCGGCCCGATTACAAGGAGTTCTTCAGCATCGGCCTCGAACTGCCGGAAGACGATCCCGACGTGCTGGCGGGGCAGGCGCTGCGTGGGCCGAACAACTGGCCGGACTTCATGCCCGGGTTGCGACCGGTGCTGTACGACTATTACGACGCGGTCGGCGCGTGCGGCGCCGACCTGCTGCGCGCGGTCGCGGTGAGTCTCGGCATCGAAGAAAATTTCTTCGCGCCGCGCTACACGAAGCGGATGCAGCGCACGCAGATGGTCTACTACCCGCCGCAGCCGCCGCAGTCGGATGAAGATCAGTTCGGCGTCGCACCGCATACCGACTACGGCTGCATCACCTTACTCTGGCAGGATCAGGTCGGCGGCCTGCAGGTGCGCGAAATCGCCAACGATACGTGGGTCGAGGCGCCGCCCGTCGAAGGCAGCTTCGTCGTGAACGTCGGCGATCTGCTCGCGCGCTGGACCAACGACCGTTTCCGCTCGACGCTGCATCGCGTGATCAATGCATCGGGGCGCGAGCGCTATTCGATCGCGACGTTCTACGATCCGACTTACGGCGCGCTCGTCGATCCGCGCGAGCTCGGCGCGAGCGACGCGCAAAGCAAATATCAGCCGGTCGCCGCGGGCGACTATATCCTCGGCCGCATCAACGATTCGATGGGCTATCGCAAGAAACTCGCCGCTACCGCACAGTAAGGAACTCCTGGCATGACAGAGCAGAGCGTCACTGAAGACAACACGACTCAGACCGCGAGCGCGCCGCTCGCCGCGACACTCGAGGCCTTGCGCGCCGCGCTCGGCGCCGACGCGGTGCGCGTTGGAGATCAGATCGGCGAACGCGCGATGACCGACTGGACGCGCCACGAGCCGACGCGTCCGGCGGCGCTGCTGCTGCCGCGCACGACCGACGAAGTATCGCGTGCGCTCGCGATCTGCCACGCCGCGCATCAGCCGGTGGTGCCGCAAGGCGGCATGACGGGACTCGCGGGCGGCGCGATCGCGCGCGCCAACGATATCGCGTTGTCGCTCGAACGCCTGAGCGGCGTCGAAGAACTCGACGCGGCGTCGGCCACCTTGACCGTGCGTGCGGGCACCACGTTGCAAACTGCGCAAGAAGCCGCCGAGCAAGCGGGTTTCGAACTCGCGCTCGATCTCGGCGCGCGCGGCTCGTGCCAGATCGGCGGCAATCTGGCGACCAACGCGGGCGGCAATCGGGTGATCCAGTCTGGCACCGCGCGCGACCAGGTGCTCGGTCTCGAAGTGGTGCTCGCGAATGGCGACGTGCTCAGCTCGCTCGGCAAGATGGTCAAGAACAACACCGGCTATGACCTGAAGCACTGGTTCATCGGTTCGGAGGGCACGCTCGGCGTGATCACGCGCGCGGTGCTGCGACTGCATCCGCGACGCGCGGCGCGTCATACGGCGCTCGTCGCGCTCGACGACTACGATGCCGCGGTGAGCCTGTTGCGGCGTCTGGCGACGCGCTTCGGCAACGACATCGGCGCGTTCGAGATCATGTGGCCGGACTTCTACGATTTCGGCGTGAAGCTGACCGGCGCGCGCTCGCCGTTCGACGCCGCGCATCCGCTGTATGCATTGATCGAACACGCGGGCTTCGATGCCGACGACGCTGGCGAGCGCTTCGCGCAAGCGCTGACCGATGCGCTGGAGGCGGGCGCGCTGCGCGACGCGGTGATCGCGCAGTCGGTTGCCGACGCGCGCGCGCTATGGGCGATCCGCGAGTGCACCGCGGAGTTTCCGGTCAAGCTTGATCCGATCAACTTCGACGTGAGTCTGCCGATCGGCGAGATCGGCAGGTTCGTCGACCGTTGTCGCGCGGCGCTCGATCAGCGCTGGCCCGGCAACGAAGCGTATTTCTTCGGGCATATCGGCGATTCGAATCTGCATCTGACCGTCGATGGCCATTCGGTCCCCGGTGTCGATCATCACGCGGTCTACGCGTTCGTCTACGAGATGCTGGGGCCGTTGCGCGGGTCGGTGTCGGCGGAGCACGGCATCGGAACGCTTAAGCGCGAGTTCTTGCCGATTTCACGCTCGGCGGCTGAGCTTGCCGCGATGGGCGCGATCAAGCATGCGCTCGATCCGCACGGCATCCTGAATCCGGGCAAGCTGTTCTGATGCTGACGAGGCGGCGCGTGCGCCGCCCTAGCGGTCAATGCGCGGCGATCGAATCGAGCCCGGTCGCACGAACCGTCTCTTGCGCGGCCGGCGACGCCAGATAATCGAGCAGCGCCTTCGCTTCCCGCGGATGCGGCGCGTTGACCGGAATCCCCGCGGCGAAGCGCGTGACCGATTGCACCGACTCCGGAATCTTGCCGACGAAGGTCGCGCCCTTGACCGGCAGCAATTCGCTGACCTGCTGGAAGCCGATTTCATACTCGCCGCTCGCGACCACCGAGGCGACCGGGATCTTCGGCACCATCTTCGCCTTCGGGCCGACCTGATCTTCGATGCCGAGCCGCTTGAACATCTCGCGCTGGATATAGACGCCGCTCGCGCTATCCGAGTAGGCGATCGACTTCGCACGCAACAGCACGTCCTTCAGGCCTTCGACAGTGCTGATGTCAGGCTTTGGCGCACCGGCGCGCACGACCATGCCGATGCGCGAATCCGCCAGCTCCACGCGTGAATCGGGAATGACCTTGCCCTGCTTGATCAGATCGTCGAGCGCATAGCCGACCATGATCACGACGTCGGCCGACTCGCCGCGTGCGAGCCGGTTCGGAATCGCTTCGGGCGATTGACCCATCGAGGGCCCAAGGATCGTGTCGAGCGTGTTGCCGGTCGACGCGGCGAACTGCGGCCCGAGCGTTTTATACGCGGCGGTGAAGCCGCCCGAAGTCATGACGTGCAGTTCCGCTGCCTGTACTTGCGTGGCGGCGACGCCGTTGCCGAGCAGTCCGGCGGTGAACAAGGCCAGAAAGAATTTCTTCATCGGTATGGTTGCAGAGGGCGAGGGGGATCGATGCGCAACCGCAACCATACCGGAACGACCGCGCGACGAGAACCCGCCACGCGCAGATAACGCGTGGCGCATCGGCAAGGCCGCGCCGTCAGTGCGCGTTCAGATAGCTGACGATCAGCGGATAGACATCGACCGCCGCGTTCTTGCCGAAGATGCAGTCGATATGCCCATAGCCCGGAATCAGATGCCGCTCGTACGGCTGCTCGGGGAAGCGCTCGCGCAGCAGGTCGTAAGTGCGCAAAGTGCTGGCCGGCAGATAGACCTCGTTCTTCTCGCCGTGAATGAAGCCGATCGGCAGACGCATGCCTTCGAGTCCTCGCATACCGTCCGCGCCGGTCAGATACACGTCGTCGCCGCGCGCATCGACGACCTTGCCCGCGCGCACCATCGTGGCCAGATGCTGGAACACTTCCATGTCGTGAATGCCGAACAGTTCCTGCAGGTTCGCATGCAGTGTCTCGTTCAGCTTGTCGTGCTCGTAGAGCAGGCCATACAGGAACGTCGCGCGATGACAGATCGGATTGCCGCAGCCCTCGCCGTGATCGAGCGGATAGAGACGCAGCGCTTCGTCGAGCAGGTTCGCGGGCCAGGAATCTTCCTGCGTATAGGCGGTGAGGTCGCGGATGCGCAGATGCTGCATCAGGTCGGGAACATGCAAGCCCGCCTTGATCCGTTGCAAGGTGCCCGGCACCGGATGCGCGGACACCTGCGAAATCACCGCCGAGCGCACGCCTTCGAGTCCGGATAGCAGCGACATGCTGAGCGAGAGGCCGCCCAGGCAGTGGCCGAGTACCTGAATGTTCGGCGCACCGGTCAGTTCGCGAATCTTCGCGACCGCGGCGGGGATGTCCTCGCGCGCGACCTTGTCGACGTTGGTCGGCACGAGCACGCTCGGCAGTTCGATGCTGACGCGCAGATCGACGAGCCATACGTCGTAGCCCGACGCGTACAGATATTCGACGAGATTGGTCGGTATCAGATCGGTCGAGAAGATGCGGCTCGAAACGCCCGAGCCGTGGATCAGCAGGATCGGTTTCGAAGCTTTGCCCGCGGCCGGATCGAAGTAGCGGGTGAGCTTGAGCCGCGTGCGGTCGGGTGTGTCGAAGTAGGTGATCTGCGGCGCCGGCGCGCGTAGCGTGCGTTTCGCGCGCGGCGGCGTCGTATGCGGATCGAAGAACTGCAGCGGCGCGGCCACCCCGCCGTATTCGGTGAACAGCACGCCGGCGAAGAACTTGCCGAACTTCAGCGTCCATTCGAGGCGCGTCTTCAGGTCGGGTGCGTGCGTGACTTCGAGCGTGCGCTGCTGCTTCAGGAAGTTTTCGGGCGTGATGATCAGCGTCGCGGTGCCGACGACGGGTGCATCGTCCTGCGCCGACACGCGAATCTCCGCATACAGCGTGTTGGTCTGTTCCCACAGATTGATCGGCGACGTGCGCGTGATGATCTTCTTGCCGGTCAGATACCAGGTCTTGCCTTCGGCCGCGGCAAGCGTCATCCGGTAGTTCATGTTGCGCTCGTCGACGTCGGACTGGTCGACCACGAACAGGTTGAACGTACCGTCGCTGATCGTCAGCGGTTGCGCGGACAGGGCGGGGCAGGTCAGCGTGCCGGCGGTGCGCGCGAGGTGATTCGGGTTGCTCAGCATGTCGGCGAGATCGTCGGACTCGACCGTCAGCGTGAATTCGATTGGGCTCTTCGCGGCTGCGCCGGCCACGCTGGGCGTGTAGGTGCCGACCATCGTCTCCGTGAAGCGCAGGCCGATCTTCTGCTCTGGCGGCGCGGCGGCGGTGCCCTTCGACGCGTAATCGATCGTCCAGCCGTGCGCTTTGGCCAGCAGCGCGCAATTGCGTTCGGCGAGCGCGGAGATGGTCAGCAGCGGATTGACGCCGAGCGACATCGGCATCACCGCACCGTCCATCACGTAGAGGCCGTCGTGCACCGCGGCGCCGGCCGTGCCGCTGAATACTCGGCCCTGATGATCGACCACCCCATGCGCGGCGTCCTCGCCCATGCCGCAGCCGCCGAGCGGATGCACGGTCACGGTGCGCCGGCCGGCGATCTTCGTCGAAATCGGGTTGCGCAGATATTTGCCGCCGAGCGGTTTGGTCGCCTCGATCAGCACCTCCTCGATGCTCTGGAAGATCGGCTGGCGTCCGGCGTTTTTCCAGACGATGCGCGGGCGGCCTTTGTCGCCGACCGTGATGCGGCCG
Source organism: Paraburkholderia sp. UYCP14C (assembly GCF_004197395.1). GTDB lineage: Bacteria > Pseudomonadota > Gammaproteobacteria > Burkholderiales > Burkholderiaceae > Paraburkholderia. The sequence goes on along the minus strand of NZ_SELS01000029.1, from coordinate 63,010 downwards.
TCTTCGTCGTCGTGCGCCATCACGAGATAGCTTTGCGTGTGATTGAGCGCGCCGTGGTACGGGCCGCGGATCAGGCTTTCGATCGCGCGCGCGTCGTAGGCCATGCGCTCCAGCAGCGACGGTGGGCCGGCCGGATCCACGCCTTCGAGCGGCGCGACCGAGCCGAGCATGCCGACGAGCGCGTCGCCGACCGCGCCGGCCAGCGAGCCTTCCTCGATCACATAGCCATTCCTGACGTCTTTCTCGTCGGCGCGATTGTCGATCAGGCCGGTGATGGTCGGCCCGACCGGCGGAATCTGCCCTGGTTTGTGCCCGCCCCAGCCGACGCCGTTGATGGTGTCCTTCGTGTTGTACGCGAATGCGAGCACGTCGCCGTTGCCGGTGAAGTGCTGGCCGAGCATCTCCGAGGTGCCGAGGCCCGCGTCGTGCGAGCGCAGCAGCAGCGCGCTCGAGCCGATCGTGCCCGCCGCGACGATCACGATATCGGCCAGCACGAACAGATCGGGCGCATCGTAGCTTTCGCGGCCTAGCTTCACGAGCTGGAAGTTGACCTTCCATTGCTGCGTGTCGGGATCACGCAGCACCGAATGCACGGCCGCGCCGGTGAAAATCTGCGCGCCGTGGGCGACCGCGTCGGGCAGATAGTTCATGTGCGTCGAGTTCTTCGCGTCGTAGTTGCAACCGGAGTTGCAGTCGCCACACCCGACGCAGCGCTGCTGCTCGACGCCCGCCGCGTTCGGACCGTCCTTGAACGTAACCGTGATCGGCGGACGGCTGAAGCGGTCCGCCATGTTGAGCGCCTGCGCCGATTTTTCGAGTGCCTGCAGCTTCGGCAGAGGCGGGAAATCGTCGGGCACCGGCGACGGCGACAGCATCTGCCGGGCGAGTGCATAGCCGTCGTCGCGTCCGGCTTTGTCCGCGCGCAGCGCGGCCGGCCAGCGCGGGTCGTCCCACAGGCGCGGATCGGCTTCGAGCGCGACGTTCGCATTGATCAGCGACGTACCCCCGAGCCCGCAGCCCACCACCGCGTTGACGTCCTCGTTCACGTGCACTTCGAGCAGTGCCAGCGGCGAGCCGATCTGCGCCTCGGCGGTGTTGTACTGGATCTGCTCGACGCCCTGCACGGGCGTGCGCGGAAACTCGCCGGCCATGAATTCGCGGCCGCGCTCGAGCACGCACACGCGTCGGCCCGCGCGCGCCATGCGGCTCGCGGCGATCGCGCCGCCGTAGCCCGAGCCAATCACGACCACCTCGTAATGCCGTTGCAGCGCCGTCGGCGCGCTCGATAAGCGGTTCATCAGGACCACCTCGTCTGGAATCGGATGCGGGGAACGGAAGCTCGACTTCGGAACAAAGACGGTGTGCTGCGGCAGCTTTTTTATCGTAGGCGGAATATCGCCGCAAAAAAAGCGGGCGTAAAAAAAGCGCGCCGTGGAGGGCGCGCCGAGGTCGTAGCGTGCGAGGTTCAGGGCGGCATGGCCGGCCGGCCGTCGCCGGGTGTACCCGGCCGGTCGGGCATGCGCTCTTGCCACGCTTCTTATGTGGCCTGTTGGTTGTCCGAATTATTAGGCGGCCACTTCATTGCATTCGCTCTCGCTCGATTCCGCCGCGAGCAGATTCAGCGCAACCAGAATCGCCGCGCGATTGTCGACGTCGATCTCGATGCCGAGCACATCGGTGAGCCAGCGGCCGATCTTGGTGTTGGAAAATTCCTCGGCGCCGGCCGTCTTTTTCATGGTGACGCCGAGTTTGACGGCGCGATAGTGATAGGAGGGCACCCGATGCTGAGCCGCCACCGCCGAAAGCCCGCCTTTGCCTTCCGAGCACCAGCCGAGGCTGCCGGCCAGCACGATCCGCTCGGGTTCGTCGAGCCCTTCGATGAACTCGCGCGCCGCGCGCCGTACGCACTCTTCATCGAGGCCGTATTGCAGCAGCACGCTTTGCACCGGGTCTTCGAGCGCATGCGCGTGCAGATCGATTTCCTGCGCGACGCCCTCGGTCTCCATCGACACGTTGCGCTGATGGGACGCGCTGCGCAGGCAGTCGATCAGATAGCGGCGGAAATACGCGCACACCGCGTAGCTATTGGACGGCGCGCTGTCGGCGCATGCGTTCGTTTCGGTGTGGCCGGGCGCGAGGCGCAGCACCTTCGCATAGATGAACTGGGCGACCAGTTCTTCCTTGTCCTCGCCGAGCGCCTGCAGTTCGAGCGGGTGGTAGGTCCGCAATGCGCGCTTGACCAGTTCGACCATCGACACCATTTCGTCCGCTGAGAGCCGGGTGCGCCTGCGCCACAGTTCGGGCAGGATTGCGTCGTCGAGTTGGCGGGCGAACTCGTAGCTCGGGACTGCGCCCATGGAAACCTCCGTCACGGTTGGCAGGGAGCGCGGCGGGCCGCGGCGCGTGGGCCGCGCAGCGAGGGAAGGTGGCTGAAATGCCGCGCTGAAACGTGAATGCAGTATGGTTCGCGTCAACGCCTTCGCCTATATGGATTAAGTGTTAGCTGATGGGTAAACTCCCGGGTAAACCTTCTGACGGATTGCTGACGATTCGTCTGAAGAGTCGGCATTCCCCATAGAATGAACCGCGCGGGCGGCGCGTCTGGTCGCCCGGGTCGATCCGCGGTTTCCCCGGAGCGCTCGCTCCGATCGACAGAGGAGACCGCCCCATGCGGGCCGACCCGATCCAGCGTGCCATCGACGAAGACCTCGTGCGCGTGCTCTACGCGCAGGATCCGATCGCGTTCTTTTCGCACTGGTTTTCGATCGCGGTGCTGGTGGCGATCTACTGGCCGCATGTGCCGGCGCCGCCGCTGTTTATCGCGTGCTTTGCTTTCTATGCACTCGCCAATTGCGCGGGCCTCGCGCTGTGGATCTGCAATCGCCGCTATCCGCAGCTGGTCTCGCCGCGGGACTGGATCTACCTGCACGCGCTGCGCGGCGTGCTGCTTTACAGCGGGCCGGGCTTCGCGGTGTGGTTCGCGTTCCAGAGTCCGCAGACCGATCTGCCGCTATTGCATACCGTGCTGCTGGTGACGCTCGCGGCCGGCGTGTTCATGTCGAACGGGTTCGATCTCCTCAATTTTTCGACGTCGATTCCGTTTCTGCTGCTGCCGTCGATCGTGCTGCATTTCGGCTCGCACACCTTCGATCGCACGATTCTCGCGATCGTGCTCGCGTTCTTCTTCGTCGCGATCAACGTCTACGCGATGAGCTATCGCAAGCTGTTTCGCCAGGTCGTGCAGGCGCGTGTCGATCAGCAATACCTGGCGGAATCGCTGGCCGCGCAAAAGCGCCTCGCCGAAGAAGCGAGCCTCGCAAAGACGCGCTTTTTCGCGGCGGCAAGCCACGATCTGCGCCAGCCGCTGCATGCGATCGGCCTGCTCGCGGCATCGCTGAACGACCCGGCGGCGACGCCCGCGCAGCACGCGAAGACGGCCGGGCACATCGTCTACAACGTCGAGGCGCTCAATCAGCTGTTCAACCAGGTGCTCGATCTCGCCCGGCTCGAAAGCGGCGTCACTCAGGTGATCCGGCTGCACTTCCGGCTCTCCGAACTATTCGAGCGGGTCGGTAGCCAGTATCGTCCGCAGGCCGCGGCGAAGGGGCTCGCGCTGCGCATCGCGCCGACTTCGATCGTCGTCTACGACGATCCGGTGCTGCTCGAACGCGTGCTGAGCAATCTGCTGTCGAACGCGGTGCGTTATACCGAGCAAGGCGCGATCTGGCTCGGCTTCCGACGCGCGGGGCGGCTGGCGGGCGGCTATATCGAAGTGCGCGATTCGGGCGTCGGCATCGCGCCGCAAGAGCACGAGCGCATTTTCGAGGAGTTTTACCAGGTGGAGAATCCGCAGCGCGACGCGCGCCAGGGGCACGGGCTCGGGCTGCCGACCGTCAGGCGGCTCGTCGGCCTGCTCGGCGGCGAGTTGCAACTGCGCTCGGCGCCTGGGCGCGGCTCGGTGTTCCGCTTCGCGGTGCAGGCGGGCGACGCGAGCGGCATCGTCGCGAGTCTGAACGATTCGGTCGCGGGCGGCCCGGCCGCGCAGGGGCGGCGCGTGCTGTGCATCGACGACGAGCCGTCGATCCTCGAAGGCCTCGCGAGTCTGCTCGAGCGCTGGGGCTGCGACGTGCGCGGCGAGCGCGACGAAGCCGGCGCGCTCGCCGCGCTCGCGGAAGGCTTCGTGCCCGACGCGGTGCTGTGCGACTACCAGCTCGCCAATCACCGCACCGGCGCGCAGGCGCTGAGCGCGATTCGCGGTGCGCTCGCGCGCCAGGGGCACGGCAATGTGGTGACGCTGCTGATCACCGGCGATATGGCATCGCCGGAGCTGGCGGCGCTCGCGTTGCAGGGGATTCCGGTGCTGCACAAGCCGGTGACGCCGGCGCGCTTGCGGCGCACGCTGGAAATGCTGTGGCAGCAGGCGGAGCTCGACAAGGGGCGGCCGGCGGGCGCGGTGGTGTTGGGGGAAGGGGCCGAAGAGGCGGACCGGGCGCCGTCGTCCGCGACGGCCGGAGCGCCGCAGACTGCGCCGCAAACCGAAGCGGGCTCAGGGGCGCAAAGCGAAACGCAGCCTTAGCGGCGGGAACAGAGAGGGGTTGGCCGGCGGTGATGCAGACCGCCGCCGGCCGAAGCCGCAAGAAACGGCACGACGACAAGCGACGACAAGCGTCGGCGCGGCGCCGGGGAAAGCGCTACAACGTCTTGCCCGCCTCCAGCCATCCATTGATCACCGCGATCGCGGTCGACCGGTTGTGCACACCGAGCGCCCGGAAGATCACCGACAGATGTACTTTCACCGTGCCTTCGGCGACGCCGAGTTCACGCGCGATCATCTTGTTGGTCCAGCCGCGATGCACGAGCCGCATGATGTCCTGCTGACGCGGCGACAGGTTCTCCAGCAGATGCTGCTGGTGCGGTTGCAGCGACGGCACCTGGGTGACCGGCTCGGTCTGTGCGACGGTGCCGGGAGCCGACGCGCGGGCGGCTTGCGCGGCGGCGCTCGCGGCCGGCACACCTGCCGATCCACCCGCGTCGGCCGCCACGCATCCGGCCGCCTGCGTGTCGCGCGAGCCAAGCAGACTGAGCGCTTCCATCGGCACATAAGCGCCGCCGGACAGCACCAGTTCGATCGCCTTCAGCATCACGCTGGCGGGCTGGCGCTTCGGCACGAAGCCGAGCGCACCGGCCGCGAGCACCGCGCGCATCTCGTCGGGCGATTCCTCCGCGGACAGCACCACGACCGGCAGCGCCGGATTCGCCTTCAGCAGCGATTCGAGGGAGGTCGCGCCGCTCATGCCCGGCATATGCAGATCGACGATCGCCAGATCGTGATTCGCGTCGGGGCGCGCGGCGGTGGCAAGGGTTTCCCAGCTGTCGGCTTCGTCGAACTGGGCGTCGGGATCAAAGCCACGCAGCATGCCTTTGACGCCTTGCCGGATCAGTTCATGGTCGTCGGCTACAAGAAACTTCATGATGTCTCCGCGAGTCGAGCCTGTCCGTTGAGGGCTGCCGCCGTTGCACATTTCGCCGTAGCGGGGTGCGCACTTGCAGCGTTATTAACTGCGGTACTCATGACACGCATCATGGCCGGTCTTCCGCGCTTCTTGGTCGATACTCGGGACCCCGGACGAGCCGATCCGATTGCCGTTCCTCGATGCCGCGATTCGTGCTGTTCTTGACTCCGCGGTCGAAGCCGAAATCGTCGCCTCGGTTCTCGCCGCATGAAGTGTCGCACTCACCGCCGCATCCGGCCTCGTTCCAACCCGCCGGGGTCCCGCTCCCTTTGCCGTGCCGCGCGCCGCTTCGCTGAGCGGCGACGCGCGTGGCCGGCTGCCGGCATCGTTCGATGCGCTTCGTGATGTTAAGGCAGGTCTCCCGCGCATAGGTTCCGGCTTGCTACGTAGACGAGCCGCGTGCGCCTTTTTTGAAGCGCTCCCGCGCGATCCGGGGGGTTATGCATGCCAGATCGACACGGGTTCGCGGGCCGCTATCTGACCGCGAACAGCGTCGCATTCATCAGAAGCTTGAAAGCGAAACCGAGCGACATTGCGGCGGCCACGCCGAAGCACCATAGCGCGATGAACCAGAGCCAGCCCGGCAGTGTGCGGCTGCGCTTTGCCGCAGTTGCAGCGGCAGCGGGCGCCGCTGTGCGGGCGCGCGGCGTCTCAGTGATAGTGATGTTGGTCGCCATGGCTCACCTTGCCTCGAAAGACCCAATAACTCATCGTCGTATAGGCGACGATGATCGGCAGGATCACCGCCGCGCCGGCCAGCGTGAAGGTCTGGCTGGTGCGCGGCGCTGCGGCTTCCCATAGCGTGATGCTCGACGGAATCGCATACGGCCACAGGCTCACGAGCAGCCCGAGATAACCGAGCAGCACGAGCGCCAGCGCCAGCACGAACGGCGTGTTGTGATGGCGCGCGTGCACCGCGCGATGCATGCAGAACGCGCAGATCGCGACGAGGAACGGCACCGGCAACAGACGGTAGAAGATCCCGTCATGGAACCAGCGTTGCGCGATGCCCGCATCCATCAGCGGGGTCCACAGGCTCACGAGGGCGATGAAGCCGAGCAGCACCAGCGTCAGCGGCCACACCACGCGATGCAGGCGTCGCTGCAGATCGCCCTCGGTCTTCGCGACCAGCCAGCAGCAGCCGAGCAGCGCGTAGGTCGCGACGAGCCCGAGGCCCGTCAGCAGGCTGAACGGCGTGAGCCAGCCGAACGCGTCGCCGGCATAGGCGCCATCGGCGACCGGAATGCCTTGCAGGAATGCGCCGAGCACGATGCCCTGGAAGAACGCGGCGCCCGCCGAGCCGCCGATGAACGCGAGGTCCCACAAATGTCTCGTGCGGCGCGACTTCGCGCGGATCTCGAACGACACGCCGCGAAAGATCAGGCACACGAGCATGAACACGAGCGGCAGATAGAGCGCCGACAGCACGGTCGAGTAGACGACCGGAAACACCGCGAACAGCGCGGCGCCGCCGAGCACGAGCCAGGTTTCGTTGCCGTCCCACACCGGCGCGACCGTGTTCATCATCAGGTCGCGTTCCTTTTCGTCGGGGAAGAACGGAAAGACGATGCCGATGCCGAGGTCGAAGCCGTCCAGCACGACGTACATGAAAAGACCCAGCGCGATGATCGCGGCCCATACGACGGTTACGTCCATTTTCTTGCTCTCGAAGTGCGGGTTAGACGGCGTCGATCATCTGATCGGCGGCGGACAGCGGGCGGCGTGCGGTCTGCGCGGGCAGCGGCTGCGGCAGGCCGTGCGGTGTGTCGTGAGACTTGCCGCCGGGAAGCGCCGGACCCGAGCGCATCAGCTTCAGCATGTAGTAGATGCCGGTGCCGAACACGAGGAAGTAGACGGCCACGAACGTCATCAGCGACAGACCGACCTGCTGCGTGGTCAGCGGCGACACCGCCTGCGAGGTGCGCATCACGCCATACACGACCCACGGCTGACGGCCCGCTTCGGTGGTGACCCAGCCGGCCAGCAGCGTGATGAAGCCGCTCGGCCCCATCGCGACGCACAGCCGCTGGAACCACTTCGCTTCGAACAGGCGCCCACGGCGGCGCAAGACCCAGGCCGCGATCGACATCGCGATCATCAGCACGCCGAGTCCGGCCATGATGCGGAAGCTCCAGAACACGACGGTCGAATCCGGCCGGTCCTGCGGCGGAAATTCCTTCAGTCCGCGGATTTCGCCGTCCCAGCTATGCGTGAGGATCAGGCTGCCGAGGTGCGGCACCGATACCGCGTAGCGCGTGGTTTCGGCCTTCATGTCGGGGATGCCGAACAGGTTCAGCGCGGTGCCGCCTTTTTCGGTGTCCCACAAGCCTTCGATCGCCGCGATCTTCGCCGGCTGATATTCGCGTGTGTTCAGGCCATGCTGATCGCCGACGAATGCCTGGATCGGCGTGAGAATCAACAGCAGCCACAGCGCCATCGAGAACATCTTCTTGACGGCGGGGTCGCGCCGTCCGCGCAGCAGATGCCACGCGCCGACCGCCGCGACCACCAGCCCCGCGACGATGAACGCGGCGAGCGCCATATGCGCGAGCCGGTACGGGAACGACGGATTGAAGATGATCTTGAACCAGTCGAGCGGCACGACATGACCGTCGACGACCTCGAAGCCCTGCGGCGTCTGCATCCAGCTATTGGAAGCGAGAATCCAGAAGGTCGAGATCAGCGTGCCAAGCGCGACCATCAGCGTCGCACCGAAGTGCGCGCGCGGACTCACGCGCTGCCAGCCGAACAGCATGATGCCGAGGAAGCCCGCTTCGAGAAAGAACGCGGTCATCACCTCGTACATCAACAGCGGGCCGGTGATCGGCCCGGCGAAACTCGAGAAGCCCGACCAGTTGGTGCCGAACTGATAGCTCATCACGACGCCGGAGACGACGCCCATGCCGAAGGCCACTGCGAAGATCTTCGACCAGAACAGACAAAGATCTTTGTAGTAGGCTTTGCCGGTTTTTAGCCAACGCCATTCGAGAACGGCGATGAAACTGGCGAGACCGATGCTGAGCGCGGGGAAGACGATGTGAAAAGAAACGGTGAACGCGAATTGAATGCGCGCGAGATCGAATGCCGATAGTGCGAAGTTCATGATCCTGTTGTGCGTGATGGCCGCGTGAGCGGACTTACGCGCGTCGACCGATGTCGGAGCGCACTGCGCTGGGCAGATGGCGCAAGAGTAGGGGATCGAATCAAAAAGTGTTGCACTGCGATGTGCGTCAAAAAACCGCGTTGTTTTATACGGAATACGCCTATTGATCGGGCAAGCCGTTGATGGGCATCAAGTTTCTTTTTGCAGCTGAGGCGTGGTCCTGCGTGCGTCGCGGCGTGGGCTGCGTCAATCGACCGCGCTGCAACAAGGCGTTTCGCACGGCCTTGCGCGGCAGGGATGGGGGGCCGTCGTCCGTCGCCAGCCGACAATCGATCCATCCAAACCGACTTCATCGGTTCGCGCGCTAGTCGGGCGATTTCTTTGCTTTTACGATGCACGCTGCCGCCTGGCCGTTTCAGCTTTTTCTCTTCATTATTCGTCGCGCATTAGCCGTTCGCGATTCGTTTGGTATTCGCTGCATTTGCGTTAGCCGTTTTGCCGCGTTATTGATGGTGTCATTGGCGGTGTAATTCCACGGCGGCATTTCTCTCCATGCCATTGCCGCGCCGCTGTGCCGGTTTTCGCCACGCCATGTCTTGCCCAGATATTTGCGGCTGTTTCCGTAGTTGCCGTTATTCATTGCCGAATTCGCACGGCGTTCTGTCATGCGTCGCGCGCATGCTTCGTGAGCAGCTTCCGCTTCATCCACCTGCCGGCGACGGCAGACTTCATCGACAAGGAGTCAGCAGATGAGCACGATCAGGACGAAAGACGGTACCTCGATTTTCTACAAGGACTGGGGCAAGGGTCGCCCGGTCGTGTTTTCCCACGGCTGGCCGCTGACCGCCGATGCGTGGGATGCACAGATGCTGTTTCTCGGCAGCAAGGGCTTTCGCGTGATCGCGCACGACCGGCGCGGTCATGGCCGCTCGGAGCAGCCGTGGGACGGCAATGAGATGGACACCTACGCCGACGACCTCGCCGCGCTGATCGAACATCTCGACCTGCAGGACGCGACGCTGGTCGGCCATTCGACGGGCGGCGGCGAAGTCGCGCATTACATCGGCCGGCATGGCACGGGGCGGGTCGCGAAGGCCGTGCTGATCGGCGCGGTGCCGCCGCTGATGCTGAAGACTGCCGACAATCCGCTCGGCCTGCCGATCGATGTGTTCGACAGCATCCGCAAGGGTGTCGCCGACGATCGCTCGCAGTTCTTCAAGGATCTGGCCGTGCCGTTCTACGGCTACAACCGGGAGGGCGCGAAGGTGTCGCAGGGCGTGATCGATTCGTTCTGGCGCCAAGGCATGGCCGGCTCGATCAAGGGGCTGTACGACTGCATCAAGCAGTTCTCCGAAGTCGACTACACCGAAGATCTGAAGAAGATCGACGTGCCGACCCTGGTGCTGCACGGCGACGACGACCAGATCGTGCCGATCGACGCAGCCGGCCGACGCACCGCGCAAATCGTCAAGAACGCGACGCTGAAGGTCTATCCGGGCGGCCAGCACGGCATGTGCACGGTCGAGGCCGACAAGGTCAATGCCGACCTGCTCGAATTCATCGGCTCCTGAGCGCCCGGTAACGTAATGATGTGATCTGTTGACGGCGCGGGCGGCACATGCACGCCGCTCGCGTTGGACCCCCCGGCGTCAGGCGAAGCACTCGCGGAACAAAAAAAGCCGCCTTGAGTTATACGATGTCACATGAACTCGACGTTCGCATCTCGTTGTTTTTTAAAGGGCTACGGAATTTGCCTGCGGTAATTTAAGGGTAAATGCGGAGTTGAAATCCGCTTGTTCATCGCCGATAGTACGTTATCGTACAACTTGAGTGTGTTATGCGACGCGCGCAGCGCGATCCGCCAGCCGCTCAAACCCTCTGTCTGTCCTTTGTAGACCTCGCGCGCGGCGCAGTAAAAGGAACCCCTTTATGAAGAAGATTGCCCTGAGTGGCGCCGGCGGCCAGCTCGGCTCCGTGGTACGTGCTGAATTCGTCGCGCGCGGCGTGCCGTTGCGCTCGGCCGCGGGCTCCAAGGTGCTGACGCCGCTCGTCGACGGTGAAGACGTGATGAACGGCGACCTGCGCGATCCGGCGGTCGTCGACCGTCTGCTGAATGGCGTGGACGTGCTGATCCACTTCGCCGGCACGAGCGTCGAGCGTCCGCTGCCCGAGATCATCGAGAACAACCTGCGCGGCCTCGTCGAAGTCTACGAAGGCGCGCGCCGCAACGGCGTGAAGCGCATCGTGTTCGCGAGCTCGAACCACGCGATCGGCATGTATCCGGTCACCGAGCATCTGAGCCTTGACTGCGAACTGCGCCCGGACGGCTTCTACGGCCTGTCGAAGGTGTGGGGCGAAGCGCTCGCTCGCATGTACTGGGACAAGCACGGCATCGAGAGCGTGTGCGTGCGTATCGGCAGCTGCCTCGAGCGTCCGACCGAGCAGCGCCACCTGAGCACCTGGTTCGGCCACAAGGACCTGTTCCATTTCCTCGATCGCTGCATCGAAGCGCAAGACGTCGGCTTCCTGACCATCTGGGGTGTGTCGGCCAATACGCGCAGCTGGTGGGACAACAGCGGCGCGGCGCGTCTCGGCTACGAGCCGAAGCAGAACGCCGAGGACTACGCCGAAGACATCCTGTCGCGCCCGAATCCGCTCGATGAACTGTGCCAGCGCTACCAGGGCGGTAGCTTCGTCGGCATCGACTATTCGCGCAAGGCTTAAGTCCCGGTCGATTCGACGGGCAATGCATCACGAGGAGAAGTGGCAATGAAGATCAAGGGTATTCGCTGGTGGATGGTCGCGCTGGTCGCGGCCGGCCTGATCATCAACTACCTGGCGCGCAACACGTTGTCGGTCGCGGCACCGACGATGATGAAGGAGCTCAACATCACGACCGAGCAGTACTCGCACGTGGTCGTGGCGTGGCAGCTCTGCTATGCGTTCATGCAGCCGGTCGCCGGTTTCGTGCTAGACACGATCGGCACCAAGATCGGCTTCGCGGTGTTCGCGCTGGCGTGGTCGGTGGCTTGTGCGGCGGCTGCATGGGCGACGGGCTGGCGCAGCCTCGCGGTGTTCCGCGGTATCCTCGGTCTCGCCGAATCGGCCGGTATTCCGGCCGGCGTGAAGGCGACGAGCGAATGGTTCCCCGCGAAGGAGCGTTCGGTTGCGATCGGCTGGTTCAACATCGGCTCTTCGATCGGCGCGCTGCTGGCACCGCCGCTCGTCGTGTGGGCGCTGTTTCACGGCAAGTGGCAACTCGCGTTCGTGATCGTCGGCGTCGCGGGCATCGTGTGGAGCGTGCTGTGGATGCTCATCTACAAGCATCCGCGCAACCAGAAGCTGCTCGGCAATGACGAGCGCGACTACATTCTGAGCGGCCAGGAAGCGAAGCATCACGACGACATCAACACGCCGAAGCGCAGCTGGCGCGCGATGCTGGTGAGCCGCGATTTCTGGGCGATCGGTATTCCGCGAATTCTGTCCGAACCGGCCTGGCAAACGTTCAACGCGTGGATTCCGCTGTACATGATGACCGAGCGTCACATGAACCTGAAGGAAGTCGCGATGTTCGCGTGGATGCCGTTCCTCGCCGCCGATATCGGCTGCGTGCTCGGTGGTTATCTGAGCCCGCTGTTCCACAAGTACGCGAAGGTATCGCTGTTCACGTCGCGGAAGATGGTGTTCGTGGTCGGTGCGCTGTTCATGATCGGGCCGGCGTGTATCGGTCTCGTCGAGAGCCCGTACATGGCGGTGGCGCTGCTGTGCGTCGGCGGCTTCGCGCACCAGACGCTGTCGGGCGCGCTGTACGCGATCACGTCGGATATGTTCGGCAAACACGAAGTCGCGACCGCGACGGGTATGGGCGGCATGGCCGGCTATCTGGGTGCCGCGGCGTTCACCGCGCTGTTCGGTGTGCTCGTCACGCAGATCGGCTATAGCCCGCTGTTCGTCGTGCTGGCGGTGTTCGACCTGATTGCCGCGGTCGTGGTCTGCCTGATGGCCAGGAGCTCGGAGAAGATGCCGGATCCGATCTGGGCGGCGCCGGATGCGGCGGCTGCGAAGTAAAACGCGTTATGGGTCGGCTCGGGTGGGTTTGACCGGCAGTTGAAGTGGGAAGAGGCGGTGCCTGAAATGGGCGCCGCCTCTTTTTTGTTGGGCGGGGTGTTGGTTCAGTGGCTCGGTGGATCCGTAGCTCCGTAGCGCAAGTTCAACGTGCGATATCCCCAGCAGTCCAGACTATTGTCGCGAGAACGCCATGCGCTCGACGCGCCGCGCGCAATGCCCAGTACAACGCCGCACGCACACGCAAAAACGCCGCTGCGTCCACTCCATCGACAACCCGGAGCAAACGCAGCGGCGTAACTTCGAGCCGCGTGCGATCGTACGCTTACGCGGTCTTCTGACCGATCTCGTGATTCGCGAGCACTTCGAGCGCGCGCACCATCGCCGAGTGATCCCACGCCTTGCCGCCGTGCGCGACGCACGCGTTGAACAGCGCCTGACAGGTGGCGGTGTTCGGCAGCGACACGCCGAGCGCCTGCGCGGTCGACAGCGCGAGGTTCAGGTCCTTCTGGTGCAGTTCGATGCGGAAACCCGGATCGAACGTGCGCTTGGTCATGCGCTCGCCGTGCACTTCGAGAATGCGCGACGACGCGAAGCCGCCCATCAGCGCCTCACGCACGCGCGCCGCATCGACACCGGCCTTCGACGCGAGCAGCAGCGCTTCGCCGACTGCCTCGATGGTCGCCGCGACGATCACCTGGTTGGCGACCTTGCACACCTGACCCGCGCCGACCGCGCCGATCAGCGTGACGTTCTTGCCCATCATGTCGAACAACGGCTTGACGCTGTCGAACGTGGCCTGTTCGCCGCCGACCATGATCGTCAGCGAGCCGGCCTTCGCGCCGACTTCGCCGCCCGATACCGGCGCGTCGAGATAATCGGCGCCGGTTTCGCGCACGCGCGCCGCGAAGTCGCGGGTCGCCATCGGCGAGATCGAGCTCATGTCGACGACGGTCTGGCCGGCGCGCAGCGCGCTCGCGAGGCCGTTTTCGCCGAACAGCACGCGTTCGACGTCCGGCGTGTCCGGCACCATGACGAAGATCACGTCCGCGTGCGCGGCGACCGCGGCGGGGTTCTCGCATGCGACGGCGCCGGCCTGCGTGAGTTCGGCGGGCACGCCGCTACGCGTGAAGGCGGCGAGCGACACGCCGTTTTTCAGAAGGTTGGCGGCCATGGGCTTGCCCATGATGCCGAGTCCGATAAAGCCTGCTTTTTGCATGGAATGCTCCGAAAGTGTCATGGCGGCCGCGTTCAAGCCTCGCCCGCCGGTTTCTGCATGAAGTGTTTCTGCGCCGCCTGCGCGGCGCCCTTGAGCAGCCCCATATCCGCGCAGACGGCGACGACGCGCGCGCCCATCGACAGATAACGTTCCGCGTCGGCCTGCACCGGCGCGAGAATGCCGCTCGCCTTGCCGGCCGCCTGCGCGCGCTCGAACACATGCGCGATCGCCTGCTGCACGTCAGGATGGTTCGCATTGCCGAGGTGGCCATACGACGCCGCCAGGTCGGACGGGCCGATGAAGACCGCGTCGATCCCGTCCACCGCGAGGATGCTGTCGATCGCCTCGACCGCCTTGCGGCTTTCGATCTGCGGGATTACGCAGACGTTGTCGTTGGCGAGCGCGAAGTAGTCGGGCACGGTGCCATAGCGGTTGCCGCGATGGCCGACCGACACGCCGCGGATGCCCTGCGGCGGGTAGCGCGTCGACGCCACCGCGCGGGCGGCGTCGTCGGCGCTGTCGACGAAGGGCACGAGGAAGTTCGAGAAGCCGCTGTCGAGAAAACGCTTGATCACGACGCTGTCGTTGGCCGGTGGTCGGACGACAGGTGCGCTGCCGCTGTCCTTGAGCGCCATCAATTGCGGGATCAGCGTGAGCACGTCGTTGGGCGCGTGTTCGGCGTCCAGCAGCATCCAGTCGAAGCCGACCGTGCCCAGCAGTTCAGTGGCGATCGGGCTGGCGAGCGAAGCCCAACAGCCGATCTGGGTTTTTCCCTCGCGCACCGCGCGTCGGAAGCGGTTGGGCAGGGATTCGTAAGGCGTGACGGCGGGCATGCGGTGTCTCCTCGAACTGCGATGGATCGGGATAAAGGCTTCGACGACTGTCAAAAACCACGCGGAACGCAAGGTTATAAGTCGTCGTATGACTAACCGCAGATTAGCATCGTGGACCTCCGTTGTAACGGGCGAGTAAACCCGAATATCCCTGTCCAACAAGCGTTTCGGGTTGCATGGAGCCCCCGCAATGTTGTAGGATGACCTATATCTTAAGCCTTCATTCAAGGAAAGCCAAAATGCCTATTACCGGTGAAATGCTGATCGGTCGCAAAGCAGTGCGCGGCGAAGAAAAACCGCTGCGCGCGTTCAATCCTGCCACGGGTTCCGAGATTGCCGAGCCGGTGTTCGGCAGCGGCACTGTCGCAAACGTCGAGCAGGCCTGTACGCTCGCGCAGCAAGCGTTCGACGCCTATCGTCAACTGCCGCTCGCCGTGCGTGCCGAGTTTCTGGATCGTATCGCGGACGGCATCACCGCGCTCGGCGACGAGCTGATCGAACGTGCGATGGCTGAATCGGGTCTGCCGAAGGCGCGTCTGGAAGGCGAGCGCGGCCGCACCACCGGCCAGCTGAAGCTGTTCGCGCAAACCGTGCGCGCGGGTCAGTGGCTCAACGCAACGCTCGATTCGCCGCTGCCGGATCGCAAGCCGCTGCCGCGCTCGGATCTGCGCATGCAGAAGATCGCGCTCGGCCCGGTCGCGGTGTTCGGCGCGAGCAACTTCCCGCTCGCGTTCTCGGTCGCCGGTGGCGACACCGCTGCGGCGCTGGCCGCAGGCTGCCCGGTCGTCGTGAAGGCGCACCGCGCGCACCTCGGCACGTCGGAGCTGGTCGGTCGCGTGATCCAGCGCGTCGCGCAGGAAATGGATCTGCCCGAAGGCGTGTTCTCGATGATCGTCGGCGCGGGTAACTCGGTCGGCGAGGCGCTGGTTGCGCACCCGGCCATCAAGGCGGTCGGCTTCACCGGTTCGCGCGCGGGCGGCACGTCGCTGATGCGCGTCGCGGCGGCACGTCCGGAACCGATCCCGGTTTACGCCGAAATGAGCAGCATCAACCCGGTGTTCCTGATGCCGAACGCCCTCACGGCGCGCGGCGACAGCATCGCGCGCGGTTTCGTCGACTCGCTCGTGCTCGGCGCGGGCCAGTTCTGCACGAACCCGGGCCTCGCCATCGCGATCGACAGCGACGCGCTGAAGGGCTTCGTCGCGACGGCATCGGAAGCGCTCGCGGCAAAGCCGGCGCAGACCATGCTGACCTCGGGCATCCACGCCGCGTATGAGGACGGTGAAGGCAAGCTGGCCGCGACGAAGGGCGTCGAAGTCGTGGCACGCGGCGTCGCCGCGACCGGCCCGACTCAGGCTTGCGCAGCGCTGTTCGTGACCGACGCGCAGACGTTCCTCGCGAACCCGGTGCTCGAAGACGAAGTGTTCGGCCCGGCGTCGACGATCATTCGCTGCAAGGACGAGCAGGAAATGCTGAAGGTTGCCGAGCACTTCGCCGGCCAGCTGACCGCGACGCTGCAGATGGACAGCGCCGACGTGGCGGGCGCGAAGAAGCTCGTGACGATTCTCGAGCGCAAGGCCGGCCGGATTCTGGTCAACGGCTTCCCGACCGGCGTCGAAGTGTGCCACGCGATGGTTCACGGCGGCCCGTTCCCGGCAACGTCGGATAGCCGCGCGACCTCGGTCGGCACGACGTCGATCGACCGCTTCCTGCGTCCGGTGTGCTATCAGGACTTCCCGGCCGAGCTGCTGCCGCAGACGCTGGCCGACGGCAACCCGCTGGAACTGTGGCGTCGTCGCGATGGCGAACTCACGCGCGGTTGATCACGTGACGGCGTCGTGAACGGATGCGCGCCGGGCCGCTCGGCCGGGTGCGCATCGAACGGAAGGGCGCACGCAATCGCAAGATAAAAAAATGGCCGGGAGATTCCCGGCCATTTTTTTCGCCCGCGTGCTTCGCGAAAATCAGCTGTTCGCTTCGCTCACTTCGTTGGCGCGACGCAGCCGCTCGCGGCTATTCGACAGATGCATGCGCATCGCCGCGCGCGCGCCTTCGGCGTCGTGCCGGCTGATCGCCTCGAGGATGCTTTCATGCTCGAGATTCACGAGCGACAGATACGCATCGGGATCGGCGCGCGCGATGCCCGCCGAGTCGAGCCGGTTGCGCGGAATCAGCGCGCTGCCCATCTGCGACAGGATGTCGACGAAATAGCGGTTGCCGGTTGCGCGCGCGACCGAGATGTGGAACTGCAGGTCGGCGTCCACGCTGTCGAGCCCGTTGTGGCGCGTGGCTTCGATCGCGTCGAGCGCGGCACGCATGCGCGCGAGGTCGTCCGGTTTTGCGCGTTGCGCGGCGAGACCGGCGCATTCGGTTTCGAGGCTGATGCGCAGCTCAAGAATGGACAGCACGTCGCGCAGCGTGGTGGCGGGCACCATGTCGATGCCGAGCTTTTCGCGCTGCGGCTCGAGCACGAAGCTGCCGATGCCGTGCCGCGTCTCGATGATCTTGCCTGCCTGCAGGCGGGAGATCGCCTCGCGGATCACCGTGCGGCTCACGCTGAGCGTGTTCATCAACTGGGATTCGGTCGGGAGCTTGTCGCCCGGCTTCAACACGTTGGCCGAGATCTGCTCGGTGACGTAGTTGACGACGAACTCGGCAAGATTGCGAGCGCGTCGTGGCGGTGCCGCGGATGCTAGTGGTGTAGCCATCGAAAACGCTCCTTGTTTGAAAGATCGCTGGAAATCCTGCATTTTTATTATATCGTCGTCTGACGACTGATTATATAAGCGCCGGATCGATTTCGGCGCAAATGTCACATAGATCGGCGGCTGCCCGAAGTTTGGCGCCTCGGTGCGCATGGATCGCGCGAGGCGCCGGGCGTCCGCCGGCCGGAAGTACGATAACCGGAACGATAGCTGAGCCTATAACGGGCTCAAGCCGGGCGCAACTCGACGCGCCGGATGTCCTTGACGATCACCAGGTAGCTGATCACCGTCAGCAGCGCGTTCGCGCCGACGAACACCAGCGCGCCATTGAATGAGCCCGAGCGCGCGACCAGATAACCGATCACGATCGGCGTCACGATGCCGGCGATGTTGCCGAACATGTTGAAGATCGCGCCGGACAGGCCGAGCGCTTCCTTCGGCGACGTGTCGGCAACGACGGCCCAGCCGAGCGCGCCGATGCCTTTGCCGAAGAACGCGAGCGACATCAGCGCGACGACGATCCAGTCGGTCGACACGTAGTTGCAGCCGATGATGCAGGTCGACAGCAGCATGCCGCCGACGATCGGCACCTTGCGCGCGACGGTCAGCGAACAGCCGCGGCGGATCAGCCCGTCCGACAGCACGCCGCCGAGCACCCCGCCGAGGAAACCGCAGATCGCCGGCAGCGAGGCCACGAGGCCCGCCTGCAGGATCGTCATGCCGCGCGCCTGCACGAGGTAGATCGGAAACCAGGTCAGGAAGAAGTAGGTCAGCACGTTGATGCAGTACTGCGCGAGATAGACGCCGAGCAGCATGCGGTTGCCGAGCAGTTGACGCACCAGCGTCCAGCCGCCGGCCTTCGACACGTCGTCCGGACGCGTCTTGCTCGCACCGCTGACGAGGCCGCCGCCTTGCTCGATGTACTCGAGTTCGGCGCGCGACACGCGCGGGTGGTCGGCGGGATTCTTCATGACCTTCAGCCACGTGAGCGCGAGCAGCAGCCCGACCGCGCCCATTACGACGTAGACCATTTCCCAGCCGAACGCGTGGGTGATCCATGCCATCAGCGGCGTGAACACGACGGCGGCAAAGTATTGCGCGGCGTTGAAGATCGCCGACGCGGTGCCGCGCTCGTTGGTCGGGAACCAGCTCGCGACGACCTTCGCGTTCGCCGGGAACGCCGGCGACTCGGCCGCGCCCATCACGAAGCGCAGGACGAACAGCGCGGAGATCGCCGCACCGGCGCTGCCGAGCAGACCGACCGAGCTTTGCAGCAGCGTGAACAGCGACCAGGAGAAGATGCTCGCCGCGTACACGCGACGCGCGCCGAAACGGTCGAGCAGCCAACCGGCCGGCAGTTGCGACAGTACGTAAGCCCAGCTGAACGCGGAAAAGATGTAGCCCATGCGGATCGCGTCGAGACTGAACGCGGTGCGCATCGCGGAACCGGTGACGGACAGCGTCGCACGGTCGGCATAGTTGAGGGTGGTGATCAGAAAGATCAGCGCCAGGATCCCGTAGCGGACCTTGGTGCGTGCCGCGCTAGAGGCGGCGTCGGTGGAACTGGCCGTGCGGCTCATGTCCATGGGTCATCTCCTGTATTGTCGGGCGAGGTGTGGTCTCTACGCCGGGCGGTCCGCGGACCACTTGCCTGTCATGCAAATGCACGAACGCCCGGCGACGTTGCCGTGCCGGGCGTTCGCAACGGGGCCGTCTATGCGGCCCTCGTCGATGAGGCTCGCGAGCTTCTTCGCTCGAAGCCCCGACGCCGGTGCCTTACTGCGGTCCGAGCTTCTTGATGAGCGCGTCGAGCTGTTCCATTTCTTCCGGAGTCAGATCGGTCAGCGGTGCGCGCACCGGACCTGCGTCGTGGCCGACCAGCTTCGCGCCAGCCTTGACGATGCTGACCGCGTAGCCTGCGCGGCGGTTGCGGATCTTCAGGTACGGCAGGAAGAACTCGTCGATCAGCTTGCCGACCGTTGCGTGGTCGTCAGCGGCGATCGCGCGGTAGAAGTCCATCGCGGTCTTCGGAATGAAGTTGAACACCGCCGACGAGTACACCGGCACGCCCAGCGCCTTGTAGGCGGCAGCGTAGACTTCCGCGGTCGGCAGGCCGCCGAGGTACGAGAAACGGTCGCCCAGGCGGCGGCGGATCGTCACCATGTTTTCGATCTCGCCCACGCCGTCCTTGAAGCCGATCAGGTTCGGGCAACGGTCGGCCAGACGCTCGAGCATGTCGGCGTTAAGCTTGGAGTTCGCGCGGTTGTAAATGATCACGCCCATGCCCGGAACGGCCTTGCAGACCTCTTCGGCGTGGTCGGCGATACCGTCCTGGCTTGCTTCGGTCAGGTAGTGCGGCATCAGCAGGATGCCGTGCGCGCCGAGGCGCTGCGCTTCTTTCGCGTAGGCGATCGCCACGCGGGTCGGGCCGCCGGCGCCGGCGAGGATCGGTACCTTGCCCTTGCACACTTCGACCGCGGTCTTGACGACTTGCGTGTAGTCGTCTTGCGTCAGCGAGAAGAATTCGCCCGTGCCGCCGGCGACGAACAGCGCCGAAGCGCCGTACGGAGCGAGCCATTCGAGGCGCTCTGCGTAAGTGTCGGCGCGGAAGTCGCCTTTAGCGTCGAAGTCGGTGACGGGGAAGGACAGGAGGCCTTCCGAAACGATCTGCTTGAGTTCCTGCGGTGTCGTCATGATCAAATATCCAGGCGTCGGATTGGGTCGTTAGTCGGATCCAACCAGTACAACGGACGTCGTACTAGTAGAAAATCTTTGAAATCCAGATTTCTTATACGTCATCGTACAACAACAAATCCCGTAACTCAACGGGGTTTTCGCGGCATAATTCATCCTATAGGGTAAATACGGAACATCTGCGCAAACTTTCATGTTGTAGGATGACGTATGATTGCTGGCGAAGCAGGCTCATCACGCCTTAAGGATCGATCAATGGAACAAACTCCGCTCTACATCCGCGTTCATCCCAATGACAATGTCGCGATCGTCGTCAACGACGGCGGTCTGGGCGAGGGCGCGGTGTTCGCCGATGGCCTCAGGCTGCGCGAGCGTGTGCCGCAGGGCCACAAGGTCGCGCTGGCCGATCTCGCCGAGGGCGACGAGGTCGTCCGCTACAACGTCGTGATCGGTTATGCGCTGAAGCCGCTGCCGAAAGGCAGCTGGATCAACGAGCACGTGATCCGCATGCCGAGCCCGCCGGGACTCGAGGACCTGCCGATCGCCACGACCAGGGCGCCGGAGATGGCGCCGCTCGAAGGCTATACGTTCGAGGGCTACCGCAACTCGGACGGCTCGGTGGGCACGCGCAACATCCTCGCGATCACGACCACCGTGCAGTGCGTCGCCGATGTCGTGCAGCACGCGGTTACCCGCATCAAGGCCGAACTGCTGCCGAAGTATCCGAACGTCGACGATGTCGTCAGCCTCGGTCACACCTACGGCTGTGGCGTCGCGATCGACGCGCCCGACGCGATGGTGCCGATCCGCACTGTGCGCAACATCGCGCTGAATCCGAACTTCGGCGGCGAAGTGATGATGGTGAGCCTCGGCTGCGAGAAGCTGCAGCCCGAGCGTCTGATGCCGCCTGGCACGATCCCGATCGCCGCGGCCGTCGACGACGTCGCGGACATCGGCGATGTCGCGCTGGACCAGAACGGCGACGTCGTGGTGTTGCAGGACGAATCGCACGTCGGCTTCCAGTCGATGATCACGTCGATCATGAAGATGGCCGAAGGGCATCTGAAGCGGCTAAACAACCGCCGTCGCGAAACCTGTCCGGCGTCGGATCTGGTGATCGGCGTGCAGTGCGGCGGCAGCGACGCGTTCTCTGGCCTGACCGCGAACCCGGCCGTCGGTTTCGCGACCGACCTGCTGGTGCGCGCCGGCGCGACCGTGATGTTCTCGGAAGTCACCGAAGTGCGCGACGGCGTCGATCAGCTGACCGCGCGCGCGGCCAACGCGGACGTCGCGCAGGCGATCATCCGCGAGATGCAGTGGTACGACGATTACCTGAAGCGCGGCGGCGCGGACCGCAGTGCGAACACGACGCCCGGCAACAAGAAGGGCGGCCTGTCGAACATCGTCGAAAAGGCGATGGGCTCGATCATCAAGTCGGGCAATTCGGCGATCTCCGGCGTGCTGTCGCCGGGCGAGAAGGTCAATCAGAAGGGCCTGATCTACGCGGCGACGCCGGCCAGCGACTTCATCTGCGGCACGCTGCAGGTCGCCTCGGGCATCACGCTGCACGTGTTCACGACCGGCCGCGGCACCCCGTACAGCCTCGCCGAAGTGCCGGTCATCAAGGTCGCGACGCGTTCGGACCTCGCGCGTCGCTGGCACGATCTGATGGACATCAACGCCGGCACGATCGCGACCGGCCAGTCCAGCATCGAGGAGGTGGGCTGGGAACTGTTCCGCCTGATGCTCGAAGTCGCGAGCGGCCGCCAGCAAACCTGCGCGGAAAAGCTCGGACTGCATAACGCGTTGACGCTGTTCAACCCGGCGCCGGTGACCTGATCAGGCACCTTGGCCCGTCAAATCTCAGGCGAGCGCCGGTCCAGCCGGCGCTCGCCTTTCTGTTCAGAAGACCCGATCGCAATCACAACAGCAAAGAGACATGACCGATTTGAACGTTGACCGCTCCGCGGCAAAGAAACCCTTCCGCCGTCTGCTGCTCACCGGCGCCGCGGGCAACCTCGGCAAGCAACTGCGTCCCGCGCTCGCGCAATGGGCCGACATCGTGCGCGTGTCCGATATCGCGTCGCTCGGCGAACTCGCCGCGCACGAGGAAGCGGCCGTCGTCAATCTCGCCGATGAGGCGGCCGTGCATGCGCTGCTCGAAGGCGTGGACGCGGTGGTGCATCTCGGTGGCATTTCCGTCGAAGCGCCGTTCGAGGACCTGCTCGAAGCGAACATCCGCGGCCTGTACAACCTGTACTCGGCCGCTCAGAAGCAGGGCGTGAAGCGCATCATCTACGCGAGCTCGAATCATGCGGTGGGTTTCCATCCGGTGACGTCGGTTGTCGATACCGAAGCGCCGCTGCGTCCGGACGGCCTGTACGGCGTGACGAAGTGCTTCGGCGAGTCGCTGTCGCGCTACTACTTCGACCGCTTCGGCCTCGAAACCGTCTGTCTGCGGATCGGCTCGTCGTTCGAGCAGCCGAAGACCGCGCGCATGCTCGTCACGTATCTGAGCTACCGCGATTTCATCGAACTCGTGCGCTGTTCGCTGTTTACCAACCGCGTTGGCCACGCGATCGTCTATGGCGTGTCGAACAACCGCATCTCGTGGGTCGACAACACGAACGCCGCGTTCCTCGGCTACCGTCCGCAAGACAGCTCGGCGCAGTTCGAGCACCTGTTCCCGCCGAGCGCTCCCGACACGCGCTTCGACGACCCGACCCAGTTGTACCAGGGCGGCCCGTTCGTGCTCGCCGGTCCGATGGAGCCGAAGCGGGAGCCCAAATAATGAGCGCGAATCCGCAAGTGGAGCGCTTCGAAGCTGCCGGTCCGTTGCCCGCCGCCACCGGTGAAAGCCCGGTCTGGCGCGCGGCCGAGCAGGCGCTGTACTGGGTCGACATTCCGGCGAAGAAGATCGTGCGCGGCTCGCTCGAGACGGGCACGCGCACTGAATGGCTGCTGCCGGAGCAGGTCGCCTGTATCGCGTTCGATCGCGCCGGTACGGTGCTCGCCGGCTGCGAGACCGGGTTGTTCGCGGTTACGCTCGCGGACGCTTCGCAAGCGTCGGGCGGCGAGCCGCTGACGGCGTCGCTGCGCAAGCTCGCGGCGCCTGAATTCCCGCACGGCGGCATGCGTTTCAACGACGGCCGCTGCGACCGGCAAGGGCGCTTCTGGGCCGGCACGATGGTCATGGACATGGCGGCGGCGATTCCCGGCGGCG
Source organism: Paraburkholderia sp. UYCP14C (assembly GCF_004197395.1). Classification (GTDB taxonomy): domain Bacteria; phylum Pseudomonadota; class Gammaproteobacteria; order Burkholderiales; family Burkholderiaceae; genus Paraburkholderia. Next base: position 39,655 of record NZ_SELS01000029.1, on the reverse strand, counting down.
CGTTATATCGCTTCGACGTGAAGGGCGTGCTGTCCGCGCCGGTCGTCGATGCGCTGATCACGCAGAACGGACTCGGCTGGTCACCGGACGGCACCACGATGTATCTGTCCGACTCGCATCCGCTGCGCCGGCTGATCTGGGCGTTCGACTACGACGTCGATATCGGCGAGCCGCGCAACCGCCGCGTGTTTGCCGATCTGCATCGCTATTCGGGCCGTCCGGACGGCGCGGCGGTCGATGCCGACGGCTGCTACTGGATCTGCGCGAACGACGCCGGTTTGCTGCTGCGTTTTACGCCGCAGGGCAAGCTCGACCGGCAAATTCCGGTGCCGGCCATCAAGCCGGCCATGTGCGCGTTCGGTGGCCGCGATCTCGATACGTTGTTCGTTACGTCGATTCGCCCGGCCAACGGCGCGACCGAGCACGACGGCCACGTGTTCGCGCTGCGGCCCGGCGTGAGCGGGCTGCCTGAGCCCGAATTCGCGGGGCAACTGTAACCTTGTTTACATCAAGCATGCGCCGGGATGAAGTTTTTCTCCCGGCGTTTTCTTTTTTTGGCCTCATCCGTATGGCCCTTTATTCGTCACTCGTCGTACAACTTGTGGCGTGAAGACCACGATCCGCCGTGTTTCTTCAGCAAAAAAACAACAGCTCTGGAGACCCTCCCGATTCCGTCCCCAGCCAATGCCAGACGGCGCGGGGACTTGGCGGCATGCCGCGCCGGTCATACGTACCGGCGTTGTTCCTGATGCGGGTAAATACCGTCTGTACAAGTTAAAACCCCTTTTATAGACTTCGTATGTCGTCGTACAACATATAAGCCCAAACAAATGGCTTTCTGTGTTCGTGTGGCAGTGCAATACGGTGGGTTTCAGTTCAGTAGTTCGGCTGTGGTTGATGCCGCATGCATGTCTGAAGCCGGCCGGCGTAATTGAAGTAAGTAGTCGAGTTGTCGACTGGAGTGCTGGGTTACCTGTGCCGGGGAGTTGCACAGCCAGTACGGCCAGCGCCCGCACCTGCGAAGGGAGTGAGCGCGAAGCCGGAGACGCGTCAAAACCATGTCACATCCGCTATTGACGGGATGGTCTTTTTTTCAAGGAATGTCACGATGAACAAGAAGTTTGCCTCTTCCCGTGTTTCGATGATCGTCGCGGCCGCGGCGTTGGCGTTCAGCACGATGTCGGCTGAAGCGCGCGTGTTCCGCTCCGCGGACGTGCACGGCGATACCTTCCCGACCAACATGGCCGTGAAGTTCATGGGTGAGGAGATCAACAAGGCGACCAACGGCAAGGACTCGATCAAGGTCTTCGGCAACAGCGCACTCGGTTCCGAAAACGACACGCTCGACCAGATCCGCATCGGCGCGCTCGACATGGGGCGTATCAACGGTGCCGCGTTCAACGAGATCGTGCCGGAATCGATGATCCCGTCGCTGCCGTTCCTGTTCCGCGACATCGACCATTTCCGCAAGGTCATGTACGGTCCGGAAGGCCAGAAGATTCTCGACGCGTTTGCCGCGAAGGGCATCATCGCCCTGACGTTCTACGAGAGCGGCGCACGCTCGATGTACGCAAAGAAGGCGATCAAGTCGCCGGCTGACATGAAGGGCCTGAAGGTTCGCGTGCAGCCGTCGGATCTGATGGTCGACGAAATCAAGGCAATGGGCGGCACGCCGACCCCGATGCCGTTCTCGGAAGTCTACACGGGCCTGAAGACCGGCCTCGTCGACGGCGCCGAAAACAACCTGCCGTCGTACGATGAAACCAAGCACTTTGAAGTCGCAACGGTCTACTCGGAAACCCAGCATTCGATGACGCCGGAGGTGCTGGTGTTCTCGAAGAAGGTGTGGGACACGCTGTCGCCGCAAGAGCAGCAGATCCTCAAGAAGGCCGCGGCTGACTCGGTGCCGTACTACCAGAAGCTGTGGACCGCGCGCGAAGCCGACGCGGCGAAGGCCGTCACCCAGGGGGGCGCAACGATCGTCCCGGCTGCGCAGATCGACCGTGCGGCTTTCGTGAAGGCGATGCAGCCTGTGTGGGCGAAGTACGAAAAGACCCCGCAGATGAAGCAGATCGTCGACGAGATCGAAGCAATCAAGTAAGTCTCGCGTCCCGGACGCAATCAGCAATAGCAACGTTTGGCGCAGCAGCGGCGTGAATGGTCCCGCGAGGAAACTCGCGAGACCTTCCGCCGCGCGATGTCGCACGCGTGCGGATCGCGTCGCAACGGAATGGCTGAATTTCAAGCATAAGTCGGTCGTAAGCAAGGACAGGGTCATGAGTTTCCTGAAACGCCCAAATGATTTTCTTTTCCGCGTGCTGCTTGTCGTGGCGTCGGTTAGCCTGGCCGCACTTTGCCTGCTCGTGATTTATAGCGTGGTGATGCGCTACGTATTTAGCGACGCACCCGATTACGTCGAGCCCATCGCATTGTTGCTGGTGATCCTGATCGCGATGTTCGGCGCCGCGCTGAAGGTTCGCGAGGGCGGTCACATCGGACTCGACTCGCTCGTCAAGAAACTGCCGGAGAAAGGCCAGTTGATTGCGAAAGGGATTCAGCACCTGTGCCTGATCGCTTTCGCGGTGGCGATTTTCATCGGTTGCCTCGAGATGGCGCAAACCACGATGGGCGACCGCATTCCGATCATCGGCGTGCCGGAGGGCGTGCGCTACTGCATCCCGATCTTCGCGAGCGTGTGCATCGCGTTGTTCTCGATCGAGCATCTGCTCGAGCTCTTCGCCGGTAAGCGGGAAGAGCCGGCGCTCGAACTCTCCGCCACGGAATAAAAGTAGAACCATCATGGAACTTGCCCTTCTTACCGCCAGTTTTCTAATCTTCCTCTTCCTCGGGGTTCCGGTTTCGTTCGCGTTGGGTCTGTCCTGCGTTCTGACGTATCTGTTCGAAGGCCTGCCCACCGCGACCGCAATGCAGTCGATGATCTCCGGCATGAACGGCTTCTCGTTCCTCGCGGTGCCGTTCTTCATCTTCTCCGGCGAACTGATGCTCCACGGCGGTATCGCTGACCGCATCCTGCGTTTCGCGCAGGCCACGGTCGGCCATTTCCGCGGTGGTCTCGGCATGGCCAACGTGGTCGCCTGTACGCTGTTCGGCGGCGTGTCGGGTTCGCCGACCGCGGATACGTCGGCCATGGGCGGCGTCGTGATCCCGCTGATGAAGCGCGAAGGTTATAGCGCCGCGTACGCGGTCAACGTGACCACGCACTCGTCGCTGGCCGGCGCGCTGATGCCGACCTCGACCAACATGATCATCTACGCGTTCGCGGCGCAAGGCGTGAGCGGCGTGCTGAACGGCAAGCAGATGAGCGGCGTGTCGATCGGCGATCTGCTGTTCTCGGGGTTGCTGCCGGTGCTGTGGGTGATGGGCCTCGTGCTGCTCGCCGCTTACTGGCAGGCCGTCAAGTTCGGCTACCCGCGCCGTCCCGACGGTTCGACGGAACTGCAGCGTTTCCAGGGCTGGATGGCGGTGCTGCGTACGTTCGTGGGCGCGGTGCCGGGTCTGATGGTCATCGCGATCATTCTGTTCTGCGTGGCGCGCGGTATCGCTACCGCAACAGAGGCGGCCGCGATCGCCGTGGGTTACTCGCTGATTCTGACCATCGTCGTGTATCGCACGCTGACGATGAAGAAGCTCGGCCATGCCCTCGGCAAGGCCGCGAAAACCACCGGCGTGGTGCTGCTGCTGATCGGTGTATCGAACATGCTGCGCTTCCAGATGGCCTATCTGGAGATCCCGGACGCGATCGAACGCATGCTCGACGGCGCGACTTCACTGCCGTGGCTGATGTTGTTGTACATCAACGTGATTCAGGTGTTCCTCGGTACGTTCGTCGACATGGCGGCGCACATCCTGATCACGACTCCGCTGTTCCTGCCGATGGCGATGCACAACGGGGTGGGCCCGGTTCAGTTCGGCATCATGATTCTGCTGAACTGTGCATTGGGTCTCGTGCATCCGCCGATCGGCTCGGTGCAATTCATTGGATGCGCAATTGGCAATGTGTCGATAGGTGAAACTACTAAGGTGGCGTGGCCGTATTACCTCGCTATCTTCTCGGCCATCAACATCGTCACCTATGTCCCGTGGTTCTCGACTTGGTTGCCGAGCATCATCAACGGTCACCCGGTGTTCTGATCCAAATAAAAACGTCTTTCCCACACTCAGCGGTGCTCGTAGGGGCCGCATCAGAAAGTTTTTAACAGAGGAGTAGAAATGAAAAAGACTCTCTTAGCTTCGGCCATGGGGTTGGTCGCCCTGGGCGCACACGCGCAAAGCAGCGTGACGCTCTACGGTATCGTCGATACCGGGCTGGGTTGGCAGAACAGCTCGACGACGCTGAGCCCGACGTCGGGTGCAGCATCGGCGCGGCCGTCGCCGGCTGGTAACTCGGTGGTCAAGATGATCAACGGCATTTGGGCTGGTAGCCGTTTCGGCCTGAAGGGCTCGGAAGATCTGGGTGGCGGCACCAAGGCCATTTTCCAGTTGGAAGAAGGCTTTAACAGCGCAACCGGCGCGCAAAGCGTGTCGGGTCTGATGTTCAACCGTCAGGCATGGGTCGGTATGACGAACGCTCAGTTCGGTACGTTCACGGCTGGCCGCCAGTACACCTCGTACTACACGCTGCTCTCGCCGTACAGCCCGACCACGTGGCTGACCGGTGCATACGGCGCGCACCCGGGTGATATCGACTCGCTGGATACGGTGTATCGCGTGAACAACTCGCTGGTCTATACGTCGCCGAGCTTCGGCGGTTTGACGGTCAGCGGTTCGTACGCGCTTGGCGGCACGCCCGGTGCTACCGGAGCAGGCCAGACCTGGAGCGTGGCAGCACAGTACCTGAACGGTCCGATCGGTATCGCTGCGGGTATCCAGCGCATCGACAACGGCAACACGAACGGCGGCCTGTGGGGTGCTAACTCCACAACGATCAACAGCACCACCGCCCCGATTGCGGCGCCGGCCAACTCGGCGATCAACAACGGCTTCCAGACCGCAGCGAAGCAGCAGCGCGTTGCAGTGACGGGCGGCTACGCGTTCAACTCGCAGTGGGACGTTTCGTTCGCATACTCGAACGTTCAATACGCTGCGGGTACGGGTTCGTTCTTCCACGGCACGCAGATCTGGAACACCGGTGGCGCAGTGCTGCACTGGAAGCCGATCTCGGTGCTGGATCTGGCCGCTGGTTATAGTTACACCCGTGCAACGACGTCGAACGGCATCACCAGCGCGGCTGCTTACAACCAGTTCAACCTGTCGCAGTACTACACGCTGTCGAAGCGTACCGGCCTCTACGCGCTGGAAGCTTATCAGCATGCTGGCGGTAACACTCTGGCAGGTAACGGCAGGTCGATCATCCAGGCAACCGCGAGCATCGGTGACGGCCAGAACGGCTCGCCGTCGTCGTCGCGCAGCCAGACCGCGATTGGCGTTGGTATCATCCACAAGTTCTAAACAGTTACTGAATACGTGGCGGCGCGTTGTTTCGCCGCCACATCGACGCAGTTTTTTTCGCGTTGTCAGTCTCGAAAGCTGCGCACGTTACGTGCGCAGCTTTTTTTTGATGCTCCATTTTGATGCATAAAAAGCGCTGGTCTCGCCAGCGGTGCCAGATCATCACGACATCCGTGTGACATCAGCGCGCAGCTCGCGACGTCACCTCGATGTCGTCGTCTTCGGGCCGATCAGGCCTCCGACCACAAACGCCCACCCGTTGCCCAGTTTTCTTTTTTCACGTCGGTGAGGATGATGTCGACCGAGTTCGGCTCGACGCCGAGCGACTCGCAGGTCGCTTTCGTGATCGCTTCGACGAACTGGCGTTTCTGTTCCAGCGTACGGCCTTCGAAGAGTTCGATATGAAACGTGGGCATGAGGTTGCTCCGTGGGGTTGAGTTGGGACTGGAGTGAAGCGGATCGGCTCGCGAGTTCAGGAGCGATAGCCGCGATCGAGTCGATCGAGCTTGCGCAGCAGCGCGGGCCATTCGAGAGTGCCTTCGATCGCGCCGCCGTCGTAAAGCTGCTCGGCCGTGCGCGCGGCGACCGCGTCGCTCGGGACGACCAGCGGCGCGCCGCAGGTTTGCGCCTGAATCTGGATTTCGCAGGCCTTCAGCAGCGTCGCCATCAGCACATAGGCTTCGGCAACCGTGCGCCCGAGCGTCAGCGTGCCGTGATTGCGCAATAGCATCGCGGGCCTATCGGCGAGATGCGCGACGAGGCGCACGCCTTCGGCCGGCGAGAACGCGAGGCCTTCGTAGTCGTGATACGCGAGCTGGCCGTAAAAGCGCAGCGCGTGCTGCGATGCCGGCAACAGTCCGGCCGGCTGCGCGGACACGGCCACCCCCGCGGTGTTATGCAGATGCATCACGCAAAAGGCGTCGTCGCGCGCGGCATGCACGGCCGCGTGCAGCGCGAAGCCGGTGGCATTCACCGGATGTTCGCTTGTGCCGACGATATTGCCCGCGATGTCGATCTTCACGAGATTCGACGCGCACACCTCATCGAACGCGAGGCCGAATGGATTGATCAGGAAGTGGCCCGGTTCGCCGGGCACGCTCGCGGAAATGTGTGTGTAGATCAGATCGTCCCAGCCGTTGAGCGCGGCGAGACGGTAAGCAGCGGCCAGATCGAAGCGGGTTTGCTGTTCCGCTTCCGACTGCGGACCGGACTCGGCGATGCGGCCGGCGGGTGAGTGGGCGAACGACATAGCTGTCTCCTGTCGGCCGGGGTGGGTGTTTTAGCACTGATTCCAGCGCCACGCGATTGATCGCCATTCCAGCGAGGTGGCTGAAAAGCGAGGCCGCGCAAGGTGGGAACCGGCTTGGGATGCTACCGCACAATGCCGCTCCGGTGGCGACAGCGCACGACGCATCGTTACGTTACGCGATGCGGCGCCCGAGCGACCGGATGCTCCATGTCGCGAGCACGAACGGCGCGGTCATCGCGGGCCAGCCGAAGTGCATGGCGGCCGCTTGCAACAGCACCGACATCGCGATGCCGCCGAGCATCGCCGCGTAGCCCGCGTCGGCCAGCGCGAGCGCGGTCAGCGCGCCGTTGAACCCTGACAGGCCGGCATCGAATGAAGGAACGCCGGCGCCGAGCCACAGATGCGCGGCGCTCGCGAGACCTGCGCCGGCGAGCGCGTAGAGCGCATGTTTGCGCGACGCGGCGGCAATCCCGAGCAGCACGAGCACGCCCGGAGCCGCGCCCGATGCGAAGCCGGTCTGCGCGACGCCCGCGAGCACGCCGCTGACGAAACGCAGCGCGTCGACCGGATGAGCGGTAGCGGGAGCCGTTGGCAGGGGGCCGCGCGCGATCAGCGGCAACCATAGCCACGTGACGATCAGGCACGGACTCGACAGATAGCCGAGTCCGCGTGTGCGCAGCCAGCGCGACCATGGTCGCAGCAGCCATGCGGTGCCCGTCGCGGCGAGAATCGCTACCGCCGACGCGGTCGCCGGATCGCCGATGAAGCTGAACGCGGCGAGGCCGGCCAGCGCGCCGTTGAAGCCGAGCAGGCCGGCGCGCAGATCGGCGTCGGCCGAACCGGCGAGCATCGCGCTGATGTTGGCCGCGATCGCCCCGAGCAACGCGGCGCACACGAGACGCGGCTCGCTGAGCAGCCACGCGCCGATCATGCATGCGCCGGTCACGGCGTTAGGTTGCAGCACGATCTGACCGAGGCTGCGCAGCAGCGTGCGCAGCGGGGCGCTGAGCGAGGAGGAGGGCGCATCGGTCGCGGCGGCGTGCATCGGAGGCGAGTTCGGAATCACGGCAAACCGCGAGCATAGTCGAGCGGCAGGCACTCAGGCATCGTCGCGCGTTGATACTGGCTATTTGCCGGCCGTGCATGCCTGGATCGGGGTGGCCAGGCTCGCGGGCTTTCGCGCTACGATAAGAGCCCGGCGCCCCCTGCGCCGTTTCGCAAGGAGACGCCGATGCGTGAATTACGATGGGCCTCGGAAGAGGGCGACGGCATCGAACATCTGGTTTTCGATGCGCGCGACGACGGCTTCGCCGTCGAAAGCGTCGTGGTCGGGCAGCGCTATGGCAAGGCATACGGGCTGCATTACGCGGTGCGCTGCGACGCGCGCTGGCGCACGCGCTATGCGTGGCTGAAGATCGTCGGCGGTGGCGAGCTGGAGCTGCATGGCGACGGCGACGGCCGCTGGCACGACGGGCACGGTCTCGCGCTGAGCGCGCTCGAGGGCTGTATCGACATCGATATCGCCGCGACGCCGTACACCAACACGCTGCCGATCCGCCGCCTGCAACTGGCCGAGGGCGAACGTCGGCCGATCGAGGTCGCGTATATCTCGACGCCGGACCTGCAGGTCACGCGCGCCGAGCAGGCATACACGTGCATCGAGTTGAATGCCGAGTACCGCTATGAAGGCATTTTTCGCGAGTTCACCGCGAATCTGAGCGTGGATAGCGATGGTCTCGTGATCGACTATCCGACCTTGTTCACGCGTTTGCCGCGCACGCGTTAAGTTCTTGCGTCAGGTTCGGCGTTCGGCGCCGGAACGCTGGTTGCCGAGGTCCCAGCGCCGCGGTCCGCGTCGTTCGCGCGATGCGGGTCGACGAAACGCGTGGCCGCACGGCCGCCGCGCAGTGCGCGCGGGCCTAGCCGTGCGTGTCGCCTGCCGCGTTTGAAACGTCGTCGGGCCCGGTTGAGGCGCCGCGCCCGAGCGTGCGTTGCATCAGCGTCGTGTCGAGCCAGCGGCCGTGCTTGTAGCCGACCGCCTTCAACGTGCCGGTCAGCTCGAAGCCGAGCTGCGTGTGCAACGACAGCGAGCCGCCGCTGCCGCCATCGGCGATCACCGCGATCATCTGACGCCACGGTCCGGTCTCGCAACGTTCGATCAGCGCCTGCAACAACATACGGCCGATGCCGCGTCCGCGATACGCGTCGTTGACATAGATCGAGTCTTCGATCGTGTTGCGATAGGCGGCGCGCGGGCGATACGGCGTCGCATAGCAATAGCCGGCGACGTCGCCGTCGATCTCCGCGACCATATACGGCAGTCCGTGGCTGCGCACGCTTGCGAGCCGCGCGCGCAGATCGTCGACGGACGGCGGGGTTTCCTCGAACGACGCGACACCGGTCAGCACGTGATGCGCGTAGATCGCCTGGATCGCGGGGAGGTCGGCTTCGGTGGCGTCGCGAATCAGCGGGGCGTTGCCTGGAGGGTGGGTGAGGCTCATGCGAGGTCCTGTCGTGGCGTGAGTATGAGGCGAGCGCGACGCATCTCCATGACGCTCAAACATCGAATTGACCGAACTCGCTCTGCAACTCGCGATTGCGCGCCACGCGTTCGTCGATAGCCGGCCCACGCCGCTCGACGACCGTCGAGATCAGCAGATTGAACAGGCACGTCAGCGGCGCGAGCGAATCCCAGAACTGCCCGACGTCGGTCTTCACCTGCAGCAGGTCGCCGTCGAAATCGCGCGCCCACGGACAATAGATATCGGTGACGAGCGCGAACGGCAGTCCGCGCCGCGAGGCCGCCTGGCAATAGCGTCGCGCGATCGTCGAATAGGCGCGCGTGTCGGTGACGATCAGATACGGCGCGCTGAATTCCGAGTTCAGCGAATCGACGTAGGAACCCGACATGCCGTCCGAATAGAACACGCGCGGACGGATGTATTCGAGGTAGCTGGAGAACGCGTTGCTGATGCCGCGCGTCGATTGGATGCCGAGGATGTAGACCGCATCGGCATTTGCAATGCGCTCGGCGACGCGCGCGAACGCCGGCGAGCGCGCGAGTTCGTACACGTGCTGGATCGCGCCGATTTCCAGTTCGAGCGATTGGGCTAGCGCGGCGTCGCGCGGTGAGCTGGGATCCGGGACGCCCGGTTCATCAGTCTCAGCGGTTGGCGTGCTGTCGCTCGCGCCACGGCGGAACGCGTCGAGCCGGTCCGTGATCATCCAGGGCCGCTGTTGGGTGCCGCGTAGTTCGCGTTTCAGATCGTCGAGATTGCGATAGCCGACGCTGCGCAGAAAGCGGCCGACCGAAATGCCGCTGGTGCCGGCTTGCTGCGCGATCTGGTCGGCGGTTTCGAGGCCGAGCCGGTCGAGATTCGCGAGCATGTAGCTGGCGACTCGTTTCGAGGTCGGCGTGAGTTCGGCAAAACGGGCTTCGACGGTTTGGGCAAAAGCGGTCGTCATCGTCTGTCGCGGCGCAGGGCGCTGGTTGTGCCAATCTGCGAAATGATGACATATCGATCCAGTGCTCGCGCGACTAGATCCCGAAAAAGACGCTTTATCGTGCGACGGTCGAGCCGTGTCAGGCCGCCCGCCGCGCCGGCACCGAGCGCGAAAAATGCCGCGCACCCGCGACGCAGGCGACCACGATCACGGTGACGATGATCATCGACGGCGGCACCTGTTCGTGCAGCAGCACGCCGGCGAGCAGCAGCCCGAAAAACGGCTGTAGCAGCTGCAATTGACCGACCGCCGCGATACCGCCGAGCGCGAGTCCGCGATACCAGAACACGAAGCCGATCAGCATGCTGAACAGCGACACGTATGCGAGTCCCCACAGCGCGGCGGCGCCGACACCGTCGAACGACGCGGGGCGGGTCCACCAGGCGAGCGGCAGCATCAACGGCAGCGACAGCACGAGCGCCCACGAAATCACCTGCCAGCCGCCGAGATGACGCGACAGCCGCGCGCCTTCCGCGTAGCCCAAACCGCACACGACGATCGCCGCGAGCATCAGCGCGTCGCCGAGCGGCGACGCGTCGATGCCATGCCGCAGCGCGAACCCGGCCACTGCCGCGCTGCCGAGCGCCGAGAACAGCCAGAACGCCGGCTGCGGCCGCTCGCCGCCGCGCAACACGCCGAAGATCGCGGTGGCGAGCGGCAGCAGGCCGATGAACACGACCGCATGCGCGGCGCTCACATGACGCAGCGCGAGCGCGGTCAGCAACGGAAAGCCGACCACGACGCCGAGCGCGACCACGACGAGCGGCAGCAGATCACGACGCTCGGGCCGCGTCTCGCGGAACGCCAGCAACAGCAGCAGACCGAGGATGCCCGCGATGGTCGCGCGCGCCACGGTCAGAAACACCGGATCGAGTCCCTGCACGGCGAGCCGCGTGGCCGGCAGCGAGCCGCTGAAGATCAGCACGCCCGCGAGACCGCTGAGCCAGCCGTTGGTGGTCTTGTCCATTGCAAACATCCCTGCGCTGAAAAAGTCTCATGATGCGCGCCGCGGCCGAAAACGTTAAGCTACAGATCAGTACAGTTCGCACAAACTGTACCGAACATGGAGCAGTACAGATGGCGGAAAACGGCAGCAACGAGACGGCGCCGGGCACGCGCGTCGGCCTCGTGACGGACAATCTGCGCGAGCGCATCGCGAGCCGCTCGCTGATGCCGGGCGCGCGCGTGCCGTCGATTCGCGCGATGACCGACGCGCTCGGCGTGTCGAAGTCGACCGTGGTGGAAGCATACGACCGTCTGGTCGCGGAAGGGGTGATCGTCGCGCGGCGCGGCTCGGGCTTCTTCGTGTCGGGCCATGCGCCGCCGCTCGCGCTCGCCGATCTCGGGCCGCGGCTCGATCGCGAGGTCGATCCGCTGTGGCTCACGCGGCAGTCGCTGGAGACCGGCTCGAAAGCGCTGAAACCCGGCTGCGGCTGGATGCCGGCTTCGTGGCTGCCGGAAGATGGCGTGCGCCGCGCGCTGCGTGCGGTTGCGCGTGATCCGCAGTCGCTGCTCGCCGATTACGCGAGTCCGGCCGGCCTGCCCGCGCTGCGTCAGCAGCTTGCGTGGCGGCTTTCCGCGCACGGCGTCGATGCGCCGCCCGAGCAGATCCTGCTGACGGACGGCGGCACCCATGCGCTCGATCTCGTGTGCCGCTTCCTGCTCGAACCCGGCGATACGGTGCTGATCGACGATCCGTGCTACTTCAACTTTCAGGCGTTGTTGCGCGCGCATCGCGTGCGGATCGCGAGTGTGCCGTACACGCCGCAAGGACCGGATCTCGCGGCCTTCGAGCGGGTGCTGATCGAGCAGCGTCCGCGGCTCTACGTGACGAACTCGGCGGTCCACAATCCGACCGGCGCAACGCTCGCGCCGGCCGTCGCGCACCGGCTGCTGAAGCTTGCCGGCGAGCACGATCTGCTGATCGTCGAGGACGACATCTTCGCCGACTTCGAAGACGAGGCCGCGCCGCGTCTCGCCGCGTTCGACGGCCTCGCGCGCGTCGTGTCGATCGGCAGCTTCTCGAAGACGCTGTCGGCGGCGGTGCGCTGCGGCTATATCGCCGCGCGCGCCGAATGGATCGAACCGTTGATCGATCTGAAGCTCGCGACGTCGTTCGGCAATGGTCAGCTCGCGGCGAGCGTCGTGCACCGGATGCTGGTCGACGGTACGTATCGGCGGCATCTCGAGACGATGCGCGCGAAGCTGGCCGATGCGATGGGGGAGACCATCAGGCGTCTCGGCTATGCGGGCCTCGATATCTGGACAAGACCGCGCGCGGGCCTGTTCGTATGGGCGCGCTTGCCCGGCGCGCTCGATGCCGCCGGGATCGCGCGTCATGCACTGACGGCGGGCGTGGTGTTCGCGCCGGGCAACGTGTTCAGCGCGTCGCAAGCGGCGGCGGGTTTTCTGCGTTTCAACGTGTCGCAGTGCAATCGCCCGAAGGTGTACGAGGCATTGCAACGGGCGATGGATGCGTGCGCGGTGTCGGCCGACGCAGCGCGCGAGCGCGTCTGACACGAACTGAATCGAGCCACGCGCTCACGGTCCTGCCTACAGCGTCATTTGCACAGCAGAAGCATCCGTTCCTCTTCCGAGCAAGGCATATGCGGTTTCGGCGCGGGTTGCGAGACCGCCGCGTTCACCGCCGCGCTGCGGTTCGCGAGACACGCGCGCAGATGCTTTTCGACCGGACCGTAGTATTTCCACCCGCGCACGAGCGTCGGCAATTCGAGCTTCACCTGTTTCCATTTCGGATGGCCATGCTCCTGCAGATTGTCGAAGTTCGCGCACAGCGAGTCGGCGAAATGATTCAGATTGCTGACGGTGTCGCGCAAGCCGTAGTCGTAGGTGACCAGAAACGCCTTGACCGTGAGACCCGGCACGTCTTCCTTCAGCCAGCCTGGGTAGCTGCTTTCGCGGATCGTCGTCGGAAAGTAGGTCTGCTTCGCGCGGTTCGTCTCCGGTGCATTGGGATCTGCGGGCAACAGGCGCAGCTGTGACAGCAGGTCGGGCTTCATGCTCGTGAACAGATTCGCCGGCTGCCCGACCACGATGATCGCGACGTCGATCTTCTTCACGATCAGCGCGGCGAGCGCGTCCTCGTTGCTCAGATGCACGACGTTCTGCTCGGGAATCGGCTGGCCGAACATCAGGCGGTAGAGCGTGGTCGCCGACTGCGCGGTGCCGCTGCCCAGCAGGCCGACGCTGATGGTCTTGTCCTTGATGTCGGCGAGCGTTTTCAGCGGTGAATCGGCCCGCACGACGACGTTAATTTCCTCGTCGTAGAGCGGCATGATCAGTCGCAGCGGCCGGATCGTCGTGCCCGCATCCGGGTTGCCCGTGTTGGCCATGTCGATGAACGCCTGGTACACGTCGGATTGCACGAGCGCGAGCTTCACGCCGGGCTCGTAGCGCATGCGCTGCACGTTTTCGGCCGAGCCCTTCGACGCCACCACCTCGAGGTCGATGCCAGCCGGCGGGGCTACCCATTTCGACAGGTCGTTGCCGATCTGGATGTAGGTGCCGCGCTCCGGCCCGGTGACGATCTTGTAATGCGCCGGTTCCGCGCCGGCCAGCGAACATACGACCAGTAACGCCAGCCCCAGCCAGCCCGCGAGAAATCTCTTCAGCATGGTCTTTCTACCTATCGGTCAGGTTGATCCCGCTCCACGCATGGCGCGTGGAAGCACCAGTGATCCGGCTGCCATGTCATGTTCAAGCTGCTGCGAGGGTCGCTCCGTCTGTTGCCGCGCAGAGGGCACACGATAATGTGCGAATCGGCACAGATGGCGGCCATTTGATCTGGTATGCGAATCAATGTTGTTCGCGCGACGGCGCGGTCCCTGGCGTCCGCGGGACCCTGAGCGGACGGTCGCGTCGCGCGTGAGCGCTAGTTGCTTTGCCGGGTCGCGGTCCTTACGACGCCGGCGTTCGTTGCGGTCGCGACCAGCTCGCCTTGCGCTGGCATGCCGGGGGGCAGCGGTGGCTGCAGTTGCGCCTGCGCGAGCGGCGCGCCCGGCGCGGCGTCAGTCGTCGCCGCATGTGGCGGAGTAATCGGCGCCCAGCCGGTCTCCCGAATCACGCGCTCGAGGATCACTTTCGCCGCGTCGTTGCCGCTGTCGATCGCAAGCGCGTCGTTCGCGTGCTGTCGCGCGCACGGCCACGACTGCTGCGCGGCGCAGGCCTGCGCGGCCTGCAGCGCAATATCGCGACGCTGGACGAGCGGGCGCATCTGATCGGCCAGAGCCTGCGCGTCGCCATTGCCGGGTTGAAACGTTTGCGCGGCAACGAGCGCGGCCTGCGCAGCGGACAGATCGTTGGCGCGGAACGCGTTCCGCGCGACCTGCAACGCCTGCCCGGCGTCGCGGAATTGCGACGCGGGCCGCGCGGGTATCGCGGCCATCGGCGGTGCGGCAGGCGGCGGCGCGGGCCGCACGGGCGCCGCGGCCATCGGCGGTGCGGCAGGCGGTGCAGCCGGTGGCGCGGGAATGACGGGCGCGGCGGGCGCGGGCTTCGCCGCCAGTTCGGTCACGGGCGGTGGCGCAGGTCTCGCCGGGGCCGGCGCGTGCGCGGTTTGCGCTTGAGCAATCATCGGCGCGGACGCGAGCGGAGCGATCATGCCGGTGGTTGTTCTGGCATCCTGAGTAACCTGCTCCACGTCTTTATCTTCAGAATCGCCGCTGTCGCTGAACAGCGTATAGCCGACGTACGCGAGGCCGATCGCGACGACCGCGCCGATCACGTACAACACGCGCCAGATCATCTGCGCAGTGTGGCGTGACGCATACATCTCATCTTCGTAATCCGGCATAGTGCTTTCGGTCGACACCAGCGCCGTCCGCATGACCGGCTTGGCCGGCAACATGGGTTCGGTCGCCATCGCGGCAGTCGCGGCGCCCGCAGCGACGGCGGGCTGATCCCGTGGGCCGGGCTCTTCGTCGAAACGGGGCAGAGGCTTGTGCGTGGCGCTCGCACGGCTGCCCGGAATACCCGTGCGCATGTGCAGATCGTTCGGATCGAACGGATGTGCAGCGCCACAGTAGGGGCAGGCGTCGACGGGTCGGTACAGTGCGCCACCGCAGCGTTTGCAGGGCGTGGGAAAACCTTGGCCGGTTGCTGTTTGGGTGGACATGCGGTGGCCCCACCTTAGGAAAACGATGCCGTAAAGGCATGCTCCGGATCGTGTTGAGGCTGGAGCCTTGTCCGCGGAATCACGATCCACATGCGCCGGAGTCGCGGAGACGTAGGCAGCGCCTGCGTTTCCACGGTTTCCAATATGTGGCGTTTCACGGGGGACGTCAACGCGGTAGGCCCCTGGATTGTGTGCGCTACCGCTCATTCGGAAGTATGAAGAAACCTTGGCCATCCGCTCGAAACGAGTGTATGTGTCTGTTGTTTCGCGATAAATGGAAGGCAACCGAAAGCATCGAGCCGCATGAAGTGAGTGCGACAAAAAAACAACGAGGCCGACGCGTCGCGCGTGCGGCCTCGTATCAATCGGCTATTGGGGCTTGCCGGTAAGCGTTTGCATTAGCATCCGGCTCAGGCGCCGATCGACGCTCAGTGCTTGCGCAACGGATGATCCTTCAGCAGCCACGCGAGCACGAAGGCGAGCACCACGACGCATGCGGCCGACAGATACACGGTGTGCAACGCACCCGCGAACGCATGCAGATAATCATTGCGCAATGCTTCGGGTAGCTGATGAATCGCGGCGGGACCCAGCGCGTGCGGAAGTTCGGTGTCGGGCGGGACCAGCTTTTCGAGGCGTCCGGCGAGGCCGTTCGAGAACACCGCACCGAAAGCGGCCACGCCGATCGAACCGCCGATCGAGCGAAACAGCGTCACGCCCGACGTCGCCACTCCCATGTGCCTGAACTCGACGGTGTTCTGGACCGCGAGGACCAGCACCTGCATTACCATGCCGAGGCCGCAGCCGAGCAGACCCATGTATAGATACATCACATGAATCGGCGTATCGATCTGCAGGCGCGCGAGCAGCAGCATCGCGACCGAGACGAGGAACGTGCCCATGATCGGGAACAGCCGGTACTTGCCGATCTTGCTGATCACGCGGCCCGTCACCATCGACAGGATGAACAGGCCGCCCATCATCGGCAGCATCTGCATGCCGGCTTGCGTCGGCGTGGAGCCCTTCACGACCTGCAGATACAGCGGTATGAACGTGACGGAGCCGAACAGCGATACGCCGATGATGAAGCTCACGAGGCTGCTGATCAGAAACGTGCGCTGTTTGAATAGTCCGAGCGGCATGATCGGTTCGACCGCGCTGCGCTCTTCGTGAATGAAGCCCCCGATCGCTACGAGGCCCATGCCGAGCGTGAACCACAGTTGCGGCGACGACCACGGCAGGATCGTGCCGCCCTGGCTCGTGAAAAGGATGATGCAGGTCAGCGCGCCGGCGAGAAACGCGGCACCCATGTAGTCGATCGTGTGCTTCACGTGGCGCACGTGCGGCTTGAACACCGCGCCGATGACGATCAGCGACACGATGCCGAGCGGCAGGTTGATGTAGAAGATCCAACGCCACGTCAGATGCTCGACCAGAAAGCCGCCGAGCAACGGACCGATGACGGTGGCGAGACCGAAGATGCCGCCGAACACGCCCTGGTAGCGGCCACGCTCAGCCGGCGGAATGACGTCGGCGATCGCCGCCATCGTAACGACGAGCAAACCGCCGCCGCCGAGGCCTTGCAGCGCGCGCAGCACGATCAGCTGACTCATGTTCTGCGCAATGCCGCACAGCGCCGAGCCGACGAGGAAGATGACGATTGCCGTCTGCAGCACGATCTTGCGTCCGAACAGGTCGCCGAACTTGCCGTACAGCGGCACGACGATCGTCGAACTGAGCAGGTAGGCGGTCACCACCCACGACAGGTTATTGAGCCCGCCCAGTTCGCCGACGATAGTCGGCAGCGCGGTCGAGACGATCGTCTGGTCGAGCGCGGCGAGCAGCATGACCAGCAGCAGCGCCGGAAACAGCAGCCGGATCGGCGGATGCTCGGCGGAGGGCGCGGCCGGGCGCGGATCCTCGGGCGCGGAATCGACGGACAGGGTCGTGGCGGTTTGTTCCATGGCGGCAACGCGTTGAAATTAATTAACTGAGAGATTAATATATGCGACATCGCCTCTCACGTCAAATTCAATGCAATGACAAGGATCTCGTCTGACGACGCCG
Source organism: Paraburkholderia sp. UYCP14C (assembly GCF_004197395.1). Lineage (GTDB taxonomy): Bacteria > Pseudomonadota > Gammaproteobacteria > Burkholderiales > Burkholderiaceae > Paraburkholderia. The sequence continues at coordinate 22,232 of NZ_SELS01000029.1, read as the reverse complement.
CGGCAGACCATGCCGTGACAGATGCGGGGCCGCGCGCCCGGCTTGCCGCGCAAAAGCGCGGCGCGTCGAAGCCCAAAGCCAAGGCAACGCAAACGGCTGCTACTCAAACCGCGAATAGCGCAAGCAGCGCAAGCGCCGCGCCGGCGAGGTCGGCCACCCGCCGTCCCGGCCGGCCGACGGGCGCCGCGCGCGGCCCCGAACAGCGCGCGCGTTTGCTCGACGCCGCACTCACGCTCTTCGCGAAGCAGGGCATCGTCGAGACGTCGCTCGGCGAGATTGCCCGCGAGGCCGGCTTCACGCCCGCGATGGTGCACTACTACTTCAAGAACCGCGACCAACTGCTAGACGTGCTGATCGACGAGTGTTTCGCACCGTTGCGCGAGAGTCTCGGGCTGCCGTTTCAGGAGAATCCCGACGATCCGGTCGCGGCAATCACGCAGCTCACTGAGCGGCTCGTGCAGATCGCGAGCGATAACCCGTGGTTCGCGTCACTGTGGGTGCGCGAAGTGATCAGCGACGGCGGCCTGCTGCGCCAGCGCATGCACGAGCGTTTCGGTTTCGCGCATCAGAAGGCGTCGCTGCTGGCGATCGCGCGCTGGCAGAAGGAGGGGCGCCTGAATCCGGCGATCGAGCCCGCGCTGGTGTTCGTCACGCTGCTCGGCATGACGATCCTGCCGCTCGCCAGCTCGAAGCTGTGGCGCAACGATCCGTTGCGCCGCAATATCGGCGGCGCGGAGATCGCGCGACATGCGGTGGCGTTGCTGGTGCAGGGCATCGGGCCCGGCAAGCGCGATTGAACCGGCGGCCGGGGTGGCGCGCCGGTCGTCTTGTCCTTTGAACAAGCCCTAGATTTTGCGATTTTTCTTCCATTCGTCGAACGCCGCCTTCGCCGCGTCGTTCGGCGGATAGGTGCCGGGCAGCGCGGCGCCGGCACCTATCCTTTCGGTCAGAAACGCCTCTAGCTGTTCCTGCCCGGCCGCGGCCTGCGCGACGTCGTCGGCCATCCTCAGCGGAATCACCACCACCCCATCCACATCCCCGACGATCACGTCGCCCGGAAACACCGCGACTCCACCACAGCCGATCGGCACGTTGATATCAACCGCGTGATGGCGGATCAGATTGGGCGGCGCACTCGCGCCCGCGCAAAACACCGGCATGTCGAGTGCGGCGATCGTCGCGCTGTCGCGCACCGGGCCGTCGGACACCATGCCGGCCACGCCGCGCACCTGCAAGCGTAGCGACAGAATCGAACCGAACGACGCGCTGCCGCGCTCGCCGCGGCAATCCTGCACGAGCACGTGGCCCGGCGGAATGGTCTCGACACATTTGCGTTGCGCGTACTCGGGGTCGGCGAACAGCTCAAGCACGTCGATGTCTTCGCGCGAAGGAATGTTGCGCAGCGTGAACGCCGGCCCGACCAGGTTCGCGCCGCGCCGCGGACCGAGCGGCGCGACGCCCTGCATGAACGTGTTGCGCAGACCGCGCTTGAATAGCTGCGTGGTCAGCGTGGCGGTGCTGACGTGACGAAGGATGTCGAGCGTCGCGGCGGAAAGCTCGGGCGATGTGGCGGACATGGTGTCGGGTGGCCTCGGGTTGGGATGCGGGAACATCGAAAGGCGCGTGCGTGCGGCCACGAAGCGAAGCATGCCGCGCATGCGCGACCACGATGATAGCGCCGCGGCGCCACCCGTTAGCAGACGCGCGCCATTACATTGCCGCGACATCCGCAAGCGCCGCGGAGCCTCTGTTCACGCGACGCGAACCGTTGCAACGAGGCACGCGACATGCTTGAAGTGTCATCGGATGCGAGCGACGCAAAACGAACGACAGCGCCGCGTCGCGCGAAGAAATATGAAGGACAGAATCGATACCGGGCGGAGAAGGCCGTACGAGCGGGGTTCGTACGAACCGCGCCGGAACATCGGGTGCCGGCAATCGGCGGGCCGCGGAAAAACTGCGGACACTTTGCAGCTAAATCGCGGCATGCGTCGAGCGCCGTTTTTTCATCGACGTGCAATTTTGGCGCGTTACCGTGCGCACGCGTTGTACTCGGGAAGGTGCTGAACGATGCTTTACAATCGCGGACCTGTCTGCAACTCGGCGTGCGAAATCGAGTCGGAATCATGGACAGTAACACCCTGGCCGCGCAATTCGGCGGCAATCAGCAAAGTGAAACATTGGCCCCATCCGATGGCCTAACCGGTTTTCCAGAGCAACAACATACGATGAATGCAGCAATGAGGCTCGATCAGGCCACGATCGTGCTGGTGGAGGACGACCCGGACAGCCGGGAATCGTTGACCTTGCTACTCGAGGCGGAAGGCGCGAAGGTGTGCGCGGTCGCCGATGCGGAAGAGGGCGTCGTGGCGGCGATGCGGTTGCTTCCCGATGCGGTCGTCTGCGACCTCGATTTGCCGGCCATGGATGGCTTCTATCTGATCCAGCGGCTGCGCGACCACGAGATTTGCGGCGGGCATTCGCCCGCTGTGGCAGTGGCGCTCACCGGCCATACCGACGACGCATACCGCCTGCGCAGCATCGGCGAAGGCTTCCAGCATTTCATGACCAAACCCGCGTTACCCGAAGCGCTCGTGACATTGCTGCACGACGCGATCGACGCCCGCGCGGCGGGTTGATCGACGCTTCTGCGCCTCTCGTGGGAGCGGGTAGACAGAGCAGGCCGGCGCGCGGCGGGGAGACGTCGTTTCTCGGAGCAGCGCACGGCCATCGACGCTTCGCAGCGCGTCATACGGCGCCGCGCACCCGATGCGTGGCGGGCCGTTATTTCGCCGCAGCGACCGGAGCGCCGGCGTCGGCGCCGGCCGCTGTGGCCGCATTGGCCGCCTGACAGGCCGCACAGAGACCCTTCAGTTCGATTTCGTCGCTCGCGAGCCGATAGCCCGCGTCCTCGATCTGCGCGACGAGGGCCTGACGCAGCTTCGGTTGATGCAACTCGGTGACGCTGCCGCATTGCTGGCATACGACGAGAATGCCGTGCTGGCATTGCGTCAGATCATGGCAGACGGTGAACGCATTGATCGACTCGATCCGATGCACGAGCCCCGCCGACAGCAAAAAATCCAACGCGCGATAGACGGTTGGCGGCGCCGAGCCCGGGTGGATCTGGCGCATTTCGTCGAGCAGCGAATAGGCCTTGGTCGCGCGTCCCGAGTTCAGCAGCAGCTCGAGCACCTTGCGCCGGATCGGCGTGAGTTTTTCGCCGCGTTCGCGGCAATATTCGTCGGCGAGTACGAGAGCCGCTTCCTGCGACTGCTGATGCGCGTCGTGATGCGCATGATGATCATGTGCATCGGCGGCGGCGACGGCAGGCGCGGGAGTGACCGGATGGCCGGTCGCGGCGGGCTTGGCGGTTTTCATGCGTCGATTATAGAGGCTCGGGGAAGGCGATGCCGCGTCGGTCAGAGCGTCGGCAGAATTGGAATTTCCGTCATCCCGAAGGCCGCCGGCGGACTTGGCGCGCAACTGAAAACAAATGACAAATAGGGTCCCGACTGGCAAATAGTGCCTATTCTTTGTCCATCAGCCTCTGAAATGTGTGTCGACGGGGTATCGATGAGACAACTGCTTCACCCATCGCGGGCGGTAGCCTTGGCATTCTTGATTGCGATCGCCGCGGGCACGCTTCTTTTGAGGTCGCCCTTGTCGCAGGCCAAAGGTGAGGCGGCGCCGTGGCTGACCGCTTTCTTTACGGCGACCTCCGCGGTCTGCGTGACTGGGCTCGTCGTGGTCGACACCGGCAGCTACTGGTCGAGCTTCGGGCAGTGGGTCATCCTCGGGCTGTTTCAGATTGGCGGCTTCGGCATGATGACCGCCGCCACGTTGCTGGGACTCATGGTCAACCGGTCCTTACCGCTGCGAGCGAGACTGATCACCCAGGTGGAAACGCACACCCTGCGTCTGGGGGACATCCGCAGCGTGGCGCGCCTGGTGTTCGTCGTGACGCTCTTCACCGAACTGGGCATTGCACTCTGGCTTTCGATCAGGCTTCATTTCGGATACAAGCTGCAATGGGGCGAGGCCGCGTGGAGCGGCTGGTTTCATGCGGTCTCCGCGTTCAACAACGCGGGCTTTTCGATTCACCCGGATAGTCTGATGCGCTATGCCGCCGACGCGTCGATGCTGGTGCCGGTGATGGTCGCGATCGTCGTCGGGGGAATCGGGTTCCCGGTTCTCTACGATCTGCGGGAAAAACTTCGGGGTGCCCGTCAGCTTTCATTGCACACGAGGCTCACTTTAGTGGTCACGGGCGCGCTGTTGCTCGGCGGTTTTCTTGCAGTGCTGCTGTTCGAATGGGCCAATCCGAAGACCCTGGGTGCGATGCCGGTCGGCGAGAAACTCCTTTCGGCGGCTTTTGCGTCGGTATCCGCGCGCACGGCGGGCTTCAACTCGCTCGACATCGGTGCAATGAGTCACGACAGCTGGGCTCTGCATTACTTCCTGATGTTCGTTGGCGGCGGCAGCGCGGGAACGGCAGGGGGCGTCAAGATCGGCACCGTCGCCATTCTGGGCCTGCTCGTGCTTGCCGAGATTCGTGGACGTGGCGATATCGAAGCGTTCGGGCGCCGTGTCAGCGCGTCCGCGCAGCGCCAGGCGATCACCGTCGTGGCGCTGGGTGGCGTCGTGGTCACGATCGGCACGCTCGTGATTCTGCACATCACCGATTTCCCTACCGATCAGGTGATCTTCGAGGTGATTTCGGCATTCGGTACGGTCGGACTGTCAACGGGAATCACAGGTCAACTTCCCGCGCCGGCGCAGTTGGTGATCATCTCGCTCATGTACGTCGGCCGGGTCGGAACCATTACCTTTGCGACGTCGTTGGTGCTGATCGAGCGGCGTGCGCAATTCAGCTACCCCGAGGAGCATCCAATTGTTGGCTGACCTGTTCAGGACTTCGTTCGGCTTTACGAAGGGCGACGGCGTCGTCGTCATCGGTTTGGGGCGCTTCGGCTGTGCGGTGGCGGAGTCGCTCGTTCGCCTCGGCCATGAGGTCATGGGCATCGACCGGGACGCGCAGCAGGTGCAGTTGTGGGCGGACCGGTTGACGCATACCGTCCAGGCCGATGCGACCAACGTGCATACCTTGCGTCAATTGGGTGTCGCCGATTTCCCCCATGCGATCGTAGGGATCGGAAACGATCTGTCGGCGAGCCTGATGACGGCGATGGCCCTGACGGAGCTCGAGATCAAGGACATCTGGGTGAAGGCGGCGACCACGGAGCACGGCCAGATCGCCCAGCGCATCGGCGCTCATCATGTGGTTCATCCGGAAGCGGAAATGGGCGAACGGATCGCTCACCTGATTACGGGGCGGATCGTCGACTACATCGAATTCGGAGCAGGGTTTGCGGTCGCCACCATTCATGCGCCGGCGCCGACACACAACCGTCCGCTCGCGGATTGCGACGTTCTGGAGGCGTTCGGTGTCAACGTCGTGGGTGTCAAGCGCGCCGGCGAAAACTTCCGGCACGCGGGGCCCGACATGGTTGTCATGCCGGGGGATCTGCTGATCGTATCGGGCCCCGCGAGCAAGGTCGAAGCGTTTGCGGGTCGGGCGAGTGCCTGAGCCCGTTCGGGCCGACCCGCGCAATGTTCAGGTCAATGGAAAATCCACATACTTCTTGAACCCGGAGCGCGTCGTGAGACGCGAGTACCAGCGCTCCAGACTCGGCAGCGGCGGCCGCTGCACACCGTCGAGGCCGAACCAGCGCTTCGCGTAGGCGCCGATCACGATATCGGCGAGCGTGAATTTGTCGCCTTCGAGAAAGAAGCGGCCCTGCAGATGCGTGTCGAGCAGGCGCCACAGCACGGTGACCGCCTTCACGTCGGCGGCGAGTTTCGCCGCGTCGCGCTGGGCCTCGGGCGTGCGCACGAGCGTCCAGAACACCGGGCGTTCCAACGGCTGCAGCGTCGACAGCGACCAGTCCAGCCAGCGGTCGATGCGCGCGCGCAGTTTCGGCTCGGCCGGATACAGCAGGCTCGATTCGCCGTATTGCATCGCCAGATAGCGCAGGATCGAGTTGGATTCCCACAGCACGAAGTCGTCGTCGACCAGCGTGGGAATCTTGCCGGTCGGGTTCATCGCGAGATAGTCGGGTTCGTTGTTGCGGCCGAATTGCAGGCCCGCGTCGATGCGGTCGAATGGCAGCACGAGTTCGTCGCAGCACCACAAAACTTTCTGGACGTTGACTGAATTGGCACGTCCCCAGATCGTAATCATCCGGTAAATCCTTTTCTCTTACGGTTGGCAAGCCGCGCCTCGCGCGCGGCGTTCAGCCAGTAACGATACACGATGCGCGCGCCTTTGCGCGACGTACGAAACGCGCTGTGCGCGCGCAGCCGCACGAGGTCTCGCGCTCTCCGCGCATGCCGCGCGAGCCCGCGCGCCGCCGCGCCAGAGCGCTGCTGCGTTGCGTACAATGACCGCACCACGAATGGCGCACTGAGCCGACGCGTACGGATTCACGCATCCAAACCCACTAAGGCACCGCATGGCCCGCATTGTTCCCGACGACTGGAAAAGCCTCGAAGCGACCGGCGCGGCGGCGCGCGAACGGGAAACCCTCGCGCTGCTCGAAACGGCACTGCCCGCCGACTACACCGTCTACCACGGCGTGCATTGGACGCGCCTGAACCAGAACTTCTCGGTGTTCGGCGAGGCCGACTTCGTGATCGTGAGTCCCGCTGGGCGCGTGATGATCGTCGAGCAGAAGACGGGCTTTCTGCGCGAAACGCCGAAGGGGCTCGTCAAGGTGTATCTGCAGACCGAGCGCAACGTCGCGATCGCGCTCGCGCATACGATCGAGAGCCTGCACCGGCGTTTTACCGCGGCGTTCGGCGCCGGCACGTATTTCATCGAGGAACTGCTGTACTGCCCCGATCACATCGTCAAGGATGCGGCCATCGCCGGCGTGAATCCCGCGCGCATCGTCGACGCGACGCGGCGCGAGCGGCTCGCGGCGATCATTCGCGAAGCGCTGCCGGCCGACGAACCGCGGCTTCCGTGCGCGTCGAAAATCCATCACTTCCTCGCCGACGAACTCGCGTTGGCACCCGACACCAGCGCGCTCGTCGGCCAGGCGGGCACGCTCGTCACGCGCCTTTCGGGAGGACTCGCGACATGGGCCCGGCGGCTCGAGTTCGCGCCGTTCCGGTTGCGGGTGGTCGGCACGGCGGGCTCCGGCAAGACGCAACTCGCGGTGCAGGTGATGAAGGACGCGGTCGCGCGCGGCGAGCGGCCGTTGTACGTGTGCTTCAACCGGCCGCTCGCCGATCACATCGCGCGAGTCGCGCCGCCGGAGGCGAAGGTCGCGAACTATCACCAGCTGTGCGACTGGATCGCGCGCGACGCGGGCCGCGCGCCCGATTTCCAGTCCGCGCAGGTGTTCGATCAACTGGAGGCCGGATTCGCCGATACGCCGATCGACCCGCGCTGGCAGTTCGACGTGCTGATCGTCGACGAAGGACAGGATTTCCAGCAGTCGTGGATTGCCGCGCTCGAGCGGCTGCTGCGGCCGGGCGGCGCGTGGTGGTGGCTCGAAGACCCACTGCAGAATCTGTACATGCGCGAGCCGGTGTCGTTACCCGGCTGGGCCACGCTGAAGGAAACCACCAATTACCGCAGTCCGCGCGACATCCTCGACTATCTGCGCGACGTGATGGGCTCGTCGGTGCCGCTCGCCGCGTCGCTCGCGTCGGGCAGTCCGTTCGACGGTTCCGAGGTGTCGGTGTCGGTCTACGACGAAACGCAGGCCGTCGAAAGCAGTATCGACGCGACCAAGCGCGCGATCACCCACGCGCTCGCGCTCGGCTTTCGCAAGCAGGACATCGTGGTGCTGTCGTTTCGCGGCCGCGAGGGCTCGGCGATGAGCGGGCTCGACCATCTCGGACCGCATCGGCTGCGCAGTTTCACCGGCAAATACGATCTGTTCGGCAACCCGGAGTATCGCGAAGGCGACGTGCTGTTCGAGTCGATCTACCGCTTCAAGGGGCAGGCGGCGCCGTGCGTGATCTTCACCGAGATCGACTTCGACGCGTTCGACGAGCGCGTCGCGCGCAAGCTGTTCGTCGGCGCGACGCGCGCGACGATGAAGCTGATCGTCGTCGCGTCGCAGCGGGCCGCGCGGCATTTGCAGTTGCGCGAGGCGAAGGACAAGTAGCGGCGGCGTTCGGGCGCTGTGTTGCGTTGCGCTGCTGCGCACGCGGAACGTTGTGCTCAGCTCCACGCCCTGGCGCTCACCAGCATTCCCGTGCGCGTCAGCGCATCCCACCAGATCACACGCAGCAACGGCGCCTGCTGCGCGATCAGCAGCGCCTGCACCGGATCGCTTTCGACGAAGTGCGTGACACCCGCGCGCAGCGCCGCGCTCGCCTTGTGCGCAGCCGCGCCGGCGGGGCTGTCGTCGTGCAAACCGGGCGCGCGCATCACCAGTTCCATGTGAGCGAAGCCGTGTCGCGCGAGCCACGCTTCGGTGCGCGCGCGATCCACCTCCGGGCGGCCCGTGATGATCGTGCGCACGTGCCGCAGGTCGATGCCGGGCAGCACCTCGAACGGCGGCAGCGCGTCGCGTTCGGCGAGCGCGGCGGCGAGGTCCTCGTCATAGCGCGCGAGCGGTACGTCAGGCAGCAGGATGCCGTCGAGGTCGATCGCATACGCCGCGTATTCGTGGTCGTCGGCCATCGCGGGCGCGGCGCCGGCTTCGACGCGCGCCCAGTCGTCGCGATAGCGCTCGGTGTACGCCTGGCGCTCCCACGGGAAGAGGGCGAAGTAGCCGCGCGCATCGATCGCGTAGTCGGGCTGTGCGCGGCTCAGCTCATCGACCGCGGCGGTCAGCGTTTTGACTTCGAGCCCGTGGGCCTGCAGAAACCCGATGCAATCGACGAGCGTAAATCCGCGTCCGGCGATGTCCTCGCACAGCAGCACTTTCGAGCCCGCGGGCGGGATCGGCAGTGTCGAATCCCATGCGACCGCGCGCGTCTGGCGGTCGTAGCGCAGAAACGCGACCGGCGCGCCGACCGTGTGCGACACCATCAGCGCGAGCGGCGCGCCGCCGCGCAGAATGCCGAGCGCCATCGTGAAACGCTCGGCGAGCAACGCGGGTTGCAGCGATTCGATCCAGTGATCGAGCTGTTCGTACGTCAGAGGCAGGACCGGCTTGTTCATGACTATCGAGGCGCCGCGTGGCGCAAGGGAAGGCGATGGTCCGCGGGGAGCTGCGCGCGGTGCGGGCTGACGCACTGGCGCGACAGCGCGGGTCCCCCGTTTTTGAGTCAGCGCATTTTGGCGATATTATGCATGCGGGTCAAAGGTCGCGTGTCGGGGTGGCACGCGTTTGACGGCACGGCAAGGCGGAATACTTCGCGTGGCACGAGATCGTCCGGCCGTGGCGCTGATCGCGGTCTGGCGGATCAACGAAAACGGATAAAAAAAGCAAATGGCCAACCTGATTGCAACGCCGCGCAATGCGGCCGGTGGAACTGGTGTGCGCTGGCGGATGCGCTGGCTGACGGCGCTGAGCGGGCTGATCGTCGGGCTGGCGGTCTGTTGCGCGCAGGCGCAGCCGGGCGCGCCACAGTCGCCGGCGCTGTCGCTCGACGTGCAGGGCAAGATCGCCAACACCAACGACGCCGCGCATCGCACCTATCATTTCAGCGAGGCCCAACTGCTCGCGCTGCCCGTGCATACGATCACGACCTCGACCACCTGGACGCCGCGCTCGACCTTCGCCGGCCCCAGGCTCGCCGACATCCTGAAGGCCGTCGGCGCGCACGGCACCGAAGTGGAGCTCCACACGTTCGACGACTACACCTACACCGTGCCGGTGTCGGACTGCGACCGCTACGGCGTGATCGTCGCGTACAGCATGAACGGCCAGCGCCTGAAACTCAGCGACTTCGGGCCGCTGTTTCTGATCTACCCGCGCGACGCTTTCCCCGATGAACTGACCGGCGCGCTCGGCGACTCGAAATTCGTATGGCAGATCAAGGCCCTCATCGTCAAATAGCGCGCCGTCCGTGGCGGCGCGTGTTGTATGTGCTGATCTGGCTGACGGCGCTCGCGGCGCCCGCCGGCGCGATCGGCTATCTGCTCTATGCAAACCTGTTGAACCCGCGCGCGACCGAGCAGTTGACCGGCACCTACGACGGTTTCTACTGGGACGCCGCGCAACTGCAGATCGCGTACGCGCGCTTCGAGAACCAGCTGCTGCTGTATCAATCCGGTAGCGACGACGACTTTCAGCGGCTGCTGCTGCGCTTCCAGCTGCTGCAATCGAAGCTGCGTGTGATGGCCGGCTCGACCCAGCGGCTCTCCGCGCAGCTCGCTCTGTTGCAACGGCAGCTCGACGAAATCAAGACGCTCGAGAACGTGCTCGACGAGATCCAGCCCGAGATCGACGTATTGCCGCGCGACCGCGCCCGTGCCGGGCACATCGATGCGCAGCTGCGCCAGCACTGGAGCGAGGTCAACGATCTCGCGCTGTCGCGCCGTTTCGCCGACGTCGCCGACCGCGAGGCGATGAACCGCGATTTCATCGACAAGCGCCGCATCCTGTTCGCGGGCGGTCTGGTGCTGCTGTTGCTGTCGGCGGCGGCGACGCTGCTGCTGGTGCTCAACGGCCGGCGCCGCACGCGGCTCATGCGCCAGCAGCGCGCGGCGCTGGAAGCCGAGCATCAGGCGAGCCGCGCGGCGCGCGAGGCGAGCCTCGCGAAGGATGCGTTTCTCGGCATGATCAGCCATGAGCTGCGCACACCGTTGCATGCGATCGTGTCGTCGGTGGAACTGCTCGGCTTCAACTACCACACGGAGGCCGACCGCAAGGTGATCCAGCGGCTCGAAACCGCGGCACGCCATCTCGAAGCGCAGATGAAGGACCTGACCGACTACGCCCGCCTTGGCGCCGGCAAGCTCGAACTGCGGCACCAGCATTTCGAGCCGCGCGAGCTGCTGGCGTCGATCGTCGATGAACACACGATGTCCGCCAAGTCGCGCGGGCTCAAGCTCGAAAGCGAGGCGAGCGGCGGGAGCGGGCTGGTCGAGTCGGACCCGCACCGGATCCGGCAGATCGTCAACAACCTCGTCACCAACGCGATCCGCTACACCGAGACCGGCACGGTGCGCGTCGAACTGCGCCAGCAGCCGGCGCTGCTGATTTTCGTCGTCAGCGATACGGGGCCGGGCGTGCCGTCCGCGCAGATCCCGCGGATCTTCGAGGAATTCACGCAGCTCGACGCGTCGCGCACGCGCCGCTTCGAAGGCGCCGGCATGGGGCTCACGATCGTGCAGGGGCTCGTCAAGCTGTTCGGTGGCACGGTCGACGTCGCCAGCACGGTGGGCGAAGGCACCCGCTTCACGGTGACGATTCCGGTCGTGCCGGTGGCGACCGTCGAGCCGGTCGACGTCGAGGAGCCAGCCGGACCGGGCGACGCGCGGCCGTGCGTGCTGATCGTCGACGACAACCGGCTGATCCGCGAGTCGCTCAGCGAAATGGTCGCGCACATGGGCTACGACTCGCTCGCGCTCGGCAATGCCAACGACGCGCTCGCGTGGCTCGATACACACCGCTGCGAAGTCGTGCTGCTCGATCTGCACATGCCGGAGCGCGACGGCTACACGTTTCTGGAAGACTTCGCGGCGCGCGGCGGACCGTCAGCGGGCGTACCGGTGATCGTGGTCAGCGCGTACGCGCCGGAGGTCATGCGGGATGGCGAAGGTGGCGGGACTGGCGCGCCGTCGGTGTTCGAGGCGTTGTTAAAGCCAGTACATTACGAGGATCTGAAGCACGCATTGCAGCGGGCGCTGGCGGCGCGGCATCAGGCGTGAGGGCGGCGCTGCCGCGCACGGGGCGCGCGGTTCAGGGCCGATTCAGCCGCTTCGACAGATCGGCGACGAGGATCGCCATGCGCGCGGGCTTCTCGTAGCAGGCGACGTCGTAATCGCGGATCACCTCGCTGATTTCCGATTCGCTGGCCTTGCCGGTCAGCAGTTCGCCGGTCAGCACGAAGATCGGCGCGTCCGGGTTCTCCGATGCGCGCACCGCGCGAATCGCGGCCGCCGAGGTTTGCGAGCCGAACAGCCAGTCGATGATCACGCCATCGAACACCTGGGTCTGCAACTGCTCGCCGAAGGCCGCGAGCCCATAGATCGCGACCGCCGTGAAGCCGCTGCGCTCCAGATAGTCGCGCAGGTTGTCCGCGCTCGCGCAATCGTCGTCGACGACCGCGATGGTAGGCTTGTCGGCTTCGGCGCGGCGCGGATAGATCTCGATCTTGTGGACTTCGTACGCGCTCTGATACAGCGTGCCATCGTGTCGCGCGACGCGCCATTGACCGAGCCGCGAGTAGGCGACGAACTCTGGTCGGCTACCCGGCTCGAGCGCGGCGCCGACCCACGCGGTGCAGGCGATTTCGGTCGCGCCGATGCAGAACACCGCCTCCTGGGCGATCGCACCGACGACGCCCGGGTCGAGCGACTGCGCGCCGAACAGCTGCGCCGCGGGTTCGTCGAATACTTCCGCGACTTTCTTGATCTGCGACAGCGTCCACGGACTATTACCGCGTAGTTTGCGGTGCCCCTGAGAAAAACTCAGATCGAGGATGCGGCATAGCTCAGTGGTCTGCTGGCGCTTGCCGATTCCATGCCGGCTCATCAACTCGCGCACGCGCTCGGCAACCGCGATGGAGTCGGGTGAGTGTGTTTCGTTGGCCATGCTGCGTGAAAATCCGCCGGGTTAAAAGGTACAGGTTGAGCGCGGTCGACAGGCGCAAGCCTACCCCCGCGCATGCAATGCGCATGAATCGGCCACGCGGGGACAGCAAATGTACCGTAACAAAATTAGAGTTTATGTTTTTGTCAGACAGTCCGCCGAGGCTGCTGATGCTAGCGACGCAACGGCCGCGCCGGTGACTTTCGATGCATTGAGCATCAAAAAGCATTCTACCGGTGAAACGATGACGAAACCGTAGGGAATCCACGAATGAGTCGTCAGCAAGACGGTGGATCCGGCTGCTTGCCGCAAAAAACCAGCCAGGTTCGCGCCTCGGGGAAATGTAGGCGATCCGCGCAATAAGAAGCCTGTCCGGAAGTGTCGGGTTTGCGCCGGCACGTGCGGTCGGCGTTCAGCTTGCCGGCATCGCGTCGAGCCGGGCCGCCGAGTTTTGAAGTCCTTTGAAAATCCGCTCGGCGACCTTGCCCGGAAAGCGCTCGGGCAACTCCGCCGACACCCGTTCGATCACGCCGGGCGTTTGCTCGATCAGCCGCTGGATCAGCGGCTCGGCGTCGGCGCCGTACGAGCACTTCAACGCCATCGCGTTGAAGTGACGCCGCTGCACGTCGCGAAACGCATCGTGCTTGCTGCGCGACCACAGACCCATCGCAAGCCGAGCCTTGTACCACGACCACTGGTTCGGGCCGTTGCCTTCGACCGGCCAGATCGACATCACGTCGTAGAGCGGCGTCAGACGATACTGGCCACCCGCGAGCAGGCGGATGCTGAAGTTCTTCGCGTGGCCGTCCGGCGCGGCCAGCATCCAGAACAGGATCTGGCTCGCGAGCAGGGTCTCGAGGTCCTGCCGCGCGTCGACCGATTGCTGCAGAATCCGCGCGAGGTCCAGCACGCCCGGGCCGCCTTCGTTTTCGTACTTGAGATGCGACGGCACGCCGTACACCTGGCAGAAATCTTCCTGCGGCAAACGCAATAGCCAGGTGCCGCTCGAATGCATCTGCCGGTCGAAGCGTTCGACGGCGAGCACGCGCTGCTTGCCGAACCGGAGCATCTCGGCATTCGCGACCGGCAGGCCGAACGCGCGCAGTATCCGCAGACACAGCCACTCGTTTTCGACCGACGTGCTCAGATCGGCGAGCCGGTTGCCGACCAGCCCGAGCGGCAACTTGAAGATATGCGTGGTCGGCGTCGCGCCGTGCGGGCGCTGCCATTGACCGTCGTGCCGCAGCAGCGCGGTTTTCTCCTGCGCGCCGGCGAGCGAGATGCGGAAGTCGTCGGCTTCGTCGGGCGAGCCGAGCGTCGGTTTGCCGACCGTTTGCGCGAGCAGCGCCTCGATGTCGTCGTCCGAGAGCGGTGTGCCCTCGATGCGCTGGACCCCGGCCGGCGCGTCGTTTTCGGCGAGCAACTGGACCGCGCCGACGCAGTCGCGGCCGATCGCCTGCAGCAGGTCGAACGCGTCGAGCGTTTCGGTCCGGTAGCGCTGCGCGATGCGTTTGCGGATCACGTCGCTGTCGGGCAGCAGGTTATCGAAGTAGTTGAGCACCCGCGGCCCTTTGTGCGTCATGTTGCCGGGCGTGAACGGCAGCGACAGCGACAGCGGGCGACCCGCGGACGACGTGACCCAGGCGGCGTCGTAGGCGAACTCCATCGGGCCGCGCGCGGGCAGCCGCCAGAGCCCGACGCGCTCGCCGTTGGCCCATACCGACAATGCCTTCGAAGCGGTTTGCCGGGCCATCTCACCACTCGACGTTCGGCGCCGGCGCGGGGCTCGGCTGATTTTTGTCACGCAACTGCAGTTGCAGCTCGTAGGCGCCGCACAGCGCGAGCAGCTGGGCGAGCGTGAGCCCGCTCGCATCGGTTTCGAGCGCGGAAATGCGGCTTTGGCTCACGCCGACGCGCGCGGCTGCCTCGGTCTGGGTGAGGCCGGCCTGGCGGCGGCTGGCCGCCAGCAACTGCGCGAGCTGGTCCGGCGTGGCAATTTGGTGGAGCATGGCGGATTATCTGCGAGACGAATAAATGCAATTTATGCGTTATACGAATATTTGTCAAATATTCGCGTGACGGATAATCGACGAATATTCGTTTGACGCATAATCGGGTTTTTTGCGGAAGGCGGCCGCGTCGTCCAGGCTGCGGGCAGCAATGGTGCCGAGCTCGCGCGGCATTGCGGACAAGGGCGCCCGCTGCGAAGATGACGCCCACGTTTCCAACCCGCCCAACCCATGACCACGACTTACCCGCTGCACTCGACCTTCACAGCCGCCGACCAACCGTTTCCC
The DNA here is from genome assembly GCF_004197395.1 of Paraburkholderia sp. UYCP14C. Taxonomy (GTDB): domain Bacteria; phylum Pseudomonadota; class Gammaproteobacteria; order Burkholderiales; family Burkholderiaceae; genus Paraburkholderia. Next base: position 7,207 of record NZ_SELS01000029.1, on the reverse strand, counting down.
ACCCACGCCGACGTCGTGATCGCCGGTGCCGGCATCATGGGCTGCGCGGCCGCTTATTACCTGGCGCGGCGCGGCCTGTCGGTGGTGGTGCTCGACAAGTCGCGGATCGCCGGGCAGCAGTCGTCGCGCGCATGGGGCTTCGTGCGTCAGCAGGGCCGCGAGGCTGCCGAGGTGCCGCTGATGATGGCGAGCATTCCACTGTGGACAGAACTCGAGCGTGAGCTGAATTTCGATCTCGAATGGCGCCAGGGCGGCTGCCTGTATGTCGCCAGCGGCGACGAAGACTGGACGTCGTTCCAGCAGTGGATCGAGGTCGCGCGTCAGTATGGCCTCGACACCCGCACGCTCGACCGCCGGCAGATCGATGCCGTCGTGACCGGCATGCAGGGCCCCGCGCTCGGCGGTCTGTACACGCCGAGCGATGGTCAGGCCGAGCCCCGCCGTGTCGCTGCGGCCTTCGCGGCACGCGCGAGCGAAGCCGGCGCGCGGTTTTTCGAGGGCTGCGGCGTGGTCGCCGTCGAACGCGCGGGCGGCGCGATCGCTGGTGTGGTCACCGAGCGCGGCACGATTCGCACGTCGCGGTTCATCTGCGCGGCCGGCGCGAGCAGTTGGCGGCTGCTCGGGACGCTCGGTCTCGAACTGCCGCAGCAGGCCGTGCGCGGTACCTGCATGCGCACCAATCCGCTACCGCCGATCACGGCGTCGACGTTCTGGGGCCACGGCCTCGGCATCCGGCAGCGCGCGAACGGCGCAATCAATCTCGCCGACGACATGCAGGTCGACGTCGACATGACGCTCGGCCATTTCCGCGCGCTCAAATGGTTTTTGCCCGAACTGTGGACGCAACGCGAAAAATTCAGCTTCCATCTGAACGGCGCCTGTCTGCGCGATCTGCGCGAGCGTCTGCCGGGCGGCGTGCCGGACGCCGAACGCGTGCTTTATCCGCGCGACCCGCATCCGCAGCCGAACGCGAGCCACGCGCCGCGCGCGCTGAACAAGCTGCGCGCGCTGTTTCCGGCGTTGCGCGACGCCCAGGTGGTCGAGGCGTGGGCCGGGCTGATCGACGTGTTGCCCGACGGCATTCCGGTGATCGATGCGCCGCCGCAGGTGCCGGGCCTGACGATCGCGACCGGCTTCTGCGGTCATGGTTTCGCGATGGGGCCGATCGTCGGTAAGCTGCTGGCTGAACTCAACGATGGCGGCGAGGCGTCGCTCGATCTGTCGGCGTTCCGTTTGCAGCGTTTCTTCGACGGCACGATGAAGCGGCCGCGCAGCATGCTGTAACCCTGCTGAACCCAGACCGATACAAACCAACCCGACCCGACCGATGCCGCTGATGACCGAACCCGTTCTCCGCCACGCCGCCGTCCCGTACTACACGCAATGGGGCAGCCCCGAGTGGGTGCGCGACATCGTTGAACAGCAGTGCGACCCGTGCGAAGACCCGCACTGGCAGCGCAGCGGTTTCGCCGACCCCGAGCGCTATCGTTTCTGGGCGCAACGCCTGTGCGGGCTGACGTGCCTCGAATCGGCGCTCGACTACTGGGGCATCGATCACGCGCCGCGCGCCGCCTTGCTCGAAGAGGCGCTGCGGCACGGCGTGTACCGGCTGCGCGACGATGGCGGCGTCGATGGTCTGATCTACCGGCCGTTCGCCGACTGGGCGGGCCCCGAGTTCGGCCTGGATATCGACGTGCTGCCGCAGGCGTCGCTCGAGGAGATCGCGGCGCGGCTCGACGCCGACACGCTCGCGATCGTGTCGGTGAGCCCCGAGATCCGCTATCCGGAGCGGCCGAACCAGCAGCGGGGCGGTCATCTGATCCTGCTGCACGGCCGCGATCGCGACGGCGTATGGTTTCACAACCCGTCGGGGGTCGCGCCGCATCAGGCCGACGTGTACCTGCCGTTCGCGACGATGTCGCGTTTCTTTGCGGGGCGGGGGATGACGCTCGGCCGCGGCACGCGCTAGCAGGCGAGCTGAGCATTGCGCGGAGTTTGCGATTCGATGGGCAAGGTTCGCAGATCGCGCGCTGAAAGCCGGGTCTGCTTCGTGCTAAGGCTGTTTTCTCGACGTTCGACCTATCGGGCCTCCCATGCATCGAGCCTTTCGCCTGATTGCTGCCAGCCTCGTCGTGCTCGACATGGCTGCTGCTGCGAATGCCGCGACCCGCGACGAACAGGCCCATGCGTGCCGCCACGATGCGTTCCATTTCTGTGCCGCGGCGATTCCGAACCGGGAGAAGATCATCGCCTGCATGAAGCGGCACCTCGACGAATTGAGCCCGGCGTGTCGGGCGATGTTCGGCAACGGCAACGGCAACGACAACGGCAACGGCAACGGCAACGGCAACGGCAACGGCAACAACAGCAACGGCAAGAACGGCGACAAAAACCGCGACCAGAACGGCGGGCAATAGACCGCCACTCGACTGGTCATTTTCTTTGCGCTCGGTTACGGTGACGCCATGCCCACTCCATCCAGCAATGGACCGTCCCGCCCATGACTCGCCCGAGCACGCAGATTTTCGACGCCGCCGCCACCGCGCGGCTGATGCCATACGCAGCGCTTGTCGACGCGTTGAGGCGCGCAAGCATCGACTATGCGCAACAACGCATCGTGAGCCCCGAGCGGCTCGTGGTGCCGCTGAACGCCGGCGGCATCATGCTGTCGATGCCCGCCACCGCCCCCGATCTCGCGATCCACAAGCTCGTCAACGTGTGCGCGAGCAACCGCGCGCGCGATCTGCCGACGATCCACGGTCAGGTCATGGCCTTCGATGCCGACACCGGCGAGACGCTGTTCGTGCTCGACGGTCCGACCGTGACGGGCCGCCGGACCGCGGCGATGTCGATGCTCGGCATCGCGACGTTCACCGCGCACACGCCGCGCGAATTCCTGCTGATCGGCACCGGCACGCAGGCGCTCAATCATCTGGAAGCGATCGGCGAACTGTTTCCCGACGCGCGCGTATGGGTCAAGGGCAGTGCACCCGCGCGCGCCGAGGCGTTCTGCGTGGCGCAGCACGGCAAGGTGCGAGAGCTGCTGCCGCTCGCGGAAGCGGACGCGGCGATTCCCGCTTCGGTCGACGTCGTGATCACGTTGACCACCAGCAAACAGCCGGTCTACGACGAGACGGCGCACGCCGGGCGGCTCGTGATCGGCGTCGGCGCTTTCACGCCGCAGATGGTCGAGATCGGCGCGACGACGATCGCCGGCAGCGCGCTGTTCGTCGATGACTCGGCGGGCGCGAAGCACGAAGCCGGCGATTTCATCCAGGCGGGCGTCGACTGGGCGCGGGTTGGCGGGATCGCGGCGGTGCTCGATCAGACGCAGCCCGTGCCGGCGGGGCCGGTGGTGTTCAAGAGCGTCGGTTGCGCGGCGTGGGATCTGGCCGCGTGCCGGGTCGCGCGCGACGCGCTGGCGCGCGGCTGATCGTCAGCGGCTCAAGCGCCACAAAAACCAAAATGTCCCGAAAAAACAGCCGTCTGGCGCGCAAGCCTGGAAACTTGCGCTAACCTGCGGCAGATGTTGCCGTGCAAACTATCTCAAAACGTTGCACCATAGATGTTTGCCGGAAAAAGCGCCATAGCGGACGTGAGCCGTAGCCGTCCGCCCGCCGCCGATTCCTGATCGACGCCTTCCCCCTAGACGCTGCGACCGTGCCATGACGACCCAACAAGCTCCTGCTACACCCGACCTGCCGCTCGACATGATCATCTTCGGCGGCACCGGCGACCTGTCGTTCCGCAAGCTGCTGCCCGCGCTGTATATGGCGCATCTGCACTGCAACCTGCCGCCGGAAACCCGCATTCTGACGATCGGCCGCAAGCCCTGGTCGCGCGATGAATACATCGCCGAATTCATGGAGCAGAAGGCGAAGCCCTTCATCGACAAGAAGGCGTTCGACGCGTCCGCGTGGGACAAATTCCTCGCGATTTTCGAATACGTGCGGATGGACGTCGATGCGTCCGAGGACTATCTGCGCCTGAAAGAAGCGTCGCGCGACGGTGTGCACCGCGTGTTCTATCTGGCGACCTCGCCGGATCTGTTCACCCATATCTGCGACAACCTGTCGTCGGCAGGGCTGATCGACGCCAACTCGCGCGTCGTGCTCGAAAAGCCGCTCGGCCACGATCTCGCGTCCGCGCAGGAGATCAACAACGCGGTCGGCAAGCATTTCCAGGAAGCGCAGATCTACCGGATCGACCACTACCTCGGCAAGGAAACCGTGCAGAACCTGATGGTGCTGCGCTTCGGCAACCCGATTTTCGGGCCGCTGTGGCAGGCGCCGTACATCAAGAGCGTGCAGATCACGGTAGCCGAAACGGTCGGGGTGGGCAGCCGCGCGGGGTTCTACGACAAGACCGGCGCGTTGCGCGACATGGTGCAGAACCACCTGCTGCAACTGCTGTGCATCGTCGCGATGGAGCCGCCGGTGTCGCTCGATCCCGACGCGGTGCGCGACGAAAAGCTGAAGGTGCTGCGCTCGCTGCGGCCGATGACGCCCGAGGACATCGCGCGCGACACGGTGCGCGGCCAGTACACGGCGGGCGCGGTCGACGGCGAGGCGGTCAAGGGCTACCTCGAGGAAGACAACGTGCCGGCCGGCAGCCGTGCCGAAACCTTCGTCGCATTGCGCGCGCGGATCAACAACTGGCGCTGGGCCAACGTGCCGTTCTTCCTGCGCACCGGCAAGCGGATGCAAAAGAAGCTGTCGGAGATCGTGATCGAATTCTCCGATCTGCCGTTCTCGATCATCCCGAGCGGTGGGCGCACCTACGGCAATCGTCTGGTGATCCAGCTGCAGCCCGAAGAGTCGATCCAGTTGCAGGTGCTCGCGAAAGAGCCGGGCAGCGGCATGCACATGCTGCCGGTGAGCCTGAACCTCGACCTGCAGCAGGCGTTCACCGAGCGTCGCGCGGAAGCCTATGAGCGGCTACTGATCGACGTGATTCGCGGACGTCTGACCCACTTCATGCGCCGCGACGAATTGGAAGCGGCATGGGCGTGGGCCGAGCCGATTCTCGACGGCTGGGCGAAGTCGGGCGAGCGGCCGCGCTCGTATTCGGCCGGCACGTTCGGACCGGCGGCATCGACCGCGCTGATGACGCGGGAGAACGCCGTGTGGGCGGAAGAATCGCAGTAACTGGCGTTTGACAGCGCGCCATTCGAGGCGGCTCGTGACGTTGCAGTAGCGTTACGAGCCGCTTTTGCTTGCGCTGTCGTTTGCGCGTGTGATGGTTTCCTTGTCCGCGTGACCCGGCGGCATTCCGAAAGAGGCATCGATGAGGCGAATTCTCGTGGCATTGATCTGGGCGGCAAGCGTGGCAATCACACTCAACCTCACGGCTTGCGCCAGCAACGGTCCCGATGCTCGGAACGATCCGCCGAAGGTGATCATCGACAGCGACTACAACACGCTCAGCGACGACGGCCAACTCGGCGTGATGGCCGCGCAATTGCAGGCGCAGGGTTCGCTGAAGGTGCTCGGCATTACCGTGGTGTCGGGCAATCAATGGCTGGAGCAGGGCGTTGCCGATGCGCTGAAATCGGTCGAGCGACTCGGCGTCGAACAGCAGATCGGCGTCTACGCGGGCGCCAACTACGCGCTGTCGCACGACTTCAAAACGATCCAGCGGGAACTGAAGGAATACCCCGGCGGCGACGGCTACATTGGCGCATGGAGCAAGCCCGAGCCGAAATCGGCTAGCGACCTCGTCGCGCCGCCGGACGGCTTTGCGACGCACACGAAGGTGCGGAGCCAGAGCGCGGTCGACTTCATCGTCGAATCGGTCAAGCGTTATCCGAACGAGGTGACGATCCTCGCGATCGGCCCGCTGACCAACATCGCGCTGGCCACGCGCGAACATCCCGAGATCGTGCCGCTGATCAAGCAGATCATTTACATGGGCGGCGCGATCGACGTGCCCGGCAATACCACGCGCACCGCCGAATTCAACTGGTGGTTCGATCCCGAAGCGGCGAATGCGGTGCTGCGTCTGCCGATCAAACAGACGGTGATTCCGCTCGACGTGACGGATACCGTGAAAATGGACAAGGCGCTATACGATCGCATCGCACACGATCCGGCGAAGCAGACCATCATCACGCAACTGTTCAAAACGCTGAACGGCTACGGCTACGACGGCAAGAACGGCTTCGAGACCAATCCGAACTACACGACGAACCTCTGGGACACGCTGACGCTCGCGTATCTGATGCATCCGTCGTTCGCGACGCAGACGGTCGAGGAGTGGGTGGATGTGGATACGGGCTTCGGCGCCAACGAGGGCAAGGCAACGGGCTACACGAGTTCGCCGCCGCCGGGTTTGCAGAAGATGACGGTCGTCAAACGATTCGATAATCAGGCGTTTTTCAATTTCTATGTCGATCTGTTGACGCGGCCGGTGCCGGTGCGGCCGGTGGACTGATCAACGCGCGAGCGCCGCGCGCCCGCATCCGCTTTACGCGGGATGCAGGCCACGCAGCAACTGACGCACGCGCGACAGATCCTGCTCGACGTGCCCGGCCTTCTCGAACAGCTCCGCGAGCCAATCGACGAACGCGCGCACGCGCGGCGACACGCGGCGATTCTTCACATAGGCGACCGAGACCGGCATCGGCACCGGTTTCCACTGCGGCAGGACTTCTTGCAGCAAGCCCGAATCGAGGTAAGGCTGCGCGGCGATGCGAGCGGGCTGGATCATGCCGAGGCCTTGCAGTCCGCAGGTCAGATACGCCTGTTCGTCGCTGACTTGCACGAAGCCGTTGAGCTTGACCTTGCGCGCTTCGCCGTCCACTTCGAAATCGAAGTCGCACTCGCGGCCGCTATGCGGCGACACGCAGTTGACCGCGACGTGCGCGCGCAGCTCGTCGAGATCGGTCGGCGTGCCGTGGCGGGCCAGATAGGCTGGGCTCGCGCAGGTGACCTGATCGAGCGTGCCGATTGTCCGCGCGACGAGATTGGAGTCGGGCAATTCACCGAGCTGGATGCTGCAGTCGATTGCTTCGGAAACCATATCGACGGTGCGGTTGCTGACGCCGATCGCGAGATCGAGGTTCGGGTAGAGGGCGTGGAACTCGTCTAGCGATGGGAGGACGATTGCGCTTGCTACCGCGCTGGGCATTTTGCGGCGGCTCCGGTTTTTCTGGACACAGAGTTGGGGTAAAACGTGTGATCCAAACTGGAGTAGTTGATGTTGAAGA
>NZ_SELS01000286.1 GCF_004197395.1 Paraburkholderia sp. UYCP14C | reverse complement strand
CGCGTTGTAGTCACGCGCATTCGTCACCCGGTAGCCCGGCTTGGCTCGTTTGCGCGGTTCGCCACTCTTCAGTCTTGACTTGTAAGGCATGAAAGCTCGCCAGTCGGATTGATCACTGGACTCTTTCTACCCGACCCTCAGCCGCCGTGCAAGTGACCCTGCTGAACAAAGCCACGTTCGGCTACCAGTTCGCGCCGCGCTATCGCGATCGGCATAAAAAAATCGATCGTCTGGTCGCCCGCCACCCGCCGGGTCATTACAATGAAGACTGGCTGATCCGGCCGTCGCGCAGGTCCGACGACGAACTGATTATCCGTGAGTGGACCAACATCCAGCGCATCATGGCTTCGCTGGCGCAGAAAGATGTGACGCAGGCGACCATCGTGCGCAAGCTCAGCAACTATGCCCGCCAGAACCAGACGAAGAAGGCGCTGTGGGAGCTCGACAATCTGTGCCGCACGCTCTACATTCTCGAATTCATCGACGATGTCGGCTTGCGCCAGAGCGTGCAGAAAGCCCTGAACCGCGGCGAGGCCTATCATCGTCTGCGCCGTGCGATTGCCTTTGTCAACGCCGGCAGGTTTCGCGTGCAGACGGAGGCCGAACAGCAGATCTGGAATGAATGCTCGCGGCTGATCGCCAATGCGATCATTCACTACAACACGGCCTTGCTTTCGCGGGTGTACGAGCAGAAGCGCGCCACGGGCGACGATGCCGCAATGGCGCTGATCGCTGGTATGTCGCCCGTCGCATGGCAGCACATCAACCTGTTCGGGGCATTCGAGTTCACGCCTGGTGGCGCTACCGTCGACATCGAGACACTCGCCTCGTACTATGCCGATCCGGCGTGGTGGAACAGAATTGCCCGGCCGGGCCAGACACGACCGGACGCGTAGCTGCCGCAGGCAGCATTCGTC
>NZ_SELS01000285.1 GCF_004197395.1 Paraburkholderia sp. UYCP14C | reverse complement strand
CGGGCAGGTCCGGTTGCGCGGCCTGGCCGGGAGGCTGAACGCACAGGATATCGCAAATCTGCTCAATGCCCTGAGCAGATGGCCGGACGATGGCAGGAGCCGGGAGGAAGCACTGGAACTGGCCAGGCGCGTCGCAGCAGACGCGCGACTGCGCGAGTCGATGAACGCGCAGGAAGTGGCCAGCGTGCTCAATGCGTTATCGAAGTGGCCGGACGAGGCCGGCGCGCGTGAAGCGGCGCTGCGCCTGGCCGGTCGTCTGGCATCGGATGCAGGGCTGCGCGAATCAATGGACGCGCAGGCGGTGGCCAACGCACTCAATGCGCTCGCGAAGTGGCCGGACAAGGCCGATGCGGGAGGAGCCGCGCTACAGCTGGCCGGTCGCCTGGCAGTGCAGGCCAAGCTGCGCGAGTCGATGAATGTGCAGGCGGTGGCCAACGCGCTTAATGCCCTCTCGAAGTGGCCGGACGAGGCCGACGCGCGTGAAGCGGCGCTGCGCCTGGCCGGTCGCCTGGCCTCGGAGGCGGGCGTGAGGCTGCGCGAGTCGATGAACGCGCAGGATGTGGCCAACGCGCTCAATGCCCTCTCGAAGTGGCCGGACGAGAACAACGCGCGTGGAGCGGCGCTGCGCCTGGCCGGTCATCTGGCCTCGGATGCCGAGCTGCGCGAATCAATGAACGCGCAGGCGGTGGCCAGCGCACTCAATGCGCTCTCGAAGTGGCCGGACGAGGACGCCACGCGTGAAGCGGCCCTGCGCCTGGCCGGTCGCCTGACCTCGGATGCCGGGTTGCGCGGGTCGATGGAAGCCCAACAGGTGGCCAATGCATTCAATGCGCTCTCGAAGTGGCCGGACGAGGACGACGCGCGTGAAGCGGCGCTGCGCCTGGCCGGTCGCCTGACCTCGGAGGCCGGGCTGCGCGGGTTGATGAACGCGCAGGAAGTGGCCAACGCGCTCAATGCG
>NZ_SELS01000284.1 GCF_004197395.1 Paraburkholderia sp. UYCP14C | reverse complement strand
GTGGCGCCAATGCATCGCTTGATGCGCGAAATCTGAGCCTCGACGCGCGAGCGCAGGCCGTAGCCGTATTTTTTGTGAAACGCATAAATGCCCTTGTCTTTGATGTATTGGACGAGCTCGTCATGCCAGCTCGTCTGTTGGTCACCGTGTACGACCGCGTGAGCCGGCGGGGGTATGACCGGCGTGATGCCTGCCCTGCACAGCGCTTCGCCGCGCTCGATGCTGTAGTACGCGCCGTCGGCAATCACCCGGTCCACCGGCAGATCCGCAGGCAGCATCGCGTCCATGCCTTCGCTGTCCGACACTTCGGTGGTGGTGATCCGGATCGCGTGGATGTCCATGTCCGCATCGATGGATAGATGCATCTTGCGCCACGGCGTGCGATCGGCCGCCTTGCCATATTTCTCTTCGTACCACTGACCGGCCCGAGCGAAGCTCAAACCCGTGCTGTCGACGATCAGGCTCACCGCTTCGCCACGCGCAAGTCGTCGGGCCAGCTGCTCGCAGCGCTGCGTCACGTTCGCCTCCAGCGCGGCAAACCGGTCACACAGCTGGCCGAAGCTTGGCACCGCGATGTCCAGCCCCCTGGTGGCCCAATAGTCCTCCATGTAACCCGTCGTCTGCCGCATGCCCCAGCCGAACAGCCGGTAGAACGTGTAGATCAGTTCGATGTAACAGGCCGTATAAGTGGGCTCGCGTCCCGAGACCCCAGGCATGTAGGGCCTTGCATTGATGAACTGCGTCTTCAACTCGCCACTGGGAAAATACAGGCTGATCATCCCGCGCTTTTTCAGGCTCTGGTTATACGCGCGAGCGTTCGTCACCCGGTACCCGGGCTTCTCGCGTTTGCGCGGTTCGCCTCGTTTCTCTCTGGCTTTATATGGCATTATCCGGCATGCTTTTTATCATCGCGCTGTTTTACCTGAACCGCGATTGTCCGGCAAGACCCCCTTCCGAACAAAGCC
>NZ_SELS01000283.1 GCF_004197395.1 Paraburkholderia sp. UYCP14C | reverse complement strand
CAAGACTGAAGAGTGGCGAACCGCGCAAACGAGCCAAGCCGGGCTACCGGGTGACGAATGCGCGTGACTACAACGCGAGCTTGAAGAAGCGCGGACAGCTCAGCCTGTATTGTCCCGACGGCGACCTGAAGGCGCTGTTCATCAACGACACGCCCTACCGCAAGGGCGAGTCGGGTCAGTCCCAGACGTACAGCGATGCGTACCTCGATCTGATCTTCATCTTCTACCGGCTGTTTGGCTGGGGCATGCGACAGATCACCGGCCACATGGAGGAATTCTGGGCGCTGCGCGGACTCGACATCGCGGTGCCGGGTTTCGGGCTTCTGAGCGAGCGATTCCGCACGATCGAGGTTCACGTCAAACAACGCTGCTCGCGCGCGGCCGAACGCCTGGGCAACGGCGAGGCGATCAGCCTGATCGTCGACAGCAGCGGCATGAAGTTTGGCCGGGCCAGCGAATGGCATCGGCAAGAGTACGGCCGCGACGCGAGCCAGACGCCGTGGCGCAAGATGCACCTGTCGATCGACCCGGAGATGAACGTCCACCAGATCGCGATCACCGAGGACAACGTCTCTGACGAGGCGGGCCTGAATGCGATGCTGGCAGTCGAGGCGAACGTCGACTGCGTGATCGCCGACGGCGCGTACTACAGTATTGCGCAGACCCAGGCGTGGTCAGCCTGCGGCGTGCTGCCGGTGATTCCCCCACCGGCCAATGCGGTCGTTCACAATCAGCCGGCGACGCGCTGGCACGACCATCTCGTTCAGTACATCAAGGACAAGGGCATCCATGCGTTTCGCAACAAATACGGGTATGGCCAGCGCGCGCTGGTCGAGTCGCAGATCTCGCGCATCAAGCGCTGCCTCGGCGCGCGGCTACTGACGCGCAAAACCGAATCGCAGCAGCGCGAGGGCGTGATTATCGCGAACCTCGTGAATCTGTGGAACAGCTTCGGCAAGGCGGTCTGCGCCA
>NZ_SELS01000282.1 GCF_004197395.1 Paraburkholderia sp. UYCP14C | reverse complement strand
GCTCTCAAAGCTGCAGCAGGCGGCTCGCGATGGGGCGTGCCGCCTGATCTACTTCGACCAGTCAGGGTTCTCTGCCTCACCTCCGGTGCAGCGCGGCTGGTCGCCAGTCGGCGAGCCGCATCACGTCTTACCGCAGCCTCATTGCAGACGTTCGGTCCTCGGTGCATTTGATTTCGGCGCCAACCTTCTAAAGCATGAAGCCAGCAAGGCAACCATCAAGCGCCCAGACGTCATCCAGTTTCTTGATCAGGTCGCGCAGGAAGGCGCACCCGGCCTGATGACTGTGGTGGTGCTCGATAACGCCTCGATTCATCACAATATCGATCAGCAACTGATTGCGGGTTTTCCGAAGGGGCCGAATTTGTCTGCAAGCCCCACCGGGAATGGCTTTCGGAGCTGGCGAGGGGGGAGCGGTTAAAGTGAGGGCTTTGCGGATGCGAAAATGGCTGCAAACCATGGCCGGCAGGCGATTCCCACGAAATTGAGTGAAGCGCAGTTCGGGCAATTTGTCTTGCCGCACCTGAGCCGGGGCCGGCGCGGCCCGCCGCCGACGTTGCCGTTACAGAGGATGTTCAACTACGTCCTGAAGGCGCTCTATATGGGGTGTCAATGGAAGATGCTGCCGATCGAAACGGATGCAAAGGGGCTGCCTGAAATCCACCACATCCGCATCTACCGGATCATGCGACGCTGGCAGGCTGACGGCAGCATCGACCGGGTCTTCGCGGGCTCGGTCGATCAACTGCATCGGGACCAGCTCCTCGACCTCGCGAACATCCATGGCGACGGCACGACCACAGCGGCAAAGAAAGGCGGCGACAACCTGGGCTACAGCGGGCACAAGCATCTGAAGGGCGACAAGGTGGTGGCCTTCAGCGATCGCAACTGCAACATCATCGCGCCATTCGTGACGGCGCCGGGCAATCGCAACGAATCACCCCTGCTGCGTGACGCGCTGCCCAAACTCACCGC
>NZ_SELS01000281.1 GCF_004197395.1 Paraburkholderia sp. UYCP14C | reverse complement strand
ACCGCACCGTTCTCGGTCGATTCATCGAAGATCAACTCCGGCGACACCGCGTGGATGCTGACCTCGACCGCGCTGGTGCTGTTCATGACGATCCCGGGCCTCGCGCTGTTCTATGGCGGCATGGTCCGCAAGAAGAACGTGCTGGCGACGCTGATGCAAAGCTTCGCGATCACCTGTGTCGTGACGATCGTCTGGACCGTGATCGGCTACAGCCTCGCGTTCACGCCGGGCGGCTCGTTCATCGGCGGCTTCTCGCGCGTGTTCATGACGGGCATGAACTACATCAAGGGCGACAAGGCCACGACGCTGACCGTCAGCCACCTCGCGCCGACGATCCCCGAGACCGTCTACTTCGTCTATCAGATGACCTTCGCGATCATCACGCCGGCGCTGATCACCGGTGCGTTCGCGGACCGCATGAAGTTCTCGGCGATGCTGGTGTTCATGACGCTGTGGTCGATCATCGTCTACTCACCGATCGCGCATATGGTGTGGGAGCCGAGCGGCTGGCTGGCTAGCGCGGGCATCCTCGACTTCGCGGGCGGCACGGTGGTGCACATCAATGCCGGTATCGCGGGTCTGGTGTGCTGTCTGGTGCTCGGCAAGCGGGTCGGCTACGGCAAGGAAGCAATGGCGCCGCACAACCTGACGCTCACGCTGATCGGTGGCGCGATGCTGTGGGTCGGCTGGTTCGGCTTCAACGCGGGTTCGGCGGTGGCAGCGGACGGCCGTGCCGGCTTCGCGATGTTCGCGACCCAGGTGGCGACCGCCGCGGCGGCGCTGGCATGGATGTTCGCCGAATGGGCAGCCAAGGGTAAGCCGTCGGTGCTCGGTATCGTGTCGGGCGCGGTTGCGGGTCTGGTGGCGGTGACGCCGGCGTCGGGCTTCGTCGGCACGACCGGCGCGCTGGTGATCGGCATCGTCGCGGGTGTGGTCTGCTTCTGGTCGGCCACGTGGCTCAAGCACAAGCTCGGCTACGACGATTCGCTCGACGCGTTCGG
>NZ_SELS01000280.1 GCF_004197395.1 Paraburkholderia sp. UYCP14C | reverse complement strand
TGGCTATGCATGACCTGCCTTCGTCTTGTTTATCCAGAAACCGGGACGATACCACCCACTGAAAATTCAATAGAGGCGAATTTTAAATCCGGTCTTTTTGATGCACGCTAATAGATATCAGATAAATCGCGGGCAAACTTGCAATTAATTAGTATGATGCATCGTGCAACATCAAACTCCATCATTAAGATCGGGGGCTTTATGGCACAGCGTATTCAGAGTTCGTACATTGTCGGGCATAATCTCACCCGAAAAGATGGTCACGACTATACGAATCTCATCCGCACACTGGAGTCTTCATTCTCGCCGTGGTTGCATCACCTAGATTCGACTTGGGTAATCGTCACTGATCTGACAGCAGTGCAAGTAGCAGACACTTTGCGCCCGCATATGCATCGCGAAGACAAGCTGCTAGTTGTGCAGTGTTCCGGTGTCGGCGCATGGTTCGGGTTCAACGAAACCGGCTCAAGTTGGCTAAGGGACAATCTCTAAGGTCCGACAAGCCGCTAGGTTTCAGGTTGCAAACTCCATCATAAAGATCGGGGGGTTTATGGCAAAGCGTATTCAGGTTTTCTGCATAAACAAGACAAATAGCAAGAGCAGGCACGAGGCCATTTCGCATATCGGCGGAAAGAAGGCAGACGGGAGTCGGTGGAGGATCAGCACGCAAGCCGCTATTAACGGGATTGAGACGCGTAAGTGGAACTTCTATGTTGGCGGAGGTGATCAGACTGTTGATGTGCTCGTCTGGCAAACCCCGCAAGGCCACAAATTCCTCAGGACCGGGCACGACATGACCATTCCGGACGATCTTCTCAGCCTGCCCGAGTGCCCGTAAATACTTCTCGGGGCCGTTCTCTTAACGAAGCGGCTTGACGCGTTCGGGCTTCCGTCGGTAAATCCGCTCCGTTACCTTGCCATCGGCTTTGTTCGGATGGGTACGAGTCCCCTTGTTGCGGACGCACCTATCCATTTTTGACGCAAACCGACCTGCCGAAGGAGTTCCACAGGTTGATGAGGTTGGCGATGATGAC
>NZ_SELS01000279.1 GCF_004197395.1 Paraburkholderia sp. UYCP14C | reverse complement strand
TCATGCCCCTCCCCAAGCCCCTTTAAGCTTAGACCATGGAGTCGATTTATGTTCGCTTACTTATGCACTGGTTAGTAAGAGCTGCAAAGTGGACTAGCATAAGCACGGAGAATACGACGAAGTGCAGACCAGCCAAGGTTTCAGGCAACCGCTCGTAGTCTCTTGCCAGTCGGCGGAAACGGTTGAGCCAGCCGAAGCTGCGCTCGACCACCCAGCGGCGCGGCAACAGCACAAAGCCCTTTTGGCCTCCGGCAGCTTGATGACCTGAAGCTCAATGCCTTCGTCGAGTGCCGCTTGCGCGGGCTCGTCGCCGGTGTATCCCTGATCGGCAAACGCCACCTTGACCGTCCGGCCCGTGGCCTGCTGAACCTGCCGCGCCAGTTCTCCGACCTGCGCGCGCTCCTGCTCATTGGCCGGCGTCACATGTACCGCGAGCAGTTGCCCCAACGTGTCCACCGCCATATGCACCTTGCTGCCTTTTTTGCGCTTGTACCCGTCATAGCCTGCGCGCGGACCGCTCTCGCACGTCGACTGCAGCGTGCGACCATCAAGAATCACCGCGCTGGGTTGACCTCGACGGTCCTGCGCAACCCGGATGATCGAACGCAGGTCGCTCACCATGGCTTCGAAACAGCCTGCCTGAATCCAGCGCTGCGTCTGCTGATAGACCAACTCCCACGGTGGAAAGTCATTGGGCAGCAGACGCCACGGCGCGCCCGCGCGCACGATCCAGCGCAACGCGTTGAACATCTCGCGCAATTCGTAGCGGCGCTGCGGCGCATCTTTGCTTATCAAGGTCAGATACGGAGCAGCGAAGTTCCACTCTTCATCAGATACATCCGTTGGATAGGGCCTGCGTTTTTTCATCCCGCCAGGATACCAGGTCTGACGCGAAGTTCCTAACACGCTCTAGCAGGCTGTTGAAAAGCGCCTCGTCATGAGGACCGAAGCGATGATCAGGAGTGTTTCGCGTGCAATTTCCAGCTGAAATCCGGATGCGCCGATCAGTTTGCGCAGGCAACGCGCCTGAGCGGGGTTGCCAGGCCTCGCA
>NZ_SELS01000278.1 GCF_004197395.1 Paraburkholderia sp. UYCP14C | reverse complement strand
TCTTCAACATCAACTACTCCAGTTTGGATCACACGTTTTACCCCAACTCTGTGTCCAGAAAAACCGGAGCCGCCGCACGTGTGCCGAAGGAATTCGCTATTCCCAAACAAGGCATTTCATCGAGTCGAACACATAGCTCACGACGCATAACCCAAGCTCGTTAACCTGAAGCTAACCGCGCCTTCCGGAATCACAAATTGAGTGAACGGTGTCGCCAAGGCACGCTGTTTTACATGGCAGCGCGTCCTCGCAACAACTGCCGTCGCGCCGTTTTTTTTCAACTCACCAATGTGATTTCGACACCATGTCCGTTACCTGGCCTGAAGCAATCTTCGAGCATTTCAAAGCCGCCGATGTGCGGCAAGTCGCGTATGTGCCTGACGCTGGCCACAAACGCCTGATCAACCTCTGCGAAGAGGACTCGGACATCCATGCGGTGTCCCTAACCACCGAGGAAGAAGGCGTCGCGATGATGGGCGGCGCCTGGATCGGTGGCCAGCGTGGCGTGCTGCTTCTGCAATCGAGCGGTGTTGGCAATTGCATCAACATGCTTTCGCTGCAACACGAGTGTCGAATGCCCATCGTCATGCTCGTCACCATGCGCGGCGAGTGGGGGGAATTCAATCCGTGGCAGGTCGCCATGGGCAAGTCCACGCAACAGGCACTCGAATCGGCAGGCGTCTACGTCTATCGCGCTGACGACGCAGATGTGGGGCCTCGTTGATCACGAGGTTGCATGGAGGTTGCCGAAGCCAAAAAGCATCCGGAATTCGATTGTGCAAAAGCGGGGTTTAGGCCGCGTTTAAAGATGCAGGAATGCAATGTCGGTTTGCCGAATACTGCACATTTCGTCGAATAAACCGCTCACTCCATCCCGTTGGAACCTTGCTAGTGAAAACCCGATGTGTGGGTAAGCCAAACGGTGAACCGCGTCGCCACGCGCAGGCTGGCCAGCGACGTCTTGCTGATCGCCGCTCAAGAGCGAGCAGAGAGCTAATCTCGGATCTGGTGTACGGCGGCAGGCGGGGGATACGAGGAAGGCGGTGGCGGTTGGCTGAGAATGTTGC
>NZ_SELS01000277.1 GCF_004197395.1 Paraburkholderia sp. UYCP14C | reverse complement strand
GAACGCCTTTGGCCAGGCGCAGTGCGTTAAAAAGGCCTAATTGCGTCCGCAACCAACTGGGCGCCTACCCTGCCGAACAAAGCATCGTCAAGGGGCAATTGAACGATGGCGGCGTTGGTGCAAACTCCCGCACAGCAGTTCTATTCGCTGGCTGGATAAGGAATCCGTACCATATCGGTCTTGGCCGACCTCTCGCTCTTACTGCGACAGAACCAGAAGATGAGCGCTACGACCAGATGAAGCTGGTCATGGAGTAAGCCGCCACGGGCGGCTCACGGTTTTATGGGCGCCTTTGAGGCGCTCACCAATTTCAAGCCACCGGCTTTGCCGGTGGTATCTGACTCTTCAGCCCGCCCATTGCAGCCCAGTTGAGCTCCCCACCACTAGCTACGCCATCGATGGTTCCTCGTGTGTGCGTTTCGATCTGTCGAAAGACGTCTGGGTTTTGCATCATGAATTTCGCAGCCTTTGAGACATCTGGCGGTACGTTACCGTCGGGGTTTTCTGCGAGAAAATATAAACCGCCAACGTCCATTCCCTCCCAGCCGTTATTCCCCATATAAGAGCTGAGCGTGCCTGCCGCGCCTTCCGGGGTCATCTTTTCCTTTTCTTCTCCTGGTGCTGCAGCTTCTCCTGGTGCTGCAGCTTCTCCTGGTGCTGCAGCTTCTCCTGGTGCTGCAGCTTCTCCTGGTGCTGCAGCTATGTCAACGCCCAAGTCGTCCAACAATCGCTGTACGTCTGCCGCAATCTGGTCCTGACTGGCATTGACACTCCGGCAGTCCGACTGTGCGCAGGGATCAGTAAACGTCAACTGAGCGTTTTCTCGGGGATTAGTCTCAATAGTCGCCATTGTTTTCCTCTCAACTAACTGGTTGCTGGTTTCGGGGGATTTCAGCGGTTGTCCGTTGAAGGTACCGATGATGCATGAAGGGCCCTGCATGGCAAGCTGTGCACAGCGAAGTGATGGCCCGAGGGGCGAAGTGCTCGCTGCCAACTGATTGCGGGTTTTCCGAAGGGGCCGAATTTGTCTGCGAGCCCCACCGGGAATGGCTTTCGGAGCTGGCGAGG
>NZ_SELS01000028.1 GCF_004197395.1 Paraburkholderia sp. UYCP14C | reverse complement strand
TGCGAGGCCTGGCAACCCCGCTCAGGCGCGTTGCCTGCGCAAACTGATCGGCGCATCCGGATTTCAGCTGGAAATTGCACGCGAAACACTCCTGATCATCGCTTCGGTCCTCATGACGAGGCGCTTTTCAACAGCCTGTTAGGTTGCGACTGGCTCATAGAAAAGACCAGAAAATGAATAGCGTCGATTCGTCTATCGAAACATATCTGTCCA
Source organism: Paraburkholderia sp. UYCP14C (assembly GCF_004197395.1). Classification (GTDB taxonomy): domain Bacteria; phylum Pseudomonadota; class Gammaproteobacteria; order Burkholderiales; family Burkholderiaceae; genus Paraburkholderia. Next base: position 101,914 of record NZ_SELS01000028.1, on the reverse strand, counting down.
CCATCCATTTCAGCCATTTCTCGACCCAGTCCATACAAGCCATCGCCGGCCTGTACACCTGCAAAGGCCTCGTTCTGATTCCCGTGCTGTGGTGGATGTGGTTCCAGCAAGACGAGCGGCGCGCATGGCGGCGCGAATTGCTTGTCGCGACACTTCTCAGCGGCATCGTGGCGTTTTTCGTCGCAAGACTGCTGACTCACTGGTTGCCGTTCAGAGCGCGCCCTCTCTACAACACCGAACTTCATCTGCAGTTCGCAAGCAGTGCGACCACGGGTGCGGCCCTGGCAGATTGGAGTTCGTTCCCAAGCGATCACGCAATGCTATGGATGGCCATCGCCACCGGCATCTTCCTCGTGGAGCGGCGCATCGGTGTGCTGGCGCTGATCTATACCGTACTTTTCATTTGCGTCCCGCGCGCCTATCTCGGCTTTCACTACCCGAGCGATTTGCTCATGGGTGCCGTCATGGGGATTGCGATCACCTGGATCATGACGAGAGATGCGATCCGCGTGCGCTACGCGACTCCGCTGCTGCGCTGGATCGAACGCCACCCATCGCCTTCAGCGATGCTGGCCTTTATTCTGAGCATCCAACTCATCATGCAGTTCGACGAACTGCGCAATCTGGCGAGCGACGTTTTCACGTATCTTTGAGCCGGGCGTCGCGAACGGGCACTCCCGTCGATTGGGCGCGACTGACGGCACGGCGTGAATCCCGATGACTGGTCGGAACGAGCGAAGCAATGCGGTAATATCGGCGCACGGCGCGCGAGCTTCGATCTATCGATCTACGTCCGGCTTCGCCGCTATCCGGTTGTGGAAGCCGCGGTGTTTTCGGCGCTGTTTAGAGGCCCGGCAGTCCGCGTGTGCCCGATACTTCGCAGAGTCGCAGATGAAACGGCCATTGAGATGGATTGGCGCTATCCTGGCAGCCGTTGCGGTCGCTGCCCTGCTTGCTCTACCGTTGCCTGAGTCCGTCGACCTGACGACGGAGATCGTCACCGTGACCTCGATCGAGCGGCCGGATTCGGCGGTTTTCGACTACGTGACGACACCCGCGCACTGGCCCGACTGGCACCCGTCTTCGCTATCGGTAAGAGGGGCGACCGATCACCCGTTGAGCGTTGGCGAACAGGTTACGGAAGAATTTCGCGTGGCGGGTCGGCGGGGCAGCGTCGTGTGGACGGTTGCCGTGCGGGACCGTCCGCGTAAATGGGTCATTATCGGCAAGATAGATGGCAAGCCCGCCGGCACGGTGCGCTACTCGCTGACGCCCGTAGCGTCCGGGACACGATTTGAGCGTGTGTTCGTGTACCGCTCCCCGTCACTATGGTTTGCGGCAGCGAATGTCCTGTTCGTGCGCGCGCGAATCCAGCAGGAGTCCGACGAGGCGGTCGCGCGGCTGAAGAAAACGTTGGAAGCGCTGCCGTAGAGCCGCTGGCAGAGCCCGCTCTCGCAGCCCAACTATCTCGCCGCTCGCCGGGAATCGACAGTTAGCAAATCTTTGTGACGAATTCGGGTCCCGGTTTGGTCAAGCGGCTTCCCTTTGGGCTCGATATGTGGACTGCCACACACTTCGGTGCCGATTCCAACGCGTCGGACGCCCTTTCTCCATAGAATTTCCCAAGGAGATCTGCACGGAGACAAATGATGGACGCGCTTGCAGGTTTTTTCGTCTTTGGGGTTTCGTTAGCCGCGATCGTTGCGACAACGGAAGTCAACGGAAAATTGTGGTGGGCCAGTCTGATCGGCACGCTCGCAGCCGGACCGATTGTCGCCGCGGTGCTGTTAATGGCGTTCCCCGGCACTGCAGGCCACATCGAGGCCGCAACGCTTGCATTTCTGGTGCCGGTCATCATTATGTGCGTCGCCCTATCGAGGCACATCATTCCGCAAATCACCGCGGAGCACCACAGCTGATGACACCACGTCGACGCCCGGCGCGCGCAAGGCCCGGACGCGTTGAAGAACACGCCGGTGCCTGAGTTATCTCGCACCGTAGAAATGACGGTACTGCCACGCGGACTGCCTGATCAATTCGTCGTCCGGCCACGGGCGGGTTCCCAATCTGCCAATCGATTTGTGTTCGGCCGTAACGCCGCGCCACTTGCCTGCGCTGCGTGAGCGAAGTCGACGGCCTATTGCGCGGGATTGAAATACGTGTCGTCGCCGATGCGCATCGCCGCGGCGACTCCCGCCGATGACAGGTCTCGAAACATGAAGAGAGAGATCCGGCCACCCAAACCCTATGCCTCTACCTACGCCTACGACGACCGATCGCGACTACGCGCTCGCGTAGCACCCGTGATCACCGCGATGCCGAGCAGTATCACCGCCACGATAGCAATGATGTGCTGCGCGACATGCAGCGCCATCAATCCCCACGCGACGCCGCCAATGAAAATGATCCATCCGACCAGATAGATGAGCAGGGTCATCGTTTTTCTCCTTGCGGTTTCGGCCCAATGGCGCCGGTTGCCTGCGCTGCAAGATTTACCGGGCGCCCCGATGCTCCGATGATCCGCTGACATCGCTTCCATCGGCGCGGGTCGCGGTGCACACGACGCCCTCGCCGAAGAAGCGATCAACGGGTCTATCTCCAAGCACATTGCGCGCCTGACGCCGCCATCGTGCGCGGCGACGTCTTCCGCTGCGGGGCCTACACTTCAATGCCATCCAACGCGAACTTCTCGCGCTGTGCCTGGCATGTTCCCTGCGTCCCACCTCACCGTTCGCGCAGCCCCCCAGGCACCGCCCCCACCCGCTATCGATCGACATGGACGCTCCCCGCAGCAAACCCGGCCCGAACTCGCCGCCCTCCGACAGTCGCACCGGCTTCGTACGCGTGCGAGGCGCGCGTGAGCACAACCTGAAAAACGTCGACGTGCAGATTCCGCGCGATGCGCTCGTCGTGTTCACGGGTGTATCGGGCTCGGGCAAATCATCGCTGGCGTTCGGCACGCTGTATGCGGAGGCGCAGCGGCGCTACTTCGAATCGGTCGCGCCGTACGCGAGGCGCCTGATCGAACAGGTCGGCGTACCCGAAGTCGATGCGATCGAAGGGCTGCCGCCCGCGGTTGCGTTGCAACAGCAACGTGGCGCACCCAGCGCGCGCTCGTCAGTGGGCAGCGTGACGACGTTGTCGAGCCTCGTGCGCATGCTGTATTCGCGAACCGGTGACTATCCCCCGAAACAGCCGATGCTGTTCGCCGAGGACTTCTCGCCGAACACGGTGCAAGGCGCCTGCCCGACCTGTCATGGGCTGGGCCGCGTGTACGAGGTCACCGAGAAATCGATGGTGCCCGACGACTCGCTCACCATCCGCGAGCGCGCGATCGCAGCGTGGCCGCCAGCGTGGCACGGCCAGAATCTGCGCGACATCCTGGTCACCCTCGGCTACGACGTCGACACGCCATGGCGCGATCTACCGAAGAAAGATCGCGACTGGATCCTCTTCACCGATGAACAGCCCACCGTGCCCGTCTATGCCGGCCTCACGCCGAAGGAGACGCGCGCCGCGCTCAAACGCAAGGACGAACCGAGCTATCAGGGCACGTTCACGGGCGCGCGCCGTTACGTGCTGCACACCTTTGCGACCACCCAAAGCGCACTGATGAAAAAGCGCGTGTCGCAGTACATGGTCGGCAGCATCTGCCCGACTTGCGATGGCAAGCGGCTCAAGAAAGAAGCGCTGTCGGTGAAATTCGCCGGGTTCGACATCGGCCAGTTTTCACAGTTGCCGCTCGCGGAGCTCGCCGCGCTTCTCGCGCCGATTGCGCGCGGCGAATGGCCGAAGCCAGATACGGCGACGACCGGCCAGGGCAGCGTACTCAGCAAGAGCGCGATGCGTGAAGCCATCGACCAGCGGGTCGCCGCCGGCGGTTCCGCGCACAAGGCATCGCCCGATGTGCGGCGCACGCCGAACCTGTCCGGCGAAAAGCGCCTCGCCGCGCAGCGCATTGCCGCCGAACTGCTGGAACGCTTGACCACTCTGGTCGAGTTGGGCCTCGGTTATCTCTCGCTCGAGCGCAGCACGCCCACGCTGTCGTCGGGTGAATTGCAGCGCTTGCGACTGGCCACGCAGTTGTCGTCGCAGCTCTTCGGGGTCGTGTACGTGCTCGACGAGCCATCGGCCGGCTTGCATCCCGCCGATGGCGAAGCGCTCTTCAGCGCGCTGCAGGAACTGAAGGCAGCGGGCAACTCGCTGTTCGTCGTCGAGCACGATTTGCAGACGATGCGGCGCGCCGACTGGCTGGTCGACGTCGGTCCGGCGGCCGGCGAAGCGGGCGGTCACGTGGTCTATAGCGGGCCACCCGCGGGACTCGCGAAAGTCGAAGCGTCGCAGACCCGCCTGCATCTGTTCGCGCCGCCCGCGCAGGTCGATCGCACACCGCGCGACGCGACCGGCTGGCTGCGGCTCAGCAATATCACCCGCAACAATCTGCACGGGCTGAACGTCGCGTTCCCGCTCGGCTGCCTGACCACGGTCACGGGCGTCTCGGGCTCTGGCAAATCGAGCCTCGTGAGCCAGGCGCTGCCCGAACTGGTCGCGAGGCGGCTGGGAAAGATCATCGAAAGCGCGGACGACGACGAACCGGACCCGCTGCTCGCTACCGCGACGACACCAACGAGCGGCCATATCGCCGAGGGGACGGACGCGCTGCGGCGGCTCGTGCGGGTCGATCAAAAGCCGATCGGGCGCACGCCGCGTTCCAACCTCGCGACCTACACGGGTCTTTTCGACCACGTTCGCAGGCTGTTCGCGGACACGCCCAGCGCGCGCAAGCGTCGCTACAGCGCAGGGCGCTTCTCGTTCAACGTCGCACAAGGGCGCTGCCCGACCTGCGAAGGCGAAGGCTTCGTCAGCGTCGAGTTGCTATTTCTGCCGAGCGTGTACGCACCTTGTTCGACCTGTCACGGCACGCGCTACAACGCATCGACGCTGGAGATCACGTGGCGCGATAAAAACATTGCCGAGGTACTCGGCCTGACCGTCGACGCCGCGTGCGGTTTCTTCGTCGACGAAGCCGGTGTGATGCGCGCGCTGAATGCGCTACGCGACATCGGCCTCGGCTATCTGCGGCTCGGCCAGCCCGCCACCGAGCTATCGGGCGGCGAAGCGCAACGCATCAAGCTCGCCACCGAACTGCAACGCGCGCAGCGCGGAGACACGTTGTACATCCTCGATGAACCGACTACCGGCCTCCATCCCGCCGACGTGGACCGGCTGATGGTGCAACTGCAGCGGCTCGTCGACGAGGGCAATACCGTGGTGGTGGTCGAGCACGATATGAGGGTGGCCGCCCAAAGCGACTGGATCATCGACGTCGGCCCGGGTGCCGGCGACGCCGGCGGGACGATCGTGGCATGCGGCACGCCGGTTGAGGTCGCGCGCGAAAAGCAGAGCCGCACGGCCGCGTATCTGCGGCGACATCTCGTGCCGTGAACCAGGGAGGTGCGAGCCTGTGCGTTGCGCGCGGGACATTGGCTCATCCGAGACGGAGGCTGTTGATTCAGCATCTGACCAGGATTCCGATCCCTGCGCCGCTTTGCGCGACCTGGTCCGTCAGCCCGTGCGCGTGAGGTTCGCGTTTCGAACACCGTTGCTGTGATACCCGTGTGTCAGACACGTGCGCGACACCGAAAGAATCTTTCGGCATCCACCCGCGCATTTCCGCAACGAGCGACTACAGTTGATTGGCGGGATGACGACTGCGCCCATCACAACTTGCGAGCATTCGTTTGCGGCCCTCGGTTCGCAGACATCGCGAGAAGCGAAGTAAGCTGTCCGCGCAGGGCCGGGTCGTAGCTGAGAACGCATGATCCTGGCGGACACTCAGCCGCTTGACCACGCCGATATCAATCGCGCGGCACTTCACACCCGTGCCCAGCTCTGGAGGGCGCCTGAACTACACGCGAAACGCGTCTTCGTGCAATCGAAATCGTATTGATGCGGCCATAACGGAGGCCAACATGGCGCCTGTAATCGTCGATGTCGCGGAACAAAAGCGCTTGAACGACGCGCATACGGCGCAGGTGCCGTGGAAGAAGTGGGGGCCGTATCTGAGCGAGCGGCAATGGGGAACGGTCCGCGAGGACTACAGCCAGGATGGCGACGCGTGGAACTATTTCACTCACGATCATTCCCGCTCCCGCGCCTACAGGTGGGGTGAGGACGGGCTCGGCGGCCTATCCGACGACCGGCAGCAACTCTGCTTTGCGCTCGCCTTATGGAACGGGCGTGACCCGATTCTGAAGGAACGCCTGTTCGGCCTCACCAATAGCGAGGGCAATCATGGCGAGGACGTGAAGGAATATTACTTCTATGTCGACAGCACGCCCACGCACTCGTACATGAAGTATCTGTACAAATATCCGCAGCGCGAATATCCGTACCTCGACCTGATCGAGACGAACCGGAAGCGATCGCGCGACGAACTCGAGTACGAACTGATCGATACCGGCGTATTCGACGACGACCGGTATTTCGATGTCTTCGTCGAATACGCGAAGCTCGATCCGCAAGACATCTTCGTGCGCATTTCCGCGCACAACCGCGGGCGGGACGCGGCACAGCTGCGGATCCTGCCGACGCTATGGTTTCGCAACACCTGGTCGTGGGGCCATGACGATCGCAGGCCGTCGCTGAGTGAAGCGGGTCCGGGCGTCATTCGGGCGAGCCATCATGAACTGGGCGATTACTGGCTCTATTGCGACGGCGCAACGGAACTGCTGTTCACGGAAAACGAAAGCAATGCGCAGCGTCTGTGGAATCAGCCCAATGCGTCGCCCTATGTGAAGGACGCATTCCACGCGTATGTGATCGGCGGGCAGCGCGAGGCTGTGAATCCCGCCCGGACGGGAACCAAGGCGGCCGCTCATTACGTATGCAACGTCCCCGGCGGGGACAGCGTGACGATCCGGCTGCGCCTGAGTGCAGCGAGCCGCGACAACCCGTTCGACGGTTTCGAGAACACCTTCACTGAACGCATCGCCGATGCGGACGCGTTCTACGCGCACATCGCGCCGAAATCGCTGACGGAAGATTCGCGCCGGGTGCACCGTCAGGCTTTGGCAGGCATGTTGTGGGGCAAGCAGTACTACTACTTCGATCTCGAACTGTGGCTGCGCGAGCATGGCAGTCATCCGTTGCTCGAAGGCGAGCGGCTCGATGTGCGCAACACCGCGTGGTTCCACATGCTGAACGCGGACGTGATCTCCATGCCGGACAAATGGGAGTATCCGTGGTACGCGGCCTGGGATCTGGCGTTCCACACGATCTCTCTGGCGCTCGTCGACTTCGATTTCGCGCAGGAGCAATTGCTGCTCATGTTGCGCACGCTGTATGTGCATCCGAGTGGCCAGATCCCGGCCTACGAGTGGAACTTCAGCGACGTCAACCCTCCCGTGCACGCCGCCGCCACGCTTTGGCTCTACCGCTACGGCAAACAGCTGGGACGGGCCGACCCGCGCTTTCTCGAGCGCTCGTTCCAGGGGCTGATGCTCAACTTCAACTGGTGGGTGAATCGCAAGGACCCGTCAGGTCGCAACGTGTTTTCCGGTGGCTTTCTGGGGCTGGACAACATTGGCGTGTTCGATCGCAGCGCGCAGCTGCCGACGGGTGGATCGCTGGAACAGGCGGACGGAACCGCGTGGATGGCGTTTTATTGCCAGTGCATGCTGGAGATGGCAATCATCCTGACGGAATACGATCCGATGTACGAGGAGATCGCCTTCAGGTTCGTCCAGCACTTCATGTGGATCGCCTACGCGATGGATCGGCGCGGCGAACATGCGGACGAGATGTGGGACGAGCAGGACGGCTTTTTCTACGATTTGCTGCGGCTTCCCGACGGACAGACCAAGCGCCTGAAGATAAGGTCGATGGTGGGGCTGCTGCCGCTGTGCGCGTCGACGGTGTTCGAAGCAGATGCGGTGACACGCTATCCGAAACTGATGGATCTGATCGCCCAGTTCCGCAAACGCTACCCGGAGTTGCTCGCCCACGTGGCGCCGACAGATTCGGGCTTCATCGGCCATCGGGAGCGCAGGCTCCTGTCGATCCTGAACAGGCGCAAGCTCGAACGCGTGCTCGGCTACCTGCTCGACGAGAACGAGTTCCTCGGCCCGCACGGGATCCGTTCGCTCTCCCGCTATCATCTCGACCATCCGTATGTGCTCAACGTCGGCGGGACCGACTACAAGGTGCAGTACCTGCCGGCCGAATCGAATACGGGCATGTTTGGCGGAAACTCCAATTGGCGCGGTCCGGTATGGATGCCGGTGAACCTGCTCGTGGTCAGGGCACTGATGAATCTCTACAGCTTTTTCGGCGACGAGTTCAAGGTGCAATGCCCGACCGGGTCCGGCCATTACATGACGCTGTTCGAGGTGACGCAGGAAATCGTGCGGCGACTGACGGGCACATTCTTGCGCGACGCGGATGGACAGCGTCCCGTCTATGGCGGGACCAGCAAGTTCCAGGACGATCCGCACTGGCGCGACCTGATCCTGTTCTACGAGTATTTCCACGGAGACAATGGTGCGGGGCTAGGGGCCAGTCATCAGACGGGCTGGACGGGCCTCGTGGCACCTCTGCTGGATATGTTCGGGCGCATCGATGCTCAGACCGTACTCGAAAGCGACAGCTGGCGCGTCATGGCCGGCGCCAACGCGCCACAGGCCGGCCGGGAATAGATCACCGGAAGCGGCGGATCCTGCTCTCAACGCGCGCCGTCCGTGACCATCGTTTCGGACGTCCTGAGACCCATGACTATGCTCAGGAGGCTTAAAAGCGTCACCATTGCGGCCAGAATCGCAGCGAGATGGAGTCCTTCGGCAAGACGGTCGAACTCCGGCCGCACCAGCGCACCGAACAAGCCCACGCCGAGCACGCCACCAATCTGACGTGCGGTGTTCAACACGCCCGATGCGATGCCCATGCAAGACGAGTCCACGTGCGCCAGCACCGCGGTGTTGATCGACGGCACCGCGAGCGCCACACCGATGCCGACCGTCAGCAACGGCAACGCCACTGCCAGCGCGCTGCTATCCACCCGCACGAACGCAAGCGAAACATAGCCGAGCGCCGCCAGCGCCTGGCCGACAAGCATCGGCAGGCGATAGCCGAAGCGCGCGGTGAGCGAACCTGACGCGACATTCGCGACGGTCACCACAGCCGTCATGGGCACAAACGCGAGGCCGGTTTCGAGCGGCGTGTAGTGACGCGCGCTCTGGAAAAACAGACTCATTGCAAACATCAGTCCGTAGTAGCCGAAATTCAGCGACAGCCCCGTTAGCGCGCTGACATTCACCGCGGCATTGCGAAACAGCGCGAGCGGCAACAGCGGTTGCGGATGCCGCGCCTCGACCATCACGAACAAACCGCCCGCAACGGCCGCGACGGCTAATCCCATCAATACGGTCATGCTGGTCCAACCCAGCCTGCCGCTTTCGACCACCGCATACGTCAGCCCCGCCAACGCAACGACGGCAAGCGTCTGGCCGGCCAGATCGATGCGACGCGCCGCGTGCGCCTCGGTGTCAGGCGCGTGAGCAATGGTAAGCCAGATGCCCGCGACGCCGATCGGCACGTTGATCAGAAAAATTGCCGGCCAGCCGAAGCGGTCGACGAGCACGCCGCCGACCAGCGGACCCGCCCCCAATGCAAGCGCCGCCGTGCCCGCCCACACGCTGACGGCCCTGGCCCGCGCGTGCGGGTCCGGAAACGCCGCGCCGAGCAGCGCCAGCGACGACGGCACGCATAGCGCCGCGCCGATGCCCTGCACCACCCGCGCCACGATCAGCAGCACCGCGCTGCCCGACAGCCCGCACCCCACCGAGGCGCAGGTGAACACCACCAACCCGGCAAGAAACATGCGGCGTGCGCCGAGGCGGTCGGCCAGCGCGCCAGCCGACAGCAGCAGACTCGCGAACGCCAGCGTGTAGGCGTTGACGACCCATTCCAGCGCCGTCGAATCGAGGCCGAGGCTGTCGCGCATTCGTGCGAGCGCGACGTTCACTACCGTGACGTCGAGACAGATGATGACGAAGCCGAGGCTCGTCGCGAGCAAGGCAAGGCGTGGTGATCGGGCCGGTGAGCTGAGCTGATTGCGCATGATGTCCGTGCATGAAGTCGGGCAATGCGGAGCCGGGATGGGCCGCAAACGACGTGTACGCGGACTGTATTCCTATAGCGAAGATTGATAAACGCACGGCGAATAGCAACAGAACCAATTATTATTGAGGAATGGATCTCCTCAAAGCGATGACCGTATTCGTGCGCGTAGTCGAAAGCGGCAGCCTGACGGCGGCGGCGGTGGCTTGCGACCTGTCGCCGACGATGGTCGGCAATCACCTTCAGGCGCTGGAAACGCGGCTAGGCGCGCGACTCATTCATCGCACCACGCGCAAGCAGCAGATCAGCGCGTTTGGTCAGGCCTATTACGAGCGATGCGTCGAGATCCTCGGGCTGGTCGACGATTCGGAACGACTCGCGCTCGATCATCTCGCGACGCCACGCGGACGCCTGCGTGTGACCGCGCCCGTCGTGTTCAGCAACGAATGCCTGATACCGGCGATCGCGGATTACTGCGAGCGCTATCCCGAGGTGAAGCTCGATATCGTCGCCACCGATGCGCTGTCGGACCTGCTCGACGACGGCTTCGAGGCGGCGGTCCGCATCGGCGCGCTGGGCAATCCGGATCTCGTCGCCCGGCCTCTGAAGCCGTACCGTCTCGTGTTGTGCGCGTCGCGCGCGTACCTGACGACGCACGGCGCGCCGTCATCGGCCGACGCGCTGCGCTCGCATCAGTGCCTGACGTATGCGTATCCGCCGCGCTCGGAATGGCACGCGGCGCAGGCTGAATGGAGCCTGCAGGGTCCGGACGGACGCGTCAGCGTGCCCGTCGACGGCAGGCTGAGGATCGACAATTCGGAAGCGCTGCGACGGGCGGTGTTGCGTGGTCTCGGCATCGCGATGCTGCCCGAGATTCTGGTGGCCGCGGATCTGCGAGCGAAGCGGTTGGTCGAAGTGCTGCCGGAGTTTGCCGCGCCCGCGCGGCCACTGAATCTGCTGTATCTGCGTGAGCGGCAGACGTCGCCGAAGCTTCGGAGCTTCATTGAATTCATCGTCGAGCGCTTCGGCGCCCAGGCCGCAGCGTCGGTGCGTTGAACGCCCGGCACCGACTCTCAATGCGAATCCTGTTGCCGCCTACGCAGGTTGTCCTGGACACGACGGGCGACCAGAACCGTCAGGTAATCGGTGATTCGTGCACCTTCGCTGTATTGGATCCACGTTTCCGCGTACATCTGCGAGACCGTTTCCTCGGGCGTGTTGGTAGCGGCCGCAATCTGCTTGATGACATCTTCGACGTTGCGCGTGACCATTGCTTGCTCCCGGCGTGCGGTGATAAAAGACCGTCGCACACACGGTACGCGCCCCGGTACGCAGGTCAATTGACCTGTGTCAATTGACCTGATCTATGGCCGTTTACGCGTTGGTCGAGGCGCTTTACGGCGAGGTCTTCACTGAAACACCGGTTTTCCCGACGCGTCCTTGACCTTCGTCTTCCACTGCGCGCGGATTTCCGACACGACCGCATCCGGCAGCGAGATGTAGTCGAGATCGCTGGCTGCCTGCCCGCCGCTCTTGAACGCCCAGTCGAAGAACTTCAGCGTTGCCGCGCCTTGCGCCGGCTTTTCCTGGGTCGCATGCAGCAGCACGAAGGTCGCGCCGACCACCGGCCATGCGTCCTTGCCCGGCTCGTTCGTCAGGATCTGGTAGAACGTCGTCTTCCAGTCCGCGCCCGAGGCAGCCGCCTTGAAGGTTTCGGTCTTCGGCGCAACCACGGCGCCGGCCGAATTCTTCAGACTGGTGTAAATCATGTTGTTTTGCTTCGCATACGCCCACTCGACGTAACCGACCGCGCCCGGCAGCCGTTGCACGAAGGCGGCGACGCCGTCATTGCCCTTGCCGCCGGTACCGGTCGGCCAGTTCACCGTGGTGCCTTCGCCGACCTTCGACTTCCACTCCGGGTTCACCTTCGACAGAAAGTTGGTCCAGATGAAGCTGGTGCCCGAACCATCGGCGCGACGCACCACGGCGATGTCCGTATCCGGCAGCTTCATGCCCGGATTGAGCGCGGCGATGGCCGGATCGTTCCATTTCTTGATCTTGTTCAGATAGATGTCGCCGAGGACCGGGCCGGACAGCACGAGTTGACCGGGCTTCACGCCGGGCATGTTCACGACCGGCACCACGCCGCCGACCACCGTCGGGAATTGGAACAGGCCTGTCTTCGACAGTTCGTCGTCCTTCATCGGCGCGTCGGAGCCTGCGAAATCGACGGTCTTCGCGATGATCTGCTTGATGCCGCCCGCTGAACCGATGCCCTGGTAGTTGACCTTGCCGCCTCCCGCCTTATGGTAAGCGTCAGCCCACTTGTTATAGATCGGGGCTGCGAAAGTGCTGCCCGCGCCTGTGATGTCCGCGGTTTGCGCTTGCGCGGCCGCGAGGGGGAGAGCAACGGCAAGAACTGCAATTCCTCGTTTGAACAGCATGGTTTGCCTCCACGAGATTGACTGACCGGATCAATAGTTGCAGCAAGCTTCGCTCCGCGATGCAATTCTTCGACCATGCATCTTGCGGGCCCACGCTGGCTCCGCTGGCCACCCGCTACTTGCGCAGGTGCGCGGTGCTTTCTTCGGTGGTGTCCGCTCCGCTCTGGCCCGCCTGATGCTTCATCGTGCCCGCGCGTCGAACCTTCCCCAACGCTCGAACTTTCAAACTTAAGCGGTTCAGATGACATTTCGTTGACAGCCGTGGCGCATCGTTCAGGCGGTCTGATCGCGTGGCTCAGCTTCGAAATAAACCCAACGACGAATCAACATGTCCTTAAGAGAAGAATTCAGCAACGATCGCGCAATGGGATTCTGAAAACGATCGAGCGCCACGAACCTGGCAAACGCACGTTGGTTCCCACCGTGAAAGCGCCGCGTAAGTACATTAACTGAAAGCGGCAATTGGACTTACCTGGAGCTTTCCGCAATTCGCCAAGCCTTCACGAGACGACATTGCGCACATGCAGTGCATGTCCGACTAATTTGTGTCCGTCAAGGAAAACACGGAAGGAGAAAAGCGCGCCTAACGTCTACCGTTCGATTTGAATCAATACATCTACATCAAGTGGTTCTGCGTTACGTTTTTTTGTCGGTCAGGGGCTGAGGACAAATCAAAGACACGAGCCTCCGGCCATCAACAGGAGATGGCGCGATGCAAAAGCTCGTCCATATCGCATGTCTGGCCTGCCTCGTCGCAACGACCGCGGCAATGGCACAAACCCCAGCCTCACCACCCTCCTCTGGCGCGATGCCGGAGAAGATGCCATTCGACATTCCTTACGGCACGCCAATCGGTGTAGACACCGCAAAGAAGCTGCTCGCGATTGCAGAAGCGGAAGCAAAGAGACGCGATTGGAAAATGAACATCGCCGTTGTCGATACACATGGTGAGCTCGTTGCATTTGAACGCATGGACGGCGCGCAATACGCATCGATTGCGATATCGCAGAACAAAGCTCGCACGTCGGCGCGATTTCGTCGCGAAACCCGCGTCTTCTACAACCAGTTCGAGGCCGGACATACCTACTTGAGCACGCTGGATCCGCAGCTGGTCGCGTCGCCGGGAGGATTTCCGCTGCTGGACGGAGGAAAGCTTATCGGTGCTATCGGATGCAGCGGGGGCACCGCCGAGCAGGGCTCCGCCGTGTGCAAGGTCGCGGCCGACACGATCAAATAATGCCGACTGGCGTCGTTAGATCCGTTCGTGAAGGTCGTGCACGCCGACCCGCGTGCCCGTGCCGAGTCCGAATGCCTTCACCAGAGGGGGAAATCCGCCCACGCTAACATGCACAATCTATATCTTTAGCTCAATTCAATATTTAGTCTTTGCATAACCCGGTGTTAGCCTGAATTCGTCCCGCAGGCGTGCGCCGCGCCACGTCTGCGTCCGCTGCCATTTCTCCATCGAAACGAATATCCGGCAAGGAGCTACCGTGAGCGTCGAATTCATCGGCATGATCCAGCAACGCAAAGTCTCGGAGACACATGCTCCCCAAGGCCCCGCGGTCGATACCGATTACGTGCGCGTCTTCGCGCAAGCCCATGAAAACGCGGGCTTCGACCGCATCCTCGTGCCCCACAGTTCGACCAGTCCCGACGCGACCATCACGATCGCCTACGCCGCGAGCGTGACCTCGCGCGTGCATTTCATGCTCGCGCATCGGCCGGGCTTCGTCGCGCCGACTCTGGCAGCGCGCCAGCTCGCGACGCTCGATCATTTTTCCGGCGGCCGCCTCGCGGTGCACTTCATCTCCGGCGGCAGCGACGAAGACCAGCGACGCGACGGCGACTTCCTGAGCCACGACGAGCGCTACGCGCGCACCGACGAGTATCTGCAGATCTTGCGCCGGGTCTGGACCGAAGAGCGTCCGTTCGATCACGAGGGCCGTTTCTACCGCTTCGAAAAAGCCTTCTCCGATGTGAAGCCGAAACAGACGCCACACGTGCCGATCTATTTCGGTGGTGCCTCGGAACCCGCGCTCGCGGTCGCGGGCAAACACGCGGACGTCTACGCGCTGTGGGGCGAATCGAAACAGCAGGTCCACGAGCAGATCACGCGGGTGCAAGCCGAAGCCACCAAACATGGCCGCAGCGTGCGCTTCTCTGTGTCGTTCCGGCCGATCCTCGCGTCGACGGAAAAAGCCGCGTGGGAACGCGCCGAACACATCCTCGACGAGACGCGCCGGTTGCGCGTCGAACAAGGCTTCGCGCGTGGTGGCCCGCAACAGAGCGAAGGCGCGAAGCGCCTGCTTGCGGCGGCCGGTGACGGCGTGCGCGCGGACGAACGTCTGTGGACCGCGGTCGCGAGAGAGATCGGCGGCCGCTCGAATTCGACGGCGCTCGTCGGCACACCGGCACAGGTCGCGCAAACGCTCGCCGAATATCACGCGCTCGGCGTCACGACGTTCCTGATCCGCGGCTTCGACCCGCTCGAAGACGCGATCGACTACGGCCGCGAACTGATTCCCGCCACGCGCGAACTGACGTCGCGCGCACGCCACGCGGCGTAACCGGAGCGCGACGACATCATGAGCACCGTACTCGCCGATACGCCCTCGCTTGCGTTTCGCCCCACCCCATTGCGCCAATTCTGGTTCGACGACGCAGCCGAGCCGCCCCGCTCGCTCGCGCAGGAGCGTCTGCACCGGCAACAGCGCCTCGCCGGCGCGTTCCGACTGTTCGCGCGTTACGGCTTCGCGCAGGGTCTGGCCGGTCACATCACCGCGCGCGATCCCGAATGGACCGATCATTTCTGGGTCAATCCGCTTGGCCGCCATTTCGGCCGTATCCGCGTGTCGGATCTGTTGCTCGTCAACAGTCGCGGCGAGATCGTGATCGGCGACGGACCGGTGAATCAGGCCGCGTTCGCGATTCACGCGGCCATTCACGAGGCACGGCCCGACGTCGTGGCCGCCGCGCATACGCATTCGCTGCATGGCAAGGCATGGTCGACGCTCGGGCGCAAGCTCGATCCATTGACGCAGGACTCGTGCGCGTTCTACGAAGACCACGCACTGTTCGACGATTTTCGCGGCGTCGTGCTCGACACCGCTGAAGGCGCGCGCATTGCGGACGCGCTCGGCTCGCACAAGGCCGTGATCCTGAAGAACCACGGCATCCTGACGGCCGGTTCTTCCGTGGAGGCAGCCGCGTGGTGGTACATCGCGCTCGACAACGCGTGCCATGCCCAACTGCTCGCGCAGGCGGCCGGCACGCCGCAGCCGATTCCGCACGACGTGGCGGCTCTCACGCATCAGCAGGTCGGCCGCGCGAACGGCGCACGACACGCATTCGACAGCCTGTATGAAGGGCTCGTCGAAGCCGAACCGGAACTGCTCGACTGATGGCCATGCATAAACTGCGGCGTTTCATCGGCGAAATCGCCACGCTCGTCGATTCTGGCGTCAATGAAGCCGAATTGCTCGATCGAGGCGCACACGCGCTGCGCGAGCTGATCCGCGTCGACGACTGGCTGCCGGACGCCTACGTGCAAGCGTCGGCCGAGCGCTATCAACAGTTTCTGTTGTATGCCGATGCGCGCCAGCGCTTCAGCGTCGTCAGCTTCGTATGGGGACCGGGCCAGCAGACGCCGATTCACGACCACACGGTGTGGGGTTTGATCGGCGTGCTGCGCGGCGCCGAACTCGCGGCGCCCTATGCGCGCCACGACGACGGCACGCTGCGTCAGACGGGCGCCGAAGTGCGCCTCGAAGCGGGCGACGTAGAAGCGGTGTCGCCGCGCTTCGGCGACATTCATCGCGTTCGCAACGCCTACGACGACCGCACGTCGATCAGCATCCACGTGTATGGCGCGAACATCGGCGCGGTGCGCCGCTCGACGTACACGCCCGACGGCCTGCCGAAGCCCTTCATCTCCGGTTACTCGAACGACACGCTCCCCAACCTGTGGGACCTCAGCAAGGAACAGCATCACTGATGAAGACCTATCAGATTCGCACCTACGAAGACGTGCGCGAAGCGCTGCTCGCACGCCGCGAAATCGCGCTGCTGGACGTCCGCGAAGAAGACCCGCATGCGCAGGCTCATCCGCTATTCGCGGCAAATTTTCCGCTGTCGAAACTCGAACTCGACGCCTATACGCGTCTGCCGCGCCGCGACGTGCCGATCGTGCTGCTCGACGCCGGCGAAGGACTCGCCGCACGCGCCGCCGACAAACTGACGGCGCTCGGCTATACGCAGGTCGCGCTGCTCGCGGGCGGGCTCGACGGCTGGATTCGCGCCGGCGGCGAGGTGTTTCGCGACGTCAACGTGCCGAGCAAGGCATTTGGCGAATTCGTCGAAGCGCGCCGGCACACGCCGTCGTTGTCAGCCGAGGCCGTCCAGACGCTGCTTGCCGATGCCGCTGACGTCGTCGTGCTCGATGCACGGCGCTTCGACGAATACCAGACGATGAACATCCCCGGCAGCGTCAGCGTTCCCGGTGCCGAACTCGTGCTGCGTGCGCGTGCGCTCGCGCCGGACCCGAAGACGCGCGTGATCGTCAATTGCGCGGGGCGCACGCGCAGCATCATCGGCGCGCAGTCGCTCGTCAACGCGGGGCTGCCGAATCCGGTAGCGGCGCTGCGCAACGGCACGATCGGCTGGACGCTCGCGGGGCAGCCGCTCGAACATGGCAGCGACCGGCAGTTCGATCCGCGAGCCGGCCTCAATACCCACTACCTCGCCGCGTCGCGTGGCGCGGCGCGCGCGCTTGCGGACCGCGCGGGCGTGAGCCGCACGACACTCGACGAAGCCGCGCGCTGGGCCGCCGAAGCGTCGCGCAGCATCTATCGCTTCGACGTGCGCGCGCCCGCCGAATACGAACGCGCGCATGCGCCTGGTTTTCAGGGCGCGCCGGGCGGCCAGCTCGTGCAGGAAACCGAGATGTTCGCCCCCGTGCGCGGCGCACGTGTCGTGCTGTTCGACGACGACGGCGTGCGCGCGAACATGACCGCCTCGTGGCTCGCGCAGACGAACATCGACGTGTATGTGGTCGACGGGGCTACACCCCAAGACCTGAGCGCGAGCGGCGCATGGCGCGGCGCAAAGCCCGAGCCGGCACCCACGCCAAACGTGTCCGCGGACGAACTGGCCGCGCTCCTCGCCGACCCATCGAGCGGGACGGTCGTGATCGACGTGACGGCCAGCGCCAATCATGTGAAGGCCCATATTCCGGGTGCCTGGTGGCTCGTGCGCTCGCGACTGTCGAACACCTTCGACGATCTGCGCACGCTCCCCGATGCGAAACGCTACGTGGTCACGTGCGCGACGAGTGCGCTCGCGCCGTTCGCGGCGCCGGAGATTGCCGCCCTGACCGGCAAGCCCGTGCACGTACTCGAAGGCGGCACCTCCGCATGGATTCGCGCGGGGCAACCGACCGAAACCGGCGACGCTCGTCTCGCGTCGCCGCGCATCGATCGTTACCGGCGTCCGTACGAGGGCACCGACAACGCGCGCGACGCGATGAACGCGTATCTGGAATGGGAGTACGGCCTCGTCGCGCAGCTCGAGCGCGATGGCACGCATGGCTTCTTCGTGATCTGATCGACGGATCCAACACGGGCGCCGCGTCACGCGTGCGCTCGCATCGTCGCTGTTACGCAGCGCGCGACAGGCGCGCCGCCTTGAAGCTCTGCGCGACGCATTCCGACAGCACGGCGAGCGCCGACTGCATCTTGCCGAGCGCGCGCGACCTGACGATCCACACCGCGATCTCAGGCTTGAAGTCGCTGAGCTGAACCACATCGAGCCGCGCGGCATGCGCACTGATGCGCAACAACGGCAGCGGAACCAGCCCCAGCCCGACGCCATCGGCGACGAGTCCGAGTTGCAGTTCGGTGCCGAGCGTCTCGAGGTTCAGCTTCAGCGCATAGCCTTGCGCGGCGAGCGCCTGCTGCAGCCCCGCCCGAAAACCGCAGCCGTCCGGATTCAGCACCCACCCATAAGACTGGCATTCGGCCAGCGTGTGCGTGCGCTTTTTCAGACTGCCCTTTCGCGCGACGACCGCGAGCTTCAGCTCGCCGAGGGTTTCTCCGGCCAACGTGTCGGGCAACACGCGATTGGCCGCCAACAGCACGATCGCGGCATCGAGCTCGCCGTCATCGACCTTCTGCAGCAATGGAGTGCCCCATCCCGTCGACACGCGCGCCTGCAACTCCGGATGCGCGCCGCGCAACGCGTGCAAGGCCTTCAGCATCGCGACGTCGGCGACCGTCTGCGCGACGCCGAGGCGCAGCACGCCGGCAAGCGGTGCGTCGTCGGTGACGAGATGCCTGAGCGCATCCACTTCGCGGACGATCGCGCGGCATTGCTCGTACACCGCGCGGCCCATTGGCGTGGTCTTCAACGGCTTGGTATTGCGGTCGAGCAGCTCGACGCCGAGCGCTTCCTCGAAGTTCTGTATGCGTCGCGTGACGGCAGGTTGCGTGAGCGCGAGAGAATCGGCAGCCTGACTCAGCGACTGGCTGCGCACGACGGCGACGAAGGCCTCGATCTCATCGAGTTTCATGGAATGCTGTGTGGTTGGATGGAACGTTGAATGGCCCGCGCATGCATGACCCTTGCGTGAGCTTAGCGTGTCGACGCACCGGTTTTCAAGCGGCGCGTGCTTTCCTCGCTCGCATATTAACAAAGCAGAACAATGCGTTTGCCTTATAAAACGTGCATACGTATCGTGTGTTTTTCTACCTCGTCTGCGCAGCGCATCCCATGTCCTATCTTTTGAATCGGTTTCTACGGAAGTTTTCCGGTCTTCTGCTCGGCGCGCTCGGCGCGTTCACTCCCTTTGCGGCGATGGCCGATGCCACGCTGAAAGTTGGCGACCAGCAGTTGCAGACTCGCGGCATTCTCGAAGCCTCCGGACAACTGAACAATCTGCCGTACAAGATCGAATGGTTTAACTTCCCGGCCGCGCAACCACTCGGCGAAGCACTCAATGCGGGCGCGATCGACGTCGGCGGTCTCGGCGATGCGCCGCTGATCTTCGCCTACGCCGCGGGCGCGCGGGTGCGTGCAGTCGCGGCAACACGCTCGATACCACGCGACCTCGCGATCATCGTGCCCGACGGCTCGCCGATCAAAACGGCCGCCGATCTCAAGGGCATGCGCATCGCGACGACGCGCGGCTCGATCGGCCACTACCTCGCGATTGCGACCTTGGAGCGCGCCGGCATCAAGCTGTCCGACGTATCGCTGCGTTTCATGCAGCCGGCCGATGCGAAAGCCGCGCTCGCGTCGGGCAATGTAGATGCATGGTCCACGTGGGACCCATATGTCGCGCTCGCCGAGCAAAAGGATCATGACCGCAGCATTGCCAACGGCATCGACCTTTCGTCGGGACTCAGTTTCCAGGCGGCGACGGAGACTTCGATCAACGCCAAGCACGCGGAAATCGCCGACTTCCTGAAGCGCGTCGCCGCCGGTCAGCGCTGGGCGCTTGCACATCCCGACGAAGTGGCCGCGATGCAATCGAAGGTGACCGGCTTGCCGCCCGACGTGCTGAAGACGGTCTACCAGCGCGCGCAATTGCATCCCGTCGCGATCGACGACGGTCTGGTCGCCGAGCAGCAAAAGACCGCCGACCTGTATCACCGCGCGGACGTGATCAAGACGCGCCTCGACGTCACGCCGAGCTTCGACCGGCAGTTTCCTCTAGACGCGCGATGACCGCGCGGGCGCAGCGCCATGCCGATTCGCTCGCGCTGCGCGATGCTCATTCAGAGCCAGGCGAGGCCCTCGCGCACCAATGCGTGGGCGTTGTCCGTCAGGAGGTCGCCATGTGCGAGCACGACGCGTTCGAACGGCCAGGCGAGCAACCGGTCGACGCAAGCACGGGCGCGCTTGCGGTCGCGATAGGCGATTCGCAGCAACGGATGCCATCCGACCCGGCCGAGAACACCTCCCAGCCGCAGATAATTGCGCGTCAACCAGTGAGGCGACTGGTGAAAGTTCTCCACCAGGTCGGAGGCGATCAGAGTCCGCGTGGCCCGGTGATATAAAACCGTTTCGCCCAGCATGCAGCCTTCGATCGTTAGCAGTTCAAGGTCGTCGTACCAATCCGGATGAGGCTGATCCGTCAACACCGCGTCGAAGCGGAGATCCTTTCGCTTGCGTTGCAAGGCCGCCGGGCCGTGAAGCATTGCCTGCGGATAAGCCGCCACGGCTTGCGCGGCATACATGTGATGAAACAGGTTCGGACAGACGATATGCGCGACCGGCCCCAAGGCATCAATGGAAGTCCGCAATTCGCTGCTCAACGGGATCGGCGAGTGCAGCAGCAGTTTGCCCGATGACAGCCGGATGACGGCCATGCGCGTTCCGACATGCAAACCCAAGAAAGAATGCGGGGCAAATGCCGTCCAGATATTCTGCGCAAATGGCTGAAGAGCTGACATCGTCGTACCTTTGCAAAACCTGCTTCGATTCCTCCGGAGGCGCCGCGAATGCGGCACTCAGTTTTTCGTCGCAGACAGTTGGAGCAAATAGTATATGGATGTGCCAATGGGTCGATCTGTTTTCGTCAGCGCGCCCGAGCGTCGCTGAGTTCACCAATCGTAGGCGAGCGCACGCCTCATTGAGACCGTGTTTTTGTGGCGTGTGTGGGCACGGACACACTGTCGAGGTGGCGATGACTGCGGGCGTGAATGTCGGTTTGGCCAACGACCTGGCTGGCGCGACCCCGGCACGATGGTCCGCTGATTGAGCGGAGTCCCAAACCAGAACTGACTGCTTCACTACATTCGAGTACCGCGCGAAGTCGACAGCCGTCCAGCTGCGGCCTCGCACTCTCGCAAGGTGGAGGCCCGGGTCAACCAGGCGCTGTGTCGACCGAACGATGCATCAACCCGGGCTGCGAATATGTCATGCAATCCCCATCCGGCGCCCCCAAAAGCACACCCATCACGTGGGGTAAACTGCCTGCTCAAGCCCACCATCTGGCGTTCCCACACCCCTCCCTGTCATGAAACCAAGACTTCACGCCGCGGTTTTGACCGCCCTCTGTGCCGCGGCACTGTTCGGAGCGGCGACGCCCCTTGCCAAAGCCCTGCTCGGCTCGATGTCCCCGTTCATGGTCGCGGGCCTGTTCTACCTGGGAAGCGGCGTCGGACTCGGTGTCGGCATCATCTTCCGCCGGATGCGACAGGCGTCGACACACGCCAGCCATGATCATCGGATTCAGAAAGCAGAATTGCCGTGGCTCGCCGGCGCGATCGCCGCCGGCGGGGTCGCCGGGCCCGCGTTGCTGATGCTGGGCCTGTCGAGCACGCCGGCCGCAACGAGTTCGCTACTGCTGAATCTCGAAGGCGTGCTCACCGCCATCGTTGCATGGGTGGTTTTCCGGGAGAACGTCGATCTGCAAGTGTTTCTCGGCATGGTTGCGATCGTCGCCGGAGGCGTGATGTTGTCCTGGACTCCCGGAAAAGCGGGTGTGCCGGCCGGTGCGCTGCTCATCGTCGGAGCGTGTCTGTGCTGGGCAGTCGACAACAATCTCACGCGCAAGGTGTCCGCGAACGACGCGATGGTAATCGCATGCCTGAAGGGACTCATCGCCGGCCCGGTGAATCTTGCGATTGCGATCGCGACTGGAGCGTCACTGCCATCGGCAATCACGGTGGGTGCAGCCATGCTCACAGGGCTTGCAGGCTATGGGGTGAGTCTTGTTCTATTTGTCGTCGCGCTTCGTCATCTTGGAACGGCACGCACGGGCGCTTACTTCTCGATTGCACCGTTGTTCGGTGTCGCCATCTCGCTGCTCATCTGGCCTGAACTTCCGGCCGTCACCTTCTGGATTGCCGCAGCGCTGATGGGGCTTGGCATCTGGCTGCACGTACGCGAGCGGCACGAGCACGAGCATACTCACGAACTGATGGAGCACTCACACCGGCACCGGCACGACGAGCATCATCAGCACGAGCACGACTTTCCGTATGCCGGTGACGAGCCTCATACCCATCTGCACGTCCATCTGCCCATCACGCATTCGCATGCGCATTTCCCGGACATCCACCATCGTCACCAGCATTAGGCCGTTGTCCTTACGGCAGGCGGCACCGCCTCCATCAAGTGTCGCTCAGTGCGCGGATGGCGACCTGGCGTTACTCGAAGTGCCCTCGCGGCGGTGCATGCCTTCCAGGCTATCCATGCGGCAGAGCAGCGCTTTCGCCTGTTTCTCGATGTGCATAGGCAGCAATGGCATGACCAGAGTCATCCGCACCCTGCCTCGCCAGTAGTTCAGGCTGGCGACTGCTCCCCCTTCGACCTCGTACACGTACCGAGTCGAGCACTCGAGATAGTCGAGTACATGTCTGATGTGCGCCAGATCTTGCTCTGCCAGTTCGTAGCTCAAGATGAAGTCACCGTGGTCAGTATGGGCTGGATTGTCTTCGTTGCTGCTAATCCGCTGCGTGCGTAGCCAGCATCAGCATGGCAGGTCAATCCTCAGGTACATACAGGTCTCCGCTCCGTATTGCCGGCCGGCTCGTTCGACGCTTTGGTACCCATGCACTGGCCATGGCACCAGGCTGGCACATGGGAAGAAAGCCTTGCATTTGGCTTGCGGCAGTGACATGCAACGTACTCATGCATGTTCGCGTGCCAATCCTGAGCGGGACGATCCCACTACGCGTTGGCTGCCGATAGCTGTATCAGCTAGGCGTGACGGTTTTTTTTCGCATGATTTCCGGTCTCGAATGACAACAAAATTAAGTCGACACACTCACCGACAGTCGAACCGGATTGTTTTTCTATATTGCGAAGCTGGCCCAGGTCGGCGCAGCAACGTCTTCTACAAACACTATCACGCATTGCTGAAGGAATACTTATGGGGTTCGCACGTCGAGGGTAACTGCGAAAGACACTATCTCTGCCGGTCAAACAAAAAATGCGTCAAGCCCACTGAATCAGCATTCGGAACATTCCCGATAGTGCGCGTTGCCAATAATTAGGATCGCTTTGTGAATTCAGCGAGAAGAATGCGTGACTCCACTCGAGAACCGCAAGCGCCAGTCACGAGCGCCGCCATTCAGCAGACTAAAGATCCGATGGACATCAACGAACCACAGAGACAAGCGCAAATTCCTTGCACGGATTTGCCGCCTCGGCACACCTGCCATCGGGCACGACAAAAGTTCTGAAGCTTTCGAAAGATCAGTGCAGGTCAATCGTAGGCGTGGTCATGTGACCTGCACAAAAACGACTTGTCGCCGCCTCCTCAACGTCATTTGGAAGGTCTAGTTTTCCAGGCTGTAACACGCCGCAATGACTCGAAGAGAGGTAGACGCGGTTCAACAGTCATGCAAAGAAGTTCAACGCTTCAATGGAGATCCCCATGATCCAGACATCAAGATCGACATTCCCTCGACCTTCCGTATTGGCCTTGCTGAGCGCGGTCTCGCTAGCGGCTGCGGCAATCTACTGCTCTGCGGCGGACAGCAAGCCTCAATCCACGATGGATAGATCTTCGGACACGGTAACGCCGATCAAACATGTCATCGTCATCGTGGGCGAAAACCGGACCTTCGATCACGTGTTCGGCGCTTATCAGCCGAGCGGTGGCCAGACCATATCCAACCTGTTGTCCAAGGGCATTATCAAGGCGGACGGCAGGCCAGGACCCAACTTCAAGCTCGCTGAGCAATACATGGCCAAGGCCACGAATCCGTCACGGTTCGACGCCAGCCCAGAGTCGAAGCACCCTTACTCGACACTGCCCGCGCCGAACACGGGCTCGGCGCCGAGCGCTGCAAGCGACGCGAGTCCGCCGCCGTTTGCAACACTTGCGGCGGCACAGAAAGTCGAAGGGTATGCCCTCGAAACTGCCGATGTCACTCAATTGACTACGGGGGCAACGGGCCTCCCCAAAGACGTTCCTGATACGCGCTTTGGTTCGAACCTGTACAACCTGCAGAATGGTCCCTATCAGATCTCACGTGTCGGTCCGAACTACGACCAATACATGAACAGTCCGGTCCATCGCTTCTATCAGAACTGGCAGCAGGCCGACTGCAACGTCGCCCACGCGACGTCCGATAACCCGAGCGGTTGCAGCATGGATCTGTTTGCGTGGGTGGAGGTTTCGATAGGCGCGGGATCGAATGGCAAAGCGCAGGCCGCAGACTTCAACGATCAGTCGACCAACGAAGGCGCAACCGCGCTCGGATTCTATAACGTGAATCATGGCGACATGCCCTACTTCACGGAGCTCGCGCGCAAATACACGATCAGCGACAACTATCATCAACCGGTGATGGGCGGTACGGGCGCGAACAGCATCATGATCGGCACGGCCGATGCGCTCTATTACACGGACGGCAACGGCAATCCGACGACCCCTCCCCAGAACGAGGTCGAAAACCCGCGGCCGCAGCCCGGCACCAACAACTGGTATAAGGAGGACGGCTACTCGGGTGGGTCGTATAGCAATTGCTCGGATCCGAAGCAACCTGGAGTGGGCGCAATCCGACACTACCTCGACAGCCTGCCGTATCACCCCAATGCCAATTGCGCGCCCGGCACGTACTATCTGCTGAATAACTACAACCCTGGCTACAACGGTGACGGTAGCGTCAATACGAGTACATTCACCATTCCGCCTTCGCCGGTGCGCACTATCGCCGATACCCTGCTCGAGCGCAATGTTTCATGGAAGTACTATGGCGAGGGCTGGACCAGCTTCGTAAACAGTCCGTCAACGAGCGTCTACTGCAATATTTGCAATCCGTTTCTCTACGAGACGGCGATCATGACCGATCCGTCACTGGTGGCCGCGCATCTTCAGGATACGACGAACCTGTATTCGGACATCACAAACGGCACGCTACCCGCGGTTTCGTTTGTGAAACCGGGTGGGTTACTCGACGGACATCCGGCTTCTTCGAAGTTTGGTCTCTATGAGGGATTCGTGCATAAGATCATGGATTCGGTTCAGGCGAATCCCGAGTTGTGGGAATCCACTGCAATCTTCATTACGACCGACGAGGGAGGCGGCTACTATGACTCTGGCTACATTCAACCCGTTGACTTCTTCGGGGACGGGCCACGCATTCCTCTCATTGTCGTGTCGCCCTATTCGCGTGGCGGCCGGGTGGTTCACGACTATTCGGATCACGTTTCGCTCATAAAATTCATAGAAAGGAACTGGTCGCTGGGACCTATCACGTCGCGCAGCCGTGACAACCTTCCCAACCCCGTTCAGTTGCCCTCCAGCCCATACGTCCCCACGAATGCACCGGCGCTTGGAGACCTGTTCGATGCATTCCGGTTCCGGCACGCCAGGGAGTCCGATGCGGATACGGACAGTGGCAAAGCGGGCGGGGCTGGAATGTTCCCGTTCTAACTGCGCCGGACAGGAATAATGGCGCTGTGAATGCTTCGCATCGAGCCAATAGGATGACGTTGAATGGCGAAGGCTCGGCCTCCGTCATTTAACGTCGGTGATTCTCTAACAGACGGGCGTCACGCTCCGCCGAGACGAGATCATGCGTTGGTAAGATGAGTCTCCGAAATCGCGCGCACATCGATGCGGCCTGGCAGAATCGCGTCACGCTGAGCGCGATCCGCGACTTTTTGCAGCGCGTCGATGTCGCTGTCGTTGACGAAATGCTGCTTCAGCGCCGCCCGTTTCGTGATCTGCCGCGCGGCATCGATTGGCGAGCGCGTGAGCGTCGCATAGATCTGCGCGTAGGCCTCTGGATTTGCGATCGCCCAGTCGCCCGCGCGTTGATAACGTAACAGCAGGTCCGCGATCGCGGCGCGCTTGCGCGGGTCCGCCAGAGCGCCGCCCGATGCCGTGATGAAGCCGAGCCCGCTGTTGATGCCGGTGCCGTCGCGCAGCACGCGGCCGCCGCGCTGCACGGCGATGCCGTAGTACGGATCGAACGTCGCCCAAACCTCGATCGAACCCGACGCGAAGGCCGCGAACGCATCGACGGGCAGAATGAAGCGCACCGATACGTCGTCCTTCGACAAACCCGCCTCGGCCAGTGCGCCATACAGCTGAAACTGAGAAATGCTGCCGCGCGCCGACGACACGAACACCGTCTTGCCCTTTAGATCGGAGACCGAACTGATCGTGGAGTGCGGCGCGACCAGG
Source organism: Paraburkholderia sp. UYCP14C (assembly GCF_004197395.1). Classification (GTDB taxonomy): domain Bacteria; phylum Pseudomonadota; class Gammaproteobacteria; order Burkholderiales; family Burkholderiaceae; genus Paraburkholderia. The sequence goes on along the minus strand of NZ_SELS01000028.1, from coordinate 75,205 downwards.
ATACCGAGTTGCGCGCCCGACCCTACTCGCGTCGCGACGATTTTCAGCGACGGGTCGCCGACGGCCGCCGCGAGTACCGGCAAGTCGCCCGCCGGCGCGAGATCGACGGAACCGGCGCGCTGCGCTTCGAACAGCGGTGCCGCGCCCTGGAAGTTGGCCCAGCGCCACGCGTACGGCGTGCCGTCCAGCACTTTCGCCGCTTCCACGAGGGCGCGCGTGCCACCGGCCTGATCGCCGAGCACGAGGGTCACGTTTTCCGCGGCGCGGGCATCGCTCGTACTGGCAAACGCGGATACCGCGGCGAAGGGCGTCGCGGCCAGCGCACGAAGCAGCGTGCGCCGCCGTGTGGAAATGGACGTTGAATCAGATGCGGTCATAGGTCCTCGCTGTCGATGTGCAACACAGCGTAGCGACGAACAACCGCGCTGAGAATCATTCTATTTCGATATGTTTATATCGACTCAATATTTACGTTTTGCATCTTCTTAAGCGGCCGTTGATGGCGTACTGGCTGCTCAATGCCAATGCCCGCCATATCCTCCGTGCCAGTGGCCGTAATAGCCATGGCCATAGCCACCGCCCCAATAGCCTCCGATCACTACTGACGGTCCCCACCATCCGTAGTAGCCTGGCCATGGATAGCCGTAGGGATAACCGTAATAGCCTGGATATCCGTAGTACCCGGGGTAGCCGTAGTACCCGGGGTAGCCGTAATAAGCAGGCGCAGGCACCGCGACGTATGTGCAATTCTGTCCAGACAACGGCAACGCGTTTGGCGTCGCATTCGCGCCGGCCGTCCCGCTCGGCGGCATAGGCGCGTTGCCAGTCGCAGAACCAGTGGTGGCCGTGGTGTTGACGGCGGCGGTGCCATTGGTGCAGGCGTAATAGCCACCCGCTCCCGGATAGTACGAATAGGGGCCGTAATAGACGCAGCCGGACAGCGCAAAAACGCCCGCCAGGCCAGTGCATAGACCAACGATTCCACAACGCATGATCGCTCCCCCTGTCCGGGCGCAGCGCAGCCGTCTCGACACGGCGTGGTTTCATTCTAGTCTTCGAATCCTGTATCAGGTACGCATCTTGCGCAGTGCGGGTATTCCGTGGAAATCAGGAGTTTCGTCATGGACCCGCTCGATCCCCTCGACCCGAACGCCTCCGCGACTCCCGCCCAGCCGGGCAGCGGCGCCCGTATCGCCGGCGGCGACGTCGGCGTCGGCGACGGTCCCGGACCGGAGGTCATGGCCGCCGCCACGCTCGACGGCAATAAGGTCATATCTTCCGACGGTCAGGACCTCGGCAAGATCTCCGACATCATGCTCGACGTGAGCAGCGGCCGCATCGCATACGCGGTGCTGACGGAGGGCGCTTTTCTCGGTATCGGCGGAACCTTGCATGCGATTCCGTGGCGCTCGCTGACACTCGACACCGACCGCAAGTGCTTCCAGCTGGACGCAACGGCCGAGCAGGTAAAAAGCTCGCCGGGCTTCGACAAGGACCATTGGCCATCGATGGCCGACCGCGCATGGGGCACGTCGGTGCACCAGTTCTATCACCGCGAACCGTACTGGGAAGCCACACGCGCTGTCGTCGAAAACGATCCCGCCACACGTGTCGATCCGACGACCGGGATCTAAGGACACTCATCAAGACGCCTCGAGCACCAATCCCCTCACGCACGCCACGTTGTTGGCGGCAAAGAGGTGCGAGCGCGATGTCAAATCAGCTGCCGGCAGACTACCGCGCAGCGGAGGTGCAATGACGATGATCCGACGCACACTAGCTAATCGAAAAAATCTCTCCTACGTGGCGTGGGTGGCTATCGGCACGGGTTCTGTATTTCTGACGCTCGCGCTTCCGCTGCCCGCATTGGGCGCTTTTGTGGTCGGCGCCTGCTGTGCGTACGCGGGGCGTAATGGGGGGCGTCGAGATGTGCGATCTGTCGCCGCCTGTCTGGCGCCGCCACAACCGGGCGACAGTGCAAAGTTGCCGCCGTCAGGAGTTCCGACGAACGCCCCGAACCAAACGAACGAGCAGCAAAGCGAAGCCACAATGCGCTAACGTGCTGCGGCCTCGCACCCGTCAAAGCCGATAAACCCGCTCGGCATTGTTATGAAACAGCGCAAGCCGCTCCTGCGCTGAAAAGTCTTTCGTGATGGCCTTGAACGCGTTGAATACCGCGTCGTAACTGCTGAACAGGCGGAGGAAAAACGGATAATGCATGGCGGTCTGTCTCCTGCGCAAGGCTGTCGTCGTTCCAGGAAGCGAACGACGACATCCAGTTGAACGTCGCCTGCTCATACGAAAACGTGTCGTTCCCGAACGGCTTCTACGATATCGACGTGCGCCACGGCTACGGTAACTGGACCCATGTCGAAGTCAAAACGGTGCGCGGCGAATTCATCGCGCCGCTCGCGTCGCCGAAGTACCTCGCACAGTATCCGGTGAAGACGCCGGAGGACCTGCTGTCGCATCGGCTGATCTGCTGTAATGCGGGCCACCGAAGATGCCGCCGCCGCGCTGCGCCGATACCGACGACATGCAGACGATGCTGCCGTTGTGCTCCTGCATCGCCGGAAGCACCGCTTGCGACATGTACGGCGTGCGCACGCTCGACATCGGCGGCAAGGACTTCGACGCGATCGTCGACGTCAATCTGCGCGGCCGCCGCGAAAGCGGGCGTGCTCGGTCTCGCCAAAGCGATGGCGCGTGAATTCGGCGCGAATCATATCCGCGTGAACTCGATCACGCCGGGCCTCATCCAAACGGACATCACCGGCGACAAGCTGACGCCCGCGATGCGCGAGGACATCATCAAAGGCATTCCGCTCGGCCGGCTCGGCGACCCCACCGACGTCGCGAACGCGTGCCTGTTTCTGCTCAGCGACCTGTCGAGCTACCTGACGGGGATCACACTCGACGTCAACGGTGGCATGCTGACCCACTGACGCCGCGCGCCGCCAGTCGGCGCGTTTCGGCACGAGCAACGCACCCGGAACACAATCCGGGGCACGTGGCCGCGGGCACGCGCAACAGCGCCTGCCGTGGCACCCAGGAGACATCGATGAAAGCCAAATACACCGCGACCGTTGCCAGCAACGTAACGCCGCGAAACGACAAGCTCAGCTTCGAAGCGCGGACCTATGCGAAAGTCGCCCGCCGGCTGATTCCCTTCCTGATGCTGTGCTATCTCGGCGCGTATCTGGACCGCGTGAACGTCGGCTTCGCGAAGCTGCAGATGCTCAACGATCTGCGCTTCAGCGAAACGGTGTATGGGATGGGCGCCGGCATCTTCTTTCTCGGCTACTTCCTGTTCGAAGTGCCGAGCAACGTGATTCTTCACCGCGTCGGTGCGCGCCGCTGGCTCGCGCGAATCATGCTGACGTGGGCCGTCATCTCCGCGAGCTTCGTGTTCGTCAGGTCGCCCAACGCGTTCTACGTGCTGCGGTTTCTGCTCGGCGTGGCCGAAGCAGGCTTCGCGCCCGGCGTGATCCTCTATCTGACCTACTGGTTTCCGGCGGAGCGCCGCGCCAAGGCGTTGTCGCTGTTCTTCATGGCGATTCCGCTCGCGGGCATCATCGGCGGGCCGCTGTCCGGCGCGATCATGCATTCGCTGCACGGTGCGTGGGCGATGTCGGGATGGAAATGGCTGTTCCTGCTCGAAGCGTTGCCCTCGCTCGTGCTCGGCATCGCGATTCTGCTGTATCTCGACGACGGCATCGCCAAAGCGAAGTGGTTGAGCGACGCGGAGAAAACGCTGCTCGCACGCAACGTCGCGAACGATGCGCAACAGACGGTCTCGCATGTCTCGATTCGCGACTTCATCGGCGACCGGCGCTTGTGGCTGATGGCGGCGATCTACTTCTGCGTGGTGCTGGGCCAGTACGGCCTCACCTTCTGGCTGCCCACCATCATCCGCAAGGCCGGCGTTGCGGATCCTTTGTGGGTCGGCGTGTTCACCGCGATTCCGTATCTGTGCGCGATCGTTGCGTTGCCGCTGATCGGCATGAGCGCCGATCGCCGCCGCGAGCGTCGCTTTCACCTGGCGATTCCGATGCTGGTCGCCGCCGCTGGCTTCGCGACGTTGCCGCTGCTCGGCAGCGTCGGTGCGTCGATCGTGTGTCTGAGCGTCGCGTCGGCGGGCATTCTCGCGTCGTCGTCGCAGTTCTGGTCGCTGCCGACCGCGCTGCTCGGCGGCATGTCCGCCGCGGCAGGCATCGCCGCGGTGAACTGCTTCGCGAACCTCGCGGGCTTCTTCTCTCCGGCGATCGTCGGCTGGCTCAACGATCTGACCGGCAAGTCCACCGCCGGGCTGATCTTCATTTCCGTCTCGGTGACGCTGGGCGCGATGCTGGTCTTTCTGGTGCCCGCCCGATCCGTGAACCGATGATTCTCTTTCACGACCTGCTACAGGCGTTACCGATGGACGCTGAGACCATCACCGAGTCGGTCACGCTCGCCGAGCGTGCCCACCGCATCCGCCGCAACGCGTTGCTGATGGGCGAAGTACAGGGCCAGGGCTATATCGGCCAGGCGCTCGATATTGCCGACGTGCTGGCCGTCGCTTACTTCGGCGCGATGCGTTGACGACACAAGTCGTCACGACACCGCGCGGGCCGGTTCGGCTTTACACGCCGATGGTCCGCGTCGTCTTCAGCGCGATCCATGTCATGCCTTCGCGCAGTCCTTCGAGTACCGCTTCTCTTTCGACGGCGAACACTCGCGATTGATGAAAGCTGCGTTCGAAATCACCTTCGGGCGACGTATGTTTGACATGGATCGTCGCCTGAAATCCGCCTTCCTGTGCCTCCTCCGTCTCGACACTCACGGACCAGGTTCCTTGCTGCGCGTTTGCTGAGATGCTCATTGGATGCTCCTCCTGTTGTCGCGAGCGGCTGCCACCGTCAGCGTAAGACTGTGCCACGCCTCTATCGTTGATCCACGTCAAGCGTCGACCCGAACCGTGAGCGACACTAGACATCACGCGCTCGCCCGATGCCTTCAGCTTCGCTTCAGACTCACGCCATCGCGTGAAAACGCACCGCGTGCGCGCCGATTTCGCGCCCCTCGCCCCGACGTTTCGCGGTAAGCTTTGCGAGCGTATCCGCGTCACGAGTTCGTGCCCGTGCGGCAACGCTGCCCTCATGATCGACGAACGCCGGAGTTCATCATGTGGTACGCCTTCATCGATGCACAGCAACGCCTCGCTCGCGCGATGGTCGGGGGAATGCTGACCGAATCGGGGTCGGTGCCTAACGCGCAAGCGGGCTGGCTCGGGCCGGAACAGGCGGCCGACGCGTTCAGCCACTGGCTGCTCAGGTCGAGCTGCGCTTTCGAGCGAACGCCGCCGTTCGCAATCCACTCCGTTGCCGCCAACGGTAGCCGCGTTGCGGTCGACGAAAGCGTCGTCGCCTCGTTGACGGTCGGCACGCTGCTCAGGTTCAGGCGCAACCCGTCTACGCCGCCTGCCGACGCAAAGCTGCCGGTGCTGTTGTGCGCGCCTCTCGCCGGCCATCATTCGGTCATGCTGCGCGAGACCGTCGAAACACTGCTCGAAGAACGTGACGTGTTCGTGACCGATTGGGCAGACGCGCGCGACGTGCCGCGCGAGGCGGGCCCGCTTTCGCTCGCCGACTACGTACAGGCGCTCGAAAGCTTCGTCGGCACCGCGTGCTCGTTCGGGTCGCCGGTTCATGTGGTCGCGATCTGTCAGGCGAGCGTGCCCGCGCTGGGCGCCGCGGCGCTGCTTGCCACGGACGAGGCCGCGCCGATCGCGAGCGTCTCGCTGCTCGGCGGCCCGATCGATACGCGGTTGAACCCGACCGTCATGGACCGCTTCGCGAGTTCGCATACGCTCGAGTGGTTTCACGACCATGCAATCGACATCGTTCCACCGCCGTATCGCGGCGCGGGACGCCTCGTGTATCCGGGGTTCATCCAGCAGGCCGCGATTTTTGCCGCGCATCCGGAGCGGCACTTGCGACTCGAAGCGGATTACTGGTCCCGCTGGCTCGTCGGCGACATGCCCGGTGCGCAGCAGGCGCTGCGCTCGGCCAATGAATATGCCGCGGTCCTCGACATGGCGGAGTGCTATTTCCTCGATATGCTTCGTGTGGTGTTTCACGAACATCTATTGCCGCGCGATTTGTGGTCGGTCGCCGGACGTCCGGTGCGGATCGCCGCGCTGCGCGATACCCCGCTGTGCACGATCGAGGGCGACAGCGACGAGATCACCGGCGCGGGGCAAACGCATTGCGCGCATGCGCTGTGCGATGCATCGCCGATGCGGCCCGCGCGGCAGTTGACCATCGAGCAGTGCAATCACTACGATCTGTTCATCGGGCCGCGTTGGCGCGACGCGGTTTATCCGGGGCTCCGCGAATTCTGGCGCGAGGTCGAGCACGCCGCGCTGGAGGTTCGGCGGCCGCGCCGCGCGGCCGGGGTTCCGGCAAGCCACAGGTCGGCATAAGGCAGTTGAGAAAACGTCGGCAGTACGCATCGGGCAATCGTTGAACGTAACGTCACGACGCAGGTTGACTCAGTGCCCGCCCTCCATGCCGATCGCTGCTTCGAGGGCCGTTTCCGCCGCATCGAATGCACGGCGGATCGCCGCTTCGGCGTCGTCGCCAGCACTGTGCGCAACGGGCCTGAGTTCTAGCGTGCGCGTGACCAGATCGAGCCGCACGGCATAGAACGGATGCGCCGATTCCGGCCGCAACGCCTCGATGGCGAGATGGCAGTGCGACACGAGTGCGCCGAACCGCGCGAGACGCACCAGTTGCGCACCTGCTTCCGCTTCGAGCGGCGCGGCACCCGCGAAGCCGAGGTAGACGATCTGCATGTCGATGCCCATCTTCGCCTCCCGGTACGATCATTGATCGGGCCTGTTCCCGATACACACCGGTCCGGGCGCTCGCTATGGGCCTATCTTGTTCTTGTGCGAAAGGCGGTCATTGACGTGGGTCAAGCGCGGTGAAGGCGCGCGCCCTCAATGCATATGCATCCCCCCATTGATCGCAATGTCCGCGCCGGTGATAAAACCCGCATCCTCTGAGCACAGAAACGCAATCAACGCCGCCACTTCATCCGGACGTCCGAGCCGGCCGACCGGAATCTGCGGCAGGATCTTCGCGTTGAGAATCTCGCTCGGCACCGCTTCGACCATCGCGGTCGCGAGATAACCGGGCGACACCGTGTTCACCGTGACGCCGTGCTTCGCGGTTTCGAGTGCGAGCGCCTTCGTAAAGCCGTGCACGCCCGCTTTGGCCGCTGAATAATTGGTTTGCCCGAAGGCGCCGCGCGAACCGTTGACCGACCCCACGTTGACGATGCGGCCGTGGCGCCGCTCGAGCATGCCGGGCAACAGCGGCTTGGTCATGTTGAACAGGCCGTCGAGATCGGTGCGCAGCACGGCGTCCCAATGCTCCTTGCTCATCTTCGCGAAGCTCGCGTCGTGCGTGATGCCAGCGTTGTTGATCAGCACGTCGACGCCGCCCAGTTCGGACAGCACGCGTTGCGCGCAGCGCGCGCATGAATCGAAGTCGGCGATGTCGACTTCGTACGCGTGAAACTCGCGCCCCGTGTCGCGCTCGTGCTGCAGCCATGTCGACACGTGATCGTTGTGCGTCGAGTGCGTGACCGCGACCGTCATGCCCGCGTCATGCAGCGCCCGGCTGACCGCCGCGCCCAACCCGCCCATCCCGCCTGTGACCAATGCCACGCGATCCGTTCCCATCTGAGCCCCTCCTTGCCATGTCTGCGATTGACGGTGCGCGAGCCGGCCTGGCCGGCTCGCGCGGCTAAACGACGCCCGCGAACGGCAGCGCGTTCTGCGAGCCCCACCACCATGCGTTCAGGCCGCCCGCGAAAGGCGCGACGCCCGGGGCGATGCCGTACGCCGCCTGCCACCACGCATACCAGGCGGCGAACGCGCGGTTGATCTGGTCGAACCAGTCCGCCTCGTGCTGCGCGGCGAAGGCGAGCGACTTGCTCCAGTCGGCGAAGCTCCGTTCCGCGTACTCGCGAGCCGCGCACTGCGCGCCCTGATACGCCGCAGCGTAGTCGAACCAGCCTTCGGGCTGTGCGGATGCCGTCGAGGCCCATGGTGACGCGGGGCGCCCGCTCGGCGCATCGGATTCGGAAACCATCATCACTGCCCTCCAGAGCACAGCATAGGATTGCCTGCGGCGGTTGCAAACCGTCGAGCGCGCCTTCCACTGTATTGAGCGCCCGGCGGTCCCCGCTTGATCTGCATCAACAGCCGCGGCCGCCTGGCCCATAGACTCCATTTGACGACGGGCTCGCGGCTGCTCGCGCCCGTTTCCCCACGTTCTGTCACGGAGCATTGGCGATGAGCTACAAAAGCATTCTCGTTCACCTCGATACGAGCGTTCGTGCACATCCGCGTCTCGAGATCGCATTGCAGCTTGCACACCGCTTTCATGCGACGCTGACCGGCCTGTTTTCGACATACGTGCCACCGCGTCATGCGTTCTTCGTGATGGCCGGCACCGCCGACTACTACGCGGAGCACGAGCGCCTGCGGCACGAGCGTGCCGGCGCGCTCGAGCGGCTGTTTCGCGCCGAGCTCGCGCGCGCGAACGTCGACGGTCATTGGACCGCCGTCAACGGCTACGCGAACGACGTCGTGCCGCCCTATGCGCGCCTCGCCGATCTGATCGTGCTCGGACAGACCGACCCGACCGACCCCGAGGCGTTCGTCGCGGAACAGTTCGTCGAGCACGTCGTGCTGTCGGCCGGGCGGCCGGTGCTGCTGGTGCCGTCGAGTGGCACTTTCGCGGCGCCGGGCCGCCACGTGCTGATCGCGTGGGACGGCAGCCGCGAGGCCACCCGCGCGATCCACGACGCGCTGCCGTTCCTCGCGCACGCGGCCAAAGTCACACTGCTGACGGTTCAATCGTCGGCCGATCGTTCGCCGCGCGACACGGTACCCGGCGACGACATCGCACTCGCCGTCGCGCGCCATGGCGTCAAGATCGACGTGCGCGAACTGAGCGTCGAAGCCGACACGCCGGTCGGCGACGCGCTGCTGTCGCAGGCGGCCGAGCTCGGCTGCGACATGATCGTGATGGGCGCCTACGCGCATTCACGTCTGCACGAAGTCGTACTGGGCGGCGCGACGCGCACCATGCTCGAGTCGATGACCGTGCCCGTGCTGTTGTCGCACTGAAGTTCGCACTAAAGTTCGCGCTGAAGTTCGCGCGTAAGGAGACCACCATGTTTCAACGCATTCTCGTCGCGCTCGATGGCAGCGACACCGCCTCGCGCGCGTTCGACGCCGCGCTGACCCTCGCCGCCGAGTCGGGCGCCGAGCTGATGCCGCTCTATGTGATCGACGTGCCCGTCATTGCCTACGACGCGCCCGGGTTCAACCCATGCGTGATTCAGGACGCCTTCATCGAGGAAGGCAAGCGGATCGCGGCCGACGCCCAGAGCCGGATGACCGCGCGCGGCGTCAAGGGCACGCCACGCACCGTCGAAGCCGCGCTCACCGGCGAAGACGTCGCGCATCGCATCGTCGCGGCGGCGCTCGGTTGGCACGCCGACGCAATCGTGCTGGGCACGCACGGCCGCCGGGGCTTCCAGCGCCTGATGCTCGGCAGCGTCGCCGAGCGGGTGCTGCGCAGCGCCCGTTGTCCGGTGCTGATGATTCCGGCCCAAGCGAACGGCGCAACCCCCGACGAGCCCGTGCCGGTCTGCGCCGAAAAAGAACTCACCTGAGCCGCCGAAGCCCGGCTGCGGCGCGGCGCTTCAGGGCCGCGCCTGCTCCCGTTCGTCATGCCGCACGATCAGCACCGGTTTGTCGGTCGCCCGCACCAGCGACTCCGCGACGCTACCGAGCAGAAACCGCTGCACGCCGCGTCGGCCGTGCGTGCCCAGCACGATCAGATCGGCTTCGATTTCGTCGGCGACGCGCGCGAGCACCGCCGACACGCTTTCGGCATACGCGTCGATCACCCGCACCGTGCCGGGCACCTGCGCCTCGCGCATCAGCTCGCGTGGCCCATCGAGCGCGCGGCTGGCGAATTCTTGCGCCGCGCCCGCCGGTTCCGGCTCGAAAGCCACATCGGCGTTGTCCGACCACTTGCCGTGCGCCACCACGCAGCAGGCTTCGAGTGTGGCGCCCGACAGCTTCGCAAGCTTCAGCGCCTCGCCAAAGGCGCGCTGAGCACTGGGACTGTCGTCGAGCGCGACCAGAATTCGTTCATACATGTTGGACTCCCTCTGAAAGCGCTGGCCCGCCCCGAAGCGGTGCCATCGCGCGTCTGTACCGACAGTGTGAAGCGCGCGCCGCCGCGCGGCTTGACACAGGTCAATGGGCCGCCGCGCGGCGCCCCCGCTTGCGCGCGGCCTCACGATTACCGTTATATGTCTTCCGTTGCAATCGATGCAAACCGCATCTCGTCCCGCCCCATCGGGCCTCGCCAACCACGCACTAGGAATATTCCTACAGCCGTTGCCTGAACTCCTAGCGTCACTTAAAGCGCCGCCGATATATTTCTGAGATGAGGTCGCCAATACTGGTCGACATGGACACCACCCTGTCAGCCAAGGTATCGAGAGTCTTCCTCGTCGACGATGCGATCGAGGTCCGGCGTCTGCTTGCTTGCCTGATCGCGCTGATTCCCGGCATCGAAATCGCCGGCGAGTCCGCCGGCGTCGAGCAAACGTTCGACGACATCGTCGCGAGTCGCGCCGATGTCGCGGTGCTCGACCCGTGCTTCTCGGGCAAGACCGACCTGGTGCTGCTCGCGGCGCTGTCGCGGGTGCGGCCGTCCATCGTCAGCATCGTGCTGACCAACCATTGCGCGACGGCGTTCCGCCGCGCGTGCGAAGCGGCGGGCGCCGACTTCTTCTTCGACAAGACCTCGGAGTTCGAGCTCGCCTGCCGTGCCATCGAAGCGATTGCCCATGCGCGTCGTGCGCATCCGGTCTGACCGTCAGGAGCCGATCATGCAAGTTGCCGCAGTCTGTGAACCCCGCCACGACGCGCCCCGCATCTCGCACGTCGTACCGATCCACGTCGTGCCACGCGGCGCGGCGGCACGCCACGTCGTGCCGCGCTGCTCCGCCTGCGCGATGCGTGCGATCTGCATGCCGCCCGATCTGAGCTCGGACGAACTGAGCCGACTCGATGCCGTGATCTGCTCGACGCGCTCGATCAAACGCGGCGACGCGCTGTATCGCGCGGGCGACGCGTTTCATAGCATCTACGCGATCCGCGCCGGGTCGTTCAAGACGGTGGTGATGCATCGCGACGGCCGCGAGCACGTGACCGGCTTCCAGATTGCCGGCGACTCGCTCGGCCTCGACGGGATCGGCGAGGGCAAGCAGAATTGCGATGCGATCGCGCTGGAAGACAGCGTCGTGTGCATCATTCCGTTCGCGCAGCTCGAGACGATCTGTCGCGAGATCAAGCCGATGCAACATCACATCTACCAGATGATGAGCGGCGAGATCGTGCGCGAATCGAGCCAGATGATGCTGCTCGGCACGATGACCGCCGAACAGCGCGTCGCGACGTTTCTGCTGAACCTGTCGAAACGCTTCAAGGCGCGCGGCTTTTCCGCGGCGGAGTTTCATCTGCGCATGACGCGCGAGGAAATCGGCTGCTTTCTGGGCATGAAGCTCGAAACCGTAAGCCGGATGTTCTCGAAGTTCCAGCGCGAGCGCCTCGTCAAGGCGAACGGCAAAACGATTCGCATCGAAGACGCGGAAAGACTGGCTCGCGTCTGAGCGGCCGGCGCGACGCTCGCCTCGCGTTCGTTCGCGGGACATGCCGGGTGGAACCGGCGCTCCTGACCTGATATAACTCAGTGCGATGCGGTGCGCGACCTTGCGCGACCGCGTGGAGGAGCGATGAGTGTGTCGAGTGGCGAGTCTTTGCGCTTCACCGGTACGGCGTCCGGGGCGGAGGTGCCCGTCGAGGATCGCTATTTCATGCTGATCGAAGCGGTGCAGGACTACGCGATCTTCATGCTGGATCCCGCCGGCCGTGTCACGAGCTGGAATCCCGGCGCACAGCGCATCAAGGGCTACACGCCCGAAGAGATCATCGGCCAGCACTTCTCGAAGTTCTATACCCCCGAAGACATCGCGGCCGGCAAGCCCGCCCGCGAATTGGAAACCGCCGCGACCGTAGGCCGTGCGGAGGACGAGGGCTGGCGCGTGCGTCGCGATGGCTCGCGCTTCTGGGCCAACGTGGTCGTTTCCGCCGTGCACGATGCGTCGGGCGCGTTGCTCGGCTTCGCCAAGATCACCCGCGACCTGACCGAGCGCATGCGCCTCGCGGAACTCGAACGCGCGGATCAGGTATCCACGCACGTGCAGATCGCTCGTGAAAACGAGCAGAAACGCATTGCGCGCGAACTGCACGACGATCTCGGCCAACGGCTGACCGCGCTGAAAATGAGCGTCGTGCTGCTCGAAGCGAAGCTGACTAAACAGGCCGACACCGAGCCGCTCGCGACGCAGACGCAGGAACTGCAAAAGCAGATCGACTGGATGGCCGCTTCGCTGCGGCGCATCGCCGCCGATCTTCGGCCCCCGCTGCTCGATGACCTCGGACTCGCCGCCGCGCTCGACTGGCTCGCCGAAGACTTCACCAAGCGCTATAACGTGCTCTCGAGCGTGCACCTCGAACCGGCCGAGCCGGTATGCGGCGAGTTCGCGGCGACAGCGCTGTTTCGCATCGTTCAGGAGGCGTTGACGAACGTCGCGCGGCACGCCAAGGCGAGGCGCGTACGCATCGAGATGGCCGGCACGGGCCCCATCGTATCGCTCGATATCGAGGATGACGGCGTCGGTGTCGCACTCGATCAGCCGCAGGGAACCAATTCGTTCGGTTTGCTTGGCATTCGCGAACGCGTTCGCCAGTTGCGCGGCAATGTGTCGTTCACCAGCTCGCCGGGCCATGGTTTCAGGATCTCGATCCAGATACCGGCCGACGCGCTCGTGTAATGCTCACGCGCTGCCGCGCCCCGCTGTCGCGGACTACTCGGCGGGCGCTTCGTCGGCGCTCCGCTCGCGCATCAGCAACACCGGACAGCGCGAGAAACGCAGCACCCGCTCCGCCACGCTGCCGATCACCAGACGCTGCACGCCGCGCCGACCATGCGTGCCCAGCACGAGCAGATCGGCGTGGATCTGCTCCCCGTGGCGCAACACGATAGTGGCGACATCGTCGGACAGGCTCTCCGACTCGATCAGTTCGGGGCGGCAAGGCACGCCGGCGGCGGCGCAGGCCTGTTCGGCCTCGTCGAGCACCGAGTGGCCGTCCTTACGCAATGCGTCGACGAGCGTAATCGGATCGTAATAGCCGGCATAGGAAAAGATCGGCGTCTTGTCGACCACATAGACCGGATGCACGACGCCCTTCGTCAACCCGGCGAGATTCACCGCTTCTTTCAGCGCGCGTTTCGAGAAGCTGCTGCCGTCGAGCGCGACGAGGATATGCTGGTACATGCCGATTCTCCACTGAGGTTGGATTTGTCAATGCGCGTGACGCGCCCCTGTTACAGATAAATGAGCCCGCCCGCGCTGCCGGGGTAGGGCTGCGCGAACTCGCCGCGCGGCACCGCGTCCGTCCGCAACGACGACGCGCCGCGCGGACACACGAGCACCGGACACGCCGCGTCGCGCAAGGTGCGCGACGTCACGTGGCCCGGCAATGGATGCGGCGCGCCGCGCATACCGTGCGAACCCATCACGATCAGGTCCGCGTGCCAGCGTTGCGCTTCGTCGAGAATCGCGCTCGACGCATCGCCGGAATCGTCGTCGAACTCGAGCAACGCGGTTTCGGCCGCGCGCCCGCTTTGGTCGAGCATCGTCGCGCCGCGCCGCAACACATCGATGCGATGCTGCGACACGACTTCGAACGGCAGCCATTCGCACCACGCGAACCGGTCGTCGGCCGCGTAGACGACCTTGATGCGCGCGTCGGGCGGCGCGACCGCGAGCGCGGTGCGCAACGCGTCGAGCGCTGTGTCGCTGCCGTCGATCGCAACCAGCACGCGGCTCACCGCCGACGCATCGCTCGCGTCGGTCGACCCCGCCGGCATGTACAGGACCGGGCGCCCTATCGACGCGACCAGTTCCTCGGGATCGATGCGGCCGTCCCAGCGATGTTCGCGCGAATGCGCGGCCACCACGACCAGATCCGCGTCCCATTGCTTCGCCGTGTGAGCCAGCGCTTCGGCCGCGCCCTGATGCAGCGCGCTGAGATCCACGATCTCCGCATCGGTCGCCGCGACGATGCCGTGCAACGCGAGCACCGCGTCGCGCAGCGCGGCCTGCGCGCCGTGCAGCATCGCGCGATGCGCCTCGCACCAGTCGGGATAGCCGAGCATCAGCGTCGGATAACGCGCGGCCGGGTTGCAGACGATATCGACGAGACGAAAGCGCGCATCCGCGGCGGCGAACTGCCTGGCGATGCGCGTGCCGGACGGCAGTCCGGTGCCGCCCGCGGACGCGATCATCACGCGGTGGAAGGTGTTGCGCTCGGCAGCAGTGTTCATCAGTGTTCCTCGGATCGTCGCACCGCGCGGCGGCGCGTCGGTCGCGTCGCTCTACGCGTCGGCCGGCGACGGCGACCCCAACGGTTCGCACTTACATGATGAACGCCGGCGCGGCGGGCGGCTTGATCTGCATCAAGCGCCAACGGCCCGCGAGCGGATCACGGGCGGATCGACAGCACGGCCGCGCCGGTCAGCCTGCCGTTGCGCAGATCGTCGAGCGCACGGTTGGCGTCGCGCAAAGCATAGGTGGTCCTCTCGATCGCGAGCCGGATCTCGGCGGCGCAGCGCATGAACGCGAGCCCATCGTCGCGGGTCAGATTCGCGACCGACACGACGCGTCGCTCGCCCCACAAAAACGCGTACGGGAACGACGGAATCGCGCTCATATGAATGCCGCCGCATACCACCACGCCGCCTTTGGCGACCGCCTGCAACGCCAGCGGCACCAGTGCGCCGACCGGCGCGAACAGCAGCGCCGCGTCGAGTTCGCTGGGCGGTGCCTCGTCGCTGCCGCCGGCCCAGACCGCGCCGAGGCGCAGCGCGAGTTGCTGGGCCGCGTGATCGCCGGGACGCGTGAACGCATACACGGTGCGCTGCTGATGACGCGCGACCTGCGCGACCAGATGCGCGGCCGCGCCGAAGCCGTAGATGCCGATCCGTTCGGCGTCGCCCGCCATGCTCAACGTGCGATAGCCGATCAGACCCGCGCACAGCAACGGCGCGGCCTCGATATCGCTGTAGTGCGGCGGCAGATGAAAGCAGTAGCGGCTATCGGCGACCGTGCGCTCGGCGTAGCCGCCGTCGATCGTGTAGCCGGTGAAGCGGGCGTCGTCGCAGAGATTTTCGCGGGCGGACAGACAGTAGCGGCAGTGACCGCAGGTGCGCCCGACCCATGGCACGCCGACCCGCTCGCCCACCGCGAAACCGCTGACGCCCGCGCCCAATCCGGCCACCACGCCGACGATTTCGTGACCGGGAATCACCGGCCGCTTCGGATGCTCCAGCTCGCGGTCGACCAGATGCAGGTCCGTGCGGCACACACCGCAAGCATGAACGTCGATCAGGATCTCGCCGGCACCGGGCTGCGGATCCGGCACTACCCGCTCGCTCAGCGTCGCCGAGCTGCCGTCGAACACCATCGCTCGCATTGGGTTCTCCTTCGGACGCGTGGGCGGCGCCGCGCTGTCGCCGTGACCGGCCGCCGCGTGCACCGCCTCACCAGCATAGGCGCGCCATTGTGTCGCGCAATCGCCCCCTGCCGTGCACCGTTTGATCGAGGTCAACAAGGGCCGTTTTGTCGGCCGTAGACTGATCTTATTCCTGATACGGGAGGACGTGCCGTGATTACGCGAATCAGAAATTGTCTGCTCGTGTGCGCGCTGAGCGCCGGCGTCGCCTATGGCGAACCCGAGCCGAGCGCGCTCGTCGATCAGCAGCACTGCATGTTTTGCCATACGCACGATGCGCCGTTTCTCGCGCCGTCGTTCCAGCAGATCGCCGAACGCTATCGCAACGTGCCGAACGCGCAGACGATGCTCGAGCACAAGCTGCGGCTCGGCGGCAAGGCGCACTGGGGCGATACGCCGATGCCGCCGGCGGCCGAGCGCGGCGGCCCGCTATCGGCGGAGGACGCGCACACGCTCGTGCAATGGGTACTTAGCCAATAGTGACTCGATGCGCATGCATCGGGGCCGCCGCCGACGCGCGATGTCGGCGGCAATGCGAATCAGTCGTTTACGTTGCGGAGACTTGTCATGCGTTTGACCGTTCATCTCGACACGTTCGATCGTGTCAACCCGATGGCCTTCGCCATTCTCTGGCTCGACAAGGACACGCGGCAATGGTCGCGCGAAGGTCATTTCGGGCTCGAGTTGCCCGAATGGGGCGAGTTGCATGTGGATTGCGGCAATACGCTCGTGTGCGCGCCGCATAGCTCGGCGCCGGTCTGCGTGCTGGAGGGGCTCGATCTGAACCAGGTCGACGGGCCGTTCGAAGGCGAGATCGGCCGCGTGCAGTGGTGCGCCGAACGCGGCCGCAGCCTGATCAGCGGTCACTGGCGTGTGCAATGCGTTGACGTCGAGCAGACGGAGCCGGAGAACGGTGTATTTGCTGACGGGGAAGACGTCTGAGTCGGGGCGTTGTCACCGGGGACGGTTATCGCAATGGCTCTCGTCACCGATCTCGATGATGTGCTTACGACTGCACGCCGGCGGCAGGCAGGATTCCCCGAAACTCGAATCACCTGCTGCCGCCCTTTCCCCTATTGCAGTTTCCAGATCGTTGCCGCGATGGTTCCTTCGTCCTGGAATACGTTCACCACGTCAGGGATGCCATTGATCGGCACATTGTTGACGGTCAGCGCGAACGAAAGCCGCCGACCGCTTTTCGCATCCACGTAGCCGGCCAGCGCTTGCCCCTTCAGTACGATTCCCGAAGCCGGAGCAGTCGCTGCCGCGACGAACGTCCCGGTCTTCGCATGAACCTGCCCCTGTGCGCCCGCAAGTGTGGGGTCGGCCTCGAAGGCGGTCACGGTAGCAAGCGAACCATCGACACCGAGGTTCGGCAATGCATCGACATATGATGAAAAGACCGCACTGCCGCGCATGCCGTCAAGCATCGCGGTGACCGAAACGCCGGTTGCGGTCGTATCGCCTCCTCCGCTTCCGTCGATGAAGTGCAACTGGTCGACCGGTACGCCGAACTTCTTCGCCAGTACTCCGCTTTCTGCGACGAGCGCGCCGGATATCGTCGTTGAGCCGTTGTTCGCGAGTCCGAACAGGACGAGGCTCGTGTCTGCGCCGATGTTGTAGCTGACTTTCAGAATGAACCTCGCGTATTGCGCGTAGGTCGGGGAGACCAGTTGCGCGACGCGTGACGAACTCGCATAGGTGCCGGGTGCCGGCAGGATCTGCACAGGGTTGGGCTCCACGGCTGCAGCCGACACCACGACACCCGCGCGTTGCAATGCCTCGATCAACACGGTGCGGGCATAGCTGGACGGATCGGTGATGCGGAATGTTCTAATCAATGGATACTGATTCGTCAATGGAGGAACGAAATCCACCGGAATGTTGCCGCTGACGCTGCCGGTGCAGCCCGTTTGTCCAATACACGTTGGCAACTCGGGCGCCAACTCGATGTTCGGCTCCGAGCCGGGCGAACCGACGGCCAGCGTCGATTGCACCGAGAACGCCTGCGACAGTGGGCGCGAGCTCAGCGGCGCTGCGGTGCCCTGGCTACCTTGACCGATCACGACGTCGACGACGTCATCGTTGACGAAGATCGGCCGCACGGCGAATTCGCCACGAAAAACGAATGGCTGAAACAGGCGGTCGTCTACGACGACCTCACCGTTGATCCGCTTGATACCCGCCGCGGCAATCTGTGCGGCAAGCGAAGCGTAGCCCGCCAGCGGGTCCGGTTGCGTCAGTATTGCGCCGCCGAGCGAATTGGCTTCGTTATGGTCGAAGCTGCTGATTGCCACCGAGCCGTCGGGGTTGGTGCGGCCGCCCATCGTGAGATCCCCGCTTGCGACAAGGACCAGATTGCCGTTCAGCGCACCGGTTGCGTCCACTGTTCCCTGTGCATAGACGGGAGTGACGAACTGGTATTGCGCGCCCAACTGGTCCAACGCGGCGCCGACCGAAAACAGCTTGCGCACCGAGCCGATCAGCAGCGGCGTGCTCGAATTCATGTCGTAGACGACGCTCCCCGAGTCGAGATCGACGACCCGCAGCGACCAGGTGGAACCCTTGTAAGCCGGCTTGGCCATGATCTGCTGAATCGCCGGCGGAATCGCCTGATTGACCGGACTGACCGAATTGATGCTGCCGCCGCATGCCGCGAGCAGAATCGCGAGCGTGCCGCAAGCACCCCGCTGGCTAATCGTTAAAAACGAAGTCATGAAGCCACTCCAGTGACCGGGCTGCCGCGCACACGATCGGGATTGTTTCATCCCAACTTAGACCGTGACGTAAACGAGGTCAAGGCGAATGCCATACATCACTCAAAAGATGATTGGACTTCGCCCATTGGCCCCTGGCCTCTCAAGCACCTCACAGCGTTCGTGATGCCATCGAAGCTGCAGAGCCGGAGTGAAGGGAGCTGTTTCAGCACCGACAGTAGTAGAGTGCCATAAGGTTATCCGGGGAACCCGAACAGGTGCTCGACATTCATCCAAGAGGAGCCCAAATGACTCGACTGATTCGCCGCATAGCCACGGCCGCTGTTATCGTCACCGCTCTCCCCTGTGCGCTGAATGCAGCGCCAGTCGACACGGATCCCGCGAGCACCATTCGTCACGCTCTGGCTCAGTGGCGGGCAGACTTCAATGCGCGACGTGCAGCACATATCTGCGACCTCTTCGCTCCCGATCTTCGCTACGATTTCTATGGCGCACCCGAGCGGACCTACCCGTTACTCTGTGCCCGTCTCCATCATGCGCTGGCCGACACAACGCAATCGCTTCATTACGACCTTAAAATCAAAGAGATCATTGTCTCCGGTGACCTCGCGATCGTGCGCTTGACCTGGAGATCGACCGTCACCATGAACGGCAAACAACAGTCCAATGACGAGACCGGGCTCGATGTATTCGGCCTCCAGCCTGACGGTAGCTGGAAGATCATCCGTTACATTGCGTATCCTGAGAAGGACTGAGGTGCCGCCACGGACTCCTTGCACGCCTATTGTGAGCGGTCAGTTATTGCCCCCTGGCATCAGGCTCGTGACTCACAGATGCCAAATGTCCACGTGGACACCTAGTATTATCTCCATTCGAACAACGCAAATTGAGCAGCCGCCGCCGCGAGCCAATGCGCGTTGTTCTCCCGAAGCCCCTGCAACACGTGGGCGAGCGCAGCGGCATGATCGAAGTCCGCTTCGGCGGTCTTTAGCTTCTCGGGATACGCCTTCAATGCCTTGGTGTGGGTCGCATACTCGTCGGCCGCTGCGTCCAGCTTATCCCATAGCGATTTGTCAAATAGCATCTGAAAAGCCGACACCCCCGAAATGCCGATCTTTCTGGATTCCTCACGCACGGTCTTGTACTCGGTAAGGGCCGCGTCGCACAGCGAGAGACACATTTCCTGCGACGGTGACTGGAATCTCGTCTCCTGGTACTTCGGGTCGAGGATGTCGTAGCGCACTCTCAGCATCAGCCTCACAAGCTGAACGAACGACGCAAGTTGACCGGGCATCGCCGTCGGCATTTGCCATTCGAACATCGGCCGAAGCTTCTGGCTATTCGCTTCGACAAACAGCACGGCGACGCGGCGAAGCTGTGACTGCGCGACTTCGCACTTCGCTATGATCGGGATGAAAATTCCTTGCTCGGTCGCGAATGGCGAAAGGTGAGGAGGTAGCGCCCCTGCCACTATCGATGCAAACTCCGTCTCCAGTTCACGAGGCCATTCGACCTGGTCCCCGAACATCTCCGATACAGCAGACCAACTGAGCGTGGCGTCAGCGCTCATGCCCAGCATCTTCATGCCATCTTCGTTTCCCGTGACCTTCGACTGCTCCGGATCGAACTTTCGGTTCCTGTCATAGGCAAGGGAGATCAGGATTCGCCTCGTGTAGTACTTTGGTTTGATCAACGTATCGGCAAAGGCTTCTGCCAGTTCGCAAGCGGCGTCTACCGCGCTCTTATGGGACTTGGAACCGATGTCATCCACTTCCGCATTTAGAGGTTCACCGTGAGTGAACAATCCTTTCGCGAAGACCTCACTAAAGAATTTCAGAATGCCCTCTTCCGTTGCCGGGTAAGACTGATACTGCTCGAACATGCCTGGCAGCTTTTGCAGTTCAAGATTGCGTATCCATATCACCGGCTTTTCGCAATTTTCCGTGAAACGCGCGAGTTCATAGGCTGGCCAGCCGTTGTCGATATCAGCGCGTGGATACAGGAATACGAAGGCGTCGGTCTCGCGGGTGTTCTGCTCGATCCACACCCGCCAGTTGGCGCCGCCCTGCATTTCTTCGCTCAGCTTCACCTCAACGGAATCCGGAGACGCCAGAGCCAGGATTGACCATTTCAAGCTTCGCGCAATGTTGACGAACTCCGACGTGTGACTGAGGAATATTTTGACGGTGCTCATACACGTCTCCTTATGTCGCGATCAGGTATTGCGTACGCATCTTTACGATGCAGTAAAGACGATTCGAGATCAAGAAATTGAAATGTCCTAAGCGCTGTGCGAATATTGGCAGCCGATGCGCAATGAGATCGGTCCCGCGCGACCAACCCACTCCGTCGATTAACGCGGCGTGGCGCCCAAACCGTCACCACAAGACGATGACCGACGCTGA
This sequence comes from Paraburkholderia sp. UYCP14C, assembly GCF_004197395.1. Lineage (GTDB taxonomy): Bacteria > Pseudomonadota > Gammaproteobacteria > Burkholderiales > Burkholderiaceae > Paraburkholderia. The sequence goes on along the minus strand of NZ_SELS01000028.1, from coordinate 54,362 downwards.
AGGGCCGCCGTCATTTCGGCACATTCAGCCTTCATAGTGATCCTGACTAGCACTCGTCCGCCAAAGCCCGCCGATTCCGCGGACAAGTGCTAACGCCGACCTTGAAATTGTCTCTCACTATCCCGGAATTGTTTTAATTCAACCCGGCTCAGTGATGCGCGGAATGCGCGAAATGAGTTATCGAAATCCAGCATTGGAGCAATGGATTTAGGCCACGCAAGCGAAGCACCCCGGATCTTCATTGAGTATGCCTTTTTCTGAACGCTCATCGATTTGAAAGATAATCGCGTCCAATCGTTTTCAATTTGAAACCGCCGGGCTCGGCCGGACACAGAGTGCCGCGATTCGGCCAATGTTGTTCATTGACCTTTTTGGCACCGCGCACCTTCGTATCACCCAGAAGGAGTTGCCCATGTCCCACGAAGAAGTTGTCGCGTTTCGCGCCGGCGACGGTCACGCGTGCAACCTGATTCACGTCAGGGGCTCCGGGCCGGCTCCGAAGGGACCGGTCCTGCTGGTACATGGAGCAGGCGTGCGCGCCAACATATTTCGCCCCCCAAACGCGACGAACTTCGTTGATGCATTAATCGATGAGGGATATGACGTCTGGCTGGAAAACTGGCGCGCCAGTATCGACCTTCCGCCGTGTCAATGGACGCTGGACGAAGCTGCTTTATACGATCACCCCGCCGCCGTGAATAAAGTTGTCGAGATGACGGGGGCTCCCACGATCAAGGCCGTGGTGCACTGTCAGGGCTCAACGAGCTTCCTTCTGTCGGCAGTTGCCGGGCTCGTCCCGCAAGTCGACACGATCGTATCGAACGCAGTCTCACTTCATCCTCAGGTCGGTTGGCTTTCATATCGCAAAGGCCGCTATGCGCTACCCATCGTCGGCCTGATGACCGACTACCTCAATCCTCAATGGGGTGAGCACGCCGCTGGAGTCGTACCCAACCTGCTCAAAGGTCTGGTGCTGCTTACCCATCACGAATGTGCCAATGGGGTCTGCCGATTTTCCAGCTTCACCTTCGGTGTGGGATTTCCGGTGCTGTGGCGCCATGAAAACCTCAGCGACGCCGTACACGAATGGATTCGCCAGGAATTCGCCAATGTGCCAGTCTCGTTCTTCCGGCAGATGAACCGATGCCTGGATGCAGGCCACCTGGTGTCACAGTTGCCGGGGCTTCTGCCGGATCCCACAGCACAGCCGCCGAAGACACAGGCGCGCTTCACGTTCATCGCTGGCGAACTCAACGACTGCTTCAAGTGGCAGAGTCAGCAGGCTACGTTCGACTGGTTCGAGCGCCACCGGCCTAACTATCACCGTCTGCACGTGCTGGGCGGATATGGGCATCTCGACGTTTTCATCGGCAAGAACGCGGAGCGCGACGTGTTTCCCGTGCTCATGGCGTCACTGGCCGCCCCCCACTGACTCAGAACCGACAAAGGGAGCCGGTGATGGCGATACCAGCACGACAGAGGCGGCTCGCCGGCCGCCATGCACTGGTCGATGACATTCCATTCCAGATGCCAGTCGCTTCCCAGAATTCGCCGGCGCTGATGGCGGTCTTTTCGATCGACCTCGACGCAGCGCGCAGTGTGATCCCGGGCAATGAAGTCCATCCGTTCCAGCTCTGGCGCCGGGGCCTGCTTGTCGTGACCGTGATCGACTATGTCGTCACGAACATCGGCCGCTACATCGAATACTCCATCGCGATCGCCTGCACCCACGGCCGCCAACCGGCCCCACGCCTGTTGCCGGGCCTTTTCATGAAGACCTTTGGTACAGGGCAATACGTGGTGGACCTTCCGGTGTCGACCGAGGTTTCGGTCAAAGGTGGCCGTGGCATCTGGGGCATGCCGAAGCACCAGGCGAGCCTCGACTTCGTCGTCGGAGAGCAGTGGGTCAGCAGTCAGTACGACCTCGATGGCCAGATGATGATGCGCATCGACGTGCAGAAGCCCCGCACGGCGTGGTTGCCCGTCAACACCGGGGCAGTCAACTACTGCTGCTTTCGCGGCATGCTGATGAAGTCGTACATCTATTTCAAGGGCAAGCTCGGTTTCTCGCTGTTCGCCGATAAGTCCGCCCGCCTGTTGATCGGCGATCACCCGCGCATGGCCTGGCTAAAGACGCTGGATATCGATCCGAAGCCGATCGCCACAGGCTTCTTCCCGTCGACAAGCGGCGTGCTGGATGACTACTTCGAGTGCTGGTTCGTGACCAGCGCCGAGCCGCCGGCTCAGCCCATGCCGGGTCTCGAGACGACGTATCCGCTCGGGCAATCGCAGCAATGGCTCGCGCCGCCAGCCCGGCCGGCAGACTGGGAGTCTGCACCATGATCGGCCGCCTGTTGATAGTCAATCACGTGTTTCTGCTGTTGTGCACATCGATGTACCTGGGCACCGGCGGCTCGTTGGTACTCTTTTCGTTTCCCATTGCCTCGCAGCTCACCCCGGACAACTACTATCTGCAGTTCGTCCCCCAGGTGTCGGCAGCCACCGCGTTCTTCACGACGATGACGAAACTGATGCTGGCGAGCGGCGTCGTCATGCTCATCGGCGAATGGCGTCAGCCCACGCGCTGGATACCGATCGTGGTTCTGCTCGGTGTGTTCATCGCCACGTTTCTCACACTGAAATGGATTTTCCCGCTCAACGCAGAAATGGCCAGTCACATCAAGGATGCGATCAGGTTGCACGAGGTGCTGAACGAGTGGATGCGGCTCAATCGGATACGTGCCGGGTTGTGGTGTATTCAGTGGCTTTCGATGGCCTGGTATTTCGCGCGCTGGACATATCGCATCCGCTATTCAGCATTGGGGCGATGATGCGATTCCTCATTTTCGAGCGCCGTGCGACGACATTGATAGCGGCCATAACCGTGTTGACGGGAGCCGCCCAGGTCATCGCCTCAAGCTCCTTACTGGCCCTGATCGCGTACGTGCCACCCGATCGGCTCGCAGATCATCTGTTCGCCACGGTAGGGATGTTCATGATCCTGTTCGGCGGCAGTCTGCTGCACGCACAGCGGCGCACGGAAGCCCTGCCCGTCGTGCTTCTCTGGGGAGCGTTCCAGAAGCTGCTGGCGTCGGCATTCGTGGCATGGGGCGTCACCCGCGGCGTATTCATTTCCGCGGCACTGCTGGTCGCCATGTTCGACGGAGCCAGCGGCCTGCTTTATCTGGACTTGCGACGCCGCGGAGGATGACCGATGAAACGCCTGGCGCGCGTTTGCTTCTGGGGCTACATGCTGATGCTTCTGGGCATCGGCGCAAGCGGAATCTTCATCGCCGCCTGGGAGCTTCCTCACATCTTCGAAGTGCGGTTGGATTCGATCACCGAACCGCACCGGGCCACCTTTCCCAGCCAATATCGCTTTCTCAAAGCGCTCGAGCTGGGCTTCGGTGTGTTTTGCCGGGCCTTCCGGAACGAAATCTTCCTGCCTCTCACGGCATCACGGGTGTTTCCCGGCGGCCTTTGGGCCGATGTCACGGCTCGGGTACTGAGTTTCATCGTCGATGGCATTCCCACCAAGGTCTTCATCGCGTTCTGTGTACTGGAGGCCGTGACGGGATTTCTCGTGTGGGAAGTCGTCTGGCGCGGGAGAACGTCGTGAGCGCAAACCATTGCCCGCCTATCGCGGCTGACAATCCCTCTGTTCGTCGCGCACTGGTGCTGGCCGGCGGCGGCATGCGTGTCGCCTACCAGGCGGGTGCCGTCAAGGCGCTAATAGACGAGGGACTGCGATTCAGTCACGCCGACGGTGCCTCGGGCGGCACGATCAATCTGGCTGCCTTGTTGTCCGGTGTGCCGCCGGACGAGTTATGCGCGCGTTGGCGAGCACTGCCCGTCAAGCAATTCGCCGCGCTGCGCCCGGCGCCTGAATACCTGCACGTCGCGAACATGAGCGCGTTGGGCAGCGCCGCCGGCTTGACGGAGCATGTCTACCCTGCGCTGGGTATCGACATCAACCGGGTTCGCGCGGCGGCCGGCATCGATGGCTCCTTCAATGCCTGCTGCTTCGACGACAAAACCGTGGTGCCCATCCCTCACCCGCAGCTCGACCTGCCCCGGCTGGTCGCGGCCGCCTCGCTGCCCATCTTCATGCCCGCCGTGAAAGCCGACGGCAAGACATGGACGGATGCGGTCTGGATCAAGGACGCCAACCTGCTGAGTTGTGTCGAGCGAGGCGCGCGCGAGCTGTGGCTCGTCTGGTGCATCGGCAACACGCCCGTCTACCGCGATGGCGCGTTCAACCAGTATGTGCACATGATCGAGATGAGTGCGGGGGGCGCGCTTAACCGGGAGTTGGAGACGATCGCGGATATCAATCGCAGGATCGCGTGCGGCGAGTGTGTCTTCGGACACGATCAGCCCATCTCCGTCCATGTGATCAAGCCGGAGGTGCCCCTGCCACTCGACCCCGACTTCTATCGAGGACGGATCGATGCCGCGACACTGATCGACATGGGCTACCGTGATGCGCGGCGTACGTTGCGCATCAGTACTCCGTCGCCGCTGAACCCGAGTGCAGCTGTGATGCGCGAGCCCGGCGTGGGATTGAGCTTTCGCGAGACGATGGCGGGCGGCTTTCGTCTGGGGGCGACCGACCCAGGCGCCGTCGAGAGCGACAGCGATGGCACCCCGCTGACCATGAACGCCACGATCCACATCGACGACATGGCGGCTTTCATTGCCGACCCTCGTCATCTCGGTGGCCTGACGGGCCACATAGATTTCGCCCCGTTTGGACTCGCGATGCCGTCGGAGTCGGGCGTCTTCGGCCTGTTCACGCCTTGCGACGATCCAGAGCTAACCTACATGATTTACGAAATTGGATTTCGTCACGCGGGCCAGCCGTACTATCTGGCAGGCAAGAAGCATGTCCGCATTGGCAGCCCATTCAGGATGTGGGGCGAGACGACGACCCTTTACACCACGTTGCACCGGGGCGGCGATGCGACGGGACCCGTGGTCGGCGCCGGCGTGCTACACCTTGGCGTGCCCCAGCTCGGGCGCCTGATGCAAACGGTTTACGCCACGAATGCGCCTGACTCGCGACAAGCGGCACATGCGATCTCGCGGTTCTTCAGGTTCTTCGTATCGGAACTGTGGCGCATCTATATCAGGAGATCGCCGACATGAGCGGGTTCGAACACGATGTGATCATCGTCGGTAGCGGCTTTGGCGGTGCAGTCGCGGCCTGTCGTCTTGCGGAGGCGGGACGTGACGTAGTGGTGCTGGAACGTGGCCGCCGCTGGACCCCGCAAACTTATCCGCGCGACGATGCCGACTCCTGGTTGTGGAACCAGCAGCATCCGCAACGATTCAATGGCTGGGCCGACCTGCGCGCATTCTCGAACATGTGGGTAGTCGCTGCCGCGGGTGTGGGTGGAGGATCGCTGATCTACGCCAATGTCTCGGTCGAAGCTAAACGTGACGCCTTTGACCGCGGCTGGCCGCCCGCGATCACGTATGAAGCGCTCAAGCCCTACTACGAGATCGTGGGATACATGCTGTCTGTTCAGGAACTACCCGACAACCAGCTTAGCGAACGCACGCGACTCATGCGCGAGGCCGCCGACGCATGTGGCTGGTGCGACCGCTTTCGAAAGCTGCCGCTGGCCGTCAGCTTCTCGCGAGACTACGACCCGTCTTTGCCCGATGCTCGCAGCGACAAGCATTCGGTCAGGTTCACTAACGTGCATGGGGTGGAGCAAGGCACCTGCGTACACTGCGGTAACTGCGACATCGGCTGCCAGGTGTCGGCGAAGAATACACTCGACCTGAACTATCTCGCCGTCGCCGAGCGTCACGGCGCAAAGATCCTGCCGCTGCATGTAGTGCAAAAGATTGAGCCGCTTGGCCCTGGATGGCGTGTGCATTTCAATGTGGTTGATCGATCAACAGGCGGCTGCACGCCCGGGACCGCAACGGCGACCAAAGTGATCGTTAGCGCCGGCTCGATCGGCAGCACCGAGTTGCTGCTACGCTGTCGCGACGAACATCGCTCACTGCCCGATCTATCTTCGCGGCTCGGCTGCGGATGGGCGTTCAACGGCGATTTCGTCACCCCAACGTTCTATCGGGACCGCAAGATTTCGCCGTCACATGGCGTGACCATTTCCGCCGCGATCGACCTGCTGGACCATGCTGGCGCCAACGGGCAGTCACTGTTCGTGGAAGACGGCGGGGTACCCGATCTTATGCATGACCTCGTGCAACGCCGCCTTCAGCGTACGCCTCGTGGCGTGTCGCGCACCTTCTGGCGTAGCTTCGCGCGCCATTTTGACTCCGAGGACCCCGTCGACAACATGATGCCGTGGTTCGGCCAGGCGATCGATCCGGGCGACGGGCGGATGCGCCTGGGTCGCTGCTGGTATGCCCCCTGGCGCCGCGAGTTGCGACTCGACTGGTCGTATATTCGATCTCGCGCGGTGGTCGACGCCATGATCGACGCACACCAGCGGTTGTCGGCCGCCACCGGCGGCCAACCGTTCGTCCCACCGACGTGGAGCGAGTTGCACAAGCTGATCACCCCTCACCCGCTCGGCGGCTGCAACATGGGCCTCACCGCGGCGGATGGTGTCGTTGACGCGAACGGTAAAGTATTCGGCTACGAAGATCTGTATGTGATGGATGGTGCGGTTGTGCCGCGAGCGTTGGGGCTGAACCCATCGCGCACGATCGCGGCGCTCGCTGAGCGCAACGTCGCGGTGTTGCTCGGCAAGGCCTGATTTGGATTTCGTATCGACCATCCCGCAACGACGGCAAAAGCGCATTTGCCGGCATATCTCCCGCGGTAGCGGACTTCATTCATGCGCTCGTCCCTATCGCAGCCGGTGACGCGCCACCGGATATTTTCGAAAGTACCCTCGCAACGATGCAATCGCACTGCGCGCCGCCAAACTCGAACACGTCGCGCTCGGCGAGATCGAGCGCCTGAGCAAGCGACTCGCGCAACATGCTGCGCGCGCGAAAATGCCGGCTCCGCACCGTCGCCTCGGGAATGTTCAGACACTGCGCGGCCTCCTCGACGCTCATCTCCTCGATCGAGCGCAGCACGAACACGACGCGAAATAGCTCGGGCAATTCATCGAGTTTGCGTTCGAGCAGCGCGCGCACTTGCGAACGCGCGAACGCCCGGTCGGGGGCATCGTCGTCGGCCGTGGTCATGGCATCGGCATGTTCGATGGATTCGGGCGCGTCCACGATCGGAATCACATTCTGACGCCGTGCCGAGCGCCGCAATCGCGCGAAACATTCGTTCAGCACCAGCCGCGACAGCCATGTGAACAATTGCGAATCGCCGCGAAACTGGCTGATCGATCTGTACGCGTGCAGATACGCGTCCTGTAGCGCATCTTCCGCTTCGGCATCGTTGCGCAAGGTCGCGCGCGCCAGGCGGTAGAGCCGGCGGTTATACCTTCGCATCAGCAGTTCGAAGGCGGCACGATCGCCCGTGGCGATGCGACGCGCGATGCCGAGGTCGTCGTCAGTGGTTTCGATAGGAAGATTCATCATCGTTTTCATCGTACGGTCAGAACCGCGTGCATCGTCGGATGCAGCGTGCACGAATATGCGTAGCGTCCCCGATTGCGCGCCACGTAACTCCACGATGCCTCCGGCGCGATGTCATGCGAATCGAACGCCTTCGCGTCGGCTGTCGCGGTGTGAGGAAACAGGTCCTTGTTGATCCACACCACGCGATCGCCGCGCGCCACCGTCAACGCCGGCGGATCGAACCGCATCTGTTCGATCACGACGACGTACGTCGCCGCCATCGCATCGACGTGCAACACGAGTGCGCCCATCAGACAAACCAGCAGGCGCATATCACGCACCGCTCTTTGCCAGTTCCGCCTGCAAATGCCGCGCATGTTCGAGATGCGCGACAAACGCGGGCCGCACCTTCACGAGCAGCGCCTTCAGTTCCTCATTCTTCGCGCCCGGAATGAGCGTCTTGTCTAGCGCGTCGATCACGCTTTCATGATAGGCGACCTCGTGATCGATATACGATTTGTCGAAACTGTCGCCCGACAGTGTCTTCAGCCGGGCGATGTTCGCGTCGCCGCCCTGCTTGATGCTCTGACTCGTCGGGTTATCCTCGGGGGTCACTTTGAGCTTTTTCACTAGATCGGTCGCGGCCTTGTTGACGCCGCTGTGATCCGTGACCATTCGCTGCGCGAACGCCTTGACGTCCTTCGATTTGGTTTTGGTTTCCGCGAGCTTGCCCGCGTCGATATCGACTTGATTGGCCGTCACGACGATCGCGGCGATCTGCGGGTCGCCCGGCCCGGCGCCCTGCGCATTGGACGCGATGCTCGTCAACGCGAGCGCCGCCGCCAGCACTGTGTGGATGAGTTTCATATGACATCTCCCCGTATTCCGTTGCAGATATGGGATTGGATGTCACGTCGGAGAGCCGCGTTCCCGATCGACTGAAAGCGCGGTTCAGCCCAGTTCGACGGCCCTCTGCTCACGGCCGACGCGCCCGACGCGGGCGACGACACGCGCCTGGAATTGCCTGCACACATCAAAGCACGACGCCAGACCGCCCCGCCCACTACATCGCGATCACCTTGCCGGGGTTCAGAATATTGTGAGGATCGAGCGCGAGCTTGATCGCCTTCATCGCCGCGAGTTCGGCCGGCGAGCGTGACAGACCGAGCACGCCCAGCTTCTCCTCGCCGATTCCATGTTCGGCCGATACGGAGCCGCCCATTTCTCCCGTGAGTTCATAAACGACGCGCTTGACCTCGTCGATGGCCTCGTCGGTCCAGCCCGGTTCCTGCACCACCACGTGCAGATTGCCGTCGCCGAGATGCCCGTACACGAGGATCGTCGCGAGCGGCCAGCGCGCGCGCAACCGCTCGTCGCAACGCTGCGCCGCATCGCCCGCCTGCGCGACCGCGAAGCTGATGTCGAACGAGATGCGTCCCGGTATCAGGCGCGGATATTCGGCCGGCGCGTCGCGAATCGCCCAGAACGCCGCGGCATCCGCGTCCGATTGCGCGATCGCGGCGTCGGCGATCACGCCGGCCTCGAGCATGTCGGCGAGGAACTCCTCGAAAGCCGCCGACTGCCGTTCCGGGTCCGCGCCGCAAGTTTCGAGCAGGACGTAGTAAGCGTGATCGCTCGCGAGCGGCACGCGCAGTTCGGGCAGGCGTTGCCGCACGAAGTCGCAATAGCTCGGCCACATCACTTCGAACGCGGACACGCCGGCCGGCAGCCGCTCCTGCGCGCGACCGAGCAGCGTGGTCACCACTGGGTAGTCCGGCATGCCGCACCACGCGGTCGAGATCGCGCGCGGTTTGGCGCGCAGACGCAGCACCGCGCGCGTGATGACCGCGAGCGTGCCTTCGCTGCCCGTCAGCAGGTTGCGCAGGTCGTAGCCGGTATTGTTCTTGATCATCTTGCGCTCGCCGCCAATCACGCTGCCGTCGGCGAGCACCGCTTCGACGTCGAGCACCTGGTCGCGCATCATGCCGTAGCGGATCACGCGATTGCCGCCCGCATTGGTCGCGATGTTGCCGCCGATCGTGCAACTGCCGCGCGCGCCGAGGTCGAGCGCGAACATGAAGCCCGCGTGATCGGCCGCTTCCTGCACCACCTGCAGCGGCGTGCCGGCGAGCACGGTCATCGTCGCGCTGACCGGATCGATGTCGAGAACGCCGTTCATCCGCTCGACGCTCAGCGCGACCTCGCCGCCGAGCACGCAGGCGCCGCCCGCGTGGCCGGTCATGCCGCCTTGCGTGACGACCGGCTGGCGCAACTGATGACAGATCCTGAGCGCGGTGGCGACCTCGTCGGTGGTGCGCGGGCGGATCAGCGCGATCGGTTCGGTCGACGGCGTGCCGCTCCAGTCCGCGAACTGCCGTCCGCCAAATTCGGCCGGCAGGCTCACGATGTCCGCGCCGAGCGCGGCGCGCAGCGCGGCGACGGCTTCGTTACCGCGGCTCGCCGCGCTCGGTTCGTGCTGCATCGCTGATCTCCAGTTCGTCACACGGGTAGCGCCGCTGCGCGCGCTTGCCCCGTTTGCATTTGCATTTGCGTTTGCGTCCCCGCTCGCACACGCGCGAGCGGCGCCCGATGCGCTAGCCAGCGCAGATAACTGCGGTCGAGCCCGGCGATATCGCCGCAGCCCAGCAGACCGAGCGCCCGGTCGATCTCGGTCATCAGAATCTCGATGGCACGCTCGGCGCCCGGCTGACCGCCCGCGCTCAGACCATAGGTGGTCGCGCGTCCGAGCAACACCGCGTCGGCGCCCAGCGCAACCGCCTTGAGGATCTCCGAACCGCGGCGAAACCCGCCGTCGAGCATCACGCAGAGCTTACCGCCGACCTGATCGACGACTTCGGGCAGCACGTCCATTGCCGATACCGCGCTGTCGAGTTGCCGCCCGCCGTGGTTCGACAGCACGATGCCGTCGACGCCGACCTCCAGCGCCTTCAGCGCATCCGGTGCGCCAAGCACGCCTTTGACGATCAGCCGCCCCGGCCACAGATCGCGCAGCCAGCGGATATCGTCCCACGATAACGACGGGTCCAGTTCCCGGCCCAGCGTGATCGTCGCGCCCTTCACGCTGTCCTGGCCCGGCGGCAACAAGTCGCCGAGGTTCGCGAAGCGCGGCATGCCGTTGGGCCACAGCACGTTGGCCATCCAGCGCGGATGGCGCAGCACGTCGAATTTATTGCGCCAGTCGAGTTTCAACGGTTCGATGTAGTTGCGCAGGTCCCATTCACGCTTGCCGAACACCGCGCTATCGGTCGTGACGACCAGCGCCTCGATGCCCGCGGCCTTCGCGCGCTGCGCCAGTTTGGCGAGAAATTCGCGCGTGCGGTACATGTAGACCTGCATCCACACGCGACCGCCCGCGCGCCGCACGACTTCCTCGAGCGAAACCGTCGACACGTTGCTCAGCACGAACGGAATGCCGGCCGCCGCAGCGGCACTGGCGAGCTTGACGTCGCCTTCGCGAAACATCAGGCCGCTATAGCCGGTCGGGCCGATCATGAACGGCGCCGCGCTGCGTTCGCCGAACAGCGTCACGCTCTGGTTGCGCTGCTCGACGTTCACCAGCGTGCGCGGCAGAAAAGCGATTTCGCCGAATACGTCGCGATTGCGGCGCAGCGTCGCTTCGTCTTCGGCGCCGCCCTCGACATACTCGAAACAGAAATTCGGCAGACGTTTGCGGGCCATCGCGCGCAGATCATCGATGCTGTGCGCGCGCTTCACGTCGCGGCCTGAATAAAGGCGGCGTTCCAATTGCATCCTCCTGTGCGTGATTTATTTGTTTGTGTTGCCGCAATAGCAGCCGCTCAGGTCACCACGCCGACCTGCCACGGCACGAACTCGCTTTGCCCATAGCCGTGCAGCTCGCTCTTCGTGCGGGTGCCGGACGCGCAGTCGAGCATCATGCGGAAGATCGCTTCGCCGAGTTCGTCGATGCTCGCGCTGCCGTCGATCACACCGCCGCAATTGATATCGATGTCGTCCTGCTGGCGCTCCCACAACGCGCTGTTGGTCGCCAGCTTCAACGACGGCGACGGCGCGCAGCCGTATGCGGAGCCGCGCCCGGTGGTGAAGCAGATCAGGTTCGCGCCCGAAGCGACCTGCCCCGTCGCCGACACCGGATCGTAGCCGGGCGAATCCATGAACACGAAGCCCTTCGCGGCGATCGGCTGCGCATATTCGTAGACGTCGACCAGATTCGTCGTGCCGCCCTTCGCGACCGCGCCGAGAGATTTTTCGAGGATCGTCGTGAGGCCCCCCACCTTGTTGCCCGCCGATGGGTTGTTGTCCATCGCGCCGCCGTTGCGCGCGCAATAGTCCTGCCACCACGCGATGCGCGCGAGCAGCTTGTCGCCGACCGCGGCGCTCACCGCACGGCGCGTCAGCAGATGCTCGGCACCGTAGATTTCCGGCGTCTCCGACAGGATCGCGGTGCCGCCATGCCGCACCAGCCGATCGACCGCGGCACCGAGCGCCGGATTCGCGGAGATGCCCGAGTAGCCGTCCGAGCCGCCGCATTGCAGGCCGACGCATAGATGCGAAGCCGGCACCGGCACGCGCTGCACGCGGTTCGCGTCGTCTAGCATCTCGCGCACCATCGCGATACCGCGTTCGATCGTCTTGCGCGTACCGCCGCTGTCCTGGATCGTGAAGCTGCGCAGCTTCATCGAATTGGCGTCGAGGCCGCCCGCCGCGAGCACGCCGTCGATCTGGTTCGTCTCGCAGCCGAGCCCGACGAACAGCACCGACGCGAAGTTCGGATGCACCGCGTAACCGGCGAGCGTGCGACGCAGGATCGAAATGCCCTCGCCTTGCATGTCGATGCCGCAGCCGAGCCCGTGCGTCAATGCGATCACACCGTCGACGTTCGGATAGTCGGCGAGCGCGTCGGGATGCACGTCGCGCCGGAAATGATCGGCGATCGCGCGCGCGACCGTGGCCGAGCAGTTCACGCTCGTCAGGATGCCGATGAAATTGCGCGTCGCGACGCGGCCGTCGTCTCGGCGAATGCCCATGAAATGCGCGGGTTCGTCGACGTAGACGGTCGGCTGCGCATCGACGCCGAACGCGTGCTCGCGCGCGAACTCGGACATGCCGAGGTTGTGCGTATGAACATGCTGGCCGCGCGCGATCGCCTCCCGCGCGACACCGATGATCTGGTTGTAGCGCTTGACCGGCTCGCCCTGCGCGATGTCGCGCGTCGCGATCTTGTGGCCCGGCGGAATCAGCCCGGCGACGACCAGTCGTTCCGCCTCGATGCGCGTGCCCGGCAACAGCTGCCGGGTCGCGATGATGACGTCGTCGCCGGGATGCAGGCGGATGATTGCGGACGCGACGCTAGCTTGAGTCGACATGAAAAGCCTCGAAAACAGGGTTATCCGTGAGCGTTGAAACAGAATACGTCAGATCGTGGAGCCCGCGCCCTTCGGCAGATCGCGGCTGTCCGACTCCAGCGACAGCGGCTCGATGCGTCCCACGATGACAAGATAGCTGAACGCGCCAAGAAAGCAGAAACCGCCCGCGACGACGAGAGGAATCGTGAACGAGCCCTTCGTCATTGCGACCATCACGCCGGTGAACGTCGTGATCACGATGCCCGCCAGATTCGACGCGAAGTTCTGGATGCCGCCGATCGACGCGACATGGCGCGGCGTCGGCGCGACGTCGCAAGGCAGCGACCAGATGCTGGCCGCGGCGAACGCGAGGCTGCCGTAGGCGATGCCGAAGAACGCGAGCATCAGATAGGTGTTCTCCGTGAACGCCGACAGCGTGATCACCGACGACAACAGCATGCCGCCGACCATGCAGGTCTTGCGCGCGGCCGTCAGGCTCCAGCCGCGCCGGAACAGCGCGTCGGACACATAGCCGCCGAGCCAGCCGCCCGGAATCGCGATCAGTGCCGGAATCATGCCGAGCGTGCCGAGCGATTTCAGCGAGAAGCCGCGCGTCTGCACGAGGTAGCTCGGAAACCACGTAATGAAGAAATAGATCACGAAGTTCAGGCAGAAGAAGCCGAGCATCATGCCCCACAGCGTGCGGTGACGAAACAGCGATGCCCACGTCACTTTGTCCTGCTCGCCTCGTGCCTGAGTCGCCTGCACAGCGTTGTGGGCGGTTTCCATCGCGTCCTGCACGGGATTGCGGTAAATCACGAACCAGCCGACGATCCACACCGCGCCGAGCAGGCCGGTGAGGACAAAAGCCGCCTTCCAGCCGAGCGTGCCGATGATCAGCGCGACCACCGGAATCGACAGCGCGGAGCCGACCCGCGAGCCGCTATCGAAGATGCTCGTCGCGATCGCGCGCTCCTTCGGTTCGAACCATTGGCTGACGAGCTTCGTGCAGGACGGATACGCGCCCGCCTCGCCGACGCCGAGCAACAGTCGGCAGCCGAACATGCCGGCGACGCTGGACGTGACCGCGGTGGCCGCGGTAAACACCGACCACCAGCCGACCGCGAGCGGCAACGCGATGCGCGCGCCGACCCGATCGACGAACCAGCCGAACGGCATCTGCATCAACGCGTAGGTCCAGAAGAACCCGCTCAGGATGAAGCCCATCTCGGCGGGGCCGATACCGAGCGCCTTTTCGATTTGCGGCGCGGCAACCGCGAGGTTCGCACGATCGATGTAATTGACCGCGATCGCGAGAAAGCATAGAAAAATCACTACCCAACGCATCTTCTTCATGAAACCGTCTCCTCCTGGGCTGGCATCTACTCTATTTGGATGAACCGCGCGGCCTCGCGGCCGCCGGTGTGCTGCCGGGGTTTGCTACACATTTACTGCGGATTTGCGGCCTGCGCCGCTAGCCGTCGTGCGCGCACGCGGCAAGCGCCGCATTCAGCCGCGGTTGCTCGACACGCACGCCAAGCTCGCGCGCGAGCTCGATCACCGGCTTGAAGCGCCGCTCCTTCTTCTGCTCGTGATTGCGCGCGATGTCGGCGAGGCGATGATCGAGGAACGGGTTTTCGAAACGCTCGCGCACGTCGTCGAGATAGGCGCGTGCGTCGCTGCTCTCGCCGAGCGCATCGAAGACCGGCAGCACTTCGTCGCGCCACAGCGATTCGAGATCGGTACGCAACAGCGGATCGCGCATCGCGTGCAGCACGTTTTCGTCGGGATCGCGTGCGTCGGCCTGCCAGCGCTCGGCAAGCCACGTATGCCCGAGATTCAGCAAGAACAGCTTCAGGCGCTCGTAGTGCAGCAGGTCGTCGGTGACGATCATCGCTTCATGTTCGCACGGCAGCACCATGCCGGCACGCCGCTCGATCGCCCACAACGCGTAGGGTTCGGCAACCGCGCCGACCGGCCGGATTGGCTCGGATACGATGCGGTCCACCAGCGAATTGACCCAGACGCACGTGTGCTCGATGTAGCTCAGGAACCCGGTTCCGGCGTTCCAGCCGCGCGCGATATCGGCGACGAGGCTACGCAGTGTGTCGCCGTTGTTGGACACGAGTTCGCATGGCAGCAGCGTCAGCGGTGCGGCGCCGGCATTGAAGCGTGCATGCAGCAGCACCACGAGCTTCGCGGCGAATCCGCGCGGCGCGCTTGCGTCGTTACGTAATAACTCGGCGGTGTCGTCGGCGAAACAGTCGTAGCCCCGGTCGCCGGTGTTCGAGATCACCACGCGCGCATCGCGCGCGAAGCGCTCCACCACGGTCGGCCAATCGGTTTGCGCGTTCAATGCCTCGGTAATCGCGTGACATCGCGTGGTCGTATCGATCACCGCTTCGCGGCGCAGGCCCCGAATGCGCACGTCGTATTGCCGGTGCGCGCGTAGCGCGTCGATGCGCGCGACGCTCTCGGGGTTGGCCGTCGTCTGTACGACGGTGACGTGGCCCAACGCCCGGCCCGCATCGAGTGCCGCCGACACGAACAGATCCGCGTGCGCCTGCAGAAACCGGCTGGTGCCGAATTGAAGGATCGGATTGCCCATTGTTCGTTATCCCCGCTCGCTCAACAGGCGACCAGCGCCTTGATGACGCCGGCATCCGGTTTCAGCAAGTTGGGGAATTCGCCCGGCAGATCGGCGAGTTCGACCACGTGCGTATTGAGCGCGGCCGTCGGAATCTTACCCGCGCGCATCGCGTCGAGCACCGTTTCGAAGTCGGCGACGGTTGCGTTGCGGCTCGCGAGCAAGGTCGTCTCACGCTTGTGAAACTCGGGATCGGCAAACGAAATGCGCTCGCTGACGATCGACACCAGCACGTACTTGCCGCCATGCGCGACGAACTGCAGCCCGCGCTCCATCGCCTTCACGTTGCCGGTGGCGTCGAACACCACGTCGAAGAACTCATTGCCGGTCAGTGCGGCGAGTTGGGCGGCATCGGTCGCGGCCTCGGTGGTGTCGAGCAGCACCGTGTGATCCGCCTGCAACGCGCCGGCGCACACCGACAAGCGGTCCGCGCGGCCATCGAGCACCGTGACTACGGCGCCGCGCAACTTCGCGAAGATCGTCGCGGCCATGCCGATCGGTCCCGCGCCGACTACCAGCACGCGCTGCGCGGCCTGCACGTCGGCGCGCGCGACCGCGTGTGCGCCGATCGCCAGAAACTCGAGCATCGCGGCTTCGTCGAGCGTCACGCCGTCGGCCTTGAAGACGAACGCCTGCGGCACCGCGAGGTACTCGGTCATGCCGCCGTCGGTATGGACGCCGAGCACGCGGATGTTCACGCAGCAGTTGCCCTTGCCCGCGCGGCAGGCGACGCAGCGCCCGCACGACAGATACGGCATCACGTACACCTGGTCGCCGGCCGCGACGCGCGCGCCGGCCGGCGCCGCTTCGACGATGCCGGCAAGCTCATGCCCCATCACACGCGGATACGACAGATACGGCTGATTGCCGGTGAAGATATGGAAGTCGGTGCCGCAGATGCCGACCCGGCGGATGCGGATCAGCACGTCGTCAGGACCCGCGGTGGGCATTGCACGTTCGGCGAGCGCGAGCTTGCCGGGTTGTTCGCAAATGACTGTCTTCATCGTCATGGAGGAATTGTTCGGGTATGGGGGAGCGCAGCGGCCCGCAAAGCTGCTCGTCGGGCGTCTACCTGGCGTCAATCTGGCCTTACCAATTTGCAAAAGTAACGGCGCATGAGATACTGGTCAAGCCAATTTTCGAGGAATTGGGGAAACCCCGAACGCTGACCGATCGCCCACCGAGGGGCCGCGGTTTGCGCGCCGGGCGCTTCGATCTACAATCGGCGCTCGCCTTATCGGGCTTGCACAAGCTCCATCGCCGGGAAACGTTTCGTGACCGCCAAACCTGCCGACCCTCGCCGTCTCTATCTTCAGATCGCGGAAAAATTGCGCGATCTGATCGCTCAGCCGGAGTTCGCGCCGAACGGCCGCCTGCCGCCCGAGCGGGCGCTGGCGGAGACGCTCGGCGTGTCGCGGCCGTCGGTGCGCGAGGCGCTGGTCGCGCTGGAACTCGAAGGGCTGGTCGAGATTCGCATGGGCTCGGGCGTCTATCTGTGCGCAACGCCGTCCGCGCAGAACGATGCGTCGCTGTCGCAGGCCGAACTCGGCGATAGCCTGCTCGACATCCTCGGCGCACGCTGCCTGATCGAAGGCTCGATCATCGCGAGCGTCGCACCGTTCTGCAAACCGAAAGACCTGAAGATGCTGCGCGCCATCTACAACGAGATGCAGCGCGAGGTGAAGGCAGGCAGAATTCCGGTCGCGGCCGATCGCGCGTTCCATCTCGCGATCGCGCAGATGTCCGGTAACGAGGTGCTCGTGCGCACCGTCAGCACGTTATTCGATGCGCGGCATAGTCCGCTGTCGGAAAAGCTGCGCGGCCACTTCGAAAACGAAACGACGTGGGGCGCCGTGCCCGACGAACATCTGGTGATTCTCGAAGCGCTGGAAGCGCATGATCCGATTCAGGCGCAGGCGGCGATGCAGCGTCACTTGAAGCTGTCGTTGGAGCGGGTGATTACCGGGGGGCAGCGCACGCCTTAGGCGCCGCTGCGAGATACGGCTGATGCGCAGAGGCGTGTCGCCCTCAAACGTCCGTATAAACCTGCATCGCAATCCGCTTGCTCTGCGGCTCCCCCTCCGAGATCTGAATCAGCTCGCTATCACGGCGTTGTGGCTCTGCCATGCCGGGCGTCCACACCCAGTAGTGATTGCCCGGCAAGCCATTGACCGCCACCACGCGATGATTGCCCGCCGCGTCGATCGCATGAATCGTCACGCGGCTGATCAAGCCGCCCTTGAGCGCGCGCATGTCGTCGACGGCTTCGCTCACCGCGCGCTCGACGCTCATCCCCATCTTCATGTAGAGCACCACCGCGCGCGCCGTGCCCGCGCGAATCGTCATCTCGCCCGCGCCCGTGCACGCACAGGCGCCGTAACGGCTATCGGCATAGGAGCCCGCGCCGATCACGGGACTGTCGCCGAGACGGCCAGGATATTTCCAGCCCCATCCCGACGTACTCGTGCCGCTCACGACGTTGCGCGCGCTGTCCAGTGCCAGAAAAACGGTGGTGTCCTTGCCGATCTCCGGATCGACCGCGTCGTGGCAATAGCGTTCGAGCCGCACGTTCGGCCATGCGGCTTTATCGGCCCCGCTCACTTCGCCATCGAACCAGCGCGCGTATGCTTCGCGCGAATGCTCTGCGAGCAGTTCGCAACGCTCCGCGCCCGTTTCGGCTGCATAGCGCGCGGCGCCCTCGCCGATCAGCAACTCGTGCGGCAGCCGCTCCATCACCGCGCGCGCGACGCTCACCGGATGCCTGAACCCCTTCAGACCGCCGACCGCGCCAGTGCGCAGCGTCGAGCCATCCATCAGCGACGCATCGAGCTCCACTTCGCCGAGCAGATTCGGCCAGCCGCCACGCCCGACCGTGCGCACCTCGTCGTCATCTTCGACGAGCCGGATGCCCGCCTCGACCGCGTCGAGCCCGGCACCGCCGTCGCGCAGCAGCTGCGCGGTCAAACCGATGCCGGATTTACCTTCGTTGTTGGTCAGAATGATCATGTGTTCAGTTCTTTCGGTCAAAGGCCAGCGCGAAAATCCTTGTTCCAGAAGTCGAGCATTTCCGTTTTGTGTTTCATCAACATCGCGAAGTCGACCGGCACGATCCGCTCCAGTTCCTTGCCCGAGAATCCCACCGCCTGTTGCAACGACGGCGGCAGGTTCGCATTCGCGATCGTCGGCGCGTAGCCCATCGACTCGGCGAACGCGCGCTGCGAACGCGGATCGAGCATCGCATTCAGATACGGAAACGCGCACGCGGACGACTTGCTGCCCGCGGTCACCGCCGCCTCGAACGTGGCCGGCAATGCGCCCTCCTTCGGGAACACGTAATCGACCGCGAGGCCGGCTTTTTTCCACTGCAGCGTGCGCGCCTTCCACGTGACGGTCACGACGATCTCGCCGCTCTTGAGCGCCGACGCCAGCGCATCGACCGACGGATACACGCGCGGCGACGCCTCGCGCAGCGCGCGCAAATACTTCTGCCCAAGCGCGAGATCGCTCGCCTGTCCGCCCGAGGCGAGCGCACCCGCGAGCGTCAGATAGTCATACTGATCATCGACCAGGCCGATTTTGCCCTTGAATTGCGGGTCCAGCAGCGCGGCGAGACCGTCGGGGCGCGTGCGCACGCGATCCGTATCGTAGACCAGCACGAGCGCGCTGAAGATGTGCGGCACCGCGTAGCTGCGGCGAAATTGCGGAATCACGTTGGCAAGGTTCGGCAGCAGCGCGTCGTCGAGTTTCGCGGTCGTGCCTTCGGAATACATCTGGAACATGTCGTTATCGCGCAGCAGCGCGACGTCCATCGTGCTGCGCCGGCCGTGCGCTTCGGCGCGCATCGTGGTCTGCCGCGCGAGCGCACTGCCGACCGCATAGGTAATCGCATCACCGGTAGGCGTCACGAGCGAATCGATGTTCTGTTGCAGCAGGCGTTGATAGTCGCCGCCCCACGTGCCGACCACTACTTGCCCCGAACACGCACCGGCCGCGTTGGCTTTCACCGCGAACGGACCCAGTGCGGATGCGGCGACGAGTGCACCCGTGGATCGAAGAAAACGGCGACGTGGCTGGTTGATGTGATTCATACACTCTCTCCAGGAGAAATGCGTTTTCGAAAAGGAGGCGCAACAGACGAGCTCGGGCCTTGGTGGTCCGATCTGTATTTGATTGGATAGGTTTGGAACGCCGCTGCCGCCGCGCAGCGGCAACAGGTCAAATCGCTGCGGTCAAGCGCGCATTCACGGCCGCCAGCACTTCTTCGAGCGTCTCCTCCATCACCTTCGACAATTCGTCGAGATGCGGAGCCGGCGCCGCGCCATGCGGCGTGATCTTCAGCGTGTAGAAAGGCATCGCGTGTTCGAAGCGGCGCAGGATCAGATTCGAGTCGAGGAAGTCGTACGCCGACACCGGATGCAGCAAGCCGATGCCGAGGCCTTCCTTCACCATCGTCGCGATGTTGACCGAATACGGCGCGGTCGCCACCACCTGCGATTGCAACTGGCCCGTCGCAAACACCTGATCCATGCCCCAACGCACGAGTTCGGGCAGATCGTACGACACAATCGGCTGATTCTGCAGATCGGCGACCTTGATGATCTTGCGCTTGCCAAGCGGATGACCGGGGGGCAACGCGCAAATCGCATCGAGCTGCGCGAACGCGGTCGAATCGGTGCCGGTCACATCGACTGTATTCGTGACGAGACCGAGCGCGAGTTGACGCGACACCACCTGATCGCGAATCAGGTCCGACGCCCCGGTCGTCAACGAGATCTGCACAGCTGGATGGCCCCGATGAAAGTTCGCGATGACGCGCGCGAAGTAGCCGAGCCCGAACGACACGACCGAGCCCACGCGAATCACCGCGGCCGACGGATTGCGCAAGCTCAGCGCGAACTCGCGGATGTTGTTCAGGCCGGCATAGCGCCGCTCGACTTCCTCGAACAGCGCCAATGCTTCGACGGTCGGTTCGAGCCGTCCGCGGCTGCGATCGAACAGCGTCAGATTGAGCGAGCGCTCCAGGTCGGTAATCAGGCGGCTGATGCCCGACTGCGACGTGCCGATCACCTGCGCGGCGCGGGTCGTCGTGCGGGTGAGCATCAGCGCCCTGAATGCGTCGATGTGCCGAAAGTCCATCCGTTCTCTCCGGATTGCATGGGCCGCCGGCGCTCGCCGCTGTCAACCCCGCTCGCACGGGAGCGCTGCGCATATCACGCCGGCAAATCAAAGGCATGGATTTTACCGCCCTTCATCACGACCGGAATGCGCTCGCCCTGCCCCAGCAGACAGTCGAGCGACGCGAGCGGATTGCCGTCGACAACCAGCATGTCGGCGTGCGCGCCCGCCGTGATCTGCCCGAGCTGCCCGACCTGGCCGAGCACCTGCGCGCCGACCACGGTCGCGCTGCGCAGGATCTCGAGCGGCGACAGCACTTGGCTGCGCAAGCGGAATTCATCGCTTTGCAGACGCTGCGATGCGCCGAGCAGATCGCTGCCGAAGCCCATCGGCACGCCCGCCGCGCGGAAGATTTCGAGCGAATGCAGGCCGGCCTGGCGCACGCTCTCGATCTTCGCGACGCTGTCGGCGGGCAGGCCGAGCGATTCGCCTTCGTTCGCGAGCGCATCGTAGGTGACGAGCGTCGGCACCGCGAACGCGCCGTGCTCGGCCATCACGCGCGCCGCCGCTGCGTCGACCAGATTGCCGTGCTCGATCGTGCGGACCCCGCAGCGCACCGCGCGCGTGATCGCCTCGGCCGTGTACGCATGCGCGAGCACGTAGGTGCCGCGCGCCCGCGCCTCGTGGACGATCGCCCTGATCTCGTCTTCCGAATAGCCCCATGCGCCGACCGGATCGGTGGGCGAGGCGACGCCGCCGGAGGCCATGATCTTGATCTGGTCGGCGCCCATCTGCAGTTCCTCGCGTACCGCGCGGCGCACGGCATCGACACCGTCGGCGACACGCGAGATCGCGCCGACCCGCGCGCAACACGCGCATGGGCTATCCATGCCGATGTAGTCGCTCCGGCTGCGCATGTCGCCGTGTCCGCCGGTCTGGCTGATCGCGCGGCCCGACACGAACAGCCGCGGACCATCGGCGAGGCCCTGTTCGAGCGCCTGTTTGAGCGCGAAGCCCGCGCCGCCGGCGTCGCGCACCGTCGTGAAGCCGCGCCGGAGCATGCCTTGCAACAGCGGCAGCGATTTCAGCGTGACCAGCACGTTCGGCAGATTCACCTGGGCCGCGAGGTTGAGCTGCGTCGCATGCACGTGCACGTGCAGATCGATCAGGCCAGGCATCAGCGTCTTGCCGCGCACATCGATTTCGCGCGCGGACGCGCTGCGGATCGGCCGATCCGAGACCTCCTTGATGCGTCCGTTTTCCACCAGCACCGCGTGGTCCTCGCGCAACTCGCCGGCAACCGGGTCGAGCAGCGCGCAGTGCGAGAACAGAATCGACTCCATCATCTCTCCTCCCGGCTCAGGGCCGGGGTGATCTCCAACGTTCAAGGGTGTCGCGAGCCGCGCGACTCAATCGATGATCGCGTGCGCGAGCGTGCGCGGGGTCTTCGTCAGCAGTTCGGGCGTCGGGCCGGTCACGACCGAATCGTCGAGCCGGAAACCGCCGAGGCCGTACACATAGATGCCTGGCTCCGCCGAGTAGACCTCGTTGTCGAGCAGCGCGCGGTGATTGAACGCCATGTCGTCCGGATACTCGTGACCGATGATGCCCATGCCATGACCCGTGCGATGCCGGATGTACTTCGCGCAACCGGCCTGCTCGATCACCGCCTGCGCGGCCGCGTCGATACCCGACACCGGCTGCCCGGTGACGGCCGCCGCGACGGCCGCCTCGTTGGCCGCGCGCGCGACCTCATGAAAACGCGCCTGCTCGGCGCTCGGCTTGCCGCAGAACCACGTGCGCTCGTTCTCGATCACGAGACCGTTCAAACGCGGAATCACGATATTGACGAGACCGTCGCCCGCCTTGATCTTCGCGCCGCACGACGCACCGTCGCCATGCGGCGACGCCGATGCCGGTCCCGACAAGGTCCAGCAACGCATCACTTCGAGGTTCTCGCCGGGAAAGCGGCGCGCGCCTTCGGTCACCATCAGCGTGGCCATCTGATAGTCGAGTTCCTGAACGAGCCGGCCGGGACGGATGTTCTCGCGATATTGGTCCTGCACCCAATCGGCGAGACTCGACGCCGCACGCATGATCGCGATCTCCTCCGCGTGCTTGACCCAGCGCAACGAGCGCAACTCGGCGAGCATCGGCAGAAATTTCGCATCGGGCAGCAGCGACGCTGCACGGCCGAGCGGACCGCCCGCCGCCTCGACGCCGATTCTCGATGCACCGAGCCCGGCGGCACGCAAACGCGCGGCGATCAGCTCCGGGACTTCCGCGAGCTGCGGCTGCCGTTCGACCACGCGCGGATGCTCGGAATAGAACGAGATGTTGTCGAGCCACAGATGCCCGCGCTCGCGCGCCATCATCACGTGATGCGTCGACAGCTCGTTCATGATCGCAAACGGCTCGCCCGACAGCGGCACGCACACCGCGATCGGCCGCTCCCAGGTCTGCACGTCGACATGGAAATTGGTCGCGAACTGGAAGAAGTCGGCGGACGTGAAGATCAGCGCATCGACCCGCTGACGCTCCATCAGCTTTTGCATCAGGCCGTGACGGTAAGCGCGAGTCTTTTCGGTGAGGATCGGCATCGGTTATTCCTTCAGGAAGAAGAATTGAGGAGAGGCGCATCCCACCCGCGAGCCCGCGGCGCGCCTGCCAGTTCAGGTCATCATCGTCTTCGCGTAGCGCCGCTGGATGATCCAGTGCGACAACAGCGCCAGCGCAAACGTCACGACCATCGATACGAGCGACAGCACGGCCCCGAACGGCCAGTTGTTCGCCTTGGCGATCTGGTCGTAGATCGCCGGCGTCATCATCGTGATGCCGGTGCCGCCGAGCAGCACCGGCGTCGCGTACGCGTTCATGCACAGAATGAACACCAGCATCGTGCCGGCCGCGACGCCGGGCGCCGCGATCGGCAGCACGACGCGCGCGAGCGTCTGGGCGAAGCTCGCGCCGAGATTGCGCGCGGCTTCCTCGATCGAAAAATCGAGGCCTTCGAGCACGCTCTGCAAGGTCAGGATCATGTACGGCAGCACCACGGCGGTGGTGCCGGCCACCACCGCGAACGGCGTGTACAGCAGCCGTACCGGTTGATCGACGACACCGAGCGCGATCAGCATCGCATTGACGAAGCCCGCGTTGCCGAGCATGACCATCCACCCCGCCGCGCGCACGACGTTGCCGACCAGCAGCGGAAACACCAGCAGCATCACCAGTTGGCTCTTGAAGCGGCTCTGCGTTTTCGCCAGCACGTAGGCGACCGGAAAACCGAGCACGAGCGACAGCGCCGTGCACAGCGCGGCCACCTTGATCGTGGTCCACAGCACGGCGTGGTAGTACGGATCGGTCAGAAACTGGACGTAGTTCTCGAGCGTGAACGCCGCCTGCATCATCTGGACCGAGTCGAAATGATTGAAGCTGTAGCGCACCAGTTGCACGCCCGGCAGCACGATCACGAATAGCACGACCAGCACGGCGGGCGATGCGAGCAGGCCCCCGGCGAAGTCGCGGCGCCGCGGCGCGGCGTTCAGTGCGCTCGTCGTCATGGTTCAAAGTCCCGGCTTGAATTCCTTGTTCCAGAAGTCGAGCAGCGCCGGCTTTTCCGCGGTGAAACGCGCATAGTCGACTTTCACGAGGCGGTCGAGTTCGGCATTCGTGAAGCCGACGCTCTGTTGCAGCGTCGGCGGCAAGGCCGCATCGGTGACGGTCGGCGCGTAGCCCATCGTCTCGGCGAAGCCGATCTGCGCGCGCGGATCGAGCATCGCGTTCAGATAGTTGAAGCCACAGCCACGCGTCGGCGCGTTCTTCGGCACGGCGGCTTCGAACGTGACCGGCACGCCGCCCTCTTTCGGGAACGCGTAGTCGACCGGCACGCCGCCTTTTTTCCACTGCAACGCGCGCGCCTTCCACATGCAGGTCATCCAGATTTCGCCGCTTTTCAGCGCCGCCGCGACCGCTTCGTTCGACGGATAAACCTTCGGCTGCTGCTTGCGCACCTCGCGCAGAAACTGGATGCCGGCCGCCGTGTCGCCGTTGTGCTGGCCCGCCGCGAGTGACGATTGCAGCACGTTGAAGTTGTACAGAATGTCGGAAAAGCCCACCCGTCCCTTCAGTTTCGGATCGAGCGCGACCGCGAGCGAGTCTGGCTTCGCCTGAAACTTCTCCGGGTTGTAGACGATCACCATCGCGCTGAAGATGTGCGGAATCGAATACGGGCGGCGTAGCGCTTCGATCGTGCGCGCCGAGTTCGGCACCAGTTTCGGGTCCAGCGGTTCGAGCACGCCCGAACGGTTCACGTCGAACATGTCGATGTCGGCCAGGCAGGCGACGTCGAGCGAACCGTGACGTGACATTTTCTCCGCGCGCAGCTTGGTCATGCGGCCGATCTGATCGGCCGAGTCGTAGGTGACGTGACCGCCCGCGGACTCGATGATCGGCTTGCCGATGTTCTGTTCGAGCAGGTTCAGATAATCGCCGCCCCACGTGCCGACGACCACACTGGGACAAGCATCGGCCGCCAACGCCGCGCGCGGATCGAAGCCGAGAGACGGAGCGACGAGCAGACCGGATGCAGCTTTCAGAAACGTGCGGCGCGTGATGGGATGGCTCATTTTATGGTCCTTCAGGCGGAAAAAAGCAGGCAATCTTCGGTTCTGAAGCACGCGTGCAGCGTGTCGCCGGGCGACCAGCCGCCGGCACCCGCATGCGCGGTGTTCGGCGCCAGCGCGACGAGGCTCTGGCCACGCTCGCTCGTCAGACGCAGTTCGACGCTCGCGCCGAGATAGATCCGCTCGGCCAGCCGCACCGGAATCGATACTTCGCTGTGCTCGGGCGCCGCGGCGAGACGCAGGCGCTCGGGACGGATGCCGAGCGTGTTGGCATGGCGCGCGGCGGCATCGACCGCGATTTTTTCGCCGTTCGCCGTGATGAATTGCCCGTTGTCGACGTGGCCCGCGAGGAAATTCATGCGCCCCAGAAAGCTCGCGACGAACGGATTAGCGGGCCGCTCGTACAACTCGTCGGCGCTGCCGATCTGCTGCACGCGTCCGTCATGCATCACGGCCACGCGGTCCGCCATCGCGAGTGCTTCTTCCTGATCGTGCGTGACGAAGATCGTCGTGAGACCAAGACGCTGCTGGAGCGCGCGGATTTCTTCGCGAACCTCGACGCGCAGCTTCGCGTCGAGATTCGACAACGGCTCGTCGAGCAGAAACACGTCGGGCCGGATCGCGAGCGCGCGCGCAATCGCGACACGCTGTTGCTGGCCGCCGGACAACTGCCGCGGATAGCGCTCCGCGAGCGAGCTCAGCCGCACCATGTCGAGCGCCTCGCGAATGCGCGTGGCGCGCTCCGCCTTCGGTACGCGCCGCATTTCCAGACCGAACGCGACGTTTTGCGCGACGGTCATGTGCGGAAACAACGCATAGCGCTGAAACACCATGCCGGTGTTGCGCTTGTCGGGCGCGAGCCGCGTGACCTCGGTGTTGCCGATCCAGATTTCGCCGTCGCTC
This sequence comes from Paraburkholderia sp. UYCP14C, assembly GCF_004197395.1. Lineage (GTDB taxonomy): Bacteria > Pseudomonadota > Gammaproteobacteria > Burkholderiales > Burkholderiaceae > Paraburkholderia. The sequence continues at coordinate 28,224 of NZ_SELS01000028.1, read as the reverse complement.
GGCTCGACGAAACCCGCGACCATGCGCAGCGTCGTCGTCTTGCCGCAGCCGCTTGGGCCGAGGAACGCGACCAGCTCGCCCTCGGCGATATCGAACGACACGTCGGCGACCGCGGTTGTCGCACCGTACTGCTTGCGCAGATTGCGCAGGGATACCTGAGCCATGATCAGATCACCTTGCCGAGCTTCACGAAACGATCGGTGATCAGCATCACGATGCCGAGCAGCACGATCTGCGCGGCCGATACCGCCGCGATGGTTGGGTCGAGATTGAATTCGAGGTACTGCATGATCGCGATCGGCAACGTCGTCTTGCCGGGGCCGACGAGCGGCAAGGTCATCTCGAGGTTCTCGAACGAGACGATGAAGCCGAACAGCGTGGACGCGACGATCGCCGGCCGCAGCATCGGCAACGTGACGCGCCACAGCGTGCGCCACGCGCCGGCGCCGAGATTGCGCGCCGCCTCCTCGACCATCGTGTCGATCTGGCCCAGGCTCGCGGTGACGAGCCGGATCGTCCACGGGATGGTGAGGCAGATATGCGCGAGCAGTAGGCCGCCGAAGGTGCCGACGATGTCGGTGTCGAGCGCATTCTCGGCGCGCAGATAGAACAGATAGGTCGCAATGCCGGCGACGATGCCGGGCACGACCAGCGGCAGCAGCAGCGTGTTGCTGACGACGCGCCGCCCGGGAAACCGGTAGCGCGCGAGTGCGAGCGAGGCCGCGACACCGAGCACCACGCCACCGATCGCCGCGCCGGCCGCGAGCTTCAGCGACAGCACGAAACCGTTCGCGAACGCGTCGTTGCGCCATGCGTTGACGTACCACGACAGCGTGTAGCCGGACGGCGGGAACGTGATGATCGCGTCCTTGAAGAAGCTCAGCCAGATCACGAAGATCAGCGGGCTCAGCATGAACAGGTAGATGAGCGCGACGCCAGCCCCGACGAGCCATTTCGCCGGGGCCAGACGGGGGCGGGACAAAGCGTGCGCGGAAACGATGCTGCTACGGTCGATCGGAACCTGCGTCACCACGCTTTCTCCTTGGTCGGGATTACACGTTGGGGTGTGTCCGGTGAGGTGGCCAACTCATGCCATCCCAGCTCCGCCTCGGCTGGCTGCAATGTAAATTTGCATAGCCTTGCGGACTGCGATTCACAGTAGCATGAATAAAAAAACGCGCAAAGTGGGATCTGGCCAGACGCGCGCTGGGGTTTACGCGGGCGGTGGCCGACTTGGGGAAGGGTGTTTGCGCCGGAATGGCGGATGTGTTGAGCGTCGACGTGGCGTTCGGGCGACGCTCACCGCACCCGGTGCATGAGTCGGCGAGCAGATGCTCGATGCGGGCATCCCGGCCGTTGCCGACGCTCGCCGACGCAGCGGAAGTGATCAGCGCACCACGGCTGCCCGTGCCCGGCCCGACTTCACGCGCCAGTTCGCGAGCGCGCCGAGCGCCATCAGCACGCTGGTGCCGAGAAACACCGCGCGCATGCCGACGTGTCCGCCGACGAAGCCGCCCAGCAGCGGCCCGGCCACCTGCCCCGCGTACTGCGACGACACCGAGTAGCCGAGAATCGCGCCCGTCACGCTCGCCGGCACGTTGTGGCGGATCACGCTCGCAATGCACGGCAACAGGCCGCCCAGTGCCATGCCCATCAGGAAGCGCAGCACGATCAGCTGCCAGCTCGCGGTGACGAACGCCTGCGGGATGAGCAGCACCGCCGCTACCGCGAGGCAGCCGACGATCACGTTCCAGTGCCCGGTGCGATCGGCGAACCTGCCGAGGCGCGACGACGAGATCACGCTGCCGAGCGCCGCGCCCGACATCACGAAGCCCGCGACCATCGTCACGCTTTCAGGCTTCGTGAGTTGGGCGACGTAGACGGTGATGATCGGCTCGATCGACATGTTGGCGACCATCAGCAGCAAACCGGTGGCAAGCATCGCGATGGCCGGCCGCTTGTCGTCCACCGATGCCCACGCGCCTTTCTTCGACGCGTTCTCCGCGCGCTTGCGCACCGGTGTTTCGCGGATCAGGAACGCCGTCGCGAGAAAGGCGACGAAGATCGCCGCGCCCGATGCCCAGAAGGTCGCGCGAATGCCGATCAGCGGCGGCAGAAAGCCGCCGAGCAGCGGGCCGACCAGATTGCCCGCCATGATCCCCGACGACAGCACGCCGAGCGCCCAGCCCGAACGCGCCTTCGGCGTCTGCGTCGCGACGAGGATCATCGAGCCCGATGCATAGCCGCCGAGCAGCCCCGCGAGCAGCCGCAACGCGACCAGTTGCCACGCCGAGTGCGCCATGCCGATCAGCGACATCGCGACCGCCATGCCGAGGCTCGAGCGGATCAGCATCAGCTTGCGGCCGTAGAGGTCGGCGAGCTTGCCCCACAGCGGCGCGACGAGCGCCGCGCTGAAGAAGGTCGCGCCGAACGCGGCGCCGGACCATTGCACGATCGCCGCATGATCCTTCACGCCGAGCTGCTCGACGTAGAGCGGCAGGAACGGCAGCAGCAGCGTCATCGCGACGATGGTGGTGAACGAGCCGAACACGCATACGCAGAGATTGCGCTGCCAGTGCGCGGCGGCGTCATCGTCGGCGGGCGGGACGGCCTTCGCAGCCACCGTGGCCTGCGCCTGCGGCGGCACCGGTTCGGCCGATGGTATGTCGAGCTTGCGATTCATCTTCGAGACTTTCCAGGGTGGCTACGCTATCCGAAGCATCGTAACGGGCTGCGCCGCCGTCAGGCAGTCAACCCATCATCCTGGTATCGCTACTACCTCTTCGGTACTCGCCGGTGTGACCGCGCGTCCTGCGCGACTAGTGGCCCGCGCGCGACGTGCTGTGCGACGTCTGCGGCGCGGCGGCCGCCGACGCCGCCGCATCCGCTACCCCCACCTCACCGCCCGGCAGATCGGCCGGCTTCGTCGACCTCACCGCATCCGGATAGAGCTGCATCAGCACGCGCAGCACGCCATTGGTCCAGCCGAAGCCATCCTGTAGCGGATACTCGCCGCCGCCCGCGGACTTGTCGCTCGCGTCGACGTCGTACTTTTCGACCAGCTTGCCGGTGCGCTGGTAGTACGCGACGTCGGTGCGAATCCAGCGCGTCGCGATATCGCGCGCGAGCTCCGGCTCGCTATAGCGGCGCAGCCCGATTACCGCGAGATACTGCAGCGGCGCCCAGCCGTTCGGTTCGTCCCACTGCTGGCCGGTATTGGTGCGCGTCGTCGCGAGACCGCCCGGGCGCAGCAGATCGCGCCGGATCGTCTGCGCCACTTCGCGCGCGTCGTTGCGGGTCGCGACGCCGGCGTACAGCGGATACACGGTCGCGGCAGTGAGCCGGTGCGTGAGCGTGCGATGCACGAAGTCGTAGTCGCCGAACGCATGCAGTTGCGGATCCCACAGCACCCGGCGGATCGCATCGGCGCGCACGCGGGCGCGTAGTTCGAGATTTTCCGCGTGACCCGCATCGCCGGTCACACGGTAGGCTTTCGCGAGCGTGCGTTCGAGGTCCACCATCAGGCAGTTCAGGTCCACCGGCACTATCGAGGTCACGTCGATGGTCGCGAGCGTTCTGCCGTCGGCGAACCAGCGCGAGCTGAAATCCCAGCCGGTTTCGCCGCCCGCGCGCAGGTTGCGCCACAAATCCTGCGCCTCGCGTTGCGGCACCTGCTGCGCGGTCATCACATCTTCGCGGTACGACTCGTCGCGCGGCGCCGCGCGCTCGTCCCAGTAGCGATTGAGCAGCGTGCCGTCGGCGAGGCGCACCAGATGGCGCGCCGCGTTGCCGGACGCGAGATGGTCGCTGCCGGCCATCCAGTACGCGTATTCACGGCGCAGCTCGGGCAGATAGCGGGCGTACACCTGATCGCCCTCCTTGCGCGCGACCAACTGCACCATCTGCGCGAAGAACGGCGGCTGGGAACGGCTCAGGTAATACGTGCGATTGCCGTTGGGGATGTGGCCATAGCGGTCGATCAAGGTCGAGAAATTGTTGAGCTCGTCGGCGACGAGCGCGTGCTGGCCGCTCGCGTCGAGCCCCAGCAGGATGAAGTACGAATCCCAGTAGTAGATCTCGTCGAAGCGGTCGCCCGGCACGATGTAAGGCGACGGCAGCGGCAACAGCGACGAGTACGGGCTCGCGCTGGCGTCCGGCTCGCGGCGCAGCACGTTCCACAGCATATCGATGTGCGCGGTGACGCTGTCGTTCGGATCGGACACGTAGCGCTTCGCTGCGCGCGCAGGCAACGTGAAGTGCTGATCGACGAACTGCTTCAGGTCGAATTGCGGCTGCGTGCGCCAGCTGTTGTAATCGGCGATGACCTGCGTCGGCGGCTCGTTGGGCCACATATCGGCAAAGGTCTTGCTGTCCGGGTACAGATGCGCGAGTTCGACGTCGCGGTACAGCGCGCCGTACAGTTCGGACGGCGGCGTCGGCACGACCGGCGACGGCTGCGCGTGATCCGTGTTTTCGATGTGCCGGAGCGCGGCGCTGCTGGCGGCATTCGCAGCAACAGCCGATGCGGGCAGCGTAATGACCGGCACGGCCGGCCTGGTTTGCGCGACCGTTGGCGCGGATTGCGCGGCGACGCCGGTGCTCGCGGCGAGCACCAGCGCGGTGGCCACCGAGGCGACAGCGCGGCGATACAGCCGCGCGCGGGAAGACCACAAAGCAAATGGCATCGGCGGACCCGTTGAGGGCGACGCGGTGACGTCGACGTAGGCGGCCCGCCGCGCGTGCCGATGACATGCTGCACGCGACTGCGGGGCTTCGAGACGGTTTCACGAGCAAATGCGGGGCCCGCTTCGCAAAACAGGCTAGCGTGCAAGCGCCTTTTACCGGTGAAATACGGACAACGGTACTGATTCGCGGGCGCCCTTCATCGTCACGCGCGCGAGCACCGAATGAAGTGATCAAAAGTTGCCGGAGGATTTCCAGTTGTCATGGGACCGGACGAAAATGGCCAGGTTCAATAGCAGGACCGGTCATTGCGTGCTTGCGCTGCGGCACCGACGCAAAGACAGAGCGCGTCGACCTGTCGATGGCGCTCCCTCCCGACAGACGTTCATTCAATCGAGGCCGACATGAAAAATCCCTGGACGAAGAAGAATCCGTTCATGAGCATGTGGTTGAGCGGCGCCAATACCGTCGCGAACGCCGCGAGAGTACGGACGATCGCCGCATCCAAACGCGCGGTCTCCGCATTCTGGACCGCCGCACTCACGCCGCCGAAGCCGAAGAAAAAAAGCAAGGCACGCCGCTAGGCAGTCTCGTCTTCGATCACGGCAGCGGCGGCAAGTTTGCACTGCTTTCTCTGGAATAGAATTTGCCGCGCGCAACGGTGAGTCGGAGTCCAGCACTAGCCTCCGGTCTGGAATCCCAATGACGCCGCCTTCGCGCGCAACTCCGCGAAGCGGTCCGCCGTCGGGTTGACTGCCGGCTTTTGCGACTGATCGATCGCCGATACCGAGCTCGACGGCGAAGGCGCGAGCGCCCCCAGGCACGCTCCGCCGAACGGCCCCTGGGCGACCGTGAACGCGGGAGCGTCGGTGCGCGGCGCGTCGGTTAAATCGAGCGCGTAAGCGAGATTGACCGTCGCCGCATCGCTGCCGCGCACCCCAAGCGGCTGCAAGCCGAAGCGCCATTGCAGCAGCGCGTGAATCGAGCTGGGGTCGAACGGATAGCGCGTGACCGAGCCGGCGCGCACGCGCGGGCCAAGCAGCGCGAGCGGCACGCGAAAGCCGAGCTTGCCGTCGTTGCCAAGCGAGAGTTCGCTGTTGCTGATCGGCCTGGTGGGCGGCACCACGTGTTCGAGAAAGCCGCCCCATTCGTCGTAGACGACGATCATCAGCGTGCGGCTCCATGTCGGACTCGTGCGCAGCGCCTCGTAGACCTGCGCGAGAAACGCCTCGCCGTCGCGGATGTCGGCATGCGGATGATCGTCGGCGGAAACGCCTTCCGGCTCGCCCGTGAACGACGGATCGATCATGCAGAATGGCGGCAGCGTCCCCGCCGCGGCATTCACGAGGAAGTCCGCAAACGGGCGCGAAATGCCGAGATACCGCGTGCCATAAAGCGCCGTGAACGGCACGTCGTGGTAGTAGTAGCGACAGTCGACATCGGCGTCGTTCAGCTTGTCCCAGATCGTGGCGAGCGACGAAGTGCCCGCGCTGTCATCGAGCCGATCCGTCGCGCCGCTATGCAGGTACAGGCGATTGGGAAACGTGCTGGTCAGGATGCCGCTGAAGTAGAAGTCGCCGATCGTGTAACTGCTCGCCACGGCGTTGAAAAATTGCAGATCGGCCGACGTGTAGTAGCCGATAGGCAGCAGATCGCCGGGAATCAGGCTCGTGCCCGGCGTCAGCAGCCAGCCATTCATCGCCCCCGAAGCCAGTTGCGTGCGGGCCCCCGAGAAGCTGTGATTGGGGTCCTGGTAGGAGCACGCCTGATAGCCGTACGCGGCATTCGCCGCAAGGGAAAACGGCGTATGCATCGCGCCGAACGCGTCCTTGAACTGCTGGTTAGCGGGCCGGCCCTCGGCGCCAGGCACCCAGCCGAGGAAATGATCGAAGGAACGATTTTCCATCGTCACCAGCACGATGAAGTCGATGCCCGAAGCGGCCGGCGCGGGCAACGCCGGGCGCGGCAGGCTATAGCGGTCGGCGGCGCTCGGCGACGGAATGTCGGTAATCGGGGACGCGGGGTCGCCGCCGTCTCCGCCCGCTCCGCCTGATCCTCCGCCGCTCGATCCGCCGCCTCCGCAACCCGATAGCGCAACGCTGCCGGCCACGGCGGCTACGCCCGCAAGAAAGCGGCGGCGGTCGTGTCCGTGATTCTGGTGAGTCTCGTCGCCCATCACACGTCTCCCTGGTTGGATGCGCCGCGGGCATCCAATCAGGCTTGCCTGCCGCGAAGCAAAACGGGCACGCCGATTCGAGCGGCCGCCTGATCGTCGGCAGCAAGATTCAAACCCGAGGTATCGGCGGTGTGTTTCACTTCACGCGCGAGGCAGCGTTTCGCAGACCCCTTCGAGGCACGCGCGCCGACACTCGGCAAAGGCGACGCTATGCGCGTGGCGGAAGTGGCGTTGATGATCGCCAGGGGCCCGCCCGGTTTGTACGCACGTCAGACCGCAGCCGAGCGGCGACGGCTTCAGGCCGAAGTGGAAGCAGCGTTGACGGCCTATCTTCGCGACAGGCCCGGGGCGGATTGACGGCGTGATGCTACGGCGCGCCCTATATCTCCACGCGCGCGCCGACTTCGATCACGCGATTGGCCGGCAATTTGAAGAACGCCGCGATATTGCCCACGTTGTGCAGCATCACCGCGAATAGCCGCTCACGCCATAACGCCATGCCGTGACCGCGTTTGGGCACGACGGCCGCGCGGCTCAGGAACCACGAGGTGTCGTCCAGGTTGAAAGCGAATTCTGGCGATTTGTAGGCGGCCAGCGTGCACGGCAAGTCCACGTCGTCCTTGAATCCGTAGTTCACCGTAGCGTGCCAGCAGCCCGTGCACAGCGGCTTGATCTGCACACGCTCGCTTTCGGCCACCCACGGCACGCTCTTTGTGACTACGCTCAGGAACACCGTCCGCTCATGCAGCACACGGTTGTGCCGCAGGTTGTTGACGAGCGCGTGCGGCACCGCTTCGGCGTCCGGCGTCAGGAAGATCGCCGTGCCGCCGACGCGCGTCGGCGAGCTTTCGAGCAGCGAAGCAAGGTACGGCTTGAGCGGCATCTTTCCCGCCCGCACGCGCGCTTCGGCCAGCATCATTTCCCAGCCGCGTCCCCACGTCGCCATGACCGTGAACACGATCGCGCCGATCACGAGCGGGAACCAGCCGCCATCGACGATCTTCAGCAGATTCGCCGAAAAGAACAACGCATCGATCACGAAGAAGAATGAAGTGGACAGCAAGCACAGCAGCCAGTTGTAGTGCCACGCGTAACGCACGACGAAGAACGTGAGGAACGTCGTGATCAGCATCGTGCCGGTCACGGCGATGCCATACGCGGACCCGAGCGCTGTAGACGAGCGGAAACCCAGCACCGCCGCGACCACGGCGATCAGCAGGATCCAGTTGATGCCGGGCACGTAGATTTGGCCGATCTCGCGCTCCGACGTATGCACGATGTTCATGCGCGGCAGGAAGGACAGCTGCATGGCCTGCATCGTCATCGAATAAGTCCCTGAGATCACGGCTTGCGACGCGATCACGGTGGCGATCGTCGCCAGCACGATCATCGGCACGATGGCCCACTGCGGGAACAGCCGGTAGAACGGGTTTTGCACCGCGCCGGGGTTCGCCAGCAGCAGCGCGCCCTGGCCCAGATAGTTGAGCGCCAGCGCAGGGAAGACGATGCCGAACCACGTAAGCCGAATGGGGCGCTTGCCGAAATGGCCCATGTCGGCATAGAGCGCCTCGGCGCCCGTCAGCGAGAGCACTACCGCGCCGAGCGCGACGAACGCGAGCCAGCGGTGATGCATGACGAAGGCGAGCCCTTCCAGCGGATTGAGCGCATAGAGCACGACCGGCGCCGCCATGATGTTCGCGACGCCCGCCACGCCGATCACCACGAACCACAGCACCATCACCGGCCCGAACACGGCGCCGATGCCGCCCGTACCGTGCTTTTGCGTGACGAACAGGATGATGAGCGCGGCGAGCGTCACCGGAATCACATAGGTCTTGAGCCCGGGCTCGACGACTTCGAGCCCTTCCACCGCGCTCAGCACGGAAATGGCCGGCGTGATCACGCTATCGCCGAAGAACAGCGCCGCACCCATCACGCCGACCACGAGCAGTCCACGACGCAAACGCGGCCGCGACTTGATCGACGACGCCGCGAGCGCGAGCAGCGCCATGATGCCGCCTTCGCCGTGATTATTCGCCCGCAGGATCAGCACGACGTACTTGAGCGAAACGACGATCATCAGCGACCAGAAGATCAGCGAAACGATGCCGACGATATTGAAAGCATTGAGCGAGAGACCGTTGCTGGGATCGAACACGGTGGCGAGCGTATAGAGCGGGCTCGTGCCGATGTCGCCATAGACTACGCCGAGCGCGGCCAGCGCAAGCGCTGGAAGAGCCGGCGAGGCTTCGCCGTGGCCATGATTCTCCGGCGCGGCGGTTGCGTAATGTCCCATGTCTCCCTCCTCATACGAATCACGCGTGAGCCGCGATGGCCGCGCCGCGTGTTCGCTTCGATTCTTTCGTTTCGTTGACGTCAATTCGTCTGGGTCGTAAGGGCTGGATCCTGCCAGGAGTGCGCTAGAGGAAGTATAGAAATTTCCGGCGAAAATGCGCTTCGCGCGCAGGTGTCGCGCGCTAAGCGCCGCGCTGTCGCAAAACTGTCAAAGTTGGGCGGATTCGCCCGTGCAATCGGGCATGCCGGCGCTTACGCATCAAGACGCCGGAGTCGCTCCGTTAGCGGCTGGTCCCGTTGCTCCGCCTTGGCACAGTGCGGAGACCCAGCGCTGCAGCCCGCCCCGCCACCGTCAGAAATATGGGGTTTCCGTCCTTTTCGTGCTAATTCTGTCGGCTTGTTTTTATTTGTCTTTTCAAAACAAATTCTTGAAAATCGGCACTTCTGCCAGAGCGCGTCCCTTTGATGCAAAAACTGGCGCTTTCAATCGCTGCGCGCGTAGCCGGCGATTGCAGGATTCATCAGGCTCAACGCGTAGCCGTTGCAGATGAGATGGAACGACCACGCGCACAGACAAGTCTGGCTATCGTACTTCTATTCCATGGTTAATCGATTCGATGGCAACTCGAGCCTGGCCATTTGAATCAATCCGGCAAGGACAATGACGACCAGCGAAATGACGATGAGCCAGTTCAAGAACCAGCCTGCTTCAGGCGTTCTCGGCCACGCAAGATCGACGATCGAGGCAACGCCGAACGCCAGCGCGATGATCTTGATGAGGATGCCTTTAGAGCCGAGTTGGAAGGCGCCGTCGGAACGCCACCCTCGCAGACTGGAGAACAGGGAGGCGAGAACCACCATCTGGAACGCAGTGTAGATCCCGGTGGTAGCAAAGCTGATGATTTGCGTCGCAGCGTTAGCGGAGATGAACCCGACCGACAGGACGAGGATGGTCAACGCAGACGTCGTCCAGATTGCAGGAACCGGTTGCTGCCGCGTTCCGCTGAGCCGACCCAGGAAGCGGGCGCCGACGATCATGTTGTCTCGACCGAGGGAGAACATCAAGCGACTGATCGAAGCGATCACTGAAGCGACAGCGCTGACCACGACGCAAAGCAGGCAGACCATCGTGATCTTCAAACCCAGCGGCCCCATCGCCTGTTGAATCGCGGCGCTCGCCGGGTCGGCAACTTTGCCGCTCAGCGCGCCCGCCAGATCGGGAATGGCGAACAGCAGGCCAACCGTCATCAGCAACGCGAACGTGCCACCGCATACGATCGTCAGCAACATGGCGCGCGGAACCGCGTGCGACGCGCCATCTACTTCCTCAGCCAGATCACCGCAGGCTTCAAAGCCATAGAAAATCCAGATACCGATGAGCCCCGCTGAAAAGAGTGCTGCCGTGTAGTTTCCATGCGCGATGTTGTACGAGTTCCAGATAATCGAAAGCGGCTGCACGCGAGCGAAAAATAGCATATAGATGCCGCAGACGATCAGCCCGACGATGCCGGCCCAGACTCCGATTTCCGTGGCTCTTGCAAGCACGCGGGTGCCCGCGAAGTTGGCTACTATCGCGATACCGGCAATCCCGATGCCTGCGATGGCGTTGAACGTCGAGGTCGCGGGCGCGCCCAGCAAGCTGGCCAGAAACGGAGCCCCGCCGGCGGCAATTCCGGCCGCAGTGCCAACAAGTGCGAACAGGTAAATCCACGCGGTCAGAAATCCCCAACGTGTTCCACCGAGCTGTCGCGCCCATTGATAGATCCCACCGGCGATCGGAAAGGCAGACGCTGCTTCCGCAAAGACGAGACATACAAAGGCCTGACCCGCCAGCACCACCGGCATCGTCCAGAAAAAGGCCGGTCCCGCGGCCATGAGCGCGGTCGAGAACAGCGCAAACACGCCGGCCATCGGACTCATGTAGGAATAGCCGAGCGAAAAGTCGGCGAACAGACCGAGTACGCGGCGAAATTGCGGCTGATAACCTAGTGCCAGCAATCTGCTGTCTTCACTATCACGTTCGTCGTATTGCGGTTTGTCTCTATCATGCATTTTGACCTCCTACCTATCTGGACGGCGATGATTCGGTAACTTGCAGCGACCACTAGCCTTTCGAATACCAGCCGTTGTCAACGTACAGAGCTGCGCCGTTGATGAAACTGGCGTCATCCGACAAAAGGAAAAGTGCCGCGGACGCAGCCTCCTCGGCTTCGCAGATTCGTACCTGGGTGTCGGCAACGCCTGCGTCTTCCCATTTCTGGCCGAGTCGATCGAGTTCATCGATCTCGCGCAGGCCATGAGCGGTACGAACGAAACCTGGGCAGATCGCGTTGCACCGAATGCCGCTTCCTCTGTACTCGGCCGCAATCGAACGTGCCAGTTGCAGTACCGCACCCTTGGTCATGCAATACACGCTCTCGAGCGCGAACCCTTTCTCGCCGCCGATCGACGACGTAATGACGATACTGCCCTTGCCGCGCGCGACCATACCGGGAAGCACCGCCCGGCACGTCATGAAGGCGGAACGGGCGTTGATCGCCATGAGCCGGTCGTAATCGTCATCCGTTGTGTCGTGCAGCGGTTTCACCACGATTGTTCCCGCATGGTTGAACAGACAGTCGATCCATCCGAGCGACTCGGTGGCCGCGCTTACCGCAGCGCCGATCTGTCCGGAACTCGATGCGTCCGCCTGATAGAAGGTCGCCCGCCCGCCTTTGCTGCGGATCTCGTCCACAACCTGTTCGCCGGCATCCCGCGCGATATCGACGATCGCCAGCTCTGCGCCATGCGCGGCGAACAACAGCGACGCGGCACGACCCATGCCGCCCGCGCCGCCGGTGATCAGAACCTTCCGGTTCTGCAGTCGTGCGGGGTTAAGCAAGGGTGTCAAAAAGCCGTCATCGGCACTTCGTGTTTTCATATCCATCTTTCAGCCTCCACGGAGTCGCACATCCCGCGTCACACCGCGACCGTATCGCCCAATTTCAAGGTGTAGGTCCCGGCTTGCACGTTGATCTCACTCTAGAAGGCCGTTTTTTTGAGCACTATCGCATTTCGGCAAATACGGGTCATCCCTAACGAAAAATCGGCCATTTGTTGCGACGACTGCGCTTCCTGATATGTGCGCGTGCATTCCAGATGCATGTCGCAATGCTTCTAGTCGGGGGCATGCAGCATGCGATTGAATGAAGAGTCCGATGATCTCAAGCGCGTCCACTCCGCAATTCATGCCAGCGATTCAATCACGTTCAATCGCGCTATCGGCACCGTTGAAAGTTTCGCTTGCAGAGGACGTGAATCCTTTTCTCTGGATCTCGGATCTATTTGGAAGACAGATCACGTGATGCGGCAACCCACTTCCTATCTAATGAGTACGGCCCCAGTTTCGACGACCTCTTCCGGTGCCCGGCTTTTTGCGCGCGCGGTCGCAGTTTGCTCATTTACCGACGTGCACGAACAGGCACGTGCATTCGATGGCTGGAGTCTCCAATACACGCAAATCTCAGGTGGTCTCTTCCACGGGACGTCGTCAATCGTTTGGATCGGCGGTATCAGGCTGCTCGTCGAGCATCTGGACAAAGTCATCATGCAGCGGGGCTCGGTGCCCTCCGACAGGTTAGCCGTCGCCGTTCCACTGGAACTGGAAGGGCACGCCAGAATGTGTGGAGAGAAAAGCGAACGTGACAGCCTGCAAGTCTTCTCCAGTGGCTCGGAGTTTGAGTTCTTCTCGCCTGACCGGCACGTTCTCGTCAACGTCGAAATAGAACCGGAGAGGCTGTCGACGGATCCGATGCGTGTGCTGGGCACGTCGCTCGTTTCCCGACCGATAGGGCCGCTCGTCCCAATGGCCGCCGAAGCCGCAGGCAATCTGCGCAACCTTTTCAAGCAGACCCTCGCCGCCGCGGCGCAGTCATCGCCGGATGAGCAGGCAGACACCGACCGCCACATCGAGCTTCTCGAAAGAAACATTCTCTATGCGATTTCCGAAGTCATTTCGGATGCGCCGGGTGCCGCCCCCAGTGTCCGCCCGACAAGATACTGGTCGCTCGTGAATTCGATCCAGGAAAAGCTTCAGGATCCAGCGAGTTGTCCACTATCGATTGCCGAACTATGCGTGCAGTTGGGTGTGAGCAGAAGGTCATTGCAGTATGCCTTCCAGGAAGCGCTTGGACTGAATCCAATCGCATACCTTCGGGCCGTGCGCCTGAATCACGTCCGTCGGGAATTGAGGCTCGGCGACTCCGTCACGTCTGCCGCGACGAAATGGGGCTTCTGGCACCTCAGCAGCTTCGCGCATGACTATCGCGTCATGTTTGGCGAGTTACCGTCCGCAACAGCCAAGCGCTTTTTGCGCCGCGACTGAGATGCCGTTGCGCGCATCGAAGGGGGTACTCGCAGTGACCATGAAAAATGCACTTGGCCCGAGATGCGGTGGACAATTTTCGACTTTAGGGCATCCCGCCTTTCCGCTGCGCGACACATAATCGTTCGATTGGCCCTTTTCAGCCCCATGACTCTCGCTGCCCGCGCAAGCGCGCGGCGCGAGTGAACCATTCCTGGAAGCGCTTTGTCGCCGGACGAGCGACCGGCCTTTTTCGACGCGCCTGAGGGAAAGCAAGCCCTGCGTCACGCTTTCGCGACGTCGCCATGACCGACAGGCATGACGCCAGCGCCCGGACCGTAATGAACGACGCGCTGGTTCAACTGGATCAACTGTAGCGCCCCGCGCCGCAGCACCACTGCAAATAGTCCGCGCGTGTCCAATCGAGCGTGACGCCTACGCGACGCGTGCCGGGTCTGATTTTCGGCTTGTGCACGCTGAGCGTCAGCAATTCGAGCGCAGGCCATTGTCGAAACGACACTGCTGCAATATCAGCTACCAGCGTTTCAAGCAGACGCGTATGCGGCTTGTGGGAGAGAAAGTCGGCGATGCGAGTGCAATACCCGTCGTAGTCGATCCATCCGTGCGCTTCGCTCGGCTCGGCACCATAGCCGAGTCGAGCGTCGATCACGATCGGCTGTGGTGCATCGTGTTCGTAAGCGTGAATACCGACCTTTGCCGGCACGGCTAACGCTTCAATGAATACGCTCCAACCGCGGCCTCGTTGCTGCTGCGACAGGACGGCTGTTGTAAGCGACAGGCCAAACGGTTCTTCAACGGGTTTCATGATGTCAGCGGCTTCGTCGTCTTGAAGTCCCATCAGTACACCAAGTCGAAAAAATGGCCGATAGAACAAATCCGGCATCGGTGCCGGACATTGCCGCCATACTTGATGTCGTTTTGCAAATTCGGCGCCGTGGGATCAGAGTGGCAGAAGTCTGCAACCGCTACTCAAGGCGTCGAACTGCATTCGGATACCAGCCGTTCGTCACTGCCGTGCAATAACGTTCGCCCTGTCGCGTAGCGCTGACCATATGAGCCTCCGTCGATGGAATACGCCAGCGTACCGACGAACCGCAAGCACAAAAAGATGAGCGTCTATTCCGGTATCGACGGTACCTATGCTGCGTCGTCGCACGGGTTCTTGACGCGGATCAACGACCGAACGCAGACCGCCCGCCGCCAGGGTTTCCCCTCCTTCTTCACGCCAGAAAATGTCCTAGTATCAAGCAGTTAAAACTAACTAACTCGTCAATTAGTGTCGTGGCCATGCCTCAAGCCGTCCGCTCCCGAATGGGTCGCCGTCCTCATCCGCAGGACTTCGACGCACGCGAACATCTGCTCGATGTCGCGGTGACGCTGTTCGCCGAGCGCGGCATCGCCAATACGACGGTTGCACAGATCGCGGCGGCGAGCGGCGTCACGTCCGCGATGGTGCACTACTGGTTCCAGACCCGCGAAAAACTGCTCGACGCGTTGTTCGAGGAAAGGCTCGTCGCCGCCTTCGGTGCGATCTGGGATCCGGTCGATCCCGACCACGACGAGCCGCTCGAGCTGACGCAAGGCATCGTCAAGCGCATGTTCGACGTCACCGAAACGATGCCGTGGCTGCCTTCGCTATGGCTGCGCGAGATCGTCAACGAAGGCGGTCTGCTGCGCGAGCGCGCGTTTGCGCACATCCCCCTCCAGAAGCTCGCCGCGTTTGGTCAGAACATCGCGCGCGGCTGCGCATCGGGTCAGTTGAACGCGCAGCTGGAACCGTTGCTGCTGTTCAACTCGGTGCTGGCCCTCGTGATGCTGCCGCAGGCAACCGCGAGGATCTGGCAGCGCCTGAATCCGCGCACCTCGTTCGATCGCGCGACGCTCGAACGCCACGTCGTTGCGCTGCTCACGCAAGGCATGAGCGCAACCGGGGCGGTCAAGGCCAAGGCGAAGGCAAAGGTCAAAGCGACGGCCACGTCCACCGCACGCCGCGCGAAAGGGAAGCCGTCATGATTCCGTCCGCCCGCTCATCCATTCGTGCCGCGTTCCTCGCACTATGCATCGCGGCGTGCGCGAGCTGTTCGCAACAGCCGGCGAACACGTGGCAAGGCTATGTGGAAGGCGAGTTCCTGTATCTCGCGTCGTCGCAGGCCGGACAGCTGACCGAGCTCGCGGTCTCGCGCGGGCAGACCGTCGCGCAGAACACGCCGCTCTTTGCGCTCGAAGCGCAGAACGAAACCGAGGCCGTCGCGCAGGCCAACCAGCAACTGCGTTCGGCCCGCGCGCAGCTTGCCGACCTTGGAACCGGCAAGCGTCCGCCGGAAGTCGACGTGACGCGCGCGCAACTCGTGCAGGCCGAAGCCGATGCGGCGCGCGCCGCGACCCAGTTCCGCCGCGACCAGCAACAACTCGGCGCGGGCGGTATCGCGCAAAGCCAGCTCGACGACTCGCGCGCGAATGCGCTGTCGAGCGCCGCACACGTGCGCGAGCTGCAAAGCCAGCTCGCCGTCTCGCGTCTGCCTGGGCGGATCGAACAGATTCGCGCGCAACAGGCGCAGGTCGACGCGGCGCAGGCCCAGCTTGGACAGGCCCAATGGAAGCTCGATCAGAAAAGCGTGCACGCGCCGCACGCGGGCCTCGTGTTCGACACGATGTATCGCAGCGGCGAATGGGTGCCGGCCGGCAGCCCCGTCGTGCGCATGCTGCCGCCGGAGAACGTCAAGGTGCGCTTCTTCGTGCCCCAGGGGGTGGTTGGTTCGCTTGCGCCGGGCCGTCGCGTGTCGATTCATTGCGACGGTTGCGCCGCCGACGTGCCGGCCGTGCTCAGCTTTATTTCGGACCAGGCGGAGTACACGCCGCCGGTGATCTTCAGCAACGAAAGTCGCGCGAAGCTCGTGTTCATGGTCGAAGCGCGACCCCAGATCGCCGATGCGCCGAAGCTGCGGCCCGGCCAGCCCGTCACGGTGACGCTGCAATGAGTGCGCCCACGCCCGCCGGCCACGCCAGCGATCCCGTGTACGCGATCGACGTGCACGGGCTGAACAAGCATTTCGGCACGAAGCACGTCGTCAACGACGTCACGATGCAGGTGCGACGCGGCGAGATTTTCGGGTTCCTCGGTCCGAACGGCAGCGGCAAGACCACCTGCATCCGCATGATGTGCGGACTGCTGACGCCAGACTCCGGCAGCGGAACGTGTCTGGGCTACGACATCGTGCAGGACAGCGCGCAGATCAAGCGGCGCACCGGCTATATGACGCAGCGCTTCTCCTATTGGGAAGATCTGACCATCCGCGAAAACCTCGACTTCGTCGCGCGCATCTACGAGATGAAGAACCGCCGCGAGGCGGTCGACCGCGCGCTCGAACAGCTTGGCCTGCAAAGCCGTGCGAAACAACTGGCCGGCGCGTTGTCGGGCGGATGGAAGCAGCGTCTGGCACTGGCCGCGTGCATGCTGCACGAGCCGGAACTGCTGCTGCTCGACGAACCCACCGCGGGTGTTGATCCGAGCGCGCGCCGCGACTTCTGGGAAGAGTTGCACCGCCTCGCGGCGCGCGGCATCTCGGTGCTCGTCAGCACGCACTATATGGACGAAGCGGAACGCTGCCACAAGCTTGCCTATATCGCGTACGGCAAGCTGCTCGCGCAGGGCACGTCGAAACAGGTGATCGACCCGCAAGGGCTCGTGACGTGGGCCGTGTACGGCCAGAACCTGGTCCAGCTCGGCGACCGGCTGCGCCGCTCGCCCGGTGTCGAGCAGACGGTGGCGTTCGGTTCGTCGCTGCATGTCAGCGGTCCGGACACGCCCGAACTGCACGCGACGATCGACCAACTCGGTCATTCGGATCCAACGCTGCGGATCGAACCACAGGAAACCGGCCTCGAGGACGTGTTCATCTTCATGATGAACCGCTCGACCGACAATTACGCAACTCCTTCGGCGAAGCAGGCATCATGAATTCCGCGCGCCGCCTTCCACGCTTTTCGCTGATGCGTTGGTGGAGCATCGTGCGCAAGGAGTTTCTGCAACTGAAGCGCGACCGCATCACGTTTGCGATGATGATCGTGCTGCCGATCATGCAGATGGCGCTGTTCGGCTTCGCGATCAATACCGACCCGAAGCATCTGCCGACCGCCGTCATCGCCGCCGATCACAGCGAGTTCACGCGCAGCTTCGTGATGGCGATGCGCAACTCCGATTACTTCGACATCGTGTCGACGTTGCCCGATGAAGAGTCCGGCCGCCGCGCGCTCGCGCAGGGCAAAGTGCTGTTCGTGCTGAATATCCCTGTCGGCTTCACGCGCGAACTGGCGAAGGGCGCGCGGCCATCGCTGCTCGTCGAAGCCGACGCAACCGACCCCATGGCGGTGGGCACCGCGCTCGGGGCGCTGCCGTCGATCACGCAGTCGGTGTTGCAGAAGGACCTCACGGGCGCGCTGTCGTCGCTCGCGGTCGGCCCCACGGCTTTCGATGTTCAATTGCACCGGCTCTACAACCCCGAAAGCATCACCCAGTACAACGTGGTGCCCGGCCTGATGGGCGTGATCCTGACGATGACGATGGTGATGATGACCGGCCTCGCGATCACGCGCGAACGCGAGCGCGGCACGATGGAAAATCTGCTCGCCACCCCGGTGCTGCCGCTCGAAGTGATGACCGGCAAGATCGTGCCTTATGTGGCGATCGGCCTGGTGCAGGTCAGCATCATTCTCGCGGCGGCGCGCTTCGTGTTCAATGTGCCGTTCGAAGGCAGTCTGATCGCGCTGTATCTGTCCGCGCTGCTGTTCGTCGCGGCCAATCTGACGATCGGCATTACGCTGTCGTCGCTCGCGCAGAACCAGCTGCAGGCCATGCAGCTGACGATGTTCTATTTTCTGCCCAACATCCTGCTGTCGGGTTTCATGTTCCCGTTCGCGGGTATGCCGAAGTGGGCGCAGTACATCGGCAACCTGTTGCCGCTCACCTACTTCAACCGGCTCGTGCGCGGCATTCTGCTCAAGGGCGTCGGTTGGGTGGACATGTGGCCGCATGTGTGGCCGCTGCTGATCTTTCTGTTCGTCGTGATGGGTGTCGCCGTGAAGTTCTATCGACGCACGCTCGATTGAGGAAGGCCTGCAATGTGTTCCGCTCCTCGCTTTCGTGACGTGGCTGTTCATCGCGCGGCTTGCTGGTCCGAGCGATCCGCCACGCGTCGGCTCGCCGCATTCTGCGCAAGCGCGGCATTGTGCGCGTGCACGGTCGGTCCGGATTTTCATCGACCCGACGTGACCAGCGTGTCGAGCTATACCGCCGCGCCGCTGGCGGCAAGCACCGTCGCGGCCGATGGTCCCGGCGGCGCCGCGCAACACTTTGCGCCGACCGACGTACCCGGCGACGGCTGGTGGCGTGCGTTCGGATCGCCGGTGCTGAACGCGCTCGTGCAACAGGCGCTCGACGACAGCCCGACCCTCGCGCAAGCCCGCGCGAAACTCGACCAGGCGCAACAGGACTATCGCGCGCAGGCGGGCGGCACGCTGTGGCCACAGGTGGATGCGAACCTGTCGGCCACGCGCGCGCAAATCGACCCTGAAGCGCTTGGCTTCGGACAGCTGGCGCAAGGCCACCCGTTTGCTCCGTTCACGCTGTACAGCGCACAGGTCGCGGTGTCGTACACCCTCGATCTGTTCGGCGCGAATCGCCGCGCGCTCGAAGCGGTGGCCGCGCAGGTCGACTATCAGCAATACGAACTCGAAGCCGCGCGTTTGACGGTCGCGGGCAACGTCGTGACGGCCGCGATCCGACGCGCGTCGCTTGCGCGTCAGATCGCGCTCACCGAAGCGCTGCTCGCGAACCAGATGCAGCAGCTCGATATCGCCGAACAGCGCTTTCACGCGGGCGGCATCTCCGAGGTCGATCTGCTGAGCCAGCGCACGCTGGTGCAGCAAACCCGCGCGACGTTGCCGCCGCTGCGCACGCAGCTCGCGCAGACCGATCATCAACTCGCGATCTATCTGGGTCGCGCACCGGCGGAATCGAGCGCCATGCCCGAGCTCGCCGCGCTCGACCTCGATACGCTCGTGCTACCCGCCGACCTGCCGCTGACCTTGCCGTCCACGCTCGCGCAGCAGCGGCCCGATATCCGCGCGTCCGAAGCGCTGTTGCATCAGGCGAGCGCGAACATCGGCGTCGCGACCGCGAATCTGTATCCGCGCATCACGCTGTCGGGCAGCGCGTCGACCGAACGGATCAATCTGTCCGACCTGCCGACGGGCTTCAACGTGTGGAGTTTCGGTGCGGGTCTCACGCAGCCGCTGTTTCATGGCGGTGAGCTGCTGGCGCGCAAGCGTTCGTCCGAGGCGGCCTACCAGGCCGCGCTCGCGGTGTACAGGCAAACCGTGCTGCAGGGACTGCAACAGGTCGCCGACGCGCTGCGCGCGCTCGATCAGGACGCCGTCGCGTTGCAGGCGCTAGACGCCGCTCAACGCAGCGCGCAACATAGCGCCGGCATCGCGAGCCAGCGCTACGCGGCGGGCGGGATCAGTCAATTGTCGCTGCTCGATACGCAGCGTCAGGAATTGCAGACCGGACTCGATCGCACCAAAGCCGCGGCGCAGCGTTATGCCGATACCGCCGCGCTGTATCAGGCGCTCGGCGCGCGGCCTTGAGTGAGCGATTCGTTATCGGTTCGCAGGCGTCTCGCGCATCACCTTGTTCAGCACGAGGTACGCGAACGAGCCGATCACGATGCCCCAGAACGCGGAGCCGAGCCCGAGGAACGTCATCCCGGACGCAGTCGCCAGAAACGTGATGACCGAGGCCTCGCGATGGTCTTCGTCCTGGATCGCGCCCATCACGTTCGAGGTGATCGCACCGATCAACGCGAGGCCCGCCAGAATCGCGACGAATTCCTTCGGCAGCATCGTGAACAGCGCGACGATCGCCCCGGCGAACGTGCCGCCGATCAGATAGAACACGCCGTTCGCAATGCCCGCGATATAGCGCTTGTCCGGATCGTCGTGCGCATCCTTGCCGGTGCACAGCGCCGCCGTGATCGCGGCGATCACGATCGTGATGCCGCCGAAAAACGCCACGCCGATCGACGCGATGCTCGTCGCGGTGATGATCGGCCGGGCCGGCGTGTGATAGCCGGACACGCGCAGAATCGCCATGCCCGGCAGGAACTGCCCGGTCAGACTGACGACGACGAGCGGCAACGCAAGGCTCAGCGTCGAACTCAGCGTCCATTCGGGTTTGATGAAGATCGGCCGCGTCACTTGCAGCGGCAGCGCGCCCAGATGCGCGGCGCCGAGCGCGATGGCGAGCACCGTGCCCGTCAGCAGCACCAGCACGATGCAATAGCGCGGCAGCAAACGCCTGAACACGATGTACGCGCCGATCATGCCGAACGCCAACGCCGGCATCGACGCCGCCGCCTTGAACGCATGCGTGCCGAACTGCAGCAGGATGCCGGCCATCATCCCGCAGGCGATGCCCTTCGGAATGCTGCGCACCATGCGGTCGAAATAGCCCGATACGCCGATCAGCAGAATGATCACGGCCGCGGTGAGGTACGCGCCCACCGCCTGATGCAGCGTCAGCGCGGGAAACAGTCCGACCAGCAGCGCGGTGCCGGGCGCGGACCAAGCGGTCACGACCGGCACTTTCAGCTTCCAGCTCGCGAAGATGCCGGAGACGGCCGCGCCGATCGAAATACCCCACACCCACGACGCGACCATCTCGTTGGGCATGTGGGCCGCTTGCGCCGCCTGGAAGAAGATCACGAGCGGGCCCGCGTACGAAATCAGCACGGCCAGAAAGCCGGCCACGATGGCGGACACGGACCAGTCGGCCGCAACGGCGCGGGTGGTCGGCGCCTGGCTAGGGGTGGGATTCATCGTCGATGTGGGTCAAGGCGGCGCTGCGCTTGAAGCAGGCCACCGTCAGACAGCGGAATCATTCGAGGCCGACAGTATGAAGGACAATCGCCGCGCGGCCTATCGGCATCACGCGGCACCCGCGACTCGCTAGCCCTGATCGCCGCCGCCGACCGGCAGCACGGTGCCGGTGATGTACGACGCTTCGTCGGAAGCGAGGAACAGGATCGCGCCGACCTGTTCGTCGATCGTGCCGTAGCGGTGCATCAGGCTCGACGCGATCGTCTGTTCGACGATGCCCTGATACCACGTCGCTTCCTGCTCGCTTTGCGCTGCGGCATTGCGCGGCACGCGGCGCGGCGGCGCTTCGGTGCCGCCGGTCGCAACCGCGTTGATGCGGATGCCGTGCTCCGCATGCTCGAACGCGAGGCTCGCGGTCAGCGCGTTGACGCCGCCCTTCGACGCCGCGTACGGCACGCGATAAATACTGCGCGTCGCAATCGACGACACGTTGACGATCGCGCCGCTCGCACGCTGCAGCATCCCAGGCAACACAGCGTGGCAGCACCACAGCGTCGGGAACAGCGAACGCCGCACCTCGGCCTCGATCTGCTCTGCCTCATATTCCTCGTACGGCTTCGCCCAGATCGTGCCGCCGACGTTGTTGACGAGCGCGTCGATGCGGCCGAACGCGTCGATCGCGAAGGCCGTCATCGCCGCCGCGCCCGCATAGGTTTCGAGGTCGGCGATGAATGCGCGCGCCTTGCCGCCGGCATGCGCGATCTCTTCGGCCACCTCGTGCACGATCGGCGAACGGTCGACCAGCACCACAGCCGCGCCCTCGCGCGCCGCGCGCAATGCGACGCCGCGGCCGATGCCCTGGCCCGCGCCGGTCACGACGAGCACCTTGCCCTTGAAGCGATCGGTAAAGGTCGAAGTCATGCTACGTTGCTCGCCGAGAATTTTTCGTAGTAGAAGTTCGCGGGCTCCACGCTGCTGTCGCGCAGCCAGCCCTGCACCGCTTCGACCATCGCGACCGGGCCGCACAGGTAGACATCGACGTCGCCGTCGTTCAGCCAGTCGCTGTCGACGTGCGCGGTCACATAGCCCTTGCGCTCGTGACCGCTTGCGGAATCGACCACACAGGTGCGATAGCTGAAATTCGGCAACGTTTGCTGTGCTGCTTCGATCTGTTCGAGCGCGACCAGATCGATGTCGTTGGTCACGCCGTACACGAGCCGCACCGGCTGCGAGTTGCCGCTCGCCTTCAGCACGTCGAGCATCGACAGGAACGGCGCGATGCCGGTGCCGCCCGCGAGAAACAGCACCGGACGCTGCGGATCGCGCAGATAGAAGCTGCCGTACGGACCCGTGAAGCCGATCCGCTGACCCGGCTGCGCATCGTTGCTCAGAAAGCCACTCATCTTGCCGTCCGGCACGTTGCGCACGACGAAGGCAGCACGCGTCGCGCCCGGCGCCGAGCTGAACGAGTAGGACCGGCTCTCGCCGCTCGCGCCCGGAATGTCGACGTTCACGTATTGACCCGCAAGAAAGCTCGGCGCGCTCGCGCCGTCGAGATCGATCGAAAAATGGATCGTCGAATCCGACAGCCGCTCGACCGCCGCAAGCGTGCCTTCGAAACGCGACACGCCGGTCTTGCACGCCGCCGACGACGCCTGCACACGCACCACGAGATCCGAGCGCGGCCGCGTCTGGCACGCGAGGATATAGCCCTTGCCTGCTTCCTCGGGCGTCAACGCATCTTCGACGTAGCTCTCCTCGGGCATGTCGTACACACCCGATTCGCACAGCCCGCGGCAGGTGCCGCACGCGCCTTCGCGGCAATCGAGCGGAATGTTGATCTTCTGCCGGTACGCGGCATCCGAGATCGTTTCGTTCTCACGGCAGCTGATGAAGCGCGTGACGCCGTCTTCGAACTGAAGTGCAATGGTGTGTTCCATGACCTGTCTCCTGCGACCGCACCGGTTAGATGTGGTAGATATCGATGACCTGATTGATGTAGTCGTTCTTCAGCACGACGTACTTGCTCAGGATTTGCGGCTGCGCGCCGTTGAAGTCGATCACGTAACGCGACATGCCGAAGTAGCTGTAGTTGGTCTTGTAGCGATGGCTCAGCGTGTGCCAGTTGAAGCGCACCGTGTACACGCCGTTGTCCGCGCTCTCGATCTCGACGTTGGCCACGTTGTGGCTCGTGCGCGTGTCGGGCATCGTCGCGCTCGAACGCTCGGTCTTGATGCGGAACACGCGGTCTTCGAGGCCCTGGCGGTTCGGGTAGTAGATCAGCGAAATCTCGCGCTCAGGATCGGTGATGAGCTTGTCCTCGTCGTCCCACGACGGCATCCAGAAGGGCGCGTCCGGGTGATAGCAGGTGAGCCACTCGTCCCACTGCTCGTCGTCGAGCAGGCGGCTTTCGCGGAACAGGAAAGCCTGAATATCGGTGATGGCGATGTTGCTCATGCGCGGCTCCCCGGCGCGGTCAGCGCCTTTTTCATCGTGTCGATCCAGTAGCGGTGCTGCACCGTGTACAAGCCTTCGTCCTCGGTCTTCACGCCGCTCATCACCGGGTTGAGGCCGATCTTTTGCGCCGCTTCGTCCGCGCCGTCGATCCAGTGCTTCGAACCGCGGCACATGTCGTTCCATTCGACCGCGCGACCCGCGTAGCCCAGCTGGCAGGCGCGGAATTCCTCGAGGTCGTCGGGGGTGGCCATGCCGCTCACGTTGAAGAAGTCCTCGTACTGACGGATGCGGCGCGAGCGCGCTTCGTCGGATTCGCCCTTCGGCGCGATGCAGTAGATCGTCACTTCGGTCTTGTTGACCGACAGCGGCCGCAGCACGCGAATCTGCGAGCCAAACTGGTCCATCAGATACACGTTCGGATAGAGGCACAGGTTGCGCGAGTTCTGGATCATCCAGTCCGCGCGCTCGGTGCCGCAGCGCGCGGCGAATTCGTCGCGGCGGCTGAAGTTCGGACGGTCTTCCGGATTCGCCCAGCGCGTCCACAGCAGCATGTGGCCGTGCTCGAACGCGTAGAAGCCGCCGCCCTGACGGCCCCAGCTGCCGGCATCCATCGCGCGGATCTTGTCTTCGCGGGCGTTCTCTTCCTTGCGATGATTGGTCGTCGCCGCGTAGTTCCAGTGCACCGCCGACACGTGATAGCCGTCCGCGCCGTTTTCGGCGGTCAGCTTCCAGTTGCCTTCGTACGTATAGGTCGACGAACCGCGCAGCACTTCGAGGCCCTCTTCCGACTGGTCGACGATCATGTCGATGATGCGTGCAGCCTCGCCGAGGAAGGTCTCGAGCGGCGGCACGTCATCGCTCAGGCTGCCGAACAGGAAGCCGCGATAGTTGCCGAAGCGCGCGAGCTTCTTCAGGTCGTGCGAGCCTTCCTTGTTGAAGCAGTCGGGATAGCCCGCGTCCGCGGGGTCTTTGACCTTCAGCAGCTTGCCGCTGTTGTTGAAGGTCCAGCCGTGGAACGGGCACGTATAGGTCGCCTTGTTGCCGCGCTTGTGACGGCACAGCATCGCGCCGCGGTGCGTGCACGAGTTGATGAACGCGTTCAGCTCGCCCTGACGATTGCGCGCGATCACGACCGGCTGACGGCCCATGTAGGTCGTGAAGTAATCGTTGTTGTTCGGAATCTGGCTTTCGTGGGCCAGGTAAATCCAGTTGCCCTCGAAAATGTGCTGCATTTCGAGTTCGAACAGCCGCTCGTCGGTGAACGCGCTGCGATGCAGGCGGTAATCGCCGCTCTCACGGTCTTCCACGAGGAAGTCGTCGATATTCTTCAGTTGCGGAGTGTGATCCGGGTAGATCGGAATCATGCGGGTCTCCTGATTCGGACTGTCGGTATGCGTGCGATGCACGCGTATAGGGAGCGGCCTGCCTGCCGGGAGGCCGGCTGGCCGGTTGGTCTTTTACGTCGGGGAGTGGAGGCGGTGCGCCTCCGGTATGGCGTCAGGCCGTGGCGCGTAAGCGCTCGACCTTCGGCATGGAATGCAGGACCTGGTGCCTGAGGGATTGCCCGCGCGCATCGGCCGCGGGTGGCAGGGCATCGGTGGACAACCCTTTGATCGGGGTTGCGATTTCAGCATGTCTCATTGCTGCTCCTGAACTCTTTCTAGGTCTTGGATCCCATGCGCGAGGATTTGCCTGCGCCGTCTCCGGGGGCCGACCGACGCTTCAGACCGGGCCGAGTTATCAATGCTCGGGAGGTATAATTTTGCGGGGCGTCTACGGTAACTGAAGGATAGTTCCACGCCGTTCGCATCGTCCAACACTGATTTAGTATCGCGACGATACTCAAAAGGTATTTCTATGGAACTGCGCCATCTGCGCTACTTCGTGGCCGTCGCCGAGGAATGCAACGTCACCAAGGCCGCCAAACGTCTGCACATTGCGCAGCCGCCGCTCAGCCGTCAGATCCAGCAGCTCGAGGACCTGCTCGGCGTGCAACTGTTCGAGCGCGACTCGCGGCCGCTGAAGCTGACCGAGGCCGGCCGCTTCTTCTATTCGCATGCGGTGCAACTGCTCGCACAGACCACGGAAATCGAGGCGATGACGCGGCGCGTCGGCAAGATCGAGCGCAGTTTGTCGGTGGGCTTTGTCGGCTCGACGCTGTACGGCATGCTGCCGAAAATCATCCGCCGCTTTCGCACCGAGAACAGCACCGTCGAGCTGAGCCTGCACGAGATGTCGACGATGGATCAGATCAAGGCGCTCAAGGAGGGCCGTATCGACGTCGGCTTCGGCCGGATTCGTCACGAAGACCCGAGCATCAAGCGCGTCGTGCTGCGCGAGGAGCGGATGATCGTCGCGCTGCCGACCGGCCATCCGCTGATCGACGCGAAGCCGGTGCTGTCGCTGCACGACCTGACCGGCGAAACGCTGATCATCTTTCCGAAGGCGCCGCGGCCCAGTTACGCGGACCAGGTGCTCGCCGCGTTTCACGATCGCGGCCTGAAGCCGCACCGGCTCCACGAAACACGCGAATTGCAGATCGCGCTCGGCCTCGTCGGCGCGGGCGAAGGCATCTCGATCGTGCCGGCGAGCGTGTACGGCTTGCAGCGCGGCGACGTCGCCTACAAAGACCTCGACGATCAGAACCTTGTGTCGCCGATCATCATGAGCATGCGCATGCTCGATGAATCGGCCGACATCCAGCGCATGCTCGAACTGATCTACGCGCTGTACGACGAAGAGCACATGACCTATCTGCCGCCTTCGCATTAGTAGCGGGGCTCGCGTGGCGTAGAGCGCCATGGTGATTGCGACGCCGCACATCAAAAAATCAAGTGCTTGCTCGTAGCTGTCTAGCTGCGCCACGACGGTTGCTCGTGTGCGTCAGAGAACGCGCGACATGCCTATCGCCGCGCCGAAGTTGTGGCCGGTTCCAGATGCCAACAGGCCGTAGCCGACCCTCAACTGCCGGTCGCGCTGTCTGGGTTCAACGGCGGTTAACTGAGTGGCCCGGCCAACAGCAGGTGAATTGAAACGAACGCGTTCCCATCTGGAATATGTCTTGGCCCCTCGCCGGCATATCAACCGCCCGGAAGCACTGATATACTCACCTGTCCCACCTATGGTAGGCCGAACCACCAGTTTCAGTACTGCGAACTGTCTGTGCCTGCGCGGAGTGCGTCCCTGACCCGACCATCGAGGGCTCGATTTGTCATAGCCAATCCTTATTGTTGAGGCATTACTCCGAGGAGTAGAAGAAATGGACCTCAGTAATATTATGAATAGATCCCGTCTCAAGGGGTGTCTCTATTCGCTTGTAAGACCGCGGAACATCCAATGTGCCGGACGCCCCATAATCAACGGATACTTTCCTGATTTCTTAGGCGAAGGGCACGTCAGGCTTGGAAAGAATTGTTGCTTTCGCTCCTTTCGTCTTCGACAGCAATTCACCGTCCTCAAAGATGCAGTGCTGGAGGTGGGCGACAACGCATTATTCAACGACGGTGTCGTTTTATGTGCCGTGAAGTCGATCAAAATCGGCCACTCCGTCAAGGTGGCAGACATGGTTTATATCTACGACACTCACTTCCATCAGGTATGCCCGGATGAACCGCTAACCGAGGCATCGGTATCAATCGGGAACAACGTTTGGATCGGTGCAAATTCCATGGTTCTGGCAGGAGCTTCTATCGGCGACCACAGCGTCATTGCGGCCGGATCGATTGTCACCGGCGCAATTCCTGCCAGGAGCCTTGCCGCTGGCCTACCAGCACGAGTGATCAAGACATTCGAAGTGCCTGGTGACTGGATCCGGCGCTAGACTGATTGTTGCGCTCTGTCACAGTTCATATCAGATCGGGAAAGGAAACCTGGATGGTCACCGGCCGTCCAGAGCACGCCCCTACCAAAACGAAATGCGAGCAACAACTCTCACGACTGTGGTATCAGCTAGCTAACATGAGGAAGACTCTGCTTGAGAACGCGGCGCGTCCGAGGTTGTGATACGAGACCAACTCGCCGCGAATGCGCTTATAGCTCAGCTCATGGGCCATGTAAGCACGAAGTAGTCATATGGCGACGTCGGATGACGGCCACGTCTCTCCATTAGCTATTCCTGCGGATACCCATGGGGCCGTGGAATGCCACGATCGGTGTTTTTTAGAACATTGCCGGGAGACAGCCTATCGTCCCCCTCGGCTTCTCACCGTTCGCAGCCCACCTTCCCGGCTGGTGGTTGAGCGAATGTCTTAAGCCTCGACTAGCTTCCTCTCCAGAGCCGAGACAGAAATGTCCGCAAAGGCCGATTATGCAAAGTCGTCGATTATGGATAGCAATGGTTTTGGCAGCGGGGACAGTCCGATGGGCACAGGGTGTG
>NZ_SELS01000276.1 GCF_004197395.1 Paraburkholderia sp. UYCP14C | reverse complement strand
TTACTCATAAGTCAGGAATTTTGCGGACAGATGATCTATGCTTGAGCGATAGCTATTGAGAGCATCGCCCATGAAACGAGACGGCCGGAGCCTGGCTCACAACACGCTCGAAGAGATGCGTATCCTTGCAGTTCAGCGTATGGCTGAAGGCGAGCATCCAAATGATGTTGCCGCGTCGTTTGGAATGCATCGATCGTGGACGTACAAGATCAGGGCGCAGGCGCGAGGCCGTGGTAATGGTGTGCGAGCGCTGCGATCGACCAAGGGCACAGGTCGTCCACGTACGCTCACTGCGACGCAGGAGCAGCGGGTAATGCGCTGGGTTAATGGCAAGAATCCAATGCAGTACGGGTTCGATTTTGGCTTGTGGACGCGCAACCTGGTTCGTGAACTGGTACGACAGCGATTCGACGTCACGCTGAGTCTGGCTTCGATCGGTGCGATGCTCGCCCGTCTGAACCTGACGCCGCAAAAGCCGTTGCAGCGTGCTTATCAGCGTGACCCAGAAGCTATCGATCGTTGGCAGCGAGACACCTATCCGAGCATTGCCAGGCAGGCTCGTGAGCAGAAGGCGGATATCTTCTTCTGGGACGAATCGGGCTTCCGTGCTGACTCGGTGCATGGCAGGACATGGGCGCCGCGCGGCGAGACGCCGGTGGTCGAGCGGCCCGGCGAACGGCAAAGCATGAGCGCCGCGTCCGCTGTTAATTCGAAGGGGGCTTTCTGGTTTGCAACGTATGACGGGGCTCTTAGCGGCGAGTTGTTCGTCGAATTGCTCAAGAGGTTGATGTTCAATCGGAAAAAAGCGGTTCATCTGATCGTCGACGGATTGCCAGCGCATAAGAAAGCCGTCGTTAAGGACTATGTCGCAAGTACGCAGGGCAAGTTGACTTTGCACTTCCTGCCCGGTTACGCACCGGACCTAAATCCAGATGAACTGGTGTGGAGTCACGTCAAGCGGACCGGCGTCGCGCGACGTCCACTTCAAAAAGGTGAAAAGCTGAGCTCAAAAATTCACGAGCAGCTTTCACAAATTCGCCGCGATCGGTGCCTTGTTCGCTCGTTTTTTAGGCATCAATCTGTCCGCTATATTTCTGACGTATGAGTAA
>NZ_SELS01000275.1 GCF_004197395.1 Paraburkholderia sp. UYCP14C | reverse complement strand
AGCTAGCATCGCCCACAGCATGCGGGCGTGTTTGTTGGCGATCGCGACAAGCGTCCTGTGATAGCCCTTGCGATGAAACAGGTCGACGATCCAGCGCCCGAGGCGGGAGAGCCTGTCGGGCAGGCAGCGCAGGGCCGACTGCAGGGCGCTGCGCGCGCCCTGCACCAGCAGGCTGCGCAGATAACCATCACCGTGGCGGGTCACCTTGCCCAGTCGGGACTTGCCACCGGAGCTGTGCTGCTGGGGCGTCAGGCCGAGCCAGGCACCAAACTGCCGGCCGTTCCTGAAGCTGGACGCATTGGAGACGGTGGCCACCAGCGCGCTGGCGGTAAGCGGTCCGATACCGAGCAGTTCCCGCAGGCGCCGGGCTGGGGCATTGTCGACGAGATGCGCGGCAATCTCGGCATCACAGCGCGTGACGCGGGCCTCGAGCGCTGCGAATTGCTCGCGTGCTTCCAGCAGAAGTGCCCGGATTGAGGCGGGTAGTCGCGCATCGTCGGTGAGTCGGGGTAATGCAGCGCGCAGTGTCGATCGGGAGCGGCCGAGCGCGATGCCAAATTCGGCGAGTAGTCCCCGCAGGCGATTGATCAGTGCGGTGCGCTCCTCAATCCATCCCAGGCGGGCACGATGCCAGCTCAGGATGGCTTGCTGCTCGACCGTCTTGATGGTGACGAACCGCATTGTGGGTTGCCGGGCTGCAACTGCAATCGCTTCGGCATCTGCGGCATCGTTCTTGCCGCCTTTGCGAAACGGGGCGACGAATTCGGGTGCGATCAGGCGTACGGTGTGGCCGCGTGCGGAGAACCAGCGACCCCAGTGGTGGGCGGAACTGCACGATTCCATCGCGATGGTGCCACAGGGGGCCTGCACGGCCCAGCGCTCGAATGCTGCCCGGCG
This sequence comes from Paraburkholderia sp. UYCP14C, assembly GCF_004197395.1. GTDB lineage: Bacteria > Pseudomonadota > Gammaproteobacteria > Burkholderiales > Burkholderiaceae > Paraburkholderia. Next base: position 213 of record NZ_SELS01000275.1, on the reverse strand, counting down.
CAAGACCCGTCGCTCGCGGACAGCACCGCGCTCGTCGAGCACACAGATCGCGAAGACTTCCTTGGCCAGATCGATGCCGATCGTGATGGGACTGTTCATGGTTCACCTCGTCGTTCGGGAGAAAACGGCACGCCGCGTTGCGCGCCGTTGTGCGCGCCAGTTTGCGCGTACCACTACCGACTCGAAAGTCCCTGATATTCCATACCTCGTTTT
>NZ_SELS01000274.1 GCF_004197395.1 Paraburkholderia sp. UYCP14C | reverse complement strand
CCGGGTGCAGAAAGACCAGCGCCTGTCCGTAGCCGTCACGCTGTGCCAGGTAATTCTCCCTGGCCATCCGGATACCCCGTTGCGGAAAGTCCCAATCCCATGCGCGGCCGGAAAGCTCCCGCTGCTGCTCATCCCGTTGCTCCTGGAGCTGCCGGGCGAACCGGTGTTGACGATTCGTCAGGACGCTCGCCAGATTCCGGCTGCGCCGCTGCGGCTCACGTGGCCCGATGCGTGCCTGCGCGCGGGGCCTTTCATCCAGCGCTTCAACCGGATCGCGGGCCGCAGGTCTGCGCGATGGCCCCGCCACCTCGATCCGATGCTTCTGCATCCCGCGTGCAGTAACGGCCGACCGCAGCGGGTGGCCGGGCGCATCGCCCGTGGACCTGTCTGACACCGCGCTTGCGCGGGGCAAAGCGCGCAACGGATGCCCGGCCGTATCCTCGTCCGCCCGGGACCGTGAAGGCAAGGCACTTTGCCGTCGAGGTTCACGATAAGGCTGCATCCTGCGCGCCTGGCGACGCGCGGCCAGTCCTTCCCGCCGCGGCAACATGCCAAGGGGGGGGTCTGAGCGCCGGGCGGCTGCTTCCGGCCCCGAAGCGGGAGACCGTCCGGGTGCAGGTTCGTCAATCCCCTCATCGTCAACAGGGGCGCGGCTCTCCGGGCGGCCAATTCTCATAGTTACGCACCTTCTCCAGCGGTGTTACTGACGGGGTCGCCACGTCGGCCACGGGCGATCGAGTCCTTCACCGCGCGTGACTGGGATTGTGGTGATTCGCGCCGCAACCGATCCGACGTCGCGCGGCAACGCAGCACGGCTGACGACCGTCGCTTTCGACACACTCAACTCCTACAACTGGTTGCCAGTTTCGACGCTCACCGTGCACAGGGCAGGCGTCCAAAGCAGGAGCATCAATCCCCTATCGGGCACGGCGCGCCCGGGAGGCGAAAATATGTTTCGACATGCGAAGTTCATGATGGGGCGGTCGAGCGCGATCACGGTGCGGTGCAAGCCGCCGATGATGCTACGCCAGGCAGGTCGTGTGCAACTGGTTGCGGGTTTTCCGAAGGGGCCGAATTTGTCTGCGAGCCCCACCGGGAATGGCTTTCGGAGCTGGCGAGGGGGGAGC
>NZ_SELS01000273.1 GCF_004197395.1 Paraburkholderia sp. UYCP14C | reverse complement strand
AATTTTAAAATTAGCTGTATTTGCTATAATTAGATTAATTTTACCTACTTTATCAGATGCTTCTGTACTATATACTCCATTTGTTTATGTTATATGTGTTATAACTATAATATATACATCTATTATTACTTTAAGACAAACTGATTTAAAAGTTATTATTGCTTATAGTTCTATCTCACATATGGCTGTATGTATATTAGGTATATTATCTAATACAATAACTGGTATTACAGGAAGTTTAGTATTATGTATCGCTCATGGTTTTGTTTCTCCAGGTTTATTTATAATTGTAGGAGGTATATTATATGATAGATATCATAATAGATTAATATATTATTTCCAAGGTTTAATCTCATATATGCCTTATTTATCAGTATACTTTATAATATTAAGTTTCTGTAATATAGGTACTCCTTTATCTATTAACTTTATTGGAGAAATGTTATCATTAACTGGTGCTATTAATAGAGCTCCTGTTTTAGGTGCTATAGCTGCATTATCTGTTTTATTATCTGCTTGTTATCAAATGAAATTAACTAATAGATTAACTGGAGGTATTAAAACTCCTTATATAAGTTTAACTTCAGATTGTACTTATAGAGAAACAGTTTTAATGATTACTTTAATTGTTCCTACAATATTTTTAGGTTTCTTCCCTTCATGGGTAATAGACTTCTTATGAGATGCACCTAATTTATTATATATATTCATAGTTTTATTATTTAAATTTTTATATAAAAATTTATCGATACAAAAAGGTATTCAGAATACTATTTTCACTGTTAGTGTGGCATATATATATATATATATAGGTAAGCAGTATAATGTAATGGTAACATGCAATGCTCATAACCTTGTAATTGGTAGTTCGAATCTATCTACTGCACTTTAATAAAATATTAAATATATAAGGAGAATATAATGAATTATAGCTCAATGGTAGAGCAGTCCACTCATAATGGATGTATCTCAGTTCAATTCTGAGTAATTCAAATATAATTAAATATATAAATGAGAACATGATGTTGGTTCAGATCAAATGCTATGTAGAGGCATTACACATGCAAGTTATATGATTTATAAAAAAATCAATAAATATAGCGTTCAGGTGAGTGATATTGTATATGA
>NZ_SELS01000272.1 GCF_004197395.1 Paraburkholderia sp. UYCP14C | reverse complement strand
TTACTAAGCCGAAACAAAGTAACCGGACATACGTCACGCCGCGTAACGGACTGACGGATGATGAAACATGGATCGGACCAAAGCCGGAATTCGCTGCAACGAGCGCAGAACTGCTCGAACACGCTGCTTAAGATGTCCGGGGCCTTTGATAGCAAGCTTGCCGATCTTGTGATGTTTGAGATAACCCCATACGAGTTCGTCTGGATTCAGGTCCGGTGAGTAAGCCGGCAGAAAAAACAGACAAAGCCATCCATCCGATTCTGCGGCAAGCTTGCGGATCGCTTTGCAACGATGAACCGGATGACCATCCGCAATCAGGAAGACGGGAGCATCGGCATTAAGCATCAGTCGCCTGACGAAGTCGACGTACACCGGGCTCTTGAAGCTGCCTTCAAAGCACATGAAACGGAGTTGGCCACGCGGACTGATCGCCGAGATCAGGTTCACTTTGAAGCGCGCGCCGGTGGTTTCGACCACCGGTGTCTGGCCAATCGGGGCCCAGGTCGTGCCGCTGTGGTAGTCCGAGCGCACCGTCGATTCGTCGACGAAGAAAATCTGTGCCCCACAGCGTTTGGCCTGCCTGACAATCGCCGGATATTCGTCACGCATCCATGACTCGACGAGTTCAGGGTCGCGTTGGTAGGCGCGCGCCAGCGGCCGTTGGGGAAAGCCCGAGTTTCCTGAGCAGCCGACCGACCGATACCTCGGAGAGCCTGACGTTGAAACGTTCGCGAATCAACTCCCGCACCATGTCTCGCGTCCACAACGCAAACTCGAACTTCATCTGCATCGGATTCTTCGTCGTGACCGTCTGATAGACAAAGCGGATCGCTTCGGACGACAGCTTCATCGGCCGGCCCGGAATAGACTTGGCTCGTAACGCTTCAATACCTCCTTCGCGCCAAGCCGCCAACCACTCGTAAATACGTGGCCTCGAGAATCCCAGCGTGCGGATCACGTCCTCTGGCGACTCGCCTGCTTCGACTCGCTTGACCGCGCGAATGCGCATCTCTTCCAGCGTTGCATGTGAAAGCTGTCGGCCGTCGTCCTCGCGCATCATGCCCCTCCCCAAGCCCCTTTAAGCTTAGACCATGGAGTCGATTTATGTTCGCTTACTTATGCACTGGTTAGTA
>NZ_SELS01000271.1 GCF_004197395.1 Paraburkholderia sp. UYCP14C | reverse complement strand
ATCGGTCATGTTGGGCTTTCGCGATGTCGTCAGGATTGCAAACGGTTGAGACGAGACTGAATTGAAGACCGGATTGAGGTGATAAAGGTTGAATGGGGCAAGGTACGCGTGAGCTGAATCACGACGCGCTGCGCCGGAACTGAAAACCTCAACAACGCTGTTCGATTAGATCCGGCAGTAGTGCCGCAGGTTGATCATCGTGTAGGCGAGTGTCTTGAATGCGTAGTGAAGAGAGCTGAGGCGTTCGAAGCGCAATAGCAGACGGCGAAACTTGTCTTCCCAGCCGAACAGCCGCTCGATGGTGTTGAAGCGCTCTTTAAAAATGGCCAGCTCGAACAGCGCCTTGCGGCCGCGTTTGGGTTTTTTCCTGCCTCGCGGGTTCGGGTTGATGTTGGGCACCATGCCACGATTGAAGATGGCCTTGCGATTGGCCCGGCAATCGTAGGCGCCATCAAGGCTGACGATGGTGCGGTGTAGTGCCAGGCCTGCTTCGCGGGCGGTCTTCATTAGTGTGGGCAATGCCTCACGTAACATCGGCGATTCGTTGTGGTTGCCGGGTGCGACCACGAACGGTGCGATAACGTTGCAGCGCCGATCACAGAAAGCCACGACCTTGCAGCCCTTGAGTTTTTTGTGACCACTGAAACCGAGATTGTCGCCGCCTTTCTTTGCCGCAGTCGTTGTGCCGTCGCCGTGAATGATCGACAGATCGAGCAACTGGTCCTGCTGGAGTCGGCGTACTGAGGCCAGAAATATCGCATCGAAACATCCGCTCGCATGCCAGCGACGAAAGATCCGGTAAATGCTCGTCGGATGGATTTCGCGTCGACCCTGCTGATTCCTGTCGATCGGCAGCATGTGCCACTGGCAGCCAAGGTACAACGCCCTCAGGATGTAGTTGAAGATCCTGTACAACGGCAGTCGCGGCAGCGGGCCACGACGACCCCGTGGCAAATGAGGCAAGACAAATTCGTTGAATTGCGCTTCGCTCAATTCCACCGGAATCCCTTGTCGGGCTTGGCGTTCGGCCATTTTCCATCATCAAAGCGATGGATTCTAGCCGCTTCGGCGACAACCGCTCGAATCCCTTACCCAACCGGCCTCTCCGCCCATTTTAACCCCAGCGAAAAACCTGCAACCAGTAG
>NZ_SELS01000270.1 GCF_004197395.1 Paraburkholderia sp. UYCP14C | reverse complement strand
CGAGTTGAAGCTCCTTTTTGACTATTGCGATCAGTACGTAGGTGGAGACCGCACACCAGATTTGCGTCTTCACGGCGTTCTCGCTTGTGCCAAGGAATCGCTTGATGCGCAGGTGCTGTTTGATCCACTTGAAGAACAGTTCGACCTGCCAACGGTTCTTGTAGAGCGCGGTGATGGTCAAGGGCGGCATCGTCGTGTTGTTGGTCAGGAAGATCAGGTTCTTGCCAGATTCCGGATCCTTGAAACGGATGCGCCGCAAACGTTCTGGGTAGTCCTGCGAAGCGCGGAAACCGTTCAGGGCAATACTCTGATCGCAGATCACGCCCGTGCTCCGGTCGGTGGCGGTCGAGTAGACGCGGCGCGCGTTCATGTTGCTCTTGGCGCGCGTAACAAAGAAAGCACCCGCCTGATGCAGCTTGAAAAGTCGCGCGAAGTCCAGATAGCCGCGATCCATGACGTAAAACGCACCGGCTTCTATGGGCAGGAAATCGAGCACGCCCACCTCGTGCATCTTGCCGTCGCTGATGTGGATGAACGCGGGAATTGCGCCGCGCAAATCCAGCAGCGTATGCATCTTCACCGCTGCCTTGGTCGTGCGAAACGGCGCCCACTGGAACAAGGACAGGCACAAGTCGATCGTCGTGGCATCGAGCGCATAGACCGTCGCATCGAGGTCGATGTCCAGCGACTCGGTCGCGTAGAGCGCACGGGCACGGGTGATAAGCCGCATTGCCAGCGCATGATAGATACGCCAGTCTCGCAGGTTCAACGCGTCCGACAGGGTGGAGCGTGCCGGCACGTTCTTCAAACCCATATGAAACAGCTTGCTCTGATTCGCAGCGAGGTAGGCCTCGATGTCGCGCAGGGATTCGCGCCAGGTCAGCTGCGCGAAGGCCATGATGCGAAACAGATCCGCAAAACCGAGCGTGCGCACACCCGCGTCGCCGCGGTGTCGATCGATGATGCGGCCAAACGACTTCCACGGCACAAACTCCATAACTTGCGCAAACAGCGTCTTGCCCACGTTCATGCGCTACCCCGGGTCGTCGAAACCCTAAAGGATCGCAAATGCTGCTTTCGAAATTCAAATCGTGGACACCCTCGAAATCCTCGAACCCCGCGTCAACAGGCGCTCTCCAGCCTGCCGACCTCGAATAAACCGGA
>NZ_SELS01000269.1 GCF_004197395.1 Paraburkholderia sp. UYCP14C | reverse complement strand
CGGATCTGATCTTCAGCGACGAGACCACCTTCCAGGTGCTGAAAGAAGAAGGCCGAAAGCCGCAAACGAAGAGTTACCTCTGGTCGCAGATGACTGGCTCCGGTATCCCGATCCGCTGCTTCGCCTATACGGCCGGACGCGGCGCGCAGCTCGCTGACAAACTGTTCGCCGGCATCCGCAAGGGCACGGCCCTGATGACTGACGGCTACGAACCCTACAACGGAATCGCGCAACAGTATCAGCTCGTGCATCTCGGATGCTAGGCTCACGCGAGACGGTACTTCGTCAAGGCCGAAGACAATGTACCGAAGGCAGCGCGCACCCCCGATCTGCTCGCGACGCGCTTCATCAACCTGATCGGCAAACTGTTCGTCGCCGAAGCGCGCACTGAGACATGGAACACCGAACGACGGCAGCGACTGCGACGACGCTACAGTGCGCGCGTGCTCGATGCCATCGAAGCGCTGATGCTCGAGAAATCGTCCGGCGTCGTGCCTCAAAGCCTGCTCGGCAAGGCGCTGACCTATCTGCACGGACAATGGCCGAAGCTGATCCGTTACGTCGGGAATGGCAACTGGCCCATATCGAACAATCCCTGCGAAAATTCGATCAGGCCATTTGTCCTTGGACGCCGCAGCTGGCTGTTCTCCGACACCGTCGACGGCGCAAATGCGAGTGCCAATCTTTACTCCCTGGTTGAAACCTGCAAGGCCAACGGCATCGATCCCCATCGATATCTCACCTGGCTGTTCCAGCGTCTCCCACTCGCGAAGAGCGTCGATGACTACGACGCGCTGCTTCCCTGGAAGATGCCCCCCGATCTCCGCTGACTCGTCCCGCTACCATACATCACGCGCCCAAAGGCCTCACTCTGACGGGCGTCGCTGATGGATCGCTTACCTTTGAAGGGCATGCTAAATGAATAGATTCACTCGATGCCGGCATTATCTCAGACCCGCAACACAACCATCAGGCCCTATCTGCTGAAGACCCTGCCGAACAAAGTCGGCGAGCGTGGTATCGCGGTGGATCATTCGACGGTGTACCGCTGGGTCATCAAACTGCTGCCGCTCTTCGAAAGGAACTCGCGCAAGCACAAGCGTCCGGTTGGGAAAAGCTGGCGAATGGACGAGAGCTATATCAAGATCAAAGGCGAGTGGAAAT
>NZ_SELS01000268.1 GCF_004197395.1 Paraburkholderia sp. UYCP14C | reverse complement strand
GGCGACATCCACAGAGTGTCCAACACGTATGATGATCGCGTCTCAATCAGCGTTCACGTCTACGGCGGGAACATCGGACGGATTTCGCGGCACGTCTTCGACCCGCAGACCAGCATGCGCAAGCCGTTCATCTCTGGTTACTCCAACGAGGCCGAGATCTCCGCGTAGGCAATCAACACTTGCGTTGACTCGTTTTGTCCAAGCCGGCCTGATGGGCGCGATCCACAGCACCCGCGCGGCCTTCGATACCGTTTCGGAGCCGGGTCAGCCCCATTCGGGAACCTATCCCTGTGAGGGCTGCGGGATGAATGCCGCATCGACCCACGGACACCCACTTCCTCCGCAAAATCAGCATCAGCATACTCAGGCGCAAGGCAGAATCCGTTGGCGGCTCATCGCTGCCACCCATTGATCGACGATCGAACATCCCGGCGAGTAGACAGCGATGGTCGCCGCAGACCGCCCCGTTCCGGACGGCGTATGCTTTGCGGAATGGGCCTCAGGGCTCACAAGCCAGTCTAAGAGCGTCTATATGGGGTTCCACGCCCAAACCCCAATAATTTTTTGGAATGCTTTAGATTCAATGCGTTAGAGAACTTCGAGGCCGGCCAGCAGGACGCCAAGATCGTTTGGATTCGCATTACCCCGGAAGGTGTAGTGACCGAGGAAGTGAATGTGCTGCCAGGCGACGGGCGAGATCCGCTTCAGCCTGGCGAGCGCCTTCTGATTGCCATCGCGTTGATACCGCTCGAACAGCGCTGAGAGCAGCATCGAGTTGAAGGCGTGTGGATCACATACATGACGACTCGAAAGCGGAGGCTGCCGCGGACGCCAATAAGCACGCGAATGACCGCTGTACCCCATGGCAAAGCAAGGGCCAGCAGGGCCCCGACAAAGTTCCGATTCATGCGTAACGTGGGCTGCATCAGGATTCCTTTGTCGTGAGGTTTGTCGCATCTATGCCAAATAATTGAGAGTTTCTCGACTTGGCCACAAAAAAGAATTAACTAAAGGCCGCCAAATTGTGGGTATTGGCGAAAAACCGGAGTTGGCATGAATCTAGCGGCTACCAGCATCGCGATCACTGCCGCCCTTAGAGATGGATTCAAAAAGGCTGCTCCGTCCGTCTGAAGATGTTCCAGCAGACGAGGGAGCAACCGAATTTGAGAAGT
>NZ_SELS01000027.1 GCF_004197395.1 Paraburkholderia sp. UYCP14C | reverse complement strand
GAAACATAAGAAAAAGCACAGCAAAACCCGACATTTCTATTTAGCTGGAGGCACGACATTTGAACTTAGCGGAGACAGACTTTGGCGGCGCAACTGCAGGAAAGCCCTGGGTATGGGCTCGCGGCGAATTTGCGGTGCCATAAAAGCGAAGCCCCCGTCAGCCGGGAGGCTGCGGGGCCGTCGGGTGATCGACCCGGACCGGTCGGGCAACGTCAGGAACCGTTGCCGCCAGCGGGTGAAGACGTCAAATTGGCCGTTGGATGTCGGGCATCAAATCCTCACGGACGGCGGCACATACCGGCACTCGAAGCGCTTTCTGACGGTGCCGTTTTCGTCGACACTTTCGAGGTACACGTCGAATTGCCACAAGCGCGCCATGTGCTTGAGCACCTCGTCGCTATCCGACGACAGGTGCCGGTTGTCGCTCATGAAGTGCCGCAGCGTCAGGCTGCGATCGCCACGTGTATTGACGGCCCACACCTGAATGTTCGGCTCGCGGTGATGCATGTCGTACTGCCGTGACAGCGCCTGGCGCACGTACTGGTAGCCGCTATCGTCGTGAATCGCCGACACTTCGAGCGCATCGCGCATGTCGTCGTCGAGCACCGAGAACAGGCGCATCTCGCGGATCAGATGCGGCGACAGATACTGCGCGACGAAGCTCTCGTCCTTGAAGTTGCGCATCGCGTAGTGCATCGCCGGCAGCCACGGACTGCCTGCCAGCTCCGGAAACCAGCGGCGATCTTCGTCGGTCGGCGCCTCGCAGATGCGCCGGATGTCGCTCATCATCGAAAAGCCGAGCGCATACGGATTGATGCCGCTGTAGTACGGCTTCGTGACCGGCGGCTGGTAGACGACGTTGCTATGCGAATGGAGGAACTCCATCATGAAGCCGTCTTCCAGCTTGCCCTGGTTGTACATCGTGTTGAGCAGCGTGTAGTGCCAGAACGTCGCCCAGCCTTCGTTCATCACCTGGGTCTGCCGCTGCGGATAGAAGTACTGGCCGATCTTGCGCACGATGCGGATCACCTCGCGCTCCCACGGTTCGAGCAGCGGCGCGTTTTTCTCCGCGAAATACAGCAGGTTTTCCTGCGGCTCGGGCGGATAGCGCCCTTCGACCTCTTCGGGCAGCGGCGTATGGCGCGTGGGCAACGTGCGCCACAACTCGTTGACCTGCGACTGCAGATACGCCTCACGTTCACGACGCGCGGCGAACTCTTTCTGCAGCGACAGCTTCTGCGGCCGCTTGTAGCGGTCCACCCCGTAATTCATCAGCGCGTGGCACGAATCGAGCAATTCTTCGACGCGATCGAGCCCATAGCGCTCCTCGCATTCCGCGATGTAGTTCTTCGCGTAGACGAGATAGTCGATGATCGCGTGCGCGTCCGTCCACAAGCGGAACAGATAGTTGCCCTTGAAGAACGAGTTGTGACCGTAGGCCGCATGCGCGATGACGAGCGCCTGCATCGTCATCGTGTTCTCTTCCATCAGATACGCGATGCAAGGATTCGAATTGATGACGATTTCGTACGCGAGCCCCATCTGGCCACGACGATAGCTTTTTTCGGTTGCGAGGAAATGTTTGCCGAACGACCAGTGACGGTAGTTCACCGGCATGCCGACGGACGCGTACGCGTCCATCATCTGTTCGGCGCTGATGAGTTCGAGCTGGATCGGATACACGTCGAGCTCGTATTGCTCCGCAACACGGGCAATATGCGAGTCGTACTCTTCGATCAATTCGAAGGTCCAGTCGGACGGGCACGGCAGAGGCCGTCTATCGGCTACGTTCATACGGACTTCCCTTTGCCCCTCGATGGGCGTTCCGGTGTGTCCCGTGCTGCAGCATCGCGGACTGCTCCGGCGCAAGCGGCTCCCGTGTTGGCCGCTCCCTGCCTCGGCATGCCCCGACTGTTACTGCGGCACGCCTTTGTTGCGTTGCGGCGCTTTCATACGATGGGTTGCCCCACGTCGCACGAATCGCCGCCCGCTGCGTCCTTCAGGTGCTTCAGGTGCTTCAGGTGCCACCCGCATTCCATCACGAAGTCGCCGCCTGCTTCTCGAACAGCTCGCGAAACACCGGATAAATATCGGCCGCAGTTTCGACCTTCTTCATCGCCATGTGCGGTTGCGATAGTGCCAGCTGCGCGTATTCGAGCCACAGATTCTGCTCTTCGGGCGTCACCTGAATATACGCAAAATACCGCACCTTCTCCAGGATGTCATCCGAGAGTATCTTGCGGCACTTCGGCGAGTCGTCGGTCCAGTTGTCGCCGTCGGAAGCCTGCGCCCCGTAAATGTTCCATTCAGATGGCGAGTAGCGTTCGTCCATCACCTTGCGCATCAGTTCGAGCGCGCTCGACACCACGGTGCCGCCGCTTTCGGTCGAATGGAAGAACGTGTCTTCGTCGACTTCCTCGGCGCGCGTGTGGTGGCGAATGAACACGACTTCGATCTTCTCGTAGTTACGTTTCAGGAACAGGTACAGCAGGATAAAGAAGCGCTTCGCGAGATCCTTGCGCTGCTCGTCCATCGAACCGGACACGTCCATCAGGCAGAACATCACCGCCTGGCTCGACGGCGTGGGCTGCTTCACGCGATTCACGTAGCGCAGATCGAACGGATCGATGAACGGAATCCGCCAGATGCGGCCTTTCAGATGATGGATGTCGTCTTCGAGCAGCTTGATCTCTTCGCGTCGATCGGCGGGATCGGCCTTCATTTCTTCGAGCTGCCGCTCCATCTCGTGCAGCTGGTTGACGAGCGGCGCGCCGAGCGCGATGCGCCGGCCGAGCGCGCTGCGCAGCGAGCGCACCACGTCGATGTTGTTCGGCGTGCCTTCCGCGGCCCAGCCCGCGCGGATGCTTTTCCACGTCGGCACGGCCATCAGATGGGTTTTGACGAGACGCGGCAGTTCGAGGTCGTCGAAGAAATACTGCATGAACTCTTCGCGGCTCAGCTCGAACACGAAGTCGTCCTGACCCTCGCCCTCGTTGCTGGCCTGACTGCCTCCGCCGCCGCCACCGCCGCCCTGCGGGCGCTGGATCTTGTCGCCGCGGATGTAGTCCGAGTTGCCGGGATGCACCATCTCGCGCTTGCCGCCCGGTCCATGACGGAACGACGGCTCCGCGATGTCCTTGCGCGGAATGGTGATGCTCTGGGTGTTCTGGATGTCTTTGATGCTGCGATCGCGCACCGCCTCCGAAACGGCGCGACGAATATAGTTTTTGACGCGGCGCAAAAAGCGCTCCCGGTTCGCAATGCTCTTGTTCTTGCCTGCCAACCTGCGGTCGATGATTTGATGAAGCACGCCCGGTCTCCCGTCCATGCAACCGCGTTCGCGCTGCGGCCGCACTAATATTTCGGGTGCGCGAGACGCCCGCCGCGCAGTGCAACGCTATGCGGCTTGCGCCTCGCCGGTTGCCCGTACGGTCGAACCGTACGGGCGGCACACCATGAGTATCATGCGCGCATCAAGACGACTTGCGTACGCGCAGATACCAGTCGCACAGCAAGCGCACCTGCTTCGGCGTATAGCCCTTCGCCACCATGCGATTGACGAAGTCTTCGTGCTTGCGCTGCTCTTCGGCCGAGCCCTTCGCGTTGAACGAGATCACCGGCAACAGCTCTTCCGTGTTCGAGAACATCTTCTTTTCGATCACGACGCGCAGCTTCTCGTAGCTGATCCAGGCGGGGTTCTTGCCCGCATTGGCAGCTCGCGCACGCAGCACGAAGTTCACGATCTCGTTGCGGAAGTCCTTGGGATTGCTGATGCCCGCGGGCTTCTCGATCTTCTCCAGTTCGGCGTTCAACGCGGCACGGTCGAAGCTTTCGCCGGTGTCGTGGTCGCGGAACTCCTGATCCTGGATCCAGAAGTCCGCATACGTGACGTAGCGATCGAAGATGTTCTGGCCGTACTCGGAGTACGACTCCAGATAAGCGGTCTGAATCTCCTTGCCGATGAACTCCGCATAGCGCGACGCGAGCACGTCCTTGATGAAGGACAGATACTTCTGCTCGGTTTCCGGCGGAAACTGCTCGCGTTCGATCTGCTGTTCGAGCACGTACATCAGATGCACCGGATTGGCCGCGACCTCGGTCGAGTCGAAGTTGAATACGCGCGACAGAATCTTGAACGCGAAGCGGGTCGACACGCCGGTCATGCCTTCGTCGACGCCCGCGAAGTCGCGGTACTCCTGGTACGACTTCGCCTTCGGGTCGGTGTCCTTCAGATTCTCGCCGTCGTAGACCTGCATCTTCGAGAACAGGCTCGAGTTCTCCGGCTCGTGCAGACGCGTGAGCACGGACAGCTGCCCCATCATCTTCAGCGTGCCCGGCGCGCACACCGCGTTGGCCAGCGACGAGTTGCGCAGCAGCTTCTCGTAGATCTTGACCTCTTCGCTATAGCGCAGGCAGTACGGCACCTTGACGACGAAGATCCGGTCGAGCAATGCCTCGTTGTTGCGGTTGTTGCGGAATGCCTTCCACTCCGATTCGTTCGAGTGAGCGAGGATGATGCCGTCGAACGGAATCGCGCCGAAGCCTTCCGTACCCTTGAAGTTGCCTTCCTGGGTCGCGGTGAGCAGCGGGTGCAACACCTTGATCGGCGCCTTGAACATTTCGACGAATTCGAGCAGACCCTGATTGGCGAGGCACAGGCCGCCCGAGTAGCTGTACGCGTCGGCGTCGTCCTGCGCATACTGCTCGAGCTTGCGGATATCCACCTTGCCGACCAGCGACGAAATGTCCTGATTGTTCTCGTCGCCCGGTTCGGTCTTCGCGATACCGATCTGCCGAAGGATCGACGGAAAGCGGCGCACCACGCGGAACTTGCGGATGTCGCCGTTGTATTCATGCAGGCGTTTGACCGCCCACGGACTCAGGATGTTTTTGAGGTAGCGGCGCGGAATGCCATATTGCTCTTCGAGGATCGGACCGTCTTCCTCGTAGTCGAACAGACCGAGCGGCGATTCGTTGACGGGCGAGCCCTTGATCGCATAGAAAGGCACGCGTTCCATGAGCTGTTTCAGACGTTCCGCGATCGACGACTTGCCGCCGCCGACCGGTCCTAATAGATACAGAATCTGCTTCTTTTCTTCGAGCCCCTGGGCCGAATGCCGGAAGTAGGCGACCACCTGCTCGATCACCTCTTCCATTCCGTAGAACTCACGGAACGCGGGGTATACCTTGATGACCTTGTTCGCGAAGATACGCGATAAACGCGGATCGTTGCGCGTGTCGATCTGTTCCGGTTCTCCGATTGCCGTCAACATGCGTTCGCCAGCGGTGGCGTACGCGGCGGGATTGTCTTTGCAGAGCGCGAGATACTCCTCGAGAGAGAGTTCGTCCTCCCGTGTTTTCTCGAAGCGGGTCGCGAAACTGCTGTAGATATCCATGCTACCTCCTCGCCGAAGTCTGGGGCGATGTCGTGCGCGGCGCGCTATTCGGAAACGACATCGCTCGAATTCATCCTAAACCCTTTTAAATTTTTTTTCACGGACTACGTTGCGAAAATCGCGCCGTAACCGCCACACCACAGTCCTCACTTGGAAACAAAGAATCGACCACCTACAATTCTTCACTCACGCGGCAACCCATCACTATCATCTGCCGCTCCGTTGTATCGCTGCTTTCTTCAGCACCGCATCGCTATTCAGTGCTCCTGCACGAACATCGCCGTAACGCTGCATCGCGCCACGTGATCGCGTTGCTCTTGCACATCCCGTACCTGCAACGTCGGCCGTTCACAAAAATGCGGCTGTCTGCGCACGCACACTTCGTCACGAAAAGCATGCACGTGATGACGTTTTCGCTGCCCCACCGCCCTTCATGCTCACAGCTGTTGCAAGCGCTGCGTTCACTTCATCGGCAAGCCGCCGTTGCGCGCGTGATCCGTATGACTGGATGACGGCTGCAGTTTGCGACGCTCTCATAGGTGTATACGGAAGGGACGCGGCAAAGTTGCAACAAACGCATTCGAACAGGGTAACGATTCAAAGACTGCCACCGTTTCAGATTGGTCAAAATAAAAACGGCTGCACACTGGCAGCCGTTTGCAATGAAGCGTTGTAATTTGCGGTTACAAGCGCCGCAACATCGCTCAGGTCAATTCGATTTCCACTTCACCCAGTCCGTCGATATGACCACGCACGATGCCGGGCTCGTCGATCTTGTGCGCGCCGACGTATGAGCCGGTGGTCAGGGTCCAGTCGCGCTCGATCGTGATGCCCATCGCCGCGCAATGATTGACGAACCAGACGAGCAGTTCGCGCGGATCGCCGGCCGGATTGCCGGTCACTTCCGGTAGCAGCGAGCGACCGTTGAAACTCAGCTCCAGTTCCGGCGACACGAAGTCGAAGCCGCGCGCGAGGCTCGCATAGACGGCCGGATGGCCGGCGATCAGCGCGCCGTTGTTCTGCGCGTCGGCCAGCTGCGCGAGCGGCGCGACGTTCGGCCATTCGGCAAAGCGGCTGTCGACGATCTCGATGGCCGGCAGCACGGCGCCGACCTTCGACAGCACCTCGTCGCGCGCATACGCCTGAGCGCGCGGCTCGATCGTCACGTCGAAGCGGAACGCGATCTCGAGTTCGACCAGCACGCGAAAGAAACCGTCTTGCGCGAGCCGCGCCGGCGACGGCATCACCAGCGAGGCCGGAATCGGTGCGCCCGACGCGGCGCCGCCCGGCGACTTGGCGCCGATCTTCCAGGCGCCTGTCGACTCGCCGAGAGCCGTGATCACCGCCTGCTGGATCGCGTAGGCGGTCGCCGCATCGGGCGGCAGGCTGTCGGGTGCGGGCGCGTCGATCGGCCGGTGCTGCCGGCGGGCCTCGACGAGGCAGTGCGCAAGATCGTAGCGCGTCATGTCGGTTCTTTGTGGCTGGCGCATGGCAGGGTTCACGGGATGTAGCAATATGTGGGAACCACCTGTTGAAGGTGCGGGCAGCCGCGCGCCGCGCACGCGGATCGGGGCCGTGCCCGTCAATGTACCGGATCGCGACTCGCGCCGGTGAAAGGCGGAAGCGCGCAAACGTTAATTCTTGCGCGCACCGAAAAAAAACCGCGCATGCGGATCCATGCACGGCTTTTTGCGAAGCGTTCGTCGCTGGTGCGGCGGGTGTGCCGGACGGTTAGCGCGCGAACGGGAACGGATGTTGCAGCGAACGGCGCGTCCCGAATCTTCTGACGCGCCGCAGCGTCACTACCTATGGGCCCCTGAACCCGAGCCAGCTCAGAAGGTCTCCCAATCCTGATCGCTGCCGGCCGTCGCCGCGGACCTGGCCGGCGCGCGCGTGGGCGCGGGCGCGGCCGCTACCTGCGGCGCGACCGCGGCCGCGACCGATGCCTTCGCCGGCGACGCCGCCTGCGCCGTAGCCGGCGTGAACTTGCGCGCACGCGCACCGACCGGGCTCGCGGACACCGCGCGCTTCGGCGCCGCCAGCGCCGACGCCGCTTCGTGAGCGCCACGGCCGCTGTCATCGACCTGGAACACCGCAACCGCGTGGCGCAGCCGGGCCGCCTGCTCCTCGAGCGACGACGCCGCGGCGGCCGCTTCCTCGACGAGCGCCGCGTTCTGCTGCGTGACCTCGTCCATCTGCGTCACTGCGCGCGCAACCTGGTCGATGCCGCCGCTCTGCTCCTCCGACGCGGCCGCGATCTCACCCATGATGTCGGTCACGCGCTGCACCGCGCCGATGATCTCGGTCATCGTGCGGCCGGCCTCGTCGACGAGCGCCGAGCCCGACTGCACGCGCTCGACCGAGGTGTCGATCAGCTCCTTGATCTCCTTGGCCGCCGCCGACGAACGCTGCGCGAGGCTGCGCACCTCGCCCGCGACGACCGCGAAGCCGCGGCCCTCCTCGCCGGCCCGCGCCGCCTCGACGGCGGCGTTCAATGCGAGGATGTTGGTCTGGAAGGCGATGCCCTCGATGATCGAGATGATGTCGGCGATCTTCGCCGAACTCTGGTTGATGTCGCCCATCGTGCCGACCACCTGGCCGACCACCGCGCTGCCCTTGTTGGCGATCTCCGACGCGTTGGCGGCGAGCGCGCTCGCCTGGCGCGCGTTGTCGGCATTCTGGCGCACGGTGCCGGTCAGCTGTTCCATGCTCGACGCGGTTTGCTGCAGCGCGGACGCCTGCTCCTCGGTCCGCGACGACAGGTCGATGTTGCCCGCCGCAATCTCACGCGTCGCGGTCGCGATCGACTCGCTGCCGCCGCGCACGCTGCGCACCGTTTCGGTGAGGCTGCGCTGCATTCTGGCGATTCCTTCGAGCAGTTGCCCCATTTCGTCGCGCGATGTCACGATCACCGGACGACGCAGATCGCCGGCCGCGATCGCATCGAAGTGGCCGAGCGCTTCGTCGAGCGGACGCGCGATCGCGCGGCTCAGCGTCAGATACGACAGCGCCGCCGCAAGCACGCCGACCACCAGCGCGCCGATGCTGACCATGCGGAACATGGCGAAACTGCTTTGCGCGGAGTCGAAGCCCTGCTTGGCCGAGTCGAACTGGAATTTGCGCAGCACGTCGTCGGCGCCGACGAGGTCGTTGAAGACGGCCTGCAGGTTCTTCGCATCCTCGACCAGCTTGCCCTGATCGTTAGCGGCGATCGCCGTTGCGAACGCTTCGAGCTGCTGATGCAGCGCGTTGCGCTTCGCGGCGACGTCCTGCGCGAGCCGGTCTTCTTCCGCGTCGCGCGGCAGATCGAGGTATTTCTTCCACCACATGTCGGACGTGCCGCCCAGCATGCGCGCGCGCTCGATGGTGGTCGCAGCTTCCGGCGTACCGACCATGAACGCGGCGCGGTCGAGCGCGAGACGTTCGCGTGCCGAGTAGATTTCCGCATTGCCGATATTCACCGCGCTCGGCATCGCGTTGGTGAATGTGTCCTCATAGGCGTCGTTCGTGTGGCCCATGCCGACCAGACCGAAAACGCCGATCCCCACCAGTAGCGCGGCGAGAAACGCCATCGTGAGCCCGATTCGCGCCTTGATCGTGATGCCTTTATTCAACATGCTGGGTCCTGTGGGCTGTACTAAATGAGAGGCTGCCTTCGCAGCGTTGGGCGGCGTGTGTTGGGTCCGGCGCTTTTCGAATCAGCGCTCTAATTACCGTTTACGGCAGCACTCATGGAGACTTGAAGCATTTAAAAGGTATGAACAAAGACGTTGTAAGACGTTGAAAGCAAATTGGCGGGAGGCGGACGTGGTCGCGGCGGGTTGGCGCGACCCGGCGGCAGTCGTCGAAGCATGACTTTCGACGTTTTGGCGGCGGGATTCGGTTGATGGCGCGAGCGTTCCGGGTCGCTCGCGGCGTTGGCGGGACAGATCGATCGGGCAGCTTGCGGGCGGGCTCACGCCGCGACCGCATCAGCCCATTGCGTCGACTTCGGCGCGCGTCGGAATCGACGGCTGGGCGCCAGCGCGCGTCACCGATAGCGCGGCGGCGCGTTGCGCGAAGCGGATCGCCGCTTCGACGCTCGCACCCTGCGCGAGCTGCGCCGCGAAGCCGCCGATGAAGGTGTCGCCGGCTGCCGTCGTGTCGACCGCCTCGACCCGCGGCGCTTCGTACAGCGTCGCGGCGGCGCCTTCGAGCGCCGCATGCACGCCGCGTGGCCCCAGCGTGATCAGCACGTTGCGCGCGCCGGCCGCACGCAACGCGGCAGCAGCCCGCGCGGCGTCCTCGGGCGAGTCGACGGCGAGACCGCTCAGCGCGGCGGCTTCGAGTTCGTTCGGAATCAGGTAGTCGATCAGCGGCAGCCAGTCGGCCGGCAACGGGCCGATGGCGGGCGCCGGGTTCAGAATCACGGTCTTGCCGAGCCGCCGCGCCGCGGCCAGCGCCGCGCGCACCGATTCGGGCGGGGTTTCGAGCTGGCAGATCACGACGTCGGCGGCGGCGAGCGTCGTTTCGTGTCGCGCGATGGTGGCCGGCGTGACCTCGCCGTTGCTGCCCGCGACGATCACAATGGTGTTCTGGCTCGCATCGTCGACGACGATCAGCGCGACGCCGCTCGGCTCGCTGCCGGTTTCGAGCGCCGCGCAGTCGATGCGCTCCGCTTCGAGGCCCGCGCGCAGCTGCACGCCGTTCGCATCGGCGCCGACGCAGCCGAGCATCGACACCTGCGCGCCGAGCCGCGCGGCCGCGACCGCCTGGTT
Source organism: Paraburkholderia sp. UYCP14C (assembly GCF_004197395.1). Lineage (GTDB taxonomy): Bacteria > Pseudomonadota > Gammaproteobacteria > Burkholderiales > Burkholderiaceae > Paraburkholderia. Next base: position 96,734 of record NZ_SELS01000027.1, on the reverse strand, counting down.
ACCGCCTTTGCCTCCCGCGACCTGTGCGAAGCTGCGGCCGGCCAGCGTCTCGCCCGGCTGCGGCAGGCGTGGCGAGCGCACGACGAGGTCCATGTTCAGGCTGCCGACCACCGTGACGCGCGCGCGCGTTTGGTTGCTTGCCACTTGAGTGTCCTCCGTTGCGCGACGGGTCGCGTTGCGATTGCACACGCGCCCTTCAAGTACCCGTCATGCGTCCTTCGTGCGGCGCATCAAGCCGCCAGATCCCGCCGTCCTTCGCCCGCCCATGTCGCGGTGGACTCGCGCACGATCAGCCGCGGCGACACCACGCGCCGGCGGCCCGGCGCCCGCGCGGTGCTGTTCGACGACGCCTCGGCGATCCGGTCGATCAGCGTCTGCGCGGCCGTGTCGCCGAGCGCGCGCACCGACTGCCCGACCGTCGACAGCGACGGGAACGTGAAGCGGCCCAGCTCGATATCGTCGAAACCGATGATCGAGCAATCGCGCGGCACGCTGATATTGCGCTCCGCCGCCGCGCGCAATGCGCCGATGCCCATCATGTCGTTGCCCGCGAAAATCGCCGACGGCCTGACCGTGTCGAACAGCTGCGCGGCCGCGCGGTGTCCGCCCGTCCCCGAAAAATCGCTTTCGACGATCGCATCGGCGGCAATTTCGATGCCGCGCTCGGCCATCGCGCGAATGAAACCGTGCACGCGCATTGCGCTGACCGCGGTCTGCACCGGCCCCGTGATGCAGCCGATCCGCACATGCCCGAGCTCGAGCAGATGCCGGGTGGCCAGATACGCGCCCTTCTCGTGATCGATCTGCACGAGGTCAGCGTTGATTCCTTCGATGTTGCGGTCCACCACGACGAGCGGCTCGCGCGAGTCGGCGAGGGTCTGCGCGAGCACGGCGTCGTCGCCGGCGGACGCGACGATCAGCCCGTCGATGCGCTTTTCCTGCAGCACGCGCAGATAGTTGCGCTGCTTCGCGGGGTCATCGTCGGAGTTGCAGAAGAACACGCAGTAGCCGTTGCGCGCGCAGCCGTCCTCGATGCCGCGCGCGAGCTCCGCGAAATACGGGTTGGTGCTGTTCGGCACCACCAGTCCGATCGTCGCGGTCGCGCGCGCCTTCAGCGAACGCGCGACCGCCGACGGCACATAGTGCAGTTGACGGATCGCGTGCTCGACTTTCGCACGCACATCGGCCGACACCGGCCGCGAGTTGTTTACGACGTGCGATACCGTCGTGAACGACACACCCGCCACGGCCGCTACATCCTTGATCGTCGCCATAACCTGTTGCTCTCCCACTGCCTGTTGTTCCCGCCGGCCGCACCGCCTGGCGACCCGCGGACGTCTTCATCGAAGACAGACCACACTGATTCATCGTTGCGCCGACGCGCACACCTCAGGCGCGTTTGCGGCGGCTGCGGTACGTATCGAGCACCACGGCCACCACGATCACCGCGCCGGTGATCATGCGCTTGGTCGGCTCGTTCGCGCCGATCTGCGCGAGGCCCGCCGCCAGCACCGAAATGATCAGCACGCCGAAAAACGTGCTGATCACCGACCCGCGCCCGCCCATCAGACTCGTGCCGCCGATCACGACCGCCGCGATCACCTGCAGCTCCATGCCGACGCCCGCATTCGGATCGGCCGCCTCGAGCCGCGAGATCTGGAACAGCGCCGCGAGACCCGACAGCGCGCCCATCAGCGCGAACACGATCACCTTGTACGGCCGCGGATTGACGCCCGCAAGCCGGACCGCTTCCTCGTTGGTGCCGATCCCGACCAGATAGCGCCCGAACACCGTGCGCGTCAGCATCAGCTGCGCGATCACCATCACCGCGACCGCGATCAGGAAGGCCGGCGAGATGCCGAGCGCGATCGGATTCGACAGGAAGTCGAACGCGTCGCCGATATACGCGGTGCGCGAATTGGTCATCTGATACGCCATGCCGCGCGCGGCCTCGAGCACGCCGAGCGACACGATGAACGACGGAATCCGCCAGCCCACGGTCACCGCGCCGGTCACGGTGCCGGTCAGCGCCGCGACCGCGACACCGAGCAGCGCACCGGCGGCCGGTCCCCAGCCCCACTTCAGCGTCACCACGCTGACCACCGACGCCCCCAGCGCGAGCACCGAGCCGACCGACAGGTCGATCCCCGCGATGATCAGCACGAAGGTCATGCCGACCGACATCACGACGAGATCCGGAATCTGGTTCGCGATCGTGCTGAACGTGTCGTAGGTCAGAAAGTGCGAACTCAGCAGCGAGAACAGCACGATCATCGCAAGCAGCGCGCCGGCGAGGCCCAGGTAGTTCGAAAAGCCGAGCCGCGTGCCGGCCGGCTTGCCGCTCGCGAGCGGCGCCGACGGATCGGCCGGGGGCGTCACAGTGGGCACGTCCGGCGCGCCACCGGGCTGGCCGTCCTGCTTGCCCGGTTTGACACCTGCCGCGTCGCGCCACGATCGATCGGTCATTGCAGACTCCCTGCTTCGTTGGCGCCGTGCGTGTGCAGCAGCGCCTCGCGGCCGCGGTAGCCGGCGAACGCGGCCGCGAGCAGCGCATCCTGGCTCCAGCTCGCGCGTTCGAACACGCCCGTCATGCTGCCCGCCGACATCACGCCGATCCGGTCGCAGATCAGCATCAATTCGCGCAGGTCGCTCGACACCACGACCAGCGCGCGGCCGTCGCGCGCGAGCGCGCCCATCAGGCCGTAAATATCGAACTTCGCGCCGACGTCGATGCCGCGCGTCGGTTCGTCGAACAACAGCACGCGGCAGTCGCGCGCGAGCCAGCGGCCGATCACGACCTTCTGCTGGTTGCCGCCCGACAGCTCGCCGACGATCTGCCCGGGCCCCGAGCTGCGAATCCGCATCGCGGCGATCTGCTTTTGCGCTAGCGCATTCTCGCGCTTCGCATCGACGAGGCCGTGCCGCGCGACGCTGCCGAGATTGCCGAGCGACACGTTGGCCGCGATCGGTTGCGGCAGCAGCAGACCTTCGCCTTTGCGGTCTTCGGTGATCAGCGCGATGCCCGCGCGCACCGCGTCCGCCGGCGAGTCGATCTGCACCGGCGTGGGCGGCGCGCCCGGCGTCGCGGCGAGCGACACGCTGCCGCCGTCCTTGCGGTCGGCGCCGTAGATGAGCCGCATCAGCTCGGTGCGGCCCGCGCCGATCAGCCCGCTGACACCGAAAATCTCGCCCGCGCGCACCTCGAACGACACGTCGCGCACGACCTTGCCGCGCGCGAGCCGCTCCACTTTCAACAGCGGCGCGCCGATGTTGCGCTCGCCGAGATCGATATGCTCGCCGAGTTCGCGGCCGACCATCCACGTGACGATCTGCTCGCTCGTCAGGTTGGCCATCGCGTCGACGTGCACGAGGCGGCCGTCGCGCAGCACCGCGACCCGTTCGGCCACCCGCGCCAGCTCTTCGAGCCGGTGCGAGATATAGACGAGCGCGACGCCGCGCGCCTTGAGCCGCCCGATCTGCTCGAACAGCAGATCGACCTCGCGCGCGGTCAGCATCGCGGTCGGCTCGTCGAGGATCAGCACGCGGCAGTCGTCGATCAGGTTGCGGGCGATCTCGACCATCTGCTGATGACCGATGCCCAGTTCGCCGACCAGCGTGTCGGGATCGATCGCGTCGAGCCCGACCTGCGCCATCGCCACGCGTGCGTTCTCGCGCAGCTTGCCGCGGTCGATCCAGCCGAAGCTGAATGCGCCCGCGCGCGGCAGCCGGTTCAGGAACAGGTTCTCGGCGACCGACAGCGTCGGCAGCAGATTCAGCTCCTGCATGACCATCCGCACGCCGAGCGCCTCGGCCTCGGTGCGGCTCGCGGGCGCGTACGGCGCGCCGGCCAGCTGCATCGTGCCCGCGCTCGGCTCGACCAGCCCGCCGACGATCTTCGACAGCGTGCTCTTGCCCGCGCCGTTCTCGCCGGTCAACGCCAATACCTTGCCTGCTCGCAGCGACAACGATACGTCGGCGAGCACCGGTTCGGCATACGTCTTGCCGATGCCGCTGACGGTCAGTACGACAGGCAAGGCGTCGTGGTCGGTTGAATCCATCGCGCTCCTGGTTGCATGGCGCTTCTTGCGCCTTCGCGGCGCTTCGGCGGCCGACCGTGCTTGCCGCACGGCACACCGCGCCCGGCTGCCACGAGTCATGCCTGCACGCTCGCGCGAAATGCGCGGGTGCTCGCGGCCGCGCTTCCTCTCACCACGCGAGCCGCCGTCATGACGCTTATCTCTGGAATTAACGGCGGCGCGGCGGGATTCTTGAGCGTTCGTTGAATAAAAGCGGACCGGCGGGTTGCCGGATTGCCGCTGAAGCATGCGGTTCGCGCGCTTCGTCGCGGCGATTGCGGCTATCGCGGCTTCCCGCACGCAGCTCCAGCGGCGCCCGGCGCAGGCTTCAGGCCGGGCGCGCCGCGCTTACTTCAGCGTCTCTTTCGTCACCAGAACGACCGGTGTTTCGACGACGCCCGACAACTCCGACTGTTTCTTGTGTTCGCTCAACGCCTTCAACGCGGTATCGATGCCGAACACGGCCTGCTTCGCCGCGTACTGGTCGGCGGTGGCGAGCACGCGGCCGTCCTTCAGCATCGGATGGATCGCATTGATGTTGTCGTAGCCGACCACCATCACCTTGCCCTGCTTGCCCGCCGCGCGCACGGCCGACACCGCGCCGATCGCCATGTTGTCGTTGCCGGCGAGCAGCGCCTTCAGGTTCGGATACTCGTTGAGCATCGCCGACGCGACCGCGTTGCCCTTGTCGATTTCCCACTCGCCCGACTGCACCGACACGATCTTCGCGCCGACCGCCTGCATCGCATCCTTGAAGCCGGCGGTACGCTGCTGCGCGTTGGTGGTGGTCGACACGCCTTCGAGGATGCCGACCTCGTCGCCGGCCTTCAGGCGCTTCGCGAGGTAGTCGCCGACGAGGCGCGCGCCCTTGCGGTTGTCGGGGCCGACGAACGGCACGTTCAGGTCTTTCGACTTCAGCACGTCCTGATCGAGCCGGTTGTCGATGTTGACGACGATGATGCCCGCGTCGACCGCCTTCTTGACGACCGGCACGAGCGCCTTCGAATCGGCCGGCGCGAGCACGATCGCGTCGACCTTCGACACGATCATCTGCTCGACGATGCGGATCTGGTTGGCGGTGTCGGTTTCGTCCTTGATGCCGTTGGTGATCAGGTCGAACTTGTCGGGGTTGTGCTTCTGGTAGTCCTTCGCGCCGGTCTCCATGGTCAGGAAGAACTCGTTGGCGAGCGACTTCATCACGAGCGCGACCTTCGGCTTATGAGCCGGGGCGTTCTGCGCGTAGGCGACGGAAAAAGGCAGGACGGCGGAGGCGGTGGCGAGAACTACGGCGGCAAGAATGCGACGGCGGGTTCGATGGCTCATGCGTATCTCCAGGTTATCAGGCTCGCGGGCGAGCCGTATTTTTCTGATGCGCAAACGTTTGCGATGGCTATTCTCAGCGCACGCCTTTCGGAATGTCAACGAATCGCGGTGTTGCAATGCACCGGCGCGCAATTTCCGCGGCGCCGCAATGCGCTCGATGGATCCGGGCAGTGTGTAGCAAGCTCCCCTCGCTCAGTCCGTGCAGTCGATGACGCCGGTGCGTCGCATGCGGCGCGACGTACCGGCCGCTTATGCTGGCCTGGTATCGGGCGCGCTGCAAGCGAAACCGCGAGGAAATCGAAAGGTGCGCGCGCTACAGCCAGCCGGCCTTGCGAAAACGCCGGTACAGCACGAAGTCGATCGCCAGCATCACGACCAGCACGACCGGATAGCCGAACTTGAAATGCAGCTCGGGAATGCGCTCGAAGTTCATCCCCGTAGATACCGGCGATCATCGTCGGCACCGCGAACAGCGCCGCGAACGAGCCGAGCCGCTTGGTGATTTCGCTCTCGGCGAGCGAGATCATGCCGAGGTTCACCTGCACTGCCGTGACGACGATTTCGCGGCGCCCCTCGATGATTCTGACGATCCGGTCGAGGTGATCGTAGACGTCGCGGAAGTACGCCTGCATGCCGGCGCAGATGGCCGGAATGCGCCCGCCCGTCAGTTTGCCGACCGCTTCCTGCAGCGGCACGATATGGTGCTGCAGGATCACCAGCCGGCGCTTCATCGTGTACAGGTCCTGCACGATCGCGCGCGAGGCGGCCGAATCGTTCTTCTCGAAGATGCGGTCCTCGAGCGTTTCGAGCTCGGTGCTCATCGCCTCGACGACCGGGAAATAACGGTCGACCACGTCGTCGATCAGCGCGTACAGCACGAACGCCGAACCTTCCTTCAACAGATGCGGCTCGCGCTCGCAGCGCGCCCGCACGCCCTGAAAACCGGTGCGCGTGCCGCGGCGCACCGACAGCACGTAGTTCGTGCCGACGAACACGTCGACTTCGCCGATCACGAATTCGCCCTGCTCGTCCATCTCGACCGTGTGCATCACGGTGAACAGCGAGCCGCCGTACTCCTCGATTTTCGGGCGCTGGTGGCCGTGTTGCGCGTCTTCGATCGCAAGCTCGTGCAGATCGAACTCGTCTTTCATCACCGCGAGTTCGTCGGGGCTCGGGTCTTTCAACGCGACCCAGACGAAGCATTCGGGCCGCGCGACGTAGTCGCTGATGCTGTCGATATCGATGTCGGCGAGTTTCCGGCCGTCCTGATAGGCGGCGCAATTGATCAGCATGTTCGGATTACCTTGCAGACGAAAGCAGACCTCGCCGGCCGCTCGCGCAAGCCTTGCGCAATACGCTCGACGGGGTCTGCATGAATGGACGGGCGCGCTTCCGGGCGCCCCGATCAGCCGCCATGTTAAGGCCCGCTGCGAAAGCCGCGCGTATCGAATTGTTAATGATCGACCGCATGCTATTGCGCGACCCGCTGCAGGCCGATGCGATGATCGTCGTTGAACGTGACCGAGGCGCGGTTCGTGTAGCGCGGATCGGCCGTCACGATGAAGTTCAGCTCGATGACCGGATCGAACTGCGTCGATACGCCGATCCGATGCGCGCCGGGTGGCAGATAGAACACCACGTGCTCGCCGTTCATCAGGTCGGTGATGCGCTCGCCGTCGATATAGACGAGCGCATCGCGGAACCGCACGATCACGTCGCGCGAACGCTCGCGCCGCACGTCCACCGCGACGAGGCCGGGGCCCGGCTGCGTATAGCCCTGTCTGACGATGCGCTCGGCCGGCACCGGTTTGAACGGCACCGGCTCGGCCGGCGTCGACGCGCAGCCGGCCAGCGTGAACCCGCTGATCGCGCCGACCACGCTGAATGCAACGCATGCGGCCAACGCGGCGCGGCGCGCGGACCCGGCCGGCCGTGCAGTTCGGCCGCGGCAAGACAGGCGCATCGGCATGCTGGTTCTCCCGTGTGCTCTCGATCGTGGCCCGAGTGTCCGACTACGCGGTGTGGATCGCCGCCGTGCGTGCGCCGGTTCGGCGCACACGGCACGCTCGTACGCATGACTGTTCCGCATCATAGCAACGCGCGGAGAATCCGCCAGCCGACACGAACGACGCGCGGGCCCCGCACCTCTTGCATGGCGCGGCGTTCTTCTTCATGATCGTCGACACGGCAGCCGGGCTCGCGGCTTGCCGCCGTCGGTTGCCGGCATGCCTGTCGATCCGCGTCGCCGGACGCACGATCAAGGAGACTGCGATGTGGTATTTCACCTGGATTCTCGGCGTGGGTGTGGCGCTCGGCTTCGGCATCATCAACGTGATGTGGCTCGAGACCAACGGCAAGTTCGCGCGCGACCCGCGCCCCGATGCGGCCGCCGGGCCGGGTGAGGACAAGTCTGCGTGACTTCTCTGGTGTTCTTTTGCGGTCATGCGGGCACGGGCAAGACGACGCTGGCGAAAAAACTGCTCGGCCCGCTGATGGAAGCTGGCGGCACCCCCTTCTGCCTGCTCGACAAGGACACGCTGTACGGCGGCTACAGCGCGGCCGCGATGTCGATGCTGACCGGCGATCCGAACGATCGCGACAGCCCTCTTTTCCTTCAACATCTGCGCGACCCCGAGTATCGCGGCCTCATCGATACCGCGCGCGACAATCTCGAACTCGGCGTCAGTGCGTTGGTCGTCGGTCCGCTGTCGCGCGAGGTGCGCGAGCGGCGGCTGTTCGATCATGCGTGGCTCGGCGTCGCGCCGGACGTGAAGTTGCGTGTCGTCTGGGTGCAGACCTCGGAGGACGTGGCGCGACAGCGGATCGTCGCGCGCGCGAATCCCAACGATGCGTACAAGCTCGCGCACTGGGACGACTATCGGCAGCGACGCTTCGTGCCGAGCGGCGCGAGCCGCGATGGTCTGCTGATGTTCGACAATACCGCGCCCAGCCCGGCGGACTACGAAGCGCTCGTCGCGCAGATCGTGGCTGGATGACGGCCATTTTCATCGCAAAGTCGTCAAACAACAGCAATCCTCCCCTTCTGCCCGTAGGGTGCGGCGCCGGCCCGATGATGGGCTGAAAAACGAAAAATCCCCGTACGTCACCGACGTACGGGGATTTTTATTGGACGCGAGCTATCGCGGCCTCAAACCGTCGCCATCGCCTCCAGCGACTGCCCTTCGTACAGCTTGCCGAAGCGGTTCGCCAGAAAATCGCCGAGCGACACCTGCTCCTGCCGCACGAAGCCCTTTTGCGGCAGCTTGCGCTCGCGGAACAGATCGAGCACCGCGCACATCGCGCCGGCGGTGGTGATCTGGATTGCGCTCATCGGCACCCCGCAGACGGTCTTCGCGAAGATCTTGCGGGTGAACACCTCCTGCACGAGCTGACCATCGCGCATGCCGCTCACGGTGATGAACACCAGCACGACGTCCTGCGCGGTCGACGGCACCGAGCGGCGCATGATGGTCTTCAGCGTGTCGCGGTCGCTCGACAGACGCAGGTCCTCCAGCAGAAACTGCATCAGGTTGCGATGCCCCGGATAGCGCACCGACTTGTAGTCGAGCGATTCGACGCGGCCCGACAGCGTTTCACACAGCGTGCCCAGACCGCCCGACGTGTTGAACGCTTCGTACTCGGTGCCGTCGAGCGAGAAATGCTCGAGGCCTTCGAGCGGCTGCACCCATTGCGTGCGGCTTTCGCGGATCGCTTCGCACGGCTGGCAGTACTCGTTGATCAGACCGTCGACGCTCCACGTCAGGTTGTACTTCAGCGCATTGGTCGGAAACTCGGGCAGCGCGCCGACGCGCATCTTCACGTCGCGGATTTCCGTGAAGCGATTCGCGAGTTCATGCGCGGCGATGCCGATGAAGCCCGGCGCGAGACCGCACTGCGGCATGAAGGCGTGGTCGGAGTCTTCGGCGATCGCGCGGATCGCGTGCGTCGCGCGCACGTCTTCGGTCAGGTCGAAGTAATGGACCCCCGCGCCCTTCGCCGCCGATGCGACGTTGACCGCGAGGTAGTACGGCAGCGCGTTGATCAGCACGTCGAAGCCCTGGATCGCGGCGCGCAGCACGGCGGCGTCGGCGGAATCGATGCGGCGCGTCGGAATGCCCTGGGCGGCGAGCTTGTCGAGCGCGTGCTGATCGCGGTCGAACGCGACGACTTCGTAGTCGCCGGTTTCGCGCAGCATATGCGCAATGGTGTGACCGATCAAACCTGCGCCAACGATAGCTACTTTCATCTGCTTCTCCTTGTTGTCCATGTGCTGTCTCTGAGCTTGGGAAGTGCGCCGCGCGTTGCATGCGGCGCCTCTCGGGCCGAACCCTTGAATGACAGTGTAGGAAGAAGCAAAAACAGTTCATACGCGCAAAATGCTGCGGTATGACCATCAGGTTCGACGTTCTGACGAACCCATCAAACGATTCGTCGAAAATGCGTAAAAAAGGCGTTAATAAGGGACTCGGGAAGGACTCGCGAAGGATCCGCGGATCACCCGCTAAAGGGTTACGCCGCGCGCCGACTCACACCGTGCCGCGGTCGATCTTGCGCGCGAGAATGATCGACGTCGTCGTCCGTTCGACGCCTTCGAGGCCGCCGATCTGATCGAGCAGATCGTTGAGCCGCTCAGGCGAATCGGCACGCAGCCATGCCACGTAGTCGAACTCGCCGCTCACCGCGCACAGCAGTTGCACTTCGGGCATTTTGCCGAGACGCTTCTGCACGGCCGGCCCGTGCTTCGGCGCGATGATGATGCCGACGTACGCGACGATGCTCGAATCGAGCACGTCCTGGCCGAGCCGCACGCTGTAGCCCGCGATCACGTTGCTGCGCTCGAGCCGCGCGATGCGCGCGATCACGGTCGTGCGCGCAACGCCGAGCTGCCGCGCAAGATTCGCGACGCTCTCGCGCGCGTTGGCTTGTAATAGTGCAACGAGGTTGCGGTCGAGGTCGTCGAGCTGGTCGAGGCGCGGAGGTCTCATCGATGGGCAAAGGAAGTTGGTATGGAATGTCGCGGATTATCGCGCGTCTGCGCTGGCAGCGGCGCTGTGTCACGGTGTGCGCTCACAGACGCACGGCACACTGTCGAGCCTGGGGGCGCAGCGTGTCGCTGCAATTGCCGCTCGGGTGCGAGCCGTTTCCCTTTCGTTTCGGTTGTAAGCGTTTGTGGCACAACCATCGAATCGTACGGATATCGTGTTACTAATAGCGGCCACGGGGGAATGCGGCAGCCGCTTGCGGTGCGCCGCTATTCGTCGCTGGCGCGGGGCAAGAAGCACGCCGCGCGCCGAGTCTCAATACGAACAGACATCAGGAGTTTCGATGAAAAAAGCACTGGTTATGCTGGCTACGGCCGTTTCGATGGGCGGCGCGTTCGCTCAAACCGCCGCGCCGGCCTCGGCGCCGGACACCACGGCCTCGGCCTCCGCAGCCAAGGCGGGCCACGAACGAAACGTCGAAGACCGCATCGCTTATCTGCACTCGCAACTGAAGATCACGCCCGCGCAGGAAACGCAATGGAAGGCTTTCGCCGACGTCATGCGCAACAACGGCGAGACGATGGGCAAGCTGTTCGAGCAGCGCAAGGCGGAAACCAACGTGAGCGCGCTCGACGACATGAAACAGTACGCAACGATTGCGCAGGCGCATGCGGACGGCATGAAGAAGCTCGTCGATGCGTTCGAGCCGCTGTATGGCAGCCTGTCGCCGGAGCAGAAGAAGCTCGCCGACGCGACGTTCCACAACGGCGGCCCCGAGGGTCATCATCGCGGTCACCATGGCAAGGGTAAGGGCGGCAAGCCCGCGGCCGAAGCCGCCAGCGACGCGACCGCCAAACAGTAATGAAACGGCGCCCGCGGCGGGGGTTCGCCGCGTTGCGGGCGCGGGTCCGGCTGGACGCGATTGCTTTCAGCGGTTCCTTTAGCGATTCCCTTGGCGGCCGGCTTGCGGCTTCCTCAGGCAGCCACGCAACACCGCCACAGCGTTCCCGGACCCCGTGAGGGTAGTCGCGCCGCACACGGCTCTACACTTCCCCAGCTCCTCAAACCGCCCCGCCCGCACCATGCATCTGGCATGATTCGGGTGCGCGGCGTCTGGGCCGGCTCTCCGTCCCAGCGACCCCACACACGCTCGCCGCCAAGCGGCAAGTCTCACCGCAATGCCTACCCCTAACCTCTCACCCGCTTCATGACCGAACTCAGGAATCTCGATCTGCGTGACGATCCGCACGCCCAACGCGTCGTCAAGGACGAAACGGTAAGCGTCGAATTCGCCGCGGCCGAAGGCCAGCTGATGAGCCTCGAAGGCCCGAACCGCTATGCGCGCGGCGATGCGCTGATCACCGGCTCGACCGGCGACCGCTGGGTCGTGTCGCGCGAGCGCTTCGACGCGAAGTACCTGCCCGCCGATGCCGCGCTCGCGCACGGCGAAGCCGGCGCCTATCGCAACCGCCCGGCGGTGGTGCTCGCGCGCCGGATGGACGAGCCCTTCTCGCTCGCGCGCTCGGCGAGCGGCGGCGACGTGTTGCACGGCGCGGCTGGCGACTGGGTCATGCAGTACGCGCCCGGCGACTATGGCGTCGTGCAGGCCGCACGCTTCGCGAAGGTCTATCGGCTTGCGGATTGAAATCGCGTTAGCCGCGCTTCATTTGCGCATCAAGCGAACTCGTCGCCGAGATCGACCGTGACTTCGCGCGGGACCGACTCGCCGTTCGCGTACATTTCTTCGAGCGAGCCCAGGCTCGCTTCGACGTACGCGCGCAATACCGCGAAGCTGCGGCCACGCAGCCGTGCCGGCATCGCGCGATAACGCGCGAGCGCCGCCGGCGCGATCGCGACCGTCATCACGATACGGCGCGCGGTCGAACCGAAGCGCATCGCTACCCAGTGAATCGTCAGCGTGGGCGTACCGTCGTCGGCGGCACGCTCGATGAACTGCGTCTGCTCGGGAAACAGATCGCTGATGACGCGCGCGAGCTCGTCGAACTCCGGATGCGCGCAGTCGTATTGGTAAGCTTCCATGAAGGCTGCCGGGAAATGAAGATCCTGAAACGTAGGCGCATTTTAGAGAAACGCCGAACGGATAGCGAGGCGCGTGACGCCGGCTACCTGGGCGCTCATTCACGCCGCGGCCGGCCGCCGGTAAATCCGTATCAGCAGTCCCGCGACGAACACCGCCGCCACCGCATAGATCGTATCGACCGCCGCGAGCGGCAGCAGCCGCGCCTGCGTCATTGCCGCGGGCACGTCGATCAGCGCGTGCACGACGATCGCGAGCGGCAGGATGCCGCGCGAGCCGGCCCGCACGCCACGCCACATCAGCACCGACAAGCCGATCTGGAACACCAGAGCCGCAATGCGTTCGAGCGCGAAAATGCCGGCCAGTTGCGGCGTCAGGCTAGCGAGAATCAGATGCACGCGCATCACCGACTCGGCCGGCAGATTGTCGAGGTAGTCGCCGAGCCGGCCGCGGTTTTCGAGGATGGCGAATACGAGCCACTCGAACTGCACGAGCACGCCGACCATCCACGCTTCCGCGCCGCCGTGGCCAAGGCCGTAGCTGAGCGCCGCGCCATCGTCGGCGCGCAATGCGGCGGTGCGGGTGTCGGCAGTCGTGGTCTCGCCATTTGTGCTCCCGGTGGTGCTGGTCCCCGCGTTCGCACCGACGTTCGCCTTTGCGCGAACCGCCGGCCGTGCCGCTGCGCGCTTCACGAGCAGCCGCATCCCGAAGAACCGCCCCACTTCCTCGCAAACGCCCGCGGCCAGCGCACCATAGGCGACGAACGCGAGCGGCTGCGACAGAAACGCCGCCGTCGCCTCGTTGCCACGCAGCAGATAGTCGTGCAGCGCACGCTCGATCACCATCGCGAACAACGCGAACACCGCGACGCCGGCGATCGCGTCACGCGGCCTGAGCGCGAGCGGACGGCGCAACTGCCGGTAAATCAGAAACGGTAAAGCGGCGATGACGAGCGTGGCGAGCGCGAGGCTCGCGAGGGTAAGCGGTGGCACGGCCATGAGTATCCTTGCGGGGTTCCTTGCAGTCCCCGGCGCGCAACCGCTGCGCGCCGCAGCCCCGAATGATCGCAGATTGACCGGAACTCAGCGCGCCGTCGACGCACGCACGATCAGCTCGCCGGGCAGCAGGCAGTCGCGCGCGCCCGTCTGCGCGCCTTCGATGCGCTCGTGCAGGAATTCGACCGCGCGGTAGCCGATGTCGTAGGTCGGCTGGCGGATCGTCGTGATGCCGGCGAGCTCGGCCCATTCCGGATCGTCGATCGAAAGCAGCGCGACGCGGCTCTGCCAGTGCGCGCCGTAACGCGCGTGCAGATGCAGCGCGAGGCGCAACGCGACCGGTGCGTTGGCCGCGAACAGCGCGACGCGTGGAGAGGCGCCGGCGTGCTCGCCGCCGTCCGCGCCCGGCGAGTCGATCGCACGATCCAGCTGCGCGAGGCCACGTTCGAGCGCGGCCGGATCGGCGAGATCGAGCACCAGCTTATGACCGGCCGCGCGGCCGGCGTCGCGCATCGCGCGATCGAACGCTTCGACGCGCTGCTGCCGCGAGCTGACCTGCTCGAACGGCTGCACGACGAACCAGATCTGCTCGAAGCCGCGTTCGAGCAGATGCCGCGTGCCGAGCTCGGCGGCCGCGCCATTGTCGAGACCGACCATATCGGCGACCAGCCCCTCCACCCGCCGATCGACCAGCACCGCAGGAATGCCGCCGTCGCCGACCGGCCGCAACGTCTCTTCGCGCACGCCCAGCGCGTTGACGATCACGCCTTCCACGCGATACGTGGTCAGCAGTTGCAGATAGCGCCGTTCCATCTCGACTTCGTTCGCCGCGTGGCAGATCAGCGGCATCAGACCGAGCGCGTGGCACGCGGCCTCGACGCCTTGCAGCACTTCGACGGAGTACGGATTGGTCAGGTCGGCGACCAGCATGCCGATCAGCCGGTTGCGGCCGCGCTTCAGGCCGCGCGCCATCTGGTTCGGCTGATAGTCGAGCCGCGCGATCGCGGCTTCGATGCGTGCGCGCAGCTCGGGCGACAACGCGCTGATCTCGCCGTTCAGATAGCGCGAGATGCTGGTCTTGCCGGTGCCGGCTTCGCGCGCGACATCGGTGATCGTCGCGCGGCGCGGCGCCGCGGGCGGCATACCGGGTGGCGTGCTGGGCGGGGTCGTGCTCATTCGCTCATTCGCTCATCGCTCGTGTCGGTGCGGGGGCGGGAGCGTGCGCGCCGCCCCGCGATTCACTTCGCCAGTACTTCACGGTTGACGATGTTGGTCGTCAACGTGCCGTCGAGCGCGGCGACCAGGTTCTCGGCCGCGTTGAGCGCCATCGCATGACGGGTCTCGTGCGTCGCCGAGCCGATATGCGGCAGCGCGACCACGTTCGGCATCGACAGCAACGGCGAGTCGGCGGGCAACGGTTCGGTGTCGAACACGTCGAGGCCCGCGCCGTGAATCGTGCCGTTCTTCAACGCTTCGATCAGCGCCGGTTCGTCGACGGTCGCGCCGCGCGACGCGTTGATCAGGATCGCGCTCTTCTTCATCGCGCGCAGTTCGGCCGCGCCGATCAGATGCCGCGTCTCCTGCGTGAGCGGCACCTGCAAACAGACGAAATCGGACTGCGCGAGCAACTCGGCCAGCTCGACGCGCCGCGCGCCATACGCCTGTTCCGCTTGAAGGTTCGCGCTGCGGTTCGTGTACAGCACCTTCATGTTGAAGCCGAGCGCCGCGCGTCGCGCGACCGCGCCACCGATCCGCCCCAGGCCGACGATGCCGATCGTCTTGCCCTGCACGTCGAGCCCGAAGTGCGCGGGCCCGATGCTCGCGCGCCACTGCCCTGCCTTGACCCAGTCGGCCAGCTCGACGACGCGCCGCGCGGACGCGAGGATCAGCGAGAACACGGTATCGGCGGTCGATTCGGTCAGCACGTCCGGCGTGTGCGCGAGCACGATGCCACGGCGCGTGAGGTCGTCGACGTCGAACTGGTCGTAGCCGACCGAGATGGTCGACAGCGCCTTCAGCCGGCTCGCGCCTTCGAGCATCGCCGGGGTGATCTTCACGCTCGCGCCGATGCCGCCGTCGGCGTCGCGCAGCGCGGCGACGAACGCATCGTGCTGCGACGGATCGACCTGCACGACCTGCGCATGCTGTTGCAACCAGGCGAGCACATCCTCGGGCAGCGACTTCCAGGCGACGATCTTCTTCATCAGCTAATTTTCCTTGCGACGGTGGGACGAGCGGGCTCGCGTTGTTCAGCGGCGGCCGGCTTGACGGCAAGCGTCAGGATCACCGCGGCGACGAGCGCCACGCTCATGAATGCATACGATGCGGCGGGCGATCCGGTCGCGCCGTTCAGATAGCCGACCACGTACGAGCCGACGAACGAACCGAGCGCGCCCATGCTGTTGATCAGCGCCATCGCGCCGCCCGCGACGTTCTTCGGCAGCAGCTCCGGCACGATCGCGAAGAACGGGCCGTACGGCGCATACATCGCGGCGCCTGCGATCACGAGCAGCGCATACGAACCCCAGAAATGCGTGGAGCCAAGTCCGTACGACGCCGCGAACGCGATCGCGCCGATCAGCAGGCACGGCCACACGAACACCTTGCGGCGGTTGAGTTTATCCGATGCCCACGAAGCCGCAAGCATCGCGATCGTCGCGGCCGCATACGGCAGCGCCGACAGCCAGCCGGTTTCGACCATGCCGAGCGACGAGCCGTTCTTCAGGATCGACGGCAGCCACAGCACGAAGCCGTACACGCCGATGCTCCAGCAGAAATACTGCGCGCACAGCTTGATGACCGAGGGGTTGCGAAACGCCTCACTGTAGTTGCGCACCGGTTTGATCGCGGCCTGCTCGGCGCGCAGCGTCTGCGCGAGCGCATCCTTTTCCTGCTGCGTGAGCCACGACACCTGCTCGGGCTTGTCCTTCACGAGGAACCACCAGCAGACCGCCCAGACGATCGCGGGCGCGCCCTCGGCGATGAACATCTGCCGCCAGCCGAACGAATGCACGAGATAGCCCGACACGACCGACATCCACAGCACCGTGACCGGATTGCCGAGAATCAGGAAGGTGTTCGCGCGCGAGCGCTCGCTCCTGGTGAACCAGTTGCTGATGAAGATCAGCATCGCCGGCATCACCGCGGCTTCGACGACGCCGAGGGCGAAGCGGATCACCATCAGCGACGGAATGTTGCTGACCATCCCGGTCAAGGCCGCGCAGCCGCCCCACAGAATGAGGCTCCAGAACACGAGCTTCTTCACGCTGCGGCGCTCGGCGTAGATCGCGCCCGGAATCTGGAAGAAGAAATAGCCGAGGAAGAACAGCGCGCCGATCAGCGACGCGAGTCCCTTGCTGATGCCGAGGTCCTGGTTGATGCCGGCCGCCGCCGCGAAGCCGAAATTCGCGCGATCCAGATACGCGAGGCTGTAGGTGATGAATACGATCGGCATGATCGTCCACCAGCGGCGAATCGCAAGCGATGAGGTCATGGAAGTCTCCTTGGACGGCGTCGTCCCGAATCAATGATGAAAAAATCTGGGCGCGCTGCGCGCGCTCCTGTTGTCGTCGATGCTTGTATCGATGCGCGTTGTCGGCGCGCTCCGGGCGGTGTCAGGCCGCGCTGGCAACGCCCGGCACGTCGGCCAGCTCCAGCGCGTCGAGTTCGGCGCGGCTCGGCAACCCTTCCGAATCGCCGATCACCTGGATCGCGAGCGCACCGATCCGGTTGCCGCGCGCGACCGCCTGCGCGAGCGTGCGGCCTTCGAGCAGCGCGCTGATCACGCCGACCGCGAAACCATCGCCCGCGCCGACCGTATCGACGACGTTCGCGACCGGCCGGCCGACGACCGTCGCGGCATCGGTCGCGGTGCGGTAATACGCGCCCTGTGCGCCGAGCTTGACGATCACGCCGCGCGCGCCGTGATCGAGGTAGAACTTCGCGATGTCCTCCGGTTGCGTGTAGCCGGTCAGAATCTCGCCCTCGCCGATGCCGGGCAGCACCCAGTCAGCCAGCGCCGCGAGCGCGTTCAGGCCTTCGACCATCGCCGCGCGCGACGGCCACAGCGTCGGACGCAGGTTCGGGTCGAACGAGATGGTCCTGCCTGCCGCACGCATTTCGCGGGCCAGGTGGAACGCGAGCTCGCGCGAACTCGCCGAGATCGCGGGCGCGACGCCGGTCAGATGCAGATGACGCGCGGGCAGCACGTAATCGGCGACGTAGTCGTCGAGCGACAGATGGCTCGCCGCCGAGCCCTTGCGGAAGTATTCGACCGCCGGGTCGCTGCCGTCGTCGTTCTTCGACTTCAGCTGGAAGCCGGTCGGGTAGCGCGCGTCGGTGCTCACGCACTGCTGGTCGATGCCCTCTTTCGTCAGCGTGTCGCGCACGTACTGACCGAACGAATCGTCGCCGACGCGGCTCATCCAGCCCACCTTGAAGCCGAGCCGGGACAGGCCGATCGCGACGTTCAGGTCCGCCCCGGCGATGCGCTTCGTGAAGTGCCCGACGCTCGCGAGCGGGCCGGTTTCGGCGGCGACGAACATCGCCATCGCTTCACCGTAGGTGATCACGTCGAGGGCGGGGTATGGATGGGTCATGCTGGGCTCCTGGGGGTGCTTTTGCTGCCGGTGTTTCGTGTTGCGTGGGAAGTGTGGTTGGCTGGGTTGGCGCTTCGGTTGCGCAGCGCGTCTACACCCGCGCGAGCCAGCTCACATAATGCGCGGCATCCGCGTCGATCCGGCTGGGGTCGAACGGAAACTCGATGCCGCGCGGCAGATCGCGCGGCAACCGGTCGAGGACCGCGCGGAACGGCGCGTCATCGTCGGCCGGCGCGATTGCAAAGCGCCGCGCGCCCTCGCCCGTCGTGCTCTTGCAATGGATGTACTCGACGTACGGCGCAAGCTGCGGCGCTATCCGCAGCGGCGCGACGTCGAGCCACGCCCAGTTGCCGGTATCGAAGGTCATGCCGAGCGCGCCCGCGTGGCCTTCACGCGCGAGCGCGTCGAACAGCTCGACGAACTGCGCGGGCGAGCCGCCCTGCGCCAGTTGCCCGTTTTCGACGACGAGCCGTGGCTGCGCGCCGCCCTTGACGCCCGAACCGCTCGCGACCTGCGCGACGATGGCCGCGCCGTGAGCCTCGCCCGCGAAGCCGCCGAGTTGCAGCTTGACGAAGCGCGCGCCGAGCGCGGTCGCTTCGTCGAGCGCGAGACACAGCGCGTCGATATCGAGCTGGCCGTTCGCCGCGTACAACGATGCCGGGGTCGAAAACACCGACCACAGGCCGAGATCGGCCAGCGCCGCGCCGAGCGCGCGCAGTCGTTGCGGGTCGGTGTCCGCGTCGCTCGCGAACAACTCGCGGCGCACCTCGAAACCCGCTGCGCCGGCGCGCCTTGCCGCCTGCGCCCATTTCAGATGGCCGTCGGCACGCACCGCGCTCATGCCGAACGCGCTGGCGACGATCACGATCTCTACTGCATCAGCCATGTCGAACTCACTCGAATCTGTCGTGAAACTGGCGCTTGGAACCGGTTCCAAAACCACCTCAAAAAAAAGCGCCGAGGCGCTGCGATGTGCGAATAGTGCGCGGGACGGCCATCGCGCACCATAGAGGAAATCCCCAGGCGCGGCGGGCACGAAGCGCGGCGCACCGGCCACGCCCGCGTCCGTCGCGTGCACATTCGCGCCGGACGCACCGTGCCGGCGTTCGATTCAACCGCCCTCGTCCGCGATACACATCGCCAGAAACTGCTCGACCACCCGCGACGGCGCGCTCGCATGCGGCACCAGAATCGACAGCCGCCGCGTCAGCGGCTGCGGGCTGAGCGACATCAGCCGCAGCGCGCCGTTCTCGTGCCGCATCGACATCGCCGACACGAAGCCGACGCCCATGCCGGCCCGCACCGCCTCCTTCACCCCTTCGACCCCCGCGATCTCGAGCGCCACCCGCATCGGCACGCCCGCCCGCGCGAACTCGCGCTCGACCGTCTGGCGCACGCCCGAGCCTTCCTCGCGCAGCACCAGCGGGTACGCGCCGAACGCGGCCAGCTCGATCCTCCCGCCGCTGTCCGCCTGCGCGAGCGGATGCGAGCGCGGCATGATCGCGACGATCTCGTCCTCGCGCCACGCGTGGACGGCCGTGTCCGGCGGCAGATCGGCGCCGGCGGGACCCTCGATCATCGCGATGTCGACCGAGCCGAGCGCAGCGACGATCTCGGTGGTATTGCCGTTGGCGGTATGCACGGTCACGTCCGGATAGCGGCGATGGAATTCGGCGATCAGGTACGGCAGCAGATAGCTCGCCGGCGTCGTGCTCGCGCCGATCCGCAAGGTGCCCTGCTCGAGACCGCGCAACGCGTCGCGATAGGCATGCGCCTGCCGCCAGGTGTCGCGCAGCCGCGCCGCATAGCTGGCGAGCTGCTCGCCGGCCGGCGTCAACCGCACGCCGCGGCCATCGCGCTGATACAGCGGTTCGCCGAACTCGTCCTGCAATTGCCTCAGCTGGCCGGACACCGCCGGCTGCGACAGATGCAGCGCCACCGCCGCCCGGCTGATATTGCGATGCTCAGCGACGGCAGCGAACGTTATAAGTTGATCCGGGGTCATCTCGATTAAATATCCGTTGAACCGATACTTCACATTCTAAATCACGATTTTTCATATCGATATACGTAATTTAGGATTAGCCCTGTTGCTGCTCATCCAGTTCCGTGCAGTCCGTTACGAAGCCAGGCACCCGATCATGTCCACACCTACCGTCCCGCTCACCGCCGCCTCCCCCGCGCTGTCCGCCCGCGGCCAGCTCAATGGCGTGCTGTTCGTCGCACTGTTCGCCGCCGCCGTCACGCGCATCGCGGCGATTCCGGCGATTGCCGGCCTCGGTCTGAGCCCGCTGATCGTCGGCATCGTCGCCGGTGCGATCTACGGCAACGCGCTGCGCGACGGCATGCCGGCCAGCTGGGCGGCCGGCGTCAACTTCTCGGCGCGCAAGCTGCTGCGCATCGCGGTCGCGTTCTTCGGCCTGCGCGTGAGCCTGCAGGAAATCGCCCAGGTCGGCCTGCCGGGTCTTGCGGAGTCGGTGGCGATCGTCGTCAGCACGCTCGTGATCGGCACCTGGGCCGGCATGAAAATCATGAAACTCGATCGCGACACCGCGCTGCTGACCGCGGCCGGCAGCGCGATCTGCGGCGCGGCCGCGGTGCTTGCGTTCGAATCGACGCTGCAGTCGAAGCCGCACAAGAGCGCGATGGCGGTCGGCAGCGTGGTGCTGTTCGGCACGCTGTCGATGTTCCTGTACCCGGTGCTGTTCAACGCAGGCTGGCTGCATCTCGACACGGTCGGCGCGGGTCTGTTCTTCGGCGGCACGATCCACGAGGTCGCGCAGGTGGTCGGCGCGGCGAGCAACGTGAGCCCGGAAGCAACGCACATCGCGACGATCGTCAAGATGACCCGCGTGATGCTGCTCGTGCCGGCGTTGCTGGTGGTCGGCCTGTGGGTGAATCGCGCGGCGCGCGGCGCGAAGGATGGCAGCGCGGACGGCGCCGCTCCGCGCAAGCTTGCGATTCCCTGGTTCGCACTCGGCTTCCTCGCCTGTGTCGTGATCAACTCGCTGCACGTGCTGCCGGAAAGCGCGACCTCGACGCTGAACCTGTTCGACACCTTCGCACTGACGATGGCGATGACCGCACTCGGCATGGAAACGCGGATCTCGCAGATTCGCGAAGCGGGTCCGCGCGCGCTGACCACCGGCCTGATCCTGTATGTGTGGCTGATCGCCGGCGGACTGGGCATCACATGGACCGTCCAGCACCTGTTCCACTGAGCCGTCGCCGGCTTCCCCGCCTTCCCCGACACCCCGCCGCGCGCGGGGTTTTGCGCTTTCTGACGCCCCATGCGGGCCGATCACACGGCATACTCGTTGCTGCGAACTTTGCTCCCCCAACCCGCCTGTACGCATCCTTCCCGCGACGCGTCAGGGCGACCGGAATGAGGATCGATCGATGAGCCTGGAACTGTACTACTGGGACGGTCTGCAAGGCCGCGGCGAATTCGTGCGGCTCGCGCTGGAGGAAGCCCGCGTCGACTATGTCGAAGTGGCGCGCGGCAAGCCTTCGAAGGGCCTTGGCACCAAGGCGATGATGGCGGTGATGGACAGCCCCGACGAGCCTTATCCGCCGTTCGCGCCGCCGTTTCTGAAAGACGGCGATCTGGTGATCCCGCAAACCGCCAACATCCTGTTCTATCTTGGCCCGCGCCTCAAGCTCGCGCCGGAGGTGGACAGCCTGCGCTACGTCGCGAACGGCCTGCAGCTAACCATCGCCGACGTCGTCACCGAAGCGCACGACACCCACCATCCGCTCGCGAGCGGCCTCTACTACGAGGAGCAGAAAGACGCGGCGAAGGTGCGCGCGCACGATTTCATCGACCAGCGGATTCCGAAGTTCATGTCGTATTTCGAACGCGTGCTCGCGCAGAATCCGGCCGGCGACGGCTTCATGGTCGGCGACACGCTGACCTACGTCGATCTGTCGATGTTCCAGTTGATCGACGGTCTGCTGTACGCGTTTCCGCGCGCGCTGAAGCGCTTCGGCGAGCACTACCCGCGGCTCGCCGCGCTGCACGACAGGGTGATCGCCAGACCGAACATCGCCGCGTATCTGGACTCGGACCGGCGCATCGGCCATAACGAAAGCTGCATCTTCCGGCACTACCCGGAACTCGACAAGGCGGCGAATTGAACCGCGCCGCCCGCCCCCGCCCGCTCGCCGCCGCGCGCCCGCCATTCGAGGCGGGCGCGCGGCTGTCGTGGCGCGGGTTTATCAACCTTTCATCACGCCCCGTACCGTCGACGTGCTTTCATTCCTGCTGAAGCTGCGCACCCGCGCCCAACGCCTGTTCCGTCTCTCCGATGCCCACACGATGCTGGTCTGGTCGGTGGTGGTCGGCATTGCCGGCGCATTCGCGACCATCGTGTTTCGCAAGTGCATCGAACTGCTGCAACTGGCGATGACCGGCCGCTCCGGCAGCTTCGTCGAAATGGCGCGCAGTCTGCCGTGGACCATGCGCATCTGGCTGCCGGCTGCGGGTGGTCTGGTCGCCGGAGTATTTCTGCTGATCGCGCAACGTCACGCCGTCCAGAACACCCACACCGACTACATGGAAGCGGTCGCGATCGGCGACGGCGTGGTGCCGGTGCGCCTGAGCCTGTGGCGCAGCGTGTCGTCGCTGTTCACGATCGCGAGCGGCGGCTCGATCGGCCGTGAAGGTCCGATGGTGCAGCTCGCGGCGCTCGCCTCGTCGCTGATCGGCCGCTGGATCCATTTCGATCCGCCGCGGCTGCGCCTGCTCGTCGCGTGCGGCGCGGCGGCCGGTATCACGTCCGCGTACAGCGCGCCGATCGCGGGCGCGTTTTTCGTCACCGAAATCGTGCTCGGCTCGATCGCGATGGAGAGCTTCGGGCCGGTGGTGGTCGCGGCGGTCGTCGCGAACATCACGATGCGCGAGTTCGCCGGCTACAAGCCGCCGTACGAGATGCCGGAGTTTCCGACCGTGACCGGTGTCGAAGTGCTGCTGTTCGTCGCGCTCGGCGCGCTATGCGGTGCCCTCGCGCCGCAGTTCCTGCGGCTGCTCGATGGGTCGAAGAAGGCCTTTCGCAAACTGCCCGTGCCGTTGCCGCTGCGGCTCGCGCTCGGCGGTCTGGTGGTCGGCATCATTTCGGTCGCCGAGCCCGAGGTATGGGGCAACGGCTACAGCGTCGTGAACTCGATCCTGCATTCGCCGTGGACCTGGTACGCGCTCGTGGTCGTGCTCGTCTGCAAGCTCGCGGCAACCGCGGCGACGGCAGGCTCCGGCGCGGTCGGCGGCGTGTTCACGCCGACGCTCTTCGTCGGTGCGGCGTTCGGCTCGCTGTTCGGCCAGGGCATGCACGCGTTGTGGCCGCATGCGACGTCGGCCGCCTACGCGTATGCGATGGTCGGCATGGGCGCGTTCCTCGCGGGCGCGACCCAGGCGCCGCTGATGGCGATCCTGATGATCTTCGAGATGACGTTGAGCTATCAGGTCGTGCTGCCGCTGATGCTGTCGTGCGTGGTCGCGTATTTCATCGCGCGCGCGATCGGCAAGACCTCGATGTACGAGATCACGCTGCACCGCAATCGCGAGGAGCAGGAGCGCTCGCGGCTGCGCGCGACGCAGATGCGCGAGCTGATCCGCCCCGCGCAGACCGTCGTGCCGCCGAACGCGACCGTGCACGACATGACGCGCGTGTTCCTCGAATATCCGGTCAAGTATCTGTACGTCGCCAACGACTCGGGCGCGTTTCTCGGCGTCGTCGCGCTGAAGGACATCACGTCCGATCTGCTCGACGGGCGCGACACGTCGACCAAAACCGCCGCCGACTATCTGCAGCCGCATTTCGACGTGCTGACGCCGGACATGTCGCTCGCCGTCGCGTTGCAGCACTTCATGGCGTTTCAGGGCGAGCGGCTGCCGGTGATCGAAAGCACCGCGCGTCCGTTGCTCGCGGGCGTCGTCTACAAGACCTCGCTGCTCGATGCGTACTTCCGCATGAATCCGTCGCGCTAAAGCCTGCGCCGAGGCCTGGCGGCTACCCTGTTCGCGGGGCGCGATGCAAAGCGCCGCGGATTCTCTACAATGAACAGACCGTCGGCCCTTCATGCGGCCGACACGCGTGAGCCCAGCATGGGCGCGGCGACAGCGCCCGCCCTATACGCCGGATAGTCGGAGCGAACATGAGCGAACCGTCCCCCGAGGCCGTACGCCGCGATCAGGCCGGCTGGATTTTCGTGCATATCGAAGGCGAGCCCTATGATCGCGGCGAGCAGCACGGCCAGTTGCTCGCCGACGAAATCAGAAACGCGATCCGCACCGCGCGCTATCTCGCCAAATGGGACACCGGCGAGGAATTCGACACCTTCGTCAATGCCGCGACGAGCCAGTTCGCGAGCAAGCTCGACACCGAATTCGCCGACGAAATCCATGGCATCGCCGACGGCGCGAAGCTGCCGTTCGCCGAAGTGCTCGCGTGGAACGGCTACATGGATCTGCTGCAAAGCTGGTGGCCGACGCATGCGTCGCAGCAGCAGCCGCAGCTGGGCGCAAAACTGTGGCGCGGGCGGCGCGGTCACCACTGCAGCGCATTCATCGCGACCGGCAACGCGACACGCGACGGCCGCATCGTGATGGCGCACAACTCGTGGGACCGCTACGCGGCCGGCGACGCGTTCAACGTCGTGTTCGACATCGTGCCCGACCGCGGCAACCGGATCCTGATGCAGGGCCTGCCGGGCTGCATCTCGAGCCTGACCGATTTCTGGGTTACGGCGGCCGGCCTGATGATCACCGAAACGACGATCTCGAACTTCGCGGGCTACAACCCGGCCGGCGCGCCCGAGTTCTATCGCTCGCGGCGCGCGTCGCAATACGCGAACAGCATCAAGGAATGGTGCGACATGTTCTCGCTCGCGAACAACGGCGGCTACGCGAACAGCTGGCTGCTCGGCGACACCAAGACCGGCGAGATCGCGCGTTATGAACTCGGGCTGCACTATTCGGGCTTCGAGACCACCAAAGACGGTTTCTACAGCGGCTACAACACCGCGACGGATCTGAAGATCCGCAATCAGGAATGCACCGGCGAAGGCGAGGACTATACCGACGTGCGCAAGAACGGCGCGCGGCGTCTGCGCTTCATGCAGCTCGAGGAAATGCATCGCGGCAGTATCGACGTGGAACTCGCCAAACAGATGATCGCCGATCATCACGACGTCTATCTCGATCGCAACGACAACCCGTGCTCACGCACGATCTGCGGGCATCTGGAGCTCGACGACGCGCGCTTCGGCGGCACCGATCACGGCCCGTTCAATCCGTGGGGCGCGAACGACGGCAAGGTGGTCGACAGCGAAATGGCGAGGGAGTTGGCATTCACCGCGCGTTGGGGCCATCCGTGCGGCCGCCCGTTCGACGCGCAGGCGTTCATGAAGCGGCATCCGCAGTGGAACTGGCTGAATGGCTATATGCGCGACCGGCCGTCGTGGCCGTGGACGCGCTTCGACGTACTGCGCTAATGCATGGCCGGACGAGCGGGCCGGTTCGTGCGATGATGGAATCTACAATACGGTTTTGTCGCAAATGTGCGCGCGCTTCGCAGTATTTGCCATCTAAGATGGTAAGGAGTCCGGGCCGCGCAGCGACACGCCGTCCTTGGCTTGCACCGTCCTTACGACGCGGGACGGCACAGAGTTTGCTCGATTGTCAGCGCCGCATGAGCTTTAGGAGGTCGGGCGATGAAAACCTCGACACTGTTAATCATGGTGACGCTGTCAGCCTCGTGCTTTGCCGCGCCGGTTCATACCGCGTCTGACAGCACGGATGCGATCATGCTTGCCCAACGCGCCAACGCCGCGCCGGTCGCGCCGCCGGCTCCAGAGATCTCGAGCACCGACCCCAGCCGTCCGCAGCACTGGGACCATATTGCGCTGCCGAAGTCCCGACATCTGGAACGCAGCCTGACCGGGCAGAACGAGCATCTGACCACCTGAGGGCGGCCGTATCGGCGGGCGACGGCGCGGCCGCAAGTGCGCGGCGGTCCGGTTTGCGCCGGCTGTCATCATGATGGCGTGGCGATGCGCGCGGGATTGCGACAGACTGCGAGAAACTCATCGCGGCGAGGCGCTGGCCGTCGCGGCGGCAATCACAGCGTGACTAACTTGAGCTCAACAGGAGCATGCCCATGACGGCCTCGGACATCCCCGGCGAATCGATCGATCTGCAGATTAGCGATCTTCTCAGCGAAGTCGAATTTCCGACCAACAAGGATGCGCTCGTCGATGCGGCGCGCGAAGCCGGCGCGAGCAACGAGGTACTGGCGATGCTCGATAGCATGCCGGAGCAGGATTACGTCGACATCGAGTCGGTCACGCGCCTGATCGGCGGCAATTATGGTCCGGGCTTAGGGATCTGAACCCGGATTCAGATCCGCCTCACCTCGCGTTTCAGAACTGCGACGACGCCGCGATCCGCGTGCGCGGCACCCGCGTCACACGGCGGGTCGTACCGCTGCTTTCGAAGGGGCCGCCGGCCATCCCGCGCGCCGTCAGATCGTCGGCACCGTTCACCTCCGCCACCGCCCGCACCTGCGTTGCGCTCCGGGAATCCCGCGCCGCCGCGCTTTCCGGCTGAAAGTGCTCGACCAGATGATCGATGAACGTGCGCACCTTCGCCGGCAGATGCAGCCGGCTCGGATACGCGATCGTGATTTCG
This sequence comes from Paraburkholderia sp. UYCP14C, assembly GCF_004197395.1. Classification (GTDB taxonomy): domain Bacteria; phylum Pseudomonadota; class Gammaproteobacteria; order Burkholderiales; family Burkholderiaceae; genus Paraburkholderia. The sequence continues at coordinate 70,039 of NZ_SELS01000027.1, read as the reverse complement.
ATGGGCGGCAAACTGTAGTCGTCGAGCAGACGCACCAGTCGCCCGGCCGCCAGATCCCGCCCGATCAGGTAGCTCGGCAGGATCGCCACGCCCATGCCGAGCAGCGCGAACTGCCGCAGCATCTCGGCGTTGTTCGCCGCGATCGCGTTGGTGGGCCGCACCCGCACCTCGCCTTCCGGACCCTTGAACACCCGCTCCTCGCCGCCGCCCTGCTCGGCCGGCCGGCTCAGACACGAATGCCTGAGCAGATCTTCGGGACGGGTCGGCGTGCCGTGTTGCGCGAGATACTCGGGCGTCGCGCAGACCGTCATGTAGCCGGTCGTCAGCCGTCGCGTGACGATGCTCGCGCTGCGCATGTGCCGCGCAGCCAGGATGCCGACGTCGAAGCCCTCTTCGACGAGATCGACGTGGCGGTCGGCCAACGTGACGTCAGGCACGACATCCGGATAGCGTGCCGCGTACGACTGCACGACCGGCGCGAGACTGTGCAATCCGAATACGACCGGCGCGACGATGCGCAGCGTGCCGACCGGCTCGTGATTGCGCGCCACCACCATCTGCTCGACGCCTTCGAGATCGGCGAGGATGTGACGTACGCGCTCCAGATAGGTCGCACCGGATTCGGTCAACGAAAGACGGCGGGTCGTGCGGTTCAGCAGTCGCGTACCGAGCCGCGCTTCGAGATCCGCGACGTGCCGCGTGACGACCGCGGTGGACAGATCCAGCGCGCCCGCCGCGCCGACGAAACTGCCGAGGTCCGCCACCTTGACGAACACGCGCATCGACTGCAGTTGATTCATGGGACGACTCCTGCCTCGGTAAAGCCGGGCCGGCGCAACCCTTGCCGCCTGTGTCGACCCGCGCCGCGTCGGCGTGCGCGGGTCTGCCCAACGCAACCGATTCTAGCGATCGGACATGTCCCAACCCTGACCCAGACATGACATTCCGGTCAGATTCGACGCGGCGTGTCCATCGCGCCGCTATTACGGCGTCTATTGTGGATTTTGGCTAGGTATAAACCCTAGTCTACTGATAAGATAGCGGCCAAAGGAAATTACCGCTATACCGCCATGCCACATCGTTTTCATCTGCTGGAAAAAATCGCGTTTTCGCTGGTTTGCTGGTCGGCCGCCGCGAGCTCGGCCTATATCGGTTACGAGCGCTGTCCCGACATCAAGGTCGCGCTGCACGCTGGAGAAAAATTCCTCGACGCCAGCAGCCAATACGCGTTCGCGTGCGCGGCGCCCGCCGCCGAAGCCTGCGCGCAACTGCCGGTCGACTGATTGTTCCGGTTTTAGCCGAGTATGGCCGTGCTTGACGCGCGATCCGTCCGGGTCGCGCGTTCGCGCATCTGCGCATCCGGGCTCAACGCCCACGCTCACGCATCGCGCCCGAACACCACGCGCGCGAAAAACCCCGCCAGCACCGTTTCGGCCATCTCCGACGGCACATTCTGCGGATCGACCGTGTAGAAGAACTGCACGCCGTCGCACAGACCCATCAGGCCGATCGCGAGCTGCTCGGGCGGCATCGACATCGGCGTGCCCACCCGCTCCGAGAACTCGCGCACGTAGGCGCTCAACTGTTCGATCTTTTCGTGCATGAACGCGTTGAAGCGCAGCCGGAAGCGGCCGTCGCGCACCGCGAGCAGCTTCGCCTCGACCCACAGCAGAAAACACTTGTTCTCGCGATGCAGCGAGCTGTAGTAGCGCAGCACACGCGCCTCCATCTCCTCACGCGATGCCGCGCTTTCGAAGATCGCATGCAGGCCCGCCTGCATCGCTTCGTGATCGCGCCGCAACAGCTCCAGAAACAGCTCGGTCTTGCTGCGGAAATTCGAATAGAACGCGCCGCGCGTATAGCCGGCCGCCGCCGCGATGTCCTCGACACTCGCCGCGACGAAGCCCTTCTTCATGAAAGTGGCCTGCGCGGCATCGAGCAGCCGCTCGCGCGTCTGGTCCTTGCTCTGCTCTCTGGTCAGTCGTTGACGTTTCATGGCCGCAAGCCTAGCACTCCAAAGATTTCAAATCCAGCTATACATTCAGATACAGGAGTGTATTAGAATGCATTTCGTCATCCAAAGCCATACCTGTATGCAATCAGCATGACGCGGCGTGCAGGTCTTCGCTGGCGGGCCGCGCGGCTTGCCGTGTTCGTTCGCTGTCTCCAGTTGGGGTAATTGTGAAGCGTCCCGGTTCTCCCGCATCGTCAGCGATGCGCCAGCAGTCTTCCCCATCCCCCCACCGCGGTTTCTCCAGGCAGACCTGCGCGCTGGCGCTGGCCGGCTTGCTCGCGCTTGCGGCCTGCTCGAAGAAGGAAGCCGCGGCACCCGCGCCGCGCCCGGTGGTCGCGCTCGCCGTGCATGCGGACGGCCACGCGCTGCAGGCGGCGTCGCTGCCTGGCGAAGTGCAGGCACGCTATTCGACGCCGCTGTCGTTTCGTGTCGCCGGCAAGATCATCGAACGGCGGGTGCGGCTCGGCGACACGGTGAAAAGCGGCGAAGTCGTCGCGCTGCTCGACCCGGCCGATGCGCAGAAGAACGCCGCGAGCACACAGGCGCAGCTCGACGCCGCGCAGCACAATCTCGTGTATGCACAGCAGCAGCTCGAACGCGACCGGGCCCAGGCCAAAGAAAACCTGATCGCGCCGGCCCAGCTCGAACAGACCACCAACGCCTACGCGTCCGCGCTCGCGCAGCGCGATCAGGCGCAGCAGCAGGCCGCGCTCGCGAAGAACCAGCTGCAGTACACGACGCTCGTCGCCGGTCATGCGGGCGTCATCACGGCTGAGCAGGCGGACACCGGACAAAACGTGTCGGCCGGTCAGGCCGTCTACAACCTCGCATGGAGCGGCGACGTCGACGTGCTGTGCGACGTGCCCGAAAGCGCGCTCGCCGCGTTCGCGGTCGGCCAGAACGCGAGCGTCACCCTCGCCGCGCTGCCGGGCCGCAAGCTCGGCGCGCGCGTGCGCGAGCTGTCGCCGGCCGCCGATCCGCAAAGCCGCACGTGGCGCGCGCGTCTGACGCTCATCGATGCCGGCGCCGACGTGCGCCTCGGCATGACCGCCGACGTCACGCCGGCCGTGCCGCTCGCCGCGGCGGCCGCGCAACACGGCGTGTTCACGCTACCGGTCACCGCGCTGTTTCACGAGGGGCGCGAACCGGCCGTGTGGGTCGTGCGCGCCGCGGACCACACGCTCGAGCTGCGTCGCGTGACCGTCACGCGCTACTACGAGCGCACGTTCGTCGTCAGCGACGGCCTGAAAAATGGCGAAAGCGTCGTGCTGCAAGGCGTGCATACCGTGAGCGCCGGCGAGAAAGTCCGCGCGATCGCGCCGCTGCATCCCGAGGACTTCGCTTCATGAGCACGTCGCACGAAGAAGGACGCTTCAATCTGTCCGCGTGGGCGCTGCGTCATCAGGCACTGGTGGTGTTCCTGATCGCGCTCGCCACCGCGTTCGGCATCCTCGCGTACACGCGGCTCGCGCAGTCGGAAGACCCGCCCTTCACGTTCCGCGTGATGGTGATCCGCACGTTCTGGCCGGGCGCCACCGCGCGCCAGGTGCAGGAGCAGCTGACCGATCGCATCGGCCGCAAGCTGCAGGAGACGCCGGAAATCGATTTCGTGCGCAGCTACTCGCGTCCCGGCGAATCGCTGATCTTCTTCACGATGAAAGACTCGGCGCCGGTGAGCCAGGTCCCCGAGACGTGGTATCAGGTGCGCAAGAAGGTCGGCGACATCTCGGCGACTTTGCCGCCGGGCATCCAGGGCCCGTTCTTCAACGACGAATTCGGCGACGTCTACACCAACATCTATACGCTCGAAGGCGACGGCTTTTCCGCCGCGCAACTGCACGACTACGCGGACCAGCTACGCTCGGTGCTGCTGCGCGTGCCGGGCGTCGGCAAGGTCGACTATTTCGGCGACCCCGACCAGCACATCTACATCGAGATCGCGAACACGCAGTTGACGCGTCTGGGCATCTCGCCGCAACAGCTTGGGCAGGCGATCAACGGGCAGAACACGATCGCGCCCGCGGGCACACTGACCACCACGGACGACCGCGTGTTCGTGCGCCCGAGCGGCCAGTTCAACGACGTCAACGCGCTCGCCGACACGCTGATCCGCATCAACAACCGCACGTTCCGTCTCGGCGACATCGCGACGATCAGGCGCGGCTACGACGATCCCGTAGTCACGCAGATGCGCTTCGGCGGCAAACCCGTGCTCGGCATCGGCGTGACGATGCAGCCGGGCGGCGACGTGATCCGTCTCGGCCGCGCCCTCGATCAGCAGATGACCCAGCTGCGCGCCGCGCTGCCCGCCGGTTTGAACCTCGTCGAAGTATCGAGCATGCCGCACGCGGTCGCGCGCTCGGTCAACGACTTTCTCGAAGCGGTGGCCGAGGCGGTCGCGATCGTGCTGGTCGTGAGCCTCGTGTCGCTCGGCGTACGCACCGGCATGGTCGTCGTGATCTCGATTCCGGTGGTGCTGGCGGTCACCGCGCTGTGCATGTACCTGTTCGACATCGGCCTGCACAAGGTGTCGCTCGGCACGCTCGTGCTCGCACTCGGCCTGCTCGTCGACGATGCGATCATCGCGGTCGAAATGATGTCGGTGAAGCTCGAGCAAGGCTGGAACCGCACGCGCGCCGCGGCCTTCGCGTACACGAGCACCGCGTTTCCGATGCTGACCGGCACGCTCGTGACCGTGTCCGGCTTCCTGCCGATCGCGCTCGCGAAATCGAGCACCGGCGAGTACACGCGCTCGATCTTCGAGGTGTCGGCGATCGCGCTGATCGCGTCGTGGCTCGCGGCGGTCGTGCTGATTCCGCTGCTCGGCTATCACATGCTGCCCGAGCGCAAACGTCATGCGCACGAGCCCGACGACCACGAACACGACATTTACGACACGCGCTTCTACACGCGTTTGCGCGGCTGGATCGGCTGGTGCATCGAGCGGCGCTTCGTCGTGCTCGCGATCACCGTGCTGCTGTTCGTGCTCGCGATGGCCGGCTTCTCGCTGGTGCCGCAGCAGTTCTTTCCGAGCTCGGACCGGCCGGAGTTGCTGGTCGATGTGCGGCTGCCGGAAGGCGCGTCGTTCGATGCGACGCTGCGTCAGGCGCAGCGCCTCGAACAGGCTCTCAAAGGGCGGCCTGAAATCGATCACACGGTCAGCTTCGTCGGCACCGGCGCGCCGCGCTTCTATCTGCCGCTCGATCAGCAATTGCAGCAGCCGAACTTCGCGCAGTTCGTGATCACCGCGAAATCGGTCAAGGATCGCGAGAAGCTCGCGCAGTGGCTCGAACCCGAATTGCTGAGCAACTTCCCGGCGATCCGCACGCGCCTGTCGCGCCTCGAGAACGGGCCGCCGGTCGGCTATCCGGTGCAGTTCCGCGTGAGCGGCGACGACATCGCGACCGTGCGCTCGATCGCCGAACGCGTCGCCACGACGATGCGCGCCAACCGCGGCACGCGCAACGTGCAGTTCGACTGGGACGAACCCGCCGAGCGCTCGGTGCGCTTCGAGATCGACCAGAAGCGCGCGCGCGAGCTCGGCGTGAGCTCCGAAGACATCTCCAGCTTCCTCGCGATGACGATGTCCGGCTATACGGTCACGCAGTATCGCGAACGCGACAAGCTGATCAGCGTCGATCTACGCGCGCCGCGTGCCGAACGCGTCGATCCGTCGCAGCTGACCGCGCTCGCGATGCCGACGCCGAACGGCCCGGTGCCGCTCGGCACGCTTGGGACACTGCGCAACGACCTCGAATACGGCGTGATCTGGGAACGCGACCGTCAGCCGACCATCACCGTGCAGTCCGACGTGTCGGCCGGTGCGCAGGGCATCGACGTCACGCACGCGGTGGACCGCGCGCTCGCGCCGATCCGCGCAACGCTGCCGGTCGGCTACCGGATCGAGATCGGCGGCTCCGTCGAGGAAAGCGGCAAGGGTCAAACCTCGATCAACGCGCAGATTCCGATCATGGTGATCGCGGTGCTCACGCTGCTGATGATCCAGCTGCAAAGCTTCGCGCGCGTGCTGATGGTCGTGATGACCGCGCCGCTCGGCCTGATCGGCGTCGTGCTTACGTTGCTGCTGTTCGGCCAGCCGTTCGGCTTCGTCGCGATGCTCGGCGTGATCGCGATGTTCGGCATCATCATGCGCAACTCGGTGATTCTGGTCGATCAGATCGAGCAGGACATCGCGTCGGGGCACAAGCGTTTCGACGCGATCGTCGGCGCGACCGTGCGGCGCTTCCGGCCGATCACGCTGACCGCCGCGGCCGCCGTGCTCGCGCTGATCCCGCTGTTGCGCTCGAACTTCTTCGGGCCGATGGCGACCGCGCTGATGGGCGGCATCACGAGCGCGACGATCCTCACGCTGTTCTATCTGCCCGCGTTGTACGCCGCGTCGTTCCGCGTACGCGCCGACGAGCGCGAGCCGCAGACGCCGTCCGGTTCCGGCGCCACGCATACGGGTAACTGAGCATGAGCACGAGCATGACTATTCCCGCCCTGTCCCGCCGCCGCCGCGCGCCGTTCGACGCGCTGGCCCGCACCACGCTTGCCACGAGCATCGCGAGCCTGACCTGCATGCTCGGCGCCTGCTCGTTCGGACCGAACGGCGACCCGCCCGCGATGCCGCAGCCCGCGCACTACGGTGCAGAAGCGCTGCCGACGCAGACGGTGCCCGCGCAGGGCATCACGCAGCAGTTCGTGACCGGCGCGCAACCGGTGCCCGAATGGTGGAAGCTGTACCGCTCGGATGCGCTCAACACGCTCGTCGACGAAGGCCTGCGCAATAGTCCGACGCTTGCCGCGACCGACCGCAGTCTGGCCGCCGCGCGCGAGCAGTTGCGCGCGCAGGTCGGCAGCTCGCTGCTGCCGACCATCGACGCCGGCGGCCAGGCCACCCGCAATCGCGCGCTCGCGATCCCCGAGATCGGACCGAACACGTTTCTGTACAACGTGTTCGTCGGCCAGTTGCAGGCGCACTACACGTTCGATCTGTTCGGCGCCGCGCGTCTGGCGAACGCGGCACTCGCCGCGCGCGTGAACGTGCAGGTCTACCAGCTGGAGGCGGCGCGGCGCGCGCTCGCCGCGAACATCGTCACCGCGACGATCACGAGCGCCGCGCTGCATGCGCAGATCGATACGACCGAGCGGCTCGTGAACCTCGCCAACGATCAGGCGCGCGATACCGAGCGGCGCTACGAACTCGGCGCGGTATCGCATGCCGATCTTCTGAGCGCGCAGCAGAGCGCGGCGAGCGTATCGGCGAGTCTGCCGGCGCTCAAGCAGCAGTGGCTCACCACGCGTCACGCGCTCGCAGTGTTGATCGGCCGCACGCCCGATGCCGCGCCCGACGACGTCGATCTCGCGCAGCTGCATGTGCCGGAGCAGGTGCCGGTCGTCGTGCCGTCGGAACTGCTGCGCACGCGGCCGGACATCGAGGCCGCCGACGCGGCGCTGAAGGCCGCGGCGACCGACGTCGGCGTCGCGACCGCGCAGATGTTTCCGAGCCTGTCGCTGTCGGCATCGATGGGACAAGGCGGCTTCAGCTGGCCGCTCGCGATGTCGGGTGCGGGCGCGATCTGGAGCATCGGCGCGTCGCTGTCGCAACCGCTGTTTCATGGCGGCGCGCTGCTCGCGCAGCGGCGCGCGGCGCAGCACACGTACGAGGCGAGCGTGTCGCAGTACAAGCAGACCGTGTTGGCCGCGTTCCAGAACGTCGCCGATACGCTCGCCTCGCTCGAGCACGACGCGCAGTCGCTCGACGCCGCGAACGTCGCCGCGCGTTCGGCACAAGGTGTGTTCAACGACACGTCGGCACGCTATCGGCTCGGCGCGCTGCCGGTCGCGGCGACGCGTTCGAGCGAGCAGCAATGGCGCAACGCGCAGCTCGACGAGATCCGTTATACGAGCGCGCGGCTGACTGATACGGCCGCGCTGTTTCAGGCGATGGGGAATCCGCCGCTCGACCAGGGCGGGACGTCGTCCGCACCGGCGGCGGCTTCCACTCCTGCGTCTACTCCTGCTTCCGCGTCGGCGTCTGTCGGTACAACGAACACCACCGCCTCCAACTAAACCTGGGATTCCGTACGGAACGCGGCGCACTTATCCCCAGTTCGTGTTGATGAACCTGTTGAAAACTTTCTGAAAAACGGACTAACGCATTGAGCGCACGGGGAATTGTCGATGAGGTGCGAAATCGCACAGCGGATGCCGCATGATGGCGTGCTTCGCAGTGCGAGCGCCTGGGATCCCTCAACGTTATCCCCAGTTTGTGTTGACAGACTTGTTGATAAGCCTGGGGCGAAGCGTCTAAGTGCTTGAGGCGAATCGCTTTGTCCCGCGCGTAACGGGGCGAAGCAGGTTCGAGGCAACGATGCGCGATTGAGCGGAGTCACGACGGGAAAATAGCGGCCAACGCCGTTATCCACAGAATGTGTTGAAAGACCTGTTGATAAGGCCTGGAGATCGCGCCCAAGTGCTTGAGCGCGCGAGGGATTCTGGCGGCGATGGATTTGCGCACGCGGCGCGCAAAGCAGGATAGGTCAGGATTCCGACCTGAACGACTGAACCGTGCGCGGCTTGCCGAGGCCAACCCCACACGGACTGTCAAAGACATCAGCGCTGCTGGAGACGTGAATCACCACCTCCCCGCACGCCATCAATCATTGCCGCAATCCTTGGCACTTTCTTACATTCACCATTCAATTTCTGTGTTCATATACAACTTCTTCCCGTAGGGAATCGCTAACCAACCACTCAACGGAGGGCGCAAACCAGCATGCCTATTCCTGCATACATGTGGCTTAAGGATGACGGCGGAGCAGACATCAAAGGCTCCGTAACCGTTCAGGGACGAGAGGGAAGTGTCGAAGTAATGGGATTCGGTCACGGTCTGAATCTGCCGGTCGATAACAAGACCGGGCAAATCGCCGGACCGCGCAACCATTCCCCAATGAGCATCGAAAAGGAATTTGACGCTTCCAGTCCTTACCTCTATAAGGCAGCCTCCAAAGGACAGACGTTGCAATCGGCAGAGCTGAAGTGGTATCGAATCAACGACGCAGGCCGGGAAGAGGAATACTTCATCATGCTCATGCAGGGCGTGAAGGTCGTCGGCGTTAACCCCGGCATGGCAAATACCAAACTTGCGGGGCTGTCACAACTCAATCACGTCGAGGCCGTCTCGTTGATGTATGACCGCATCACGTGACATTACACCGATGGCAATATCAAGTTCACGGACAGTTGGAGCGAGCGGTCCTGATTATGGCGCTACAAGGCAAATTCATCGTCAACAACAAGACGCTCTCACCCCTCGTCATCTACGGGGTAGGAGCGTTTCAGGCCTTCTCCGGAAATAACATCTATCGCAATCGGAGCGGCTGCACAGCCGTTCGCGACAATGGTCCCATCCCCGCCGGAAAATACTGGGTTGTCGATCGCCCAACAGGAGGTGTTCGCTCACAGATGGAAGCGTGGATCAAAGATGCGGCCAATTCCATGGTCGGCAAACCATCCAATCACGACGAATGGTTTGCCCTGTACCGCGATGACTGGCAGATTGATGACTGGACCTGGATAAACGGCGTGAAACGTGGAAACTTTCGACTTCACCCCGCAGGTGGGCGAGGAGCATCACTTGGATGCATAACTCTACCAAGTTATCCTGACTTTCAGCGCATACGCGATGCGTTTCTGCATACCACCACTATTGCTGCGTGCAATTCAGGTTTGAATGCTTATGGCTGGATCGAGGTAACCGCAAATGGCAGTACTTGCCCGTAGCTGTTTCAAAGGCCTTCTATTCTTCAGCCTGTTCTTTTTTTCGATCAGATACGTCTATGCCCTGCTGCTCTTTTTCCCACCATGGAATCAGCATTACTCATATAGCGTCTCCGAATTTCTAGGATTTCACGACATTGAGTTCTTTGATGCTCTATTTGGCGTGGTGACAAGTTTGATCATGGCTACCTTCGCGTACACGGTGGTCATGAAAATCTGGCGACGCTACAGATCAAAACAACGCCCAGCGTTGGAGCACTAACGAGAGCGCCCCAAGCGGCGAACGTGGATTCATCCAGACCAGTCAAGGCGGGTATGCCGAGCGGCACGCCCGCCGTTCAAGACCTCTACATCACGGCTTATTCGACTCGAACAGATCCATAATCTGCTTCTTCTCGGTCGTCGACACGCTCGGCGGCGGTACCGCCGGCGGCGTCATGCCCGCCGGCCCGACACCACCCATCGCATCGCTCGCGCCGGCCATCGGATTGCCCGAATCGAGGCCGATGCTCGCGACGAAGCCTTGCCCCGGCACCATGTCGGTAAAGAACAGCTCGCCGTTCATCACCGTCACGCCGTCGGGCTGCTGCGGCTCGGCCTGCGGCACGCCGCGCAGCGCGCGCTGCATGTACTCGACCCAGATCGGCAGCGCGAGCTGCGCGCCGAATTCGCGGCTGCCGAGGCTCTTCGGCTGGTCGTAGCCCATCCACGCGACCGCCACCAGCGACTGCTGATAGCCGGCGAACCAGCCGTCCTTCGCGTCGTTGGTCGTGCCGGTCTTGCCCTGCAGGTCCGAGCGCTTCAGCACGTTGGTGCCCGCCCCCGTGCCCGCGGTCGCGACCGAGTGCAACAGGCTGTTCATGATGTACGCGTTACGCGGCTCGAGCGTACGCGGTGCGTCGCGCCCCGCGACGAGCGGCTGCGCGCGCGAGATCGCCACGCCGTGCGCGTCGGTCACTTCGTTGATCAGATACGGATTGATCCGGTAGCCGCCGTTCGCGAACACCGAGTACGCGCCCGCCGACTGCAACGGCGTGACGAGGCCCGCACCGAGCGCCATCGGCAGATATGGCGGGGTCTTGTCGGCGTCGAAGCCGAAGCGCTGCGTGACGAAGTCCTGCGCGTACTTGGTGCCGATGAACGACAGGATACGGATCGACACCAGGTTCTTCGACTTCTGCAGCGCGAGGCGCATCGACATCGGACCATCGGGCTGGTCGTCGTCCTTCGGCTCCCATGCGTCGCCGCCCGGCGTGCTCGGCGGGAAGTACAGCGGCGCATCGTTGATGATCGTCGCCGGTCCGAGTCCCTTGTCGAGCGCCGCCGAATAGATGAACGGCTTGAAGCTCGAACCCGGCTGGCGCCACGCTTGCGTCACATGGTTGAACTTGTTCTTGTTGAAGTCGAAGCCGCCGATCAGCGCGCGGATCGCGCCGTCCTGCGGCGTCAGCGATACGAGCGCGCCCTCCACCTGCGGCAGCTGTGTGATCTGCCAGTTGCCCTTGTCGTCGGCGACGAGGCGCACGATCGAGCCGGGCCTGATGCGCAGCGTCTGATTCGCGCGCGGGCTCAGCGCGGCGGCGACGAAACGCAGGCCATCGCCCGACACCGTCACCTGGGTGCCGTCGACCAGTTGCGCGACCACCTGCTTCGCGCTCGCGTCCGTCACCACGCCGGCGATGATCTCGCCGTTGTCCGGGTGATCGGTCAGCGCGTCGTCGATCGTCTGGTCGCGGTCGTCGCCCGCCTCGGGCAACTGCACGAAGCCTTCCGGTCCGCGATAGCCGTGGCGCCGCTCGTAGTCCATCACGCCCTTGCGCACCGCGCGATACGCGGCGTCCTGATCGGCGGAATCGATGGTCGTCGTGACGTTCAGGCCGCGCGTATAGGTTTCGTCCTTGTACTGCGCGTACATCATCTGCCGCACCATTTCGGCGACGTACTCGGCGTGCACGTTGTATTCGTTGCCCGGATTCCTGGTGTGAATCTCTTCCTTCACCGCCTGGTCGTACTGCTGCTGCGTGATGTAGTTCAGCTCGAGCATGCGTCGCAGGATGTACTCCTGACGGATCTTCGCGCGCTTCGGATTGACGACCGGGTTATACGCGGACGGCGCCTTCGGCAGGCCCGCGAGCATCGCGGCCTCGGCCAGCGTGATGTCCTTCAGGTCCTTGCCGAAGTACACGCGCGCGGCCGCGGCGAAGCCGTACGCGCGCTCGCCCAGATAGATCTGGTTCATGTACAGCTCGAGGATCTGGTCTTTGGTCAGCGCGCGCTCGATCTTGTACGCGAGCAGCATTTCGTAGACCTTGCGCGTGTAGGTCTTCTCGCTGGACAGGAAGAAGTTGCGCGCGACCTGCATCGTGATCGTGCTCGCGCCCTGCGATGCACCGCCGTGCGCGAGGTCGGCGAAACCGGCGCGCAGGATGCCGAGGAAGTCGACGCCGCCGTGTTCGTAGAAGCGGTAGTCCTCGATCGCGAGCACCGCTTTTTTCATCTGGTCGGGGATGTCCTGGAAGCGCACGAGGCTGCGCCGCTCCTCGCCGAATTCGCCGATCAGCACGTGATCGGCGGTATAGACGCGCAGCGGCACTTTCGGGCGATAGTCGGTCAGCGCGTCGAGCGACGGCAGCTGCGGCCCCATCACGACGAGCGCATAGCCGACGATCAGCGCGCCGACCACGACCATGGTCGCGATCAGGCCGACGAACCACAGCACGAGCGACGCGCCGATCGAACGCCGGCCGCGGCCGGCGTCGCGCGAAGCGGCGTTGCGTCCAGGGGTGCGTTGTTGGGAGTCCCGGTCTTCACCGGCCGGAGAGTTCGAGGAATGCGGTCGTTTGATGATTGGCATGACTGGAATAATGGGCCCGCAACTGCGCGCCTGTCTGCGCGCGCTCGCGGCGCGCGCATGGGTCGTGTTCGACATCGTGGCCTGGACGTACGCCGCCCTGCGGACCTTGCCCCCGGCCGGCCGCACGGCACGCCTCGGACCATGTCCGGCGCAACGTAACAGCGCATTTTAAAGAAATCGGCAGTGGTCCAACGCAGTTTTTTTGTAAGAATTCCCTTCGCCAGCCGCCTTTTCCTGGTAAGGGTCTGTAATTTCGCGCAGCGCACGTGGCGGCCTGCGTGCGACGCGCCGTTTATGCGGGGTTATCAACATTTTCTGTTGAAAGGGCTGTGGACAAACCGGCCGCAAACACTACAACTCATTGATGTCACGGGATTTTCGCACCGCGCTTGTTCCGTGGCGGCGCAACTCGTCATATGATGAACCCCGCGCGCGTCCCTCGATGCGCGCGACGGGGACCCCAACGGCGGTTCCAACGGCAGCTCCGATGACGGGTTCCGACACCGTACCCGGAGGCACGCGCCGACCCGCCTATGCCAACAAGACTGCGAGTCGATCATGTCCAAGCCCAGCGAGCGCATCGTCGTATTCGTCACGACCGCGCAGAAACGTGCGATCACCGCGACCGCGGAAGATCTGGGCATCAGCGTGAGCGAACTGATGCGGCGCGCGGTGCTGAGCTTCGGCGCGACCAGCGAACAGGTCAAGGCCGCGAGCATCGTCGACCGGCTGCGCGCGCCGCGTGCGCCCGATGCGCTGAACGCGGCGCTGCAGCGCGTCGCGCGCGGTACGCGCTATGCGCGCGCCGCGGTGCCGGTGGCGCTGCAAGCGCCTGAGAAAGACGGTGCGGGTACGGCGGGCGCCGCGTCAAGCGCTGCCGCTAACCCCGCATCGGGCGCGCCGGATGCCGTGGATTCGCCCGCGCTACAGCAAGCCGGTCGGCCCGCCCTCGCCGCCGGCGCCGCCGATTCTCCCGCGCCGCTGCTTCCCGCCGGCGTCGCCGCCGCGCTTGCCGCAGAGCAGGACGAACAGGCCGCGGCCACCGCCGAGGCCGTCGCGCGTCTGACGGCAGCGCGAGCCGCCGACAACGCGGAAAACGCGGAAGCGGACGCAATCGACAACGCCGCGTCGAAACGGCTGCCCGGCGCGTCGGCGCGTCTGCGCAACTCACTCAAGCGCCGCCACCACGACCAGTCCCCCGACGACGACGAACCGCACGGCGACCCGAGCGCCGAAGGCGGCCGTTTCGCGTGACGCAACGCGTCACGGCACATTACCGCGCATCGAACCGCGATCACTGCATCCGAGCGAGCCGGCAAAGGTATGCAACGCGTCCCCGTTGCATATCGTTACATCGGTGACACCCGTATGAAATGCCGCTCGATAACGCCCGCTCACACGCGCCAACAGTGGCTTTGAAGGCAACGTGCGAGCCTTCGGAAGGCCGCATCGTTTAAGCCGTCTTTAAGACTGCCGATGGTGTAATATCCGCCGTCAAGTCCATGCCCATCGCGGCTTCACATCATCCAGACAACCCTCGACCCGGCATTGCGCCCCAACAAAAACGCACCGCGCTATTGCAATTGGCCAGTGCGCCCCGAACTCCGGTCCGAACGTTGCGCAGCATCGCGCGCGGCGGCGTAAAGTAGCAGTAGTTCAAGGTAGCCAGGCGCGCACGCATCGTCGGCGCCGCTTACATTCTCTGGAGGTTTTCATGTCGCTTTTTGACAGCATTTCGCGCACGCTCAAAGGTCTTCTGAACGATGCGGCCGACTCGGTGCAGGATCCGTCGCGCGACTCGCGCCAGATCGTGCGCGAACTCGACGACAGCATCGGCAAGGCCGAGAACTCGCTGATCGAGATTCAGGCGCAGGTCGCCACCCAGCAAAGCAAGCGCGATGTTGCCGCGGACAAGGCGAAGAAGTATGAAGACGGTGCCCGCCGTGCGCTGCAGTCCGGCGACGAAGCGCTCGCGCGCGAGGCGCTCGGCGCGCAGGCCACCGCCGAAGCCGAACGCGATGCGCTGACGAAAGAACTGACTTCGCTGGAGCCGTCGGTCGCGCAACTGAAGAGCCAGATCGACGACATGCGCACGCGCCGCAACGACCTGAACGCGCGCTCGAACATCCTGCAGGCCAAGCAGCAGATCGCGCAGGCGAAAGATACCGCGGCCACCGCACTCGGCGGCATCGGCGGCAAGAACCTGTCCGAGGATTTCCAGAAGCTCGAAGACAAGGTCGCGCTGTCGAACGCGCGTTCCGATGCACGTCTGAACTCCGCCGACGAGAAAAGCGGCAAGGCACTCGACGACAAGCTCGCGGATCTGAACCGCGGCCCGTCCGTCGACGATCGGCTCGAAGCGTTGAAAAAGCAGCTCAATACGCCGGCGCAGTAAGCGCCGGATGCGTGTGCCGCTTCACGGCAAGTACGCACAGCAATGACAACAGCAGTAGCAGTAGCAGTACATGCCGGTGCGCTCGCTCCTGAACGCACCGGCATACCGGCCGCCGCAGGCAGCCACCGCAATCGACTGATGGAGACGGGCGCGCCCCGCCCGGTCTGCAAATGAAAAAACTTTTCGCAACCGCCTTCGCTTCGCTGCTGCTCGTGTCGGCCGCGGCGTTTGCGGTGCCGACCGTTCAGCAAATCGAATCGGCGATGTCGCAGGGCAACTGGCAGCAGGCCGACGCCGGCCTCACCGAAGTGTTGCAAGCGCATCCGAACAACGCCCACGCGCACTATCTGTACGCTCAGGTGCTCGATCGCGAAGGTCGTTCCGCCGAAGCGCTCGCGCAGATCCAACAGGCGAAGACGCTCGATCCGCAGATCCGCTTCACCGACCCGAGTCGCTTCGCGCAAACCGAAGCGCGCCTGCGCCGCGATGCGCAAAGCGCGGGCGGCAACGTCACCCGTCACGCCACGAATCCGTTCGCTCAGCAGAATGCGCCTGCTGTGCAGCAACCGTCGGCGATGGCGTCGCAAGCGCAACTACGGCATGGTCCGGGGGTAGGTATGTGGATCGGTATCATTGTTCTGATCGCGGCGATCGCGCTCGTGCTGCGCTGGACCTTGCGCCGCGCGCGCAGCCAGGAAGACACGCGCGCCGACGAGGATCGCCGCGCGCAATTGAAGCGCGCAACCGAGATGCTCAACACGGTGCGTTCGATCAAGCTCGACGTGAAGCTCTCCACCGCGCCGGGTCACGAACTTCTCGAGAAAGACGTCGAAGCGACCGAAGAGCAACTGCGCGGCGCCGTCGAAACGCTGTCGAACGGCAAGAATCCGCTGCCGCCTTATGCGCTCGACGAGTTCGAGCAGCGCCTCGCGAGCCTGCGCGCGCGCGCCGACGGCCGGCCCGATCCGACCGCCGCGTCCGTGGGCAGCGGCCAGCAATCGGCGTATGCGCAGGAGGCCGAGCGCTTCGGCAGTCCGCAGCCGCCTTATCCGCAGCAGCAGCCGCAGGTCATCGTGCAGCAAGGCGGTGGCATGGGCGGCGGCATGGGCGGTCTGCTGACCGGCGTGCTGCTTGGCGAAGCGCTCAGTCACGGGCGTGACCGCGTGGTCGAGCGCGACGTGCTCGTCGACCCCGACGAACTGCGCCGGCGCGGCAACGACGGTGCAAACGCCGGCGGCCTCGACTTCGGTCAGGGTTCGAACGACTGGAACGACGACGGCAGCGGCGGCGGCATCGACATGGGCAGCAGCGACGATTCCGGTTGGACCGATACCTGATCGAACCCGATCGATGCGCGTCTAATAAGAAACAGGCTCCTTCGCGGAGCCTGTTTTTTTGCTTGCCGGTTTTGTGCACCGCCTTCGTTCAGGTCACGCCCGCGCCGGCTCCGCCCGGCTGCCGTCCTGCTGCGCGAGTACGACCGCCCCCGCGAACAGCCGCACGATGAAACGCTCCGCGTAATCGATCAACGCGTCGCGGCGCGCGTCGTTCGCGTCGATGTATTCAGCGGATAGATGAAACAGCTGCAGCACGATCTGCGTGCAGACTTCGTCGACGGTCTCGCGCGCGAGTCGCGGCATCAGTTCGAGCTGCACGACATCGTCCGCCATTTCCGCCGATACCTCGTGCAGGTTCGCACGCACCGCGTCGCGCAAAGCCGGCGACGTGCCGTGGTATTCGGCCAGCGCGCTCAGGAACGCCTCGCGGTTCGCGAGCGCGAATGCGAAGAACGCGACGCACGCGCGCCGCGGCACGCTGTGCGGTTCGTCGTGCGCGGCGAGCCAGCGCTCACGCCGCAGCATCGGCCGCAGCCGCCGGCTCACCGAGGCGACGGCTTCGCGCGCAAGTTCGTCGAGCGCGCTGAAATGGCGGTAGAACGTGTTCGGATTGAGCCCCGCCTCGCGCGCGAGCTCGCGCAAGCCGAGGCTCGCGAAACTGCGCCCACCGGCGGTCAGCCGCAGCGCGGCTTCGATCAGCTTGCGCTTGCCGGGCGGCAACTCCGCGCCGGCGACGGACGCTGCTTCGGAGACGGTGGTCATCGTGCGTTCAATCATCGCGCGGTATGCGCGTTTATTAGCTGCACTCTAAACGATCTTGACGCGATGTGCACAGTTGTCTACCCTGCGCGTTAAGCTTGGCGCAGGCAGGTGTAGACGCGCGATTTCGCTGCCGGCTGTCGCGCCGCGCGAACCCAGCGCGCGGCAGCCACTGTCGTTTCACCCGCCGCTTTCGCCCCGCCCGGAGACCGCCGTGACGCCTGCCCCTTCCGCTTCATCCACCACGCCGCGCATTGCGATCGTCGGCAGTGGCTTTGCCGGCATCGGCATGGCCATCCGTCTGCAGCAGATGGGTATCACGTCGTTTACGGTCTATGAGGCCGCGAGCGGCATCGGCGGCACGTGGCGCGACAATACCTACCCCGGCGCGGCCTGCGATGTCCCGTCGCATCTCTATTCGTTTTCGTTCGAGGCGAATCCGGCGTGGTCGCGCTCGTTCAGCAGCCAGGCCGAAATTCTCGCGTATCTGCAGCACTGCGCGCGCAAATACGGAGTCGATCGCTACGTGCGCTGCAATGCGAAAGTGAGCACCGCGCGCTTCGACGAAGCGCGGCAGATCTGGCTCGTCGAACTCGACACGAACGGCGCGCACGAAACCATCGAGGCCGACGTGCTGATCGCAGCGAACGGTCCGCTGTCGCGTCCCGCGCTGCCGCGCATCGCCGGCATCGAACGTTTCGAAGGCAAGCTGTTCCATTCGGCGCGCTGGGATCACGCCTATCCGCTCGACGGCAAACGCGTCGCGGTGATCGGCACCGGCGCGAGCGCGATCCAGTTCGTGCCGCAAATCCAGCCGCGCGTCGCGCATCTGGACCTGTTCCAGCGTACCGCGCCGTGGGTGATGCCCAAGCGTGACAAGCCGATCGGCGCGCGCGCGCAGTGGCTGTTCCGCACACTGCCATTCACGCAGCGCGTCGTCCGTCATGCGATCTATTGGCAGCTCGAATCGCGTGGGATCGCGTTCGTCGTCAATCCGAAGCTGATGAAGACGCCGATGAAGTTCGGCCTCAGTTATCTGGAGCGCCGCGTGAAAGACCCGGCGCTGCGCGCGAAGCTCACGCCGAACTACCGGCTCGGCTGCAAGCGCGTGCTGCTGTCGAGCGACTATTACCCGGCCGTCTGTCAGCCCAATGTCGACGTCGTGACGAGCGGCATTCGCGAGATCGTCGCCGATGGCATCGTGACCGAAGATGGCGTGCATCATCGCGCGGACGCGATCATCTGCGGCACGGGTTTCCAGGTCAACGACGTGCGCGCGCCGTTCGAAGTGACCGGTCTCGACGGCACCGACCTCAGCACGCTATGGCTGAGCGACGGCCCCGAAGCGTATCTCGGCACGAGCATCGCGAACTTCCCGAACTTCTTCATGATCGCCGGCCCGAACACCGGGCTCGGCCATAACTCGATGATCTACATGATCGAGTCGCAGTTGCGCTACATCGGCGATTGCCTGCGCGTGCTGCGCAAACAGAACGCGCGCACGATGACCTTGCGCGCCGACGTGCAGCGCGATTTCAACGCACGTCTGCAGCAGGACATGCAGCACGCGGTGTGGACGAGCGGCTGCCACAGCTGGTATCAGACCCGCAGCGGCAAGGTCACCGCGATCTGGCCCGGCTTCACGTTCAGCTTTCGCAAGCGTACGCGGCGCGTGCGGCCGCAGGATTACCGCTTCGCACGTTGATTCGGCACGATGTTTTGAACCACAAAGGGAGGCAAATAACGTGACAACAAACGACTCCACTTCATCTTCGTCCACCGCCCCGTTGCCGCGCCGCTCGCTCGCGGCGCGCCTCGGCATCACGAGCGTGTCGCGCACCGATCTGCGACGACGCTATACGCAAAGCGGCTCGCAATTCGTGCAGATCATGGGCGCGGACGTGCACTACGTCGACGAGGGACCAGGCGCGGTCAACGGCAATCCGATCGTGATGATTCACGGCTTCGCGTCGTCGCTGCATACCTGGAATCGCGTCGCCGATGAGCTGAAGCGCGAGCACCGCGTGATCCGCCTCGATCTGCCGCCGTTCGGCGTAACCGGGCCACTACGCTCGGCGAGCGGTGCGATCGAAACGATGAACCTGCCGACCTACCGCCGGTTCATCGATACGTTCCTGCAGGCGCTCGGCATCGAACGCGCGACGCTGATCGGCAATTCGCTCGGCGGTTTGATCTCGTGGGATTACGCGCTGCGTCATCGCGGCGCGGTCGAGCGGCTCGTGCTGATCGATTCGGCCGGTTTTCCGATGAAGCTGCCGATCTACATCGACCTTTTCAACAGCGCGCTCGTGCGCGCGAGTTCGCCGTGGTGTCTGCCGGACGCGATCGTCCGGAGCGCGGTGCGCGACGTGTACGGCGATCCGCGCAAGATCGACGCGCTGACGCTGCGCCGCTACGTCGAGTTCTTCCAGGGCGAAGACACGCGCACCGCGATCGGCAAAATGGTGCCGACGCTCGATTTCAACCATCTGGATACCGACGCGCTGACAACGCTCGACGTGCCCACGCTCGTGCTATGGGGCGCGAAAGACCGCTGGATTCCGACCGCGCATGCGGCCGAATTCGCGAGCCGCATACCGGGTGCGAAATCGGTCATGTATGCGGAGCTTGGCCATATTCCGATGGAAGAAGCGCCCGAGCGCGTGCTGGCCGATCTGCGCGAGTTTCTGGCAACGCCCGTCCCGGCCCACGGACCCACGAGCGCTCAGGCGCGCCAGCGAACCACCTGAGCGAACGACTGCGAGCCGCCGGCCCGCGCGTGGGGCCGGCGCATTCAGTTACCGCCCGCCGCCGCCCAGTAACAGCAACAGATCCCACAGAAACTTCAGGATGAGCACGATCAGCTCCCACAGCCGGTAAAGCGGCTCCCAGTCCAGCACCTGGAGAAGGGACTCGATCATGGCCATGGTCCGTCGCGTGAACTCAAACCGCCATCACGGCCCGCTTGCGCTCCGCGCGCTGCATGAAGAAGTTCGCCGCGACGACGCCGACCGTGACGACCGCGATGAACAGCGTCGCGAGCGCGTTCATCTCCGGATTCAAACCGAGACGCACGCGCGAGAACACGACCAGCGGCAAGGTCGTCGAGCCAGGCCCCGACAGAAACGCGGACAGCACCAGATCGTCGATCGACAGCGTGAACGACAGCAGCCAGCCCGACACCAGCGCCTGCGAAATCAGCGGCAGCGTGACGAAGAAGAACACCCGCAGCGGTGTCGCGCCGAGGTCGAGCGCGGCTTCCTCGAGCGACGGATGCAGCTCCCGCACGCGCGACTGCACGATGATCGCGACGTACGAAATACACAGCATCACGTGGCCGATCCAGATCGTGAAGATGCCGCGTTCGGCCGGCCAGCCGATCCAGCGTGCCATTTCGATGAACAGCAGCAACAGCGAGATGCCCTGAATCACTTCAGGGATTACCAGCGGCGCGTTGATCATGCCTGTGTACAGCGTGAAGCCGCGAAAGCGCCCCATGCGCGCGAGCACGAAACCGGCCCACGTGCCGATGATCACCGACGCGAACGCCGTCAGCAGGCCGATACGCAGCGACAACCACGCCGACGTGATGAGCTCGTCGTCCTGCAACAGCGCCGCATACCAGCGCGTCGAAAAGCGCGTCCACACGGTGACCAGCTGCGATTCGTTGAACGAATACACGACGAGGCTGACGATCGGGATATACAGAAACAGAAAGCCGATGCCCAGAGCGATCAGCTGCAGCATGCGATTCGGCTTCATTGGCGGCCCTCCTCCAATGCCTTCGCCTGCGAGTGCTGGAACAGCGCCATCGGCACCAGCAGCAGCAACACCATCGCGCACGTGACGGCGGACGCCATCGGCCAGTCGGCGTTGTCGAAGAACTCATTCCACATCACGCGGCCGATCATCAGCGTATTCGCGCCGCCGAGCAGCTCAGGAATCACGTACTCGCCGACCGCCGGAATGAACACCAGCAGGCAGCCCGCGATGATGCCGTTCTTCGACAGCGGCAGCGTGATCTGCCAGAACGCCTTCCACGGCTTCGCGCCGAGGTCGTAAGCGGCTTCGAGCAAGGTCAGGTCCATTTTCACGAGGTGCGCGTAAAGCGGCATCACGAGAAACGGCAGATACGAATAGACCATGCCGATATAGACCGCCGTGTTCGTGTGATACAGCTCGATCGGCGAATGGATCAGCCCGATCGACATCAGGAAGTTATTCAGCAGCCCGTTGTTCTTCAGAATGCCGATCCACGCGTACACGCGGATCAGGAACGAGGTCCAGAACGGCAGCATCACGGCCATCATCAGCAGATTGCGGGTGGCCGGATTCGAGCGCGCGATGTAGTACGCCATCGGATAGCCGATCAGCAGACACAGCACGGTCGAAATCGCCGCGACCACGACCGAATTCACATAGGTCGCGAAGTACAGACTGTCGGTCAGCAGAAACGCGTAGTGCGACAGATCGAGCGTGATGTGCAGCGCGCCTTCCGCGAAGTTGACGAGCTGTGTGTACGGCGGAATGCCGAGCTGCGAATCGGCGAAGCTGATCTTCACGACCAGCAGGAACGGCACGAGGAAAAACAGCAGCAGCCAGACGAACGGCCCTGCCACCACCGCGGTGCGGCCCGTGAGCTTCAGTCGCCGCACCGGCCATGCGAAAAACGAGGAAAGCGCATCTTTCATGACGTCAGCACCACGCCGGCCGATGCGCTCCAGCGCACGTAGACTTCATCGCCCCAGGACGGCGGATCGATCTCGGTGAGCGCGAGGCTCGTCACGTTCGCGATCACGGTCTTGCCGCCGTCGAGCTTCACGTGATACAGCGAATAGCCGCCCATGTACGCGATATTCGTGACGACGCCCCGGCCCCAGTTGTACGCGCCCTCGGGCGGCTTGCGCGTGAGCGCGATGCGCTCGGGCCGCACCGAGATCGTCACCGGCATGCCGAGCGGACCGGTGATGCCGTGATTGACGTGCAGATGGCACGGCAGATCCGGCGTTTCGATGAACACGTGATCGGGTTCGTCCTCGATCGTGTGACCTTCGAACAGATTGGTCGAGCCGATGAACTCCGCCGAGAAACGGCTGTTCGGATACTCGTAGACTTCATGCGGCGTGCCGAGCTGCACGATCTGGCCTTCGCTCATCACGGCGAGGCGGTTGGCCATCGTCATCGCTTCTTCCTGATCGTGCGTGACCATCATGCAGGTGACGCCGACCTGGTCGAGAATGTTGACGAGCTCGATCTGCGTGCGCTGGCGGATCTGCTTGTCGAGCGCCGACATCGGTTCGTCGAGCAGCAGCAGCTTCGGCCGCTTGACGAGCGAACGCGCGAGCGCGACGCGCTGCTGCTGCCCGCCCGACAGCTGATGCGGCTTGCGCTTCGCGAAGCGGCCCATCTGCACGAGTTCGAGCGCGTTGTGCACGCGGTCTTTCAGCTCGGCCTTCGGCACGCCTTCCTGCTTCAGGCCGAACGCGACGTTCGCCTCGACGGTCATGTGCGGAAACAGCGCGTACGACTGGAACATCATGTTGACCGGCCGGCGATACGGCGGCAGTTGCGCGAGGTCTTCGCCATCGATCAGGATCTTGCCTGACGTCACGGTTTCGAGCCCGGCCATCATGCGCAGCAGGGTGGACTTGCCGCAGCCCGAGCTGCCGAGCAGCGCGAACAGCTCGCCCTTTTTCACCGTCAGGTTGACACCTTTGACCGCGACGGTCTCGCCGAACTTCTTCACGACGTCGACGATCTGGATGAACTGTTCCGCTGCGTCGTCGGTAACGGCATTCGGGCCCGTCGACGGCACGGCCGTCCCGGCCAGCGCGCCCGGCTGGTCACTACTCATCATAATGCTGCTTCACTCCGGCGTTTGACGAACAAAGCCCCCGGTGAACACCGAGGGCTTCATAGGCTGCTTATCTGTTTGTTGCCGCGCTTAGCGGCCGGACTTGAACTCGGTCCACAGCCGCGTTTGCAGCCGCTGGATTTCCTGCGGCAGCGGCTTCAGCAGGAACAGCGTCTTGATGGTTTCCGGCGACGGGTAGACGGCCGGATCGTTCGCGACGTCCTTGTCGACGTACTTGCGCGCTTCCATGTTGACGCTCGGGTAGTACACGGCGTTGGTGATCGCGGCGTGCACCTGCGGCGTCTCGATGTAGTTGATCCATTCGAGCGCGGCTTCCTTGTGCTTCGCGTCCTTCGGAATCGCCATCACGTCGAACCACACCGGCGCGCCGCCCTTCGGCACGAAGTACTCGATCTTGTACGGCTTCTTCGCTTCGAGCGCGCGATGCTTGGCGATCACGACGTCGCCCGACCAGCCGTACGCGAAGCAGACGTCGCCGCCGACCAGGTCGTTGATATAGCCCGACGAATTGAACTGCGTGATGTACGGGCGGATTTTCTTCATCATCTCGAGCGCGGCGCGATAGTCGGCCGGGTTCGTGCTCATCGGATCCTTGCCCATGTAGTGCAGCGCGGCCGCGAACATCTGGTCCGGCGCGTCGAGCACCGACACGCCGCAGGCCTTCAGCTTCGAGATGTTTTCCGGCTTGAACAGGATGTCCCAGTTGTCGAGCGGCACGTCCTTGCCGAGGATCTGCTGGACCTTCGTCACGTTGTAGCCGAGGCCGGTCGTGCCGTACGCCCAGGGCACCACGTACTTGTTGCCCGGATCGGCGCCGGCGACGAGCGCCATCAGCGACGGGTCGAGGTATTTCAGGTTCGGCAGCTTCGATTTGTCGAGCGGCGCGAAGATGCCCGCGGCGATCTGCTTGCCCGCATAGTTGCTGGTCGGCACGACGATGTCGTAGCCCGAATTGCCGGTAAGCAGCTTCGCCTGCAGCGTGTCGTCGCTGTCGTAGTTGTCGTACTTGACCTGGACGCCGGTCTGCTTGGTGAAGTTAGGGATCGTGTCCTTCGCGATGTAGTCGGACCAGTTATACACGTTGAGCTGCGTATCCTTCGCAGCGGCCGTCAACCACGGCGCCGCGCACAAGACCAGCGCCGCCACATGCCCCACTATCCGTTTGTTCATCCCGTTCTCCGATCCCGTCGTCACTCAAGCCGCGCCCTCGCGCGCACGGCCCCCTGAAAACCCCGAAAACTACCACCAATTATTGCCCGCTCCAAAAAAAACCCGGAGCTGTCGCGCAAACGGTACAGGCTCTGGCCGCACCCTTGCAAAATGGGCGCAATTTTAACGGGTTATCGGCGCGTGTCCACCGAAAAATACGCGGCCCGCGGCCGTGCTTTATTCGCGCTGTGTACAGGCCGCAGGGGTTTCGTCGCGTCGCTGTTATCTGCTTGTCAGGTCGGCGTCGGCTCGCACCTGGGCGGTGCGCGGCTCTGGCCCACGCGGGTGCCCTACGGTGCTTGCCGGTGCACGGCCGCGGTGGTATGCGGCGCACCTTTCATGTTCCGCGGCGCCGACACGACGGCTCGAATGCTCCTATCATGGTCTCTTGATGCGTGTTGCGCGACGCCGTCGCGCGACGGGCCGCCAACCGCTGCGCGCGTGCAATGGGCATGTGCCTTGCAACAGGATGCGTTTCCCGGAAGCTCCGGCACGATGAACACCAATCCTTTCGCGATGCGTCCCAACCGGCGTCGGCGTCTGCCGGGCGAGCCGACGCGTCCGGCGCACTGGTTCTCGTACCTCGGCGCCGGCGCGCTGATCGCGGTCGGCTATATCGATCCGGGCAACTGGGCGACCGCGCTCGGCGCCGGCGCGGGCTACGGCTATCGCCTGCTCGGCATCGTGCTGCTGTCGAGCCTGATGGGCATGCTGATGCAATGGCTGTCGTCGCGCCTCGGCGTCGTGACCGGGCGCGATCTTGCGCAGCTGTGCCGCGAGCGCAATGGCCGGCGCGCAACGCTGTTCCTGTGGCTGACGAGCGAAGTCGCGATCATCGCTTGCGACGTGGCCGAGGTGGTCGGCAGTGCGGTCGCGCTGCAGTTGCTGCTCGGCGTGTCGCTGACGGTCGGCGTGCTGATGTCGGCGGTCTGCACGTTCGCGCTGCTCGCGCTTCAGCAGAAAGGCGGCCGTAGGCTCGAGGCCGTGATCGCCGCGCTGATCGGCTTCGTCGGGCTGTGCTTCGTCGTGCAGCTCGCGCTCGCGCGGCCCGACTGGCACGCGGCGCTGGCCGGCACCGCGCCGAGTCTGGAGCTGATCAGAAGCGCGGGCATGCTGTGGCTTGCGGCGGGCATCGTCGGCGCGACGGTCATGCCGCACAACCTGTATCTGCATTCGGCACTCGTCAAGCATCACGCGCCCGACAGCAGCGACGCGCAGATCAAGGCCGCGCTGCATGTGGTCAATATCGATACCTTCGGCTCGCTTGCTTTCGCGTTCGTGATCAACGCGGCGCTGCTGATCGTGGCGGCCGCGGTGTTCTATGCGAGCGGCCATCGCGACGTCACCGATCTGGCCGATGCGCATCGGCTGATCGCGCCGCTCGTCGGCAGCCGCTGGGCCGGCATCCTGTTCGCGGCGGCGCTGCTCGCGTGCGGACTCAGCGCGACCGTCACCGGCACGCTGGCCGGTCAGACCGTGATGGAGGGCTTCCTGCGGCTGCGGTTGCCGCGCTGGAAACGCGCGCTGCTCACGCGTGCGCTCGCGATCGGGCCGGCCCTGCTCGCGGTGGGCATGTTCGGCCAGCATGGCTCGAATCAGTTGCTGGTCGCGAGCCAGGTCGTGCTGAGCCTGCAATTGCCGCTCGCGGTCGTGCCGCTGATCCGCTGCGCGTCCGATGCAACGCTGATGCGCGGCTGGCGCGTGCACGGTGTGCCGCTCATGCTGTCGTGGCTGTCGGCGGCCTTCATCGTTGCGCTCAATGCCGCGCTGTTATGGCAACTGGCGACTGGGGCATGACGGCAGCCACAGACGTCGGCGCGGCTATCGTGAACTTCGCATGACGCCGAGCGCCGCGTACAAGGCGCGCGTCGCGCATCGGTTAACATAGCGGGACTTTGCCTCCCCCCGCCCCAAGGTTTCCGATGACTTCGAATCTCCACGATCTTCCCGATAGCCCGTGCATCGGCGTGTGCTCCACGCTCTTCGACGAGGTCTGCAAAGGCTGCGGCCGCACCGCGACCGAAGTGTCGAACTGGGTGTTCCTCAGCGACGAGGAAAAGCGCGCGATCTGGGTCCGGATCGAACAGGAAGGCACGGCGATGCGATTTCAGAACGACAAGGTGTGAGTCTGTTCGTTACGCGCATCGCGGGTTGATGGCGCCCGCCACCACCAGGAATGCCGGGATTCCGAAAACGCTTCCGAAAACTTCGGCGCCATGCCCACCGCCAAGGACTTCGTTCAGCGCGTCGCAGAATGGCGCCGAATGCCCAACGTGTTCAATCCATGGTCCGAGACCGATGAGCGCGATCAGCCCGGCGTCGATGCGCCGCTGATTCGCCAGAGACAGCTTACGGCCTACCTGCAAGCCCGCCGGACGAGCGTTAAGGTGATCCTGATTGCGGAAGCGTTGAGCTGCCGTGGCGGGCGTTTCACAGGCATCGCGATGACCTCCGAGCGGATTCTGCTCGGCCACGATGCAAAGCTCAACGACGTCGTCATGAGACCGGACCGCGGCTCGCTTCCGGACTACCTCCCGGGTCCGGCAACCCGCACCAGTTGCGTAACTGCGCTGTCTCGTACGACGGACCGCGAATACGGTGTCTATGAGAGAACCGCGTCAATCGTCTGGCAGACGATGCTCGCCAATGGATTCGGACCGACGGAGTTTGCGCTTTGGAATGCGTTCCCGTTTCATCCGTTCGCGCACGAAGATGCCCAGAGCAACCGCCGCCCGTCGACTCACGAACTACTTGAGACCGGCCAGATTCTGACCGACTTCATCAGTCTATTCCCTCGATCCGTGAGATTCGTTGCGCTTGGCCGGGAAGCGGAAAGCGCGTTGCGAAGTCACGCGATGGACCCACCGCACGAACTCGTGAGGCACCCTACGGCGAGAGCGGGGAGGCCTGCAAACGGAACGATTCAACGGAAGGCTCGCCCGATGGGCAAGCTGGACGAAGTGATTCGACGGCTTGCGCTGAACCGGCGATAGTCGCTAGTTTTAGCCGGCATCGATCGCTGTTCGCGGTGCCTTGACGCAGATCAACCGATCCACCCCTCAGTGCGACAGCCCGTCTCAGGTATGCGTTCGGCCGGGTCGGTAGAGTGACCCCATCAGCTAAAGAAATGGGGAACCGATATGTCCTGCCTGCAAATCCTGATTGCTCTGGCGCCGCTTTGGATCATTCTGCTTGGCGTGTCGTGCACGTGCGCTTACCTCATCTTCGTCCGCAAGGTGATCGAGTAGGCGTCTGGATCGCGTTTGAACTGGGTACAACAAAAAGCCCACCAAGGTACGAACCTGGGTGGGCCATCTGGGTACATCGGGTCTTGGGTACGACCCGGCGCTTATTGCACGCCCTGACTCGTCAGGAAGTCCTCGTAGTTGCCGCCGAAGTCGTTCAGCGTGCCGTTGGTCTTCACTTCGATGATCCGGTTCGCGAGGCCGCTGACGAACTCACGGTCGTGCGACACGAAAATCAGCGTGCCTTCGAACTTGTCCAGCGCGATCTGCAGCGACTCGATCGACTCCATGTCCATGTGGTTGGTCGGCTCGTCCATCAGCAGCACATTGTGGCGGCCGAGCATCAGCTTGCCCCAGATCATGCGGCCCTTCTCGCCGCCCGACAGCACCTTGACCGACTTGCGGATGTCGTCCGCGTTGAACAGCAGGCGGCCGAGCGTGCCGCGCACCATCTGCTCGTCGTCGCCTTCCTTGCGGTACTGGTCGATCCAGTCCATCAGCGTGACGTCGCCCGGGAACTCTTCGTACGTGTCCTGCGGCATATAGCCGATGTTGGCGTTTTCCGCCCACTTCACCTTGCCGTGATCGAGTTGCAGGTTGCCGAGCAGCGAGCGCAGCAGCGTGGTCTTGCCCGCGCCGTTCTCGCCGATGATCGCAATACGCTCGCCCGGTTGCACGCTGATGCTGAAGTTATTGAAGATCGAGCGCTCGTATTTCTTCGAAATGCTCTCGGCGACCACCGCGATGTTGTGCAGCTTCTTCTCGAACTCGAAGCGGATGAACGGGTTCTGACGCGACGACGGCTTGAATTCCTCGATCTTGATCTTGTCGATCATCTTCAGACGGCTGGTGGCCTGGCGTGCCTTCGACTTGTTCGCCGAGAAGCGGCGCACGAAGTCCTGCAGATCGGCCACGCGCTCCTTCGCCTTCGCGTTGGCGGCCTGCTGACGCTCGCGCGCCTGGGTGCTGGCGAGCATGTAGTCGTCGTAGTTGCCCGGGTAGACCTTCAGCGTGCCGTAGTCCATGTCGGCCATGTGCGTGCACACCTGGTTCAGGAAGTGCCGGTCGTGCGAGATGATGATCATCGTCGAGTTGTACTGGTTGAGCACGTCTTCCAGCCAACGGATCGAGTTGATGTCCAGGTTGTTGGTCGGCTCGTCGAGCAGCAGCACGTCCGGCTTCGAGAACAGCGCCTGCGCGAGCAGCACGCGCAGCTTCCAGCCCGGTGCCACGTTGCTCATCGGCCCGTTGTGGTCTTCGATCGCGATGCCGATGCCGAGCAGCAGTTCGCCCGCGCGCGCTTCGGCCGTGTAGCCGTCGTACTCGGCGAACTTCGCTTCGAGCTCGGCCGCGTGCATGTAGTCGTCGTCGGTCGCCTCGGGGTTCGCGTAGATCGCGTCGCGCTCGGTCATCGCGGCCCACATTTCGGTGTGGCCCATCATCACGACGTCGAGCACGCGCACGTCTTCATACGCGAACTGGTCCTGGCGCAGCTTGCCGAGACGCACGTTCGGCTCGAGCATCACGTTGCCCGAGCTCGGCTCGAGATCCGAACCGAGAATCTTCATGAAAGTGGATTTACCGCAGCCGTTCGCACCGATCAGGCCATAGCGGTTCCCTTCCCCGAATTTGACCGAAATGTTCTCGAAGAGGGGCTTCGGCCCGAATTGCATGGTGATATTGGCAGTAGACAGCACGGCGCGTCCCTTTGAATGTGATATCGGCGAAAAACCCAATATTTTAGCAGGTTTAGAGATTTCAACCCGACAGTTCGTCCGGCGCGGCCCGCCTCACCCGTTCGAGCCGCCGCGCGGCGTCTGCAAAATGTCGATGAAGGCCGAAAAATCCGCATCGGCGAGCCCCATCGCGGCACCCAGTCGCAGCAATTGCTGGACCGTCGACGCAACCGGCATCGGCGTGCCGGTCTCGTAGGCGGTGGCCGCGACCGTGTCGACGTCCTTCTGAAACGTGCGCAACGCGCCGATCGGCGCCTGGCCGCTTTGCGTCATGCGCGGCACGAAGGTCCGCAGCAGCACCGAGTCGGCCCAGCCGCCGGCGAGCGCCTCGCTCAGCTTCGCGGCGTCGATGCCGCTGCGCTGCGCGAGGCTCACCGCCTCGGCGATCGCGGCGACGGTCGCGGTGACGATCGCCTGATTGCACAGCTTCGCGGTTTGCCCCGCGCCGACCTCGCCCATGTGCGTGACGCGGGCGGCATAGGCGTCGAGCAAGGGGCGCACCGCGGCGAGATCGCTGGCCGCGCCGCCGGCCATGATCGCGAGCGTGCCCGCCGTGGCGCCGGCGACGCCGCCCGACACCGGCGCGTCGATCCAGCCTATCGAAGTCGCACGCTCGTGCGCCGCTGCGCCGGCCGCGTTGCCCGGTTCGCCGAAATCCGCCACGCGGCGCGCCAGCGCGCGCGTCGCGGCGGGCGGAATGCTCGAATGATCGACGATCCAGCGCAGCCGCTGCGCCGCCAGACGGCCGCCCCCCGGAGCGCAATCGAGCAGCCCGCCCGGCCCGAACACGGTCTGTTCGACCGCTGCCGCGTCGGCGACGCACAGCAGCACCGCGTCGCAGCGCGCAGCCAGCTCACGCGGCGTATCGACGACGTGCGCACCCTCGGCCCGCAAGGCCTCGGCCTTGGCCCGCGTGCGATTCCATACATGCACGGTATGCCCCGCGCGCAACAGGTGCCGGATCATCGGCGCGCCCATCAGACCGGGGCCGCAAAAACCAGTTTCCACGTTCGAACCTCGTCGGCTATCAGATTGCAGGGATTATGTTGCGTGCACATGATAACGGCCGCCCCGGGCGGTGAGCTCCCGCGATACCGGGCATGCGGCGTGCGGCGTCGATGGTTCGGGCGGCGACATCCGATCCGCCACGCAGCCGATGACGCTGGCGCGGACGTCGGCGAGCACGCATATGCCTCTCAGACAGCGCGAACCGTTGCCTATACTTTTTTCCATGCGCGTTTCCGAGCAGCGTTTCACCGACCCGCGGCGCACACCAAGGAGAACACTCATGTCAGAGCACGTTTACAAGAAGATCGAACTGACCGGCTCGTCGAAAAAATCGATCGACGACGCGATCACCACCGCGATTGCCAAAGCGTCGGCGACGCTGCGCAATCTGCACTGGTTCGAGGTCACGGAAACGCGCGGCCAGATCGAGGACGGCAAGGTCGCGTACTGGCAGGTCACGCTGAAGGTCGGCCTGCGCATCGAGGACTGAGCGGCGGCTACGCGATGCGCTTGCGCGCCATCGCGCGCAGCCGCAAACAAAAAAGCTGCGTCCAACCCGAAGCCGGGTTGGGCGCAGCTTTTTTTCAACAGGAGGCTGCCCGCGGCGCCGGACCCCACGGGCGAGCGTCACGGCCCGCTTTACTTCGGCAGTGACCCGTCGACACCCTCCACGTACCAGTTCAGGCGCTGCAGTTCCGCATCGGTCAGCGTCTTGCCGTCGGGCACCTTCACCGTGCCCGACTGATCCTTGATCGGACCCGTGAACACGTCGCGCTTGCCGCTCGCGAGTTCGTCGCGCCTGGCGGCGACCTGCTTCTGCCCATCGGCCGGAATCACCGAGGTGTTCAGGTCCTCGAGGTTGACGGCCTTCTGCGGAATGCCCCACCACACCGGATCGTTCTTCCACTTGCCGTCGAGCACCTGCTGGATCACCGCGCTGTAGTACACGCCCCAGTGCGCGACCACCGAGCCGAGATGCGCATCAGGACCGAACTTCTTCATGTCCGAATCCCAGCCGAACGCGTGCACGTGCTTCTCCGACGCGGTCGCGAGCGTCGCGCTCGAATCGGTGTTCTGCAGCAGCACGTCGGCGCCCTGGCCGATCAGCGTTTCGGCGGCCTGCTTTTCCTTGCCCGGATCGAACCAGCTGTTGATCCAGATCACCTTCGTGTGCACCTTCGGATTCACCGAGCGCGCGCCGAGCGTGAACGCGTTGATGTTGCGCACCACCTCCGGAATCGGCACCGACGCGACGAAGCCGAGCGTGTTGCTCTTCGTCACGTAGCCCGCGGCGACGCCGGCCAGATACGCGCCCTGATACATGCGCACGTCGTAGGTGCCGAAGTTCGGCGCCTTCTTGTAACCGGTCGCGTGCAGGAACACGGTGTCCGGGAAGTCCTTCGCGACCTTCAGCTGGAAGTCCTGGTAACCGAAGCTCGTGCCGAAGATGATCTTGTTGCCCTTGTTCGCGAGATCGCGGAACACGCGCTCGGAGTCGGCCGATTCGGGCACGTTCTCGACGCGCGTGATCTTGATCCTGTTGCCGAACTTCGCTTCGGCTTCCTTCGAGCCCTGGTCGTGCGCGAAGGTCCAGCCGGCATCGCCCGGATTGCCGAGATAGACGAACGCGACGCCCGGCACGTCGGCGGCTTGCGCGGTTTGCGCGAGCGGCGCGGCGAGTGCGAGCGACGCCGCGCCCCACGCGAAAGCGGTCAGCAGATTTCTTCTCTTCATGTTTTATCCCCTGTCGTGATGAGCGAATAGTATTGAGCGGATCGATAAAAAACCCGTGTCGCCGTCAACCCGCCGAGAAAAACGGCTTGCCGAGCGACGCGGGCGCATTCAGGCGAATCGTGTTCGGATTGCGCGAGATCAGCGCGAGCACGACGATCGTCGCGACGTACGGCAGCATCGCGAGGAACTGCGTCGGCACCGGCACGCCGATCGCCTGCGCGTAAAACTGCAGCCCCGTCACCGCGCCGAACAGCAGCGAGCCGATCAAAAGGCGCCCGGGCCGCCACGTCGCGAACACCACGAGCGCGAGCGCGATCCAGCCGCGGCCCGAGGTCAGGTTCTCCTGCCACAGGTGCAGATTGACGATCGAATAGTAGCCGCCCGCGAGCCCCGCCATGCCGCCGCCGAACGCGACCGCGCCATAGCGCACGCCGACCACCGGAAAGCCGACCGAGTGCGCGACCTGCGGCGATTCGCCGACCGAGCGCAGCACGAGCCCCGCGCGCGTGCGATACAGGAACCAGCCGATCACCGCGAACATCAGGAACGCGAGGTAATCGAGCGGCGTGAGGGTGAACAGCGCCGGGCCGAGCACCGGAATCTTCGACAGGCCCGGAATCGTCCACGTGTCGATCGTCGCGCGCACCGCGGCCGACGTGTACGGCTTGCCGACGTACGCGGACAGACCGATGCCGAAGATCGTCAGCGACAGACCGGTCGCGACCTGGTTGGCGAGCATCGTCAGCGTGAGGAACGCGAACAGCAGCGACATCACGAGACCGGCGCCGATCGCGGCGAGCACGCCGAGCCACGGGCTGCCGGTGATCGACGTGACCGCGTAGCCGCTGACGGCGCCCATCAGCATCATCCCTTCCACGCCGAGGTTGAGGACGCCCGATTTCTCGGCGACGAGTTCGCCGGCGCCCGCGAACATCAGCGGGATCGACGCGGTGATCGCGCTCGACGTGAGCGCGCTGGCTTGCTGGATATCCATATCGAATCTAGGAGCGGATTGGCAAACTTAATGACCCACTGCCACGGCCGAGCGGCGCCGCACGCGGTAGTTCACGAACAGGTCGGCGCCGAGCAGGCAGAACAGCAGCAGGCCCTGGAATACGCCCGACAGCGCCTGCGGCAATTGCATCGAGGTCTGCACCGCTTCGCCGCCCAGATACAGCAGCGCCATCAGCAGACTCGCGAGCACGATGCCAAGCGGATGCAAGCGCCCGACGAACACGACGATGATCGCGGTGAAGCCGTAGCCCGGCGACCACGTCGCCTGCAACTGGCCGATCGGACCGGCGATCTCGCCCATGCCGGCGAGGCCCGCGAGACCGCCGCTGACGAGCAGCGCGGTCCAGATGGTTTTCTTGTCGGAGAAACCCGCGTAACGCGCGGCCAGCGGCGCGAGTCCGCCGACGTTCATCCGGTAGCCCGCGAAGCTCTTGCGCATGAACAGCCAGACGAGCGGAATCGCGATCAGCGTGAGGAACACGGACGCGTTCAGGCGCGTGCCACGCAAAAATTTCCAGTGCCAGTCGCCGTACAGCGTCGGAAACAGCGCGTCGCCGCTGAACATTTCCGACAGCGGGAAGTTCATGCCCTGCGGATCGCGCCACGGGCCGCTGACGAGGTAGATCAGCAGTTGCGTCGCGACGTACGTGAGCATCAGGCTCACGAGAATCTCGTTGGTATTGAAGCGGCTCTTCAGAAACGCGGGAATCGCGGCCCACGCCATGCCGCCGAGGATGCCGGCGAGCATCATGGTCGGCAGGATCCACCAGCCGCTCGCCTGATCGAAATAGATCGCGACGCCGCTCGCCGCGATGCCGCCGAGCAGCATCTGCCCTTCGGCGCCGATGTTCCACACGTTCGCGCGATAACCGATCGCGAGACCAAGGCCGATCAGGCACAACGGCGACGCCTTCAGCAGCAGCTCGGACCAGCCGTTGATGCTCGACAGCGGTTCGATGAAGAACGCGTGCATCGCCTGCAACGGGTCGCGGCCGACCAGGCCGAAAATCAGGAAGCCGATCGCGAGCGTCAGCAGCGCGGCGATCAGCGGCACGGCGAGCTGCATCGTGCGCGAGGGCGTCGTGCGGGCTTCGAGTCGATAGGGAAGCATCATGGGTAGCGTGGGTTTGTTCGGGTTCTGTTCTTCAGGGTCCGCAGCGGCTGCGTGATGAGCTTGTTAGTGTGGCAGGCGGCGCAAGCCTCGCATCACGCATGCGCCGGCTGGTCCGCCGCGGGTGCCGAGCCCTCGCGGTCGCCGAACAGCCCCGCCATCCAGCGGCCGATTTCCTCGGCGTTGGTCGCACCGGTCGCCCGCACCGGTGAAAGCCGCCCGCCCGCGAGCACCGCGATGCGATCGCAGATGTCGAACAGCTCTTCCAGTTCCTCCGAGATCACCAGAATCGCGACGCCGCGCGCGGACAGATCGAGCAGTTGCTGACGGATGAACGCGGACGCGCCGACATCGACGCCCCACGTCGGCTGCGCGACCACCAGCACCTTCGGCGCCTGCAAAATCTCGCGACCCATGATGTATTTCTGCAGATTGCCGCCCGACAGACTTTGCGCGAGCGCGTCGGAGCCGCCGCAGCGCACGTCGAACGCGTCGATGCAGCGCTTCGCGAACGCGCGCATCGCGTCCGTCCTGATCCAGCCCGAGCTGACCATGCCCTGCCGATGCGCGGTCAGCAGCGCATTGTCGGCGAGGCTCATCGCCGGCACCGCGCCGCGGCCGAGCCGCTCCTCGGGCACGAAGCCGAAGCCGAGCGCGCGCCGGCCGCCCGCGCCGAGGCGCGCGGCCGGCTTGCCGCAGATCGTGATCGCGTCGGCCGGCAGGCTGCGTTTTTCAACGCGCTTTTCACCGGACAGCGCCGCGAGCAGTTCCGCCTGGCCGTTGCCCGACACCCCGGCAATGCCGAAGATCTCGCCCGCGTGCACGCTGAACGACACGTCGCGCAACGAGGTGCCGAACGGATCGTCGCTCGCGACCGACAACTGCCTGACGTCGAGCAGCACCGCGCCCGGCTTGTGCTCGCGCCGCGTGTAGTCGGGCAGCGAATGACCGACCATCAACTGCGCGAGGGAAGCATGCGTCTCGTTCTTCGGCGTCACATGGCCGGTCACGCGACCGCCGCGCATCACGGTGGCGGTGTCGCACAGCTCCTGGATTTCGTCGAGCTTGTGGCTGATGTACAGGATGCTGCAGCCTTCGGCCGCGAGCCGGCGCAGCGTCGTGAAGAGCTTGCGGACCGCCTGCGGCGTCAGCACCGAGGTCGGTTCGTCCATGATCAGGAGACGCGGATTCTGCAGCAGGCAGCGCACGATTTCGACGCGCTGCCGCTCGCCGACGGTGAGGCTGTGCACGTGCCGCTGCGGATCGATGTCGAGCCCGTAGTCGGCCGACACCTCACGAATGCGTTTGGACAGGGACTTCAGATCGAACGGCTCGTCGAGCGCGAGCGCGATGTTTTCGCCGACCGTCAGCGTCTCGAACAGCGAGAAGTGCTGGAACACCATGCCGACGCCGAGCTTGCGCGCGGCCGCCGGGCTCGCGATGTCGACCGTCTCGCCTTCCCAACGGATCTCGCCGGCGTCGGGTCGCACCGCGCCGTAGATGATCTTCATCAGCGTGCTCTTGCCCGCGCCGTTCTCGCCGAGCACCGCGTGAATTTCGCCGGGAGCGACGACCAGCGTGACGTCGTCGTTGGCGCGCACGGCCGGGTACTGCTTCGTGATGCCCGTGAGTGCGAGCCGGGGCACCGCCTGAGCGGTGAGTTGCGCGCCGTCGCTAAGTGGAGTGTCGCTCATGAGATTCCGTAGTGCGTTCGTGACGCTGCCTGGCATGTGCTTGCAGCCTGCTTGCCGCCTGTTTTTTTGCCGCCGGGTTGCCGCCGGGTTGCGGACCATCGGCCCGCCCTGTCGACGGGCGATCCGTCACCACAACCGGATGACGATACCTAATTCGTCCCACTCAGTCGAGTTGACAAAATTCCCGCAAACCCCCGCCACTACAAGCTCTGCGGGTATGCCACCCTTGACGCAGCTTTTCGTTCATATTAAAACGCATATACCCCCACGTTCGTTCGATCAGCCAGCACATATATTTCGGAGAGTCCATGAGTCAGCAACGCGAGGCGATCGACACGTACCTGCTACGCGTGTTGCACACCCTTCTGATGGAGCGCAGCGTCACGCGCGCCGCCGTCAAACTGAACCAGTCCCAACCCGCGATCAGCGCGGCGCTGCGCCGTCTGCGCGACATCACCGGCGACCCGCTGCTGGTGCGCGGCAAGTCCGGCATGGTGCCGACCGAGTACGGCCTGCGCCTGCTCGAACCGGTGCAGAACGCGCTGCGTGAAATCGAGCGCATCAAGTTCCAGCAGCACAACTTCGATCCGGCCACCTCGATCCGCTGCTACCGGATCGGCTGTCCCGACTACCTGAACGTACTGTTCGTGCCGACGGTCGTCGAACGGTTCCGCCAGGCCGCGCCGAACGCGACGCTCGAATTCCATTCGCTCGGCCCCGCGTTCGACTACGAACTCGCGCTCGAGGACGGCAAGCTCGACATCGTGGTCGGCAACTGGCCGGAGCCGCCCGAGCAGCTGCATCTGTCGAACCTGTTCGTCGATCAGATCGTCTGCCTGATGAGCAACACGCATCCGTTCGCCAAACGCGGCGGGCTCACGCTCGACCAGTACCTGAACGCGCCGCATCTCGCGCCGACGCCGTATTCGGTCGGCCAGCGCGGCGCGATCGACGTGCATCTCGCGCGCGAGCGGTTGAAGCGCCATGTGGTCGTCACGCTGCCCTACTTCAATCTCGCGCCTTACGTGCTGATCAAATCCGACCTGATCTTCACGACGACGCGCCTCTTTGCCGACTACTACGCGAAGTTCCTGCCGCTGACCGTGGTACCCGCGCCGCTCGACTTCCCGCCGATGCAGTATTACCAGCTGTGGCACGAACGCGTGCATTACTCCGACGAAGTGCGCTGGCTGCGCGGTCTGGTCGGCGAGGCCACCCGGACGTTGATCGACAAGCCCTGACGCCGCGGCGCCGATCGCACTGGCGGCGCCGCTCACGTGCCGAGCACTCGCGGCATCCGCGGATCACCACCCGGATGCCGCCCCTTCCGCGCAAGCTCAAGCTCAAGCTCAAGCCGCCGCATCGTAAAGCTGCCGCGCGAGCCGGTTATGGCGCTCGATCACCGGCCCGAGTTCGAGCGTCGCCAACTGCCCGTCCTTCACCACCACCTTGCCGTCGATCACGCTATAGCTGACCTGCGACGGCGCGCAGAACACCAGCGCCGCCACCGGATCGTGCAGCGCGCCGGCAAAGTGCGGCTGGTGCAGATCGAACGAAACGAAATCGGCGGCCATGCCGGGCGCGAGCGCGCCGATGTCGTCGCGATTGAGCACGCGCGCGCCGCCCACGGTCGCAATTTCGAGCGCCTCGCGCGCGGTCATCGCATCGGGCCCGAAACCGACGCGCTGCAGCAGCAGCGCCTGGCGCACTTCGGCGACCATCTGCGCACCGTCGTTCGACGCCGAGCCGTCGACGCCGAGCCCAACCGGCACGCCCGCGAGCCGCATGCGCTTGACCGGCGCGATGCCCGACGCGAGCCGCATGTTCGAGCACGGACAGTGCGCGACGCCGGTGCCGGTGCGCGCGAACAGCGCGATGCCCGCGTCGTCGAGTTGCACGCAGTGCGCATGCCATACGTCGCGGCCGACCCAGCCGAGATCGTGCGCATACTCGGCCGGCGTCATGCCGAACTTCTCGCGGCTGTACTCGACGTCGTTGACGTTCTCCGCCAGATGCGTGTGCAGCGACACGCCGTACTGGCGCGCGAGCACCGCCGATTCGCGCATCAGGTCGCGGCTCACCGAAAACGGCGAGCACGGCGCGACCACGACGCGCAGCATCGCGTAGCGCCCATCGTCGTGATACGTCTCGATCAGACGCTGCGTGTCCTTCAGGATGTCCGCCTCGCGCTCGACCACCGAATCGGGCGGCAGGCCGCCGCCTTTTTGTCCCACGCTCATGCTGCCGCGCGCCGCGTGAAAGCGCATGCCGATGCGGCGCGCCGCGGCGATGCTGTCGTCGAGACGGCTGCCGTTCGGATAGATATACAGATGGTCGCTCGAGGTCGTGCAGCCCGACAGCAACAGCTCGGCCATCGCGGTCAGCGTCGACACTTCGATCATGTCGGGCGTCAGGTTCGCCCATACCTTGTACAGATTCGTGAGCCAGCCGAACAGCTCGGCGTTCTGCGCGGCGGGAATCGCGCGCGTGAGGCTCTGGTACATGTGGTGATGCGTGTTGACGAGCCCCGGAATCACCAGATGGCCGCGCAGGTCGAGTACTTCGTCGGCCGTTTGCGGCAGTTGCGCGGTCGGTCCGACCGCGACGATCCGGTTGTCCTCGATATACAGCCCGGCGTCGCGCAGTTCGCGCCGCTCGCCATCCATCGTGACGAGCACGTCCGCGTGCTTCACGAGCATCGTTTTACCGGGTTGTTGCAGTGCTTCGTTCATCGTCATTCGTCTGTCCGCCTGGTTGCCTGCATGCAAAGCCGTTCGAACGCGATGCGGCGGTACGCCACCGTGCCGCCGCGTTCCGTTGAACGCCGTTGGCCCGGTTACCCAGCGTGAATCGCCGTCTTCGGGTTTTCCGTGGCAAAGGACTGCCTTCGCACGGGTGTTTTTGCGCCGCCGCCTTGCGCGAACCGCATCGGGTTCGCGTCGGCCGCGTCGCACAGCGCTTACCTTCGGTAGCCAAAATCCGGCTGGCAACCCGCGTGGTTGCGATACCCGGGTTCACACCGCCAATATAGTGGTGCATTTTTGGCGCCGGTACGATCGGCCGATGAGCCGGCGCGGCTTTCGATTGGCCGTCCATCATGCGCGAACTATTATCTTTCCTATCGCTCGCGTTCGGGACGGAGCAACCTTTTTACAATGGCTGCCACGGCGCTCGCTTCAATTCGCCGACGGGTATGTAGCCACTGACGTGGAGCCTCGATCCGCCGCAAACGTAATGGATCGGGCCGCCGCCGACACCTCGCATTCACACAAGGACAATTGCGAATGGGCAAGCTCACTACCCACGTGCTCGACACCGCGAACGGCCGTCCCGGCGCAGGCATCAAGGTCGAACTCTTCGCGCTCGCTGGAGACACGCGCCGCGCACTCAAAACCACGCTCACGAATCACGACGGCCGCTGCGACGAGCCGCTGCTCGAAGGCGACGCGCTCGTCGCGGGCGAGTACGAGCTCGTGTTCGGCGCGGGCGACTACTTCGCGTCGCTCGGCACCAAGGTGCCGGAGCCGCGCTTCGTCGATCGCGTCGTGCTGCGCTTCGGCGTCGCCGATGCTGGCGCGCACTATCACGTGCCGCTGCTGGTGTCGCCGTTTTCGTACAGCACGTATCGGGGCAGCTAGCCCGGCTGGATGCGAGCCGCGCCCGATCGCATTGGGCGGATGCTCGCCGGGCCCGCGGAGGAGACACGAGCCACGACCGGCGAACATGCGCGAAACGCGATCAGCTGCACGGCATGAATCAGCGGATGCCCCGCGATACCCATAACAACCCGCGCTGCGTCTTTTACCCCGCAGTCGGCGCGATGACCGGCGATATCGACCGTCATCGCGCGCACAACGAATCAGAAGTGGAGGAGTTTCATGGAAGGCTTTATCACCGACTGGTTGAACCTCGCGATTCGCTGGTTCCACGTCATCGCCGCCATTGCATGGATCGGCGAATCGTTCTATTTCGTCGCGCTCGACAATAGCCTGAAACCGCCGACCGATCCGAACCAGCGCCGCCGAGGCGTATTCGGCGAGCTGTGGCACGTGCACGGCGGCGGCTTCTACAACATGCAGAAGTACACGGTCGCGCCGCCCGAAATGCCCGACGACCTGCACTGGTCGAAGTGGCCGTCGTACACGACCTGGATGTCCGGCTTCGGTCTGTTCACCGTGCTGTATCTGTTCTCGCCGAGCACTTACCTGATCGACAAGAACGTGCTCGACATGGGGCCGGTGGTCGCCGTCGCGTCCGCGATCGGTTTCCTCGCGGCCGGCTGGATCGTCTACGACTCGCTGTGCCGCGTTCTCGGCACCCGCGACAAGCTGCTCGGCGTCTGCGTCGGCGCCTACGTGCTGATCGCGGCGTATCTCGCCTGCCATATCTTCGCGGGCCGTGCGGCGTATCTGATCATGGGCGCGATGCTCGCGACGATCATGTCGGCCAACGTGTTCTTCGTGATCATTCCCGGCCAGCGCAAGATGGTCGACGCGATGCTCAAGGGCGACACGCCGAACCCGATCTACGGCAAGCGCGGCA
Source organism: Paraburkholderia sp. UYCP14C (assembly GCF_004197395.1). Lineage (GTDB taxonomy): Bacteria > Pseudomonadota > Gammaproteobacteria > Burkholderiales > Burkholderiaceae > Paraburkholderia. The sequence continues at coordinate 29,727 of NZ_SELS01000027.1, read as the reverse complement.
AGCAGCGCTCGGTGCACAACACGTATTTCACGCTGCCGGTCGTGTTTGCGATGCTGTCGAACCACTACGCGATGACCTACACGCATCCGTACAACTGGGCGGTGCTCGTCGTCATCATGCTGGCCGGTGCGCTGATCCGTCAGTTCTTCGTGATGCGCCATCGCGGTCAGGTGTTGTGGTATCTGCCGCTCGTCGGCGTCGCGCTGATGTGCACGGCGCTCGTGTGGACCATGCCGCGTCCGGTGGTGCCGACGGCGCAGGCCGCCAACGCGCCGACGCTGAAGGTCGCCGACATCGCGCCGGTGCTGCAGCAGCGCTGCGTGGCCTGCCACTCCGCGCATCCGACGATGATGGGCAGCGCGCCCGCCGGCGTGCTGATGGATACGCCCGACGAAATCTCGCAGAACGCGCAGCGCATTTATCAGCAGGCGGTCACGCTGAAGGCGATGCCGCTGGGTAACGTCACGCACATGACCGACGACGAGCGGATGAAGATCGCCGCGTGGTTCGAAGGCGGCGCGGCGAAGTAAGGACGTCGTTCCGGATCACGGATCCGGTGCCGAAGTAGAGGCAGGAATGGAAGCGGGCTTGTCGCGAGAGCGGCAAGCCCGTTGTCGTTTGGGGATCGCGGCGGGTGCAGTCGGCGGTATCGACAGATCATTTTGCTGCCCTAAGGCTACAAAAACTGGCCAAAACACACAAAATGTAGCCCTAAAGGCACAAATTCAAATAATCTTACTGTGCCTCTTGGGCTACAATAAATGTCATATTCGCCGAATGTGACGCCTTGGGGCTACAAATGACCAACCTCGCCGATGTCTCGGACATGCTCAAAGCCGTACGACGCGACAGCAAACTCTCGCAGGAAGAACTTGCACGCCGCGCGGGCGTGGCTCGCACGACCGTCGCGCGGATGGAGACGCTCGCAAAGAACGATATGAGTGTTTCCGTGCTGGTGCGCCTGCTCGAGGCTGCCGGCTACGACCTCAAGTTCGTCGCGCATGGACATGGTCGCACGCTGGAAGACATCCTCGCTGAGCAGCGCAGCCCGGACGCGCAGCCATGAAGCTCGACGTTCAGGTGCTAGGCAGGAACGTTGCCACGCTGTTTCGCGAGCGAGACGACTATGTCCTCAAATACAACCGCGATGCGAGCGCGGCCGACTTCGTCAGTCTGACGATGCCGGTGCGCGAAGAGGCCTGGCGCTGGCCGCGCGACCTGCATCCGTTTTTCCGGCAGAACCTGCCCGAAGGCTACCTGCTGAATCTGATCCGCGAGCAGTTCGGGCCCTTGCTCGACGGAACCGATCTGTCACTGCTCGCCGTCGTCGGTTCGATGGGAATCGGCCGGGTCACCGTCACGCCCGAAGGTGTCGCGCCGGGGACCGAGCTCCAGGCGCTCGACGTCCAGCACATCCTGCACGGCGACAACACCGCCGAACATTTCGCCCGGCTCGTACGTGAATATGCACGAGCGGCCATTTCGGGCGTCGTGCCGAAGTTCATCGCGCCGGAAGCGCAGCCGTCTTCCGCGTCGACACCGTTGCAGCTCGGCAAGCCGACGATTCGAACCAGCCGACACATCGTCAAAGGCTCGGACGACAACACGCCCTTTCTCGGCTTCAACGAGTTCTATTCGATGCGGGTGCTGGAGCGGCTGCGGGTGGCGCCGGTTGCGCGCACGCAGATGTCGGACGATGGCCGGGCCCTGATCGTCGAGCGCTTCGATGTCGACGCAGAAGGCCTGCCGGCGTACGGCGTCGAAGACCTGTGCGGCCTGCTCGGTTTGCCGCCGCACGAAAAATACAATTCGACCAGCGAGAAAATGCTCAACGCGGCGAGAGCGTATCTGCTCGATCGCGACACCATGCGCGTGCAGCTCCAGCAGTTCGGCTGGCATCTGCTGACCAACTACGTCGTGCGTAATGCGGACTGCCACACCAAGAACGTCGCATTGTTCTATACGTCGGTCGACGACGTCGCGTTCACGCCCGTCTACGATGTCGTGACGACGCAGGCTTATCCGCGCTTCGCGGCCAATCCGCCGGGCCTGGCCGTTGACGGCCGCAAAACCTGGGCAGCGGGTAAGACGCTCGAACGCTTTTTCAACACGCGCATGGGCATCGCTCCGCGGCAATATGCGCAGATGGTCGAAGCGCTGTGCGACTCGGCTGTCGACGTCGGACACGAGTTGATCGAAGCCGCGCGCAACGAACCGCAGTGGCGCACGGTCGCCAAGCAGATGCTGCACGCGTGGGACGACGGCATGACCTCGTTGCGATCGCCAAAGAAGAGCCTGCAATTCAGGGGGCTCAAGCCGGCCATCGAAGCGGCGGGATTTTCGGCGCCCGAGCCGCCCGAGCGGTCGAGGGAGGTGATCGGGCATTCGCCGCTGCTTGGCAGGCGCAAGTGATCGCCAGCGATGCAAAAAAGCCCGCGACGTAACGCACGCCGCGGGCTTTTTCTTAAAACCACAACGCTACCGGTTGCCCGGCAGCTGGATTGCCGTCAAACCGCCACCGCGCTCAACGCATCTTCCGTGAGCCACAGCGACTCCGCCAGATCCTGCTCGTTCAGATTGAGCCCCTCCCCGCCACGATCGACGACGATGAAGTCGCTCACCTCGCCCAACGCGATCAGCGGATGGTGCCACACGCCTTTCGCATAGTTGACGCCCTGCCAGCCGCTCGTGACGAACGCGCGGATCTGCGTCTCGTCGAGCTCGCCCACAGGCGCGACGACGACCAGATACGGCTTGTCGTTCAGCGGCACGAACGCCTGACTGCCGAGCGGATGACGCTCCAGCATCTTCACTTCGAACGGCAGCGTGCGCGGCTGACCACGAAACAGATTGACCAGCGTGCGGCCGTGCTCGTCGGTCACGTCGACTTTCGCGAGGTCGTGATAACGGATCGTCGTGCCGAGGTTGATCGGAATCTGCTTCGCGCCTTCGAGTTCTATCACGTCGCCGAATGCGGCGAACGCCTCTTTCGTCAGCGGTTCGATAGCGAGCGTTTTCATTCGAGCGTACCCCACAGACGCAGACGCGACACACCGCCGTCCGGATAGATGTTGAAGCGCACATGCGTGACGGGCCCGAGCGCCGCGATCTCGCTTTCGAAGAAATGCTGCTTGTCCATCTGCAGCTTCTGTTCGCCGAGCAGCACCGGCCAGAACATCGCCTGCGTGACCAGCGAGCTGTCGGTGCCGCCCTTCACGTACGCGGCCTGGATCGAGCAGCGATCCGGATAATTGCCCTTGAAGTGCGCGGTGTCGACTTCGATCTTGCGGATCACGCCCGGCTGCGCGAGCGCGATGATCGCCCAGTCGTTGCCCGGCTCGCGGCGACGACGCGTTTCCCAACCGTCACCCATGTTCACGCCGCGGCCCGGCATCAGCAGCGTAGAGGCCGCGCCGAAGTGCTGGTTGTTCGCGCCGACCAGATACGCGCCGTTTTCCATCGCCGCGAGATCGAACTGCTCGGTGCGGCTCGCAGTCGCCCAGTCCACCTGCGGCTGACCGTACACCCGCAGACGCGCGATGCCGCCGTCCGGATAGATGTTCACGCGCAGATGCGTATACGCATTCGCGTCGCCGACTTCGAGGTAGTGGTGGCTATTGCCCTGCAGGGTGGTCGACGGCACGATCTCGGTCCATTGCGTCGCCTGGTTCGGCTCGCCATCCACCACGCGCGCCGCTTCCACCGACGCCGCCGGCGGGAAGTTGCCGGTGAAATGGCTGGTGTCGAGGTCGAGCCCCTTGATCACGCCGGGCCGCGCGAGCTTGACGACGCACCAGTCGTAGCCGGTCGTGCGCTTGCGGCGCGTTTCCCAGCCGTCCATCCATTTGCCGTTGTTGTCGTACTTGCCCGGAATGAAGACGGCCGGTTCCGGATTCAGCATGCGGTCTTTAGACGCGAAGAATTCGTCGCTGGCCTCGAGCGCCTGCGCGCCCAGACGCGGGTCCGCCAGATTCACGTAACGGCGCGTGAATTCCGGTGCGTTGGGGTCGAGAATCGGAAGTGCCATCTTTGTCGTCCTTGATATCGATTGGTGCGAAAAAAACGTTGCGGCTCGCTGCGTGACGCGATGCGCGTCACGCGCTGATCAGGTCGTCGAGCCGGAAACGTGCAATGCGATAGATCTGATCGAGGCTCGCGCGCATTTCGTCGGTGCGGCTATTGTTCACGCGCGATTCGAAGTTCGCGATGATGCCGTGGCGGTCATAGCCGCGCACCGCGAGAATGAACGGAAAGCCGAATTTCTCGCGATATGCGTGGTTGAGCGCCAGCAGCTTGTCGAACTCTTCCTGCGTGCATTGCGCGAGGCCCGCGCCGCTTTGCTCGCGCGTCGATTCCGCCGTCAGCTCGCCGCGCACGGCGGCCTTGCCGGCCAGCTCCGGGTGCGCGTTGATCAGCGCGAGCTGCCTGTCTTCTCCCGAGGTTTCGACGATCTGCGACATCCTGCGATGCAGCTCGTCGATGCTCGCGAACGGCCGCTCCTGCGCCGCAATCTCCGCGACCCACGGCGAGTGCTCGAAGATGCCCGACAGCGCCGCGACGAAGGCGTCGGTCGAGATGCGGTTGAGTTGGTCCAGGGTGTATTGCATCGCCTTCATGCCGCCGCCTCGCGGTTGTCTTGTTGGTAAGGATGAGTTTCGTGCCAGTGCCGCGCGATATCGACGCGCCGCGACACCCATACGCGATCGTGCTGCTCGATGTGATCGAGAAAGCGCTGCAGCGCGCGAAAACGTCCCGGCCGCCCGAGCAGCCGGCAGTGCATGCCGATCGACAGCATCTTCGGCGCTTCGTCGCCCTCTTCGTACAGCACGTCGAATGCGTCGCGCAGGTAGGTGAAGAAGTGGTCCGCGGTGTTGAAGCCTTGCGGGGTGGCGAAGCGCATGTCGTTGGTGTCGAGCGTGTACGGCACGATCAGTTGCGGCACGCTCTTGCCGCCCGATACTTCGACGTCCATCCAGAACGGCAGGTCGTCGCCGTAGTAATCGGAGTCGTACAGGAAGCCGCCATATTCGGCGACCAGCCGATGCGTGTTCGGACTGTCGCGGCCGGTGTACCAGCCGAGCGGCCGCACGCCGGTCACGCGCTCGATCGCCTGCATGCCGAGGCGCATGTGCTCTGCTTCCTTCTCCGGCGACATGTCCTGATAGTGAATCCAGCGATAGCCGTGGCAAGCGATCTCATGCCCGAGTTCGACGAACGCCCGCGCAACTTCCGGATGCCGTTCGATCGCCATGCCGACGCCGAATACCGTCAGCGGCAGCTTGCGCTTTTCGAATTCGCGCAGGATGCGCCACACGCCCGCGCGCGAGCCGTATTCGTAGATCGACTCCATGCTCATGTGCCGCGCCGGATACGACGCCGCGCCCACGATCTCCGACAGGAACTGCTCGGAACCGGAATCGCCGTGCAGCACGCAGTTTTCGCCGCCCTCTTCGTAGTTGAGGACGAATTGCACCGCGACGCGCGCTCGGCCCGGCCAGTTCGCCTGCACCGGGTGGCGGCCGTAGCCGATCAGATCGCGTGGGTAGTTCGGGTCGAGTGGCATGGTTTGACGGATGCGTAGTGACGGGGCCAGGAATTCGCGTGAAGCTCGGGCGGGCCGCATGATTGACTTGAGGACCGCCGCGGCTCGAAACCCCTCGGCAGCGGCGGCGCGATTTGCTCACGAAGACGCTTGACGGAGGCTTCAGCGGCAGCCGAAGCCGCCGCACCGAGTTGAACCAGTGTAGCTAAAACACCCCGGTGCGCCCATACAGCGGGGCAGATAGTGCGTGTTACACCGAGTGTATGTGCGAGTCCGCCGACTCGGCGTTTACCCGCGGCGCGGCGCGCAGAGTGGCCGGATTACGTTCGGCTTGCGCGGCGATGGAGTCGTCCGCGCCCGGGCTGAACGAGGCGAGCGCGCCGTCGTAGCGCTTCGCGAGCGGGCGCGCGTAGTCGCCGCGCTTGGCCGTCGCGAGACGCAGCGCCACCAGCGCCTCGGTCCATTTGACGGCCGCCGTCACGCCTTCGATCACCGGCGCGCCGAGTGCGTCCTCGATCTCCGCGCACAGCTCGGCCATGCCCGCACAACCGAGCACGATCGCATCCGAGCCGTCCTCGTCGAGCGCGCGGCGGCATTCGTCGAGGATGATGCGGCGCGCCGCCGAACCCGGCTTGTCGAGATCGAGCACGGCGACGTCGGTCGCCCGCACGTTGCGGCAGAAGCGCTTCATACCGTAGCGCTCGGCCAGATGCCAGGCCATGCCGCAGGTGCGCGCGAGCGTCGTCACGACCGAAAAGCCCGGCGCGAGCACGCTCGCCGCGTGCATCGCCGCTTCGGCGATGCCGATCACCGGGCCGCGCGCCAACTCGCGCGCCGCATAGAGACCGGGGTCGCCGAAGCACGCGATCACGTAGCCGTCGCAGCCTTCCCGTTCGCCCGCCGCGACTTCGGCGAGCAGACCCGGCGTGGCGAGCGCTTCGTCGTAATAGCCCTCGATCGACGGCGGGCCCATCGTCGGATTGACGGCGATCACTTCGGTGCCGGGCGCGGCGACGTCGCGCGCGCAGCGCCCCATCGCCTCGGTCATGCGGTGGGTCGTGTTCGGATTGATCAGTTTGATACGCATGGCGACTCCTGTTCGACTCGTTGTTGCAGCGGCGAAAACCTGGTGCTTCGTGAAGCTCAGCGGGCGAGGATCCGGTAAAACAGCGCAGCGAGTCCCGCGCCGATGAACCACGAGAAGTTCGCGCAGCCGTCGAGCCCCGGCACCATCACGCAGATCACCGCGATCAGCGCGGCCGGCAGCAACGCGGCCACCGCCCGATAGTTGACGCCGTTGCGATACCAGTACGAACCGCTCGGCGCGACCGTGTACAGATCGTCGAGCACGATCTTCTGGCGCTTGACGAGGTAGAAGTCGACGATCAGGACGCCGTACAAAGGTCCGATGAAGCTGCCGAGCACGTCGAGCGTGTAGTGGATCACGGCCGGATTGTTGAACAGGTTCCACGGCGTGATGAAGATCGACGCGACCGCCGCGAGCATGCCGCCGGCGCGCCAGCTGATCAGACGCGGCGCGACGTTCGAGAAGTCGAAAGCCGGCGACACGAAGTTAGCGACGATGTTGATGCCGATCGTGGCGATCGTGAAGGTCAGCGCGCCGAGAATCACCGCCATCGGATAGTCGATGCGGCCCACCGTTTCGACCGGGTCCGTAATCAGTTCGCCGAACACCGGCAGCGTGGCCGCCGTCGTGATCACCGTCACCAGCGAGAACGCGAGGAAGTTGACCGGCAGGCCCCAGAAGTTGCCGCGCTTGACGCTGCGAAAGCTCTTGCCGTAGCGCGAGAAGTCGCCGAAATTCAGCATCGGTCCGGAGAAGTACGACACCACCAGCGAGATCGCCGTGATCATCACCGGCACCACTTCCATGCCGTGATATTTGACGCCGCCCAGGTTGATACCGATGTTGTGCAAGCCTGCGCGATACACCATGTAGCCGGCGAGAATGAACATCACCACATACACGGCCGGCCCGGCGAAGTCGATGAACTTCTTGATGGTCTCCATGCCGTGCCAGAACACCAGCGCCTGCAGTACCCACAGCAGCATGAAGCCGGCCCAGCCGAGTGTCGACAGACCGAGCAGACCATGCCGATGCACGTCCGCATAGGGCAACAGTTGCGGCACGAACTTCAGCACGACGATCACGAGCGCGCTCGACGCCAGATAGGTCTGGATGCCGTACCACGCGACCGCGATCAAGCCGCGGATCACCGCGGGAACATTCGCTCCGAGCACACCGAAGGTCGCGCGGCACGCGACCGGGTACGGCACGCCATTCATCTGGCTCGGCTTCGCGATCAGGTTGCACAGCACGTTCACCAGCGTGATGCCGATCAGCAGCGACACCAGCACTTGCCAGCTCGTCAGGCCGAGCGCGAAGAGACTCCCCGCGAATACATAGCCGCCGACGCTATGCACGTCCGACATCCAGAACGCGAAGATGTTGTACGCGTTCCAGGTCTGCGCGTGCAGCGGCGCAAGGTCCTCGTTGTAGAGCCGCTCGCTGTAGCCGGCCGGCATCGACGAATCGGCTTGAGCCGTGCCCTCCGGATAGCTGGTGATGGGGTGACTGCCTGGCGCTGCACTGAACTGAGCCATGATTCCTCCTTTGGATAGGGACCGTCGAAAAAGCATCGACGGACGTTGCATCGGTCATGCCAGTTGCTCGCTTCCCGCCCCGCTTGGGTCGAAGAAGTCGGCTCCGTGGTCCCGGACCGTGCCGCGCGTGTCTCCGTACTGAAGTACTTGTGGTTGTCGCATCGCCGGCCGCCGCGGATTTCCGGCGATGCGTCGCTACCCGAAACTCCGTCGTCTCACGACGGACGTGCGTGTTCAGGCCGGCGGCGCTCACGCGAGGCCGCCCTGCCGTGCATCTATTGGTTCAGTTCAATTCAGTGCGGCGCGCACCACCAACGGGCGCTCGCTTGCCGCTTGCCTCAGCCTGGCGTGGAGCCGGCTTCGGCTGTCTACGTGGATGTTTCTTTCGGCGCGAGCGCGCCGAATACTTCATGCAGATCCGCCGCCCCGCGCGCGGGGCGTTCCAGCATCTTCAACTCGACGCTTTGCAGATGGCGCGACATCAGCGCCGCCGCCTGCTTCGCATCGCCGGCGTCGAGCGCGGCGAGAATCGCTTCATGGTCCTCGAACGAGCACGAGCTGCGTCCGAGCGACTCGTACAGCGCGGAGATCAGCGTGGAACGCGCGACCAGTCCGTTCAGGCAATCGCACAACACCGAGTTGCCAGCCAGGTTCGCGAGCTCCGTATGAAACTCGCCCGACAAGCGGATCCATGCCGGAAAATCCCGCGTTTCGAACGCCTTGCGTTCGCGGCCGATCATGCCGCCGATATTCTTCAGGCGCCGAATGCCGTGTCCGCTACAGATCTTTTCGACGACGGCCAGCTCGATGATGCGGCGCATTTCGAACACCTCATGCACTTCCTGCAACGACGGACTCGCGACGAACGCGCCACGATTCGGCTCGAGGTCGACGAGGCGCTCACCCGCCAGCTGCGACAGCGCCTGCCGGATCGGGCCGCGTTTCACACCGAATACTTCGCAGAGCTGAGCTTCGGTGAGTTTCGCCCCGGGTGCCAGCCGGTGCTCGAGGATCGCCGCGCGGATGCGCTCGGCGATTGCTTCGGGCTTCGAACTGTTCGCGGCGGATTCAAGGTCGGACATGATTGGCGTCTCGGTATGTTGGTCATCATAGGACGGACACAAATATTGTCAACAATTTTTGCGTCGATTTTCGACAGTTTCGGTGCTGCGTTGCGTCAGAGAAAGTCTGCAAGCCAAGCTGCATGGGCGTCTGACGGGAATCTTACCCCGTTTTGTCGATGCCACGCCGATTGTTGTCGGCCAGTTTTTGTCAACAAAAACTGAAGACATTGGCGGCGGGTGTGAGAGCTGGTGAGGGTTCAAACGCTGACAGTTAGTTGCGTTGCTGGGTTGAAAAAAAGCGGCCGATGCGCCCGCCTCTGCCCCGTCCGAGCCGCTTCAGGCAAGGCTCGGATAGCCCGACGCCGTCAGCCTGAAGCCATGCGCATCGGCGACCAGATGCGCGTTAGCGCCGACCGGCAGCGTCACCATGTTGTGCACGTGCCCGAACTGCAGCCCCGTCACGACCGGAATGCCGATGGTCGAGCGCACTTGCTCGACCATCGCGTGCAGGTCGTAGCCGTTGTCGTAGTCGTAAGGTCTGCCGCCCGAGAAATCGCCGAGCACGAGCGCCTTCTGCTGCGCGAGGATGCCGGCCAGGTGCAGCTGATAGATCATCCGCTCGATGCGGAACGGCTGCTCGTTGACGTCCTCGACGAACAGGATGCCGCCCTGCACCGGCGGCATATACGGCGTGCCGACCAGCGACGCCACCACCGCCAGATTGCCGCCCCACAGCGTGCCCGTTACGTCGACGCTCTGCGCTTGCGGGGTGTTGCTCGCGACCGTGACGGTCGGCTGCGTCAACGCCGACCAGAAATGCCGCATCGTGAATTCGCTGAGTTCCTCGGCGCCGAAATCGCTCATCAGCATCGGGCCGCCGAAAGTTTTCAAGCCGGCGCGCGCGAGCAGCGCCAGTTGGATCGCGGTGAAGTCGCTGTGACCGACCAGCGCGATCGGCTGATCGGCAAGCCGCCGCTGCAGCCCTTCGTAGTCGAGACCGTGCAGGATCCGCACCGCGCCGTAGCCGCCGCGCACGGCCAGCACGACATCGGGCAACTCGCGCGAGGGATCGGCGAGCCGGTTCAGATCGGCCGCACGCTCGCCGTCAGTGCCGGCGAAGCGCTGATAGCGGCGCTTCGCGGCCTCCTCGCCGTCGACACGATGCCCCTGCGTACGCAGGCGATGCAACGCGCGATGCAGCACCTCCGGATCGTGCGGATAGCCGGATGGCGCAATCAGTTCGATGGTGCGATGAGCGGTCATGGCGAGACCCGTTGGGCGTTGTGGTTTTAGAGCGGCTTGGTTGGGGGCGGTTCGCTGCTGGAGGGTGTGGCAGTGTTCGTGGCGCTATTTGCGGCGTTGTCAGCAGCCGTTTCACCCGCTTCACCCGGTGCAACCGCTTCAACCGCTTCACCCCGCGCCGCCGCGCGCGCTTCCCGGCTCGCCCGACGCCGCTCGGCGAAAAACGATCTGAGCGCGGCACCGCATTCGGCTTCCAGGACGCCGCCGCTGACCATCGTGTGATGGTTCAACTGAGGATTCGCGAACGCATCGACCACGCTGCCGCACGCGCCGGTTTTTGGATCGCGCGCGCCGAACACGACACGTGCGATGCGCGCGTGCATGATCGCGCCGGCACACATCAGGCAAGGCTCGAGCGTCACATAGAGCTCGCAACCCGGCAGGCGGTAGTTTTCGAGCGACTGCGCGGCGGCGCGCAGCGCGACCATTTCGGCGTGGGCGGACGGATCGTGCGCGCCGATTGGATGATTGAAGCCCGACGCGATGACTTCATCGCCACGCACGAGCACCGCACCGACCGGCACTTCGCCGGCTGCGCGCGCCTGCTCGGCGGCGGCCTGAGCAAGCGCCATGAAGCGCAGGTCGCGTTCGGAAGTGATGGCAGGCTCGGGAGTTACGGAAGGGATGGCGGGAGCGGCCGCGGCATGATCCGCCGTCGGCCCGCAGACCGCGCCGACGCTAGCACCAGCGGATCTTTCGCCGTCCTCGGCTTGCGCCGTCAAGCCGGTCGAGGCGGCACACACGAGCGGCTCGTTCACTGCGAACCCGCGCCGGCCACGTCGACATTGCCCACTCGCTCAGACAGACGCTCGGCGATGCGGCGGCAATATTCGCGCGGCAGGACCATCGGGCCGCCGCGCAGCGATTCGAGCGCCATATCGAGCGCGAGCATGCGCGCCTGGAGACGGCAACGGGTCGCCTGATCGCTCACGGCATTCAGCTCCGTTTGCAGGTCGCGCAACGCGCGAAGCTGCTCGACGGCGGGCGGCACGAAGCCCGCGTTTTTCAGAATCCGGTTGGCGACGCGCACCTCTTCCGGCACCAACGCATCGTCTTCGAGGGGTAGCGGCGCACCCGCACCAGGTAAATCGTCGAACTCTCCGCGCGCGGCGGCGGCGGCAATACGCTGTTCGACAAGCGCATCAAGCAATTTCATCTGCTATCCACAACGTTGCGGCCCGAGCATTCTATCAGGGAGCGCACGGGCGTTCAGCGCTCACTTGACGGCATAAAAACGCCGATTTGCCGGTCGTTCGGCATTTGACCGTGCTTCCGCGTGGACTTAGAGTGAGTCGTCAAGTCGTCCAACTCGCGCGGCATTTAGCCGGCGCGGCGTGCGGGTGTGTCCCTGCCATCGACGTCGATGTCGCGATGCCATTCAATCCGATCGGCCACTCCAGTACTTTTCCCGTCGCGAATCCGGGTCCGGTCTGCGCCGCGCGGACCCCGCAAACGAGCCCGCGCGAGTCGCGGCGCATCGGCGTGCGCACCGTGTTAGCCGCGCTTGCGGCGGCCGCGCTGCTTTCCGGATGCGGAGTCTTTTGCGGCGGCGCCGCAGCGAGCGGCGGGGCCTATGCCGGAGGTTGCGGGACGAGCGTGCGGTTCTAACCAGCTCCCTCACGAAACGGCGGCGAATCCGACATCGCGCGTGGTCGACGCGCGTCCCCTGCCCCTCCGCTCTACCCCACCAACGGCCACCGCGCGAGGACAAGATGCCGGGTTCGTCCAAGCAGGCTGTGCATCAGCGCAAACTCCCGTACATTCCAGCACGCCGGCTCGGCCGGGCGGCGCTCGATCCACGGCATCCCATAGGCCAGCGTCACGTGCGGCGTAAAGCGCGCGTCAGGCTCGATGCCGTCCTCCCGCAAGCCCGCTTCGAGCGCATCGTGAAGTGCCTGCAGCCCGCGCACCCCGTGCTCGCCGACCAGCACCGCCGGCCCGAGCCGCGGCCTTTTCGCAAAGCTGGCGAGCGCGTCGAATTCGACCGTGAACGGCGCCATGCTGACCGCCGCGGCCGCCCGCTTCGCCGCCTCGACCACATCCGCCGGCAAGCCGCCCGCGAAATTGCCGAGATGCCTCAGCGTCACGTGCAAGCGGTTCGCCGCGAGTGGCTTACCGCGCACGCGGCTGCGCCCATGCACCTCCGCACAGACCTGCTGTGCGAACTTCGCCATACCGGCTGCGGAGTTGGCATCGGGATAAACCGCGAAAAAGAGCCCGTCGGTGAGCGGGGCCGGCGCCTCGAGCCCGGGCAACCACAGTTGTTCAGGCATCGCGCCTCGTCCCCTCGCTGATTCATTCCGCCGATTCGCACGCCGCCGCACGTGCGGTCCATTGCGGCCATGATACTGTATATTCATACAGTACGACAGGTCGCGCGCAACCGCGGCGCGCTACAGCTCGGCCGGCTTGCCGATACGTTTGTACCAAAGCTCGATGAAAGACTCGGCCGCCGGCGACAGCGAATGCTCGGCGCGTCGGATCAGATTCACGTCGCGCGTGACGAGCGGCGCTTCGAGCCTGCGCGCGACCAGATCGCGATGCGGAAACGAGCCGAGCAGAATGCCCGGAAAAACCGCGATCCCGAGACCGGCCTGCACCATCGAGAGCCCAGTCGTCATATAAGACACCTCGTACTCGACCGCTTTGCGCGCGCCGAGCGTGAACAGTGTTTCGTCGATCAGCTTGCGGATGCCGCTCGTCGACTTGATGCCGATCCACGGATACTGCAGCGCATCCTTCCAGCTCACGCGCCGCTTCTTCGCGAGCGACGAATCCTTTCGGCAAATCGCGCACAGGTTGTCGCGCGCGAGGCATTGCAGCGTGATGCCTTCGGGCCGCTCGCTGATCGTGCCGATGCCGAACTCGACGTCGCCCGTCAGCGTCGACGCGGTCAGGCGATCGGGAGCGGCGTCGTCGACCGAGACCTCGATGTTCGGGTACAGCGCGCGATATTCGGCGAGCAGTTTCGGCACGATCGCCGCCGCGATCGACGGCGTCGCCGCGAAGCGCAACTGACCGCGCTCGCGCCCGGCCAGTTCCTTCACGCTCGACTGGATCGACTCGAGATCGCGCAGCATCCGCTCGACGGTCGGCAGGATTTCGTGCGCGGCCACGGTCGGCCGCAGCGAGCGCGACGTACGGTCGAACAGACGCAGGCCGAGCGCCTCTTCCATTTGCCGGATCAATACGCTGACCGCGGGCTGGGTGATGAACATTTCGTCGGCCGCGCGCGTCAGCACGCCGAAGCGGCAGACGAGCGCGAACGCGCGCAACTGCTTGATGGTTGGAGTCATGAAAGCTGAATCATAAAGTTACTTTATGGAGCCATTGATTTTGTTCGATTGTTTTCATGCGGACAGTACCCTACATTGCCTTCCTACGCAGCACACAGCCGTTCAAAAAACGACAGGAGACAGTCGTGACAGCAATCGATTCGCGCAAACGCTGGGTCGGCGCAATGGCGTCGACGCTCGGCAATGTGCTCGAGTGGTACGACTTCGTGGTGTTCGGCTTTCTGTCGATCATCATCGCGAAGCAGTTCTTCCCGAGCGACAGCGAATACGCCGCGTTGATGCTCACCACCGCGACGTTTGGCGCGGGCTTCGTGGTGCGGCCGCTCGGCGGCATTCTGCTGGGCATGTACGCGGACCGCAAAGGCCGCAAGGCCGGCCTCACGCTCGTCATCGCGATGATGACGGTCGCCGCCGCGATGATCGCACTCACCCCCGGCTTTCACCAGATCGGCCTGATCGCACCGGCGATCGTGCTGTGCGCGCGCCTGTTGCAGGGCATCTCGGCCGGCGGCGAGTTCGGCACCGCGACCGCGATGTTGATCGAATACGCACCGAAAGCGCGGCGCAATCTGTATGGCAGCTGGCAGATGTTCGCGCAGGCCCTGGGCGCGTCGCTCGCGGTCGCGATGGGCAGCGCGCTCACGCATCTGTTCACGCACGAGGCGCTCGAGTCGTGGGCGTGGCGCATTCCGTTCCTGCTCGGTCTGCTGATCGGCCCGGTCGGCTTTTATATTCGCCGCAATCTGCCCGAAACCGAGGCGTTCCAGAAGCTGGGCCCGCGTGTGAAGGTGCCGTTCTCGCAGGTCGTCGCGCACTATCCGCGCGAACTGTTCGTCGCCACAGCGCTGTCCGCCGCGCTCAACGTGATGGCTTACGTGATCATCACGTATCTGCCGATCTACGCGGTGCAGAACCTTCACATGCCGATGACGCTGCCGTTTTCCGTGCTGCTTGCAAGCGTGCTGCTGCGCGTGGTGACGATCCCGCTGTTCGGTCATCTGGCGGATCGCATCGGCGGCGAACGCATGATTCGCGTCGCGCTGGTGCTGTTTCTCGTCGTGCTATACCCCGCTTACTACTGGATCGTCAGCGCGCCGTCGTTCGCGTCGATCATGACGGTCGAGCTCGGCTTCGCGCTGCTGATCAGCGCATCGAACGCGCCGATTCCGACCGCGCTCGCCGGCCTGTTCCCGACCGAAGTCCGCTCGACCGGCCTCGCGATCTCGTACAACATCGGCGCAGCCGTCTTCGGCGGCTTCTCGCCGATGGTGCTCACGTGGCTGCTGCACGTGAGCGGCAACAACATGATGCCCGCACATTTCTGCGCGGTGTTCTTCGCGCTCGGCCTGGTCGGTGCGTTCATGCTGAAGCGCCGCGCGGCGCCGATGAACGAATTCGCCGCCCAGTAGCCAGCTCCGTTTTCACCTCACCCGCAGGGGCGATCTGAATCGATCGGTAGCTCGAATCGATCGCCCGCCACTGAAGACGCACGCCGCGCCTTCATTCGATCACTCTTTCTTTCGGAGATCCCGCATGCCTGTGATTGACGTTCATACGCACATCTTCACGCACAAATGGCTCGAGCTGCTACGGCAGCGTGGCGGTGCGTACAACATCCAGACGCGCCCCGACGGTCAGCAGGAAGTGTTTCGCGGCAACACGCCGGTCGTGATTCCGCAAAAAGGCCACTTCGATTTCGACATGCGGATTCGCCAGATGGATGAATCGGGCATCGATATTTCCGTCGTGTCGCTGACCTGCCCGAACGTGTACTGGGGCGATCAGGCAACCAGTTGTCTCGCCGCGCGCGAATCGAATGACACGCTCGCCGAAGCGCAGGCCAAATATCCCGGACGCATCCGCTGGTTCACGTCGTTGCCGTGGGAGTATCCCGAAGCGGCGCTCGAAGAATTGCGCCGCACCTGCGATAACGGCGCAAGCGGTGTGATGGTCCTCGCGAACATCGCGGGACGCAGCCTCACCGATCCGATGTTCGCGCCGATCTGGGCCGAGATCGACCGTCGCGCGCTGCCGGTGCTCGTGCATCCGACCGATCCTCCCGGCGTCGATCTGATGGACATGACGAAGTTCGATCTGAGCTGGGCAGTCGGCTTCATGTTCGACACGACGCTCGCCATCACGCGGATGATCTTCGAAGGCTTCTTCGATCAGTATCCGAATCTGAAGATCATCGCGTCGCATGCGGGCGGCGCGTTGCCTTACCTCGCCGGCCGCTTCGAAAAAGGCAACGAGGTCGAGATCCCGCAGCGTCGCAAGATGAAGCGCAAGCCGATCGATTATCTGCGCCATATTTACTACGACTGCATCACGTACGGCCCGGCGTCGTTCGACTTTCTCGTATCGGTGGTCGGTGCGGATCGCGTGATGTTCGGCACCGACTGGCCGCACCAGGTGTACGACATTCGCGGCGCGTTCGCCAACACCGCCCGTTTGCCGAAGGAGCAATGCGACGCGATCCGCGGCAACAACGCGCTGCGGGTGTTCGGGTTCTGAGCCACGTCGCGGCGAATGCGGGGACATGATGCGCCGGACACACGGGCACCTCGATTCTTGCGTCGTGCGCGACGACTACCGCGGCGCTCGGGCGATCAGATCGTCGAGCAGCGCCGCGTAGGTGGCAACCAGCTGACGGTTATCCGGCAGGTAGCGCGCGATCTCCGTGCGCTGCTTCTCGCGGTACCACGACGTATGCGCGTCGTGGCGGTCCATCGCCTCGATGGTCCGACGCGCACCTTCTTCGACGTCGTTGTCCCGATAGTAGTAACCGAGGTCCGCGCACAGATACGCGTTGTGCACCAGCGGATAGCCCTGCCAACATACTTCCAGGTAGAAGTAATTGAGCGGGTTTTCCAGTTGATGCGAGATCACGATGTCCGTGTTCTCGGCCAGAAACACCGGCGTTTCGTGTCGTCCGAGGAATACCGCCTTCTGATTACGCACGATATCGAGCTGGTTCATCAGCGCGATGAATTCCTTGCTTTCACGCGCGATACTCTCTGCGTTCGTGACCTGCAGCAGCGCGACGCTATCCGCCCGCTGGCGGTACACCAGTTCCGCGATCAGCGTCGGATAGAAACAGAACTTCACGACGTTGATATTCGGCTCCATCACGGAGAGCCGCTTCGCGCCGCCGTGCGGCTGATAGATCCCACCGCCCGGCAGGCTCCTGACCCGCTCGTCCAGAAACATTGGACTCCAGATGAACGGCACGACACGCGCGGTTTGCCGGCGCAGCACCTCGAAATACGAGCGGCTGATATGGTCGACCTGCGGGATCATCCAGATATCGTCGTAGCGCTGATTGACGAACAGGTTCCCGCCCCACGCCGGCTTGCGGAACAGCACCGATTCCATCGCGTGGATGTATTCGAATCCGCAGCAATACGACACGATCCGCACGCCGCGTTGCTTCAGATAGTCGGTCTGTTCCGCGTTGATCTGACCGCCCAGTTCGATCAGCACGTCGAGCGCATCTTTCGCGGCATCGAACGTCAGCGTCGGAAAACGCGTCTGGTCCCACGGCAATGCGGGGGTGATCGGCACCGCGGTCGTATTGACGAGCGTCACCGACGTCACGTTCGGACAATGGCGCAATGCATCGGCAAGAAACGCGGCGTTCTGTTTGATGCCGTTATTCCACAGCGTTTCATTCGGTTGATGCAAACCGATGGTGATGCCGATACGCAACCCGCTCATGATCTGAAATTTCCAGTTTCGCACCGACAGGGTGCTGAATCTCGTGGTGCTATCTGCATGCTGCCCTTACACGGGCTTTAACTGTTTTCGAAAAGCGCGGCGATCGCCTGGGTATAGCTGCCGACGTTGGCATCGCTTTCGGGATCCAGTTGTGCAATGAACGCATTCGCGGTGCGCTGGTAGGCAGCGAGATTCGCGTCATGCTCCGCATACGCGAGTTGCAACGCGCGACCCCCCTCTTCGCAATCGAAGTCGTGATAGCGATACCCGCAAGCGCCGATCAGATGCGAGTTGTGGATCAGCGGATAGCCGCCATACAGTGCCTCGTAGTACACATAGTTCTGCGCGTTTTCCCACTGATGGCTGACGATCACATCGACGTCGCCGGCCACCACCTGACAAAACGGAAACCGCCCCTCGAACGACGCGAGACCGTGATGCACGATATCGAGGCTGCGCGCGAAGCCGTTGAAGCTCACGTGCTCCTTCAGATGAAACGTGTTGTACGCGAACACGTGATCGAGCATGTCCGGGTTGTCGCGATGCGCGGCTTCGCAGGCCAGCAGCGGAATATAGCTCGTCTTCACCATGCAGATGTTCGGCTCGAAGATACCCGCGCGCCAACGCCTGCGGCCGGGCCGATAACCGAAGGGCCGGTCTTGCGGCAAATTCGCGGCTTCGCGATCGAGCACCATCGGGCTCCACAGATGCGGCATCAGACGCACCGGGCAGCGGAACAGGCTCTCGAAATACGGCGCGCAACTCACCTCGTACTCGGGCAGCGTCCAGATCTCGTGATACGGTGCGCCGGTAATCAATAGTCCATGTGATTTGTCGAACACCATGCGTTCGATGTCGATCACATAGTCGTTGCCGACCCGCATCGACACGATCTTGCCGCCGCGCTCCCGAAACGCGACGACCCATTCGTGCGACAGTTGCGCGCTCATTTCGATCATCAGGTCGAGCGTCGCCGCCGCTTCGTTCATGTCGATCAGCGGTACTGGCGAATCGGCGAGAAACTTCGTCGCGTCGGCAGGTCCGCCGTCGCCGCCGCCGGCCACCAGATAAGTCGCCTCGACGAGCGGCGAGCGCATCAGCAGCATCACCAGAAAAATGCAGTTCTGGTAAATGCCGTTCTCCCACACCGACTGCTCGCCTTTGCGCACAAAAATCGACACGCCGACCCGCAGTTTGCGGCCGCCGGCTAATGGACTGGTTGCAGTGTTCATGAACGGCTCGGGCGGTTGGCAAGGAAATTCGCGTCGCGACACAGATGCAGCAGCCGTGCCGCATAGGCATCGAGGTTGTGCTGCGCAAATGCATCGACCGCGTGGAATACCCGCTGGGTGCGCGCGCGATAGTCGTTGAGTTGCGCCGCGTGCCGATCGACCGCGAGCCGCAGTTGCGCGGCCCCCTGACGGATTTCGAAGGCCGGATAGTAGTAGCCCGCCTCCTTCAGCCACGCGGAGTTGTGGATCAGCGGATAGTCGCCATACAGCGCGTCGAGGTAACTGTAGTTCTGCTCGTTGCGCCACTGATGCGACACCACCGCATCCGCATGCTGCACCATGAAGCCGACGATATCGTGACGCCCGTGAAACACCGCCTTGTGTTCGCGCACCAGATTCATCGAGTTCGCGAAGTGCAGCATGGTCGCGTGGTCCTTCATGTGCAGCGTATTCAGTACGTGCATCATGCGCACCGAGGCGGGATCGGCGCGGTAGGCTTCCTCGCAGACCAGCATCGGTATGCTCGACGTCTTCACGACCGAGATGTTCGGCTCGAAGATCGCGACGCGCAGACCGCGCGCGGCATCCGTGGCCGCGTCGTTCGCCCGGGCGCCGGCCTGAAAACCGTAGCGCAGCCCCGAGAGGTCCACGACCTCCTGGATGCGCCGCTCGATGAATTGCGGATGCCAGATGAAAGGCGTCTGATGGACGTCGCAGCGGTGCAATACCCGCAGCATCGGCGCGAATGCCGCGTCTTTCGGCAGATGCCAGACTTCGTCGCAGCGATCAGGGCGCGACGCATGCGTCGGCTTGTTGAACACGGCCGGCTCGGCCAAGCCGACGAACGGCTGCCCGCAGCAATGGAATACGACCTTCTTGCCGCGCGCGCGCATCAGATCGAGCCACTGAACGTCGAGCGCGCCGCCCATCTCGACGATCACGTCGACCTGATCGGTCGCATCGGCGGTCTTGATCACGTTCAGCGCTTTCGCGTTCGTGTCGACCTGCGGCGGCATCGCGAACTGGTCGCCGACATCGATCAGGACGACCGATTGGACGAAAGACAGACGTTGAAAAAGTTCGGCGAGAAAGATGACGTTCTGCCCCAGACCGTTCTGCCAGATGTTCTGGCCGGCATGAGTGACGACGGAAATCGCAATACGCATGTTCAGGTCAGCACCAACAATTGTTAAACAGCGTCCAAGCGAGCCTTGCTTTCACAAGAGCCCGCCTTGCTTCTGAACTTGACGATGGTGTAGCCGCTGACGCGAGCACTGGCGCCAACGCATTCGCCATCGCAACATGTGCGCAGCCGCTGCTCGCGAACCGCGACATTCGGCTGCACGACCTGAGTTCACGCAACATTTGCCGCAGCACGAGCAGTGTATTCGACAATGCTTGCGTGGATGTGAACTAATGTGAACAAAGTGCCGAATTGTCTTTCGAACTGAACGTGCCGGCTGCCGTTGAGCGCGTCGCCGCTCGCCGCGCCGATCGCGCGTGCGGCGACGCTCGTCAGTACGACACTCGATGAATATCAGCAGGAATACTGATAATCCAGTCGGATCGCGCGACGACGAACCGACACGCGATCGACGCACCAAGGCAAGTCGACAACGTTGGGCAGTTGGCGCTTGTGCATATCGTTGAATCAAAGAAGTGCTTCGTCTGAAGTCAGGCCCCAACCTACGCGCGCAGTTGAAGCCTTCTTTCATTTTTCGAACATTCGCCTTACGCATCGAGCCGGCTTGTTACCCAAGGCTTTCATCAGGTCTACGCAGGACGAATGAGATCATTGGCTCGGCCGCCGCGCAGCCCCGTTTGACTTGGGTTAACCGTCATTGCGAACCTGCCCGATTCATTGCATGGTACGCGCAGCAACGCATCGAATACCAACGCACGACCACCCCGGGAGAGTACGCTCGATCGTCAATCCGACTCATGGGATTCAAAGAATCGCAATCGACACGGCAACATACTGTCGATACCATCGCCCCTCGCCTGCCGACCTCATCCTCCGGATATGAATAACCCATGAACAACAGCCAAACCCTGCAGGCTTCGCCGTCCTCGCATCGCGCAACTGGAACGGCCGCACTCGCACTCTCCGCGCTCGGCATCGTGTTCGGCGACCTCGGCACGAGCCCGCTGTACGCATTGCAGGCTGCATTCGGCGGTTCGCTCGGCGTCGCGCCGACCCACGCCAACGTGATCGGGATCGTCTCGTTGTTCCTGTGGTCGCTGCTGCTGATGGTCAGCGTCAAGTACGTGCTGGTGCTGATGCAGGCCGACAACCGCGGCGAAGGCGGACTGCTCGCGCTGCTCGCGCTGCTGGTCGGTGAACGTACCGGACGCGTCACTCGCGCCGGCGCATTGCGCTGGGTGTTCATGGCGATGTTCGGCACCGCGATGCTGTATGGCGACGGCGTCATCACGCCCGCGATCTCGGTGCTAAGCGCGATCGAAGGGATCGAAGTAGCGACGCCCGCCTTCGCGCATTACACGGTGCCGATCACCGTAGTGATCCTGGTGGTGCTGTTCGCGGTGCAGCCTCTGGGATCCGGCCGCGTGGGCGTCGCGTTCGGTCCGATTCTCACGGTCTGGTTCGTCGTCATCTTTGGATTAGGGCTGGTGTCGCTCGTGCAGACGCCGGCCATCCTCGCCGCGTTCAATCCGCTGAACGGTATCGAGTTCTTCGCGCACAACGGCTTCAAGGGCTTCGTCGCGTTGGGCGCCGTCGTGTTGTGTCTGACCGGCGGCGAAGCGCTCTACGCCGACATGGGCCACTTCGGCGCGCGGCCGATTCGTCTCGCATGGTATGGGCTCGCGTTACCGGCGCTGACCGTCAACTATCTGGGTCAGGGCGCATTGCTGCTGCGCGATGCGAGCGCGGCGGCCCGCCCGTTCTACACGACGGTGCCGTCCTGGGGCCTGTATCCGATGGTGGTGCTCGCCACGCTGGCGACCATCGTCGCGTCGCAGGCGCTGATTTCCGCGGTGTTCTCGTTGACTCGTCAGGCGGCGCAACTTGGCCTGTCGCCGCGCGTGACAGTCAAACACACATCGTCGAGCACCGAGGGGCAGATCTATCTGCCGGGCCTGAACTGGGTGCTGATGGTCGCGACCATCGCGGTGGTGCTCGGCTTCCGCACCTCGGACAGCCTCGCGGCCGCTTTCGGTATTGCCGTATCGACGACGATGTTGATCACGACCATGCTGTTTGCCGCCTTCGCGCGCGTGCGCTGGAACTGGCCGATCTGGCGCGTCGCGCTCGTGGCCGGAATCTTCATGGTGGTGGACGTGGCGTTCGTCGCGGCTAACGCGATGAAGTTTGCCGACGGCGGCTGGCTGCCGCTCAGCATCGGTACGCTGACCTTTCTCGTCTCGACGTCGTGGCTGATCGGACTGCGCGCGCTGACTCGCGCCCGGCTGGACACGCAATTGCCGCTGGACGCATTCGTTGCAAGTCTCGCGGTGTCGCCGCCGCACCGCGTGCATGGTACGGGCGTATTTCTGATGGGCGCCGGCAACTCGGTGCCGACTACCCTGCTGCATCATCTGAAGCACAATCAGGTGCTGCATCAGCAGGTGGTGCTGCTGACCTTGCTGACCGAAGAAACGCCGCGCGTCGACGCAGGCGAGCGCTTCACGGTGCAGTGTCTCGACCTGGGCTTCGTGCGCGTCGTCGGCCGTTACGGCTACCTCGAAATGCTGGACGTGCCGCAACTCCTCGAACAGGCGTTGCGGCACTCGGGATGCACGGCCTATGAGCCGATGACGACGACGTTTTACCTCGGGCGCGAATCGCTGTCGGTGCAAACGAAGCGGCGTCCGGGACGCTATGTCCTGCTCAGTCTGTTCTCGCTGCTGCGCAAGAACGAGCTGAACGCGACGGCTCACCTCGGCCTGCCGCCGAATCGCGTCGTCGAGATGGGGGCGCGGCTCGATCTCGTTTGAAGGGCTGGACGCGCCGGCGAATCTGCCGCAACGCCATTGCTTTTGAAGACTCCGTTTCCTAGTCTGATCAGGAGGCTCAGGTCGAATCGAAAACGGGCGAGCCTTCATCCACTCTACTGGAGGCGCGACGTGAGCTTCGATCGATCCGACACTGCGATTGTTTTCATCGACCCACAGGTCGATGTCTTAAGTAAGAAAGGCAAGAATTGGGGGGCGGTTGGTGCGAGCGTGACCGAGAATAAGACGGTGGAAAACATGCTGCTGATGCCGACCGAGCGCGCCAAGGTAAATATTCGAGCAGCCGCAGAGGCCGGTAGGCGCGCCGGGCTGATCGAGCGGATAGCGTTGCACTACAGAACCTGGAAGGCTGCGAATGCACCGCCCACGAACACTTGCTGGGAGAAGATCTGCCAAAGGCCGCCCACTCGCACGCCAATCATGCACATATATTGGAGTGGAACTGCGCCAACTCCCACCACCGGGTAGCCATTTGGAAAGCCGACGATGTTGCTGTGCCCTGCGCCATAGACCATGAAAGGGGCGACGCCTGCATGATTCGCGAAATCGCCTGCGCCAACGTTAGCATTCATTCCGCAGAGCTGCTGGGCCATGGTAGTGCCGACGTGCGGGTTCGGATGCCCCGGGATGCTGGGCGAAATATGAGCGGCATAGATCACGCCTCCCACGTCCTTCATGCAAAAACTGCAGCCGGTGAACTGCGTCGTGACCATCACGTCGGAGCCATCGAGACGTGTACCGTCGATGGCGGCAAAGCTGGCACCGCCCGGCGGTGGCCCCGGAATTGCCACGACTCCTCTACCGGGGACGGCGGTCCAGTGCACGGCCCGCACGCTTGCTGCTGAAAAGCCGTATGCGCCCGCAGGAACCGGAACCCCCGCGACAGGCACGAACATGTAGCGATCCTGGGCCGGGTCGTAGTTGAAGTGAAAGTTCACGAGATTGCGGTCTAGCGCATCCGGCGCATAGGCCGTCGAACCGTGAACCATAATCTTGTTCTCTGTGAGAAACTGCAGTGGCGCGGTCGGGATAACGGTCGTCAGCAGATTTCTGCTGCCGTGGTCGCGCGCATGATTTGCATCCTCGACTATCCTGGCTTTCTGCAACAGGCGGCGATATTCAGCTGCCAGCAATCCGGCACCGAGCGTCGTGGCCCGATTGGCGAGCGCGTGGTTTCCAATGGCATGCCACAGCAGATAAATGACGCGTCGCATTTCGCGCTGGGCCTCGTTACCCGCGTTGTGCAGATTCTTCATCGACATGCCGTTCGAGAAATTCACATAGCCGGCCTGGTGCGCGTTGGCCGGCGGATAGTGGTTCTGAATATAGGTACTGGCCAGAGCATGCGCGCAGGCCTTCTCGGCGAAGGTCCCGATTGCCGAGGTCGTAATGGATGCAAGCGTGTCGTTGATCCTGACAGTCACGTCTTTCATGGCTATTCCCAAAGTGTCGTGTGCCGCAGCAATGGTTTTCCATCTCGATGTGGTCTTCGCGTCCAGATCGCTCGGGCAGAGGATGTCCACGCCAGGACGCATATCGCGACCCTCGCGGATCCTCATGTCATCTTGCGTGCCTGGACGCCACGGTGATTCAAACCACGCGAGTGAAATCCAGGTACTTGTCCTGGACGTGAAGATGATCGCTCGGCGTCTGGATGTCTTCCGTGACGGCGATCATCATCCCGTCCCTCCCCTCTCGCTCGTAGTTTTCGTCCATCGCGTCATGATCACGGGAGGTAATGTTCACCTTCGACGACCGCTTGATCCCGATGGTGGGATTCCGCTTGCCGGTATGAAACGCAAAAGTGCACAAATCGGAGGTTGGGCTGGGGGTGAAGACTTTCCCCTTTCGCGCCTGGAAAGCCTGCTGGTTGACCAGATTCCCGCTGTGTTTGTTTTTGATGATGACGTCAGCGTTGTGGTAGTCGAGCACAAAGGTCGCCACATCGGCGCATCCCAGCGCATTCTGAATCTGACTGATGTCGTGACATTCCTCGCTTCCCACGTTCCAGCCGGCGATATAGAGCTCGTAGACCCTGTCACCACCGATCAACTTGACGGCGCGCGCGAACAACGTGTTGGTGGTGCCGCGCCAGCCCTGGGTTTTGTGGACGCCCACGAGCCGGTCGGCGAGCACGCAGATAATCGCGGAACAGGTCGACATCGTGGGAAATGCGAGCGCCGTACCCTCCCCCGTCTGATCATCGTGAATCGACATCACGGTCCTGGTAACCGGCATGACATCCTCCTGGATTGCCCCTGCTGCCTTCGATCTCCGACCGGCCGGTAATCTCACGTAGCCCGGGCCGCTGGCGCTCCCGCAGATGCCACGGCCTGCTCCTGTCACTCATGCCGCGCCCCCAACGCATGCTGAAGCAGCCCCTGTCAGGCTGCATCGCCGCGGGGCCGCTCGCTGCGTCAATCAGACTTCTCTTCTGCCGCCTCGATCCAGGCTTTGGTGGGTTTCTTCGGGTTATCCGTCGCCACTGCACCCACGCATTTGAACTTGCTGTCCCCACGTTCGAGGCAATTCTGCAGATTGTCGGCGTCGGTCGTCTTCGCATCGACCAGCATGCCGGGCGGGATACAGCCACTCAGATCCTTCTCCACGGATTTCAGGGCTTCGTAGATGAGGCTGTAGCGGTTTCCCTTTTTCAAGGCCACGAAATTTTGCGGGCCCAACAGAAAGTTCTTCGCATCCTGAGATTGCAGGCACATGTTGTGCAGCGCTGCGTGCAGGCTGGCTGCCTGAAAACAGTACGTGACGAACTGCGAGCAGCTGATTCCCTTGCGACTGGAAAGCTTCACGCCCGCGAGTCCGCGGTGCCAGGCTCGCACCGCGCGGACCAGAGAGTTGGCAGTCCAGGCCTCTTCGGTCTGGTATTCATCTCCGCGCCGTCCGAACGGAACGCTCGCCTTCACGACCTGATTTTTCGTTGCGGCATATTTCACCATCCCAGCCACCATGGGATCGTCACTGCGCGTGGCCCATCTTGTGGCGAACCACGCTGCCGCGGCGGCCACAGTTGAGTCCTCGTAACGATAGACGAGGTACTTGACGTCGTCGTCGGTGATCGCCAGCGCGCCGACGGACTGCTGCACAACTCCCTGCAGGTTCCCGACGTCCTTGCTGTGGATGACGGTCTTTCCGTTGGCGTCAAGCACCCAGATCAGCGCATGCTTCGCTTCGTCGTCACTGTCGTCGTACTCGATGATGATGTCGCCCGCGGAAAAGTCCATATCTCAATCGGCTGATCAGAGCGGCCGTTTCTGTTGCGCAATTGTGTGCGTGAACTGGGTACCTGAATTGCAGAGGCATCGTCATCGTATGCAGAGATCGGCTTTGACCAGAATCGCCGGATTGATCCCGCCACTCTGGACGATCTGAACCACGATTGCTCGCCCCTGCCCCGCCTCCGACGAATATTCGACGGGCTCCTCCACGACAATCCCATCGCTAGCATTGATACTGTGACGAAAGCGCACCGCCTTGCCTTCCTTGGTGGTGGTCACCTTGAATTTTCCGTTGCCGATATCTTCCACGGAATGGGTAATCTGAAATCCTGAGCATGGCGCAACCGTCCACGGTTTGAAGCCATAGACGAAGACCTGGTATAGAACCATTTCACCCGGGCCGTTTAGTGCCATCTGGGCAGGAAAGCCGTGCTCATCGTTGCTTTGTCCCAGGTATGTGTCCACCTTGCTGGAAACATGAAAACCTACATTGGCGAAACAGCCCGTCGCTTTTATCGGCGCGGATATGAGCTCGTTGCTGTACACCCCCGTGAGGTGCGTAAGATCGCCATCGGCAGATTGCCAAACCATACTCGCATCCATTCCGCATTTATCCTTGATCACCGTAAGCGGCACAAAGCGATCAATACTGTAATTGCAGGGATAACTGAAGACTGTCTTTGGAATGGTGATGGTTAGCCCAAGTTTGTTGGGTGTAGACTTGTTGGGTGTAGACATGTCTGCCCCTTCCGCTGTGTATCACACTGGCCACACTTAAGCCCGGATAAAAGGATAGGTAAACTGCACCGCCCATTCAACAAGATCAGACGTTTGGGTCTCGTCGACTCGAAAGGCCTGCCACGAGCTCGAATGGTCGCCGCTTGAAGAGTGGCGCCAGGACGATCACCTTTTGATTTTTTTGGTAATTCAGCCATCCAGCATATCGGCCCACGCTTGAAGCATTCCTCTCCTCTGCTCCGCATACTCGGCCTTGTATTGGAGAGTTCGTCTCTTAGTGACCCGGATGCACGTATGAACTCGCTCCGAAGCACGTCTTGAATGCGACCAGAATGTCCAGAGCCTGTCGACTCAAATAAACATTGTGGGCGCGACCGGCCTTCATTCGCTCCTTCTGAATTGTCCAAACGGCAGCTTCGAAATCTACCTCACCCAACATTACCAAAATGAACTCTGACTTCTTGAGTTCACTCGCCGAATGGTCGCCTACGATGCAACCATGGGATGTGGATCATTGAAGCAGCGACCCTGGCATAACGCGATGGACCGTTGTTTGTTCGTCCATCATGTATTTTCGTCAAGGTGCTTCTTCGTTCAAAACGCACGGGCGCCCTAGATCGGCCTGCCGTCAATCACGGCGGTCAGCCAGAATTCGTCTAGTTATCCAAAATAGCTAATCCCCGAGACAATCAACAGCAGGTTCACGACCCGTGCGAAATGATTGTCCGACAGCCGTTTATAGAGCGTCATGCCGATCGCGGTTCCGAGCAGCGACCCAGGTATGCAGAGCAGAATGGCTGGGGCTAAAGCGGTCTTGCCGGCGGAGTGTCGCAACAGACTGATGGCAGCCAGCGCGGTGACCTGCGTGATCAGGATAAACGGCTGATACATGGCACGCTGGCGGTCCTTGCTCCACCCCTTGAACCCGCACCAGATGGTCACAAATGCTCCGGGAAAGCCAGCCGCGCCACCCGTGATGCCGCCGAGAAATCCCGCCAGGACATCGAGTGCCTTCGACTGGCGCGGGATGACCAGCGGCCGCCTCGCGAGCATAGAGCACCCATAGAGACTCAGGACCACGCCAAGTACGTGGGTGTAGACGTGACGATCCAGCGTGAGCAGTACGGTGATGCCCAAGGGCAATCCGACCACGCCACCGACCAGGAAAACTGCCAGCGCCCGCCACTGGATATCCCGTTTGAGTGCCCAGACCATGGCTGTCTGGTTCGCGATGCTGCAGACAATCATGATCTGGACGATCTGCACCGTGTCGGCAGAGAGATGGAACAGCATTGCGCCGCAGACTGCGGAGAAGGCGAAGCCCGCGATGCTGGATATGCCAGACGCCAGAAAAATGGCACCGATGACAAAGAGTTCGACGCCTTCGTGCACAGACAAGGCCAGGCAGAGTGCCGTGGCGAGCACGAGCACCGCCCACTGAAGTTTGACCTGCCAGGGGTGCCATCCCGGCGCCGGGGCCAATGACCGGACTGATGCCGCGGCGCTCTCGGGCGCAGGCTGAGGTTCGTGATCCATTTGCCATGTCTCTCCGTTTTGGACACCACCGGGAGGGCCCGGCCTTTGCCGCTGGCGAATGCCCATCGGTACAGACTCGTGCACACGCAACCTGGACCGCCACGAAGGTCGACTACGACATGTTCCGCGCGAGCGACATCACCGCGTATCCGACGCGCACCCTCCGCAGTGCGATAGCTAAATCCCAACTTCGGAGGGACACCGTGTTTCTGCTAGTACGTCACAGAAGTCCCACTGCCAGTAAAGCTGTGCTGGGTAGGAGAGTCATTTGCATAGTCGTTAACGGCCTGGATGATGTTCACGATCTGCTGCGGCAACCTGCCGCCGCTGACGGCGGCCATTGCGCTACGGTCCATCTCAACGGTGACGGCGAGGTCTTTGATTACCAGCGTATTCATTTCGGTTCTCCACGGGGAAATTAGTCGGTCGGGAACGTCAGAGCCTGTTTTGAGGGTGTCGCCACGCCTCGATCATGATCAACGCAAAGTGCGTGCCAAACGGTTGCGCTGCGGTAAGCGAACACACAACCAGTTGAAAATATTGGATCTTTTATGGTGTTCGTGCGCATTGGTAGACGAACGTGGGCGCTGCGGCCGGTGGGTCGAATCCAACTCTTCGTCTGGCGCTGTGGGGTAGATCGCGACACATGCGGTGATGCCGTTTGCGCGGATTGCGACGCGCATCGGTGATGCGGTAACGGTGATGGTTGCGCTTGCCGCGTTCGACTGGATTCCAGACACCCACAAACGGGTCGGCAAGCACACTGACTTTGCTTACCTCCATGGAGTCGAGAATGATGCGTCCGTCCTGACGGCCGCCCGACAAGAAAGCTGATATCCGAAAGCCTGGTCACGCAGCATCGCGCGCAGCAATCACGCTTTATGTGTCGACAAAAGAATGCTGGTTTCGGTACTGGCAATGCCGTCGATCAAACGGATCGAGCCGAGTACGCGATCGAAATTTTCCAACGAGTCCGCCAGCAGTTCTGCAATCAGATCCCAACGTCCGTTGGTGCTGTGAATCGTTGCAACATTCGGATAACCGCGCAGTATCTTCACGACCTCAGCGGCCCGATTGCCCTCTACCGCAATGGACATCAGCCCTCGAATGCGGTGCTTTTCCGCAGCCGGCTTCAGTCGGACCGTATAGCCCACGATCACGCCGTTCTTTTCGAGCCGGGTCAAGCGGTTCTGGACCGTCGCACGTGCGACTCTTAACTGCTGCGCGAGCGTCACGACCGGGGTACGCGCGTTGTCGCGCAGCAGCGCGATGAGTTGATGGTCGACGTCGTCGAGACTGATCATGCAGTTAGCCTCACAAGGCGATGCTGAAAAGGGAATGCAAGTGGCCGGCTGACAGGAACAACGGCATCGTCAGATCAACTCGCCAGTGCGGCGGCTCCGGTTTTTCTGGACACAGAGTTGGGGTAAAACGTGTGATCCAAACTGGAGTAGTTGATGTTGAAGA
>NZ_SELS01000267.1 GCF_004197395.1 Paraburkholderia sp. UYCP14C | reverse complement strand
GTCGAAGTCGCTCAGGGTTTTGCGCTCGTCCAGGCCGGACTGCTGGAAGCGTCGTTCGAGAAGCCGGGACTGTCGTCGATCGAGCTCGTCCTGCAGAATCATGGAGAAGGTTTCAAGGAATGGCTGCTGGCTGGCCTGGGCTTGCAGCACCCGGGTTTCCAGTGTCGCGCTGATGCCGGACAGGCGCAGTTCGCGCAGGGCGCGGTCGATTTCGGCAAGGCTCATGCTCAAGAGAGATCTCCGTTGGATGATGGCATGGCGGCGCTATGCTTGGCGCCGAGGGTGAACAGGTCGGCGTAGTCGTCGCCGTCCCGGATGAGGTGATGTTCCTGAGTCAAGGGCAGTTCGCCCTGGACGGGCGCGTCCAGTTCGGCCAGCGCCTGCTCCAGCAGACGCTCGGTCAGCGCCTTGACCTGTTTGTAGCTGGGCACGCCTTCTCTCATTGCGATCTCGCAGGCCGATTCGATCAGGCGGCGGGGGTAGCGCCGGACCAGGCCAACGATGCCCCAGAGCTTGCGCTGACCGACTCGCCCTTCGGTGTCGAACAGATGCTGGCACAGGCGTTCGGCCGATGGCCCGATCGTCCTGGCCTGCGCGAGGATGCGGCGCGTTTCCCGGGAGGGATTGAACGGTCGCTCGTCGTGCGGCAGGATCACTGTTCCCGGCCTGTCGGCCAGAATGTGGGTGCGCAGCAATGTCTGTGTCTGGAGGTTGCGTATTTCCAGGTGACGGGCAAATTTACGCACCAGCACCTTGCTGCCAATGGGAGCCGGTTGGGCGGCGTAACTGCTGTGGTCGACCCGTACGCACGTGTCGTCGCAGACCGTGTAGACCTTGTCGGTGAAGTATTCGAAGTTGCGCGCTGGCAAGGCACGCAGATGGGGGCGCTCTTCCTCGAACATCGCCTGAACCTGGCGACGGGTACTGCCGTGGATCCTTCTGGCCGCCCAGTTCGATTCCCATTGATCAAGGAAGGCGTTTTGCTCCTCGATCGACTCGAACCGGCGCCCCTTCAGGGCCGTGCCTTGGGTATGCTGGATAGCGTTCTCGACGGTGCCCTTGCGATTCGGATCTCGTACGCGGGCTGGGTCCGCCACCACGCCGTAGTGAGCGAGCATGGCTGCATACACCGGATTGAGCTCCGGCTCGTACAGGTCCGGTTTGATCACGCCTTCCTT
>NZ_SELS01000266.1 GCF_004197395.1 Paraburkholderia sp. UYCP14C | reverse complement strand
CAGGGCTCAACCGTCAGTCTGGATGGCGTCTACGACTGCCGCGAAAACCGCCGTGCGATCTTCAACCGCGGCATGAGGCCCAACATTCCCGAGAACCCGCGTGGGCGCAAGGCACCGAAGCGCGGTCGCAGACGGCATTTCGACGCGGCCATCTTCGCGGAGCGCTTCAGCACCATCGAGCGCGTGTTCGCCTGGGAGGACACCTTCCGCCGCCTGCTGCTGCGCTTCGAACGCATCAGTGCCGTGCACTACGCGCTCAAGACGCTCGCCTACACGATGATCAACCTGAGGCACTACTGCCGCAGCTGATCGCGGCCCTCAGGGCGGCCTGTCGCTACTTCGCCGGCGCATTGCGCCATGGCCGCGCGCGTCGTTACCATGTCGATCACTTCGCAAATCACACTTCCGCTTCGCGTTGCCTGTCTTGCCAACTCATGCATTTCATGAAACATATGCATTACTGATCAAATGCAACTTCAGTCTGCTTGAAACCCGCAATCAGTTGTATGAGAATTGGCCGCCCGGAGAGCCGCGCCCCTGTTGACGATGAGGGGATTGACGAACCTGCGCCCGGACGGTCTCCCGCTTCGGGGCCGGAAGCAGCCGCCCGGCGCTCAGACCCCCCCCTTGGCATGTTGCCGCGGCGGGAAGGACTGGCCGCGCGTCGCCAGGCGCGCAGGATGCAGCCTTATCCTGAACCTCGACGGCAAAGTGCCTTGCCTTCACGGTCCTGGGCGGACGAGGATACGGCCGGGCATCCGTTGCGCGCTTTGCCCCGCGCAAGCGCGGTGTCAGACCGGGCTACGGGCGATGCGCCCGGCCACCCGCTGCGGTCGGCCGTTACTGCAAGCGGGATGCAGAAGCATCGGATCGAGGTGGGGGGGCCATCGCGCAAACGAGCGGCCCACGATCCGGTTGAAGCGCTGGATGAAAGGCCCCGCGCGCAGGCGCGCATCGGGCCGCGTGAGCCGCAGCGGCGCAGCCGGAACCTGGCGAGCGTCCTGACGAATCGTCAGCACGGGTTCAGCCAGCAGCTCCAGCAACAACGGTATGAGCAGCAGCGGCAGCTTTCCGGCCGCGCGTGGGATCGGGACTTTCCGCAACTGGGTATCCGGATGGCCAGGGAGAATTACCTGGCACAGCGTAACGGCTACGGACAGGCGCTGGTCTTTCTGCACCCGG
>NZ_SELS01000265.1 GCF_004197395.1 Paraburkholderia sp. UYCP14C | reverse complement strand
AACGAATCGCAGACGCTGGACACGAAAGTGGCATGCACGAAGCTGCTCGGCGGGGTCGAGCGGCGCGATCTTGGTGACGTCCACATGTGGGGCCATCATTCGTGGACTCACGTGATGAGCGACCATGCAGTGATCGCATATTGTTTGCCCCTTGCGCCGGACAAGACGCTGGTGCGCACGGTCTGGCTGGTGCACGCGGACGCGGTTGAAGGCGTGGACTATGACCTGAAGCGACTCACCGAAGTCTGGATCGCGACGACGAATCAGGACGCGGAACTCGTCGCGAACGCGCACGCGGGAACGCAGGATCCCGCCTATATTCCCGGGCCTTTCTCGAACTATACAGAGGCAGCGTTGGACCAGTTTTCGAGCTGGTACAACGCGAAGCTGAAGGCGCATGGAGTTTGAGGTCGCTATGAACGCAGCCGCGGATTCATGTTTCATTGGTCAGGCCCACGCAATGCCCGATCCCTTTTGCAGTGCGAGCACGTGGGAACGCGCGGACGCGCAGTGGCCGAGTCACGAGCAGCGCACGCTCACGTGCACGTGTGTGCGTGCGGAAACGCACGACGTGCGGACCTTCGTGTTTAGCATGCGGGACGGTCAGCTCTTCAGCTTCGAACCCGGGCAGTTCATTACCGTATCGGTCGAGATCGATGGCAAAGAGGTCAGCCGTTGCTACACGATCTCTTCCCCGCCGACGCGTCCCTATACGCTTTCGATTACGGTCAAGCGCACGCCGGGCGGCGTCATGTCGAACTGGCTGCACGAGAACATGAGGCCAGGCGTCGAGCTGAAGGCCTTCGGGCCGTCCGGTGTATTCACGCCGTCTTCGGGTCCCGCTGCAAAGAGTCTGTATCTTTCGGCAGGATCGGGAGTGACACCTTTGATGTCGATGACGCGGGCGGCGCTCGACCTCGGTCTGAACCGCGATATCGTGTTTATTCACAGTGCCCGGACACCAGAAGACATCATCTTTCGCAACGAGCTTGCGAGCATGTGCGCGCTTTCGGACAAGCTGCGGGTCGTGCACGTTTGTGAGGCGCCTGGGAGCGAGCCGGGCTGGTCGGGTCCCGTGGGGCGTCTGAGCCTGGAACTGTTGATGGAGCATGTGCCGGACTACCGCGATCGCGAGGTGTTCATCTGCGGCCCCGGCGGCTATATGGACGCTTCCAGAAAGATGCTTGTGGA
>NZ_SELS01000264.1 GCF_004197395.1 Paraburkholderia sp. UYCP14C | reverse complement strand
ACAGTTGATCGGACGGGAAACGGTGCTTTCTGCTAGATATGGCCGCAACCGAAATATATAATTTTTCAGTGAGATATATGGAAGCCGGGGACATTTTTTGAATTATTAAAATAAATAAGAGTTTTATTTTACCATAGGCTATCACATACCATTATGAAATTTTTTATACATTATTTTTTCAAAGATGCTTTTTGGCTATTTTGGAGGATTAGGAATATTCAAACCTTGTGAATGTTAAAACATGGAGGATTCTTAATGAACGAAAGGTAAATAAAAAAAAAGAGATTGCAGCACGAGAGTTTCGCGTATGGTCTCCCACTACACTACTCGGTCCCGCTCTTAGCAGCTTAACTACAGTTGATCGGACGGGAAACGGTGCTTTCTGCTAGATATGGCCGCAACCAAAGTATAAAGTTGGTAAGTGGAATATATGGAAGCCGAGGAGGATTTTTTTGCTACCAAAATAAATGTGTAATATAGATAATACTATGGTTATCACCATAGTAGACATTTTATCCATACGCCCACATAATAGATCATTAAGCACGAATGAAAGGACACATTCAATATGATGGTAATAGTTTTGATATCAGGCTCTATATGTATTGCAATACAGTTGGTGTGAAAAAAGACAGGTCGTGTATAACTCAATTTAAACCGATCAAAATGAACGAACTGTCGAAGTATTGCTTCATTCGAAATTTAAATTGCTTGGTTTTCTAAGTCAAATGTGTATCAGTGAATCTTAATGTGATATGCGATTCAATGTAGTTCAATTATAGCATTGTAGGTGTAATTTCATTAAAGAATTAGATAAATAATATAAATGGGACAAATTTGAAATATCAAGGTTCTGTAAAGAATTTTGCGTAGTAAAATTTATTTAAGTGGGACAAAAAATGAAAAAGAAGCTTAAAAAGAATTTCGACAACAAAATTTTATAAAAAGAATTGAATGCCTTTCAAGAAAAAAAGATTATTACAAAATATAACCAAATAATATAAAATATAAAAAATATATAAGATAATCTTATAAAAATGGTTAGATATATGTATATGGATTGATGAGTAACATTTAGGAACCTTAAATATGGTATAAAATGTATTAAGATGTGAAGAGGTGAAGAATTGGTATATTGAAACTTAAGTGGGAGATAATTCAAAACTCATGAAATTTCCGAAATCTATAAACT
>NZ_SELS01000263.1 GCF_004197395.1 Paraburkholderia sp. UYCP14C | reverse complement strand
CTGCTACGTCGCCCTCAGGAAATTCAGATGAACCAAAACCGAGAACCGATCACGATTGACACGGAAAGTCATATCAACCCGCAGGCATTGAGGCCGCCGTACGCGCCGCTGAACGTCTCGAAGCTGATCACGATGCCGCGCTCGCGCAGTGGCGCATGAGCGTTGAACGGGCGCAGTATGAAGCACAGCGTGCGGAGCGGCGATACCGCGCCGTGGATCCCGAGAACCGACTCGTCGCACGCGGGCTCGAAGCGCAATGGGAGAAGCAGTTGTTCGAACTCGAGCAGGCACAGCAGGAGCTTGTCCGTCGTGAACAACTTCGTCCCCGAACATTGAGTGTCCAGGAACGACACAACCTGCTCTCGCTCGGCCAGGATCTCCAGCGTTTATGGGAGGCACCGAGCCTCGCCGTGCGTGACAGGAAGCAGTTGTTGCGCACCCTACTCGAGGAGGTTTCGATTACCGTCAATCGCGAACAATATTCGGCTCATCTGAAGCTGCGCTGGCGAGGCGGCAAGCTCACCGAATGTGATGTTGCACTACCTCGCTCGCGTCCTGCCACCATTCGCACCGACGAAGATACCCTGGCGTTGGTTCGTCGACTCGCGCAGCACTATCCCGACGCGACCATCGCAGGCATCCTCAACGCGCAGGGCCGTCTGAGCGCACAGGGCCTGCGTTTCAACCAGAACCTCGTCGGCAACCTGCGCCGTCACTGGAAGATTCCCTGCTTCGAACCACAGGCTGAACGCCCTGAAGGAGAACTGCTCAGCATTCGCCAGGCTGCGCGAGTACTGTGCACCGCGCCGTCGACACTCCACCGCTGGGTCAACGCCGGCTTCATCGCTGGCGAGCATCCCACGCCCGGCGCACCCTGGCGCATTCGCATCACGGAAACGTTGCGTAGTCTCTTCGTTGATAGCACTCCTGATGGATACGTCGCCATGCAAGTCGCAACCCGGCGACTTGGTGTTTCCCGTCAAACTGTGTTGCAGCGTGTAAAGCGCGGAGAACTCGACGCCGTGCTGGTTCGTCGCGGACGGGCCAAAGGCTTGCGCATCAAGGTCGCCAACGATCAGCCTGACTTCTTCGAACGCACTTCATGAACCAAGGGGCATTGCTATGAGAGATCCAAGAACTTCTCCAGATCAACGTCCACTACCACTCGCCGGCCCGACTGCACGTACGACTGCGCGGCCAACACCGCGTC
>NZ_SELS01000262.1 GCF_004197395.1 Paraburkholderia sp. UYCP14C | reverse complement strand
GTAACTCTTCGTTTGCGGCTTTCGGCCTTCTTCTTTCAGCACCTGGAAGGTGGTCTCGTCGCTGAAGATCAGATCCGCTTCAAGCAGCGCGTCGCGCATCAGGTTGATGACCGGCTGCGTGGCCAGACCGACGCGAACCATGCTTGCCGCGATCGTGTTCGACGAGATGTCGCCGCCGAAGCGCCGCAGCAGACCGGCCTGACGATAGATCGGCATGCCGAACTGGAACTTGCCGGTGGCGATCCACGAGAGCGCCGATTCGGTCAACAGTCCGCGCGCGATGATGCGCGGCGGCGCCGGCGTCACCTTGATACCGAGATCGCAGCACAGGCAGGCATACTTGACGCGCTGGTGCTGGATCACGCGTAGCTGCTCGGGAATCACGTCGAGCTGCTCGCTGGTCTCGACACCGATCTCGACGTGCGCCTGACCATCGTGGGCGCAGAAGCGTTCGGCTTCGGGCAGCTCGTGCCGTACGACCTCGCGCGGCAGGGCGGGATCGAGCGGTTTGCGGTGACCGCGTTTCTTGCGCGTGTGTGCGCCAACCTTCGTTTCTGGGGTATCTTCCTGTGCCGGGGTAGCGTTTGTGCCGAGTGCCTCGGCTTCATTGAACAGGCCGGGCTGATCGGCATTGCGCGTTTCGCTCTTCGCGCCGAACAGTTCGCGCCGGTAAGCACGCAGCCGTTCTTCGGCAAGATCGCGTTCTGCCGTCACGAGACGCAATGCGCTGCGAACTTCCTCGTGCTCGCGCTGAAGCGAACCATAGGCGTCACGAATCGCGAGCAGCGCGGCGAGTTCGTCGGCGGTAACGGCAAGCTGGATCGGCATACCGGTTAGACCGGTACGCCGCTTACCTGTTCAGCTCACGCGCAGATATTCCCGCTTCGGATGCCGCCGGATCGTGGTGATGTCGTCGCCGTCGAGCAGTGCGTGCAGCACGTCGGTCGTCAACGTCACGACCTCGGTCTTCCTGTCGGGCCAGGTGAAGCGGTTAGCCTCGAGTCTTTTGATCATCAGCCAGAAACCGCTGCCATCCCAGCCCAGAATTTTTATCCGGTCGCGACGCCGGTTGCCGAACACGTAGAGCGACGAATCCATCGGGTTCAGCCGCATCGCCTGCTCGACGAGAATCGACAGGCTGTTCATGCCATAGCGGAAGTCAACGGGATCGCGATGCAGGTACACCTTCAGGTCTTCGTCGAACCGGAACACGGCAGCCTCCCCAGGATCTGAACCATGGTCGTCAATTCGTC
>NZ_SELS01000261.1 GCF_004197395.1 Paraburkholderia sp. UYCP14C | reverse complement strand
CTTCGTCGGCGAGGCACCGCTCGACCTCGTGTATGTGATCAATACGTCGCGTCTGCTGCACATGCCGTTGCAGCAACGCGATACCTTTTCGGCCGTCGCGGCGGGCGCAATGGCCCAAAACGTTGCGCTGTATTGCGCGTCCGCGGGGCTCGGCAACGTGGTGCGCGGCTGGATCAACCACCGCCTGCTCGCCGACGCGCTCAGGTTGAACGAAGACGAATTGCCGATTCTCGCGCAGACCGTTGGCGCACTCGGCACGAAGCTCAGCTCTCTCGCGGATTGAAACGCGAGGGCTCGAAAAGAAAAGGCGCGCCGGTGACGGCGCGCCATACTTCATCGTCCAGATCGGATGGCTGGCTTTTTTTAGTTGACCGCCAGGCGCTTGTGATCGGCGGGCGCCTTTTTCGGCAGGCTCAACGACAGCACGCCGTCCTTGTATTCGGCCTTCGCATTGGCCTCGTCGACCTCGCCGCCGAGCGAGAACGAGCGGCTGAACGTACCGGAGTAGCGCTCGCGACGGATCACGCGCTCGCCTTCCTTTTCCTCCTTGTTGCGCTCGACCTTCGCGTTGATCGACACGACGCGCCCGTCGATCTGAACGTCGATATCCTTCTTCTCCACGCCCGGCAGCTCGGCTTTCACCGAATAGGCTCCGTCGTTTTCCGTCACGTCGATCTTCATCGATGCGAGTTCGGTGTCCTGCGTCGTCAGCGCCGATCGCATCGGCCGGAAAAATCCCTGGAAAAGTTCCGAAACAGGATCCGACGAAAACGGATCAAAACGCGTCAGATTGCTCATTGCCTCTCTCCTTCACATAAGCAGGCCATGAAATGGCCCAATTGACCGACTGCAATCCGGCCTGCAACGTCGCCGGATTGCGCCAGGCGCGGGGTGAATCAGATGCCGCCGCGGTCTCGCGTATTCACGATGGTCCACACCGCGAGACAGCACCTTCAGCGTAGTCGCGCACGGCTTCGCGTCGTTGATCCACGTCAAGCGTGGTCCCGGGCACCGGCTGACCTTCGATCGCCTTTTGCAGCAGCTCATGGTCCAGCACCTCGCGCTCCAGCAACAGGCGCGCGATGCGCTCTAGCGGCGCGCGCTGTGCCTGAAGCGTTGCCGTGACACGCGCATGGGCATCGTTCAGCACGCCGCGAATTTCCTCATCGACGAGCCGTGCGGTAGCGTCGCTGCAAGGCGCGCCGCGCCAGGGCTCGAAGCCCGGCAAGCCCATCGGGTCGGCCGGCTCGCCGAGCGTCGCGAGACCGATGCGCT
>NZ_SELS01000260.1 GCF_004197395.1 Paraburkholderia sp. UYCP14C | reverse complement strand
TCGATCGCCTGTGCCAGCGCATGCAGTCCAAGGCGACGCACGTTCGCATCGTCTACGAAGCAGGGCCATGCGGCTATGGTCTATACCGGCAACTGGTGCAGAAGGGATTCGACTGCATGGTATGTGCCCCATCGCTGATTCCGAGGAAACCAGGCGAGCGGGTCAAGACCGACCGCCGCGACGCACTCAAACTCGTGCGCTCGTTGCGCGCAGGTGATCTCTCGTCAGTCTACGTGCCGGGCCTCGAAGATGAGGCATTCCGGGATCTGGCCCGGGCATGGGCTGCCGCCAAAGCGGATCTCAAACACGCGCGTCAGCGGGTCAAGTCCTTTCTGCTCTCCCATGGTGTTCGTTACACCGGCAGCGCCAACTGGGGTCCGGCACATCGAAGGTGGATCAGCACCTTTGCGTTCCCCAACCACTGGCAACAACTGGCCTTTGACGAGTGCCGCCGTACCATCGAAGACAGACTCGCACAATGCGACCGCCTCGAGGCGGCACTACGCGAGGCTGTCGTCAACTGGCGCTTCTATCCGGCGGTACTGGGCCTGCAGGCAATGCGGGGCATTCAGTTCACCACGGCCGTAGGCATGCTCGCCGAACTCGGCGACCTGTCGCGATTCGAGCATCCGCGTCAGCTGATGGCCTGGCTCGGGGTGACGCCCTCCGAACACTCTTCAGGAGACCGGCGCCGTCAAGGCAGCATTACAAAAAACGGGAACAGCTATGCAAGAAAGCTGCTCGTGGAGGCTGCGTGGAGTTACAGATACCCCGCTCGGGTGAGCCCGGACATTCAACGCCGCCATGAAGGAATCCCGAAACCGATCATTGACCGCGCATGGGATGCCCAACTGCGGCTATGCCGGCGATATCGCAAGCTCGCAGCGCGCGGCAAGAATGTAAACACCAGTGTGGTTGCCGTTGCGCGAGAACTCTCAGGGTTCATCTGGGACATCAGCAGACTGGCGATGTCCCTCGCCATACCGAAAGATGCCAGGCCGGTCTGACACTCCATCATCTTAACGAGGACACTGAGAGTTTCCTGAAGGCGGCGTAGCCCGGCACCCGAGTAACCCGCGAGCGGATTATGCAACACATCTAATGCGATTTGCGACTTGAGGCAGCGGCAGGCTCATAGGGCGGACCACAGTAATGCGGTAACCAACCCGCGGATATCAGTGTGACCCACCGTCGAGACGTACTGCTACGTCGCCCTCAGGAAATTCAGATGAACCAAAACCGAGAACCGATCACGATTGACACGGAAAGTCATATCAA
>NZ_SELS01000259.1 GCF_004197395.1 Paraburkholderia sp. UYCP14C | reverse complement strand
GACGAATGCTGCCTGCGGCAGCTACGCGTCCGGTCGTGTCTGGCCCGGCCGGGCAATTCTGTTCCACCACGCCGGATGGTTCTGTCGCGATAAGGATGGCAGGCCAAGCATGTTCCCATATATGTAGGATTGCTTATGTCACCAGCGAGTAGAACTGAGCGGCTGCCGTTCGGTCATCGCCGTCGTTTTTCATCTGCCCCTTGCGAATCATATGCATCACCTCAATACCAGAGAGAATGATGCGCGCACACCGAAAATCCTTGAAGCCCATCATCGGTCTGATGATCCGTTTGATCGCCCGATGATCCTGTTCGAGAGGGTAGCCTCGTTTCCTCTCGGAAAC
Source organism: Paraburkholderia sp. UYCP14C (assembly GCF_004197395.1). Taxonomy (GTDB): domain Bacteria; phylum Pseudomonadota; class Gammaproteobacteria; order Burkholderiales; family Burkholderiaceae; genus Paraburkholderia. The sequence goes on along the minus strand of NZ_SELS01000259.1, from coordinate 965 downwards.
GAGGCCCCCGAAGAACGGAGCGTGCGACTTTCACCGCACTCCGCTCGCGCACAGCGTTAAGCGTCGTACTGACGCCGGCCTTGCCAACTACCAAGACCTTCGCAAGCATCACGTCGTGAATTCGTCTTATGGCTGAGACGAAGGGCGCTGAACCGTGGTCATCATGGTCTCTCACAAGCTTCCCTTCGATGAATCTCAAACATGGACTTGCGACAACTGCACCACACGGAAGTCTGCACCCTTTCGGGTCAGGGCAAAGTTCGAACCCCTATCCGCGCCATTACAGAGCGGCATTCGCTTTCTCCGCGTTCTCTTACCCACTCCACCAACAGATCTCCTTGCGGATTGCCTGCCGTCTCGCATAGGTTGCACGAGGTTGGCAGTGGGATGGGCTTACCACGTTCCCGTTCCTGCCGGCCCGATGTTCTGGGTCTGTCCGCTTAGCGCCTGCCTCTTCCCCGGTAGCGCTCTTGACGGCGTGCCCATACATCATAGATGGGCAACCGGCTACGTACCTTTTGGTCAGGGCCTGTCAGCCGCTTTGGCCCATCCTGAATTACGAGGTTTATCAGCAGTTCACATCCGTTGCGCCTACGAAACTTGCCTGGCACCTCACACCGCACGGCGGCTGGCAGTGTCGATCCCTTCCCCGTCGCCGGGGTGAACCGTCAGTCGAGAGGCACGTTGTCGCCAGAGCTTCACACCTTCCCGTTACCAGGAACGCATGTCCGGCTAGGCAACTGCTGGCCGTACAGCAGGTCACGGCAACGCGGTACTTTGCGAAGCGTGACAAGACAAGAACGAGCTTTACCGCCTGCTGCATGCCGCTTGACGAGCGGCTGACGGCGACACGTGTCGCACATGATGTTATTCAGATACTTGTTCTGGCGGATCCTGATCGGGGTTTCGCGCTCGGCGTTGATGGCGTCAAGTGCGGCCAGATTCGCGCCGCTTTTGTCGATAGT
>NZ_SELS01000026.1 GCF_004197395.1 Paraburkholderia sp. UYCP14C | reverse complement strand
CCCGAACCGCCCGGTGCGGACCCGCACGCCGGGTGGTGTGGCAGGGGCACGGCCTTATGGCCGTCCCCTATGCCGATCCAATCGCCCGGTTGAATCCGCCACGGCAAGCAGTCACCGGCGCTCCTTTGGATATCAGAACAAATTCGTTCCATCGCGCCAGGCGGGCGGATGACAATGCGATGAAGCCATCGGCTATCCGGCTGAAGACTCCTGCATGCGCTGGAGAAGAGTCGGCAAGTCGGCGGACTGGGTCACGCCGCCTGGCCTGACATCGAACGAAACGAGGAGCGCTGAAAATGCCTTGGCCTGTCAGACGTGAAAGGGATGCCGGCAGCGTCTGGAGCGTGCCAGGCGGCGACGCGGTGCGAGCGCGCCGCCGAACCCTTGTCGCCGTCCTGATCGTCGCGCTCGCTCTTGCGTGCCTGGAAAGAGAGTTGTCCGGCAAGCATGACGGTTCGCTTCGTTCAGTGCTCGCGCCTTATATCGTCAAATTCACGGGCGCACGGGCGAACTAAGGCGAACCGAGTGAAAGTGCCGGTTTCGTTCCGGTCATCAGGCAACACGGACTGTCGTCGCGAGCCGCGCATTGCATAATGAATCCTTCCTCTGGCTTCGCTATGGTGGGCGAGGCTGGTAAGGACGACGAGATATCGAGGCTAACAAACCATGAGCAAGTACGACATCGCAACGGTCCAGTCGGTTCATCACTGGACCGGTACCCTGTTCAGCTTTACGTGCTCACGCGATCCGGGTCTGCGTTTCAACAACGGCGAATTCACGATGGTCGGCCTCGAAGTCGATGGCAAGCCGCTCGCGCGGGCCTACAGCATCGTGAGCCCGAACTACGAGGAGCATCTCGAGTTCTTCAGCATTAAGGTTCAGAATGGCCCGCTCACGTCCCGTCTGCAGCATCTGAAGGTCGGCGACAGCATCCTCATTGGCAAGAAGCCCACGGGAACGCTGGTCGCAGACAACCTGCTGCCCGGCAAAACTCTCTGGATGCTCTCGACAGGCACGGGTCTCGCGCCATTCATGTCGATCATCCGCGATCCGGCCATCTACGACCGTTTCGAGCGCGTGATTCTTACGCACACCTGTCGGCTGAAAGGCGAGCTGGCCTATATGGATTACATCAAACACGATCTGCCCGGCCATGAGTACCTCGGCGACGTGATCAAGGAAAAGCTCGTCTACTATCCCACGCTTACGCGCGAGGAGTTCGAGAACGAGGGGCGCATCTCCGACCTGATTGCGTCGGGCAAGCTGTTTTCCGACCTGGATGTCGCGCCGTTTTCGCCCCAAAGCGATCGGGTGATGTTGTGTGGCAGCACGGCTATGCTTGCTGATACGACTGAATTGCTGAAGCAGGCGGGTCTCGTGGAGGGCAAGAGCAATGCGCCGGGGCACTACGTGATCGAACGTGCGTTCGTGGACTAGGCACGCGGCTCGTGGGGTCGCCCATTGCATTCGTATCGTTATCGGCCTGCGACTCCCGTGAGTCGTTATTGCTTGCCGACAGCGGGGCGCATCCGGTATTGCCGAGGATCAGGCTGTTCGGCGGCGCATGGGGTGCCGCCAGGCCATCAGGTTTTCCAGCGTGCATCCGCAACATTCAGTTTGGCGGGAATCAGTTTCAGTGCGCTGAACGTGTCGGCGATCTGCTGCTGATAGGCGAGCGTCGCGTCCGTGATTGGCTCAATACCGTAGCCCGTGCGCTTGAGTGCAACTTCGAGGGTGGCCGCGTCGAGCCCGACGAGCGGTGACAGAAGCGCGGCCACTTCAGGGATGTTCTCGCTTCCCCAGCGATCGACGTTGTTGACCTCGTCCAGCACCGCATGCAGCACCTGCGGATGCGCCGCGGCGAATTTGCGGGAGGCGACGTAGTACTGCGTGTTGCGCACGAGGCCGTCGCCGTTTGCGATGGTGCGTGCGTTGGCCTGATGCTCGATGGCCGCCAGATACGGATCCCAGATGACCCATGCATCGACGCTGCCTTGCACGAAGGCCGCGCGCGCATCGGCCGGTGCCAGGTAGACCGGCTGGATCTCGGTGTAGGCGAGCCCCGCCTGCTGAAGCGCCTTCACGAGCAGGAAATGAACATTCGAGCCCCTGTTCAGCGCGACCTTTTTGCCACGCAGTTGTGCGACTTCACGGATTGGCGAATTCTGTGGGACGACGATCGCTTCGCCACGCGGCGCAGGCGGTTCGTTGCCGACGTAGACGAAATCGACGCCGCCCGCCTGCGCGAAAATCGGTGGCGTTTCGCCGACCGTGCCGAGGTCGACCGCGCCCGCATTCAGGCCTTCGAGCAACTGCGGTCCGGCTGGAAATTCGAGCCATTGCACCGTCAGCCCCTGACTTGCCAGGCGCTTTTCCAATGTGCCACGCGCTTTGAGCACGACGAAGTTGCCGTATTTCTGAAAGCCGATTCGCACCAGTTTGTCGGTGCCTTGTGCGTGTGCGGCGCCGCTTCCAAACGGCGCGAGCATGCCGCCGAACACGGCGCTCGCGACGGCGCCCCGCAACAGCCGGCGCCGGCCCGTGTCCACTGGTGATCTGTCGGCCAAAACGATGTGTTTGCTCATCAGCGTTGTATGTCCAGGCGAGTGAGGGTGTTTTTCGAACCGCGTGTCGCAGCCGCAACCGTCCTACGCCACGGCAGGCAGTCATCCCGCGACGATATAGCGGAGCGGACACAGGTCCAACCAATGTTTGCGCATATGGAAAGCACTGCCGGAGGGAAAGCAGGCGACGGCCTCACGCAGCGCTTTGCATAGCAGAACAAATTGGTTTTCTACGTGTTCCGCGTGGGCAGACAATCGTGCAGACATGCCGTTCGGTATCGTACCGCTGCCGCCGGACAGGCCCTGCGCTGCAGGAATGCGTTTAACCGCCCCCGCCGGAGAGGACATGAAACGTCCACCCTTGCTCAATCTTGCCGCCGTGGCCGGTGTCGTGATTGCCGTCTCGCTGATCGCGGTGAAAAACGTTCAGGGCAATGCGACCAACGAGATCCTGAACGTTTCGTACGATCCTACTCGCGAGCTGTATCGCAGTCTTGATGCCCGATTCGTCGCGGCATACCAGCAGGAAACTGGCATCCAGCTGCAAGTGAAACAGTCGCACGGCGGCTCCTCCCGCCAGGCGCGCAGCGTGGTGACCGGCGAGCAGCAGGCAGACGTCGTCACGCTGGGTCTCTATTCGGATGTGGATGTATTGCGCAAACAGGGTTTGATTGCCGGCGACTGGGCTACACGCCTGCCGCATCATTCACAACCGTACTACTCGACGATCGTTTTCGTGGTCCGCAAGGGCAATCCAAGGCAAGTCCATGACTGGCCCGACCTGATCGCACCAGGCGTCGAAATCGTGACGCCGGACCCGCGTACTTCCGGCAACGGCAAGCTGAGCGCGCTCGCGGCTTGGGGCGCCGTGACCACGCGCGGCGGCAGCGAGAGCGCCGCGCGCGAATATCTCGCCGCGCTATATCGACACGCCGTGCGGCTCGACAGCGGCGCCCGCTCCGCGGCAATTGGTTTCACCACGGAAAAGATCGGAGACGTTCAACTCGCGTGGGAAAACGAGGCACTGCGCGAGGTCGCGGACGCGCCCGGCGAGCTAGAGATCGTGTACCCGCCGGTCAGCATTCTCGCGGAGCCCTACGTGGCGTGGGTCGACGCTAACGTCGCGCGCCATCACAGCGAACGTTACGCGCGTGCGTACCTGGAATTCCTGTTTACCGACGTGGCTCAACAAACCATCGCCGAGGCCGGCTACCGGCCTTACAACGCCAGCATCCTGCAACGCTTTGCCGCGCGGCTGCCAGCGCTCAAGCTGTTCCCCGTGACGGCGATCGCGCGCGACTGGGACGACGCGAACCAACGCTTCTTCGACGAAAACGGCATCATCGATACGGTTCTCAAGCCAGCCGGCGGCGTGGTGAATTCGAGCGCGCCGGGCACAAAAGACAAGGGGTGACATCATGGCGCTGTCCAGCACGTTTTCCTATGCCTGGAGCAAGGGCAAGCGCGATCTGCTCGCGGGTCTGACGGTCGCCGCCATTTCACTGCCGCAAGGCATGGCGTATGCGCTGATCGCGGGCGTCGATCCCCGCTTCGGATTGTATTCGGCGATGGTCGTGACTTTGGTGGCGTCGCTGCTGGGCTCGTCGTCGCATTTGATCAACGGGCCGACCAGCGCAATTTCTCTGGTCGTATTCAGTGCGCTCGCCTTCCTCGATCCAAACGACACGGCGAATCTCTACGAGGCCATGTTTCTGCTCGGCGTGATGGTCGGCATTGTCCAGATCGGCATAGCCGTGTTCAGACTCGGTGATCTGACGCGCTACATCTCGGAGTCGGTCATCCTCGGCTTCATGGCAGGTGCCGCGGTGCTGCTGGCGATCGGGCAGATCGGCAATGCGTTGGGCGTGCGGGAGAAGGGCTCGGGTCACCAGCATGTGCTGTATCGGCTCTGGCTGACGCTGACAGGCGACCCCGTCAATCTGAAGGCCGCCGCCGTCAGTGTGGCTTCGGTCGTGCTCGCGTTACTGTTGCGTCGCGCGGTGCGGCGTTACAGGTTGCCGCAAATCGATATGTTCGTGGTGCTGATAATCGTTTCGGGGGCTGCGTACGTGCTCGGCTGGACGAGGCTGGAGCAGGGCGGGCATACCGCGGTGGCCGTCATCGGCACATTGAAGTCGGGGTTGCCGTCGCCGCATATTCCGGAAATTCACTGGAACTGGATCGGCCAACTGTCGTCGAGCGCGGTTGCGATTGCGTCTCTCGGTCTGCTGGAGGCCCTCTCAATCGCGAAGTCCATTGCTCACCACACGCGACAGCCGCTCGACTACAACCGGCAGTGCCTCGCCGAGGGCGTCGCCAATCTGGTGGGAGGCTTCTTTCGCTGCCTGCCCGGCTCCGGTTCTCTTTCGCGTTCTGCGATCAACTATCAGGCAGGGGCTGCGACGCGATGCTCGGGTGTGGTGACGGCCGTGACGGTGGCGCTGGCCGTGTTGGCACTGGCTCCGCTCACGCGGTATATCCCGAAGGCTGCATTGGCAGGTTTGTTGTTCGTGACGGCGGTACGTCTGATCGATGTCGAGCGCTTGCGCTATACCTTCCGGGCCTCGAAATACGACGCTGGCTTGATCGTGTTGACGATGATGGCCGCGCTGCTGATCGGCGTCGAGTTTTCGATCCTGATTGGGGTCGCGGTGTCGATACTGTTGTTCGTTCCGCGGGCCGCGAAGCTGAGGGCAACCGAGTTGGTGGTGAGTCCGGAAGGCGTAGTGAGAGAGCGTTTGCCCTCGGATCCATCGTGTGGTGCCGTGGCGGTCTGGGATTTCGAAGGTGAGTTTTTCTTTGGCGCGGCCCCTGAGCTCGATCGCCATCTTGAAGCGATCAGAACGGGGGCACTGCAACAGGGCGTTCGATATGTGGTGCTGCGTTTGAAGCGCGTGCGCAATCCCGATGTAGTGTGCATCGAACGGCTCGAGCATTTTCTGCGTGATGCACAGCGAGATGGTCTCGTGATATTGCTCGCAGGGCTCCGACCGGCATTGCGCCAGGCGCTCGGCAATCTCCATTTCAGCGAGTGGTATCCCGCCGAGCGGTTTTTCCCCGAGGAGGACGAAACGTGGTCGGCAACGGTGCGCGCAGTCCGATACGCGTACACGCAGCTCGGCGAGCGCAACACTTGCGCTCACTGCACGGAGCGGTTCCACGCCGAGCGCAGTGTGGACGATCTCTACTACCTTGTGTAGCGCGTGACGCTGTAGGCGTCGTCGCGCCGCCAGGCGACCAAAAAGTTTGACTTCCTCCCGCGTCTGGCGGGTGCTATCGCTTGCAGCGAAGATAGCCACGTTCATCATTCAGTCTTGCAAAACCAGCAGGTCCGGCGCGCGAGCGCTACTGGAGAATGATTAGCTCCGGATCACGATTCGCGAGCACCCTGTCGTTGGTCAGGTCGCGCGCACGGACGCCGTACTCATAATGCCCATCCCTCGCCGCTATGACCGATGGTGACATGCCGCGGTGCGTAGGGCTGCTGCCTGCAGGGGTGATCGGGTCAAACGCGGTCTGCGCGGTGAGGCTTTGCAGCCCCGGACCGAAGGGACTCTCGTCACGGAAATACACCTCCCAACTGATCAGCGGATTGCGCAGCGCCGCGGAAAATTCCCAGTACATTGGTTCACCGATCACCACCACCGCAGGATCGGGTTCAACGATTAATGTATATCCGATCAGAACCACTCGCACTTTCATCGGCTGGCTCCCTGGCAGCAACTGCGCTCACTTCATTCTGTGTGCAGCTTCCCCGCCGATGCAACGGCCGCCGCGGAGCCTACTGGGTGCTTTGTCGGGAAACGCAGAGCCGACCTTATGAGAGCGGCAACGCGCGGCAATCGCGAGTAGCGCTTTGCGAAGGCGAGGCATCACTTTGATTCCGCCCTCGCAGGTTGCCCATTTTCGTCGGGCTATCGGTTCCACACACCCGCCGCGTTGCACGTCACTATCGACTCCGTTGTGGTCCTAAAAGCTTGATCCCGCACTGCCGGAGAGAAGGCAACCTTTAACAATAGGCAAGACGTGACCCGATCGGAAACAAGAATTTCTTGAAACGAAAACGCGTGGCACGTGGACTGTTTCTATCGGACGAGTCACTAAACGAATCGGCCGACGAGACCTTTCCATGCGCGAAAAGGTTATTTGCCGATGCTGCACGCTGCTGGTTTCATAGGTCAGCCCATCGACCTCAAGGAGGACACCATGAGTACCGTGCTCGAGCACCAGCAATCGCAATCCGACAATCATCAGGATCTTCGTGTACGCCGGTACAAGCCGTTGATCGGCGCGGTGATTGAAAACGTCGATCTATCGAAGCCACTGAGTGAAGAAAACCAGAAAACGGTGCGGCAGGCACTCGTCGACCACGGGGTGATCTTTTTTCGCGAGCAGACGCTTACGCCGGAACAGCACGTTGCGCTCGCGCGTATCTTCGGCAAGCCGATACGCAAGAACATTTACCTGCCGGCGGTCGCCGGCTTCCCGGAGATCGAGGTCATTGCCCACAGCGATAAAACGCAATCGGGCGGTACGGACAATTGGCACGTCGATGTTTCATGGCAAGTCCAGCCGCCCAAAGCCACCGTCCTTCACGCACAGGAGATTCCAGAGGGAGGCGGCGGCGATACGATCTGGAGTTCGTCGGCGGCAGTCTACGACTTGCTGGATCCCGATCTGGCCCGCTACTTCGAGAAGCTGAAGGCAGTGAATACCTTCCTTGCGTCGCCAAAGAGAAGCGCGTTGTCCGACCTGTTGAGCGGCTACGACGTCCCGGAAGGCACGAGCGAAAGCAGTGTGGAGGCAGGCATCGCCCGCGTACGCGATGCGTCGCAAAAATATCCGCCGATCGAAGTGCCCGTCATCAAGACACACCCGGAAAACGGTCGCAAGCTGGTGTTCGTCAATGAAGGTCATACGAGCCATTTGCTCGGCGTGTCGAAGACGGCCAGCCAGAGTCTGCTGAACTACCTGTATGACCTGATCAAGACGCCGGAAGTCCAGGCCAGGTTCGAGTGGCGTGCCGGCGATGTCGCGATCTGGGACAACCGTCAGGTGCAGCATTACGCAGCGCGAGACTACGGTTCGGCTCGCCGGCGAATTCACCGCGTCACGCTCGAGCACGACGGCGTTTTCTGACCGACACCCGCCCGCTTTCAAGGTCGGACCACGGACCACGGAGATCGAAGCATGAAGCAAACCGCCCGTCACGTGCGGCAGCGTGTTGCACGGTTGTTCTATACCTCGGGGGCCGTCATGAGCCTCGTGCTCTTTGGCACACCCGTGTTCGCGCAGACACCTGAGAAGCTCGAATTGCGCTATCAGGGGTGGGCCAGCAAGGTGCTGTATCCAGAGCTCGCCGAAGACCTCGGATACCTTGCGCCGATCAAGCTCAAATGGGTGGGCAACACGATCAGCGGGCCTCAGGACATCCAGGCCGCGGTGACGGGCGATGTCGACTTCGGCGGTGCGTTCAACGGCTCGATTGTGAAGCTGGTTGCAGCGCACGCGCCGGTCAAGGCGGTGATTTCTTACGTCGGTGCCGACAAGGAGACCAATGGCGGATTGTTCGTGCTGCAAGGCAGTCCGATCCACGATGCCCGCGATCTGATCGGCCGCAAGGTCGGCGTCAACACGCCAGGTGCGTATGAGCAGTACCTGGTGACGGCTTACCTCGAGAAGGCGGGCTTGTCCAAAGAAGAGATACAGAAGGTGGTGTTCGTTGCGGCGCCGCCGGTCAATCTCGCGCAGCTTCTCAAGCAGAAGCAACTCGATGCGGTGTTCCTCGAAGACATCATCAAGGACAAACTGCTCGCCGATGGCGGGGCGACGCTGTTGATCACGGACTATCAGCTATTCGGTTCCTTCGGTTACGCGAGCTATCTGTTCACCGATCAGTTTATTGCGCAAAACCCGAACACCGTACGGAAATTCGTCGATGCAACGGCACGCGCGATCGAATGGACCAGGAACTCACCTCGCGCGGAAGTCGTCGCGCGGCTCAAAAAGATCGTCGAAGCGAGGCATCGCAATGAAGATACGTCGATCGTCAATTACTGGAAATCAGCGGGCGTAGGCGGCAAGGGCGGCCTCATCAGCGCAGACGACTTCACGACGTATATCGACTGGTACGTGAAGAATGGCGTCCTGAAGGCGGGGCAGGTGAAGCCCGGGGACATCTATTCGAATCAGTTCAATCCGTTCAACCAGGCGGTGGCGGCCCACTAGGCAGCCACTGCAGCGAATCCCGGGGGCGGGCGAATATGGGTGCTTCAATCAGCGTACGCAACGTCGCGAAGGGTTTTCACCTCACGCGGCGCGGCCACTTCAGCGTGCTTGAAGACGTGACGTTCAAGGTGGCGGCGGGCGAATTCGTCGCGCTGGTCGGTCCAAGCGGCTGCGGCAAGACGACGTTGCTGGATCTGATCGCCGGCCTCGCCAGGCCGGATCGTGGGCAGATACTGGTCAACGACCACCCGATCGAGGGACCGGGGCTAGATCGCGGCGTCGTATTCCAGCAATATGCACTCTTTCCCTGGAAGACCGCACTTGGCAATGTCGAGTTCGGTCTGGAAGCAAAAGGCGTGGCGAGGGCGGAACGCAAAAGGCGTGCTCGCGCGTTCCTCGATCTGGTCGGTCTCGGTGGATTCGGTGACCGCTATCCGCATGAACTGTCGGGCGGGATGAAGCAGCGCGTCGCGATCGCTCGCGCGCTTTCTTTCGACCCGGATGTGTTGCTGATGGACGAACCCTTTGCCGCACTCGATGCGCAAACTCGCGAGACATTGCAGGACGAGTTGTTGCGCATCTGGCAACGCACGGGGACGACGATTGTGTTCATCACGCATTCAATCGACGAAGCCGTCTATCTGGGACAACGCGTCCTGGTGATGGCGGCGGCGCCCGGCCGCATCACCCATTCGCTCAACGTGCATCTCGAACGCGACAATCTCTCCGAAGACCTGCGTTCGGCGCCGGAGTTCGTGCGGCTCCGACACGACATCTGGCAACTGACGCACCAGCGCCGACCGACCTCAGGTGCGGCGCTCGTCCACGCGGCTTAACAGAGGGGCTGAGTCATGGGTACCTTATCGACCCGGATTACGGCTGCTAGCCCGCAGACCTCGGCGGTCATCGTGATGTTGCGGCGTATTTTGAGCAGCAGTGTCGCGATCGTTGTGTTCGGCGCCCTGTGGGAGATTTTGCCGCGGGTAGGGTGGGTCAATGCAACTTTTCTGCCGCCGTTTTCGACGGTGCTGGGTGCGTTGTTCGACATGACGCGTTCGGGCGAACTCTCCGAACATCTGTTTGCGAGCGCGGCGCGAGCGATCAGCGGCTTTGTGATTGCCGTGGCGATAGGCGTGCCGCTTGGTGTTGTCATCGGCTGGTATCGAACGCTTGCTGAGATTCTCAATCCGCTGCTCGAGCTGTTTCGCAATACGGCGCCGCTCGCGCTGCTTCCCGTGTTTGTATTGGTACTAGGCATGGGCGAGACGTCAAAGGTGTCGATGGTCGTCTACTCGTGCATCTGGCCGGTCGTGCTCAATACGGTGAGCGGAGTGCGCAACACGGATCCTTTACTGATCCGCTCCGCGCTTTCGATGGGGCTGACGCCGTTCCAACTGTTTCGCAAGGTAGTGCTGCCAGCGTCGGTCCCGACTGTATTTACGGGTATTCGCGTCGCAGGGGCGTACTCGATTCTCGTGCTGATCGCGGCTGAGATGGTGGGGGCGAAAGCGGGTCTGGGCTACCTCGTGAATTACTCGCAGTACACCTTCGAGATTCCGAAAATGTACGCCGGCATTCTGTCGCTCGCGCTACTCGGTCTTGCGTTCAATCATGCTGTATTGCTGGCGGAAAAACGGCTGACCGCGTGGCAGGGTGAACGCTGAGCGTTCCATGTCGTCGGGCAATCAGCGCGTCACTATGAGGAAAATCGGGCATGGCGGACAATGCGTCGAACAATAAGCGACCGCGCGTGACGTCGACGGATGGCGCAATTCGCCACGATATCGACGTGCTCGTGATCGGCGGTGGTCCCGCCGGCGCGTGGGCGGCCATCACTGCGTCCGCGAGCGGCGCACGAGTGGTTCTGGCGGACAAGGGCTTTTGCGGTACGTCTGGCGCAACCGCGCCTGCCGGCACAGGCGTGTGGTACGTGCCGCCTGATGAAGACGCGCGAGAACGCGCAAAAGCGAGCCGCTTCAAACTGGGTGGCGAACTTGCCGAGCAGGCATGGATGGATCGCGTACTCGAGCAGACCTGGATCAATGCGCAGCAACTGGCCGAGTGGGGCTATCCGTTTTCGGTCGATGAATCGGGCGAACAACGGCGCACGTCGTTGCAGGGACCCGAGTACATGCGGCTCATGCGCAAGCGTGTCAGGCAGGCGAATGTACGCATACTCGATCACAGCCCAGCGCTCGAACTGCTCGTCGATGCGCGTGGTGCGGTGGCGGGCGCCGCGGGTGTCGATCGTCAGGCGGGCGAGAGGTGGATCGTGCGGGCAGGCGCGGTGGTTATCGCGACGGGCGGGTGCGCGTTTCTCAGCAATGCGTTGGGCTGCAACGTTCTCACGGGCGACGGCCAGTTGATGGCCGCGGAAGCCGGGGCGGCGCTGTCGGGGATGGAGTTCTCGAATGCCTATGGTCTTGGGCCGGCGTTTTCATCGGTGACGAAATCGCTGTTCTACACGTGGGCCACGTTTTACTACCGGGATGGCTCGATGATTCCTGGCGCAGGCTCCTCGCATGGTCGCGGTGTGATTGCGCAAACCCTTCAGACTCAACCCGTGTATGCCTGCCTCGATCGCGCCGATGAACAGATTCGCAGATGGATGCGCACGGCGCAGCCAAACTTCTTTCTGCCCTTCGACCGGCTCGGGATCGACCCGTTCACGCAGCATTTTCCGGTCACGCTGCGCCTCGAAGGGACGGTGCGGGGAACCGGCGGTCTGCATCTGGTCGATCAGACGTGCGCGACGTCGGTCGAAGGCCTCTACGCAGCGGGTGACGCGGCCACGCGCGAACTGATCTGCGGCGGTTTTACCGGCGGCGGCAGCCATAACGCAGCGTGGGCGATGTCGTCCGGCTTCTGGGCCGGAGCAGGCGCCGCAGACTACGCCCGTTCACGAGGGCGCGTGAGCCGTCAGGCCACGGTGTGGCGGGCGGGGGGAGCAGGGCTTCGCGACGGCGGCGGCACCGCGCCGTACGACAGCGATGACGTGATTCGCTGCGTGCAGCGGGAGGTGTTTCCGACCCAGCGCAACTGGACGCGTCAGGGCGATCTACTCGACGACTCGCTCTCGCGGCTCGATGCGTTGTGGCATCGCGTGCGCCGCGCCGCTCCGGCGCGAAGCGCGCTTGACGCAGTGCGGGCGCGGGAAGCGGCGGCGATGCTCGCCACGTCGCGCTGGATGTATCGTAGCGCGCAGCAACGCACGGAGACGCGCGGGATGCATCGACGGCATGAGCACCCCTTGCTTGATCCGTCACAGGGGCACCGGCTGTTGAGCGGCGGATTGGACGAGGTCTGGATCGACAGACTGGCCGTGTCGCGATCCGCAACCCATGCGGAAGGGGTGACCGCATGATTGAGATCGTCGATGCCGGGCGCTGCACCGGCTGCAATATCTGCGTGCGGGCATGTCCTACCAATGTGTTCGACACCGTGCCCGATAGGCCGCCGCGCATCGCTCGTCTGAGTGATTGCCAGACCTGCTTCATGTGTGAACTGTATTGCCCCGAAGATGCTCTGTTCGTTGCGCCCCAGGTCGAGGCGACTTCGGCAGGCGGAGGCGGCAAGCCGGTATTTGGGCAATATCGGTGGGCGATCGGCTGGGGTCGCGAAAAGCGGTCGACCGCGAACGAGGATGCGAGCTACGAGTTGTTGGTCCGCGCGCATTGAAGGCGCGCCGTGGTTGAGCGCTATGACACGTGTCACACGCCGAGATAGGCTTCCTTGACGCGTTCGTGGGTGGCGAGCGCCGTCGTGTCTCAGCTCAAAACGCAGCGGCCTTCGCTGAGGAGATAACCTCTGGAATACACCTCGAACGCCATATATGCATTCTGTTCAGCGAACAGGATTGCGGTGCCTTCGTGCGCCAGTTGTGCGATCACAAGACACGATCGACATCGATGGTCAGCAGCTTTGGCAGGTCCGACTTTCCAGGTTCAACCCCCAACGGTTGCGAACGGTGGCATACGGTGAATTCGGCTGAACGCGTATAGCCGGGCACGAGCTGCCCCGCACGGCTCCGAGGAAACCCTCCGTTGGATTTTGGCTTTGCGATCATGCCTCGGATAGTGACAGGGGATTTCATTGCCCTTCCTCGAATGATTACTGGTTTGATCAATCATGTTGTTGTCGCAAGGCATCTGGAGGCCTAGTCTTCTGGCGAACGCATCGACACGTCGCCGATCACCGCTCCTCTTGACCTTTCCCGTAACGCCGTAACATTGTCGACACCGTTCAGTTGCTCGAACTCCTGTTGCGCTTCCTGCCAGAGAGGGGCCGCCTTTTGTGCAGGCGCCGTCCCTCCTTGGTGAGTTCGACAAGGCGGCTTCGGCCGTCCGTAGGCGATGGACGTGATCGTGACGAAGCCGTCGCGTTCCAGGAAGCCAACCATTTTCCCCATCGCCGTTCTTTCGATGTCGCGCCGTTGGGCAAGGGCGTTGACAGGGGTACTTCTCACCTCGTTCAGGGCGGCCAAGGTGAGGAATTGCGTGATGCGCAGACCCGTGGGCTCAAGATGGCTATCGTAGAGTCGGGAGATCTGCCTGCTCGCTTTCCTCACGGCGAAGCAGTTGCATTGATCGATTCCAAGCGGCTGGTTGACCGGCAACAGCTGACTGCGGCTCTACCAGCTTACACCCAGCACTTTGCTGACTGAACAGCACGGTGCAAGCGGGAAACATTCGACTGTCCGCAACGTGCTTAGGTCTCGCGAAGTGGTACGCAATGTGCAAGGGTTAATCGCATGGCGAGGCTTCATGGAGGCGCGCCTTCACCCCGGAGAACTCATGGCCACTTTGAATCAATCTGAAACAACCCAACCCGTCATCGGCTTCGCTTCTCTGTCCCGCGGTGCGGACTACGAGCAACTGTCCGCGCGTTTCAGGCCGATCTTCCAGAAGATCGCGGATGGAGCGCTCGATCGCGAGCAACGACGCGCTTTGCCGTATGACCCTATCAAGTGGCTCAAGGAGGCAGGCTTCGGCGCCGTTCGCGTACCGGTCGAACACGGTGGCGCAGGCGCATCTTTGCCCGACCTGATCCGTTTGCTTATCGAACTGGGTGAGGCAGATTCAAACTTACCGCAGGCGCTTCGCGGGCATTTTGCCTTCGTGGAAGATCGGCTCAATGCTCCAGCGGACGCAAACCGCGAGCGCTGGTTTGCACGTTTCGTTGCGGGCGAGATCGTCGGTAACGCGTGGACCGAGGTCGGGAATGTCTCGATCGGCGAAGTGCAAACCCGCGTCAAGCGTGATGGCGAACGCTGGATCGTCACGGGAGAGAAGTACTACTCCACGGGGACCATCTTCGCCGATTGGATCGATGTGTTCGCCCAGCTCGACGACGATGGGCGCAACGTCATCGCAGCGGTCCGCACCGACCAGCCCGGCGTCACTCGCAGCGACGATTGGGATGGCTTCGGGCAGCGCTCGACGGGCAGCGGCACCACCCGTTTCGACTCCGCTCTCGTCGAAGCGGAAGACATCATCGATTTCTCGACCCGCTTCAAGTATCAGACTGCGTTCTATCAGCTCGTCCTGCTGGCCGTACTGACTGGTGTGGGCCGGGCCGCGCTGCGCGACGTCTCGCAGGAAGTCCGTTCTCGCCGCAGGATTTTCAGCCATGGCAACGCACCGTCGGTCGCCCGGGATGCACAGGTGCAGCAGGTCGTCGGCGAGATAGGTGCCCGCGTTTTCGCGGCCGAGGCGGCTACCATTCAGGCGGCCGAGGCGGCCCAGCGCGCTTACGAGGCACGTTTCAGCGGCAATGCCCAGGCTGAGCACGAAGCCAACATCTCGGCGGAGCTCGACTCGGCGCGCGCGCAAGTCGTTGTCACTGAGCTGATTCTCAAATCGACGACCGATCTGTTCAACGCGCTTAGCGCCTCCGGCACCAGCGAGGCCCGCCGGCTCGATCGCCACTGGCGTAACGCCCGTACCGCGGCATCGCACAACCCGCTCATCTACAAAGCGAGGATCGTCGGTGATTGGGAAATCAACCGGACCGAGCCGCTCTATGTGTGGCAGATCGGGGCGGGGCCGACCCAAACGGAATCGGCCGCGCAGGAGTCCGTCGCCTAGCGCGGGTCGGGCGGAACACGAACGGAAGCTAGCCGCGTGATGCGCGGCTACGTTCGCCTCGCGCTATTTGAGTGCGGCAATCTCCTTCGCCCGAATCAACCTTGCCCGCAGCACGTTACGACTGATCCCCAGCAGCCTCGCAGCCTGAATCTGGTTGCGGTGGCTGTACTCATATGCAACCCTGATGACGGTATCCTCGATGTCCTCAAACAGATGTTCACGTTGGGTCTCGAGAAGGTCTCGCAAAGCGGCTTCGAGGGCCTGCTGTGCGTCCTGTGGCAATGCTTCGGGACGTGGCAGGTAACCGGCTGCGGGTGCCGCAAACGCCGCAAGCTGTACGTCGCTTTCCTGCAAAGTATCGTGACGACCCACCAGCAGCGCGTGATGAATGACGTTTTCCAGCTCCCGGATATTGCCGGGCCAGCGATGCGCGAGCAGTCTGCATTCTGCTTGTGGCGCGATCTCGCGCGGTCCATAGCCGAGACGACCGCGGTAGTCGTCGATGAAGTAGCGCGCCAGCGGCAGGATATCGCCGGGTCGCTCGCAAAGCTTCGGGACATCCAGCTGAACGACGTTAAGCCGATAGTAAAGGTCACCCCGAAAGTGCCCGGCGGCCACCGCCTGCGGCAGATGCACGTTGGTCGCGGCGAGCACGCGCACGTCGATCGGCAGGCTCTGTCTCGAGCCGAGCCGCACGACCTCCCGCTCCTGCAGCACGCGCAACAGTTTGACCTGCATCGACAGCGGCAGGTCGCCAATCTCATCCAGAAACAGCGTGCCGCCATTCGCTGCTTCAAACCAGCCGGGCTTCGCGCTGAACGCACCGGTGAACGCGCCTTTCTCGTGCCCGAACAGTTCGCTCTCGACCAGCGTCTCGGAGAAAGCACCGCAATTGACCGCGACAAACGGTTTGTCCTTACGTTGACTCAGCGCATGCACGTGACGGGCAATCAGTTCCTTGCCGGTACCCGTTTCACCGGAGATCAGAATGTTCGCGTCACTCGGCGCCACCATTTGCACCCGTTCGAGTAGAGCCAGCGAGCGCGGATCGACAAACACCTGCGCGCGTCCTCGAATGGACGTGCTCAGCCCGCGCGGATTGGGCAGGCTATATACATGGGGCAGCGCGCCAGCGGGCGAGACCGGGTCAGCGAGGCCGTTGCCCCAAGCGTCGGTAAGAGAGGAGTTCATGAGTAGAAGCTCGGCGTCGGATAGGTTCGCTTGAGGGCCCACTCGCCAATTTCCCGCATCTTGTAGGCAAGCGGATCGTGCAACGTATGAGTGCGCAGATTGCGCCAGTAGCGGTCCAGCCGAAGCGAGCCGTGCGTCGCTCGTGCTCCGGCGACATCGAACATCCGCGTACAGATGTCGAGGCCCGTCTGCGCGGCGGCGACTTTCGCGGTTGCGACTGCCAGCGCGACTTCGCCGCGTTCGGTCTCGCTCAGCGTGCT
Organism: Paraburkholderia sp. UYCP14C; assembly: GCF_004197395.1. Taxonomy (GTDB): domain Bacteria; phylum Pseudomonadota; class Gammaproteobacteria; order Burkholderiales; family Burkholderiaceae; genus Paraburkholderia. Next base: position 100,841 of record NZ_SELS01000026.1, on the reverse strand, counting down.
GCCCCGGGCCCATGCGCTGTCGAGCCGGTCAGCGGCCCGCGCGGCCAGCGTCCGCACGGCTTCGAGTCCGACCCAGAATTCGCCGTACTGGCCGAGTATGTAGGGATCGTCGCCAACGCTTGCGAGCTTCGACGCGGGCCACGGGCGCGCTTCATTCAACGTGTAATGCCGTGCGTCTTCGAAGGCGGCTTCGCTGATGCCGAGGTAGACATGCGCAAGGATCAACTGCGCGATAAGCGGTCGTAAGCATGCGAACGGCGTTGACAGCGGGCCGGGCTCGACGAGCACTTCATGATGATCGACCCGGACTCTTTCGAAGGTCACGGTCCCGCTGTCGGTCTGTCGCTGTCCAATGTTGTCCCAGTCGTCCGCGACTGCGATGCCGCTGCGTTGCGTAGGCACGGCGGCTACCAGAAACGCGTTCGTCTGGGCGTCGCGCGCGGACGCGATCAGCATTTCCGAATCGAGCGCTCCCGAACAGAAACTCTTCTGGCCGGAGAACTCGAGCCAGTCCTCGCGGGTCCGGCTGATCGTACGGTCGTCGAGCGGATTGAGTGCATTGCCCCAGAACCAGTCGTGCCGGGCCGTTCTTTCGAACCATGATCCCCACTGCTTCTCGGTTCCGAATAGCCGTACCGTCGCGAGCATCAGATGATGAAACGCGAACACGTGCGCAAGCGAGCCGTCGACGCCAGCAATGATGCGCACAACGTCAAGGGTTGTGCGCCAACTCGCGCCTCGTCCGCCGTATTCAGACGGAATGCTGAGGGCCAGCAGACCACTGGCGCGAAGCGCATCGCGCTCCAGTTTTGGCGTGCCGCCGCGTTGATCCCGTTCGACCGCGGTCAGCGAGAAGCGGGCGGCGAGATCAGCGGCGATCTGCTGTGGCGTCGAGTGCGATCGAGCGTTCTCATGCGCGTGCTGCACCGATGGTTGCGGCTCTTCGTGCGTTGCTGGACTGGAGGCGAGATGGGCCATCTGTATGGACTGGACCCGCCGCTCCACGACAGAGCCCGCTTAAGGCCCGACCGTGCAATGACGCTGGTCCAGATTGCTGATCGAGCAGCAAGTGTTCCATCTCCGCTGCGGTGCTGGAAGCATTGATTTCTGATATTCAAAGTCCAAATGCTGCTTGCGCAGCGGCACGGTGTCAAAGAGGTTCCATACCCGTCGCGGAGTTGCTGACTCAGGAGCAATCCGCTGACCTGCTGCTGCTTCGCCAGCAGTTGCTGGCCGCGTAATCCTGATGCCACGCCAGCAAGAACGCCGGCAATCCCCGCGCGAACCCGCGTGTGTGCGTGTGCGCATCGTCGCGACGAAAAACTGGTATGTGTTGTGCTGTTCACGCCCCGGTATCGATTTTCCGATCATCAAGGGAGAAAAATCCGGATGAAGCACCTGGGCGCAGAAACGAATCAGAAGGATGGCTTGTGGCGGAACGCGTTGGAGCACGTGCTAAAGGCGCTCGCGTCGAGCGCGGTGGAGCGGGATCGCAGCGGTGGCACTGCTCGCGCTGAACGGGCACTGCTTCGAGACAGCGGCTTGCTCCGCCTGAGCATACCCGCGAAGTTCGGCGGGTTTGGCGAGAGTTGGGCGGTCACGCTCGACGTGGTCCGACAGATCGCGCAAGTGGATGGCTCGCTCGCCCATCTGTTTGCGTTCCACCATCTTCAGCTCGCGACGGTTCACCTGTTTGGCCATCCTGAACAAATAGAGCGTTGGCACACCGACACCGTCAAGCACAGCTGGTTCTGGGGCAACGCGCTCAACCCTTTGGATCCCAACACACGTGCGTCGGCCGGCCATGATGGAGCGTGGATTTTCAGCGGCCGCAAGAGCTTCTGCTCGGGCGCGTCGGACTCCGATCAGCTGCTCGCGTCGGCTTTCGATCCTTCGGGTCGCCTGTTGATTGCCGCGATCCCGACGAGTCGGAGTGGCATTTCCGTGCTCGACGACTGGGACAACATCGGACAGCGCCAAACGGATAGCGGCACCGTGCTGTTCGACCAGGTTCTCGTCGAAACCGATGATCTGCTGGACAGGCCGGGGCCTCTGTCGAGTCCGTTCGCCTGCTTGCGCCCGTTGCTGGCCCAGTCGATTCTGGCCCATGTTTATCTAGGCCTGGGCGAAGGCGCGCTGCAAGCCGCCCGGACCGCAACCCTTGCCCAGACCCGGCCATGGATCTCATCGACGGCCGAACGGGTCAACGAGGATCAGTACGTACTCGCGCGCTACGGTGATTTCTGGCTTGAACTCGAGGCGGCACGAGCGCTGGCCGAACGTGCCGCAGTTGGTTTCGACGCCGCATGGCGACGGGGCCTTCCGTTGACCGAATCCGAGCGCGGTGAAGTAGCGATCGCAGTCGCGGCGGCGCGTGTGGCAGCCGCGCGCGCGGGGCTCGATGTCGCGCACCGGATGTTCGAAGTAACGGGGGCTCGCTCGACTGCCGCCGCGCTGCGGCTCGACCGCTTCTGGCGCAATCTGCGCGTGCACACGTTGCATGATCCGATCGACTACAAGGTCCGCGACCTGGGCAATTGGGCGCTCAACGAAAGCATTCCCAAACCGTCGTTCTATTCATAGCCGAATTGCTGCTGTTTGCCCAGCAGCACACCACAAGCAGATTGCTCGGCAGCGTTCATACGCTCGATGAATATGCTTTGCGTTAAAGGCGAATTGCCTGTCGCATCAATCTTAAAAGGCCGTTCATGCCTGATTGCCGGGGTTTTCAGCGGTAGTCGGGAGACACATCGCAATTGGCATATTGCTTGCCTTATATCAACCGGCACCGTCGCTCGATCGAATTCCTGAGAGCACGGTGCGTTTCGAGGATTAGAGGAATTGTTATGACCACACCATTGCGTATCGTCGCGGTTTCGGGAAGCTTGCAACAACCTTCGAGAACGCGTGCACTTACCGTCAGTTTGCTCACGGGGCTCGAGCGTGCACTCGTAGCCGAAAAGCGCGACGTGCAATCTCACCTCGTCGATCTTGGTGAAATCTCTGAATCGCTCGCGCGTACGTTTTCGCGAGCGAGTGCCCCGCGCGAGCTGGAGGCCCATTTGCGAGCGATCGAAACAGCCGATGCGCTGATCGTTGCGAGCCCGGTGTACCGCGCATCCTATACGGGGCTCTTCAAGCACCTTTTCGATCTGGTTCATCACGAAACGTTGTTCGACGTGCCAGTACTGCTTGCCGCCACCGGCGGCAGCGAGCGGCATGCGCTGGTGATCGACCACCAGTTGCGACCACTGCTGAGCTTTTTCCAGGCCCATACGCTTCCTGTCGGCGTGTACGGATCCGAGGCGGATTTCCATGACTACCGCGTCAGCAGTCAACTGTTGAGCGCGCGCATCGCGCTCGCGATCGAGCGTGCCGCGCCGCTCGTCGCTCAACGGCCGCGCCGTACCGATGTCCAGATCGCAGCATGACACCCCCTATAGCTCCATTCCTCTTTCGACGAGATCTACTTCCATGACACATACCCCGTCCACCTCGCAAGACGCCGTCAAATTCGCTTACTGGGTACCCAATGTAAGCGGCGGCCTGGTCGTCAGCACGATCGAACAACGCACCGACTGGAGCCTTGAATACAACCAGCGTCTCGCCCAGACAGCGGAACGGGCAGGCTTCGATTACGCGCTGAGTCAGATCCGTTTCACGGCCGGCTACGGCGCCGAGCATCAGCACGAGTCGGTCTCGTTCAGCCAGGCGTTGCTGCACGCCACGACCCGTCTCAAGGTACTTGCCGCGATTCTTCCCGGACCGTGGAACCCCGCGGTGGTCGCCAAGCAGCTCGCGACGATCGATCACATCTCCAATGGCCGTATCGCGATCAACGTCGTTAGCGGCTGGTTCAAGGGTGAATTCACTGCGATCGGCGAACCCTGGCTCGAGCACGATGAACGGTATCGACGTTCGAAGGAATTCATTCAGGCGCTCAAAGGGATCTGGACGCAGGACAAGTTCACGTTCAAAGGCGACTTCTACCGCTTCAACGACTACACGCTGAGTCCGAAGCCGCTGCAAAAGCCGCACCCCGAGATCTTTCAGGGTGGCAGCTCGCGCGCTGCTCGCGACAACGCAGCGAGCGTGTCCGACTGGTATTTCACGAACGGTAATACGCCCGAAAACCTCAAAGCCCAAATCGACGACATTCGGACCAAGGCCGCCGCGAACGGGCATCAGGTGCGCATTGGCGTGAATGCGTTCGTGATCGCCCGTGACACGGAAGCCGAAGCGCGAGCGGTGCTCGACGACATCATTGCCAACGCGCATGTGGAAGCGGTCCATGCGTTCGGCGACGCGGTCAAGCAGGCCGGTAGCGCATCGCCTGAAGGCGAGGGCAACTGGGCGAAATCCACGTTTGAAGATCTGGTGCAGTACAACGACGGCTTCCGCACCAACCTGATCGGTACGCCGCAGCAGATCGCCGAGCGCATCGTTGAACTTAAGGAAATCGGCGTCGACCTGGTGCTGACCGGCTTCTTGCACTTCATCGAGGAAGTCGAATACTTCGGCGCCAAAGTGCTGCCGCTGGTTCGTGAACTGGAGAGCCGTCGTCAGCCGGCCCTGGCATGACGCAGACGACTACCCCGGCAGCGCCGTTGCTCGCCCTTGAACACATCTCGCTGTCGTTCAAGGGCGTCAAGGCGATCACCGACATTGGCTTCTCCGTGGCGCGCGGAGAAATCTGCGCGCTCATCGGTCCGAATGGCGCAGGCAAAAGTTCGCTTCTCAACGTGATCAATGGCGTGTATCGGGCACAGCAGGGAGTCGTTCGATTTGACGGCCTCGCGTATCGACGCATCGATCCTTACCGCGCCGCTCATTTGGGGATCGCGAGAACTTTCCAGAGTCTCGCGCTATTCCGGCGCATGAGCGTGCTCGACAACGTGCTGACGGGACGTAGTCTGCATCGGCGCAGCAGTTGGATCGAACAGGTGTTGCGCGTCGGGCGCGCGCGCCGGGATGACGCGGAGCAACGCAGGTATGCGAGCGAGGTGATCGAGGCATTGAAGCTGGAGCGCTACCGCGACGCCGCCGTGGGCACGCTGCCTTACGGGTTGCAGAAGCGCGTCGAACTGGCTCGTGCAGTCGCCGCGAAACCCCGTCTTCTGCTGCTCGACGAGCCAATGGCGGGCATGAATGCCGCTGAGAAGCAGGGGATGGCTCGCACGATACGCGACGTCAACTCGCAGTTCGGCGTCACCGTAGTACTGATCGAGCATGACATCGGCGTCGTGATGGGACTGTCCGATCATGTCGTGGTGCTGGACTACGGCAAAAAGATCGCGGACGGCACGCCCGAGCAGGTCCGCACGAATGAGGACGTGCTGGCGGCCTATCTCGGCACGCGTCACCACGCGAGCGCATCAGTCCACGCTTGAGGAGCCATTCGATGGAGTTTTTTGTGGAAGTGCTGGTGGGCGGCCTGCTTGCCGGCACGATGTATTCGGTCGTGGCGATCGGCTTCGTGCTGATTTACAAGGCTTCGGGGATCTTCAATTTCGCCCAGGGAGCGCTGGTGCTGTTTGGCGCGCTGACCTATGTGTGCCTTGTCGAACGCGGGGTCGCGCCGTGGCTCGCGATCCTGATCACGCTGGCGGCGCTGGTGGTCATCGCGGTGCTGACCGGACGACTGGTGCTGCGGCCGCTCGTCAATCGTCCGCCGATCACGTTGTTTATGGCGACGCTCGGCCTGAGTCTGATCCTGGAGGGCGCCGCACAACTGCTTTGGGGAGCACAGGTGCACGGGCTGGATCTGGGTATCGACGACAAGCCGTTGCATCTGGGCGGCGTCATGATCAGTCAGTTCGACCTGTTTGCGGCGGCTGTCGCCGGCGCATTGGTGATCGGGCTCAGCGTGTTGACCCGCTATTCGCGCCTTGGCCTGAAGCTACGCGCGGTCGCCGACGATCCGCTGGCCGCGCTCGCGGTCGGGGTGCGGCTTCCACAGGTATGGGCAATCGTCTGGGCACTGGCCGGCTTCGTGAGCCTCGTAGCGGGACTACTGTGGGGCGCGCGTCTGGGCGTGCAGTTCTCGCTGTCGCTGGTGGTCCTGAAAGCACTGCCGGTTTTGATCATCGGCGGATTTTCGTCAATCACTGGCGCGATCGTCGGCGGACTGCTGGTGGGCGCTAGCGAAAAGCTCGCTGAGGTTTATCTCGGCGCAGTCATCGGCGACGGCATCGAGAACTGGTTCCCTTATGTAATCGCGATGCTTTTCCTGCTCGCTCGCCCGGCTGGCCTGTTCGGCGAACCGGCGGTGGAACGCGTTTGATGGAGACAAGATGGAACTGACCCGCACAACCTTCGACGCGCGACGCGCGGATCTCAAGCGCTGGCTGACGCCGTTCTCGCTCGTACTGGTAGCGTTCGTGGCCGTGCCGTTGGTCTCCAACGATTATTGGCTCAACGCGATCCTCGTCCCATTCCTAATTCTTTCATTGGCAGGGTTGGGGTTGAACTTCCTGACCGGATATGCCGGGCAGTTGTCGCTCGGTTCGGCCGCCTTTATGTCGGTGGGAGCCTACGCGGCTTATAACCTGCTGGTCCGGCTACCCGCGCTGCCGTTGCCTGTTGCACTGCTGCTGGGTGGCCTCGTCAGCGCGGCAGTAGGGGTGCTGTTCGGTTTGCCGAGCCTGCGCATCCGCGGCTTCTATCTGATCGTTTCGACCCTGGCCGCGCAGTTTTTCGTGGTCTGGATTTTTACTCGCGTCAGTTGGTTCTCCAATAACGATACGTCGGGCGTGCTTAGCGCGCCGCGCCTTGCAATCGGCTACTGGCAAATCGATACACCGGCCGCACGCTATCTGTTCGTGCTCGGCGTCGTGGTGGTGCTGTTCCTGCTCGGCGCGAGTGTCGTGCGCAGCGATCTCGGCCGCCGCTGGATGGCGGTGCGCGATATGGATATCGCCGCACGCGTGATCGGCATTCCGGTCGGACGGAGCAAGCTGCTTGCGTTCGCGCTCAGTTCCTTCGTGCTCGGCATAGCGGGAGCGCTTTGGGCATTCGCCTACCTCGGTACGGTCGAGCCGGACGGCTTCAGTCTGAATCTGTCGTTTCAGGTTCTGTTCATCATCATTATCGGCGGCATGGGCAGTATCAGCGGCAACCTCTACGGCGCTGCATTCATCGTTTTGCTACCGATCTTGCTGTCGAATGCCGCGACCGCGCTCGCACAGATCGGCATTGGGGCCGACCAGTTGCAGAACCTGCAAAAGATCATCTTTGGCACCTTGATCATCGTGTTTCTCATCAAGGAACCCGACGGTCTCGCCCGACTCGTTCAGGTTGGGCGCCGCGGCCGAACGAGACGACCGCAAGGGCGCTAACACAGTCTTTCCTGAATCTTCGCAGCTTTCGACTCATCAATCAGACGGAAAACATCAGAATGGCTAATTACATTACTCGACTCAACGCCGGTGGACCTGGCAAACTTGTGCGCCTGTTCGCGGCGAGCGTGGCACTCGCCGGTTTGGCGATATCGCAGGCGCATGCGGGCGGAACCGAATATTTTCCGCTACAAAGCTATCGGGTTGGACCGTATGCAGCGGGCGGTACGGGATTCTTCGGCGGCTTCATCGACTACATGAAGTTGATCAATGCTCGCGACGGCGGGGTCAACGGCGTCAAGCTGGTCTGGAAAGAGTGCGAAACGGAGTACGTGGTCGAGAAGGGTGTCGAGTGCTACGAACGTCTGAAGAACAGTGGTCCGGACGGCGCACCGACCGCGGCAACCAATCCGTTATCGGTCGGCATTGCCTACGCAACACTCGACCGGTCGACCGCGGACAAGCTGCCGCTGATCACGATCAATCATGGCCGGACCGATTCGACGGACGGCGCGGTCTTCCCGTATGTGTTTCCGCTGCAGCTCAATCCGTACAGCGAGGTGTCGGCGATCGTGAACTACATTGGACAGCGCTCGGGCGGGTTGCAGCAGCTCAAGGGCAAGAAGATTGTCGTTCTGTACCACGGCTCGCCGTACGGACGCGAGACGATTCCGGTGGTCGACCTGCTCGCGAAACAGTACGGTTTCGAGGTCACGCAGATCGAAGTACCTCATCCGGGTAACGAACAGGGCTCGCAGTGGCTGAAGATCCGCCAGATCGCGCCCGACTGGGTGATCTTGCGCGGCTGGGGTGTGATGAATCCGGTGGCGCTGAAGAGCGCTCAGAAGGTGGGTTATCCGACCGATCACATCATCGGCAATATCTGGAGCAATTCGGAAGAAGACGTTCGACCCGCGGGTGACGCGGCGAAGGGCTTCATTTCGATCACGACACACCCGTCCGGAACTGAATATCCGGTGCTTCAGGCGATCAACCAGTACGTGATCAAAGCCGGTAACGGCGATCTGAAAGATCCGGCACGCTTCGGCACGGTCTACTACAACCTTGGCGTCGTGAACGGGATCCTGAATGTCGAAGCGCTGCGCACCGCGCAGAAGAAGTTCGGCAACAAGCCGCTGACCGGCGAACAGGTCCGCTGGGGCTTTGAACATCTGAACCTCGATGACGCACGCCTCAAACAGCTGGGTGCGCTCGGCCTCGTCCAGCCTTTGAAGCTGACCTGCGAGGACCACGAAGGCGGCGGAGCGGTGCGCTTCCAGCAATGGGACGGACAACACTGGAAGGTCATCAGCGACTGGGTCCAGGCGGATCGCACGCTGTTGCGGCCGATCATCGAGAAATCGGCGAATGCTTACGCGAAGGAAAAAGGCATCACGCCTCGCGACTGCCAGAAGGAGCTCTAAGCGATGGCCGCCGCCCGATTGCTCGAAGCGACCTCGGTTGTCGTGTCATGGCAGCAGATCATCGTCGCTTTGCACGACGTGTCGCTGCACGTCGACGCCGGCGAGATCGTCGCGCTGCTCGGCGGCAACGGCGCCGGTAAGACGACCACGCTGAAAGCAATTTCGCGCCTGCTGCATGCCGAACGCGGCGAGATGACATCGGGACGCATTGCGTTCAATGGCGTCGACATCGCCCGCGATGAGCCGTGGCGACTCGTCGAGCGCGGCCTTGTGCAGGTCCTCGAAGGGCGCCGCTGCTTCGGCCATCTCAGCGTCGAGGAAAATCTGCGTCTTAGCGGATTCGTGAGGCGTGGCCGGCGCGCGGACATCGAGGCGGACCTCGAGCGGATCTATGCGACCTTCCCGCGGCTGAAGCTGCGCCGAAAGCTGCCGGCCGGCTACGCGTCGGGCGGCGAGCAGCAGATGGTCGCGATCGGGCGCGCGCTGATGGCCAGACCGACGCTGGTTCTGCTTGACGAACCGTCGATGGGCCTGGCTCCGCAGATCGTCGAGGAGATCTTCGAGATCGTGGCCGCACTCAATCGCGACGGCGTCAGCTTCCTGCTTGCCGAGCAGAACGCAACCGTCGCGCTGCGCTATGCCCACCGCGGTTACGTGTTGGAGAACGGCGCGGTGGCCGCGCAGGGCAGCGCCGCGCAACTGCTGGACCTGGACACGTTGCGCGATGCTTACCTGGGCCGGGCCGAGCGGCGTCCCGAGCAGTGCTCTTCCACTTCCGCATTAACACTTTGATGAATCCCGACATCTTCTGGTTTTTGCCCACTTCGGGCGACACGCGCTATCTCGGCGAGTCGTCGAGCGGACGAGCGCCGACCATGGCCTATCTCGGCGAGATCGCGGTCGCTGCCGACCTGCGCGGCTACGACGGCGTGCTGATTCCCACCGGCAGCGGCTGCCTCGATCCTTGGGTGGTCGCGGCGAGCGTCGCACCGCTGACGCGGCGCCTGAAATTCCTCGTCGCGTTACGGACTTCGCTCGGCGGTCCAAGCGCAGCCGCGCGCGCGACGGCGACACTCGATGCGGCGACCGGCGGACGCTTGCTGCTCAACGTGGTGCCGGGCGGCGACGCGGCGGAACTCGCCGCCGACGGCGTGTTCCTGTCGCACGATGAGCGCTACGAAGCGGCGAGCGAATATCTGACGATATGGCGCCGCTTGCTGGCAGGCGAAACGGTGGATTTCGAAGGCCGTTATCACCGGGTCGTCGGGGCGCAGAACTTCTTTCCTCCCGCCCAGTCTCCGCATCCGCCGCTTTACTTCGGCGGCTCGTCGCCGGCAGCGCACGCGCTGGCCGCCGAGCACGTGGACGTTTATCTGAGCTGGGGTGAGCCCCCACAGGCAGTCGCGCAAAAAATCGCCGATGTCCGGGCCCGCGCCGCCGCACACGGCCGCACCGTGCGATTCGGCGTGCGCCTGCATGTGATCGTGCGCGAGACGACCGACGAGGCGTGGGCGGCGGCCGACCGGCTGATCCGCTATCTGGACGACGAGACGATCGCGCGCACGCAAGCCCGGCAAGCGGTAATGGACTCGGTCGGCCAGCAACGAATGGCCGCGTTGCATCAGGGGCGGCGGGATCGTCTCGAGGTGAGTCCGAATCTGTGGGCAGGCGTCGGACTGGTGAGGGGCGGGGCGGGGACTGCGCTGGTCGGCGATCCGCAGATCGTCGCCGAGCGGTTGCGCGAGTACATGGAGATCGGCGTCGACCGGTTCGTGCTGTCTGGCTACCCGCATCTGGAGGAGGCCGTGCGCTTCGCGGAACTGGTGTTTCCGCTGATACCGGGCAAGCGCGCGATTACCGAATCGAGCAGAACCTATACCGGCAGTCCATTCGACGTGCGCGGTTTGAGTGCGCAAGCCGGGCCGCCGGAGGTATCTGATCGAGTGACCGCGAAGAGACCTTGAGCGACTGGCATAGTGGAGCGTTGTTGCGATCAAGAGAGCGAAGGTGCGCACGACCTGAAGAGGTGCGGATCAATAGATCGTAGAGAGCGGCTGACCGCCGCGCAAATAACATGGAACGCTGTCTTTATCGCGCACGCATGTGCGCGTGCCGCTCTGCGAGGCTGTCGCATCTCGCGCCCGCTGCAAGCATTGAGCTTGATGAGCGCCCCAGGGCTGCGACGTTTTTCATAAAGTGCTTATTCCACCGCCCCGCCGGACTCTGACACCTCCATTCCATTTGCCGATCTTTAGAAATGAAATTTGATTGGTTCTGCTGCCCCTACCACCTGGCTCATGATCGCTTCTGATGGCTTCTGATGGCTATAGACGGTTTGCCGCGCTGTGGCGGCAATTTCCATCACCAAGGAGGCGACATGACAGCAGTACTCGAACAACGACCGGTCCACGCAGTGCTCGAGACGGCACGCGAAAAGGCGGCAACGGCAGGGCTCCCGTATGCCGGCGGCGTCGCGCCGCAGGACGCATGGGCGCTTTTCTCCAGTGGCGCTGCGCTGCTGGTGGATGTGCGAACGGCAGAGGAGCGCAAGTTCGTCGGCCATGTGCCGGGCACGGTGCACGTGCCGTGGGCGACGGGCACGAGTCTCACGCGCAATCCGCGTTTCGCGCGCGAGCTCGAAGCGAAAGCCGGCAAGGACGCGGTCGTTCTGCTTTTGTGCCGCAGCGGTAATCGCTCGGCGCTGGCGGCCGAAGCGGCGGCCAAGGCGGGCTTCACGCAGGTTTTCAACGTGCTGGAAGGTTTCGAAGGGGATCTGAACGACGGCCAGCATCGCGGCGCGGTGAATGGCTGGCGCTTTCACGATCTGCCATGGGTGCAGGACTAGCGCGAGCGGGTCTGCGTCTTCGGGTATGCACGCGCGTCGCGCAACGAGGCGCAGCAGCCTGACAAGCCGCTTGCCGGTAGTCAAAAACAAGGAGCATGGCAGTGGCGGCATTCGATATCGACGACATCGCCGGATCGTTACAGACGGTCCGGCAACAATGGCGTGACGTGCAGCGTCGCGCGCTGGAGCCAGGCGGCCGCGATCTGCCGTCGCGCGACGCACTCGCAACCGTCATCGACGCGCTGAAGGGCGCGCTGTTTCCCATGCGGCTCGGGCCGCCCGACCTGCGACAGGAAAGTGAAAACTTCTACGTCGCGCACGCGCTCGATGCAGCGTTGAACGGTCTTCTGGCGCAGGCGCGGCTCGAACTGCAATACGCGGCACGGCGCGAAAGAATCGATGGCGATGCGATAGAAAGCCGCGCGATCGAAGCGATCCGCGCATTCTCGCGGCGCCTGCCCGCGATTCGCTCGCTGCTCGATACCGACGTGATCGCGGCGTACCACGGCGATCCCGCGGCCGGCAGCGTCGACGAGGTGCTGCTGTGCTATCCCGGCGTGCTCGCGATGATTCATCATCGGCTCGCTCACGAGCTCTATGGCCTTGGCCTGCCCTTGCTCGCGCGGATCGTCGCCGAACTCGCGCATGCGCAAACCGGTATCGACATTCATCCGGGTGCGCGAATCGGCTCAGGCTTTTTTATCGATCACGGCACCGGTGTCGTGATCGGCGAGACCTCCGTGATCGGCGAGCGGGTGCGCGTGTACCAAGCGGTGACGCTCGGCGCGAAGCGTTTTCCGCTCAACGAGAACGGTCACCCGGAGAAGGGGCTCGCGCGCCATCCGATCGTCGAGGACGACGTCGTCATCTACGCGGGCGCGACGATTCTTGGCCGTGTGACGATCGGACGTGGCGCGACGATCGGCGGCAACGTGTGGATCACGCACGATGTCGCGCCGGGATCGCACGTCAGCCAGGCGGTACTGCGCAGTGAATCGGCGCGAGCGGCGGCGCCGGCCGCCAACGCGATATCGGCGGAGGTACCGGGATGACAGCACTTGTGCGCGACTTCGGGGCGACGGTGCGGTCCTTGCGCGAAGCGCTGTCGTGGTCGCAGGAGCAGCTTGCCGAGCACGCGGGGCTAAACCGGTCGTATGTCGGCGAGATCGAACGGGGTAGTGCGATCGCGTCGATCGTTACGGCCGACAAGCTGGCGCGCGCGCTCAACGTGCCGATCGCGACGCTGCTGTGCGCGTCGTCGACGGCCGATGCGTCCACGTACGAGCGGGGCGCCGCGTCATCCCGGCTTCCCGCCTGATCGTTGCGTTCCAGGATTGAATCCAAAGTGCTTCACGGGCACAGGTAAGCCGCGTCGCGACGGGAAGCAGGGCCGGTTGCACGCGTGATGATGGCTATAGCATGTTGAGCCAGTATTTGAGTCTCCTGATAATTCCCTGCCGTCATAAGCATTCCCGTTTTTCTTCTATAAACCTGGAGCCTTCGTATGTCGACGTCAGCGAGCGGCCAGACCGCGCTTGGCGATAACGCAGCACGGCAACTAGCCAACGCCACCAAAACAGTCCCGCAGCTTTCCACCATCACGCCACGCTGGCTGACCCATCTGCTTCAATGGGTGCCCGTCGAGGCGGGCATCTATCGTCTGAACCGTGTGAAGGACCCTGAAGCCGTTCAGGCCGCCTGCACCGCGCGCGAAGATGAAAGCACGCTGCCCACGACCTACGTTCCGTACGAGGAAAATCCGCGCGAGTACTTTCTCAATGCGGTTAGCACGGTGCTCGACGTGCACACGCGCATCTCCGATCTGTACAGCAGTCCGCACGATCAGATCAAGGAACAGCTGCGTCTGACGATCGAGACGATCAAGGAAGTGCAGGAAAGCCAGCTCATCAACAATCCGGACTACGGTCTGCTCGCGAACGTCGATGAAGAACAGCGCATATTTCCGCTGACGGGCGCACCGACCCCGGACGATCTCGACGAGTTGCTGACGAAAGTCTGGAAGGAGCCGGCGTTTTTCCTCACGCATCCGCTCGCGATCGCGGCGTTCGGCCGCGAGTGCACGCGCCGCGGCGTACCGCCGCCGACGGTCAGCCTGTTCGGCTCGCAGTTCATCACGTGGCGCGGCGTTCCGCTCATTCCGTCGGACAAGGTGCCGGTCGCCGATGGCAAGACGAAGATTCTGCTGGTGCGGGTCGGCGACAAGCGTCAGGGCGTGGTCGGTCTCTATCAGCCGGGCGTCGCGGGAGAGCAGGGTCCGGGGCTGTCGGTGCGTTTCATGGGCATCAACAACCAGGCGATCGCGTCGTATCTGATCTCGCTGTATTGCTCGCTCGCCGTTCATTCACCCGATGCGCTCGCAGTGCTCGACGACGTAGAGATCGGCAAATACCATGACTATCCAGACACCTACCGGTAGTCCGCTCAGCGCGGGGGCGTCGTCGGTGGTGCCGCCGTCCGTGTTGCCGGCGGGAATGCCTGATCCGGCGCTGCTCGCACGCCTCGCGACCGAGTTCTTCAGCGCGTTGCCGGGCGGCGCGTCTACCCCGGAGGTGTCGGCAGGTAGCGGCGCGGTTGGCGGAGTCGCTTCGGCGTTGCCGGCGGCCGCGCCAATACTGTCGTCGCTCGGCAATCCGGCTCCGGCGGGTTCGCCGCTCGCCGGTCCCGGTGGCACGGGCACGGGTGTGCCAGGCCTGTCATTGCCGCAAGGCAAGGTGCCGGGTGCGAATTTGCTGCCTTCGGCGCCCACGCATGTGCTGTCGCTTGGCAACCGCGCTCCGGCGCTGGTGCCGCACGCGGCCGCGCAGAACGGCCTGCCCGACAATGTCGCGATGATTGCGCCCGCGCTCGAGCCGCGCGCCGGTGGAACGGCGCTTGGCGTGCCGCCGGTGCTGGACGGGGCGTCAGGCACTGCGGGCAGTGCGCAGCATCTGGCCGCGTCATCACAGCCACCCGCGCAAGACCGCGTGGCGTCCGCGTCGCCCTACTATTTCATGCAGGCGCCGGCGCATGGCTGGTCGCGTCCCGATCAGCAGATCGCGGTACCCGCGAGCGGCGCTGCCGCACCCGGTTCATTCGGACTTCCTGGCGAGGACGAGTTGCGCGAGTTGCTGTCGATTCATCGCTTCGCGCCGGTTGACGATCCGCTTGGTTTGCCTCGTGGCGGCGCGCCGTACTTCGTCGAGGGCACGCAGGGCAACGCCGATTCACGCGCGCTCGCGGCAGGCACACCGGCAGGCCGCCCGCCGTTCGACGTCAACGCGATTCGCCGTGATTTTCCGATTCTTCAGGAGCGCGTGAACGGCAAGCAGCTGATCTGGTTCGATAACGCGGCGACAACGCAAAAGCCGCAGTCCGTGATCGACCGGCTCGCGTATTTCTACGCGCACGAAAACTCGAACATCCATCGCGCCGCGCATACGCTCGCGGGCCGTGCGACGGATGCATACGAAGACGCCCGCAGCAAGGTGCAGCGCTTCATCGGCGCGTCGTCGCCGGACGAGATCGTGTTCGTGCGCGGCACGACCGAGGCGATCAACCTGATTGCGAAGACGTGGGGCGTAAGTAACGTCGGCGCCGGCGATGAAATCGTCGTGTCGCATCTCGAGCATCACGCCAATATCGTGCCGTGGCAGCAACTCGCGGCGCAAACGGGCGCGAAGCTGCGCGTGATTCCCGTCGACGATTCGGGGCAGGTGCTGCTCGATGAATACCGCAAGCTGCTGAATGACCGCACCAAGATCGTTTCGGTTACCCAGGTATCCAATGCGCTCGGAACGGTGGTGCCGGTGCGCGAGATCGTCGAACTCGCGCATCGGGTAGGGGCGAAGGCGCTCGTGGACGGCGCGCAGTCGGTCTCGCACATGCGCGTCGACGTGCAGGCGCTCGACGCCGACTTCTTCGTGTTCTCGGGTCACAAGATCTTCGGTCCGACGGGCATCGGCGTGGTCTACGGCAAGCGCGCGATTCTCGACGACATGCCGCCATGGCAGGGCGGCGGCAACATGATCGCCGACGTGACGTTCGAGCGCACGGTGTTCCAGCCGCCGCCGAACCGCTTCGAGGCAGGCACCGGCAATATTGCCGACGCGGTGGGACTCGGCGCCGCGCTCGACTACGTTGAGCGCGTCGGCATCGAGAATATCGCGCGCTATGAGCACGATCTGCTCGAGTACGCGACGCATGCGCTCGCGCCCGTCGCGGGGGTGAGGCTCGTCGGTACCGCGCGCGACAAGGCGAGTGTGCTGTCTTTCGTGCTGAAGGGCTATGAAACCGAAGAGGTTGGGCGTGCGCTGTCGCAAGAAGGTATCGCGGTGCGCTCGGGACATCACTGCGCGCAGCCGATCCTGCGTCGTTTTGGACTGGAAGCGACGGTGCGTCCTTCGCTGGCGTTCTACAACACGTGCGATGAAGTGGACGCGATGGTGTCGGTGATTCGCCATCTGTCCGCACGGCGGGCCTGAACGGTCCGGCATCTGTCGTGCTCTTACGCGAGGCATGGCGCCAACCGGCGTCGTGCCTCGCGCCTGCTGAAGCGACATCGCAGCGGCCTCGAACTTCATCCCCGTTTCGCCCGTCGATCGTTGGGCCTGCTCTTATTTCCCGCCGCTCGCGACGCGGGCAGGTCAGGCATTTCTGATTCTTTAAGTACGCCGGTTTTCCTGCACGGTTTGCATCCTGCGTCAGCATGCTCGCGATCGTGATGGCAGACTTGGCCGTCGCTGTATCCTCAGTTGCGCACGGGGCTTGTGCAGATTCGCGTGGTGCCCGTCGCACAGCGAAGGCACAGTGCGTTTTCATTGCAGACACGCGAATAACGTAAGCGCAAATCGGTTGTTATCTGCGGCAACCCACGTCCCTATACTGGCACGCTGCCCTGTCGATGAACGTCGACGTCTGGGACACGTTTGCCGGTCTGCCTGTCCAGCATGAGGAACGACGAATGCCTGCACCCGATCAACGGAACACCGCTGCTGACGCTCGTGCTGGAGGCTCGCTGGCGACCGCCCGCACGCAGCTCGTCGTCAGCAAGCTCGCGCTCTACTCGGCCGAACGGATGTTCGAGGCGGGCGGCGCGTCGGCCACGTCGCGCGTGCACAACTTCGACCGGCACTGGCGCAATCTGCGCACGATCTTCAATCGCAACCCGCTGCAGCACAAAGCGCGCGTGATCGGCGACTATGAACTGAACGGCGTGACGACCCACCTGACGGAAGGGCGTGTTTTCTAGCACTAGCCGTGAGGCAGGCAGATCCATCCGCAATCTTCGCGGCGACGAGATAGCGCCGCCAGTCTTCCAACAAGCGCGCGATCGAATTCGCAAGGAAACCCACAAAATGAGCCGAGACCTTCTGATCCTGCTGGAACCGGGCTTCACCGATCCACGCCATCCGGGTGAGCGCTTCATATGTCCGCATGGCGCGCCGATCGAGGGGCTGCTCGCGAGCGACCCCGCGCGCGTCGCGCGGCTCGACGTGCTGCGCGTGCCGTTCGAGCGGCCGCGCAAGGCCGTGATCGAAGCGCTCGATGAAGCGCATCAGGGGCTGCCCGCTCTCGTGTTAGGTGACGAGCAGCCAGCGCCCGCCGATGCCGAGTCGCTCGGGGAGCGGCGCTTCGTCACCGACCCGCGCCGCATCCTCGATCTGCTCGCCGAGCGGCACGGCTTTCCGAAAGTTCATTGATCCGATGCGAGGACATCGCCGATGAGTCAGCTTCCGGCACTCGCTGCATCGCGCCGTCTGCATCTGAACGCCGACGATATCCAGCGCTGGTTCGAGGGCGCTGCCGCCGATGGTTTCAACCTGATGCCCGACGCGCTGCCAGGGGATTGTGCGATTTCGTCGATGGCGTCGTGTGGATCTTGCAGCAGCGCGGCATTTTCCGCAGCGAATACGAAGGCACAACGCTGCGCGAGCATGTCGGACTGACCCGTGCACCCAATCCGCAACGCTGGCGCGCCAGCGCATAGGGTTGCGGCCGCCTTACCGCCTGACAACGACTTGTACAGACCATGAGCCAACGCAAAGGACATCTGCGCCTCGGCGCGTTTCTCTATCCGACCGGACATCACATCGCCGCGTGGCGTCATGCGGACGCGCATGCGGATGCCGGCCGCGACTTCCGCCACTACGTGCAACTCGCCCAGGCGGCGGAAGCCGCGAAGTTCGATCTGGTCTTTCTTGCCGACGGCTCGGGCACGCGTGGCGACAATGTCGACTTTCTGAGCCGAACCGCGCACAGCTATGTGGCTCAGTTCGAGCCGATCACGTTGCTCTCGGCACTGGCCGCGTTGACCGAACGTATCGGCCTCGTCGGCACCGCTTCGACGACCTTCAACGAGCCGTATCACATCGCGCGCAAGTTTGCGTCACTCGATCACATCAGCGCAGGGCGAGCGGGATGGAATCTCGTCACGTCGTCGAGCGCGCACGAGGCGAAGAACTTCGGCTTCGACGAACATCTCGCCCACGCGCGGCGCTACGAGCGCGCGGTCGAATTCGCGGAGGTGGTCGACGGCCTGTGGGACAGCTGGGACGAAGATGCGTTCGTGCGCGACAAGGCCGCGGGCCGCTACTTCGAACCGGCGAAACGCCATGTGCTCGAGCATCGCGGGGAGTTCTTCAACGTGCGAGGACCGCTGAACGTCGAACGCTCGCCGCAGGGCCGGCCGGTCGTCGTGCAGGCCGGGTCGTCGGAAGCGGGCAAGGCGCTCGCGGCGCGCACCGCGGAAGTCATCTTTACCGCGCAGCAGACGCTCGACGATGCGCTCGCGTTCTACGCGGACGTGAAAGGCCGTCTCGCGCAGTATGGCCGCGAGCCGGACGACCTGAAGATCATGCCGGGCGTGATGCCGATCGTCGGCGAGACCGAGCGCGAGGCGCGCGAAAAGTTCGATGCGCTGCAGGCACTGATCGACCCTGCGGTTGGTCTCTCGCTGGTATCGGCGCTGACCGGCGGTTTCGATCTGTCGGGCTATCCGCTCGACGGGCCGATTCCCGAACTACCCGAAACGAACGCGAGCAAGAGCCGCCAGTCGCTGACCCTCGAACTGGCGCGGCGCGAGAACCTGACGATCCGCGAGCTTTATCTGCGCGTGGCTGGCGCACGCGGGCACTGGCAACTGGTCGGTACGCCGCAGCAGATCGCCGATGCGCTCGAGGAGCGTTTCGTCAACTACGGCGCCGACGGCTACAACGTAATGCCGGCGTTGCTTCCCAACAGTCTCGACGACTTCATCCGGCTCGTGTTGCCGGAATTGCGGCGCAGAGGCCTGTTTCGCCACGAATACGAAGGCCGCACGCTGCGCGAGCATCTCGGCTTGCGCCGGCCGGTGTCGCGCTACCAGCATGAAGCCGTGACGGATTGAATCAGGATCGGGGCAGGGCGCACGAAGCGGTTGCGGCTTGGCCCCTCAAAACAACGCGCCGCGCATCGACGGTCGCGATGCGCGGCGCGTTGCGCCGACGCCTCGCGGCGTCAGCAGGCTAGAGCAGTTCGACTAGTAGTCGAAGCCGGGACCACCGGCTCCGGGTCCCGCCGGCGACGCAGCCGATGCCGCATCTTTCGGCGCTTCGTGCACGGTGGCGTCGGTCGTCAACAGCAGGCTCGCCACGGAGGCGGCATTCTGTAGGGCCGTGCGCGTGACTTTGGTCGGATCGACCACCCCGGTTTCGACGAGGTCGCCGTATTCGCCCGTGGCCGCGTTGTAGCCATAGTTGCCGCTGCCTTCGGCCACCCTGGCGACGATCACGCTCGCTTCCTCGCCCGCATTGGCGACGATCTG
Source organism: Paraburkholderia sp. UYCP14C (assembly GCF_004197395.1). Classification (GTDB taxonomy): domain Bacteria; phylum Pseudomonadota; class Gammaproteobacteria; order Burkholderiales; family Burkholderiaceae; genus Paraburkholderia. Next base: position 81,434 of record NZ_SELS01000026.1, on the reverse strand, counting down.
GCGTAACGGTTCTTCGAGCGCGCGACGCACGATGTTGATACCGGCGTTCTGATCCGCATTCGCGCCTTGCAGCGCGGCGATCGCCTGTTTCACGCGAATCAGCGCGACACCGCCGCCCGGCACGATACCTTCTTCGACCGCGGCGCGCGTCGCGTGCAGCGCATCGTCGACGCGGTCTTTCTTCTCCTTCACCTCGATCTCGGTCGCGCCGCCCACCTTGATCACGGCGACACCGCCCGCGAGCTTCGCGACACGTTCCTGCAGCTTTTCACGGTCGTAGTCCGAGGTGGCTTCCGCGATCTGCGCGCGAATCTGCTTCACGCGAGCCTCGATGCTGACCTTCTCTCCGGCGCCGTCGATAACGATGGTGTTTTCTTTGCCCACCTCGATGCGCTTGGCCTGACCGAGTTCGGCGAGCGTCGCTTTTTCGAGCGTCAAGCCGGTTTCCTCTGCGATCACCTGGCCGCCGGTGAGGATCGCGATGTCTTCGAGCAGCGCCTTGCGGCGGTCGCCGAAGCCGGGCGCCTTGACCGCGACCGTCTTCAGAATGCCGCGAATATTGTTCACGACGAGCGTCGCGAGCGCTTCGCCTTCGACGTCTTCGGCGATGATCAGCAGCGGCCGGCCGGACTTTGCGACCTGTTCGAGGATCGGCAGCAGATCGCGGATGTTCGAGATCTTCTTGTCGTGCAACAGCACGAATGGCTGTTCGAGTGCGGCGAGCTGCCGGTCCTGGTCGTTGATGAAATAGGGCGACAGGTACCCACGGTCGAACTGCAGACCTTCCACGACGTCGAGCTCGTCTGCGAGCGACTTGCCGTCTTCGACGGTGATCACGCCTTCCTTGCCGACCCGGTCGATCGCTTCGGCGATGCGCTGGCCGATCGATTCTTCGCCGTTCGCGGAGATCGTCGCGACCTGAGCGATTTCCTTGCTGGTGGTCGTGGGCTTGCTGATCTTCCTGAGCTCCTCGACGGCCGCGATGACGGCCTTGTCGATGCCGCGCTTCAGATCGAGCGGATTGAGGCCCGCCGCGACGTATTTCTGGCCCTCACGGACGATCGCCTGCGCGAGCACGGTCGCGGTTGTCGTGCCGTCCCCCGCCGCGTCGCTGGTCTTCGACGCCACTTCCTTGACGAGCTGCGCGCCGATGTTCTGCAGCTTGTCGGCCAGTTCGATCTCCTTCGCGACGGACACACCGTCCTTCGTCACGACAGGGCTGCCGAAACTGCGTTCGAGCACGACGTTGCGGCCCTTCGGCCCAAGCGTCACTTTCACCGCATTGGCGAGCAGGTTGACGCCTTCAACCAGTCTGGTACGGGCGATGTCGCTGAAAGCGACTTCTTTGGCTGCCATGTTTGCTTTCTCCTCAGATTTGAACGACCGCGACGATATCTTCCTCGCGCAGTACCAGCAGTTCGTTGCCGTCGACCTTCACCGCCTGACCCGCGTACTTGCCGAACAGCACGCGATCGCCAACTTCCAGGTCCGGTTCGACGCGCTTGCCGTCGTTACCGCGGCGGCCGGGCCCGACGGCGAGGATCTCGCCCTGGTCGGGCTTTTCCGCGGCGCTGTCGGGGATCACGATGCCCGACGCGGTGCAGGTCTCCTGGTCGAGGCGCTTGACGATCACGCGATCATGTAAAGGGCGTAGGCTCATCTGTTGTTTCCTTCCTCACGGGTTGCTATTGGCATTGCGCTCCACGGCGCCAGACTCAGGACGGTAAGTCGGCGCCCGTGCAAATCCAACCAATGTTTGCGCATATGAAAAGCACGCGAGGAAGGAAATCGATTCGTCCGTACGCAGCGCATCAGGCATAAAGCGCCTGCATACGGCGGGCTTCGAACGTCGCTGCTGTCGGGCTTCAATTTGAAATCGAGCTGTCGCCAGGCAGCCTCAGCGCAACGGCATTACACTGGCCCGACCCTGTTCTCGATGGATACCGGCTCATGTCACGTCAGCTTCGCCTCGGCGCCTTCATGCGCCCCACGACGATCCACACCGGCGCATGGCGCTACCCTGGCGCCTATCCCGATGCCAACTTCAATTTCGAGCATCTCAAACGTTTTGCACAGACGCTCGAGCGCGGCCGCTTCGACGCGTTCTTCATGGCCGACCACCTCGCGGTGCTCAACATGCCGCTAGACGCCCTCAGGCACAGCCACACAGTGACCTCGTTCGAGCCGCTCACGTTGCTGCCCGCGCTAGCGGCGGTCACCGAGCGGCTAGGTCTCGTCGCGACCGCGTCCACGACCTTCGACGCGCCGTATCACGTGGCGAGGCGGTTCGCGTCGCTCGACCATATCAGCGGTGGCCGCGCCGGGTGGAATCTCGTGACGACATCGAATCCGGACGCGGCGCTCAATTTCGGCCTCGACGAGCACGTCGAACACGACGAGCGCTACCGGCGCGCCCGCGAATTCTTCGATGTGGTCACGGGGCTGTGGGATAGCTGGGCCGATGACGCGTTTATCCGCGACACGGCGAGCGGAACATTCTTCGACCCGCAAAAGCTGCATGTGCTGAACTACAAAAGCACGAACTTCTCGGTGCGAGGCCCGTTGAATATCGCCCGGCCGATTCAGGGCTGGCCCGTGATCGTGCAGGCCGGTTCATCTGAAGCGGGACGGCAGATCGCCGCGGAAACGGCCGAAGTCGTGTTCACCGCGCAAACCACACTGGCCGATGGAAAGCGTTTCTACGCCGACGTAAAAAGCCGCATGGAGAAACTCGGCCGCTCGCGCGATCACATGAAGATTCTGCCGGCGGCTTTCGTCGTGGTGGGCGATACGCTCGACGAGGCGCGCGAAACGCGCGAGCGGCTCGATACGTTCGTGCACTACGAGAGCGGCATCGCTTCATTGTCGATCGCGTTGGGACACGATGTGTCCGGTCTCGATCCGGACGGCCCACTCCCGGAAATTCCCGAGACCAACGCAAGCCGCACCGCGCGGCAACGCGTGGTGGAATGGGCTCAGCGCGATGGCTTGACGATCCGCCAGCTCGCGCAGCGCATCGGCGGATACTCCGGGCTGGAGATGGTCGGCACTGCCGGGATGATTGCTGATCAGATGGAGCAGTGGCTGCTGGAAGAGGGCTCAGACGGATTCAATGTGATGTTCTCGCATCTTCCAGCGGGTCTCGACGATTTCGTCGACAAAGTCATTCCCGAACTGCAGAGACGGGGGCTGTTCCGGCGCGAGTACGAAGGCAAGACGCTGCGCGAGAATCTTGGGCTGCCAAGGCCTGAAAACCGGTTCTTTTCCGCGTGAGGCGGATCGCGCGCAGCCGCATCGGCAAGCGGCCCGCGCGAATCTGTCGGCCGCTACCTGGCCGCCAGCGCGGGCTTGCTGCCAAGCAGCGCCCACTGCCCATTCTCGACGACGAGGTTGACGCTCTTCACGCCGATCACACGTCGCGTCGCCGGGTCGAAGGTCGCCTTGCCGAACACGACGCTCGGCACGTCATGCAGCTTCGGCAGCGCATCGCGCACGCCGCGTCGATCTAGTCCGCCCGTGCGCAACGCATAAGCGGCAATGATCGTGGCGTCGTAGGCGAATGCATTGAAGGCGTCGGGCTCGTGATGGTACTTCGCCTCGAAGTCGCGAACGAAGCGCTGGACTTCAGGGCTGCGGTCTCCGGGGAAAAAGCTCGTGTTGGTGGTCACCCCGTTTACGGCGTCACCGCCGAGTTCCATGAATTTCGGCGAGTACACCGAACTCGCCGCCACGATCGGCAGCGTGATGCCGCTCGTGCGCGCCTGACGCACGATCTGCGCACCGTCCGAGTAGTACGAAATCAGCACGAGCGAGTCGGGCTTCGTATCGCGCACACGCAGCAGCGTCGCGCGGAAATCCTTGTCGGTGGGCTGGTAGCCTTCGGCCGCGATGACCTGCGCGCCGCGCGCGGCTGCCGCCTTCACGAAGACGTCCTTGCTGGCGCGACCCCAGTCAGTGTTCTGGAACAGCACGGCGACGCGCCTGAAGCCCTGTTTGACGGTCAGATCCGCGAGCAGCGGCTGCGCGTCGGCCTGGCTGACCGACGGGCTCCAGATGAAGTCGCCGCCCTTCGTGAAGTCCGGATGCGAGTTGGTGAAGCCCAGCTGAACCAGGCCCGCGCGCTGATAGATCGGCGAGGCCGCCATCGAAGCGGGGCTCGAAAAATCACCGAGTTCGATCAGGATGCGCTTGTCGTCGACGAACTTCTGCGCGATCGCGACCGCCTGGCGCGGATCGCTCTGACTGTCTTCGAACACGTACTGCAGCGGATGGCCGTCGATGCCGCCGTCGCGGTTGATTTCGTCGAGCGCGAGGTCGAAGCCGGCTTTCCATTGCGCGCCGTATTGCGCGTTAGGACCGGTCAACGGTCCGCTGACGCCGAAGAAAACCGGCTCGCCGCTGGCAGGTGCCGCCGACGAAACGGCGGAGAAAGAGAAAGCAATGACGGCGCCGGCGAGCGCGAAAAGTCGCCGGTGCAGCGCGGAAGAACACGTGGCAGACATGACGGATTTTCTCGGAGTGAGTGGGACTGCAAGTCTCTAACGCATCACATCGTGCGGCAACGAAGCGATTGTCATATCCATTCGCTGGGCACCGCACTGTTGCGAAGTCGATGCGGCGGCGGCCTCGCTCAGGCCGGAAACACTGGTTCGCCCAACGTCAGCATCAAACGGTTGGCCCAGGCGAAGATCGCAATCGCGTGGCTGAGATCGAGAATCTGCGCATCGTCGAGTCCCGCGCGGCGCAGCGCATCGAGCGATTCGGCTGTGACCGCCTGCGGATGCAGCGTAAGATCGATCGCGTATCGCACGATGGCGCGCTCGCGTTCGGTCGTTCCCGCGGTTTCAGGAGCGGCGAAGATCTGCTGGATCACGTCGTCGCGCTTCGCGAGTTGCTGGAAGCGCTGCGCGTGCACCGACGCGCAGTAAACGCATCCGTTGACACGCGAGACGACCGTGCTCGCGAGCTCACGCTCCGCACGTGACAAGCCGCCCGGCGCGTACATGATGCTATTGAAGGCGCCCGATCGTTGCCGCAGGATTTCCGCCTCGTGCACCAGCAACAGGTAGTAGTCGGAGGTCTTCGCTTGAGGGTGGCTTGCTTCGAGGACCGCGCTCTGCTCGGGCGATGCCTGCGCAAGCGGGACCGTGTCCAGCCAGGCGGACCAGCCGAGTGTCTGTGTCGTAAAGGCTTGATTCGAACTCATGCCTTTGCCTCCAATGCGCGCAATGCGGCGACGACACGCACCTGGTATGTCACGAACGCGACGAGTTGCGAGAGCGCGACGATGGCGCGTGTCGTGAGGCCAGCCGCTTGTAACGTCGAGAGCGCCGGCTTGCCGGTCGCGGCAGGGCGCAGCGTCAGGGCTTCCGTGTGAAGCAGGATCGCGGCGAGCCGCGGCTCGGTCTTCGCGATCGACGCGAGCGCAACGGCGCGTTGCCCGGCGATCGCATCGAGCCGCGAGTTCGTCGTTTCGGTCTGTGCGTCGGCAGCGCTCGCCGGTGCCAGCAGCCGCTCGCGATACGCGAGCGCCGTCTGCTCAGCGTTCGATAGCAACGCGGCATACCAGGCCGCGTAGAGCCGCTCGCGAAGCGTCAGATCGGCGACCTCGGTCGAGAACAGCGCATCGTGACTGCCTTGCGTATAACGCGTCGCGTCGCCGCGGAATGCGCGCAGCGCCGCAGTCGCGCCGTCGGGCGCCAGTCCCGCGAGTTGTGCGACGAAGTCGTCGGTCGCGGTGGCCGATAGGGAATCAGCGGATGAAGACATCAGGTGTGGGTCCATTAAAGGGCAGGGGTGTCGGCGGGCACGGTGCCGGCAGCGGCATCCGCGTCGTCCCATTCGTCTCCCGCGAGTTCCGCGGTGTCGAAAGCTTGCAGCGCCGCGTAGTGCGTATCGCGGTCGGCGTCGAACAGCATCGCGGCGATCGCGCGCGCGAGCCGCTGCGCGCCGTCGCTGATCGCGGGGATATCGCCGGCTACCTTGCCGTGCGTCAGACTGGCCGCGTGATTGAAGCAGTGGATGCGCGCGAGCGCGGGACAGCTTCCGGGAACGCGCTCCTGGAACGCGAAGTTACGGTCGAGGTCCGGAGAGCTGGCGAGTTCTTCGTTGGATAATCCGGGCGCCGCTGTAAAGCGCTCGCGCCAGCGGCGCACGTGCGGCGCAATCGACGCGAACTCGTCGCGTGTATCGATTTCCGAGTGAAAGCCGGTCGCGAAAATCAGGTAGTCGACCGTGTATCGCCCTCTGGGCGTGTCGACGACGATCGAGTCGCCTTCGTAGCGCAGGCATGTCAGCGGACTCGATAGGTGCAGGTGAGCCTGCGCGTGGGCAGCGACCCGCAGCACGCTGTCGCGCGGCGGTGGTGTCTGCGTTTGCGCGGAATAGTGCAGGAAGCGCCACTTCCAGGTGTCAGGAAGACTCGCGAACCCATGAACGAGGCCGGGACTACCGATGCCGGTCAGCTTGTTGATACGGGGCAGCGCCGCGCGGCGCACGAAAAGATCGACTCGTCCCGCGCCAGCCTCGAGAGCGCTCGCGGCGTTATCGAACGCGGATGCGCTTGCGCCGACCACGCCGACACGTTTGCCGCGCAACGCGGCAAAGTCGATCGGGTCCGACGAGTGCGCGCGCAGATGTGCGGGAACGTCCCGGGCAACGTCGGGGATGTACGGGCCGCCCAGTCCTTCCCGGCCGGTTGCGAGCACGACATGGCGGGCGAGCACGGTTTCGCGCCGCGCTTCCCGGGCGTTGTTGGCCGCTCCGTGCAACAGCGCGAGCTCGATCAGACCATCGCTGCGCGTCTGCAGTTTCTCGACACGCGTGTCATTGGATACCGGCAGATCGAGCACGCGCCGATACCAGCGCAGATAGTCCATCCATTGCGCGCGTGGAATCTTGTAGAGCGCGCCCCATTGGTCGCGGCCGAACTGGGCTTCGTACCAGGCGCGGAACGTGAGCGCGGGCAAGCGCAGTGCGGGTCCCGTCAACTGTTTGGGAGAGCGAAGCGTCTGCATCCGCGCATAGGTGATCCAGGGACCTTCCTGACCGGCCGGCGCCTGATCGAAGAGGCGCTGATTGTCGATGCCGAGCAGCCGCAGTTCGGCGCTCGCCGTGAGCCCGGCCATGCCCGCGCCGATGATGGCGACATCGAGCACGCGCTGCCCGTCGGAAGTCCGTGCGGGAACCCAGGAAGGCGCGGGCAACTCGAGCCAGCCGAGGTCCTCGCGAAGCCGCGCTTCGAGCGCGGCCAGTCCCGCAGCCGCGTGGGGAGGAGTCGTTGCGCTCATGCCGGGGCTCCGATGTCGCGGTAAGTGAAGGAACTGGAACGCAGGGTAGGGTCCGCGCTATCCGTGCGATCGTGAGCGACCAGTGCGCCATGCCGTGACGCCGCGTGACGCACGGACCCAGGCAGAAGCATCCGCGAGACCTCCGCGAGCGATTCGATCATCGCGTTCACTTCAACGCTGCGAGGCAGGCCCGACAGTGTGACGACGCCATAGAGGAACGGAATCGCCACATCGAGCGGTCGGACTTCGACGTCCGGGAGGCGCATGCCGAAGGCAGTCACCGGATCGACGATTGCGACTCCCAGTTGTTGTTGCGCGGCCATCATCGCGTTCAGCGATGCATTCGTTTCGAGCGCGATGTTAGGCGCGACGCCAGCCTCGTCGAATGCGCGATCGATACGGCTGCGCAGACGATAGCGGTTTGCCAGCGTGGCGACGGGCTGGCCGGCGAGGTGCGCGAGCCGTAGCACGGCATCTTGCGCGAGCGGGTCGCTCGGATGCAGCACCGCGACACATGGCGCCTCGATGATGTAGTGCACGTCGAGCGCAGCATGGTCGAGCGGCAAAGTCGCGATGCCGATGTCGGCCGAACGTGACAGCAACGCCTCCACGACCTGCTCGGCGGACGCGCTGCGCAGCTGCGTGTCGACGCGCGCGCTTGCTTGCGCGAGCTTCGCCATTGCGCGTGGCGCCAGTGCCGCAGCGAGTGCGGGCGTCGCGACGACGCGCAATGGCATGACCTCGTCGCGGCCGATTGCGCGCGCGCTGGCCTCGATAGCAGCGAGGCCGATCAACGAGCGCTCGACTTCGCCGTACAGCCGGAACGCGCGGCTCGTCGGTGTGACACGAGGTCCTTTGCGGTCGAATAGCGCGTAGCCGATCTCCTGTTCGAGATCCTGGATCGTTCTCGTGACGCCAGGTTGCGAGCGGCCGAGCAGGCGCGCGGCGCCGGTCATGCTGCCCGTCGACATGACCGCCGAGAACGCTTCGAGTTGATGCAGCTCCATGCGATGCCTCATCCATGTGATGGGTGCATTTTAGGAGCGCTTGAATGCGCGATTCTTATAATAAATTCCGCTATGCAATTGACGAAAGTTACCGTGAGCGGCTGCTTGCGCGCTTCGCGGCGACCGCCTCGCTACGAACGTGAATCGCAAAAAAGTGCTTGAAATGAGGGGTTTTCGCAGCAGGCGGCCATCTCGAACACGCTCTCGTAAAGAGCATCAGCATTCGCCTTCACAAGCTTTGCAAATCCAATGGAATAAGCTTCGTCGCGCATCTTCGTTGGCCCGCGTCCGAGCGACATGGTTACATGGCCTCACTCAATTCCAAGGCGTGAGATCTGTATGTCGATTCTGCGGAACAACAAGCGCGGTGCGGCCAGCACTTTGCGTCACCTGGCCGGCGCGCTGGCGCTCGCATCCTGCGGCGTGATGCCCGTGGCGCACGCGGCCGATCCCTACTGGGTCGGCGTGACCGGACCACTCAGCGGCCAGGATGCGCAATACGGCGAGCAATGGAAGCGCGGCTTCGATCTCGCGCTCGAACAGATCAACGGCAATGGCGGGATCAACGGCCATCCGCTTAGCTATGACTTCGAGGACAGTCGCAGCGATCCGCGTCAGGCCGTCGCCATCGCACAGAAGTTCGTCGACGACAAACGCATCCTGCTGGAACTGGGGGACCTGTCGAGCGGTGCATCGATGGCCGCGTCGCCGGTGTACCAGCGCGCAGGTCTCGTGCAGTTCGGTTTCACCAATTCGCATCCTGACTTCACGAAGGGCGGCGACTATATGTGGAGCACGGCGATCAGCCAGGCCGAAGAACAGCCGCTGCTTGCGCACTACGTGACGAAAGGACTCGGCTTCAAGAAGATCGCCGTGCTTTATCTGAACACGGACTGGGGCCGCACCAGCAAGGACATCTTCGCGAAGGCCGCGACGGCGGACGGTGCTCAGGTCGTCGCGGCCGAAGCGTATCAACCGAGCGAGAAGGACTTTCGCGCGACGCTCACACGCGTGCGCAGCGAGGAGCCCGATTCGATCGTGCTGATCTCCTACTATTCCGACGGTGCCCAGATCGTTCGCCAGGCGCGAGCCGCCGGCGTGCGCACGCCGATCGCGGCGGTCGGCTCGGTGTATTCGCCGAAGTTTCTCGATCTCGGCGGCCCGGCGGTGAATGGCGTCTACACCGAATCGAACTTCTTCCCCGGCGATCCGCGCCCGGAAGTGCAAAGCTTCGTGCAGCGCTATCGAGCCAAATACGGCAGCGATCCGGACACCTTCGCCGCGCGCGCGTACGACGCGATGATTCTGGCGGGCGAAGTGATTCGTCGCTACGGTGCCGATCGCGCGGCCGTACATGACGGCTTTGCGAAGATCGACGACGTGCCGAGCGTGATCTTCGGCAAGTTCAAGTTCGATCCGCAGACGCGCCGCGTGGCGGGCGCGAAGAATCTCGATCTCGTCGTGAAGGACGGCAAGTTCGCGCTGTGGGACGGCGCGAGCGCCGTGCACACGCCATGAGCGCCTGGTTCGACTACACGATCAACGGACTGATCGTCGGCAATATCTATGCGCTGCTCGCGGTCGGCCTTGCGCTGATCTTCGGCGTGTCGCATCTGATCAATTTCGCTCACGGCTCCGTGTATATGGTGGGCGGCTTCATCGGCTGGCTGTGTCTGACGCGGTTCGGCTTGCCGCTGCCCGTGGCGCTCGTCGCGACCGTCGCGGGCTGCGCGCTGCTCGGCATCCTGATCGAGCGAATCGGCCTCAGGCCATTGCAGGGCGCGGCCCGTATCGCGCCGCTGCTCGCTACCATCGGTATCAGTTTCGTGCTCGACCAGCTCGCGCAGATCGTGTTCGGACCCGACCCGCGGCCGGTGCCGAGTTCGCTGCCCGAGTGGACGCTGTCGATCGGCGGGGCCACCATCGGCTCGCTCGATCTGCTGATCGCGGCCATTGGGGTCGGCGCGGCGGGCGTGCTGTACGTGTTCCTGCGCTTCACGCGGCTCGGCTGGGCCGTGCGCGCGACTGCGCAGGATCGCGATGCCGCGCAGCAGATGGGTGTCAATGTGAACGCCGTGAATCAGGCTGTGTTCGCGATTGCCTGCGGACTCGGGGGCTTAAGCGGCTTGCTGGTCGGCATGTACTACAACAGCATCGATCCGGCGATGGGCTTTCAGGCGACGTTGAAAGGCGTGGTCGCCTTGCTGATCGGCGGCCTGGGGAACGTGCCGGGCGCGATTGCCGGCAGCCTGCTGCTCGGCCTCGTCGAGAGCTACGGGGTGGCGCTATTCGGCACCAGCTATCGCGACCTGTTCGCGTTCGTGCTACTGCTGGTGTTTCTGGTGTGGCGCCCCAATGGTCTCTTCAGCGCGAGCCGCCGGTTGCCGCCGGAGCCGCTGACCGGCACGTTTCTGTCGAACCGCCGCGCGCTGCGCATTCCGCGCCGCACGATCGTTGCGGTGGTAGCGCTCGCATTCGCGCTGCCGCTCGTGGTGCCGTCGTCTTACGTGCTACAGACGCTGACCAACGGCTGGATCTATGGGCTGCTCGCGTTGAGCCTGACGCTTGTCGCGGGCACCGTTGGGCAGATTTCGCTGGGACATGCGGCGTTGCTGCTGATCGGCGCTTATGCGTCGGCGCTGCTGTCCATCAACCTTGGTTGGTCGCCGGCGCTGACGATTCCGCTCGCCGGGATCATTACCGCGGCGATCGGCACGGTGCTGATTTATCCATCGTTCAGACTGCGCGGCCACTACGTGTCGATTGCGACGCTCGGCATCGGTGAAATCATCGGTCTTGTGGTGCTGAACTGGGACAGCCTCACGCGCGGGCCGGTCGGCATCACGGGGATTGCCCCGCTATCGCTGTTCGGCTGGCAACTGACGGGCGTGCGTGCCGTCTACTGGTTCACGCTCGCGGTGCTAGTGTTGCTCGCATTGCTGCAGGTACGGCTCCTGCACTCGCACCTGGGCCGCACGTGGCGCGCGATCCGCGAGGACGACGTGGCGGCGCGCGCGTATGGCATCCGTCCCAACCGCTACAAGGCGATCGCGTTCGCCTGCGGCGGTCTCGCGGCCGGCATCGGCGGCGGCATCGCGGCGCATCTGTACAGCTACATCAACTATCAGACCTTCGATTCGCAAGTGTCGATTCTCGCGCTGACGATGGTGATTCTTGGCGGTCTCGGTAGCGTAATCGGCGCGGTGGCCGGTGCAGTGGCGTTGATCAGCCTGCCCGAGCTGTTCCGTTTTGCCGCCGACTACCGCATGCTGATCTACGGCGTGATTTTGCTGCTGCTGGTGCGTTTCAGGCCTCAAGGCCTGTTCGGATCGGTATGACGGAGACGACTATGACATCTTCTTTGCCACGCGGCACGGAAATCCTGTTCGACGTGCGGCGCGTTACGCGCCGTTTCGGCGGTCTGGTCGCAGTCGACGAAGTGAACCTGTCGGTTGCGCGCGGCGAATGCGTGAGCGTGATCGGTCCGAACGGCGCCGGTAAGTCCACGCTGTTCAATCTGCTGACCGGTATCGATACACCCGACGCCGGCGTGGTGAAGTTCGCCGGCGAAGACGTGACCGGCATGGCGCCGGAGCAGCTTGCCGCACGCGGCGTCGCTCGCACGTTCCAGCATGGACGGGTATTCGGCAATCTGAGCGTGCTCGATAACGTGCTGGTCGGCGCACATGCACGGCTCGCGATGACGCGCCGCGGGTGGCCCGTGGTCGGGGCGTTCGCGGAAGTGCTGCGCGCGCTGGCGGGACCCGCATCGGTACGCCGCGAAGACGCCGCGCTGCGCGACGAAGTGACAGCGCTGCTGGCGCGCTTCGGTACACGCCTCTCGCCACGTATCGACCAGCCGGCGCATAGCCTGTCCTATGCGAACCGTCGCCGCGTCGAGATTGCGCGTGCGCTGGCGTTGCATCCGCGTATTCTGCTGCTGGACGAACCGACCGCCGGCATGAACGAATCCGAAACCGCGGAAATGCTCGAGCTGATTCTCGAACTGAAGCGCGACGGTCTCACCATCCTGCTGATCGAACACAAGCTCGATCTCGTGATGCAGCTTTCCGATCGCGTGCTCGTGCTCGAAGACGGCCGCAAGATTGCTTCGGGGCTGCCGGCCGAGGTGCGCGATGATCCCGCAGTGATCGAGGCCTACCTTGGACATCGTCGGGTCGGCGCGGCCGCTGGCCGTAACGAAACGGCGGCCGCATGAAAACATCAAGTCTGCATCTGGTTGCGCCGAACCCATTACCTTCCGCACAAACCGCCATGACCGAGCCGTTGCTGAAACTCGAACAGATCGACACGTTCTACGGACAGATCCAGGTGCACTTCGGCATCAATCTCAGCATCGGGCGCGGCGAGATCGTGAGCCTGCTGGGCGGCAATGCGAGCGGCAAATCGACGGCGATGAAGGTGATTCTTGGTTTGCACAAACCGAGAGCCGGCACGATCAGCTTCGACGGCAAACCGTTGAACGGCCTGCCGACCGCGCAGATCGTGCGGCAAGGCATCGCTTCGGTGCCGGAAGCCCGGCGTCTGTTCGGCGACATGACGGTGCGCGAGAACCTGCTGATGGGCGCGTTCACGCGCAACGACCGTGCAGGCATCAGCGAGGACTATGAGCGCATGCTCGAGCTTTTCCCGCGGGTGAAAGAGCGGTTGACCCAGCGGGCCGGCACGCTGTCGGGCGGCGAACAGCAGATGCTGGCGATGGCGCGCGCGCTGATGAGCCGCCCCGCGCTGGTCTGCATGGACGAGCCGACGATGGGCCTGTCGCCGCTTTACGTCGACAAGGTGCTCGAACTGATCCAGACCATCAACCGGCAGGGGATCACGTTCTTCATGGTCGAGCAGAACGCGAGCCTCGCGCTGCAGATCGCGCATCGCGGCTATGTGTTGCAGACGGGGCGCGTGGTCTTGTTCGGTACCGCGAGCGAATTGCTCGGCGACCAGCGAATCCGTGACGCTTACCTCGGTGGATCGCTGGCGGCGCAGACGGCGTCGTGAGCGACGCCGGGCTGCTTCGCGTTGCGCCGCCGGCGCGACGTCATTGAACGCGATGGGTCGAGGAGCCTGCTACCAGTTCGATGACGGCGTCATGGGCGAGTGCGCGCTCCAGCAGACGCGCCGTGCTGTCCGCGTACGTGTCAAGCGCGACCGCGAAAACACCTTCGCCTCGCAAGGCAAGGTGTCGCTGAAGATCCGCCGCAAGACCTTCGGTGGCCCCGCGACTATGGCGGCCGGGACTTGCGAGCGTGAGCGTCGTCGTACCGAGCGGCAGGATGGCCAACGCGACGTCGTAACCGGGAAGCGGAGCACGCTGCACGCTGGGCTCGCCAAGCAGCGCGCGATATCGTGCGAGGCTCGCGTTCAGATCGTTCACCGCAAGCGTGATGTTCACGACACCGCGCGCACCGTTCGCGTGATCGCGCACGTCGCCTTCGGCCACGCGCAGGCGGCGCGGCGTCAGATCGCCGCACAGGAAGGGCAGGTCCGCACTCGACGGCTTGCCGATTTGCCATTCGAGGCGCTCGCCGTCGGGACGCACGCGTCCACCGGCGAGGGGGCCGTCGTAGAACAGACCTCGTTCGCGAGCGGCAGAGATGGTGCTGGCAACCGACTGCGGTAGAAGCGCGAAATCGACGAACCCATCGCCGATGCGCTGGTCCGCATCCCACCAGCGATGCTCCGGCGCGTCGCGCAGAAAAGCGATCAGTTCGACGTAGCTGCCGTCCTCGAAGCCGATCAGCGCGTTGTGTGTGGCGCCGTCGGCGTGCGTGCCGCCGCGTTGCACGGTAAAGCCGAGCGTCGTGAAATCGGCGATGGTCTGTTCGAGATTCTGTACGCGAATGACGATGTGGTCGAGTGTAAGAGACATGTCGGACGAACTCCGCAGTGGGGTCGCCAGCGAGTATGCGAAGCCTGCCGCGAAAACGCTAGCAATGGATTGTCGATTGCATAGCGCGCCGCGTGGATAGGCCAGGCATGAGGTCACGGCGCACGGAAGAAGCGTCGTTGGGCGACGCCTTCGGTGCTGGAAATCGATGCCATGGCTAGCGGAATCCGGCTATGTCACGCAGGCACTGCGGTTAGGCCGCGCACATCAGGAAGCCGGCTCGGCATTGCTTATACGAATTGCTTGGTTGGGTGAGCCAGGGGCGGTCCATACAATAAAACGGGATTTCTTCTCCGAAATATCGAGGCGCGCGGCAAGCTGCTCGTCGGTGTGGTGCTCGACGGCAAGAATGGCACGCTCGATCCGGCGATGCGCCAACCCATCGGCTACAACGTCGGACTGGCCCAGAGCCTCGCGGGTCATCTCGGCGTGAAGTTCGAGGCGGTTGAAGTTACGCCGGGAATTCAGTCGCGCCTTGTGAGTGCGTCGGGAAGCGCGATATTCCCGCGGTGGTGCGACGGATCAGCCGCGACCTTTTTCTCGCCGATATCGATTTGCACGCACGGCGGCTCGCTGCGGACGTGCCCGCCGAATTCAATGAATCCGTGTATGCGGCGAGCGTCTGGCGCCGGGAGACGTCGAGCGCGTGAAGAGAGAGCACCAGTCATGGATTGTCTATTGCGTAATCCGGTAGCCGGACAGGCAGTCTGTCTTCATAGCATCCGGGTGAATAACCTAAGCGCTAAACGGTTGTTATCGTCGCACAGAGGTGTCCCTTTACTGACACGCCAGTACAGGCATGTCGTGATAATGATCAGGATGACGAATTACCAATCCGCGCGTATTGGTCGCGGCCGCATCGCCGATTTGCCCACGGTGCGGCGGCGCGCCGCGCAGGCCGCAACCCAGGAGAGCAACGATGAGTGCAGCCCCCTTTGCAAACGAAGCCGGACTCCAGATCAGTCCGCTATCCGCGCATATCGGCGCGGAGATCAGCGGGGTCGATCTGACGCGGCCCCTCGAGCAAAAACAGATTCAAGCGATTCGCGCCGCGTTGCTGAAGTGGCGCGTCGTGTTCTTTCGGGAGCAGTTTCTGAGCCACGAGCAGCACGTCGCCTTTTCCACGCAATTCGGCGAACTGACGGTCGGGCATCCGGTGTTCGGCCATGTCGAAGGCCATCCGCAAATCTACTCGATTTCGAAGTTCCGCAAGGCGACGCGCTTCGAAGGACAGCCCTTGTTGCGGCCTTGGACCGGCTGGCACACAGACGTGACGGCAGCCGTCAACCCGCCGTTCGCGTCGATTCTGCGTGGTGTCACGATTCCGCCGTACGGCGGCGACACGCAATGGACCAACCTCGTCGTCGCCTATGAAAAGCTGTCCGAGCCGCTGCGCAAGTTCGTCGACGCTCTGCGCGGTGTGCATCGTTTCGCGCCGCCGCAAGGCGCGAGAGGTACCGAAGCATCTGCGTCCGCGGTCGAGCAGCATGCGCTCGTTAGCGAGCATCCGCTCGTGCGCGTGCATCCTGAGACCGGCGAGCGCGCGCTCTATGTGAGCCCCGGATTTCTGAAGCAGATCGCCGGCGTTACGCCGCGCGAAAGTCAGGTGCTGCTCGAACTGCTGTGGGAACACGTCACGCGACCGGAGTTCACAGTGCGCTTCAGATGGGAAGCGGGCAGCGTGGCGTTCTGGGACAACCGCACGACCGCGCATCTCGCGCCGACCGACATTTTCGATCTCGACTTCGACCGCCAGTTGTATCGCACGACGCTGGTCGGCGATGTGCCGGTCGGACCGGATGGGCGGCCGTCAGTGTCGCTCGAAGGTTCGCCGGTGGGAGCGGCCGCAGCCATTGCTCTGAACTGAACGAGGCCGCCCATCGGGCGGTCCGGTTCGGTTGCCCGCGCGCCGCGCAGCCCGCTGAGGTCGCGCTCAGAGCGCGAAACGGCCTTCCGCGACGATCGTCGGCAGCGGATTGCGCGGGCTTGGCGTCTCGCGTTTTTGCAGCGCTTCCGGCAACGAAGCCTTGTCGCCGGCGCGACCGATGGCGACGGCCGCTTCGATCGCATATTCCTCGGGGATCGCAAGCTCCGCGCGGATATGCTCGCGCTCGATGCCGGCAAGGCCGTGTGCCTTCCACCCCGACAGGCTCGCCTGCAGCGCGAAATAACCCCACGCGGCGCCTGTATCGAACGAATGCGACGCGAGCGGCGCTTCCGTCGCCGCACCCGGCGGCGTGAACGTGCGTTTCGACAGCACGATCAGGATCGCGGCCGCATGCTGCGCCCAACCGCGGTTGAACTCGTTCAGAAAGCCCAGGAAACGCGTCCAGTGCTCCGTGTCGCGACGCGCGTAGACGAACCTCCATGGCTGCGAGTTATACGACGAGGGCGCCCAGCGGGCCGCTTCGAGAAATGTCAGTAAAGTCGATTCGGGAATCGTGTCCTGCGTGAACGCACGCGGCGACCAGCGCTCGAGGAATTGCCTGTCGATCGGATGCTCGGCTGTACGGGAGTTCGATGCGGTCATGTCTGTGCCATTGAGAAGAGGACGAGGTGCGACGCATTTGGGCATGCGCGCGCCAGATTGAGCACCTTAAGTCGCGGCAAACGTAACTCCAACCAATGTTTGCGCATATGAAAAGCACTTGACGGGAGGACGCGATTCGTCGGCACCGCCAGACCCACATTGCATCCGCGGCGCAAAGCATTGCAGAAATGCTTGTTTGTGCAAGTGCGCGCCGCTGACTAGATTCGATGAATGCCACGAGCAGGAGGGCACATGATGTCAATGAATCTTGCATCGTTCTATCGGCGGGCCGTGTTCCGCCCCTTCGAAGCCGTGTGGCAGCGGGTCCATCGAGGCCGGCGCCACGCCACGGCCCGCGCGTGCAACGCCAATAGCGGCTCTCGCAATGATCCCGAGCGCCTCGAGCGGATTGCGACTTACGCGCGCGCGGGATATTTCAACATGGGCTACACGCTCGAATCATTTCACGTGATCGCGGAAATCTCGACGGATTGACGGACTGAGCCGATGGAGCGCAATCAATGAGCGATATCGTCGTCGAACGGCCGGCGGTGGTGGAAGCCGACCTGAACTATCTCGTCGCCAATGGCCTGAAGCCCGCCACCTACGCATACGAGCCGCCACCGGGCGTACCGCTGCGCAGCGGCGTCTATCGGACCGAGCGTGTGAAGATCGCCAACGCGCGCGTGAATCCGCCGCCCGGCGGTCTGTCGCTCGATCGCAACGGCTTCGAGCTGCATCGGCACACCAGCGCGCTTGTCGACTTCGCCGATGCAGCCGCGATCGAACGCATCTACTATCCGGAATCCGAAGCATCGCTGAAGCGCTGGACGGGGGCGAAGCGTGCCGTCATTTTCGATCACACGCTGCGCGATGGCCGCACGACGCGTGCGAACGGGGTGCGCGAGCCTGTCAAGTACATTCATAACGATCAGACCTTCGTGTCGGGACCGCGCCGCGTGCGCGATCATCTGCCGCCGCACGAGGCCGAGCAGTTGCTGAAGGGCCGGGTGGCGATCGTCAACCTGTGGCGGCCGATAGGCTGGCCGGTCGAAACCTCGCCGCTCGCGTTGTGCGACGCACGCAGCATCGCGCTCAACGACCTCGTGCCGTCCGATCTGATCTACCCGGACAAGGTCGGCGAGACCTACGCGTTCGTGTTCGATCCGCACCACCGCTGGTACTACTTCCCGCGGATGGCGCCCGATGAAGTGCTGCTGCTGAAAATCTACGATTCGGCGGGAGACGGCGTTGCACGCCTGACTGCACACACCGCGTTCGATGATCCGACGTCGCCGCCCGACGCGCCGCCGCGTCGCAGTATCGAGTTGCGCTCGCTGCTGTTTTTCTGAGTCTTCGCGCCATATCGCGGGCCGTCATAACCATAGTCGCAATCGGCTTTGAAGGGCGCAGGAACACTGCCTATACTCGGGCGCTTGTCGATCAACCCAGGCCGCCTGCGCGGCACGAGCATGCCGCGAAATTCAAATATCGCCAGCGATGCGAATGGCGCTTCGAAACCCGCGTCGCCGCGTCGGCGTCTGCTGGGCGGTCTCGCGCTGTCCGCACTGGCCGCGCCGAGTCTGAAGGCCGCGACGCTGCTAAAGCCGCTGAGCGTCGATCCGTGGACGCAAACACCCGGCGCGCCGATTCTCGAACACCCGTACGGACTGCCGTCGCCGCATGAAGCGAATGTGATTCGCCGTGCCGCGCGAGCGTGGCCGATGCCGGGCGCCGCATCGTCGTTGACGCCGCTCGCGGATTTGCACGGCTCGATCACGCCGAACGGGCTGGTCTACGAGCGGCATCACGCCGGGGTGCCCGACATCGACCCCGATGCGCATCGGCTCGTGATTCACGGTCTCGTGCGCGAGCCGAAGCTATTCACGATCGACGATCTGCTTCGATTGCCATCGGAGTCGCGCATTCATTTTCTCGAATGCTCGGGCAACACGGCGAGCGAGTGGAAAGGGCCGAGCGGGCTGCCCGTGCAGATCACGCACGGTCTGCTGTCGTGCTGCGAGTGGACCGGCGTCAGGCTGTCGACGCTGCTCGAAGCAGTCGGCGGACGCACGGCGGCGAGCGACGGCGGCACACCCCGATGGCTGCTCGCCGAAGGCGGCGACGCTGCCGCCATGACGCGCAGTCTGCCGCTCGAACGGATTCTCGAGCGCGCGCTTGTCGTCTATGCGCAAAACGGCGAACGCCTGCGTCCCGAGAACGGCTATCCGCTGCGCCTGATCGTGCCGGGCTTCGAGGGCAATACCAACGTGAAATGGCTGCGGCGGCTGAAGATCGTCGAAGCGCCGTTGCAGACGCGCGAGGAAACCTCGAAGTACACGGGCATCCTGCCCGACGGGCGCGCGCGCCAGTTCGTGTTCGAGATGGATGCGAAGTCGGTGATCACGCGACCGTCCGCCGGACAGCGGCTGACCGTGCGGGGCTTCTATCCGGTCGTCGGGCTCGCGTGGTCGGGACGAGGAGCGATCCGCAAGGTCGAGGTATCGACCGATGGCGGCGCGACGTGGCAGGCCGCGGTGCTCGATGAGCCTGCGCGAGATCGCGCGTTAACGCGCTTCCAGGCTGGCTTCGTCTGGAATGGTGCGCCGGGTGCGATCCTGTCGCGCGCGACGGATTCGACCGGCTACGTGCAACCGACGCGCGAGGCCCTCGTCGCGGCGCGTGGATTGAACTCGTACTATCACTACAACGGCATTCAGCAGTGGCGCATCGATGCGGATGGGAGTGTGAAAAATGCGTGAGCCTGTCTGGCTCGTTGCCTCGGGACCCGGAATGATGCGCGGCCTGCTGGCGGTGGTCGTTGCCATCAGCTTGCTCACTGGCTGCTCCTCGTCGTTCGACGCAACGCGCGATGCGCAGTCCACGGCCGCGCAAGCGCGCTGGCACTTATCCGTCGACGCGATCGGCAAACCCATCACCGAAACCTATCTGAGTGCCTGGAATATCGACGTCGCGCCGGACGGCCACGGCCTGCCCAATGGCAGCGGCGACGTCGCAACGGGGGGCCGCATTTTCGCGGCGAAGTGCGCGGCCTGTCACGGCGCGAATGGTGAGGGACTGATTGGTGATCAGTTGATCGGCGGCGCGGGTACGCTTGCGAGCCCGAATCCGAAACGTACAGTGGGCAGCTACTGGCCTTATGCGACGACGCTGTTCGACTATATCCGCCGGGCGATGCCGTACAACGCGCCGCAGTCGCTGAGCGCCGATGAGGTGTACGCGCTCAGCGCGTGGATCTTGAACCGCAATGGCATCGTGCCGGACGATGCGCGTCTAGATGCTCAGTCGCTGGCCGCCATCCGTATGCCCAACCGCGATGGCTTCGTGGCGGACCCACGGCCGGGCAGACTTTGACCGGCGTCTGACCGGCCGGCGCGCTGATGGTCCCGCTCGCGGGTGGCGTCGTCTTCAGGAAGCGGCCGCCGCGAGTTCGCCGCGCTCCGGCGTTTTCTGCGTGTAGCGATTGACCGGACGCGGCAGTCCCAGATGCTCACGCAGCGTCCGACCCGTGTACTCGGTGCGAAAAAGTCCGCGTCGCTGCAATTCCGGCACCACGGTATCAGCGAACTCGCTGAGCCCGCCCGGCAGCCACGGCGACATGATGTTGAAGCCGTCCGCGCCTTCCTCTTCGAACCATTGCTGCAACTGGTCCGCGATGCTCTCAGGCGTGCCGATCACCTGCTGATGTCCGCGTGCGCCCGCGATGCGCAGATACAGATCGCGGATCGTCAGATTGTCGCGCCGTGCGAGGTCGAGCAGCAGCCGTTGCCGGCTCTTGCCGCCATTGGTTTCGGGCAGCTCCGGCACGGGTCCGTCGACCGGATACTGCGACAGGTCGATGCCACCCGACATGTTCGACAGCAACGCGAGGCCGACTACCGGATCGATCAGCTCCTGCAACGCGTCGAACTTGTCGCGCGCTTCCTGCTGTGTCTTGCCGATCACCGGGAAGATGCCGGGCATGATCCTCAGGTGCTCGGGCGAGCGTCCGTAGCGCGGGAGCCGTCCTTTGACGTCGCGATAGAACTGCTGCGCTTCGTCGAGCGTCTGATGCGCGACGAAAATCGCTTCGGCCGTTTGCGCGGCCAGTTCGCGCCCAGCTTCCGACGCGCCCGCCTGCACGACGACCGGCCAGCCCTGCGGCGAGCGCGCGACGTTCAGCGGTCCGCGCACGCTGAAGTGCTTGCCGCGATGGCCGAGCACGTGCAGCTTGTCGGCATCGAAATAGACGCCGCTCGCCTTGTCGCGCACGAATGCATCGTCTTCCCAGCTGTCCCATAGACCCGCGACCACGTCGTAGAACTCTTTCGCGCGCTCGTAGCGCACTGCGTGATCGAGGTGTTGGTCGCGGCTGAAGTTGTGCGCCTCCGTTTCCGTGCTCGACGTGACGAGGTTCCAGCCCGAACGGCCACCGCTCAGATGATCGAGTGACGCGAATTTGCGCGCGACGTTGTAGGGCTCGTTGAAGCTCGTCGACACGGTCGCGATCAGCCCGATGCGATCCGTCACGACCGACAGTGCGGACAGCAGCGTCAGCGGCTCGAAGTGATCGGCGCGCGCAGTGCGCGACAGCGATGGCAGATGCGTGTCTCTCACGCTGACGCTGTCCGCGAAAAAGATCGCGTCGAACTTCGCGCGCTCGGCGATGCGTGCGAGTTGCGCGTAGTGCGCGAAGTCGAGGCCACCCGCCGCATGCGTGTCGGGATGACGCCACGCGGCGATATGATGGCCCGTCTCCATCAGGAAGGCGCCGAGGCTCATCTGTCGTTGGTGTTGTGATGCTGCGCTCACAGCTCGCTCCTTGTGATGGACGTTGGGGAAAGATGGTCTTGATCGGCGCGGAGGTCAGCCGGCGGTTTCGGTGCGCTCGGAAAAATCCGCGAGGATCTGCTCGCGCAACCGCACGAAACGCGGGTCGTTGCGCTCGCGCGGCCGCGGCAAGCCGACCTGGGTGATACGCTTGATGCGGCCGGGGCGCGGCGCCATCGTGACCACGCGATCGCCGAGATGGATCGCTTCGTCGACGTCGTGCGTGACGAGGATCATCGTGATGCGTTCGCTCTCCCAGATCCGTTGCAGCTCGTTTTGCAGACGCGCGCGCGTGAGGGCGTCGAGCGCGCCGAACGGTTCGTCGAGCAACAGCACGCGCGGGCGATTCACGAGTCCGCGCGCGATCGCCACGCGCTGCGCCATGCCCCCGGAGAGCTGATGCGGATACGCATGTTCGAAGCCTTGCAGGCCGACGAGCGCGACATGCTCGGCCACCGCGTCGCGCTTCTGCTGCGGCGAGAGCGGCGCGTTGCGCAGCGCGGCGAGGATGTTCTGCGACGCTGTGAGCCACGGAAACAGCCGGTGATCCTGAAACACGATGCCGCGTTCGAGCGACGTATCGCGTACACGCTCGCCATCGACGCTGATATCGCCGCGATAGTCGGTGTCGAGCCCGGCGACGAGCCGCAGCAGCGTCGACTTGCCGCAGCCGCTCGCGCCGAGCACGCTGATGAATTCGCCGGCCGCGATGTCGAGCGAGATGTCGTCGAGCACGAGCAGGTCGTCGTCCGTGTCGCGTTGCCGCGCGTAGCGCTTGCTGACGCCGCGAATGCGGATGCCTTCGGAAACCGTGGTGGTCATGGGTTCGCTTCCTGTTGATGAGCCGCTTGACTGATGAGCCGCTCAAGCGACGGCGCGTTCGCGCGGCGCACCGCTGCGGCGCGCCATCACGCGTCGCTCGACGCCGCGGGCGAGCGCATTGAGTGCCCAGCCGGTCAGTCCGACGACGATGATGCCGAACAGCACGAGGTCCATCCGGAACTGCTCGCTGCCGTCGATCAGCGTGTTGCCGATGCCGCTGCCCGCGACCAGCAGATACTCTGCACCGAGCGTCGCGAGCCACGAATAGATGAGCCCCAGATAGACGCCGGTAAAGATCGTCGGCAATGCCGCGGGGAGGATCACGTAGCGGATCAGCTGAATGCGCGAGTAGCGCAACGCGCGCGCGACCTCGACATAGCGGCGCGGCACCGCGTGGATACCGTCGCAGGTATGGGCCGCGACGGGCAGCAACGCCGCGAGCGACAGGAACACGACTTTCGCCATATCGCCGAGCCCGAACCAGACGGAGATCAGCGGGATCCACGCGAACAGCGAGATCTGCTTGAACGTATCGAACGTAGGCCCGATCAGCCGTGTCGCGAGGCGCGAGAGTCCGAGCGCCGAGCCGAGTACCAGGCCACCTATGGTGCCGATTACGAGACCGCTCGCCTCGCGCGCCAGCGAAGCCGACAGCGCGCGCAGCAACGCACCGCTCTCGATTTGCTGCCACGCGGTATGCGCGACATCGGCGGGGCTCACGAGCAGGCCGCTCTTGACGAGGTGCAACGCGGAGACGAGCCACCACAGCGCGAACACTGCGAGCGGCAGGACGAGCCCGCGCCAGTTGAAGGCGCTCAGACGGCTCCTGAGCGCTGCTATGCGGGTCGGGCGGGCAGGGGTGTCGCAACCGCATGGCGGTGGAGTGCTTCGCCGAGGCTCGAAGAAGCGGCGCAGCGCCTCGCAGGCAGGAGTGAGTGACATGACCGAGTCCCGAAACGGAGGCGCCTACTCGCGAAACGCCGAAGGTTGGCCGCGTCGCAGCCGCGCTTCGAGCGCATCGAGCAGACGGTTGATCGCAAAGCCGATCGCGCCGACCATCACGACGGACGCCATGACCAGATCGAGTTGAAAGAGCTGTCGGCCATTCACGATCAGATAGCCGAGCCCTTCCGAGGACGCCACCAGTTCGACGACGACCAGCGCGAGCCACGCTTTCGTGAATGCGAGCCGCACGCCGGTGGCGAGCGTCGGCACGGCGGCGGGCAGCACCACGTAGACGATGCGCTGCCAGCGGCCATAACCGAACACGCGCGCGACTTCATCGAAGGTGGCGGGTGTCTGGCGAAAGCCCTGCATCGTGCTCAGCGTGACGGGCACGAGCGCGGCATGCGCGATCAGGATGTACTTGAGCGGCTCGCCGACACCGACGAGCAGCAGCAGAAACGGCAGCCAGCCAAGCACGGGAATCTGCACGAGCGCATTGAAGCCGGGCAGAACGTACGATTCGACCGTGGGCGACAGACCGAGCGCCGCGCCGATCACGAGCCCCGCCAGCGTGCCCGCGCCGAAACCCAGCAGCACGCGCTGCAGACTCACGAACGTGTGATGAGCCAGGTCGCCGCTGCGCGCGAGGTCGCACAGCGTGTCGAACACCATCTGCGGGGGCGGCAGGATTTGCGGCGCGATCCAGCCACGTTCGCAACCGATGCTCCACAGCGCGAACAGCGCGGCGGGCAGCAGCCACGGCGCGAGATGCCAGCCGACGGCCCGCGCGCGCCGCCGCAGATTCGTCTTCGCTTTCGCCTTCGCTTCGTTCGCGATGCGCGCCGGCGCGCGCGCCGCGGCGGGGGACCATTCGCCAAGCACCTTGCTCATCGTCGATCTCCGGTCAGCCGAGGGGTTTGCCTTGCGCGTCGTAGCGCGTCCAGTAGTGGTCGAGAGACTGGCTGTGCAACGCGTTGTCGAGATAGCGCGGCTCGAACCAGCCGTCGACCTCGACGGGCAGGCGGATCAGCTTTAGCTTCAACGCGTCTCCCGCCACGGCCTTGTAGCGCGCGACGATGAACGGATCGATCAACGGCGAGTTGCGCGACTTCAGCGTCTGGTTCGCGAACTCGGCCTGCCACGACGCGTAGCTGACGCCGCTCTTCGCCCAGAGCTTGAACAGCGCATCGCGGTTCGCTTCATCGGACGACCATTGCGCGCCTTTGACGAACTGGTTGACGACCCGTTGCACGATGTCGGGATGCGCGCGATCGAAATCGTCGAGCACGAGCAGGTGCGATTGCCGCGTGAACTGCGGACCGGCCGTCTGCGACTCGTAGACGATCTTCGCGAGACCCTGATCGCGCAGCTTGTAGAGGTGATAGTCATTGACCGACGCGTCGATGCCTTTCGACGAGAGGGCCGCGAGCGCGCTGGCCGAATCGAGATTGATCACGCGCAGGTCGCGCTCGTCGAGCTGGTTGGCCGCGAGCACGTTGTCGGCGACGAGCTGCAGGTTGGTGCCGCGAAAAATCGACACGCGACGGCCTTTCAGATCCTTGATGTTCTGTACGGGCGAGTCGGGCGGCACGGCGAACTTCACGCCGACACGCACGCCCGATTCGAGCAGGATGCGCGTCTTCAATCCGTTTGCGCGGCCGAGCACGGACGGCAGATCGCCCTGAAACGCGAAGTCGAGCGACTTGTCGGCGATCGCTTCGTTGACGGCGGGTCCCGCGCCCTTGAAGAACAGCCATTCGACCTTGATGCCGTCGGCGGCGAATTCTTTTTCGAGCAGCTGAAGCTGTTGCACCGTGGCGGCGGGCGAGCCGCCGAAGGTCGGCGGGTCGCCCGCGCCTTGCTGCGCGACGCCGATGCGGATCACAGTGGGTTTGTCGGCGTGGGCTTGGGGCACCATGGATGCCAGTGCGGCGGCGACCAATGCGGACCTCAGCAGGCCGACGGTACGCAGAAGGTTTCGCGAGATTCGATTTGCCATGGGACAGGACGATGCGCAGCGCGGCGTGGTCGTGGAGCGCTCATTCTTGTCGACGTGCTGGCTCAGGACAAGGAAGCATTGCAGCTATGGATATGCGCGGCCGTGCTTTCCCGTTTCCACAAGGAGGCGCTGGACGGGACGGATGCGTGTCGCAGCGCGGCTTGAGGACCTTCGATAGCGAAGATGATCGTTGGGGCGGATTTCGTTTCCGCATGCGCGCCGGAGCACTGATCAAGCGGCTGAAACTTCTGGAATTGCTATTGAAAGATGGTGTGTGGTCAGCTCACGAGGGATGGCCGTCCTTGAGGCTGAACCATGCACCTGACGGCAGACGGGGCCGCCCGTCGATCGGCAATGCGCCAAACTATCGCAATCGGGCACCCATCTGTGCCGCCAGGAAGCCCGGCTCAGATATCGACGCGCGCTGTGCCTGTATCAGACGCCGGAGATATCGCTCATCGGACTGTCTGCGCTGGATCAGAATTATGCCGACGCAGCATTGCTGCCCAGCGTAGTGCCGCGGCGGGCCGGACACGCTGCACATCATCAGCCAGTAATCAGCCCGCTGTCCGGTACAACTCATGGGGCACTCGTCGCTGCAATCTGGGCGCCTGAATGTGCGATTGAGGGCTTCTGCGTCTGAAGCGTTTCCGGATTCCAGCCGCCACCGAGTGCCTTGAACGTCGCAATCGCTGCGCGAGCGGATTCCGTCTGCGCCTGCACCCTCGCGTCCGAAGCCTGCAGCAGGGTCTCATCGGCGTGCAGCACCTCGATAAAGCTCGCGGCGCCCCCGCGGTATGCCGCCATCGAGGAATCCCTTGCTTTCGTCAACGACGATTCTGCGTGCGACAGGGTGGCGGCCTGGGCCTCCCGGTTCACGAGCGACGAGAGCGAATTTTCGATATCCTCGGTGGCGCGAAGAGCCGTCTGGCGATACGCCGCAAGAGCTTCCGCGTCCGCGCCTTTCGCCTCATTCACGTCGGCGTTAATACGCCCGAAGTCAAACAGGCGCCAGCGCAACCCGACGAGGCCTGCCATCTGGCTGGCGCCGCCAGTAAACAGTGTGCCGGCCGCCGCCGAGGTCGCACTGCCCAGGAATGCATTCAGCGAGACAGTCGGATAGTACTCGCTGATTGCCGCGCCGATGCGGGCGTTGGACGCCGCCAGGTGTCGCTCTGCGGCGATGAGATCGGGGCGCCGTTGCAGCAGATCTGCCGGTGTTCCCATGTCGGAAATGGAAGGAGCAGCGGGGATTGAACCCGCGTCCGTGAGCTCTGCCCTGTGTGTACCCACAGGGGAGCCCAGCATGACGTCAAGTGCGTTCAATGCCGCATCCAGGCCCGCATTGAGCACCGGCACCGTTGCTTTGACCTGGTCGAGCGATCCTTGCGCCTGCTCGACCTGATAATCGGCCGCAGCGCCCTTCGAGTTAAGGAGCTTCACGTCGGTGAGCAGTTGTTCCTGTGTTTTCACCTGCCGGTTCGCAATATCCAGGCGCGTCTGAAGCCCTCGTATCGTGACGTAGATGTCCGCTGTCTGTGCTGCGACGGCGAGTCGGGTGGCAACAGCGGCCGCCTGGGTGGCCGAATAGTCTGCGAGCGCTGCTTCGCGCTGCCTGCGCAGTCCGCCGAAAATGTCGATCTCCCAACCTGCTTCCAGGTTGACTTCATATTCACTGCCCCAGCGCTTGAAACCGGGCTGCGAGTTGAGAAGCTGACCGACCGGCGTATTGACCGACTGGTAGGCCCTGGTCGCCGAACCGGAAACAGTGGCCGATGGCAGCAACGCCGCGTCAGCGGCACCGAGGCGCGCCCGAGCCTGATCGATTCGCGCGACGGCCTGGGCGAGGTCCAGGTTCTCTGCAAGGGCGAGAGAAACGTAGCGTGTCAGAAGAGGATCGTTGAACTGCTCCCACCAGACGGAGAGGTCAGCCGCAGGGACGGCTGCGCCGGCGTGGATCGTGGGCTGTGTCATATAGGTGGCCGGCATTGGGACGGCCGGCTGGTGGTAGTCAGGGCCTACCGCGCAGGCTGAAAGAACTGCGGCGGCGGACAGCAGGAGAAGAGGGCGGAAAGGTGAAGGCATGATCAACTCGCAAGTGGCAACATTGTGACCAATATACAATATGGTCACTGGTTGTCAACCACTCTTTTAGCCGGTAAGCTTTCGCCATGAACAAGCCCACCCCATCCCCACAGCCGTCCCGTGGCCCCACGGAACATGAAGTTCGCGCCCAGATCGTGGACGCGGCCACGGATTATTTCAGCCGGTACGGTTACGAGAAGACGACCGTTTCGGACCTCGCGAAGGCAATCGGCTTCTCGAAAGCCTATATCTACAAGTTCTTCGATTCGAAGCAGGCGATCGGCGAGGTGATCTGCGCGAACCGGCTCGCGGCCATCATTGCTGCGGTGAACGAAGCCGTCGCCGAGCCGTACAGCGCGACCGAAAAATTTCGCCGTATGTTCAAGGCCTTACTGGCTGCTGGTAGCGAACTCTTTTTCGCGGATCGCAAGCTCTACGATATCGCTGCAGTGGCCGCAACCGAGCCGTGGCCATCCGTCGGAGGGTACGAGGCGCAGATACAGGATCTCCTGAAGCAGATCGTCCTCCAGGGTCGCGAGTCCGGCGAATTTGAGCGCAAGACGCCGCTGGACGAAACGGTGCACGCTATCTTCCTGGTGATGAAGCCGTACTTCAGCCCGCTGCTGTTGCAATACAACCTCGATTCTGCCGACGACGCGACGATGCAGCTTTCAAACCTCGTGCTGCGAAGTCTGGCGCCATGAAAACACTGTTTCGTTTTGTGACTATTGACGTATTTGGTCACTCGCATCAAAATGAGGGCACTTACTCGTCGCAAGGAGAGTCCTCATGTTTTGGCGCCGTTCTGTTGTTTTCACACTGAGCCTGACGTCGATCGCCCTTGCGGCGTGCGGCAACGGGCATGTCTCTGACCCGCGTACCGAGGCCCCGCTCGTACGCACGAGCGTTGTCCAGACCGCCCCGGGAGCGAGCCGCGAGTTCACGGGAGTGGTTGGTGCCCGCGTGCAAAGCGATCTCGGATTCCGGGTTCAGGGAAAAGTCATCAAGCGTCTGGTCGACGCGGGGCAAACGGTCAAGCGCGGTCAGCCTTTGATGCGCATCGACCCAATCGACCTGGGTTTGCAGGCGCGCTCACAACAGCAACTGGTTGACGCCGCGCAGGCTCGAGCCACACAAACCGCGGACGATGAGGCCCGGTACCGGGATCTCGTGGCCGCAGGCGCCGTATCGGCATCGACGTACGAGCAGCTCAAGGCGGCCGCCGATTCCGCGAAAGCCCAGCTCGTTGCCGCCAGGGCGCAGGCTGATCTCGCGAACAACGCATCCGGATACGCCGTCCTCGTGGCGGATGCAGACGGCGTGGTCGTCGAGACGCTGGCTGAGCCGGGCCAGGTGGTCGTCCAGGGTCAGATCGTCGTGCGTCTTGCGCACGCAGGGCCGCGCGAAGCCGTTGTTCAGCTCCCCGAAACACTTCGCCCCGCTGAAGGTTCGATCGCGCAAGCGACGCTCTACGGCGCCGGCAGCAAGAGCGTTCCCGCCACCTTGCGGCAGCTCTCGGACTCCGCTGATCGCCTGACACGCACTTACGAAGCCAGGTATGTCCTTGGTGGCGCGCTTTCCGACGCTCCGCTGGGCGCCACCGTGACTATCGATCTCCCTGGCGACGGCGGAAAGCAGGCCGTCGCTCTGGAAGTTCCGGCGGGCGCGTTGTTTGATCCGGGAACCGGCACGGGCGTCTGGGCGGTTGAAGGATCGCCCGCCCATGCGTCCTGGCATAAGGTTCACATCGCGGCACTGGGCAACGAGACGGCGACCGTCACCGGCGACCTTCACGAAGGCGAACGGGTGGTCGCGCTGGGTGCCCAGCTGATTCACGATGGCGAAACGGTGCGCCTCGCCGATGACGGTATGGCTATGGCTTCGGTCTCGCGGAAAGGAGAGGCGCAATGAGCGGCTTTAACCTCTCGGCCCTCGCCGTTCGCGAGCGCTCTGTCACTCTCTTTCTGATCATCCTGATCTCGATTGCGGGGATCGTCGCCTTCTTCAAACTTGGACGCGCGGAGGACCCGCCCTTTACCGTCAAGTCGATGACGGTCATCACGGCATGGCCCGGCGCCACCGCGCAGGAAATGCAGGACCAGGTCGCCGAACCGCTTGAAAAGCGTATGCAGGAGCTGCGCTGGTACGACCGCACCGAAACGTATACGCGTCCCGGACTGGCATTTACCACGGTGACGTTCCTGGATAGCACGCCGCCCGCCGAGGTTCCTGAGCAGTTCTATCAGGCCCGCAAGAAGCTGTCCGATGAGGCCGCTAATCTGCCCCCCGGCGTGATTGGTCCGCTGGTCAATGATGAGTACTCCGACGTAACCTTTGCGTTGTTCGCGCTGAAAGCGAAAGGGCAACCGGAACGGTTGCTCGTGCGTGACGCCGAGGATCTTCGTCAGCGACTCCTCCACGTGCCGGGGGTCAAGAAAATCAACATCGTCGGCGAACAGGCCGAGCGAATCTACATCTCGTTTTCGCACGACCGTCTCGCGACGCTTGGCGTGACGCCGCAGGATATCTTCGCGGCGCTGAACAGCCAGAACGTCCTGACACCGGCAGGATCGATCGATACGGCTGGGGCGCAGGTTTTCATTCGCGTCGAAGGCGCATTCGACAAGCTGCAGAAAATCCGGAACACCCCGATTGTTGTTCAGGGCCGCACGCTGAAGCTCTCGGACGTCGCCACTGTCGAGCGCGGTTACGAAGATCCGGCCACCTTCGAAATTCGCAACAACGGCGAACCGGCGTTGCTCCTTGGCGTCGTCATGCGAGACGGCTGGAACGGACTGAATCTGGGCCAGGCGCTCGACAGAGAGGTGGCGTCGATCAACACCGGGCTGCCGCTGGGCATGAGTCTCACCAAGGTGACCGACCAGGCCGTCAACATCCATTCGGCTGTCGACGAGTTCATGGTCAAGTTCTTTGTCGCGCTGCTCGTTGTGATGGTAGTGAGCTTCGCCAGCATGGGATGGCGCGTCGGCATCGTCGTGTCGGCAGCGGTGCCGCTGACACTCGCGGGCGTCTTCGTCGTCATGGCTGCGACAGGCAAGAATTTCGACCGTATTACACTTGGCTCGCTGATCCTCGCGCTCGGACTGCTTGTGGACGACGCCATCATCGCCATTGAGATGATGGTCGTGAAGATGGAGGAAGGTTACAGCCGGGTGCAGGCATCGGCTTACGCGTGGAGCCATACAGCCGCGCCAATGCTCTCGGGCACACTGGTCACCGTAGTCGGCTTCATGCCGAATGGCTTTGCCCGCTCCACCGCTGGCGAGTACACCAGCAACATGTTCTGGATCGTGGGCATCGCGCTGATCACTTCATGGATCGTTGCGGTCGTCTTTACACCGTATCTGGGCGTCAAGCTGCTGCCTGAGATTCCAAAGATCGAGGGCGGGCATGAGGCGATCTATAACACCCCGAACTACCAGCGCTTTCGCCAGTTCCTGGTGCGCGTGGTTCAGCGCAAGTGGATGGTCGCCGGGATCGTCATTGCCTCGTTCGTCGTCGCCGTGATGGGAATGAGTGTGGTGAAGAAGCAGTTCTTTCCGACCTCCGATCGCCCGGAAGTTCTCGTGGAGGTGCAGATGCCCTATGGCACGTCCATCGAACAAACGTCCGCGGGGACGGAAAAGGTCGAAGCCTGGCTCGCAAAGCAACCCGAAGCAAAAATCGTGACGGCGTATATCGGGCAGGGCGCCCCGCGCTTCTATCTGGCGATGTCTCCGGAACTTCCGGATCCGTCCTTCGCGAAAATCGTGATACGCACGAATGACGAGAAGCAGCGCGAGGCGCTCAAATTCCGTCTGCGCAAGGCCATTGCGGAGGGTTTGGTGCCTGGAGCGCAGGTTCGCGTCACGCAGCTCGTGTTCGGTCCTTATTCGCCGTATCCCGTTGCGTTTCGCGTCATGGGCACGGACCCGCAAAAATTGCGCGCGATCGCGGCGCAGGTCGAGGGTGTCATGAGTGCCAGTTCGATGATGCGAACGGTCAATACCGACTGGAGCCCGCTCGTTCCGACAGTGCACTTCACCCTGGACCAGGATCGGCTCGGCGCTGTCGGGTTGACGTCGAGTTCGGTCGCGCAGCAGTTGCAGTTTCTCCTGACCGGCATCCCTGTTACGAATGTGCGGGAGGACATCCGCTCTGTGGAAGTCGTCGCGAGGTCGGCAGGTGACACCCGGCTTGATCCGGAGAGAATCAGCGGGTTCACGCTGGTCGGTGCCGCTGGCCAGCGTGTGCCGCTCTCCCAGGTGGGCAAGGTCGATATCCGGATGGAAGATCCGATCCTTCGCCGGCGCGATCGCACGCCGACGATCACCGTGCGCGGCGACATTGCCGAAGGCCTGCAGCCGCCTGATGTATCGAAGGCCATGCTGGCAAACCTGCAACCGGTCATTGCGAAGCTTCCGGCGGGTTACCGGATCGAGGAGGCAGGGGCGACGGAGGAATCGGGCAAGGCGACGAAGGCGCTCGTGCCGCTCTTTCCGATCATGATCGCACTCACGTTGTTGATCATCATCTTCCAGACGCGGTCGATCTCGGCGACCATGATGGTGTTTGCGACCAGTCCGCTCGGGTTGATCGGGGTGGTTCCGACGCTGTTGCTGTTCAATCAGCCATTCGGCATCAATGCGCTGGTGGGGCTCATTGCGCTCTCTGGCATCCTGATGCGCAACACACTGATCCTGATCGGCCAGATCGAGCAGAACACACGGGAAGGCATGACGCCTTTCGATGCGGTGGTGGAGGCGACCGTCCAGCGGTCCAGGCCAGTCATATTGACTGCGCTTGCGGCAATGCTCGCCTTCATCCCGCTCACCCATTCCGTATTCTGGGGCACGTTGGCCTATACCCTGATTGGCGGAACGTTCGCGGGAACGATCATGACGCTGGTGTTCCTGCCCGCGATGTACGCCATCTGGTTCAGGATCAGGCCTGACGCCAGCGAAGCACCGGCCGCTCAGGAGGAGCGTGTAAGCGAGATCGCATAGCCGCTATCGTGCACAGGCCTGCACGCCCCGTGGGCGTGCGGCTAGCCAGGGCACTCTCATTTCCGGAAACTGAATGGATCGAGGCGCAGCAGCACGAGCGCCTCGATCACGACGTTCGGGCGACCGTTGGCCTAGGCCTGGTACCGCTCATAAGCCATCGTTGCATATGTGCGGGACTGGAGTACCCATCGTCCGGGGAACGTGTTCCTGGCGTGCGAGGCACTCATCAGCGCGCTGTCGGCGCGATATCGAATGCCTGCAGGCCGCGGAGAACGGCCGGCCTCGCTTCGACAACCTCGTACCAGCGTTGCAGTGTGGGCAGCGTCCGCCACGGAAGATCCGCATAGACCGATCGGGTGATCGTGAACGCCGCAATGTCGGCGATCGAGAATGCATCGCCAGCCATATACGCGTGCCTGTCGAGATAACGCTCCGCGGTTGCGAGCGCGGCGAGCATGCTTTCGGTAAGCAACGCCTGGGCATCTCTGGCGCCGACGCATTTGAGGGAAAAGGCCGCATGGCCAGGTGCGATCACCTCCGTCAGGAAGAAGAAAAAGCGCTCATAAGCTGCGGCGCGGGCCCGTACGTTCATGGGCAGCAGGGAACCCGGCGATTTCTCCGCCACGTAGAAAACGATGGCGTTCGACTGCGTGAGGATTAATGGTTGTTGGTCGGCTTCGCGCTCGACAAGAACCGGGACCTTACCCGCAGGATTGAGAGCGAGATGCGACGGCGCCATCTGTTCGCCGGCGGCGAGATTGACAAGTCGCACCTCGTACGGCAGTCTGGCTTCCTCCAATGCGATGGCGGCGCGGATGCAGTTGCCCGTCGGCGCGCCAACAAGCTCATAGGTCGTGTTCACTCGACAATACCTCCAGGCTGACGATGGAACTCGTCTGGACCCACGACTTGCCACGGTTTCGACGGCTACAATCCGAGCTCAGCCGGGCGCCCGTTGCACCGCGACCGTGGCCGTTGATTCACAAAGGTGCGGGCTGAATTCAGGCTATCACCGATACGGCGAGCAAACGATGAAAACTTTCCTTCTGAGGTTGGCCTCCGCGTCGGTGGTCAGTGTCGCCGTAGCTGGCGCAATGGCGCAAACGCCTCCTTCAGTAACGCCGACGACGGCAATTCTCGCGATCGGCACATTCCCCGCCGGCACGGATATGCAGCTTGTCAGGCGCATCCTGCCAGGCGAAGTCCGCGAGACGGCTAATCTCTATCTCAATGGCAAGATCCAGCAGTGGTACTCGCTT
This sequence comes from Paraburkholderia sp. UYCP14C, assembly GCF_004197395.1. Classification (GTDB taxonomy): domain Bacteria; phylum Pseudomonadota; class Gammaproteobacteria; order Burkholderiales; family Burkholderiaceae; genus Paraburkholderia. Next base: position 47,757 of record NZ_SELS01000026.1, on the reverse strand, counting down.
CAGGATCGGCCCGGCGTCGTACTGGTTCTCAACACGACTGACGTCGAACTTGCGCGAGCGATGCTTGAGCAGTTGCCGCTCGGAAGATCGCATCTCATGACCTTCCAGCTGCTTCCCGTCGGGCCGTTGAATCCATTGCGGGAGCTGGTTACGCCACCCGGCCCTCGTTAGGGCGGAGCCGGAGTGGTCCAAAGGCTGCGCGCGATATGCTCTGCCGCGTCGCCTGGAGTGCTGTACGGACTGTCGCGAACTTGAACCGGCGAAGGTCGGGCTGTCACTGGCTGAAGGAATAGATGTGCTGCGCGTGGCAGCGCAGACTGACGAGGTCTGTCACCGGTCCGTTTCGGCATGGTCGGTGGTGGAGATCGACGCGGATGGTGAGTTTCGCGTGCAACTCCGGTGGCCGTGACTGTCGACAGCCGAGGCACCCGCACTCGAAATCCCGGGGGTTTTTAGTGCCGCTTTATCGCGTTTGACGCAATATGCGTTGAATTTCTCTGCATTCACGATTGAAGAAGAGTGCCTGGCGCCTGCGCGGCGTGATTCGCCAGCCTGGCGTCGATAAGAGCGCGAGCTTCGCGGTCAACGCACGTGAGAGCAACGCTCTCCGACTCGTATGTAACGGGACCGGCGGCTTCTGCGGTGACGTCCTGTTTTCGTGTCCTTCCACGCAACGACCACGTGACTTGATATGTCAGTGCGATTCCATCGGACAAACGGGCCGTCCGCGGCACCAGGAACGCTTCGATAACGAACCCGCGATAACGCCCGACGATGTGAGTTTTCATTGATGGACTTCACCGTTTCCAGGCAATAGTCTCTACAACTCCGGAGCTGCAGAGGGCCAATTGTTTCACGAAGCCTGAATCGATCGGATGGATACCATCCGAATCGTCTTCAGGTGCTTTAACGATGGGTGAGCAGCGTGTGGCAAAGCAACGGCCGCCGCCCATCAGCCTTCGAAAAGCTGGCGGTTAGCGCGGACAAATGCTTCAACGGTTTGCGGCGCCTGTCCGGTGACTTGCTCGATGATGCCGTCTTTGCCCGCGAAGACGCCGTTCTGGTAGTCGATGGCAACTTCAATGAAGTGCTGGATCATGAACTCCGGGAGACCGTACTTGTGCAAGTGCTTGCGATATTCGTCGAGCGTCGCTGGGCGATAAGCAATCTTCCGGTCGAGAACCTTGCCGATTTCATCCGCGATACCGTGATGGTCGAGTTCGATCGGACCGCAGAGGTCGTAGGTCTTGCCAATATGTCCTGCAGGATTGGTCAGCACAGTGGCGATGAAACGCGCCTGGTCTTCTGCGGCGATCGGTGCATGGCGCCCGTTGCCGTAGGGAAGGGTAATTCTTCCTTCGTTGACGATGGTATCGAGCACCCATGGGAAGATCAGCCATTCCGAGAAGAATGTCGGACGGATGTGAACCGATGGCACGCCCGACCAGTCGAGAACCCGTTCTGCGATCCAGTGATTGCGCGCCGCGTGACTCTTCGAGTCTTCCCGCGCGGAAATCTGTGACATTTCTACGAGGACTTCGACCCCCGCACGCCGCGCCGCGTCCGCGAAATACGCTGTCGCCTCGATGAAGCCCGGCCGCACCGGATAGCACAGGTATGCGCCAGTCACGCCGTCCATTGCCTGGAGCACATCGTCATGCTCGAGCAGATCGCCGACGACGACTTCGGCACCCTGGGCACGAAGCGCTGCACTGCGTTCGTCTTCCTGGTGCACGAAGGCACGGACCGCATGCCCGTCGTTCAACAGATGACGGATTGTGTGAGCGCCTGTCTTGCCTGTGGCGCCAGTGATCAGATATTTACGTTGCTGCATGATGGACTCTCCAGTCTAACGATGTGAGCACTCGTCGCGAGTGCGGGGCTGCCAGATCTCGCCGCGATCGAAGAATCGCTTCGAAATCATTGAGGTGCATATTTGCGCACCTGCCGGCATGGATGCAGGCGTTCCTGCGCACTGTTCCGTCCTTCGATCCGAGTCCCGTCAATGCAGCTGCGCCGTACGTACATGCAAACGCGGATACAGCGAGTCGGTCTCCAGCCGCAGTCAACCCTGCTGGAGGTTCGCGATGAACGAGGCGTTCAGGGAGATCATCACGGCCAGTGAGGCTGACCGTCGTGATCTGTTCGTGGGTACGGCTGCCCGCCTCGGCACGGCTGTGCAGAACGTCGAAAAGGACTTCTGGGTATGCTGGGTTCTGGACGCGCTCTTCAACGGACTCCCACCGCACGGGCCGCGCCTTCTGTTCAAGGGTGGCACCTCGCTATCAAAGGCGTTCGGCTTGATCTCCCGGTTTTCTGAAGACATCGACATTACGGTCTTCCGGGATGACCTCGGGCAACCAGCCGCGCCCGCTGAGCTTGAGGCACTGAGTGGAAAGCAGCGTCGTCTTCGGCTCGACGCGATACGCGAGGCGTGCCAGGCCTTCATTCAGGGAGACTTCGATACGGGGTTGCGCGAGCGCGCCGTCGAGTTTATCCAGCAGGGTTTTACACTTGAGGCCGATCGTGACGACGCCGACGGACAGAGCCTGCTGTTGTGGTACCGGTTGTCACGCCAGTGGCATCGCCGGGTAGCTATGTTCGGAAGAGATAACCGCTGAAAGCATCTAAGCGGGAAACTCGCGTTAAGATGAGATATCCCCGGGGCTTCGAGCCCCTTGAAGGGTCGTTCAAGACCAGGACGTTGATAGGTCAGGTGTGCACGTACAGTAATGTACTGAGCTAACTGATACTAATTGCCCGTAAGGCTTGATCCTATAACCGGTGTGTTTTGCGATGATCGTTGGTGCTTCAGCACTTACGGGCATCTCACCCCCGAAGGGGGGACGGACACGCAGACGGTTGAGAGATCGGTGTTGTGCCAGAAACAACACAACCCCCACACGAATCCTTTACGCTTCTTCCCCGATTGGCTGTGGCGCGCACAACCGCGACGCAGCAACCCCTCATGCCTGATGACCATAGCGAGTCGGTCCCACCCCTTCCCATCCAGAACAGGACCGTGAAACGACTCCACGCCGATGATAGTGCGGATTGCCCATGTGAAAGTAGGTAATCGTCAGGCTCCTTATGCAGTAAGTCCAGAACCCCGGTGTCTCCGAAAGAGAGCCGGGGTTCTGGCATTTACGCGCGCATTTGCGTAGCTCGCAGCGCCGCATTCCGAGTGCGCCATCAACGGGCAAGTGATGGTGCGCGACAGCGGCCTGCGTGTATCGGCCGCCATGGCCATTAGCGTCCGCGCGGTTTGCAACGGCACAAGCATGCAGGCCTCGGCGGTTTATGGCGTCGGCAGATGCAATTGGCCGTCGTCGCCGAGCACGAGTCCTTGCCAGGTCGCGGGTTTGCCCGAGAGTTCCCATGCCTGGATCTGAGGCGGGGTCCTGCCGATACCACCGCTCACGCGCGCAAGCGCTGCATGGTCGAGGTCTTTGTTCATGGGCAGGTCTTTGATGGTCAGCGTAGTCATCGTCGTGCTCCTTCGGCAGCGCGGTCAGCTTGTCTGCGGACCCAGTCGTCAGAGAGCACGGAGCATGCCACTCAGGCGAAGGCCGTCGGGACGGGACAATGCCCGCAAGAGTGATGGACGCGGACCAACAATCAATCGCTGCATGTCGGCGCACGACCGTCTTTAAGGTGAGCATTTTCGGGAGCCTTTGCAACGGACGATCCGCATGCTGTCCTCTCAAAGGTTCTACGGCCATCCAGTCGGCCAGCTTGGCGGTCATTGCCATCGCGGCGACCCGAGTGACGGTAAGGGGTCGAGCGCTGTCCTCGCGCAGGCGAAACGTCGTCACTCGAAGTGATGGGCGGTCTAAAGACTGCAGTGCAACCCATAATAGCGGTCCATGGCCGGCGATCTCCCAACGACCTCAATGGCCGAATTGTGCGCTTAGGTCGACCGTCAGGTTTCGGCGGTGGCAGCCATTCGATCGGTCACGTTGCAGCAGGGAGTAGGGGCACCTGCGGACTCCGTTCCCCGCACGCCGCGTCCGAACACTGGAATGCGAGCACAATGCAGTGTGCCGTATTATCCCGTTGAAGACTTCGACGACTTTCGGCAGGCGATCATGGAGGCAACAGTCGATTTCCTGGCAATGGACTCGAGCGCACCGTTCGATGTGGAATGGGACGCCGGTGAACCGGATTGCGGAGAACTGCTGATCTAACTTCCTCGTACTGTCGCATCACCGGGCACCGGTTGCTGATGACCGACCCGGACAAGGGTATCTTCTTCATCAAGGCAAGCGGCTGACGTCGTCGGTGGTGGAGCAACACCGGCCTTCATCTAGTCCACCTGCAGGAGAACCGGGAGAATATAGTGTCTGGAAAATTCGTGGTCAGTCTGACTCGAGCCAAGGACGACATAGACCGTGCAACGGTCGCCTTCGAGGTCCCCAACGCCAGCTTCGTCGAAGCGTGTGGCAAAAACACCATCGGCTGACCGTGCATCAAGAAACGCACGCTCGACGAAGACGAACTCTTTGCCGCAGCGAAGATCGCCGGCGGCGCCGTGGCCGCCCAATTCATGGGTGACGTCTGCCCCAGTCTCCACTACCTGGGGTGATCATGACAACTCGCAGAACGTTCATTGCCAGCGCGGCCGGCCTCGCCTCGTCATGGGCGCTCGCTCCAAGTGCGCGAGCCCAGGCCCCCAAAACGTTGCGCTTCGGCGTCGGTCCGCTGCTACCCACCGCTGAAGACACCAAAAAAAGTTTTGACCCATTCTTTGCGTGGCTCGCGAAACAGCTCCGCGTCGATTATGAACTGTCGGCAACTACCGACTGGGCCGGCATGGCTGTCGCAATGGGCTCGCCGAGATTGCAAGCAAAGTTGTCTATCCGCGTGACTCTCCACAGCATGCGAGATTTTCCCGACTCTGCGACAGAACAGGCGCTCGGCTTGCACGCCGTGATCATTGCGGGCCATTCGGCCGTCCATCGCGCCACGACTCTCGTTGATATCGCGCATCGCGACACAACTAATGGGATGGTCCGCCCCGCCTCACCGAGTAGGTTACGCTGGCAGCGTTCACCCTGAACCGGAGACCATCATGGACGACACGACGCTGGTCGGTATCGATCTGGGCAAGCATAGCTTCCACCTGCACGGTCAGGATGGAAAAGGCCGAGCCCTGTTTCGCAAAAAGCTGAGCCGCAAGCAACTGATCGAATTCTTCGCAACGTTCCATGTCTGTACGGTGGTCATGGAGGCCTGCGCCGGGTCACATCACATGGCTCGCAAACTGGCCACATTCGGGCATGTGGTCAAGCTGATCTCGCCGCAGTTCGTCCGGCCATTCGTCAAGTCAAACAAGAATGACTTTGTCGATGCCGAGGCTATATGCGAAGCCGCGTCACGGCCGACAATGCGTTTCGTGACGCCGAAGACGGAATCGCAGCAGACACTCTAGGTCTTACATCGCGTGCGTGAATCGATGGTGCGCGACCGCACTCGAACGATCAACCAGATACACGGCTTCCTGCTCGAGCACGGGGTCAGTCTGCCAGTGGGCAAGGCTGCCATCACGCGGTTGCCTGCGATCCTCGCTGCGCATGAACTACCACCCAGATTGGTTCTGATTCTCGAACGCCTTCACGAACACTTCAAGTACCTCACCGAACAAATCGATGAGATTGGCCAAGAGCTGGCACGCCAACTCGCTGACGACGATATCGGCCAACGCCTGTTAAGTATTCCGGGAGTAGGTCCAATCACGGCAAGTGTGCTCGCTGCGGAAATGGGCGACGGCAAACAGTATGGATGCAGCCGCGACTTCGCGGCGTCGGTTGGGCTTGTTCCCCGGCAATACAGTACAGGCGGGAAAGCTAACCTTCTCGGAATCAGTCGGCGCGGAGACAAGAACCTCAGGCACCTGCTGGTCTTGTGTGCCCGAGCCTACATGAAAGGCCTCGACAGACGAACTGGTCACCTGGCCGAGTGGGTTCGCACGATGCTGACGCGTAGGCATTCGAACGTAGTGGCGTGCGCGCTGGCCAACAAGCTGGCCCGAACCGCGTGGGCGATTGTTGTGCGCCACACCACGTTCAATGCCGAGCTCGCGGGCCTTCCGGTCTGAGCGATCACAGCACTCTCCTATTTACGACACACCTCACTGGTTTTGCGACGACTGAAAATTGATGACGCGAACGGCACACCGGCCTGTGGAACAACCTGACAAGTAAAGAGGCTTTTGAAAGCCGATCAACTTTATAGGATCCTCAGGCGCGAATCTCATCGTGGCGCGGGGAGCAGTCCCCACAACGACGCCGAATAGATTTAGGCAAGCCTACACAACATTGAAGTTCAGGGTTGCAAAAATGGGGCGGACCATAGATTTACTTGACGGTCGGCTTGACGATAGACAACTTTGCTTTCGTGAGCGACTCGCAATTCGCTCACGCACGCTCACACAACTAATCTATGGTCCGCCCCAGTTTTGCAACCCCTGATGCTCGATGTCGTGTTGGCTTGCCTAAATCTATCCGGCGTCGTTGTGGGGAATGCTCCCCGCGCCTCGATGAAGTTCGCGCCTGTGGCTCCTATAAAGTTGTGCGGCTTCGGCAAGCCTCTTTAGTTGCCAGGGTATTCCACAGGCCGGTGGGCGGTTCACGTCATCATGTTTCAGTCGTCGCAAAAGCAGAGGAGGTAACGCTAGGCCTGTGCGCTTTCAGGCTGAGGGCCTGGCGAATTCAGAATCGAATGTGCTATGGCGTGCGACGATGGCCCATGCGGTCCGTGCAAGCTTGTTGGCCAGCGCACAAGCCACAACATTTGAGTGGCGACGCGTCATCATTGCGCGAGCCCATTCAGCGAGCCGGCCAGTTCGTTTCTCGAGCCCGCGCAGATAGGCTCGGGCGCATAGGACCAGAAGACATCTGACGTGCTTGTCACCTCGACGGCTGATCCCGAGGAGGTTGGACCTGCCGCCGGTGCTGTATTGGCGCGGAACAAGTCCAACTGACGCGGCAAAGTCGCGACTGCAACCGTACTGCCTGCCATCGCCCATTTCTGCGGCAAGCACGCGCGCGGTAATCGGACCGATCCCAGGAATGCTCATGAGCCGTTGCCCAACGTCGTCATCGGCGAGTTGGTGCGCCCGCTCCCGTTCAATCTCACCGATCTGCTTTTCAAGGTACTTGAGGTGTTCATGGAGGCGTTCGAGAATCGCTATGAGCCGGGGCGGCAATGCTTGCGCATCGAGAAATTCCGGCCGTCGCGCAACGGCGGTCTTGCCGACCGGCAGCCTCACGCCTGACTCAAGCAGGAAGGCATCCATCTGGTTGGTCGTTCTCGTGCGGTCCCGGACCATCGATTCACGCACGCGGTGCAGAACTGAAAGTGTCTGTTGCGACTCGGTCTTGGGCGTCAGAAAACGCATTGCTGGACGCGCTGCGGCTTCGCAGATCGCTTCTGCGTCGACAAAGTCGTTCTTGTTCGATTTCACGAATGGCCGTACGAACTGAGGTGAAATCAGCTTCACCTCGTGGCCGAAATTGGCCAGCTTGCGCGCCATGTGATGAGAGCCGGCACACGCTTCCATGACGACGGTGCAGACCTCGTACATTGCGAAGAATTCGATCAGTTGTTTACGCCCCAGCTTCTTGCGAAACACTGCCTTGCCGTTGCGGTCCTGACCGTGAAGGTGAAAGCTATGCTTGCCAAGATCAATCCCAACGAGCGTCGCGTGGTCCATGATGGTCTCCGTTACGAGTGAGCGCTCCTAGCGTAACCTGCCGCGTGAGGCGGGGCGGACCATGTCATTAGTTGGTACTACTGCCGTCGGGCCGTTCGAGCTCCGACGGCACAGTGACGTTTAATCGGCCGCTCGCATCCTGTGGGCGGGCTGGAAGGGCTTTTTCGTCTCGGTCGGACATCAAACGTCCGCGATACGAGAAACGAAAGCTTCGCGTTCATTGCGTAACGACATTAGTTGAAACCGTACAGGGAGCAACAACTTTAGGTGACGGCGAGGCACCGATAGGACCAACTTTTGTTGAAGTGCAAATCAGGCTTCGCGCCTTACAAATTAGGGCTCTCGGGGAAAAATAGGCCGCCCTTCTTTAGTACCAACTTTAGTTATGCAAGCGACAGCCCTGCTGGCTGGCCTTCTGGACCGTTAGCGTGCTTTATTGTCCGAATCCTGAAGCCACCCCAAGATGCCCTTGACGATCGTGTGCAGCGCCGCGCGGGTGAGCGGCTTCATTGACTGGCCGAGCGGCAGCACCAGCGGCGTCTGCTCATGCGGGGAGGGCGTCACGGCCAGGCCGCGCTCACGCCGGTAGCGGCCGAGCTCGACCCATGTGGGCCCGGAAAAACAGACTTCAGTCACATATTTCGCTTGTGGAGCACCCAGGCACCGATGCCGAGTGCAGGGTCGAGAATCGCAAACGTCCCTAGCAAATGAGGGAAAATACCAGCTGTCACCAAGGGCACAAGCACTGCAGGCACGAGCACCACGCGATCGAGCACTGAAGCGGGGCCGAATTGTCGAGCGCCAGAGCGACCGCCGAATAAGTAGAGCCAGCCAATGACGGCCACCCCCATCCCAATTACCCGGACGAGCGCACTCTCGTGTCCTGCGAACGGTACATCCATGAAGATCGTCTGCACCGATCCGGGCCAAACGATGAGCAAAGCTCCGAACGCAAGATAGACAAACCCATTCATCACTGAGTATTTCGACGCAGTGGACAAGTTAGCGGGTTTTTCAAGAAGATCGTTGAAAAAGGACATGCTGTTACCTCCTGGGCAGTCGTGCTCGTTCGCAAACGGAACCGACTTCGGCGAATCAGACGAGTGAAGTCCTAGTAAGGTGAAGCGATCCTCCGCAAATTGCGCGGCGCGGTCGTAGAGATGTCCTCTCACAGGCCGCTATTCGCTTGCTCTGCATTCGCATGCGTATTTCGTCAGCAGAGGCGTCTCCCTCGGTACCTCACGCGACTGGCAGTGCCGATCCCTTCCCCGTCGCCGAGATGATCCGCCAACGCCCGGCTTGTGCGTCTCGCTCAGCCGCCGGAATAAGAGACGAAGAAAATGGGTCGCCAAATGCTGACTGGCGGATACTCGCGTAGACCGACGATGCTTCCCAATATTAAATTGTTCCCAGTACCATTGAAACCGTTTTCATTCTCGTGAGAAACAGACCAACGCTTCGAGGACAATGCGGATGGGGGTGCCGTCAAGATTCGGACGTTTACGTACGCTAGGCAGCCTCAGTCCCTTGCCGGGCGCGGCGCAGCATCGACGCGCCGTTTGCCAGAATGTCCCGATAGGGTGTACTTCAACCTGGCACCTCGATTAAACATCCGGCGCTATTGCACTGTCGAATCGGACAGCATCGTTGGTATGATCGGGTTTCGGTGCATACTGCGCGTCAAGATCGCGCCAATCGTTTATATGTCTGACGCTACTTTCACTTCGGCACAGTTGCTGCGGCCTTTCCTCGCTTTTCTGCGTCATGCTGCGATAGCCCGGCAGAACGGGCAAACGGAGGCGCAATCAATCTGGCTGCAGGCAGCGGCGCACCCCACGGCATTGACAATGACTCGATCGGCGCGCTGACGCTCGTGCTGATCCAGCAACAGCAATATTCGGATGCGATAACAATGGCTGAAGTTGTTGCCCAGCCTGGAACGTCATGGAGCTCGCGTCCATCCCGAGCACGGACATCAGGTTCTGATCCGGGTCGCCGCCGCGTTGCATATGGGGAGCACCGTTCGTGCTTGAGAGCCAGTCCGGCCAGAGCTTCTGCAGGAACGCGGTGATGTTCGGCTCGATCGGCCCGGCAAGCTTCGGATTTAGGCGGTATTGCGCGAGCGACGTAACGGGAAGGACTCCGTATGGTGTCTGTCCGTCCCGGAACGCCGGGACCGGTCCTCTGGGAATGGCGTTCGCCAACCTGTACTGGCGCGCCTGCTCGATGACCTCGGTCGTGAAGACGTCCGCCATCATCTGCGTCAGGAAGTAGCCGAGCGTTGCAGGCCACAGAAACCGCATCATGTCGGTGGCACTGGCCTCGTTGGTCCTGTCCGCGTAGGCGACGTGGTCGACGATCCCGGTCGGAACTCCGACAAGCGAGGCGAACCGTAGGCCATCGCAGTCCGGGTTCGACGTGAGCGCGTCCTGGCGCTCAACCCTGAAACTCAACTCCGCGTCCGGATCCTTGCGGCTGAAGGCCGAGCTTGCGTCGGGCGTGTTATTGGTCGGTGAGCCTTGAGGGACCAGCGCGAAACCATCCGTATAGTGGTGTGCGGTGAGCCGGTCGGAGAAGGTCTGGCTGGCGTTCGAATCGCCGGCACGGACCCCGTAGACCAGAATCCGGTCGAAGCCACCCGCGCGCTGCGCAGCAGTGAGCGGGATCCTTAAGGCCATCCCAGCGGTCAGTGCAGCATCGAAGTCGACCATCCATTTCAGCCCGGGATCGGTCGGAAGCCGACACGACGTCGCTCGCGCTCGGTTACAGGATTGACGCGACGAACGTCGACAAGGCGAAGTATGCAAAGTACGCAGCAGGTCAGGTCTGCCGCAACTGCGCGTTTTATCAGGGTAAGTCGAATGATGCGTTCGCTCCGTGCCCGATTTTCGGCGGCAAGCAGGTCGCGGCAAAGGGTTGGTGTAGTGCCTATAACAAAAAGGTCTGATCGCACACAGGCTGCTCGAAAACGAAAGACGTGCGCATGCAGGGATGTGATGCGTCAAGGGGGCGTGAGCTTCCCTGGCCAAGCTATATACCGCGGGCGACATTTGTCTTTTGCTGATTCGAAAGGCAATTCTCAGCCGCAATCAGTCCAGCAGATCCGTTCCGACGCCAGGAGTGTGCGTGTCCATCCAGTCGTAGGAGTCGCTGTGGTGCGCCCATGCCCAGTTGCGCGGCACAGCGGCCGCTTGTTCCTTCTTGCTCGACACCACTTCGACATGGGCGGGCACGCTAGCACCGCCATGATCGTCGGTATGCCGGAAATTCAAAGTCTCACGCTTCATTGTCTGATCCTCAATAGAGCTTGTTTCGGCGACGGTACGTCTTGATTGCGTGCGGGCAGCACGACGACGGCCACGCCAGTCAGCGACGTCCCCCCACCGAACAGATCGATGCTACCGGCCGCCTGTCAGGTGGCGAGGCAACCGGCGCTCGAAACGGCTATCGAATATGTCGGCGGCGAGCGTCGGGCGAATGTTTCCGATTGGCTGAAGTCCGGAGTGTTTGGGGGCGCAAGCCTGCCAGGTGGGCAAGCGATTACAATAAACCACGCACCGGCAAACCTCTGCGTCGCGTACGTCGCGCTAGACGCGAGTGTGCAACGAAGCGGGTCAGGTTGGAGCGGCGGGCGCAATCCGGTGTTCTGGAATTCATTGTCCCGGCCTTCCAGATCAACATCGATCATGCGCCCGCCGCCCGTCGGGCCATCGAGTGAACATGGGACACGACGTTCACCAGGGCTACAAGGTTTCGTAGCGACGATGTGAGTTATCGCAAGGCTCGGGCAGGCTCGGTCAACGCGTACGGCCATCCCCGCACGCGCTCACTGTGGCAACTTGTCCGCTACTTTAGCTACGCCCGCGGCTGCGCAGACTTCATCTTTGTCACCACCCGGCGCACCGCCGATGCCCAAAGCGCCCACGATCTCGCCGTGTGCCTTGAAAGCGACCGCACCTGGGAGCGCAATTACGTTCTTGACCGTCGCGAGTTGCGGCGCAAACTGGTTCTTCTTCACCAGTTCGAAGAATCCGCTTGAGCGATCGAATCCAAACTCCGGTCCGAGCGTGATGACCGTAAATGCTTTTCGGAAACTCGATTCACCCGTGGCCACCGGTGCATGATCGCCACGCAACACGACCTGAGGTACGCCGTCCATATCGACGACAGTAACCGTTGACCAATAATGATTAAGCTCGCAGACTCGGAGCGCTTCTTGTGCAGCCTCGACGGCGATACTAAGTGGCAGCGTGTAGTGGTATTGCGATTGCGGTTGCGGTGGTTGTGCCGCCTGCTGCGCGTGCACGGACATACATGCGATAGACGCCCCAACAAAGAGTGCGGCTAGCTTTGCAAATTTCATGAATCCCTCTTAACTCGGAATTGTTTGACTGGGCGCTCCAACGAGCGCGTTACACCGCATAAACCGTAAGGACGGAACAACTGGTCGGGCAAACCAAGCGCGTGTCTTTTGCGGCAATCTGGTGAACGTCAATCAGCATGTGTTACCAAGGGCTTGCCCTTTTCGATAATATAGTGAGCCAAAGCCTTAAACTGAACGCTGCCGACATTACACACGTTATGCACTTCTCCAGGCGCGAATTCCAGCGGTCGTCCGGCTTTGAGTGGCAAGTCCGGCTTATTGTCGAACTTCGCGACAGCCTCTCCCTCCAGCACATAGGCGCTTTCAACGCCTGGGTGAGAATGCCGGCCGGTGCAGCCATCTGGCGGGAGTTCAGCAATCACCATCTCTGTCTCGTAGCCCGGTGGGAAATCGATCGTTTGTAGTGTCGTTCGCTGCTGACCAAACGCGCTAGCTCCGGTAGCAGAAAGAAAAACAATGGCTGTCGAGATAGTCGCCCATGGTCGCGTCACTGATGACATTAAACATCTCCTGAGTGAATCGTTGTTGATCGGTCCTTGACCGCAGATAACATCGTAGGTGGTGCCCTTTTGCCAGTAAATCTCTCGGGAGGAACAAGAATTTTTCCACCGAGGAATAACTCTTAGCTAACCAAACGATTGGCGTGCGAAACCAACGTTAGGGTTGAAGGCAAATTAGGGCAATGCTGATCAAGTCCACCACTTATGGCTGTCATGCGTTAAAGCGCCCGCCTTGCGATCGACGCAAGGCGCACACGTCCACCACTTATGGCTGTCATGCGTTAAAGCGCCCGCCTTGCGATCGACGCAAGGCGCACACGTTTCCTCAAGCACCTACCCTGCCGCAAGTCCCCCGTCAACCAGGTAAATCGCAGCGGAAAACGTCACGATCGACAGCGCGGTACTGACCAGAATCGACGTCGCGGCTTCGCTTTGATAAGTGCCGGCCTCATTCGCAAACATCGCCGGGATGGTCGCCGACGGAAGCGCGCAAAGCAGGATCATCTGTTGTGCGTAGAGTCCATGAACGCCCAGCAAAACGGTTGCTGCGAACATCAACGCAGGGTGGATGAACAGCTTGAGCCCAAGGTTGGCCCACACCTCGTTCGACAGCTTCAGCTTCACCGACGACATGATCAATCCCAGGCACAGCAGCGATACGCCTGGTGTCGCCTTTCCGAGAAGATTGAATGACTCGGCAACAACGGGATTCAGCTTGATCTGAAGAAGGGAAAAGAGGATGCCCAAAGCCGGTGCCCACATCAGCGGACGGCGCACCGCCCCCGATATGCTCGACAGGAAAGCCTGAGTGCCGTTGCCTTTTCCGCTCGCTACGGTAAGCAACATGGTCGTCAGCGGGATCATCAACAGGCTCGCGATGAGGTTCAGCACGAGCACCGAATAGATGCTGCCCGGTCCGAACATCGCTCCGAGGATTGGGATGCCCATGAAGGCGGCGTCAGGATAACCGTTGACGAAGCCCTTGAGCGTCGCGGCCTTGAGATCGCGATAGCGCCACCAGCCGATCACCAGCGCTATCGCATACATGCCCATGATGCCGATGAACGTGGCGAAGATGAACTTGAAGTCGAAGAGCTGTGCACGAGGCGTACTGGCCATGCCGACGAAAAGCAGCGCCGGGAAGATCCAGCCGAGTACCAGCCTGCTGATCAGCAGGCTGTCCGAATGAGTGAGCCGTCCGCGCTTGCCCGCGATAAAGCCGAGCACGATCACAAATGCGACGGGTAAAAGAGGTCCTACGATCCTGTCCAACATCTCCTGACTCCTTCCATTGTTATTGCGACTGCCGCTCTGGCCGATCACGGACTGGCGCAACGGTTGTTGCATCGGCCTTGATCGAGGGTGCAACGATGAAGCGGCATAGTCTGTTAAAGCTTGATGCGGTAGTCCCGAATCACGTCCTGATTCGGTTCGAGTCCGAGCCCGGGCCCTTGCGGTACGCCGATGCGTCCGTTGCGTGGAATGATGGCGTCGCCATAGAGTTGCGCTTCGAGATCGAAGTAGCGCCATTCGACGAGCGACTTGGCACCGCCCAGGGCCGCACTCGCGTGCACGGCGGCGAGCAGGCCGGGACCGTCATAGAACGTGTGGACCATCACGGTGACGTTATGGGCGTTCGCCAGCGCAAACACTTTTTGCAGCTCGGTGATGCCGCCCATTTTTGCGGGGCTAGGCTGAATGAAATCGACCGCGCCGGTTTCGAGCAGATGCTGGAAGTCCATGAGCGTCGAAGCGTTCTCGCCGGCCGCAACGGGAATGCCGCCTTGCTTTCGCACCATCGCCAGACCCGAATAGTTTTCCGGTGGCCACACCGGTTCTTCGATCCACCGCAGATTGAAGGGGCTAAGTTTCTGGGTCATATCGAGCGCTTCGCGCACGGTCCAGGGGGCGTTGACGTCGAGCGTGATCTCCACGTCGGGTCCAGCCGCTTCGCGCGCGGCGCGGACGGTCTCGACATCGACTTCATGCAGCTTGATGTTCCGGTAGCCGCTGTTCACCGCGCGTTGCACATTGATGCGGACGAGTTCCGGGTCTGCGTAGCGGACCAGGCTCGCATAAGTCGCAAGCGACGTGGCCTCGCTCCCGCCCAGCAGTTGATAGATCGGTTTGTCGGCCGCTTTCCCTGCGATATCCCACAGCGCGATGTCGATCGCCGACAGGCCATAGATGAACGCGCCGCTCCGACCAAAGACGTGAAACTTCTTCTGCAGATCGCTCTGCAATTTCTCGCGCAGCGTGACATCACGACCGATCAGTTCGGGCGACAGGATCGTATCGATCACGACCTTCGCCGCGGGAATCGCAGTGAAGCCGAAGGTTTCGCCCCAACCGACGGTTCCGTCATCGGCGATGACTTTGACGACGAGCGAATCGACCATCTGAAGGTCTTTCGCTCCCCAGACTCCGCCGGCCGACTGACCACCAGTCGTGAAGGGAATTCGCAGCGGAATGGTTTCAATACTGGCAATTTTCATACGGATGCACCTCAAGCAGATTGCGAAGGTGGCGCGGCGATTTTCGGCTCTCGCCTGCGTCAGGTTGACCGAATATTAGAAGACATTCGGTTGTACTGCAAGTGAACATGTTGTACTTTTGCTTGGTTGGATTTCATGGCGACAGGCGTGGAATATTTGACTGGTGGGCGTGTGGCGGTGTTTAGCGAAAATCGGGATACAATTTTTCACTGAGCGATACGGGTCTCTGCATGTAGAATAAGGAGACAACGGACAAAGGCATGAACGACCATGAGTGAACTGAACGTGCGACCAGTAGAGCGGCGGCCTCGTTTCGCAGAGCACATCGCCCGCTCGCTGAGCGACGAGATTGCGTCCGGGCGACTGCGGCCGGGAGACCGTCTGCCGACCGAACACTTTCTCTCGCAGAACTTCGGCGTCAGCAGGAACGTCGTTCGCGAGGCGATCGCGAGCCTTCGAGCGCAGGGGCTGATCGAATCGCGCCAGGGGATCGGCGCATTCGTCTCAACGGCGCGCCAATCGTCGGAGCCTTTGCCGCGCGTGGGTACGCAGTTGCTGGAAGGGGATAACACGATTCGCAACATGTTCGAAGTGCGGGCCGTGCTGGAAAGTCAGGCTGCCGCGCTCGCGGCGTCGCACATGACGCCCCGCAAGCTGAAGACGATTCAGGCGGCGGTCGAACGTATGCGATATGAAGGCGCACCGACTGCGGATACCGTTAACGCGGATCTCGACTTTCATCGCGCCGTGGCCGCGGCGTCGGGCAACGGCTATCTGGAGGCGATGATCCGCACCGTGCTCGAGCCGATGCGGCCGCTAATCGCGGCGAACTTTGCGCGGCAAGGGCCGATGTTCGGCAATATCCCGAATGCGGCGCGTGGGGAGCACGAAGAGCTCGTGCAGGCTTTCATTGACCGGAATGCAGCGGCTGCGCGTAACATCATGGGGCAGCATATCGTCAGCGCGGCGTCCCGGTTCGGCTATGACATTACGTTCTTTTGAGGTCGCGACCGGGGGGGTGGTGTGGTTGTCCTACAGGTGAATATGGCCCTTGGCGCCGCGGCATTTGGCGCGGGTGTTGGATTGCTTCGAGTGCGAGTTGCAATTTAAAAACCGCCCAACGTTCTGTCGCTCAACGACTGGTCCGGCTTTGAACACGTCCATGGCGCGACCCGGATCGATAGCGCCCTGATTATGGCGTCGGTCACTTATGCGATGCAGCCGGCCGAGGCGCAGTCGACGCTGTCGCAGCTGTCACCGGAGCAGATCGAGGCCCTTATAGCCGATCGCATGGTCATGCGTGCAGACTCACCCGCTGCCCATGCCCATGCCCGTGCCGGAAGCCGAGACGATGTTGCACGAGACTTTCGCACGGCTGCAGGAGCAGTTTGCAGCCGGTGTACAACATGTGGCGGGGCCGGAGCTCTCGATTGCCGACTTTTTGCTGTTTCACTGCGTCGGGTTCTTTCGACTCGCCCCGGCACTGGCCGCGCTGTTCGACAGCTTTCCTCTGGTCAAGACGTGGTACGCGCGAATGCAGGCGTACGGGCACGGCAAGCCGCGCCCGATTTCGTCCGAATCGGCCATTGCCTATGCCTACCATCACGATCCACTGCCGCATGGCACGACCGTTCGGCCCGACGCCGGCTTTGCAGCGGGCGACGCGGTGACCGTGCTCCCCCACTGACCACTCAAAAGATCCGGTAGCTGGCGTGCTGCTGACGCTGACCGAACACATGGTCACCTTTCGGTGGCAGGATCCGCGCGCGGGCGCCGTCAACGTGCATTTCCTGCGTCACGGTTACCACGTGCAGGCGGCCGGTTGACGTGTGAAAGCGCAATCACTGTGGCTTATTCGGAAAAACTATGCGCGAGAAGTTCGAAATATTCGCTGCGCTCACCTGCGCTACAACATCCCTGTCGTGACCTATGTCTGACGACTCGTGGCAACTCGATTACCGTGCTGCTTGCGTTAGCCCTGATTTCCGCTAACAATCCACGCGTGATCCCGTCAATCGCCAGGACAGTTCGCGATGAGCAACGAGTCAACGCCGTCAGATAAATCGCCTGCGCGCGAATCGGCCACGGACATCGATCCGCTCGAATCCGACGATCTGCTCGAAGATCCGAGCGTGCGCGATCATCCGCGTCACCAGCAGATGTTTCCAGTGCTCACGGACGCCGAAATCGAGCGGATACGGCGCTTCGGCACACTCTCGCGCTATGCGAAGGGCGCCTTGCTCTATCGCGCGGGAAGCCTGTGTCCTGGCGTGTTCGTGCTGCTGTCGGGCAAGGTGCGGATAGTCGGCCGGGACGGGCTCGGCCACGAACGGATTATTCACACCTACACGCAACGCGGCGAATTTACATCTGACGTGACGCAGCTGTCGACCAAGCCTGCCGTCGTCGACGCGCACGTGAGGGAAGACGTCGAGGCGATCCTGCTGCGCCCCGACGAACTCAGTGCGATGATGATTGGTGAAGCCGATCTGGGCGAGAAGATCATGCGCGCTCTGATCCTGCGGCGCGTGCTCGTCATCGAGCGCGGGCACGGTGTCGTGCTCGTTGGTGCTTCTGGCAGCGGACGGCTGCGTACACTCGAGAGCTTCCTGCGCCGCAACGCATTCCCGAGCATGACGCTCGCCGCGGACAAGGATGCCGAAGCGATCGCACTCCTCGAACGCCTCACGCCGCAACCCGACGACTTTCCGCTCGTCCTCTGTCCGAGCGGCACGGTGCTGCGCAATCCCGACGAAGGGCAACTCGCGTCCTGCCTCGGGCTGATTCCCGAATTCGATCCGGCACACGTCTACGATGTCTCGATCGTCGGGGCCGGTCCTGCGGGATTGGCTGCCGCCGTGTACGCGGCATCCGAGGGACTGTCGGTCGCCGCGCTCGACTGCCGCGCGCCAGGCGGACAGGCGGGCACCAGCTCACGGATCGAGAACTACCTGGGATTTCCGACGGGCATCACGGGCCACGCGCTCGCCGGGCGCGCTTTCGTGCAGGCGCAGAAATTCGGCGCGCACATCGGCATTCCGTGCGAAGTCCGAGCCCTGTATTGTGACAAGCTGCCGCCCGTCGTCGAACTCGCCGACGCGCGGCGCATCACCGCGCGCACCATCGTCATTGCGACAGGCGCAGAATACCGACGCCCCAACGTCGACGGACTGGAGCGCTTCGAACGCTCCGGCGTGTACTTCTGGGCCACGCCAATCGAAGCGCGACTATGCCGCAAGGAACCCGTGCTGCTGGTCGGCGGCGGTAATTCGGCCGGACAGGCGGTCGTGTTCCTCGCGTCGCACGCGGAGCACGTGCACATGTTCATACGCGGCGTGAGCCTCGAACACAGCATGTCGCACTATCTGATCGAGCGCATCCTCGCGCTGCCAAACGTCACGCTGCACACTCGGATCGAACTCACGGCGGTCGAAGGCGAAGCGCGTCTCGAACGTGTGCACTATCGCGGCGCGGGCGGTATTGAAGGCAGCATGACGACGCATCATCTGTTCGTCTTCATCGGCGCCGAGCCGAACACCGCCTGGCTCAAGACATGCGGCGTGGCGCTCGACGACAAAGGCTTCGTGCTGACGGGGCCCGATATTCCCGGAGCCGGCCTGCAGTCGATGTCGTTGCAGGCTAGCGTGCCCGGCGTGTTCGCGATCGGCGATGTTCGCTCCGGTTCGACCAAGCGCGTCGCGTCGGCGGTCGGCGAAGGCGCGGCCGTGGTCGCCCAGATCCATCGGTTTCTCAGCGACGCGCGCGCTACTTGGTAACGGGCGCTCGCGCAGCGCGTGGCTGCCGCGCGTTCACTTCAGCAAGCCTAACGCCCCGGCGCGGTTAGTTTTGCCCAAGTACACGCGGCTCTGCGCAATCAATCGGCGTGATGTATTGTTGCCTACGCCGAAGGCGGCAATCGTACGTACGGTCCCGGTTGGCCAACCCCATTCCGTGACGTTGCCCGCGAATTTCGGATCCCTTAACTGAGCGGAGATTATGCCACCCGTTGGTTCTGGGCGGCGCGGCGTTCCAGTCCTGCTCGAATTGCATCGGGCTGACGTAGCCCAACGTCGAGTGCAAGCGCGAATGATTTTACAAGCCGTCAACACAACGCCCATATCACCGAGTAAAGGGAAGTTCTCTATCGTTGGCCCCCGTTGTTGGCGGCGGCGTAAATCTGACACCAGACGGCGGCGCAAGGTTGAGTTAAACACTAGACCATGCGCCGCAGGCATTGCCGCCCGCAGGGCGAGTAAAGCAGGATCAGAACCCGCCCTCGATGTCATTGATATCGGCGTCGGTGGGTGTTGGCGCTCGCAATTAATGCTAGCGATGTTCACAGATGCTGGGAGTGGACGAAAAGTGGGGGAGT
Organism: Paraburkholderia sp. UYCP14C; assembly: GCF_004197395.1. Lineage (GTDB taxonomy): Bacteria > Pseudomonadota > Gammaproteobacteria > Burkholderiales > Burkholderiaceae > Paraburkholderia. The sequence continues at coordinate 28,292 of NZ_SELS01000026.1, read as the reverse complement.
GTCGTTTCAGCGTCGAACGGCGTGAGTCTTTACTCGACGATGCCGACCAGACCGTCAATCTCCTCCTGGACACGCATCTGAGCCTCCTGTTCAGCGGCATCCAGTACGTTGGCAATGAGCGGGAGTATCAGCTCTGAACCCTTGAAATACTGACTCTGACCACCGCTATGTAAGCCGCTCGCGTGGCTTCGGTAAGAGCCAGCGAGCATCTCGCGGGACAACAGTCCTGATCAGGCACATCTGACGTGCCTTGTAGGAAACGCGCCGGTACGCAATGTCCGGCGCTTTGTTTTTCTGGAGCCGATCTTTTCGCTTCCTAACTGCCGATTGGATAGCCGCTCGTGTCGCCTGATAGCGCATGTGACTTCAGGCGACCTTTCGTGGCCCGAAAGGAACAACGTTTGAACCCGCTTCTGCGGCTGGCGGCGTGGCCGTACAGCATTCCTCTATGAACCGGGCCCACGCTTCCATTGCGGCGCGCCGCTCGGGAATCTCTTCGCGGACGTCGTAAATCCCTTCGATGCCCGGCAGCTTGTGGTTCAGCGCGATTTCGGTGATCTCGCGAGAGAAACCCAGGTTTCTCAGGTGGCCCTTTGCCGTGCTGCGGGTGTCGTGCGGCGTGAAGCGGCGAACGTCGAAGTCGTTACGCTTGAACGCCTCTCGCAAAGAGCTTTGCAGCGCGCCGCGGCCGACACGGCCGGTCTTGCTCTGGGTGTTCCGGGCCGGGCAAAGCCATTCCGAATCGCCGGCCATTGCGATTAATTCTCGCATCCATTCGACGACGAGCGGCGCCAGCGGCACGAGGAATGCGTCTCTTGTCTTGACGGTTTCGGCCGGGACATACCAACTTCGGCGGGCCAGATCGACCGCCGCTTTCCTGGCCCGCAGGAGTTCGGACTGTCGCACGCAAGTTGCCAGGAGAACCCTGAACATCAACGCATCGTGCCTACCGAGCTTGTCATCGAGTCCCGCGAGCACATGGGACAGTTCCTCCTTCATCAGCATGACGCGCGCCCGCTTGGGGGGCTGCTTTCCTTTGATCGCGCTAAGGTCGATGCCTGCGACAGGATTTGCGTCAACAAGCCGCTTGCCCACTGCGTGTGCGAATACTCCGCGCGTGATGCCCAGCAGCTGCTCGCAGGTCGACCACGGACGGCCGCTGCTTTCGATCATGTAGACCACGTCCGATGCACGCACAACCTGCACATCGAGGGAACCGAGGGCCGGTTTCACGAGTGTCGCAATGAGCCACCTGTACAACTCTACAGTCGTTGCGGCGAGGTGGGGATAGCGCTTTTCCTCGAAGTCGTCGCACAGTTTGCTGACAGTGATCGCCGCTTGGGCCCGCGCCTTTTCGACTTTGCGATTGGTGGCCGGGTCCTCACCTGCATCGATTTGCGCGCGATAGAAGCGGGTCCTTTTTCGCGCCTCCGAGAGAGTCAGTTCGGGATAGCTGCCAAGGGTCATTTCGCGCCGACGGGAGCCACGGCTATATCGCAGTATCCATGTTGCCGTGCGAGTATCGGAAAGGGTAAAGGTGAGGCCGTCGCCGTCGGCCTTGGCGACAGGTTCGTCGGCGGCGACCCATCGGCGCAGTTGCAACTCATCGAGAGCGTGATGCTTGCGTGCCATTTCGATTTACCCGGCGGTGTTCGCACGCGGATTATGTGATCGCTCCAGCTACCAGTCTAGCTACCATCCTGCCGCTTAATCTACTGATCCAACGTGTTCCTATACGACTCGAATATCCCCTGAGAAATCATGGATTTAGTCGCAGGTCTGATCCTTCGTGATTCGACGTGATTCGTTAATGGCCTTAAGGCCAGGTTAAGGACCGCTTAGGCGCCTCGGAGGCACCTCTGAGGCACCGCTTAAGCGCCGGTCGCCGAGCCCGCCCGTCTGTGCCGTTCCAACCACTCGAAAACCGCCATGCCCGCGAGCATCGCCGCCACGAACAGCCACGCTTTCGCCGACCCGAGTCCGAGCGCGACCAGCGCGGGGCCGGGACAGAACCCGGCAATTCCCCAGCCGACGCCGAACACGCAACTGCCCAGGATCAGCCTGCGCGTGACGCGCGCTGACGCTGGAATCTGCATCGGCAATCCGAGCAGCGAGCTGTCGCGGCGCGTCGCGATCGCGAAGCCGATTGCAGCGACCGCCACCGCGCCGATCATCACGAACGCGAGCGACGGATTCCAGCGTCCGGCGATATCGAGGAAGCCCAGCACGTTCGCGGGGTTGGCCATGCCCGACAACAGCAGGCCGAAGCCGAACAGCAGCCCGCATACGAATGAAATAGCGATCGCCATCCTAGGCTCCGCGAAGATGTCGCATGAAATACACGGTGACGAAGCCGGCCGCCATGAACGTCGCCGTCGCCACCAGCGAGCGCGTGGCGCCGCGTGAAATGCCGCACACGCCGTGTCCGATGTTGCATCCGCTGCCGTAGCGGGTGCCGATGCCGACCAGAAAACCCGCCGCGATCACCACGGGCCACGACGCGTCGACGCTGATCGCGACGGGTGCGCCGAGCGCACGCGCGATCACCGCGGCAACGACCAGCCCGGCAACGAAGGCGACGCGCCATGCGCCGTCGCGGGTGGTCCGGCGCAGCAGGCCGCCAACTATCCCGCTGACGCCGGCGATGCGGCCCAGCAAAAGCACCATTGCCGCAGCCGCTGCGCCGATCAGCAGGCCTCCACTCAGGGACGCGATCGGGGTGAAATGGTCGAGATCGATCATCGCTCGTTCTGCTTGATTGCGATGTGTAGGTTGGAGGGGAACAGTGCTTACATCAGCGCCGCTTTGACCAGCAGACCGAGCGCCACGCATACGAGGATGCTCGCGAAGCCCAGCTGCACCTGGCGCGCGGCGACGTGATGCGACGCGAGCCGTCCGCTGAGCATGCCGGCGGCGGTGGCGCCAGTGAACCACAACGCGACTTCGAGTGGAAGCGTGGCGCCGTGCGTGGCCGTTGCGAGAACGCCGCCACTGCCGACGAGCGCGATCACCATCAGCGAAGTCGCGACGATGCCGTGCATCGACACGTCGGTCAGCTTGCGCATCATCGGCACGATGACGAAGCCGCCGCCGACGCCGAGCATCCCCGTCATCAGTCCCGTCAGCGAACCGGTGGCCGCGAGCGCGGCTGCGGTCGGCCAGGTCCAGCGAAAGCGGCCGGTCGCCGGATCGACACGCGCGACGCACATCGATGACTGCGCGTCGACCGACGCGCGGCGCACGAGAGTCTGACGCAGCAGCCGGAACGCAACGACCAGCATCACCGCGGCAAACAGCGCGAGCAGCACGCGCTGCGGCAACGCATGCGCGAGGCGCGCGCCGGCGGCGGTGGCGGGCACCCCCGCGGCGGCCATCAGCAGCGCGGCGCGATAACGGACGAGCCGCTTGCGGAACGCCTCGAGCGCGCCCACCGCTGCGCTGCCGGCCACCGCGACGAGCGCGACCGGCGTGGCCTGCTGCAACGGCCAGCCCATGCCGAATACCAGCGCGGGCACGGCAAGAATGCCGCCGCCCGCGCCGGTCAGCCCGAGTATCGCGCCCACCAGCGCGCCGAGAAGTAGAGACAGTAGCATCGATGACCCCGTGAGCAGTGCGTGCAAGCGCTTAGTCCGCCAGTTGCGGCTGCGCGAGCCATTCGCGTCCCTTCAGCATGCCGCGCCAGTAGAGCGGCGGCAGGATTCGCTCTTTGAGCAGCCACGCGAGCCGCGATGGCTTTTTGCCGTCGATGAGCCACGCCGGAAACGTCGGCGCGACCTTGCCGCCATACAGAAACTCGGCCAGCACGATCTTGCCGCGCTCGACGGTGAGCGGGCAGGAGCCATAGCCGTCGTAGGTCGCGAGGCCGCTCGTCGCGCCCAGCGCGGCGAGCACGTTGTGCGCGACGACCGGCGCCTGCTTGCGCGCGGCGGCGGCGGTCTTCGCGTTGGAGGTGTTGGTCGCGTCGCCGAGTCCGAAGATGTTGTCGTGGCGTTTGTGCCGCAACGTGGTCGGATCGACGTCGAGCCAGCCGGCCGCATCGGCGAGCGCGCTCGCGCGGATGAAGTCGGGCGCTTTCTGCGGCGGCACGGCGTGCAGCATGTCGAAGCCGGTCTCGAACGTTTCCTTGCTGCCGTCGGCGAACGTGTGCGTGAATCTCGCCATTTTCGCGTCGCCGTCGACTGCGCTCAGCGTCGAACCGAAGTTCAGCGCGATGCCGTAAAGCTCCACGTATTCCATCAATGCGGGCACGTAGTCGGCGACGCCGAACAGCGCCGCGCCGGCATTGCGGAACTCGACGCCGATATGCTGCAGCCGGCCGCTGCGGCGCCAGTGATCGCACGCGAGATACATCGCTTTCTGCGGCGCGCCGGCGCATTTGATCGGCATCGGCGGTTGCGTGAAAATCGCCCGGCCTCGTTCGAGCTGCTGCGTCAGTTGCCACGTGTACGGCGCGAGGTCGTAGCGGTAATTGGAGGTGACGCCGTTGCGCCCGAGCGTGTCGGCAAGCCCGTCGATCGCATTCCAGTCGAGCTTGAGGCCGGGGCACACCACCAGCTGGCGGTATTTGACGGCGCGCGTTCCGTCGAGAATCACGAGGTTTTCCGCCGGCTCGAATCGCGTGACGGCGGCCTTGATCCGCTTCACGTTCGTGGGCAGCACGCTCGCGATCGGACGTGCTGTCGTTTCCGGGTCGAACACGCCGGCGCCGACCATCGTCCAGCCCGGCTGGTAGTAGTGCGTGTCGGCCGGATCGATGACCGCGATGTCGAGATCGGGGCTGCGCGCGAGTAGGCTCGATGCCGTCGCGATGCCGGCCGAGCCCGCGCCGACGATCACCACGTCGTGCTGGTGCGCGGGCCGCATCGGTTGCGATGGGACGCTCGACGTATCGGTGGCCGGGTTCGATGGGTCTGGGCGTTTTGCGTTTCGCATGTCTTTTCCTCTGGTTCGTTTCAGGCCGGCGCGCTCACAGCGCATCGACCGGTATCTTGATGTATGACACGCCATCGCTTTCGGGCGGTGGAAAGTGGCCCGCTCGCATGTTGACCTGCACCGAAGGCAGGATCAGCACGGGCATCGCGAGCGTGGCGTCGCGGGCCGTGCGCATCGCGATGAACGACGCTTCGTCGATGCCGTCGTGTACGTGGATGTTCTGTTTGCGCTGCTCGGCCACCGTCGTCTCGAAGCGCAGCGGGCGACCGCCCGGCTGGTAGTCGTGGCACAGATACAGGCGGGTTTGCGGCGCGAGACCGAGGATGTGCTGGATCGAGCGGTACAGCGTCGACGCGTCGCCGCCCGGAAAGTCGCAGCGCGCGGTGCCGTAGTCGGGCGTGAAAAGCGTGTCGCCGACGAAGGCGGCTTCCTCGCTGCCGTCGCTCGCGACATAGGTCACGCAGGCAGGCGTGTGGCCTGGCGTGTGCATCACGCGCACTGACAGGTCGCCGACGGTGAAGGTCTCGTCGTTGACGAACAGGCGGTCGAACTGCGAGCCGTCGGCGCAAAACTCGGGACCCGCGTTGAACAGCTTGCCGAACACGGCCTGCACCCGCGTGACCTGCGCGCCGATCCCGATCTGACCGCCGAGCCTCGCTTGCAGATAGGGCGCGGCGGACAGGTGGTCGGCGTGGACGTGGGTTTCGAGTATCCATTGCACGCGCGCGCCGAGGGACTCGACGCGCGCGGCGAGGCGATCCGCGGTTGCGGTGCAGGTGCGTCCCGACTTCGGGTCGAAGTCGAGCACGGTGTCGATCAATGCGCAATTCTTCGTGCCTGCATCCATCAGCAGATAGCTGACGGTCCATGTTGCAGGATCGAAGAAGCCCTCGACGGCTAGCTTGCCGGTTGCCATTTCGGTGGGTTCCTTACGATAGCGGACCTGGCCAGTCCGGGCGCCCACCATTGCAGGAGTCGTGCCATCGAGCCGCAGCTTTATCAAGCCCGCTTGTAACGCTCTGATTTCTAGCGGTTTATCGCTGCTGACATGGCGGATTGAACAGACGCCCGCGTGGCGATTGCCATGACGCGTGGCATAGAGACACTGCCATCTGGCAGTCGTGGCAGAAATGGCAGTTCCGGCGTATAGTGCGGCACCCACGGAGTAACGACGATGATCCCGCCCGACTTTCCGCCTGCCCCTTCGCCCGAGTTGCCGCCGCACCCCGCGAGCGCGCCTGACGGCGTGCCCGCAGTGGTGCCCGACGTGAGCACGTTGGTGTCGTATCTGGAGCACGATCCGCAGCCGGCGATCGTGCTCGATCCGCAGTATCAGATTCTCGCCGCGAACCGCGCGTATCAGCGCCAGTTCGGCGTCGAAGGCCAGGCGCACATCGGCCGCCGCTGCTATCAGGTTTCGCATCACTACGACGTGCCCTGCGACCAGGCGGGCGAGCACTGCCCGATGAAACGCGCGACGGAAATTCGCGGCGCGGATCGGGTGCTGCATATTCATCACACACCGCGAGGCCCGGAGCACGTCGACGTCGAATTGCGGCCGATCTTCGACCGGCACGCGCGCATCGTCGCCTATGTCGAGCGTCTCGCTACGGTCAGGAGCGCGTCCGCGCGGCCAAGCTCCGAAGGTCTGGTCGGACGCGCGCCGGCGTTCAACGAGGCGATTTCCGCTTTGCAGCGCGTCGCGCCTTCGATGCTGCCCGTGCTGCTGCTCGGCGAATCGGGCACCGGCAAGGAGCTGTTCGCGCATGCGCTGCACGAAGCGAGCAGCCGCGCCCAGGGGCCGTTCGTCGTGGTGGATTGCTCGGGCATCACCGAGACGCTGTTCGAAAGCGAGTTGTTCGGCTTCGAAAAGGGCGCGTTTACCGGCGCGACGAGCCGCAAGCAGGGCCTCGTCGAAACCGCGCAGGGCGGCACGCTGTTTCTCGATGAAATCGGCGACGTGCCGCTATCCATTCAGGTGAAGCTGCTGCGGCTGATCGAAACGGGCACCTTCAGGCGCGTGGGCAGTACCGACATGCTGCGCGCCGATTTCCGGCTCGTCGCGGCCACGCACAAGCCGCTCGAGCGGATGGTCGCGGACGGCCAGTTCCGTGCTGATCTGTATTTCCGCATCAGTGCGTTTCCGATTCATCTGCCCGCGGTGCGCGAGCGTGTCGACGACATCGCGCTACTCGCGGATTCGATTCTGCGGCGCATTGCGTCGGCGCGAACCGGATCGTCGCCTAAAGCCACGATTTCCGCGGATGCGTTGGCGCTGTTGCGCGCCTATGCGTGGCCCGGCAACATCCGCGAATTGCGCAACGTGCTCGAGCGCGCGAACCTGCTCGCCGACGCTGGCGTGATCCGCGCCGAGCACTTGCCGGCGGCGGTTCGCGACCAGGCTTGCGCTGGCGGGCGGGATTCGCTGGCTGTGGGTGCCGCGTTGCCGCGCAAGCTGACCGATGCGGAGCTCGCGCGCGCAGCGGCGCAATTCCGCGGCAAACGCAGTGAGCTTGCCGCGCAGCTGGGACTGAGCGAGCGCACGCTTTATCGCCGGTTGAAAGCGATCGCAGGCGGTGAGGGTGCCTAAGGGTTTTCTAGGCCACGACCGTTTTGCTTCTGTGGGGAAACCCAGGTCAGCGCCGACAGGCATAAGCCGTGCTATGACGTGTTGCCAGGTGCCAGCGGCCTAAACGCCGTAGAATTCCCTCCAGCATGATTCGCGTTCGTTCGATGGAACCGGAGTTTGTGCGGCCAACGGTCGTCGGTTATCGGGAGAAAGTCATGGCAGCGCGTTCAATTGCGTCTCTGACGCTTTCCTTCGGTCTGGTGTCGATCCCGGTCAAGCTCTATTCGGCGACCGACAGCGCTTCAGGTGTCGGATTCAATCTTCTTACGCCTGAGGGCGGTCGAGTCAAACAGCAGTACATCTCCGAGGCGACAGGCGAGGTCGTCGCGCGCGCCGACATGAAGAAAGGGTATGAGTTCGAGAAAGGCCAGTTCGTCGTCTTCACGCCTGAGGAACTGAAGGCGCTCGAAGAAGGCGCAACGCATGTGGTCGAGATTGTCTCCTTCGTGCCGGAGAAGTCAGTCGACCCGCTGTATTACGACAAGGCTTATTTCATCGCGCCGGACAAACGCGGCGGCAAACCGTACAGTCTGCTGCAGCAGGCGATGCGCGAAAGCGGGCGATGCGCGCTGGCAAAATGGTCCAACAAAGGAAAGACACGCATCGTCCAGATTCGCGCGGCGGAGGACGGCCTGGTGTTTCAGCAACTGCTGTTCGCGGACGAGGTTCGCTCATTGACCGAATTGCACATCGAGCACGTTGCAGTCACCGGCACCGAGCTACAACTCGCGCTGCAGATCATCGACCAGGTATCTGAAGATTCGTACGATCCAACGGCGTACGAGGACGAGGAGAAGAAGCGGATTCTGGCAGCGATCGATCAGAAAATCGCCGGCAAGCAGATCGTGTCTCCCGCCGAGCCGGGCATCGAGTCGGGCGCCGATGTGATCGATCTGATGGAAGCACTTCGTGCAAGCCTTGGCCGCAACAAGACCAGACAGGCCGCGCCCGCAAAAGCATCGCCCGTCAAGAAAGCGCCGGCAGCGGCTTCCGATGAACTGGCCGCCAAACCGAGACGGCCGGCGAAGAGGGCGCCCGCCAAGGTCGAAGAAGCGGCGCCCGCCAAGGTTCGGGCGCGCAAGTGAAAAGGCGCGTTGCCTCGCACGACTACTCGCTGCGCAGTCTCCAGTCGCTGCTGGGCGTCTCGCGACGAGTGCTGTCCGGCCTGATAGACGCTGGATTCGTGCAACCGTCACGCGGTCGCCGTAACGAGCTCCGGTTCACGTTCCAGGACGTGGTGTTGTTGCGCGCAGCTTTCCAGCTTCAATCGGCCAGAATCGCGCCGCGAAAAATTCTGCAGGCGCTTGCGCGACTCAAGGCGGAATTGCCTGAAGAGCTTCCGCTAACCGGCTTCCGCATTACCGCTGTCGGCGACTCGGTGGTCGTCAAGACAGGTGAGTCGCAATGGGATGCGACCTCGGGCCAGCTTCTGCTCGATCTGGAGGTTGCGCCTCTGCGGGGTGAAGTCGCGTTCCTTGACGCTGCTCCGCGTAACATCGTTGACCGGGAGCAGCAGACCGAGGAGTGGTTTGCTCTTGCGGAGCAACTGACCGATGCCGACGTCGTCGGTGCTGAACAGGCCTATAAGAAAGTGCTCGAGTTATCCCCGACTCCGCACTATGACGCTTATAACAATCTGGGCGTCCTGCTTTGCGAGGCTGGAACGAGATGCGACGAGGCTTTGTCCGTCTTTGACAGGGCTCTCGAGCATTTTCCGGACGATGCTCTGTTGCACTTCAATCGCGCGGTCGCTCTGGAAGAACTGGAACGCTACGACGCAGCGGTGGCAGCCTACGAGCGGTGCATCGAGCTGAACCCGACTCATGCCGACGCTCACTTCAATATCGCTCGCCTGAGCGAGATTCGCGGCGACAAGCAGGGGCTTCTCAGACACCTGAGTGCCTATCGCCGGCTAAGCCGTTGATTCGCACCTGACCGCCCACTGGACCCGCGCATCGGTGATTCGCACCACGTGAATGCGGCGCTTGTCGCGGCAGTGTGCGCTCCCGAGCCGACGGCCCGGCAATGCGTACGTACCGTCGACTTTGTTTAAGCCCGATTTAAGCGATGCTTCGTACTCTTCGCCCCGTACCTTGAGGGGACAACGGTTCGACGTCGTGCGACTTGTCCACCGCGTTATCCACCAAAAATGTGGATAACACGCCCTTTCGGTCGATCCATACGTGCGTAGTACAACTCGGGGCATTCCCGGACGGAAAGAGGTTGAGATGGTGTACTTGATTACCGACCTGAAGATGGTCGAAAGCTACGGCCACATCAAGGCTGACAGCGGCCCCGATGCGCTGCGTGAATTTGCTCTCAGCAACGGCTTCGTCGACCTGATGGAGTTCGTGTCCGCCCGGCCCTCGTTTGCTAACAACCTGCTCGCCGTTCAACTGCATTGAGGACCCCGACGTGAGCATGAATCTGGGGCAGGCTCTGGTGCACGCCGAGCAGCTGGAAGCCTACGGTGTGATTTCCCGCACGGCGCAGGCGCTCATCCTGTTGATGCAGGAGTACCGCGCCGTAGTCGGCGTGGAGAAATACGAGCAGATCATCGAGGAAGCGGGCCTCGCTCATCCGGATCCGCAGTGACCCGCTTCGCTGAACCTGCGCCAGGAAAAACCCGATTCTTCGCTTGACGTCATCGCGCTCACTGTGATCACCGCGCACAAGGACGCGGTTGCCCGCGTCCTTGTGCGTCGGCATCAGGTCGCCGGTGCGCTCAGCGAGGTGTTGTACGTAGTGCCCGCGATCACCACGTTGGTCAGCTTAATACCGCTTACATTGCTCACGAAGACCGGACCCGGCGCGGACGACGCAGACGTCGAAGGCGTGGTTGGAAACGCGCCCGTGCACACCGGGTTGCCGAGGTTGCAGTTCGAGATCGTGACGCCGCTGATCGGACTCACAGTCGGCACCGGCACCGGACCGTTGTAGTCGACCGCCTCGGGGCCTTGCATGACGAGCGCCTGGAAGCACGAATTCGACCCGGCGACGAAGCCCGACGGCATCGAGTACGACACCGGACCCGACACGTTGCTCGCGTTCACGTTCGTGATGTTGATATTGCTGATCACCGACGGACTCCAGCGTACCGCATCGCCGGACGGGCTGTAATCGCAGTCGAACGTGATCAATCCGCCTTGGCCGGTGGAAGGATTCGGCGCAAGGCCGGTCGTGCCGGAACCGGTGATCTTGTACTGTGAGCCCTGCGAGCTCAGCGAGCCGCCGCCGTATTTTCCCGCCAGATTCACGCCGTTGGCCAGCGTCACGCCGTCGATCCAGACGTTGTTGATGAAGCCGCCGCGATTCATGTTGCTCTTGAAGCGCAGCGCGATGTTCAGCGGATTGCTCGCCCAGTTCTCGTTTTCCATCGTCAGATTGCGCGCGTAGACATTCTGCACGCCCGCGCTCATTTCGCTGCCGATCGTCAGACCGCCATGGCCGCTTTGCATCGTGCAGTTCTGCACGACGATGTTCTGCATCGGACCGTACTCGGTATCGAGATACTTGCCGGACTTCATCGCGATGCAGTCGTCACCGGTGTTGAACTGAACGTTCTGCACCAGCACGTAGTTGCACGCGTCCGGATCGAAGCCGTCGTTGTTCGGTCCGACGCTATCGGCGAATACGCCGTCGATCACCACATTCGTGCAGTCGGTCGGGTGGTGCTGCCAGAACGGCGTGTTCTGCGTGTGGTAGTTCTGCAGCAGCACGTTTGTGCAGCCGATCAACTCGATCATGCACGGACGCAGAAAGTGTCCGTTGCCGAAGATGCGGTCTGTGAAGGGCACGCGCAGTTCGGACAGCGCGGGTAAATAGTTCTGGTCCTGATTCCAGCCCGTGCCCGTGAGCAGCTGCATTAGCGAACTCGAAACACCGTACTGATTCGTAAAGGGAACGTTTGCCTGCGGATTCTGGATTTGCGAAGCGGGAAGGCTGGTTAGTGGGACGTTGTTCGGATTCACATAAGCCTGCGACGGCGTCGACGATCCGGCACAGCCGTACGTGTTGCTGCTTCCTTTGTAGGTCCACCAGCACGAGGTCGGCGGCTGGGTGCTCGGCTGCATCGGCGTCATCGCCTGACCGTTCAGCACGCAGGTGTTGTCGTCGGCGGTCAGTGCGATGTTGGTCTGGCCGAACGCATAGATCGGCGAGCCGAAGTTCAGGCAATCGTTCGCCTGCCAGCGCGTGTGATACAGATTGCCGTTCGCCGTCGGGTAGGGGCCGTTCTTCGCGTAGTCCGCCGGGTTCGGGCTGAAGTAGATCGTGCAGCCCGATGACAGATGGAAGTTCACATGGCTCAGGAGCACAATCGGACCGCCGCAATACCAGTTGCCGGCCGGTACCACCACACGGCCGCCGCCGCAACGATTCGCGTCAGCGATCGCGGCATTGAACGCGGCGCACGAGTCGTACTGCGTGCCCGTATAGTCGCACGGCACCATCACATTCGAGCCGGGGCTTTGCCGGTCGTTGGCCGGGAAATCGGTCGCTTCCTTACCGTTTACCCATGGAATCGTGCCGCCCGGCCACGCGGTCGACGCAATCAACGCGGAGGCGGGGAGTGTGCGCGCCCCGTAGCTCATCACGTGAAAGTCGCCGGTGTGGGCGAACATCGAGGGATTGAGGTGGGTAAGTTTCCTGAGAATGGCCGCGGCCTGTCCGTCCGGTCCCCAGATCGGGTCCCCGCCGGGTTGTGCCGGAGGTCGACCGCCAGGATAGGAGGGAATCGGCAGCATCGAGTCTGCTGCCGCCGCCGCGCGACCGACCCCCAGCAGGGTTGCGCCTGCGGACACGCCGGCGAAGGCCATGAACGCGCGCCGGCCGGGAGAGGCGCGCGTTGGTGAGGACTTCCGTGAACCTGGGATCGTCCTTGTCATGCGTTTCCATTGATTCGTTCTCCTGTTGTGTCTCGCTGAGAGGCTGATTGAACTCCGACGGTGATGAAGCCGCGTGGCGACGCTAATGCGAACGGAAGATGCAGAGTTACAGCGAAGAGATCGGTCAGGAGCGGCTGGCTCGATCGCCCGGAATATTGTTGTCGGACGACATCGGGATCGTCAATCGAATTTAACCGGGACAGAGTTCTTTTGTGCCGCATGGCTACAGGTGGCTTACGTTGTGGGAAATTTGTAAGACGAGCTCCTTTTCATGGTGATCGTCTAACATTCCTGACAAGCACGCAGGTCGCTTATTCCGTGTTCGCAAGTCGTTGAAGAACGCCGGTTCGGAGGTGGCTCGTGATCACTCCATCGATAGAAGCGAGACGCTCGCGGATCTGCCCGGGCACGCGTGCCCTCATTCTCGTCCTCCGGTTCTGCACGATGCTGTTCCTGATCGCCTCTTGCGGCGAGGAATCGGCTTTCGCTAGCGATGAAACGAACGACGAGCTGGCTGTGCAACCGGACCCGCACTTCATCGCCGAACTCGAAAGACAGGTCTCCGCGATACCGCCCGCCTCGCAGACGAACGAGGAAAAGTGCGCCTTTTACCAATCCCGGGGAGTCGCGAATTTTCGCCTTGGCCGGTATCCGGCCGCGATCGCCGATCTGACACAGGCGGAGGCATCGATCGGCTACTGGCAAACAAACACTGCACCTTGCAGCCGGGACATCATTCGTGACGCGCTAATCTCTGCGTACGAAGAATCGGGCGACTTTGTGGCCGATATTGAATACCTGAAGCGGACGCTGGACAAGCTGTCGGCCTCAGACCTGACTCGCCACCTGTTCATCGATACCGGGCTCGCTCACGCGCAACTCGATCTGGGAAGGCTGCCTGAGGCCAATGCGTCCCTGGAGTCGGCCAAAGGACTGTTATTGCGGCTGCGACACAGTTCCAGGATCGTGACGTTGGAAGCGTCTGCAGCGATCCATGGGGTAGACGCGCGGTTGCAGATGACCGAGGGGAATTACCGTGCTGGCGTGGAGTTGGCCCGACAAGAAGTCGATATACGCCGTGAGATCCTCCATGCCCAGAGCGAGTTGTACGTGCCCAACAGTGAGGCGGCACTCGAGGGCAGGAGATATGTGGCAATCGCCGAAGCGCGCCTCGCTTATGCACTTATAAGCACCGGAAAGCTGGGAGAAGCGGGACACTTCGCGCGCCTCTCGTACGTGGAAGTCGCGACGCTCTCCGGGTTCGGTTCGAACCGCACAGTATCGGCGCTAAAACTGCTGGCGATCATCCGGCTCCGGGAAGGACATATCAAGCAGGCGGAACAACTCTTCGATCGAGCATTGCAGGCTGCGGATCGAGCGAAGATCGTGCCATATTCACTCGGACTGGCTGAACTACGTGCGTGGAAAGGACTGGTACTCAACATGCAGGGAAGATGGGCAAAATCTGCCGAAATCTTCCGCCAGCGCGACACCGGCATGCGAGAAAGTGAAGAGCAGTTCTCGAGGTTCGGGGCAAGGCACTCAGAATGGGCTCTCGCGCTACTGAACCTTGGAAAGTCAGCGCAAGCGGAGGGAATGCTTCGACACCAGATCACCGGGGCTGAGCGTCTTCCCCGCCCGGATCCAGCTGACATTGCCGTCTTTCGCGGCTATCTGGGCAACACGCTGTCCGCCCAGGGGAAGAGCGAAGCGGCTCTCGCACAGTACCGGCTGGCGCTGCCTGAGCTCGTCAAACCGTGGAGATATGGTGGAGGCGACGACGGGAAAGATGCCGCGATCGGCTACGTGCAGCAATACAAGCTTCGAGTGATCGTCGAGGGTTACCTCGAACTGCTCGCGAGGATGGCACGATCCGGCGAAACACCCGCCGGTATCGACGTGGCCGGGGAGACATTCGGGCTGGCCGACACGGTTCGCAACGGCCTTGTTCAGCGCGCGATCACGGCGAGCACCGCGCGAACCAGCCTGCCGAATTCACAGCTTGCAGGGCTTGCGCGCCGCGAACAGGATGCTGCCAATCGCGCCCAGTCGCTTGGCAGCCTGCTGGAACGCGTGTCCCTGATGCCGAACAAACAGACCGACGACGCGACGATCAACGCGCTCGAGCGCGAGGTACGCCTCGCTCAGGAGCAACAGGCAGCGCTGGCAAAAGAAATCACCGCCCGCTTCCCGACCTATGCTGAGCTGGTCGCGCCACGAGCAACAGCGATCAGCGACGTTCGCCGCTTGCTACGCCCGGACGAGGCAGTGGTGGCATTTTTTGTCGGCGCTCGACAAACGTATGTATGGACGCTCGAAGGCGACACGTCTCGCTTCAGAGCGATACCGATCTCGCGCGAGCGATTGCTTCAGCAAGTCGAGTCGCTCAGGCATAGCGTCGATCTGTCCGATGGCACGCTCAAACGCTTTGATGTCGCTGCGGCCCAGCAACTCTATTCGAGCTTGCTGGCGCCCGACGGCGCGCTCTGGGCAACGGCACGCACACTCATCGTGATACCCGATGGCCCGCTTGCCCAGATTCCTTTAGGACTTCTGCTGACGGGCCGCGACGGCGACGTCACGGATGGCTCGCAAGGTATCGACGCGAACAGGCCGTGGCTCATCAAGCGTGTGGCTATCTCCGAGTTTTCATCCGCCAACGTGTTGCTCGCGTTGAGGACCGCGTCGACCAAAGCGGCCGAACGGCGGCCGTTCCTTGGTTTCGGCGACCCCGTTTTCGCCGCGCAGCCACCGGCAGGAGAACGCACGACGCGTGGATTGTCGGTCCGCGATCTCGTCGTGGCGCCCGCTGCCGCCGACACCGACACAGCGCCGGCCTCGGCTCGTCCATCGGGCGTCCCGCTCGTCGAGGCGTTTTCTCACTTGCCCCCGCTGCCCGATACCGGGGAAGAACTGCGCGACATTGCCCGTAGTACGGGGGCGGACCTTCAACGCGATCTCTTTCTGGGCGTGCGAGCCACCGTCGGCAATGTGAAGGCAGCGGAGTTGTCGCGCTATCGTGTGGTCGCCTTTGCGACTCATAGCCTTGCGCCCGGCGAGGTGACGGGCCTCGACGAGCCCGCACTCGCGATGTCCAATCCCGCGCTGGTGAGCGATCCCGGGAGCAACGGCTTCCTGAGCATCGACGACATACTCAGCCTGACGCTAGACGCGGATTGGGTCGTGCTGTCCGCCTGCAATACGGGAAAACATGACGATGAGAACGGCGAATCCGCGTCCGGGCTGGAGCGGGCGTTCTTCTACGCTGGCGCGCGCGGCATTCTGGTCTCGAACTGGGCAGTCGAGACGGTATCGGCACGGCTGCTGACGACTACCTTGTTCCGCAACCAGGCAGCCGATCATCGAATGTCGAGGGCGCAGGCTCTACGGCAGGCAATGCTGGAGGTCATGCGCACGCCGGGAGAAAAGTATGGCCATCCGGCTTTCTGGGCTGCGTTTTCACTGGTAGGTGACGGACGGGATTGAAGCGAGGTCCGTCTCAGCGCACTCAGAACACACGCGGCGTCAATGCACAGCACGACGACCGATTTCGGTAAGCACATCAGTAGTCCGGCTGGGAGGCGACGGAAGATTCCATATCAAGGCGCAAATTGCCGAGGTATCGGCATGTATCCACGATGTCAGCGGCTATTCTCCAGACGCAGGACCATCTGCCGTCATTCGCGTTGGCCGGCCGCTCTCAGCCCGTGCAACGCAATTCCCGACGACTCAACGACGCGAGGAGGAGCAAGTGAAAACGACGCACATGCACCTCGTGTGGTGTTTTTTCACATGGCTGCTCGCAGGTTGCTCGTCAGGCGCGCTGACTCCACACGATGAAGCAGGCAACCTGCCGCTCTCGGCATCCGTTCAACCAATCCTGCAGCCGCCGAGGAACACGAACGACATTCTTGTGGAAATTCGCACCGAAAAGGGCAATGAGGCCACCTTGCAGCGTCTCACGGCGATTGCCGATGCAACATCTCCTCAGGACGGTCAGAGCCTGGTGACGTTCTATTGGAAACGTGCGAATGCGGCCGCGCAGATCGGCCGCTCGGAACAGGCGCTCACCGATCTGCGCACGGCTTATGAGCAAACAGAGCACGCCGGCTTCGCGGGAAAAAGACGCGACGTCGTCCGGGAACTTGCCAATGCGGAATTGGAGGCGGGCAACTTCCAGACGGCGATCGAACTGATGCAACAGGCCATACGCGAGGTACCCAGGTCAATCGGCAACTATGAAACGCTGAGTGCCATCTATGCCTCGATGGGCGATACGAGCGACTCTCGAAGTGCCGGGCAGCAGGCGGAGCAACTGTTGAGCCGCGTCAGCCAATCCGATCCGCCACAGGAGTGGCGTGCCCCGACCGTCGAATATCTGATCCTCGAGTCGGACGGCCAGTGGAGAAAGGCCGAGCCCTTCATACGTGACTCGATTGCCGCCTACAAGGGCAGCGCTCGTAAAGATCGGACGCCCAACTGGGTCGAGAAACGTCTGCTGCATCTGTCCGCCAATCTGGTGAAGCAGGGTAGGTATGACGAGGCGGAAGCAATAGATCGTCAGGTCATTCGCACGTTGCTTCGTCGAGTCGGGCGAACCAACCTCGATACCGTCGATGGGGTCCTCGCGCTGGGCGAAGCGGTTTATGCACGCAATCACATCGCCGATGCGCTTCGTCTGTGCGACGAAGCGCTCGCGATCCTTGACGAGATGAAAGCGCCGCCGAATGTACGTGAACGCCGCCTGATCGATCACTTCAAGGGCCGCATTTATCTGGCGCAAGGCGACCTGACGAAGAGCCTGACATCGTTTGAGCAAGCAAAGGCGGGGCTCCCCGACGACGACTTCTTTGCGAGAGCTCTCTTTCAGCAGTCACCTGATGCAATTCTGTCTTTGGCCGCAAATGGGCAGACCGCGCGGGCGCTCCCGCTCGCGACCAACCTGGTGGAACTGCGGCGCGGCACGTATGGGGAAGGCAGTCGGGAATGGGTCGAGGCACGCGCGATTCATGCATTCACGCTCGCCCATGCCGGGCAGAGCGCCGACGCAATCGCCGAGTTCGAGGTATTTGCGCAATACGCCACGACCGGCGGGGGTAGCAACGTATTCGATCATGTGCGTTACCACCTCCTGACGGAATGCTACGTCGGCGTCATGTTCGAAGCCTCGCAGCATGCGAGCGATCCCAAGGTGAGCCGCCAGATTGCCGAGAAGGCCTTTGTTCTGGCGGATTCGGCACGCGAAGCTGAGGTTCGGCGAGCGATTCAGGCTTCGTCCATGCGAGCGGCAGCAGCGTCGTCGCAAACCGCGGACGTCGTTCGTCAGGAACAGGACCTTGCTTTGCGCGCGAGCGCATTGCGCGTTCATCTCGCCAGATTGTCCGCCACCCGGCCCAGCCCGCAGATACAGCAGATCACGTTGGAACTCGTCGACGAGCTGAAGCGGACTCAACAGGAGCAGGACGCGGCTCACCGGGATCTTGTCATGCACCTGGGCGAGCGCGGCGCCGCCATGGAGTCGCCCGGCGTGGGGGTCGGCGCTGTCGCCAGGGCGCTGCACGCGGACGAGGTGCTGGTCGCGACCTTCATCAGCAGCGATCGCATCTTTATCTGGAGTATCGATCCGTCCGGCTCGATTCTGTTTCGCGCGTCCAGCGGCGGGCGTGAACAGATTAGCCGTCTCGTGGCGCTGGTCCGGGCCTCGACCGAAATACACGGAGATACCTTCGCAAGCATCAAGCCGTTCGATGTCGCCGCGGCCTACGCCATCTATGAACAGGGCCTCTTGCCCGTGCGGTCGGGATGGGATCGCGCGCATTCGCTCGTCATTGTCCCTGACGAAGCACTTGGCTTCGTGCCGTTCGGCTTGCTACCCGTTGAGCGGCCTTCGCACACGACTGATGCTCAAGCGCTGTTCGACGGTTACCGGCACGTAGCATGGCTGGCCCGCACGCACGCCACTTCGAGCGTGCCGTCAGCCGCGGCCTTCGTCAGTCTGCGGCAAGTATCGCCGGCGACCGCTGCCCGCAAGAAATTCATCGGCTTCGGCGACCCTCTGTTTAGCGCTGCGCAGTCGGCCGCCAGTACGCCTCAGGTGAGCCAGCGAGGCGCGAATGGCATCCGTGTCCTCGATACACGTATCACCAGTCGGGGCGCATTGGATAGCCAGGCGCTCGTCTCGGCGCATCTGGACGATCTGATGCCCCTCCCCGAAACGGCCGACGAGGTACGCAAGGTAGCACGTGCGCTCGGTGCGGATGAAAGCTCGGACGTTTTACTCGGCAGCGCGGCAACCGTATCGGCGGCGAAGAGCGGACTGCTCGCCGATCGCCGGGTGGTCATGTTTGCCACGCACGGACTCGTGCCGGGGGACCTCGACGGACTCCAGCAACCTGCTCTGGCCTTGTCGAATCCGAAGGTGGTGGGTGGAACGGGCGATGGGCTGCTCAAGATGGGTGATGTGCTGACGCTCAAACTGAACGCCGACTGGGTCGTGCTGTCAGCCTGCAACACGGCTGCGGCCGATGGCGCTGGTTCAGAGGCGGTCTCAGGTATGGGACGGGCTTTTTTCTACGCGGGCACGCGCGCTCTACTTGCAACGCATTGGGCTGTGGAAACAGAGTCGGCCCAGGAACTGACGACCCAACTGTTTTCTCTTCAACAGTCGGAGCCGACGCTGGGCCGCGCGGAAGCGTTGCGGCAAACAATGATTGCAATGATCGACAAATCCGGACGATTCAAAGACGGCAAGATGATCGCGTCGTATGCGCATCCGTTTTTCTGGGCGCCGTTTGCGCTTTTTGGCGATGGCGGTGCAAACTGAACGATAGCGTCATCAGCTTCATCAGCGCGGCAATGGGCTGGGGTAGTTCGAAAACCTTCGCGTTTGGTGAGATAACGCACGGCCTGGCATCATCAAAAGGAGTAGCGACATGACTCTGCCTCTTGTAGTGAACACGATTCGCTCAGATGGACCGCATGAGGCTCTCGGCAACTCTTTCGGCAAGGTTCGGAACAATGGAACGAGATGGCACAAAGGCTGGGATCTCTCCGCAGAACCCAATTCTCCGGTGTTCGCCGTAGCGGATGGAACTGTTGTCCAGGTATACGCAAACGTGTCAGGCTTCGGCCGCTGCATCTTGCTTGAACTCAAAAATCCAAAGTACAAGCCCGGATTGAACGCTTCCATTGGAATCGAGAACTATGAAAAGCTCTACGCACTCTATGCGCACCTGAGTCATGTCGAAGTTAGCAAAGGCGACTCGGTAAGTGAGACTGACCGGATCGGGAAAACGGGTATGTCGGGTAATGCGGTCGGGGAACCCGCCCATCTGCATTTTGAGCTGTTGCTTGAGAATAGCCTGGCCACGAACGCGCCGCGCATCGATCCCGGTGAGCTACTGGGCTACGAGCTGTATACCTGTGGTGGCTCAGGCCTGGTGAACCAGAAAGTGTTCGGCTCGCTTAAGGGCAACTAGCTGCGTGCGCGGCGATGGGGCCGTCTCGACTGCTGCGCGAGCAAGCAGCACCGCGCTGGGATGCACAAAGCGCGCACATTCACTTCAATTCGATCGGCTGCCCATGCGGTGTATGTCTCGCTGCGATATCCCACTCGCTCCGGCGCTGCTCGAGAATACCGGCGGTCAGCAAGCCCTTGCGGGCACTGATGAGTTCCAATGCCGTCAACCAGTGGCCATAGTAAGTGTCGCCGTGGTCCGGGTCGCCGGCCGACTGCGCATCGCGGATGGTCTGTCCCAGACATTCCGCCCATTCGGCCCACGTGAACAGGCCGCGCCGATGCAGACTCAACGTCATTGCAAACGCCCTGGCTTCCCATGGCGCGCTGAAAACGGGCCCTGCATCGTCACAAGGCAATGCCGGCAACGCAGCGTGCAATTCGGGCAGGTTCGACTGGGTGTGTGTCATATCAGGCAGGCGCAACATCCGGATACTCGAGATAGGATTCCCAGCAATCGACACAGACGGATGCCGCGGTCGTATCCTTGCCCCACAGTTCCGACCCATCGAAGCGAATCGTATACAGCCATTGTGGCTGTTCACCGAGGCCGATTGCGTTGGTGTCGGGAAACACGTGCGGACCGTGCACCGCGACGACGCGACCTCGCCTGCCTCGGCAATAACGCGGCAACCGCGTATGCGTTGCTGGGTTGAACTGACGGGTCACGACCGCGTCGCCAATCTTGAAGCGCGCCTCGGTGGTCGCGGGACGATCGACGGGACCGCCTCGGCGTAGCGTCGCGGCTACGGCGCTAGCCATCAATACGCGAGGCACCGGCACTCCCGAGCGGCTCGACACGCCGTTAGCGATTTCCTCGGTCGTCGCCAAGCCCGTTTCCAGCAGCAGCTTTTTCAGACCTTCGAACCAGATCTCGAAGTAGCTGCTGGCGAGATATTGCGCAGGCGGCAAGCTCTCCCGCGCGGCACGAGACATGTCGATGTTCCACTTACCGAGCGCGCCCATCGCCAACGTAATCGCCAGCACGCGACGCTCCCAGTCCGCGTGAAAAATCAGCGCGTCGGTTTCCGGCCGTATCGGGCCGAACGATTGCATTCCACCCAGATCTTGCGCACCGTTCATGTCGACTCCCGGGCGGCTTCCGACCCTTTCGGCAGACCCGCGCCGATCATCGAATCGCGTGTCACCAGGTCGGCCAATGCTTCCTCGGAGAAACCAGCAGTGCCGGGAGGCTGCATAGGCAACACCAGATAGCGGACCTCCGCGGTGGAGTCCCACACGCGAAACTCGACTTCGGCGCCCAATTCAAAGCCGAATTCCTTCAATACACCCCGCGGATCGATAACGGCACGTGACCGGTAGGGCGCCGACTTGTACCAGACTGGCGGAAGCCCGAGTACCGGCCACGGATAGCATGAACACAACGTGCAGACCACCATGTTGTGGACCGCGGGCGTGTTCTCCAGCACGACCATATGCTCGCCCTGTCTGCCTTGATATCCGAGCGACGCGATCGCTGCCGTCGCGTCGTCGAGTAACCATCGTTTGTACGCGGGGTCGACCCACGCTTTCGCGATCACGCGCGCACCGTTGCGCGGCCCGACCTTGTGCTCGTAGGTCTCGATCAGTACGTCCAGCGCGTTGGGATCGACGTAACCCTTCTCGACCAGCAGAGATTCCAGTGCGCGGACGCGCAAGTCCATCTCCGGCAGAGCACTGCCCGCGTGATCGTGATCGTGTTCGTCAGCATGTGAATGCCGCTGCCCGTCGCGAGGAGGTTCGTTACCGTTCATCGAAGGTCGCCCGGAAAGTGTCCGACGTGACGAGTATGGTCGGCGCTACAGGCAAATGCAATTCGTACGAGCGAGCCGCTGGCGAACTCATGGGTATGCTCTTTTCCGTCAGGCGGCTGTCCGCGTCGGACATCGCGTGCTATCCGCTGCTCTGCAACGAGGGTTCCATGGATGACGTCATCACTTGAGGCTATTGAGGTCCAATGCGTTGGCGATCGCCTGCATGCCAGCGTCGTTCGGATGCAGGTTGTCGCCACTGTTGAAAGCCGGCAGGAAGGAGGCTGGGTCGGCGGGATCGCTCACGGCACGAGCCTGGTCCAGCACGGCATCGCAGCCGCTCGACGAGCTCAGCACAAACGTGTTGATCGCTTGGCGCGACGTTTCGATCGCGGCCGTCCAGTATTGCGTGCCGCGAAACGGTGTCAGCGTGGAGCAGACAACCTTGACGTTGACCCCATGTGCGCGGGAGATCAGCTGTTGAAACGCGCCGATCAGATCCTGCGCGGTAGACGGTGTGTCGGTGTTGAGGTTGTTGACGGCATCGTCGGACACGATGATCCACTTCACTCCGGGCTGGCCCAACGCGTCGCGATCGAAGCGATTCAGGCCCGCCTGGCCCGCGTCGTCGGTGAAAAAGTTATTGCCGCTGATTCCCTCGTTCAATACACCGACCACCATGCCGGCGTCGGAAAGGCGAACGGCAAGATCGTTCGGCCAACGGCGATTAGCGTTGCTGCTGGATGCGCTCCCGTCGGTGATCGACGCGCCGAATGCCACCACCGCGCCCGTCGCCTGGGGGTTTTGAACATCGACGTTCGTCAAAAAGTAATAGGCCTGACCGGCAGGGTTAGTGGTGAAGCCGGTGAAGCTCGGGTCCGCACCGAGGTTGCCCGGCGCGACATAGACGTCCTGTAGCGAGCCGTCGTGGCCCGTCGGCTGCGGTGAGGTTGCGCCGGGCAGATACACGCTGACCGCAAGATCCGAGAGTGGCGGCACGTCGAAGGGAACAGGGTCGCTTGCGATCGACGCACCTGCGGGCAGCGTCACACTTTGCTGGCCTCCGAACGTTACCGTTCTGGTGCTGCTGGCGACCGTACTGGGACCGCTGTCGCGCAGCGCAACGTAAACGTTGCCGATCACGACGGACCCGCTCCCGTAAAGGTTCGACAGATGCACACGCACGGCAGACCCGCCAATGCTGGTGTGCACGATCTGCCGCACGGTCTGGTTGTTGAAGCCCGGGCTCTGGGTGACCCATGGTGCGACAGCCCAGGTGCCGGTCCATGGGACCGCTGCCGTGCCCTGGGACACACCTGCAGAACTACTTCCCGATGGCGCGCTGGCACCACTCGCCGGTGTTGCGGCGGAACCGCTTCCCGATGTCGCGCTGGAACCGCTCGCCGGCGATGCGCCGGAAACGCCTCCCGATGTTGCGCCGGAGCCGCTCCCCGATGTTGTGCCGGAACCACTCCCCGATGTTCCGCCGGAACTGGTCGCCGATGTTCCGCCCGAGCCCGTTCCCCCACTCGCGCCACCGCCACCGCCACAGGACACACAGACTGCCGCAAAAAGCGCAACGAGCGCGCGTCGATGGCAGGCGCAAGTGCCATCGGCGAATTCTTGCAATCGGTGCATAGTGCCTCTCAAAGCGGTTAGCCGGACCACAAGAAGGTCAACCTGTACACGAACAATCGCGTTGACGCAATGCGCATTATTTATACCTGCGTGTCTTCTTACGTCCGACAATTGGCAATAGATCAGCTTGCGAACCTACGATGCAGGGCAGTGCGCCGTCGGTAGCTTTTGACGCTGAGTTCGAAGATGGTCGATTGATGAAGGGCTGCACTCGCAAATAACCTCGGGGAAGCTCAACGCGCAAAGCTAGCGAAATCATTGTTAGCTACACATCTGCATGGCATTTTCATGTTCGTGCCACCGGGAAACATAAACCACCTTTAAAAAAGCAATATTCTTCTCGGCATCAAGGAGGAAGATCGCGAGTTTGTCTCATGCATTTGTATTCCTCACGATCGAGCGTGACCACGTCAAGTCCGCGCATGGCGAGATGATATTTACCGACGACGTGTCCGTGGTCGCGTAATTTTTTCGGCGCAACAGAAACTGCCTGATTTAAGGGCCTGTTCACAGACCTAACGTGTGCGGTATGGAGTTCCAATTCGTAAAGTTGTTGTCCAATTTCACCTCGGGTATTTGCCTATCAGAGCATCTACCCACCACGCGATGAGCGCGTTAGAATGAACTCACTATGACGCGTTGCACAACGATCGCTCGGTGCGTTCAAGCATAAGGTTTGTGGAGAAGACCTTTATACGTACCGGTTAGCGTCCCTATCCAGCTGAGTTGAACTTACGGAGAACGTGCATGACCGTTTTCACACCTGTACAACTCATTGCGACGCAACAGGCCAGCTTGGCCGCTCTGTTTGCGCTGACAAGACAGGCTCTTCGAGACTTTCATGAGCCTGTTGAACCCGATTTTCTGTCGGTTAAGGTCGTGCCCGAAATAGGCATGACACGCCATCAGGAAACGCGGTCTCGAACGACGCCCGGGATTCGAGCAGTGCGTCCAGCGCGTAGCCACCTGTCGGCAGATCCGCCCACTGCCGCGAATACGTCATATCTATACGACGAATCGTGTGGCAATAGCGACCGGGAATAACAGGTTACCGCTGCGTCGTACCGCTCCACGATTGCTCCGCGTGCGGCGCACATCACTCTCATCACGATCTCGCCTGGCGTAATGTCGACAGCACACCTTTTTCACGAGGCGTGCCCGAACTTCGCTGTAGAGGATGAGAGAGCGAAGTCGATATCCGTTGATCGACGCCTGCGAGCTATTTCATTTCGATTGCCGATTGAATGCGGCGTCGATGAGGATTGCCTGATGTCATGCGCAGTCGGCATGTCCTTGAATAGCCCGTTTTCCAGAATGCTTGGGCGAGCACGAAAAGCTGGTGAAAACAAACGCTGCGCTCCGTTTCAAGAGAGCTTTTCATGCAGCAATTTTTGAACTGGGATTAGGAGAAGCGGCAAATGAAAATGTATCCAACAATCGCATTGTGCGTAATCGCCAGTTTGTCAGGTTGCGGTGGCGACGCGGGCGATGGCGGAAACTTCGCGCCCGCGAGCCCGGTTTCTCACTGGAAGCGTATCGATCAGATGACGGGACAGATGGTCACAGGCAGCGGCATTGCCGGCACGTTGAGCCCCAACGACCTGATGACTCACTACAACATGCCTCCCCAGTACACGGGCGCAGGTCAGACTATTGTCATCGTCGACGCAGCTGGTTCGGCGGACGTCGCCAGTGACCTGAACGCATTTAGCTCCTATTACGGACTACCTCAATGCAATGCCACGAACGGCTGCTTTCAGCAGATCAATCTGAGTAGCGCGCCCGCGGCGTCTTCCAACGACTGGGACATGGAGATCGGCCTCGATGTGGAATGGGCGCATGCGATGGCTCCCGCGGCCAAAATCGTCCTGATTGAAGCCGCAAGCGCAAACGTGGCCGACCTGTTCAAAGCACTTCAAGCTTCGGTGGCGCAGCCGAACGTCGCGGCGGTGTCGATGAGTTGGGGGGCGCCGGAATATGCATCAGAAACCAGGTCGAATTACGACGGCTTTTTCAAGCAACATCCCGGCGTAGCTTTTTTCGCAGCCGCGGGCGATACAGGGAACGACGGCAGCAATCAGATCTATCCGGCCGCTTCGCCCTACGTCACGGCGGTGGGCGGTACCACGATCGCGAGTCTCGTGTTGCCGCAAACCAGCACTAGCGAAATCGCGTGGTCTCAGGGAGGGGGCGGCGCAAGCATCTATGAGACGATGCCAGCCTTTCAAAGCGCCTACCTGAAGGCGACCCATAGTTCGGCACTGAAGCTGAACAAAGGCAAACGCGGCATTCCGGACGTCGCGTATAACGCAGACCCGTCAGCAAGCCCGGTTGCAGTCTATGTCAAGGGTGGCTGGTATGCGATAGGCGGCACGAGTGAGGGGGCGCCTCAATGGTCGGCGATCGTGGCGCGTCTCGGACAGTATCTGAATGGCAAAGGCTCTTCAGTGTCGGGCTTGCTGACGCCAAATAACGGTTTCAATGGCGTGATCTACCAGACCAGACTGAACCAGGCTTCGAACAGCGGCTTCTATAACGTGACGGTCGGCTCGAACGACACTAGCGGAAAACCTTGTGCGCTGTGTACCGCTGGGCCGGGATACGACGACGTGACAGGGCTGGGTGTTCCCAATGTCGGCAACCTGCTGGGAAGCTTCTGAGGCTCCTGCACCGAAGTTCACGAGCGGCTGGCGCGGCCTGACTCAAGTCATTGCCTGAGCGTCCGCAATGGCCGCCGCCGCACATCGTCGTAGTGTTGTCCGGGAAACATGTGTGGATGGCGGGAACACTCCGTTCCCTGCAGTTTAAATGTAGCCCTGGAGTGATGACGCGGAGCCGAAGTGCAACGCTCGATGGCAGCTCGTTACGTAGCGCACGCGTCTCACGTCAATTCCACGGCAATCACGACTTCCACCGCGGCGCGCGCCAGCTCTTTCAACGAAAAGCGCCACGAGGCCGCTGAGAAGGATCGAGAGAACTACTTCCCGTTGCAATTCGCGGCGTACGTGGCTCACATCGAGAGTTTGAGGGGTCTCTTTCGGGTGCCGAGGCAGCGGCGCCGGGATCTCTGTCGTGACCACACGGATCGTGGCGCGGTGTATTCACGAGCCCCCGGTAGGCGTATGTGTGCGCGCCGCATATCGGTCACGACTCGTTCAGCAAACGTTCAGATTTCCCATTTAGAGTTTGCCGGCTTCACAGACAGAACGGTGGACGGGTTGAGCGTATTAGCGGTACTAGGGGTCGTTCTCCGTGGACGAAGAACGCATGCCGCATTCTCAGGCGACGCCGCGGGCCGGAAGCCAAGCCGCAAGCGCCGACTCGCTGACACTCGACATCACGTCGCTTCGCGCGCAAGTGTCTGTTCATAGGGGCAATCGTGTTTCTCGTGCAATTTCTGACAGTTGACATGCGCACGCGTGGCGATGCGCGGGACCGGACGGCCGAGCCGCAGGGCTGGCTGCGCCATCCACGATGCGGTCGGCATCGATCTGATGGCGACGCAGCGAGGGAGCGCATTCGGCCATGACCAGGACCGCCTACCTCATCGATCCGTGGACGCGCACCGTGGAAGCGGTAAAGCGCACCGCTGTCGATACCCCCAGCGTCCTGCGGGAAATCCATTCGCTGATGCATTGCGACTACATCCAGTCCGTGCGTTTGCATAACGCGGGCTCGGACGTCATGTATCTGGACGAGGACGGCTACGCGAAGGGTACGCAGGCGTTCTTTCGCTGTCGACTGTGGTCGGATCAAACGGTCGCAGGTCGTGCGCTATGGGTCGGGAAGACAGTGGACGGGGACGACGCGAGTCCCTCGACACCGCTCGACGATGTGCGCGCGCATATCGTGTGGGGCGTTGTCGCGTAGGCTACCGGTGTCGACGCTGTTCGTCGATCGGGCCACGGTATTCATTTTTGATGCGTGCCTGGCCGCGTGGCTCGGCGGCGTGCGGCGCGGCTCGAGCCCGGCGGCGTCCTCCCAGGCGCAGAGCGCGACGGAGTGAGCGCGGGGGAAACACCGCAAATGCTTGAATGCTCCTGCGGCTCAGGAAGCGGTGACAGGTGCGACGCCTCTATACGAGCAGACACCACAGCGCAATGAGCGGGCTCGTTCCCGAGCGCATTGCATGCTGGGAACCGGGCGGGTTATGCAGGCCTCCGCCTATGCCGGGATCGAACCAGTCTCCGTCGCGCTGGCGGAATTCCCCTGCACTGATCAGTACATAGGCCGCTTCCGGCGGATGTCGATCATCGGGGTATCGCGCACGAGGCGCGAGTAGCGAGAAGCCAAGCTGGACGTCATAGCGGCTTTCCATGCCGCCAGGGCCGCAAACTATGCCATTGACGTGCTGGTCGACATAGTCTTCGCTTCCATTGAGCCCGGAAGTTCGTCGTTGCCATCCGATAGCGGGTTCGAGCACCTTGATCGCACCTTGCCAGGGCGGCACTAAGGGCAGCGCGAAAAGTCAGCGGGGCGCCGGGTCTTCGCGTATCCAGTCGAGCAGCTGCGTGACTACCGGTGTGATGGTTCGGCCATGGGAACCACGATGAAAGCGATCTGGCGATAGCCCTTCGGCCCTTTGGTGGTCTTCATCCGCGCTCACCTATGTCGACGGGTAAAACAGGTGGGATTGGGCCCGCGGCGATGATCGTCTTCAGGACAAACCCCAGGCCAACGATTCGCCAGTGGCACCCAGCTTCGAAAGCCATGTTGCGCGGGCATTTTCGCATGATTTAAATGAATGTCACGCGGCTTATAAAGCGCGTTGACGGAGCATTTTCACGGTCCAATACTCAGCGCCATATCAGTGCCGCAATCGCTATCGAACGTTCTCATTCAGAGGGGCCGCAAATGTCTGCCGTTCAGATTCAAACGCATCGCGAACTAATCGATTGCCGCAAGAAGGGACACGGAATGCCCGGCGAGTTGTTCGGCCG
>NZ_SELS01000258.1 GCF_004197395.1 Paraburkholderia sp. UYCP14C | reverse complement strand
GTCATGGCCGCGCTTACATGTGGTTGACTTCGTCGGGGAGCGTGTAGAACGTCGGGTGGCGATAGATCTTGTCGCCCGCCGGTTCGAACAGCTCCGCCTTCTCGTCGGGCGCCGAGGCCGTGATCGCCGAGGACGGCACCACCCAGATGCTTACGCCTTCCTGGCGGCGCGTGTAGACGTCGCGCGCCATGCGCAGCGCCATCGGCGCGTCGGCGGCGTGCAGACTGCCGCAGTGCTTGTGGTCGAGTCCCTGCTTGCTGCGCACGAACACTTCCCAAATCGGCCATTCCTTGTTCATTTGCTGATCTCCTGATTCCTGTGATGTGCCGTGCCGCTCAGGCGGCGTGCTGTTGCGCGCGCTGGCGCTGCTTTTCCGCATGGGCAAGCGCGGCTTCGCGCACCCAGGCGCCGTCTTCATGGGCCTTCACGCGGGTCGCGAGGCGCTCGCGGTTGCACGGGCCGTCGCCATTGACGACGCGCCAGAACTCTTCCCAGTCGATGTCGCCGTAGTCGTAGTGGCCGCGCGCCTCGTTCCATTTGAGGTCCGCATCGGGCAGCGTGACGCCGAGCACCTTGGCCTGCTCGACGGTCGCGTCGACGAATTTCTGGCGCAGGTCGTCGTTGGTGATGCGCTTGATGCCCCATTGCGCCGACTGGTTGCTGTGCACCGAATCCTTGTCGCTCGGGCCGAACATCATCAGCACCGGCCACCACCAGCGGTTCACCGCCTGCTGCACCAGTTCGCGCTGCGCGTCGGTGCCGGCCATCATCGCGAGCAGCGCGTCGAACCCCTGGCGCTGATGGAACGACTCTTCCTTGCAGATGCGGATCATGGCGCGGGCATAGGGCCCGTAGGTGCAGCGGCACAGCGGGATCTGGTTCATGATCGCCGCGCCGTCGACCAGCCAGCCGATCACGCCGACGTCGGCCCAGGTGGGCGTCGGGTAGTTGAAGATGCTCGAATACTTGGCCTTGCCGGCATGCAGCGCGTCGATCAGCTGGTCACGCGAGACGCCGAGCGTTTCGGCGGCGCTGTACAGGTAGAGGCCGTGGCCGGCTTCGTCCTGCACCTTGGCGATCAGGATCGCCTTGCGCTTGAGGCTCGGCGCGCGGGTGATCCAGTTGCCCTCGGGCAGCATGCCGACGATCTCCGAGTGCGCATGCTGCGAGATCTGCCGCACCAGCGTTTTGCGGTAGGCGTCGGGCATCCAGTCCTGCGGCTCGATCTTGCCGTCGGCGGCCATGACCGCGTCGAAGCGCGCCTGTTCGGGCGAATTCGCGTCCGCGTCCAGCGGGGCGACGTTGCCGGGGATATCGAGGGATTGCGTGTACAT
>NZ_SELS01000257.1 GCF_004197395.1 Paraburkholderia sp. UYCP14C | reverse complement strand
GAAAGCGCACCGGCTCAGCAACCGCTTGCCGCTTGATCATGCTCTGCCCCCGCATACACCAGAATTGACATTAACTCGGGGTTCGCCTACGGCCAGCCGTCAAGCCGCGCCTTCAGTGTCGCCAGGGTCGTCCCGGAAACGCCGGCCAAAGGTCAGTTCCGTTGACCCGGATGTTGGGATCTCATCGTGATGTTCCTCCCTTCGCGATGTATCCTCTTCAGTATGTCGCGCCACCGGCCCGGTTGCGTATAGCAAGAATCAGACCCTCAACGAGGCGAAGCAGGCGATGACGACTCTGAAAGGTTCGCGCGGTCGCGCGACGCTGTCGACGCTGGTTTCCGCGTGTCCAGCCTCCGTGCGCCCGCATACTGCGGCACTTGAGCACGAATTTCGACGCTCGGAGAATGCCTGCGTTCAAATTAGCTAACAAGCGGTGTCGCGCATAAACGTAGTGCGCAATCGATGGTTTTTTCTGTGAGGTATCGAGGGGGGAAGCGGCCATGAAAATCCTATGGGTCGATGACCACGAAATTCTCTGCGTTGCTCTTTCCGAATATGTCCAAACACACGCATCGGAGTTGAGCGCAGTCCCAATCGAAGTCACACCCGTATTCACGCTTGCCAGCGCGCTTGAAGAAATGAGCAAGGCACCTCCCCCAGACCTCGTATTCCTGGATCTCAATCTGGACGGTGAGAACCGTGGCGCCACGACGCTGGAACATTTTCAGGCTGGCAATCCATCCAATGTTCCCGTGGTCGTCTGCACGGGGCTCGCTCCTGGAAACGATGATGAAGTTGAAATCTTGCGAATGTGCATGCGTGACTACGCTGCTCGCGGAATCATTTTGAAGGGCGGCGCACACAAAAAAATGTTCATTGGACTGAGCAGGATTTTAGGAGGTGAACTCTGGATTCCGGAAGAAGTCCTGATGCGCTTTGCCTGCCCGACGCAAGCGCCTTCAGCTATCCGGAATCAGCATCATCTTGGACTCTCTCCACGAGAGTGGGATGTGGCGCGTTGCATTGCAGGTGGCCTCTCGGGAAAACAGATCGCAAGAGAGCTTAACGTCACCGAGGGACATGTCAGGCAGGTTTCCTGTGTTATTTACGACAAACTTCGAGTCAGAAACCGCGTTGAAGCCGCACTCAAAGTCAATGCCGAGCTGGCCGGCGGAGGTGGGCCAGCTAAGGGACTGCCGTGAAGATCTCTGCGACACCGCGCCTTACGTCCCACCGCAATCAATTTCACCCGCCTTCGGTCGATATTTTGGGCTTATGTTTTGCCAGCAAGGTCAATAAGGTGTGTTCAGAAACCGGTTTCGACAGAAGCTTCATG
>NZ_SELS01000256.1 GCF_004197395.1 Paraburkholderia sp. UYCP14C | reverse complement strand
AGATGAAAAATGAGGCCGCCATTATCGCCTGGCGCTCCAGGTGCCTCCTCATGTGTAACGCAGCTTTGAACCTCGCCCCTTCTTCAAGCAAGACGAGCCCAAAGGAGAGTGGAAAATCGCCTGCGCGCAGCTTTTCATTTCCACGCACAATTTTGAATTTTTCTCGCTTCTTCGCGAATTGCCAGCGAAGAGCAAAAGACGCTACTTCCAAACAAAGAAACTGTCACCGACTGTTTCAACGTTCACGAATCTCCCATCCTCGATCCTCAAATATTCTTCGGAATATCACTATCTTTTTAGCGTGGTTCACAACTTCCACAATAGCGCGGACAAAGGCGAGTTGGAAACATTGCTCTCTGTGCCGAACGCAGTGCGGCGATTTGTGGAGCTTTATAGCTACGCCCGCATCCCGCACTTCGTCGACGGAACCGTCGATCAGCGCGTCGACACCTTGTTTGGAAAGGAGAAGTCGAAACGAATTCTCAAAGTATTGCATTATTTCAGGGCGGTTTCAAGGGTGAAGCGCAACAGCGGGATTAATGTTTAGAGCTTTGAGGTTGACTTGCTGATGCGAGGGTCGCGGCGAAGACCTCGAGTGGTGAATGGAAGTTGTGAGTTGCACGAGGCCGGCTATTCAGACTGTCGGCGATGGCGTCGAGTTCGTCCTGACTGTAGACCGATAGGTCGGTGCCTTTGGGCAGATACTGTCGCAGCAGCCCGTTGGTGTTTTCGCAAGTGCCGCGTTGCCAGGGACTGTGCGGGTCGCAAAAGTACACGTTCACGCCGGTTGCGGCCGTGAGCTCCTTGTGGCGCGACATTTCTTTGCCCTGGTCATAAGTGAAGCTCTGCCGCAGTGGCGCGACAATCGAATTGAGTTTGGCGGAGAAGCCTGCCAGCGCCGAAGCTGCGGTGGCGTCTTCCATCTTTGCGAGCAGCACCAGGCGGCTGGTCCGTTCAACCAGAACGCCGACCGAGGACTGGTTGCCCGCGCCCTTGATGAAGTCGCCTTCCCAGTGTCCGGGCAGCAGTCGGTCCTCGATTTCGGGCGGCCGCACATGAATACTGACCATGTCGGGAATCTGTCCGCGTCGGTCTGTGCCGCGTGTACGCGGCATGCGCGTGCTGTGACCATGGCGCAGGCAGGCAATGAGCTGACGGCGCAGTTCGCCGCGCGGCTGGGCGTAGATGGCCGTGTAGATGGTTTCGTGCGAAACCT
Organism: Paraburkholderia sp. UYCP14C; assembly: GCF_004197395.1. Lineage (GTDB taxonomy): Bacteria > Pseudomonadota > Gammaproteobacteria > Burkholderiales > Burkholderiaceae > Paraburkholderia. The sequence continues at coordinate 143 of NZ_SELS01000256.1, read as the reverse complement.
GCTGGGTCGGGTCGGTCGGATACATACGTTTCAGTGTGCCCGATATCTGCTGGGGTGACCATTTCCGGCGAGGTTCAAAGCTGCGTTACACATGAGGAGGCACCTGGAGCGCCAGGCGATAATGGCGGCCTCATTTTTCATCT
>NZ_SELS01000255.1 GCF_004197395.1 Paraburkholderia sp. UYCP14C | reverse complement strand
CCGCCCGCTGTCTACCAGCTCGCGCCCCGGATTCCGACCAGCTACTTTCCATAATCAACAACTTGGCATAATCGGCCTTATGGAAAGCTTTGCATAAGGCCGAACTGCAGTCCCCGAAAGGGGCTTAGATGACACGACCGCTCTGCTCGCTGGCGTCGGACGCTCGACTCTATGACCGGCGACTCTGGGTTCGAATTGGGACCCAGACTTTACGGTTCACGATTGCGGGACTTTGCGATGCAGCATTCTTTGGATGCATCAACCAGTGAATGCCGACGACAACTTTGCTGCGCGCACAAAATTATCGAGGTGCCGCAGTGCTAGGCGGCTTTCCTCCGATTCGACGAAAATTTTTAGGCCTTGGCTCCCTAGAATCCGCTACCGATCGCGCATGCCTTGCTTCCTGGCTGATGTTATCGAATTGCGTCGCAAAGTCAGGATGATGGTCCATTAACCAACGGGCAACACGCTCATTCCTAAGGAGCGTTGCAATGTAAGCAGCAGACACGGTGAGATGTAGGTGCTCAACACCATATCGTTCGTCGGTCTGGGCAACCGTTGCCTGAAGCGTAGCCAGTTCACGTTCGAGATTGGCAAGCTGCTCTGAGACTTCCTTCCGCCGCTTCCCGCGAACACGAGTACCACACTCAAGCCGCTCCGGCGGAGTAGCGGCAAGAATTGCCCGCGCAAAGGCCGAGGTGAAGTTTCCCTGTCCGCACATGAGTTCGACAGCCTCCATTTGCCGCAGAGGTTTCATCAACTTCAGTGCCTTGAATGTTGACGCTGGGCAGGCTTTATCCGCAAGTAGCGCGGCGGCCTCGTCCGTTATGCCCTCAAGGAGGCTGGCCCTGCGCTTGACGGTATTGATCTCAATCCCTAGCACTGAAGCAATCCGTTCGCGTGGTACACCGCGCTCGATTGCCTTTGCAATCATGCGTGCGTCGTGCGCCGATGTCAGCCGGCTGATGTGCTTGTTGTATGTGTACGCCTCATCATCTGTCGCGATGAGGCACATCGCTTCGTTCATGCCCAGGCGACGCAGAGCCTCTATCCGCAGTCTCCCATCGAGGATACGGAACCTGTCGTCGTCACGCTCAACGCGCACCACGATCAGGGGTTCGACGAGACCAATAGTTGCAATGGAGGCGAGAATCTGCAGGAATTTTCTGCTCGACGTAGCGGTGTCGGGGAGTGGCCTTGTAGACTCGAGCGCGTTCAACTGTAGCATAATCGGCTGGCTTTCAAATGCGGCCTTCAGCGGATTGGTTGTGAGCTTGTTCATGATGCGGCGGCTCCGGTTTTTCTGGACACAGAGTTGGGGTAAAACGTGTGATCCAAACTGGAGTAGTTGATGTTGAAGA
>NZ_SELS01000254.1 GCF_004197395.1 Paraburkholderia sp. UYCP14C | reverse complement strand
AAGATCATGAACACAATATCCATAACGTTCGGCCCCAGGATCCCGTTTACGCGGGATCGAAATTCAACAGCCTGCTAGATACGCGAGGAATGTAACGGCACAAACGAGCAGTGCGACAACGATCAGCGAATTGTTATTTTGATTTGTATTTTTCATTGATTGAAAAGGCTTCGGGAGTTTCTCCGCCTGTATAGAAATTGCGTACGATATAAATGGGGCGCCGTTTCGATTCAACGTACATCCGCCCGACGTACTCTCCGATGACGCCGATACCGATCAATTGCATGCCGCCGAGAAACAGGATCGCGGTGATGATCGATGCATAGCCGGGCACATCGATGCCGTGTACGACGGTCCGAACGATCAGATAAGCCGCATACAGAATGGCCAGCAGTGCCGTGACGCCGCCAATGTAGGTCCATACCCGCAGCGGCAGCGTGCTGAAGCTGGTGACGCCTTCCAGCGCGAAGTTCCAGAGCTTCCATCCGGAGAACTTGCTCGCTCCTGCCGCTCTTGGCTGCCGCACGTACTCGATGGTCGCGGTCTTGCCTCCCACCCACGCGAACAGGCCCTTCATGAAGCGACGCGTCTCCCGCAGCTGCTTCAGCGCATCGACGGTGCTGCGCGACATCAGGCGAAAATCGCCCGCATTTTCGGGAATCAACAGTTCCGATATCGCGTTGTGGACGCGGTAGAACATGGATGCCGAGTTGCGCTTCGCGTAGCTGTCGGTCGTGCGCTCGGCGCGCATCGCAAGCACGACGTCGTATCCTTCGCGCCACTTGCTGACCAGATCCGGAATCGCGCCGGGTGGGTCTTGCAGATCCGCATCGAACGGGATGACCGCGTCACCGATCGCATGGTCGAGCCCAGCGGTCAACGCGGCTTCCTTGCCGAAGTTGCGCGAAAGGTCGACGACCCTGATTCTGGAGTCGTGTGCAGCCTGCTTGAGCAAAAGAGGAAGCGTCGCGTCACGGCTTCCGTCGTTCACGCAGACGATTTCGAACCTGCTATTGGGCACCGTCTCCATGACGGAGCAGACTTCGCGGAAGAACCGACCGATCATTTCTTCCTCGTTGTAGAAAGGAACGACGATCGACAGCAGGTCGGTGTGGCTCGATTGGTCCGCCACCGCTTACGCTCCCCGTCCGACGCGACGCTGAGCCGATCCAGATTGCATCGGATCAACGGCGAGCGACGCACCGACGGGGTTCAATAAATGTGAACCGTTAATTTTCATTTTTAAATTGGTATTTGTTTAATAGCCGGTTTTCGAATAATACTCCAAGCAGATATTGCGGCGGCTCCGGTTTTTCTGGACACAGAGTTGGGGTAAAACGTGTGATCCAAACTGGAGTAGTTGATGTTGAAGA
>NZ_SELS01000253.1 GCF_004197395.1 Paraburkholderia sp. UYCP14C | reverse complement strand
GGCATCGCGAATTCCGCGCCCTTGTCGATGCTGTCGGGCCAGCGCTGCGTCACGCTCTTGTAGCGCGTGTAGAAGCGCACGGCTTCCTCGCCATATGCGTGATGATCGCCGAACAGCGAGCGCTTCCAGCCGCCGAACGAATGCCACGCCGACGGCACCGGACTCGGCACGTTGATGCCCACCATGCCGATTTGAATATGCCGGGTGAACGTGCGTGCTGCCGCGCCATCGGCCGTGAACAGGGTCACGCAATTGCCCAGTTCGTGCGCGTTGACGAGTTCGATCGCACTGGCGAGATCCGGCACGCGCACCACCGAAAGCACCGGTCCGAAAATCTCTTCGCGGTAGATTTTCATGTCCGCCTTCACATCGTCGAACAGCGTGCCGCCGAGGAAGAAGCCCTCCTCGTTCCCCGCCACCGTATGGCCACGCCCGTCGACAACGAGCTTCGCGCCAGCCGCGATGCCCGCCTGGATATACCCCAACACCTTGGTGCGATGTGCCGCACTGATGAGCGGCCCCATGTCCAGATTGGGTTCCATCCCAGCACCGATCCGCAGCGTTCGGACACGCGACGCAAGACGCTCGATCAGCTCGTCGCCGATGCTCCCCACCGCCACCGCGACCGAGGTCGCCATGCAACGCTCGCCGGCAGATCCATATGCCGAATTGATCAGCGCATCGACGGCTTGATCGAGGTTTGCGTCGGGCATCACGACGAGATGGTTCTTCGCACTGCCCAATGCCTGCACGCGTTTGCCGCGTTTGGCGCCCTCGGCGTAGATATATTCGGCGACCGGCGTGGAGGCGACGACGGACATCGCGGCCACATCGGGATGCTGGATCAGCGCATCGACGGTGCCCTTGTCGCCGTTCACCACGTTGAAGACACCCTTGGGAAAGCCCGCCTCGATGAAGAGTTCCGCCAGCCGGATCGACGACGACGGCGTGCGCTCCGAGGGCTTGAGAATGAACGTGTTGCCGGTCGCGGCCGCCATCACGAACATCCAGCACGGCACCACCACTGGAAAATTGAACGGTGTGACGCCGGCAATCACGCCCAGGGGCTGACGCAGATTCCAGCTGTCGACGCCGCTGCTGCTTTGATCGGTGAAATCGGTCTTCAGCAGGTTCGGAATGCCGCACGCGAATTCGACGATTTCGATGCCGCGCATCACCTCGCCCTGTGCGTCCGAAAACAGCTTGCCGTGGTCGCGTGTAATGAGCTCGGCGATTTCGTCCAGGTGCGCCTCGAGCAGCTCCTTGAACTTGAACATCAAGCGCGCGCGCTTGAGCGGCGGGGTTTCGCTCCAGGTCGCGAACGCGGCCTTTGCGGCCGCGACGGCGGCGGCAACCTCAGTGGTATTCGCAACCGGCAC
>NZ_SELS01000252.1 GCF_004197395.1 Paraburkholderia sp. UYCP14C | reverse complement strand
GGAAAACTTGGTTACCTTCTTGTTCATGGCTCCATTCTCTCAAGAGTTGGAGCCTCCACAAAATCCGGGGCGGTTCAGTTTTCGTAGCGGTGATTTTCCACACCAGTGCAGCCTGAACGGTGACCACCCGGTACGGTCACCATCACGCAGCGTCGAAGTTCAGCTCCTGATCCGGCAAAGGCGCATCTCATGCGCAGAGCGAACGAGACACGGTCCTTGTTGTTATGGGAAGGATGTCAATAGCCGCTGGGAGCGTCAGCACAACATGCCTCGTTGCCGAGCACACGATGCGTCCCGCTAATCGCGGTCACGAAACGCGAGTCTCATCTGGTCCTTTGCGTCCAGGTAACGCTCAAGATAGTCAGGTGGCATATCATTAAAGGCCGAGACACATCCGTCTGGATCAACGTATTCCGTATACGGGTTGCGAGTTCCGCTCGCTTGATCCCACGCACTGCCACTGTTTCTTAGTCCCCGAATAATGGTCTTGGCGGCCTCAGGGCCAGCCGCTCGCTTAACTCTCATTTTTGTAAATCGATCCATTCGCGAGTTATCGGCCGGGTTTTGAGCGAGGGCCTCGGAAAGTGCATCGTTGGGCTCAGGCGGCCCGGGTGGCGTAGTGAAGAGTCGCACCGGCTCGGTTGTATTGATCCGCTCGCCGTATGTGTGAACTTTTTTGATCATTTGCCATGGATCAATCACCACCGCATAATCTCCGACTGTCCGATCCCGCCAATCACCAAGGACAACGTAGTGGTGGTCCTCATTCGATTCTTTCACTTGGAAAGCTGGCATGGCGCGATGCATCTGACGAAGTTCAGCCGCCGACAGCCGACGGTGCTCGCCGCAACTTCCCCCTCCCATTTGCTTAAGTGCTCTGATTTCTTCGGCCTCGTTCGCGCAGTGCCCGTCATTGATCGTGTCACGCGCGAGCTTCATTCGGGTCCAACTGCGACCTCCGCTCATCCAGATCGCTGCCTCTTGGTTGGCGGGCCCATCAGGAAAAGTTTTGTAGCCGGTTTCTTTAACCACTCTGCTGGCGATTCCCATGGCTTCGAAAATATTTTTTGAGACGGGAATGCGCCTAGGGGTAGGGGAACCGATCACAGCATCGAGACGGGAATCCTGGATGTCTGAAAGCGACGCATACTCTTGCACGACTGAGGATCGCGACGAACCGGACATATTGAGAGGCACGTTATGACTCCGATATTGAAGTGATCAATCACCATAGTAAAAAATTGGTTGGCATTGGCTGCAATGGCGAAATTTCGACAACCGTGGCGAAGTAAGGGTTCTGATAATCACAACTGATTGCGGGTTTTCCGAAGGGGCCGAATTTGTCTGCGAGCCCCACCGGGAATGGCTTTCGGAGCTGGCGAGG
>NZ_SELS01000251.1 GCF_004197395.1 Paraburkholderia sp. UYCP14C | reverse complement strand
ATCCGGCGTGGTGGAACAGAATTGCCCGGCCGGGCCAGACACGACCGGACGCGTAGCTGCCGCAGGCAGCATTCGTCCCACGGGAAATCCGGCAGGCCGATCATGGAGAACCGCATGGGTGAAGCAAAACGCTGGGCAAACGAGGCCGCCGCGTCCATTACGCCGCAACAACGGGAAATTGCCGCGCTCATCGACGCGCAGATGCAACGCTTCGAAGCCGCAGGGCTGGACGAAGCGGAGATCGTGGCGGCAATGGTCGACCATATGTCTGGTTTCCATCGCCTGATGACGGATCTGGACAACCCCGCCATCAATCTTCTGGCGCGTGAGTTTGCCGGCTTCCGTCGCTACGCGAAAATCGTTGAAACGATCGCCTCAGGCATTGCGACGGGACAGATTCAGGTGCCCGGCAAGGAGCGAAGATTCGCCGACGAGCACCGGATCGCCGCATCGATCGATCAGCGCGTGCGTCAGCTCGAAGCAAACGGTATCCGCGGCGTAGCCCTGCTTGCGCATATGGCCGCCTATACTCCCGATCTGCAACGGCTCTGGAACAGCACCTCCGACGAACTCCTTGTCTCGCTGTGCCGGACATATCCGAGCCTGTACCGCTACGGCGAGCTCTTCGAGCAGGCATGGCTCAAAGATGCACGCAGAATGAAGCCCGAACAGGAGCTGCCTGATTCCATCAAGCCCACCGTACTACGCCTTCTCTCCGACGGTGCGACGCTTGAACGCGAGTTCCAGACGATTCTCGATGCCCGCCCGCACCGCGATCTCTGGGTGAAGGCCGAACTGCTGGAGCACACCTGGCAGCAGTGGACCACCTTGCTCGCGCAGTTACCTGCCTTGCTGCAGGAGGCCGATGTACCAAACATTTCCTGGGAAACCATGCGCGACATCCTTGAACCCATGGCGCAGCGGATTGAGGACCTTCGCGCACACGTCCAGCATCCGTAGATTCCACACGTTCCCGTCAAAGCCTTACCTGGCAAGGGTTTCGGGGGATTTTCCATTTATGGGCGTCGGGCAATTTTAGCCAATTTGGCAAAGCGAACGTAAACTTTGCAAACCTTTATAAACGACATGTTCCGGTTCGCGTCGCGTAGGTGTGCGCTGCGCTCCGAATCCTGCGTATTGATCGACCGCCATCGGCACGATCAGTTGCTTCATCGTTTTTGCTTTTTACCGTTGCATGTCCACGCTATAACGCATGGCAATCGTTAGCGGTGGAATTGATCAGCATTGCCTTAATTTTGAATGCAGCAACTTTGCGGTCTTCGGAACAGTGTCATCGAGTGCTCCGACCTGAGTCACACATAAGACGGATTTTTGAATATGCGTTTCAAAGGCTTGGATCTCAATCTTCTGGTTGCGCTGGATGCGC
>NZ_SELS01000250.1 GCF_004197395.1 Paraburkholderia sp. UYCP14C | reverse complement strand
TGTATCGGCTCCGGTTGTCTGGACAAGCTTTTGCAGCTCAGGCGGCCAGCTTCATCAGCCTTTCCTGACGGGCTTCGAGGGGTGATTTGAAGCCCAGTTTTTCAAGACGCCAGTGGCGATTGTATCGGTCCTTGAACGCGATGGCCGCAGCACGAACTTCCTCCAGGTTTCTGAAGATGCGCCCATGAATCGCCTGCTCCTTCATCGTCCTGTTGAACCGCTCAGCGACGCCGTTGGTCTGCGGTTCGGCAACAAAGGCGTAGCTGGGTGCGATGCCCCAGAATCGGATCTGCTCGCGGAAGTCATCCGAGGTGTATTGCGAACCGTGATCCATGCGCAGCGACAACCCGCGCCCCGAGTCGGTGACTACCGAGCCAAACTCGGCCAGCAGCCCCTGGGAGATCGGCTCGAGGGCCGCGAAGCGGTCACCGATTTTCGCAGCATGAATGCCGGTACACATGCCGTCGCAATGATCGACCGCCGAGAAGATCCACACCATGCCGTCGTCCACGGTCGCGATACGCACGCCGTCGGTGCCCCACATCTCGTTCTGGCGATCAGTCGTGATCCGGCCGTCGTGAAGGTTGGGTTCACCTTTGGGCCGCCGGTAAGGCGAGAGCAGGCTGTGCTCGCGCATCAGGCGCAGCACGCGGGTCCGGGAGACCCGGATGTCGTGCAGGATGCGCAGCCGCGCCCAGACCTTGCGGTGCCCCTCGCCGCTGAATGGCGACGCTGCCAAATCGTCGCGGATGGCCTTGAGCAGCTCGACATCTGGCATCTTCGGCTTGGGGCCGCGACGTCCTGCGATGATCGGCACCACGTTAGCTGCTGCTCTCGCACGCACCGCGTAGATCGTCGAGCGCGGAAACTGGAGCACCTGGCAGACCCTCTGCAATCCAAAGGGCTTGCCTGCGCTGACGGAGATCGTGTGGCTCATGTCGACGACCTCCGCACGCTCAAAGGGCGGCGGCCCTGCAGATCACGCTCCTTGCGGAGGATTTCGACTTCCATGGACAACTCGCCGACCCGCCGCACGGCGTCGTTCAGCCGCGCCTGCAGTGGATCCGTAGTGCGTGCCTTGAGGCCGGCTTCCATACCGCTCAGCGCCAGTTCACGCCATTGCTCAAGCTCGGCGATCGTCACACCGACTTCGCGCGAGACGGCGTCGACGGGTTCGCCGCGCAGCAGCCGAAGCACCACACTACGCTTGCGGCCGGTAGACCAGCGTTTGATTTCGGACGCGCCAGAGGCGCTTGCAGTCGCGCTACGCGCTCCTTCCAGCGCCTCTGGCGCAATCGGCTTCGTATCGGCTTTCTTCAACATCAACTACTCCAGTTTGGATCACACGTTTTACCCCAACTCTGTGTCCAGAAAAACCGGAGCCGCCGCA